>JAXLRS010000003.1:0-498330 GCA_046330995.1 Dermatophilaceae bacterium
CTCGCCGAGCGCGCCGACGATCTGACGGATCTCTTCGGTTCCGACCGCCCCGTCGACGACCGCCAGTCGCATCCGGCCGCGCGCACCGCACAGAGGGGCGGCATCAGGCTGCCACTCGAACCCGAGCTGACCGGCCACCGCCCGAGCGAACCGGCCATTCGTCGCCCACTCGGCCAGCAGCACCCCGAAGGGGGTGTCCTCGTACATCGACGGGCCCACCGTCACCGTCCGGAAGCCGCCGCCGCCATTCCAGTCGACAGCCTTTGTGATCCCGCCGGGATCTTCACCAGCGACCACCTTGGTGAGGCGAGGGAGGGTGAACTGCTCCACCGTCGACGCCAAAATCTCCGAGGTCACCCAACGACGACCCAGCTTTTGCGCGACCGCGGCTGTCGTTGCTGATCCGGCAAAGCAGTCGATGACGATGTCTCCCTCCCCGGAGGCCAACTCCAAGATCCGCCGCAAGAGATGCTCGGGCTTTGGAGTATCAAACAGCTCCGGGGTTAGCATTCTTGGGAAAAGGGCCTTGAGGTGGTTCTTCGCTCCCCGTGAACTTCCAGTCGCGAGAACGTCACACCAGATATCCGACGGAGGGAGTCCCTCCTGCTCCCAAAGGTAGGCGATTCGCTTCACGACGGTTTGGGCATCGTTGAAGCGCAACTCACCCGTGAGGAACATGGCGTCCATGGTCTCTCTCGACCAGCGCCAGCCGTTTCGGGGATGTTGAATGACATTCCCGTTGGGCGCCACGATGTCGAACTGCAGATTCGGGCGGATCTTCGGATTCTGAACGTCGCGCCCGTCATACCACGGGCCGCGAGGATCGTTGTTGGGATTGGTGTAGTGTCCGCTCTTTCCTTCATCTCGTAGGCGGCTAGGGCGCCACCGACGATTGCGACCGTAAACCACGAGCGGGTTGTGATCCTTCGCGAACCCCCTAGCGTTGTTGCTGCTGCTGTCGTTGGCCCTCCAGGCAACGCTGGCGACGAAGGCACCCTCCCCGAAGACCTCGTCCATCAGTAGGCGCATCCGGTGCTGCTCGGCATCATCGAGGTGGACCCACACCGAACCGTCCGGGGCGAGCAAATCGCGGATCAGCAGGAGCCGCTCCCGCATGAAGGACAACCAGGTCGAGTGCTCCATCCAGTCGTCGTAGTGCTCGAACGCTTGCCCGGTGTTGAACGGCGGGTCGATGTAGACGAGCTTGACCTTGCCCCGATAGATCGACCGGTACTCCGGCACCTCGCACAAGATTCGGAGCACGTCGAGGGAGTCGCCCGTGAAGAGGAGGTTGGCGGCATACGGGTCCTCTGGAACATCGCCCACGACACCAGTGAAGTCCGCTAGTCGCACCTCGGACGCCGCCGGGTGATCCCGATCGACCCAGACGGGCTTGCCATCGCTGTCCTTCGGCACCAGGAGGAACTTGTCCTTGCCCGGCCACACGAGCTCAAGCCGGTCGCTCACGACTGTCCCTTGTTCCGCCGCCGGGGTTCGGGGACATCCAGGATCGGCATGGCTCGCTTCATGAAGAGGTCGAAGTGGGGCACGGTGAAAGCGGCGTACCCGTGCTCGGGTGTGTAGAGCAGCCCCATGTTGATCAGCTCGGCGCGAACAGGAGCGATCTGGGGTGACGTGCGTCCCAGGAGGGCGGCGACGTCTGCGGCCTTCTGGGGCCCTGGGCCGAGCTCGGCCATCGCTCGGAGGTAGGCCCGCTGGAGCTCGGTCGCCCGATCGAGGCGAACGCGGAAGAAGGAGGAATCGAGCTTCGACTCGTAAACGGGAATGGTGTTCTCGATGTCCTCGCCGGTGATGGTGGGCCCGACGGCCAGGCCCCACGCGGCATACCCGAGTTCCTGGATGAAGTACGGATAGCCACCGGTGATCGCGACGGCTTGATCGAGCGCCTCCTTGGAATACACAACCCCCTCCGCCGCTGCGGGCTCCTCGAGGGCGGCGCGGGCGTCGTGGTCGTCCAGATCCCCGATGCTCGGGAACGTGAAGAGCCTTTCCGCATACGACTTCGCGTCCCCGGCGAGTTCGGCGATCTGAGGGAGGCCGGCACCGACGAGGGTGACCGGCAACTTCCGTTGGACCAGTTTATGGAGCGCCTGGATCACCGACTCGAGCTGGCGCGAGGAGAGGAACTGGATCTCGTCGAACAGGAGCACGACCCCGCGACCGCCATCCTTGGCCGCCTCGCCAATCGCGACGAGAACGTCCGTGAGGTCCAGGCCCAGGTCACCGTGGTCGGCAAGTCCCTCGGCCGCCTCGATGTCGATGCCCGCTGTGACACCGCCCACTGGATCGAGGTGGATGGTGAAGGCCTTCAGAACGGCAGCGGCGTGGCGCATCCGTTCGCTCCACTTGGCCCTCGGTGACAACTGGAACAAAGCGGTCCGCAGACGGGCCGACATGTCTCGGCGGAACTGATCATCGTCGTGCTTGGAGACCTCCAGCTCGACAACGACCCAGCCCGACTCCAGAGCCTTGGTCCGAAATCGCCCGAGGAGGACGGTCTTACCGACTCCACGTAGACCGCTCACGATCATTGATTGCTCGGTCATGCCCCTGTCGATGCGCCGCAGCAGGAGCTCGAAGCTCGCCAACTGGTCATCGCGGCCGATGAGTGCCTGGGGCTCGGCTCCAGCGTTGGGGGTGTAGGGGTTGGTTACTGGGTCCACAGCCCGACGTTACTCGATTTAGGCTGCTTTATCGAGATCTGAAAAAGACTCCTAATCTTGCTAAGACGTTCGGCCGGCAGTGCTTGCAGGCTGGAGCCACATCTTGCGGCTGTAGAGGTGCGCTGAGACGTCAGGCCCCCTCGAAGGCCCAGGACGCCGTGAGTTCCGCACAGACGTCGCGTAGGAGTCCGAGGACGACGGCAACGAGGGGCGTCAGGCTGGAGTCCGATCGGGCAACTGCGACGATCCTCCGCGAGAGGGCAGGCTGGAGTTGGCGGGCAGCGGTGCCCGCGAGGTGGGTGTGCGCCAGGCGGCTGATCATCGCAACGCCGTAGCCGGTGCCGACGAGGGCTTGGGCGATGTCATAGGACTCGGTCTCCGACCGGATCGTCGGGGTGAACCCGGCCTTCGCGACGGCTCGATCGAACTGGGCCCTCGCGGCCATGCCGCTGGAGATGACGACCCACGGTTCGTCGGCCAGGCGTGAGAGGGCGAGGGTTCGGGCGCCGGGCTGGTTGCGGACGAGTCGGTGATCATCCGGAAGGATGAGCATCATCGGATCGACGAGCAGGTCATGTCCGGTCACGCCCGGCGGCCAGTCCGGCTGCTCGTCCCAGAGGGCCATGACCGCGACATCGACACGGTCCTGCTCGACGGCGGGGAGGGCGTCGACCGAGAGCAGGTCGGCGACTGAGACCTCCGCCGCTGGATGCCGGTGATGGAGGGCGGTGAGCGCCGGAGGCAGGAGGTGCAGCGCCGCAGCGTGGATGGCGCCGATCCGCAAACGTGCCCGTGAGCGCCCGCGCAGCCCCTCGAGGGCAGCTGAGGCGCGGTGCACCTCTTCATCGACGCGCTGGCCATGGCGCGCCAACTCGGCTCCGGGCGGTGTGAGACGGGCGCCCCGGGGGCCACGCACGACCAGGCTGAGGTCCAGTTCGCGTTCGAGGCGCGCCACCTGCTGGGAGACCGCGGCCGGGGTCACGCCCAATTCGTCGGCGGCAGCAGACAGCGAGCCATGCGTGCCGATGAGGTGCAAGAGCCTCAGCGACTCGGGTTCGAGCATGTAGAAATCTTAAGGCTTTCCGGAACTTCCATTACTTCTCTGACATGGCCTGTCTGGCGCATCCTGACTTCGTGATGACGCACCTCGCTTCCTTTGTCGCCACGACCTTCCTCCTCGCCATGCTCCCGGGGGTGGGCCAAGCCCTCATGACCAAGCAGGCACTGGAGGGTGGACGCAGGCAGGCGTTGGCATCGGCCCTGGGCACCGCCATAGGCCTTCTCACGTGGTCGACGCTCGCCGCGGCAGGCCTGTCGACTGTCGTGCTCAGCAACCCGACCGCCTTCACCGCCCTGCGCGTCCTGGGAGGTGTCGTCCTCGTCGTCCTCGGGATTCGCACCGTGGTGGCCGCGCGAGACGACGAACGTGGCGGCGAGCGCGCAGTGATACCACTGCCCTCGCGTGGAGCGCTGCGCGACGTCACGGCCGGCCTCATGGTCAACCTGGGCAACCCCAAGGCCGGAGTCTTCGCGGTGGCACTGCTCCCGCAATTCGTGTCCGACCCGGCTCACGTGTTCCGGGAGACCGTGCTCCTCGGGTTGGTCTGGGGAGCCACGACATTCGTGTGGTACGTGGTCTTCACCTCGCTCGTCGTCCGGGGTCGGAGCCTGTTCGCCTCTGCGCGGGCGCGACGGCGTCTGGGCTACACCTCGGGCGGGGTTTTGGTCACGGTCGGACTAGCCGTGGCAGCCGGCTTCTGACGCGGGCATGTCGTCGAAGGTCGTCGGATCATTTGGCGAGCCACGTTTGTGCAAACTGCCCCGAAGGCGGTGGTGGAATCTCGGCCACGCCGAGCTGCTCAGCTTTGCCTGGACATGGCCCGGCAACTCTGACGCGAGGCCTTGTCCTCATTGAAGAATCCGGCTCGTGCGCGTTCGGCACGTGGCCTCACCCGAGGGTCAAGGGGCAACGTTGCACGACCCCGCGGGACGACACCGTCGATGCAATGTAGACCGCACGTGATCATGCAGTCTTCGCTGCAAGTCGACAAAGATCAACGCCAGGCCGTCGTCGGCCACGGCGGCAGAACTGTCGGAGGCCCAGGTTTCGCGTTTCGCGGTCCTGCCTTACCCGGTGGCGCTCGACGGGGTGGGTGACGTCATAAGGGCTGCCACGCGGTAGCGGTAGCGCACGTCGCCGGTCCAGCAGTCTGTCCCATTTATGCCCAGAGCATCGCGGACACCAAGGACATCCGGCTCACGACCGCTGAGGCCTACGGTAGGTGTGTGGACCCCTTCCCCCGCGCAGCCGCCCTCGCCCGCGACGCCGTGGGCGCTACCGCTGGCGCCGCCCTCGCCACCGGCCTCACGGCCTACGCCGCCGTTCGCCGGGACAAGCCGCTGCACGCCACGGGTGTCGTTCACCAAGGAACGCTCACCGTCACGGAACCCTCCACAACGGGTGTGCCGCTCATCGACGACCCGGGCAGCCACGCGGTGCGGGTCCGCCTGTCCCGGGCCACCACCGACGGCCCAGAGGGCCGCGACGTCTTCGGCATCGCGATCCGGATCGGTGCGGACGATGCCCCCACCGACCTCCTCTTCGCCTCAACCGGCGACTCCGGCGTGGGGCGTTTCGCCCTCCAGGTGCGGCGCCGGATCGACGCCGGCCCCCTGACGACGATGCTCCCGATGACGTGCGCGAGCGGGTCGATGATCCTGCGCCTGGTCCCTGCCTCCGACCACGAGTTCGCGCTGTCGCGCGCGAGTGCCCGCGGCTCGTGGCACCCCGTCGGCCTGCTCACCCTCAAGCCGGCCGCTGGCGACACGGACGAGCCGATCCGATTCGACGCGCTCGGCAACCACCCCGAGGGCCTCACCCCGCCGACGTGGGTGCGTCTCTTGCGAGCCCCCGCGTATGCCGGGGCCCGGACCGTCGCTCCCCATGCCAAGGCGGACGGCCCGGTCACTCCTGCGTGACCGCGCCATGGGACAACCCCATGAAGGCGGCCGGGGTCGCTAGCCCCAAGGTTGGATGTACCGCGACGCCCTCTGTGTCCTGGGGCTTCCACTTCCTCCGAGGAGCGGTCAAAGCGCGATGGCGTGCACGCCGAGTCCCACGAGGGTGACCCCGAGGCCGCGATCGACGAGCAGCGCGAGCCGAGGCTGCCGCAGCAGCGGCGCCAGTCGAGCAGCGAGCAGCGCGAACCCGGTGAGCGCGATCAGCGCCACCGTCACTTCGACGATGATGAGCAGCGATGCCCAATTCGGACTCGCATCGTGGGGCACGAACTGGGGCAGCAGGGTGAGGTAGAACGCGCCGACCTTGGGGTTGAGCAGATCCGCTCCGAGCCCGACCAAGAAGCCGGCACGCGTGCTCTCCTCGAGCTCGCCCGACTGCAGGTCGGGGATGGTGGAGCCGGAGCGGATCGACTGGACGCCCAGCCAGACCAGGTATGCCGCGCCGGCGTGGGTGAGCGTGCCGTAGAGCCCCGGCGCACGGGTGAGGACGCCGACCAGACCTCCGACGGCAGCCGCTCCCCACGCCAACGAGCCGAGCGCCGCCCCCCACGCGACCTGCACGCCGCGCCGCCGCCCGTAGGCCAGAGTTTGGCGTACGACGAGTGCGATGTCCGGCCCGGGAGCGACGTTGAACGCGATCGCCACCGCGACGAAGGGGAGAAGGCGATCGCTCGGCATACCCCGAAAAATAGGAATGCCAGCGATTCAGGTCCAGCGTAAAGAATGCTTCCTGGTGAAGGTATCCTTCATCGTCATGCTCTCGCCCTTCCAACTCGAGGCGCTCGTCGCCGTCTGCGACGCAGGGTCTTTCGAGCGGGCGGCGGCAGCACTGCACGTCAGCCCTTCGGCGATGAGCCAGCGCATCGCCGCCTTGGAGCGCACCGTGGGTCAGGTCCTCGTCCAACGCACCAAGCCGGTGGTCCCGACTCCTGCGGGGTATGCCGTGCTCACCCTTGCTCGTCAGCTCGTCGTGCTCCAGCGCGAGGTCCTCGAGGACGTCGGCGGCGCTGCGGCTGCGCCTCACACCATGGCGATCGCCGTCAACAACGACTCGCTGGACACGTGGTTCCACGCGGTCATCGAGGGAGTCAACGCCCACGGCGCCATCCTGCTCGACCTGCGCGCCGCGGATGAGGACGCGTCGATCGAGCTCTTGGCGCAGGGCGCTGTCATGGCCGCCGTGTGCACGGCGGCCAGACCCGCTCCGGGCTGCGTGTCGACCAGGCTCGGACGGCTGCGCTACGTCCCTGCGGCGACGCCTGAGCTCATCGCTCGCCACCGTGGTGGGCTCGGCCGGATGCCGGTAATCCGGTGGTCCCGTGCAGACGACCTCGACCTGCGGATGCGCAGGTCGGCCCAAGCGGCGGGCGAACCACCAGCTCACTACGTGCCGTCCGCGAGTGCCTATCTGTCCGCGGTCAGTACCGGGTTGGGTTGGGGCACGTTGTCCGAGAAGGACTATGCCGTCCTGCAGGCTGAAGGCTCGGTCGTGCGGGCGCACCCGACGGCCTTCGTCGACCAGACCCTCTACTGGCAGCGCTGGAAACTTGAGAGCCGCGCAGTCAGCGACCTCTCCGCCATCGTCCGGAAAGCCGCCCTCCACGGTCTGCGCCAGTAGGGTCCCCCTGCCGCGTGCGTTTGGGATGTCGATCACCCGCGGCCGACGCTCATCCTGCTGGACCACGAAGAGTCCTTTCGAAGACGTTCTACCGGTGATTCCCGAGTTGGAACCGGCCGCGGCGCGTAGCGGTGGCAGCCGGAGGCCCGGAGCCGCCAATGGTCTTCACAAGCAGCCCGGCTTTGACCGATCATGACTTGTGGAAACGTGCACTACATCCCGAAAACCGGGGCTTAGGGATCTGCCGCGGGCTCGCGCCCGCCCGACCATCTGGTGGAGAAATCGTGACCACGGCTGAGATCGCAGACCTGTTCGCCCAGGCCTGCATCCGGCTCGGTTTGACCACGGCGGCGGTGACCCACGAGGCCATGGGACGCCGGATCGATCACGTCTCGTTCGTGGCCGACGGAGGTCCGTTTCCTTCGTCCGCGGCGCGAGATTACCTGTCGGCATTGTTCGACCTGCGCGATGAGTTCGGGGCCAGGGGGGAGCCGTGGTTCCGGTTGACTGTCGAGTTCACCGCCGGGGAAGGTGCCGTCGTCGTCGTGGACACCGAGACAGAACCGCTGACGGAAGCGCTGCGAATGCCCGGGACGTTCGTGTCCGACCTGATCGACTATCCGCGCCGCCCAGACCAGGTGCCGCCGTGGATGAAGCAGTCGTTGGCCAGGGTCGGAGCATGGGATCTCGAGGCCGACGTACCCGCCTTCACCAACCGCGGGGTGCCCACTGGCAAGCCCGTGGCCCGGTAGGTTCTGCAGCGCCTGGCGCACCCCGGCCGTGTCTGATCCGACGGCGACCTCCAGTCGCCTCAGTTGGGCCAAGATCAGGACGCCTTGGTCGGGTCTGACGGAAGCTGGCGGGTGACGACGATCTTGCCCCTTGCCCTTGCCCTTGCCCTTGCCTTGCTCGACGAACGTCATGGCTCCGACATGACGTCGGGTGGTGGGATCTCCCTGACCTCCCCAGCGCGTCGTGAGTGTCGCCGATACAAGCACGGGCGAGCGGTATGGCCGCCACATGGAGGCCCCGGGAGTCGCTAGCAGAGTGCTAGCATCTCAGGGTGACCACGATCTATGTCCGAGATGTTCCCGAGGAGGTGACTGGGGTGCTGAAGCGGCGCGCCGCCGATGAGGGCAAGTCCCTGTCGGCGTACGTGGCAGCTGAACTGGCCAAGCTCGCGGCCCGCCCGTCGAACCAGGAGATCGTGGCCAGGCTCCGAGCGTCCGACAGATCTGATGGCCCCTCGACCGCTGACATCGTGAAGGAGTTGGAGGAAGGTCGCCGTTGATCATCGTCGATGCGTCGGCCATGGTCGAAGCGTTGGTGGGACGCGATGTCGATGCACGGCTCTTGGACGTCCTCACGGGCGAGGTGCATGCTCCTCACCTCCTCGATGTCGAGGTCCTCTCGGTGGTCCGAGGGCTTGTCCTGGGTCGAAAGCTCTCACCGGCACGCGCCGAGGAGGCAAGGATCGAACACTTCTCCTTCGGCATCGTCCGCCACGGGATCGAACCCATCGCCGGGCGAGTCTGGGAGCTGCGCCGTCAGTTCACGGCATACGACGCGGTCTATCTGGCGCTGGCTGAGGCTCTGGATGCGCCCCTTCACACCTGCGACGCCAAGCTGGCCTCCGGACATTCGGCCAAAGTCACCGTCTATCCGGCAACGCGCTAACCGGTGACGTGACCGTCACGCTCATGACCGACGAGATCAAGCGCGGCGTCGACGCGATGGTCAAGGCGGCCCACAAGCGCGGCTACCCGGTCGATGGGATGGCCATCGGTGGCGGCTCACCTACGCACCCCTGGGATGACAGTCGATGGCTGACGACGACCTGACCGGCACTTCACGGACAACAGAAGGCGCCTCCGCGGAGCCGAGGCGACGGCGGTGGTGGCCCGCCAAGCGCTGGAAGCAGGCTGCGGCTGTGTTGGCGATAGTCGTGGGCCTCGTCCCGTTGGGTGGGTTGTGGCTGTCCATGCGGCCCGTCGTCGCCGCCGGCTACCAGACGAAGGTGACCACCGGCGGCACTCTGGAGGCCCGCTACCTCGCCACCGGGCCGCATCCGGTCATCGGTCGCACGGTCGGCCAGTTCCAGTCCTTCTCGCCCTACCGGCTCTGGTTCCCGACTGACCTGCCCTCGAGCGCAACGTTGCCGGTGGTCCTCGTCGCCAATGGCACGGGAGTGAAGGCCGAGAAGTATGCCGCGTGGTTCGAGCGCCTTGCTTCTTGGGGTTTCCTCGTGGTCGGCACCGACGACGAATACTCCTGGAGTGGGCTCTCCCAGGCCGCGTCGATCCGCCTGCTCCAGAGCATCCAGGCAGGAACGACGCCCCAGGGGTGGGAGGACAACCCATTGAAGGGGCGCATCGACCTGACCCGCGTTGGCCTGGCAGGCCACTCCCAGGGTGGGGTCGGGGTGTTCAGCACCCTCGCGGACAAGAACGTCACCGGGGTCACTTTCAAGGCCGCGTATGCCGCGAGCCCGACCAATCTCCACCTCGCCCACAACCTGGGCTGGGATTACACCGCCGAGCGCGTGACGGTGCCGACCCTGCTGCTGTCCTCGACCGGCCAGGGGGACGAGAATCTCGTCGTCTCCGGCGCTCAACTCAAGGAGATCTACGACCAGATCCCCGCGACCACACCGAAGGTGATGGCCCGCCGGACCCATGCCGACCACGGCCAGATGCTCACCGCTGGAGACGGCTACATGACCGCGTGGTTCCTCTGGCACCTCACCGGGGAGGAGCAGGCGCGGTCAGCCTTCGTCCCACCCGACGGCGAACTCCTGCACAACAGGCTGTACCAGGACCAGGCATCAACGATCACCCAGCCCTGACAGGACAATGCGCGTGAAAACTGCTCGACGCTCAGGCCCGAGCGCCATGGTGATGCATCCGGCTATGCCTTGGGACGACTCGACTTCGCGAACTTCGTCGCCTTCACCGGGTCACTCAGGGTGCGATTGAGCGCCGCATCGTCCTTCGTCGCCTGGTCGCCGCCGACCACGTGGTCCTCGTCGGCAAAGAGCGCGTCGAGTCCCTGACGCGCCACCACCGCGGGGTCGTTCTTCCAGTCGTTCGACCCGAAGATCGTGTTGTCCATTCCTGCCGTGTGGTGGAAGTCGGTTGCGGTCGCCCCTGGCAGGAGCGCCGTGACCACAACGCCATGCTCTTTCAGTTCCTCCCGCAAGCCTTCGGCGAAGCTCAGCATGAAGCTACGAGTCGGGCCATAGATCGACTCGTACGGGGTGGGCGTCAGCGCCGAGCAGGACGACGTGATGAGGATGTGACCGCTATGGCGTTCGGCCATGTGCCGTACGACGTGCTTGGCCAACCGCACCTGACTGGTGACGTTGAGCGCGAGCATGGATAGCTCGTCCTCAAGATCGGTGTCGAGGAACGCGCCACCCAGACTGCGTCCCGCGTTGAGGCAAGCGACATCGAGCGGCCGGCCGGTCGCTTCGACAGCCGCCCACACGTGCTCGATACCCTCGGGTGTCGTGAGGTCCGCCTGCACGGGGATGACCTCGACGCTGTTGATGATCGACCCGAGCTCGGTGACCCGTGAGCTGGCGCCGACGCCGACGATGTCATAACCGCGTTCGGCGAGTTGGCCCGCGAGCTGGAGTCCGATCCCCGAGGACGCGCCGGTGACGAGTGCAAGAGCCATCACCCGACGCTAGCTTCGGTGGTCGAGAATGTCGACCACGATGTTGAAAACCTTGCCGCGCGCCGCCAACTCGCCACCCTGACGCAAGTGACAAACTGCCCCCACTGCATCGGCTGCGACTCCTGCACGAAGGTAATGGCGTCGTCGCCGAGGACCCCAGACTTGCGGTCGTATGCCGCGGTCACCAGTGACTGCCAGCCGTACCCCAGCTGGTGCGCCTCGATGTTCGCCTCGAACGCCGACTCCTGAGTGATGCTCACGCGGTCATCCTCCCAAGGGATCGGGTACCGGGGCGGCAGAGGGCAGGACTCGTCGGTCGGTCACCCCCAGAATCGGTCACCCCAGAATCGCCTGCAGGACCCGCGGCGCGTGGAAGCGACGGTCGTAGATCCGGTCGCCGTAGGGCGCCAGCACGCCAAGGTCCACCAAGGAGTCGACAAGCTTCTTCGCTCCGGGCCGTTGGATTCCGAGGTGTTCGGCCGCCTGACGCACCGTGAAGGTGGGACTCGCCACCGCGAGGTCGACGAGGAGACGGGCATTTGCGGTGCGAAGGTGCGACTCCTGCACGACGGCCTTCAGGTCGTGTTGCACCTCGGTCAAAGCCAGCATGCGTTCTCGTGCGTGAAGCGCTGAGGCTGCGAGGCCCTCTGCGAAGACTTCCACCCAGGTGGACCAGTCGCCGCACGTTGAAACGCCGAGGAGCGCGTCGTAGTAACGCTGGCGCCGGGCTTCGAACCAGGGCGAGACCGTGATCGACGGCTCGGCGAGGACGCCGAGGTGATGGAGCTGCAGAACGACGAACAGTCGCCCCAACCGGCCGTTCCCGTCATGGAAGGGGTGGAGGGCCTCAAAGGTGTAGTGCGTCATGGCGGCGGCGACGACGGGATCGACGTCCTGGTGATCGATCGCGGCCCAGTCCAAGAGATCAGAGAAGCGGGCGCGAAGGTCATCTCCGGGGGGAGGCGGCACGTAGCGTGCCGCCCGGATGGGGATCTCGGTCGGAGACACCGCCTCGCGGCGACCGATCACCACCTGGATGGGGCGGACGCCGTAGTAGTCGCGCTCCGCGGGAGTGCCGAGCATGAGTTGTCGGTGCAGTTCACTGAAGGCGCTCACGGACCATGGTCGGCCGGCCTCGCTCCAGGCAAACGCATCTTCGGCGACCGTGAGGTAGTTGAGCACTTCAGTCATGGCCGTGGATGACGGTTCTTTGGGCTCACTGCCCAAGACCTTGAGCAGGGGCTCGTACGTGCCTTCGAGTGCTGACGTCGCTTGGGCTTCGATGCGGAGGAAGACGTGACGGAAGAGCCGCGGGTTGGGGAGCCGTTCGGCGGTGGCGTCGAGGCGGCCGAGCGCTGCCCTCGCCTCGGCGACAGCCCGGTATGCCGTGGGTGTCAGGTCCGGTCCGGCGGCACTCAAGGGGTGGGGAAGGAAGGCGACGTGCTCCCACTCGCGCGTGCCATCCCGGCCCGAGATTGGCACCAGGGTGCCGGTCGGACTGTTCTGGAACAGTTCAATGTCCACAAAGACACACTAGGGCACGATGTGGAAACTTTCACCGGTGTAAGTATTCCAGAGGCGAGCATCGCGTCCATCCGTCGAAGGACGAGCAGCGGCAGCATGACCGAGCCCTCCTCGTGCCGCTTGAACGTGCCCGCGGAGCTTGTCGTCATCCGCCACTTTCTGCAAGGACGCCCACTTCGTCGCGGTCGTTGTGACCTGTCCAGCACATCGGCATAGCGAGCCTTACACCTGCGAGAATGAGTAGGCACCATGACTTCCCCTTTGCTCTCTCGCCGCAACGTCCTCCTGGCCGGGCTGGGCGTGGCGTCAACCGCTGCTGTGACCGCGTGCACCTCGTCCACGGATGGCATGGCCCGTATGCCGTCACGCAGCTTCGGCCCACCCTCCCCGGTCACCCCGTCGCCGGGCCAACGGGTCGTGGAGAAGACGCTCACGGCCAAACCCGTCAGTCTCGACCTGGGCGGACGCACCGTCGCCACGTGGGCCTACAACGGCGCCACCCCCGGCCCGGTGATCCGCGCCACCGCCGGCGACTTCCTGCGCCTCACCCTCGACAACCAGCTCCCGGCGGAGAGCACGATCCACTGGCACGGCATACGTCTTCGCAACGCCGCCGACGGCGTGCCCGGCCTGACCCAGGCCCCGGTCAAGACCGGCGGCAGTTACGTCTACGAGTTCACCGCCCCCGACCCGGGGACGTACTTCTTCCATCCCCACGTTGGGGTCCAACTCGACCGCGGCCTCTACGCGCCCCTGATCATCGACGACCCGCGCGAGCCCGGTGGCTATGACGCCGAATGGGTGCTCGTCCTCGACGACTGGATCGACGGCACCGGCACCACCCCGGACGAGGTCCTGGCCAAACTCATCGCCGACGGCGGTGGCGCGGCCGCGCACGGCATGGGGATGGGTGGCATGGACCACGGCTCGATGGGTGGCATGTCGATGGGTTCCGGGCCGTGGGGAGACGCCGGCGACGTGACCTATCCGATGTTTCTGATCAACGGCAGACCACCAACCGACCCCGATGTGCTCACAGCCCGACCTGGTCAGAGGGTCCGGTTGCGCATCATCAACGCTGCCTCCGACACAATCTTCAGCCTTGCCCTCGGTGGCCATCGGTTGACCGTCACCCACACCGACGGGTATGCCGTGCAGCCGACGACGGTGGGAGCGCTGTACGTGGGGATGGGCGAACGCTACGACGCGATCGTCACCCTTGCCGACGGCGTCTTTCCTCTCGTCGCCCGCCCGTTCGGCAAGACCAGCGGCGGCCAGGCCCTTGGGGTCATCCGCACCGGCAGCGGGGTCGCGCCGGCACCGGACGCGAACCCGGTTGAACTCGACGGTCAGGTTCTGATCGGCTCCCAGCTGCAGCCGGCGGAATCAGCCAAGCTCCCCGCCAAGACCGCCGACGCCGCCCTCGACCTGACCCTGCAAGGCTCGATGAAGCCCTACCAGTGGGGCATCAACGGCGCCCCCTACGGCAAGAACCAGCCCCTGACCGTCAAAGCAGGGCAGCGCCTACGGCTCAACGCGATGAATATGTCGATGATGACCCACCCCCTGCACGTCCACGGACATACCTTCGCCCTGCCCTCGGGCCTGCGCAAGGACACCGTCCTTCTCGCCCCCATGCAGGCCGTCGCTATCGACCTGGACGCCGACAACCCTGGTGACTGGATGGTCCACTGCCACAACGCTTATCACGGCGAGGCGGGCATGATGATCGCCCTGGCATACACCACGTAAACCACGGAACCGGCGTTGCCTGCTGCGTTCTCCGCGCCGCGGATACCCCCGAGACCCCGCGCTGCCTGCCGTCAGAACTTGATGTCGAGGCCTGCGGGCGAGCGCGAGAGGCGCCGAGCGCGGCATACCAGCGCGCGTCGGCAGGGGAGACCACGTCAGGACAGTCGTTCGTAGCGCCACGCGCCGATCGGCAGCGGGATGAGCAGCACCGTGCCCTCGACCCGGGCCCGGTAGGTGTTGGGGATCGTGAACGCTTGGAGGGCGTCCGTGGCGAGCTGTCCGTCGGGTTCGATTGACCACGTCCCTTCGAACCGCCCGGCCGGCCGGTCGAGAATTGCCCGCCCGTCCTCCAAGAAACTCACCGTGTCCTCACCGCGCGCCCACTGGCCGGGGAGCTGCTGGCTGAGCCGCCACGGTATGCCGCCCGGCGGGTCCCCGTCGCCGGGTCGAGATCCGCGCGTCGGAGCTGGCAGAGACAGCCGCGCGAACGCATAGCCGTACCAGTCACCGGACTTCAGCGAGGACTCCATGGCGGCGAGCAACTCCTCGGGGGGTCGGCCAGCCATGCTGGGCCGAGGGTCCACCGCTTCGAGGTTGATCAGCCGGCGTGATGTCCGCTCGACAGTGACGCGCACGAGACGGCATTGGTTGAGGGCGCGGGCCTAGTCCGGAGTCGCGATGACGGTGAACCGCTTTCCGTCGGAGGTCATGAGCGTCACGGGAGCGGGGCTGTCGTCGGCCGCGCCGGACCCACCGGAGTTGTCGGAATCCGCGACGCCGAAGGCCATGCCGAGCGCCACGGTGACTGCCGCGCCGAGCAGTCCCCGCTTGACTGTGCTGGCCAGTGGGCGTTCAACCGGCTCAACCGCGGCGACGACGATCTCCACCGACTCATCGCGGTGGGCGTGGTCGCGCTGATCACTGTCCCGGTGCCCGGTCACGGCTGGGCCAGAGGCTCAGAGACATGTCGTGCGCTGGCATAGCCGCTGGCGCCCGTCACGAGCTTCTTTCACGGTCGATCTCCGTCCGCTCGGGGGCGGGCGGACGATGCCCACCGCGGATCGACCCTACTGCCGCGACCCAGATCTGGGCACCTAGAGGGACTGGGCCAAGGTGATGAGCACCGCTGCCGCATCCGGCGTGATGCTCTTGCCGGTCTGCGCCCGCACGTGGTTGATATAGGCCTTGAGCTTGCCCGCCTTGGCGGTGGCGTTGGGCGCGCTCGCCACGGCATTCGACTCAGCCGTCAACGAAGCGGCGACACCGTCATTGGTCACCAGGCGGGTGATGACCGAGCCGATCGCGGCAGCATTGACCGTCACCGTGAAATTCGTACTGGCCGGGGCCGCCATCGCGTTGCCGGCGACGTCGGTCGCCGTGGCCGAGAAGGTGTTGACACCCGGGCTGAGCAGGAAGGAGTAGGCGGGCCCGGTGATGTCCTGGCAGGTGGAGGACGCCACGCCCGAGAGGGGATCGCTCGCGGTGCAGGTGATCGCGACCATCTGGTCGGCGGTGTAGGTGCCGGCATTACCGGCATACGTGATCGTCGGTGGGGTGCGATCGATATGGATCGGGCCGAAGGTCACCGGGAGCGCCGCGTTGGCGGCATGGTCGACGCACGAGCCGCTATTGGTCACCGACTGGTCGGCGCCCTCGGTGTCGATCGTCGCGCCGGCGACCGAGTTGCTCTCCAGACCCGAGGCATCGGTGTGCTGGTCCACGCAGAGATAGCTGACCGTGACCGGCTGACTCGTCCAGCTGCCCGCGGCATACGGCTCACCATCCCCGGTGGTCGCGTAGGCGAAGATGTCCGGCCGGGTGAGGTCGGTCTTGTCGAACCAGATGCGCAGATCCACACTCCAGGTCGGGTCCAGCCGCATGGTGATGCTGCACGGGTTCACGCTGGCCCGGCACGGGCTGACCCGGCAGGCGAAGGGACCGCAGTTCACCCTCTCGAACTTGGCGAACCGCGAACCCACCTTCGGCACTGCGGTCAGCGTCACCTCGGTCGCGTCCTGCCATTGCGGAGCGCAGTCGGGCGGGCACACCGAGCCCCCGTTGACCGGTGTCGGCGAGTAGGCGATGGTCCCGAATCCTTGCCCGCTGGTCGCGAGTTTGATCGTGGTCGTCGTCCGGGGGATGGTGATCCGCCACGTCGCGTCATACCAGATCGCAAAGCCGGTGTAATAGCGCAGGGTGATCTCGTAGTTGCCGGACTTGTAATAAACGTGCGCGCCCTGGATGGCGTCGGTGTCCCACAGGCAGCTGAACTCGAGATGGTCGCAGGCATCGGTGTGCGCACTCACCTTCTCCCAAGTCCCGTCCCCCCAGTAGATTGCCGGGTCGGGGGTGTCGGCGAGCCCCACGCTCGGCTTGAACTTGGCGTCGGCGGAGATCTCGACACGGTAGCCGTCCACTTCGGGCCTCGCCGCGATCACGGCATCCCCGACGCTATTCCAGCCGTCCGGGTCGGTGGCGGACGCGCTCGGGGCGGTGAGGCAGAGGCCGGCGATGACGCCGATGACAGCAACCAGCAGGGTCAGGAATCGGCGTGCACGCATGGCGGTGCCTTTCTCCACGGGCTCAGGAGCGAGCGAGGTCTAAGCCCACACCCCCAGCCGCGTCGAGGCATCGTAGAGAGTACGTATGCCGCGGGCGCACCCCGGCGCGCGCCGCGTGCCAGCGCGTCAGTCCCGCAGCCCGTTGCTCGATCAGCGAGCCAGTCACGCAGCGCCCACGTCCGGTCCCGGAGCAGACCGCACGAATTCGCACTAGGCCTCGCTCCTGAGGCGTCGGCCGCACAAACTCAGGGCCGTTCGCCAGCCACCAGCAGGTGAGAGGTCACCGGTGAGGTGGAGACCAGCCAGATTGCGTATGCCGTCGCGCCGGGTGGTGCCGACGGCCGCACCCTCTTCGCGATGACCGCGCCCTCGATCGATCCCGGCATCGTCGACGGCAACCGGCTGGCGAGAATCGAGATCGCCCGGTTTGGACGCCCAAGGCCGCCGACAATCTTGGTGGCCCGCGCCACGGTCCTCGCGCCGAGGAGGCCGAAGACCGTGGCGGGGCCGCTACGGTGCGGCCGTGAGTCAGGCGACGCTTGACTCGGCCTTGACCGAGAGGACCGGGCAGGTCGCATCAAGGAGGATGCGCTGGGCGGTGCTGCCCAGCACGAGCTTGCCGACGGGTGAGCGCCGACGCAGACCGACGCAGATCAATTCCGCGTCGAGCTCCTGCGCCACCTGGATGACGGCATCACTGGGGTCGTGCAGGGCGGATTCCTCGACGCGCAGGGCCAGCCCGGCGGCCTGAAGCGATACCGCCTGCTCTCCGAGCACCTGGGCTGCCTGCTCGACCGAGACCGGGTGGCCGCGTTCGGCTCCGACAACGACGATCGGCGACTGTCGGCGCAGGGCTTCCTCGGCGGCGGCCTTGAGGGCGGCGTGCCCGGGCGGGGTGTCGGCATAGGCGACGACGATGGTCATGACTGGTCCTTTCTGGGTCAGCGTTGCAGCAGGCCGGTCGGCAGGTCCACCGGCAACAGGGAGGGGAGGACGAACAGGGCAGCCATGAGCACGAGTCCGTAGATGATCGTGGCCCGCGGCTTGGCTCTGGCGACGAAGAGCAGGAACGCCGGCACGAAGAGCGCGACTGCGAACAGATAGCCGCCCAGCATCACCAGGAGCAGGAAGACCGCCATCACAGCGAACATCCGCATCGCGATGGTGACGTCGCGGGTCCAGCCGGGCCGTATGCCGCCCGCACCCCGCATCCGGAACTCCTGCACGAGCTGCACCAGCCCGAAGATCAGGCCGCCGATACTGACCAGCTGCGGCATGAGCCGGGCCTCGGGTGAGAAGCCCTGACTGACGGCCAGCGCTAGAGCGAATACCGCGGTGATGCCGACGGCCATGCCGAGCGACCAGGGCGAGTCCTTGAGCAGGCCGTCCTCGGCATCCTCATCGTCGTTGTGCCGCAGGTCATCGCCGACGACGTGGCCGTCGTCAGCGCCGACGCGCCGGCGGTTGCGCACCCATTTCACCAGCGCCCAGATCGCTGGGCCGACGAGCACGGCGAGCATGACCAGGACGATCGGCCGGCTCATCCAGCCGAAGCCGCCGTAGAGAGAGTCGGTCAGGTAGTAGTAGCGCTCCATCGGAATGGCCAGCACGAATCCGATGAGGAAGGGCGCCCGCGGGGTGTCGGTCGCCTTCATCAGCCAGCCGACCGCGCCGAGCAAGATCATGATCCACAGGTCACCGATCTGACCACCGTCCTGGAAGGCGCCGAGCAGCATGATGACGAGCAGGCCGGCGCTGAGCACCGCGAAGGGCACCTTGGTCAGCTTGGCCAGCCCCGGCGTGGCCAGGAAGCAGAGGAAGGCGCCGATGATACTGGCGATCGCGAAGCACCAGATGATCAGGTACATCAGGTTCAGGTGCTCGGTCACGATGGCCGGACCGGGCTGGATGCCGTAGGTCAGCAGCATCCCGAGCAACATCGCGGAGGGCACCCCACCCGGAATACCGAAGAGCAGCGTGGGGATCAGGTCACCGGCCTCGACCGAGTTGTTCGCGCTCTCGGGGCCGACGATGCCACGCGGGTCGCCCTTGCCGAACTGTCGCTTGTCCTTGGCGGTTGCGACGGCTTGGCCGTATGCCAGCCACGTGCCGGCGGTGGCGCCGACGCCAGGCAGCACGCCGGCCCAGATGCCGATGAGGGAGCCCCGGATGACCTGCGTCCAGTGGGTGAGCCACTCGCGGATCCCGGAAAACCAGCCGCCCCCGAGGGTGACCATGTCGCGGTCGACGACCCGTTGGCCGGAGCGCGAGGCGATCTCGGCGAGGCCGAAGATGCCGAGCGCGACAGCGACCAGGCTGAGCCCGTCACCCAGGAAGAGGCTGCCGAAGGTGAATCGCTCCTCGGCGGTCGTCGGCGAGGTTCCGACAAGACCGAGCAGCAGACCCAGGAAGCCGGCGAGCAGGCCCTTGACGACATTGCCGCGCGACAGCACGGCCGCCAGCGAGACACCCAGCACGGTCAGCATGAAGAGCTCGGGGCTGGCGAACGAGCACGAGCGGTCGGGCCAGCGGGATGGACAGGGTCAGCCCGAGGGCACCGATGAGGCCACCGGCCATTGATGACAAGAAGGCCAGCGAGAGAGCGCGTTTAGCCTCCCCTTTGCGTGCCATGGCATAGCCGTCGAGCATCGTGACGCTGGCGGAGGCCGAGCCAGGGGCACCGAGCAGCACCGCGGAGACGGTGTCGGAGGTATGCACCACGGCCAGCGCCCCGATCAGCAGCGCAAAGGCTTGTTCGGGCTCCATACCGAAGGTGATCGGAATCAGGATGGCTACGGCACCGGTGCCACCGAGGCCGGGGATCAGGCCCATGACCAGGCCGGCGAGCACACCCACCGCGAGCATCAGGAGCAAGGACGGATTCGCCAGTGAGGAGAGGGCTGAGAAGGCGGCATCGAACATGTCAGTACCTCACTTGACGTGGATCTGGTAAGAGTTCTTGAGCAGGTCGACGACGTGCCGGTGCACCGTGGCATCGACCGAGTAGGCCTTGTTGATGCGCTGGGCCAGGTCGGCGCCGGCATCAATCGGGTAACCCCCCAGCACCTTGGTCGCCGAGTCGATGAAGGCCTTGTCTTGGCCGAGCTTCTCGGACGTTGTGCGGAGCAATGCGGTGGCCTCGGGCGGGCTGTCGGCCGGCACCCAGAGCGCCTTCTGGAAGGTGTACGTGACGCCAAGCACCGTCTTGTATGCCGCGAGCTTGGGTCCTGAGGGTGCCTTTCCGTACATCTGCTCGTAGGCCTCGACGACAGTGGGCAGGTCCTTGAAGTTCGGGTCACGCACCACCTCCCCGCTGGCATCGAGCTGGCCAAGCGAGAAGAGTGCGACGGCCGACTTGTCCTCGACCAGCGGCTTGACCGCAGAGGCATACGTCGAGGTGGTGGTGTAGTCGATGTCGATCTCGCCGCGCTGCAGTGCGAGGTTGACCGGGCCGCGACCCTCGAAGCCGAAGACGGCATCTACGTCCATGTCGAGCAGGTCGAAGGCGAGCAAGGTGGTCAGGTCCAGGCCGGTCGCGGTGATGCCACCGAACTTCAGCGGAGCCGGCCGGTCCTTCAGGTCTGTCAAGCCCGACACTCCGGCTGCGCTGCGGGCATACACGACCGCGCCGGTGCCGTTGGCGAGGATGGGAGTGAGCTTGGTGAAGTCGTAGCGCACGGCCGGCTTCTTGAGCAGCCAGGGGACGACGGTGGTGGCCGTGCTGACCAGCACCTCGGTGCCGTCGGAGCGTGCTGAGGTGACGAAGTGGTTCGTGCCGGTGATGCCCTCGCCACCAGCCTCGTTGACCGGGGCGAATCCGGGCTGGCCGGGTAGCCGCCTCGTGAGCGCCGTGCCGATGAAGCGGGCCCAGGTGTCGGTGCCGCCGCCCTCGGCGAGCGGAATGAGGAATTTGACCGTCTCGCCGGCGTAGTCGCCATCGGCGGTGGATGCTGGTGGGTTGAGCAGGCCGGCGCCGAGCAGGGAGCCGGCCAGGCCTACCGCGGCGAAGCCGGCCATGATGCCGAGCGCGGTGCGCCGGTTGGGGGGTAGTGGATCCGCGCTGGGCGGGGTCACCACAATGTCCTGGGTCATGATGCGTCTCCATCGACGTCGATGTCAGGGTAGGGAAGGAAAACGACTCCCTCAGAGAGCCGTCGGTAGGTGCGGGTGGCACCGACGACCGGTCGCCCGTCGGCGCTGGCGACATAGGTGGACACCACTCCGGCGGCCGTGCTGAGTGCCAGTTCTGGGCCTGGGCGCTCGCCCACGAGCTCGGCCACTAGGGTGCCCGGCTCGGCGGCGGCCAGCGTCAGGGCGACGCTGCCGGTGATCGGGATGGCGGGGTGGGCGCGGCCCATCGAGAGCATGAGTACGCCGAGGCCGGTGGTGTTCTGTGCTGCGCTGCTGACAACCGCCAGCTTCGGGACCGCGCGCGCGGCAGCCGAGGGGGTGGGTGCCAGCCCCATCGCCACGGCACCCTGACGACGGATCCTGTCCAGTCGCCGCAGCAGGTCGGGGTCAGTGTCGACGCGTTCGGGAGTTGGCTGGCCTTCGAGCCCGAGGTCAGCCGAACGGACCACGACAACCGGCGCGCCGGCATCGACCAAGGTGGCGGCGATGGTGTCTTCGCCGTCCGGAAGATCGTCGCAGGGCTGACCCGACGGGAAGAGCCGGCCAGTAGTCCGCCCCGCCGGGTCGACGAAACCCATCCGCACAGGCGTTCCCGGGAAGGGCACCCCGGGAATCATGGTGTCGGCCTTCTCGACCAGTTCGCCGTCGGGGGTTTGCAGCTCCTGGACGATGACCTGTCCGGTGTTGGTGTTGAACACTCGGACGGTGGTGACCGGATCGGACGAGCTCACCCACCCTTCGCGAACGGCGAAGGATGCGACGACCGCCGAGCAGTTGCCGCAGTTGCTGCCCCAGTCCACCGTCATCTCATCGATGCCGACCTGCGCGAAGGTGTAGTCGACGTCGACATCAGGATCATCGGACGGGTTCAGGATGACCGCCTTGCTGGTGGTGGAGCTGCCACCCCCGACGCCGTCGACCTGGCGATGATCGGGGCTGCCGAAGACCCGCAAGAGCACCTCATCGCGGGTCAGGCCGGGAACGTGCAGGTCCTCGCTGCGAAAGACCCAGCACTTGCTGGTGCCGCCGCGCATCCACGTGGCGCGAATCTCTCTCACTTTTCCTCCTCTCGGGCCAGCGGGCTCGGTGCCCGCTGACATCGAGGGTGGCTGGGTAAGCGCGTGTAGCACCAGCGCGAATCTGAACATGAGCGTGAAGTAGTCCTTCATGCTGAGACCGCGTGGGCCGGGATTCGGCGGCCGCAGGCCGCTGTCCGACGCCGCTTTCCCTCTGGTTGTCGTGCCGGAAGGCCCCTAGGATGTAGCTCGCCTACTCCCCCTTCATCATCATGTAGCGATGCTTCACAAGTGAGGTCGGTCATGCTCGACGTCGGTCGGCTCCAAGTCCTGCTGCACGTCATCGAGCAGGGCTCGGTCACGGCCGCGGCAGCCCGACTGAACTACACGCCCTCGGCCGTCTCGCAGCAGCTGCGACGGCTCGAGCGTGAGGTCGGCCAGCCCCTGCTCACCCGCCACGCCCGCGGCATGGAACCGACCGAGGCGGGTCAGGTGCTTGCGGCCCATGCCCGCAAGGTGCTGAATCGGCTCGCTGCGGCCGAGGCTGACCTGCGGGAGATCGCCGGCCTGCGGCGTGGGCATCTATCGATCGGGACCTTCGCGACGGTGGGCAGCGCCTTCCTGCCCGTGGCGGTGCAGCGCTTCCGCGACCTCTACCCCTCGATCCGCATGAGCATCCGCAGTGCCCGCGAGGACGAGCTGATCGGGCTGCTCGAGCGGGGCGAGGTGGGCCTGTCGCTGCTCTGGGACTACGCCTGGCGACGGCTGGACCCCACCCAGTTCGCGATCACCGCCCTCTTCCAGGACCCCACCGTGCTCGTCGTCGCGGCCGACCACGTGCTGGCCCGCAAGAGATCGGTGACCATGGCCGAGCTGGCGGGCGAGGCGTGGATCATCAGGGCGCAGCGGCATCCGGTGGTCGAGGTGCTCGAGCGCAGCGCCGCCGCAGCCAACTTCGAGCCGCGGATCTCGTTCGAGGCCAATGACTACCAAGAGGCTCAGGCTATGGTCAGCGTCGGCTTCGGGGTGGCACTCGCCCCGCGGACGGCGGTGATGCACAAGCATCCGGGGGTGCGCGTCGTCGCCTTGGGCGCCAGTGCGCCCTCACGCCGCATCGTCGTGGCCCACCGACACGACAGAGTGCGCTCACCCGCGGAGATCGCGTTCCACGAAGTGCTGCTGGACCTGGCGTCCACCTACTCGCCCAAGCAGGGCCCATGACCGTGCTCCCAACGGGGTCAGTCAGGGGCGAAATGGTGCAGCGCACCTGGTGCGACGTCCGCGTCTCGACCCAGGCAGGTCGCCAGCCTCGACACATTCCACGCCGGCGCCTCAAAGGCCGCGGCCATCGTCGGCGGGCTTCCCGCTCACCCGAACAGGCCGTGCGCCGCCCAGACCGCCCGGAACCCACCAACTGCCCGCCGGGCTCGATCGACCAAGTCCCCGCGCAGTGCCCAATCGGCCAGTCGAGCACCGCTATGCCGCGTGCCCGGCCCCGCGGCATACCCACCGCTCGGTGATGCGTCACCCGCCCAAGGAGGCGACCAAGGCGGGGGCCGGGTTGAGCCACGTGCTCGCGTTGGCCGACGCCACGACGAGGAAGAAGGCGCCGACCGGGCCGAAGAGGCCGAGTCGCCAAGGCCACGTCGCCGACCCCATCGCCTGGCTCCGACGCCGCCAGCCGTCACGGCCGGCACGGAGCGCGAGGGCTGTGAGCAGGCCTCCGACGAGGCTTGCCTCGATCGCGAATATCGCGTGATACCAGCCGAAGTCGGCCAGCAACTCCCCGGCGACTCCGGAAGGGGGTGCGGGGTCGAGCTCGACCGCCTGACGGATGTCACCGAGGGCCGCGCCCACGTCGGCGGAGGGTTGGGCGGCCGGGATCAGCGAGGCCACGGAAGCGAGGGGGGCCACAGCACCCTGCAGGTTGGCGAGCACGATCGTCGCCGCCGCGAGCATCCAGGACAGCGTGCCCCCGTAGGCAGCGAGGACAGCCCAACGAGCCCGGCGCGTCCCCGCGCTGCGCGCCTCCTGCGACAGCACCGCGGTCAGCCGCAGGAGTGCGATGACGAGCAGCACCGCGAGCGTGGCCTTGACGAAGTGGAAGTCCCGCCAGATGCTGACGAGCTCATCCAGGCCACGGGAGTCGGCACCCGGCCCCGACGCACCGGCCCGGACAAAGGCCGAGCCAGCCGCCGCCGCAAGGGCTGACTCGGTGGGCAGGCCGCGCGCCGCGACGACGAGCACGGGCGCGGCGAACACGGCAACCGTCAGGCCGGCCGAGATGGAGGCGAGGGCCCGGCGCCCGGGACGCATTCTGCTCATGCCGTGCTCAACACGGCGACTGCGTGGCCGGACCGGTCTGCCGGTCGAGCCCGCAGCAGCCGAACCCCGGTCACGAGCAGCCACACCAGCCAGGCGGCTAAGCCGGTGACCCCGACGAAGATGATCGAGGAGCCCTGTGCGACAGCCCCGCTCGCGACGCCGGCGACGAGCATGGACGCCCCACCGACCAGTCCCAGCGCTCGCTGCCACGTGGGCGTGAGCCCGGCGGCAACCGCCGCCCAGGCGATGCCAGCGCAAACGGTGCCCAGAGCGGCCATCCCGAACCCGAAGGCGGCGGCGTGCATCCGCCAGAGGACCTCGAGGGTCGGGGTCGGCCCGGTGAGGTCCCGCGCGGACAGCACCACTCCGACCCAGAGCACGGCATAGAGGACGAACGCCGCCGACGCGGCGGGAGCGGCCGCGACGGCCAGGCGCGACCCGTGGGCGCCCGGCCCGCCGCGGCGGGTGACGAGCCCGTGCATGCCGGTCACGAAGCCGAGGAGCAGGGGCACGTTGAGTGCCTCCAGTGCGACGGTGAGCAGGACGGCCGCGGAGTGCTCGGCATGGAAGGTGAGGACCTGTGCCATCGGGTCGGCATAGGTCGGGGCACCGGAGGCGAGGACGACGTTCTGGACGACCAAGGACACCACCAGGGCGAGGGCGGTCGCGCCCAGCACGCGTTCCGCCCTCACGGCATACCGATCGGCGACGGGGAGGCCACACGGCCGGCGACAACCGTCGAGGCAGGCCGGCGCGGCCAGGTCCACGCCGAGCGGATGATGAACGCCAGGACGATCAGTTCGAGGCCGAAGCCAAGCCCGTAGTAGTAGGGCCACTCACCTCCGGTCAGGTTGAACGCCATCCACGGGATGAGCAGGGTGGCGACGACGAGGTTCGTCAGGCGGGCCGCGCGGGCCGGGAGTGCGGCCGACAGCACGAGCATCATGATCGGCACCCCGGAAGCCGCGATCGCGGCGACGAAGAACCCTTCGGAGATCTCGAAGGTGTGCACCTGGCCCTCGAGGATGCCCGCGACGGTACCTGGCGTGTAGAAGCCCAGGACGTCGACGTAGATGTAGAGGCACATGAAGGCAGACCACGCGGCGGCGAGCCGGGCACGCACCGTCATTCGTTGGTCGTCCC
Source organism: Dermatophilaceae bacterium (assembly GCA_046330995.1). Taxonomy (GTDB): domain Bacteria; phylum Actinomycetota; class Actinomycetes; order Actinomycetales; family Dermatophilaceae; genus Nostocoides_A. The sequence continues at coordinate 25,454 of JAXLRS010000003.1, forward strand.
ACGGTGTGGGCGGGTGGGGGCTGGTCATTGCGCTCTCCTGGGTCTGATTGCGGACGTATGCCGCAACCCTCGCCGCCACCGGCGCCGCGCGCCTCCGTCGCGAGGCTCTGATCGACGTGGCCGATGGCACGAGATCGATCTCGTTCTTTGGGCCGATCCGCACCTGGGCGCCGATCTCTACGCTCAGTGTCGTGCCCCCCGTCCGGCGACCCCTGTGGCGAGAGCCGCGTCCGGCCGATGCGCCGCCCGTCGGCCGGCTCGATCGGCTCCTCGTGGGGATGTTTGCGGTCGCCGTCGTCGGCGAGGTGGCCGTGCGTCCGGGGCTGGCCTGGCGACCTCTGCTCGCCCTGCTCGGCCTCACTGTGGCGCCGGCCTTGCTCTGGCGGCGACGACACCCCTTGCTGGCGACCCTCCTCGGCTGGGGAGTGACCGGTGTGCTCTCCCTCCTCCAAGTCACGGTGGCCCTCGGGGCATTCGACCTCTGGTCATTGATGGCCGTCCTGGTCCTGCTCTACGCCTTGGCGCGCTGGGGCTCGGGACGGGAGATCGCGCTCGGGGCGGCATACGTCGCGGTTGTCGCGGCCTTCGGGATGTACGCGACCGCAGCCGGGAGGGCCGACGTCGTCGGTGGGAGCGCGTTCCTGCTTCTCGTCGCCGCGCTGGGGGTGGCGGTCCGCTACCGCGCTGCTGTCGCGGACCGCGAGCGCCTCGAGATCCGCAACCAGGAGCGCGTCGCCCTGGCGCGCGAGCTCCACGACACGGTTGCCCATCACGTCTCGGCGATCGCGGTGCAGGCCCAGGCCGGAGGAGTCGTCGCGCAACGTCAGCCCGAGCGGGCCGTCGACGTCCTCGCGACGATCGAGGCGGAAGCCACCCGAACCCTTGCGGAGATGCGCACCATGGTGCGCGTGCTCCGGGACGGGGAGGACGTCGGTTATGCACCCCTGCCGGGGGCCGCGGACCTGACGGCACTCGCCCGCACCGACAGCACCCCCATCATCGAGGTCACCATCGATGGCCCGGTGAGCGCACTCCCTCGACCCGTCGACAACGCCATCTACCGACTGGCGCAGGAGTCGGTGACGAATGCCCTGCGGCACGCGTGGGACCCGACGCGCGTCGCGATCGACGTCCGACGCAAGGGCGCAACGGTCCGGCTTCGCGTCACCGACGACGGCCGCACGCGCGCTGGCGCGACTCCCCGTGCGGGGTTCGGACTGCGCGGGATGGCCGAGCGCGCACAACTCCTCGGCGGAACGCTCACGGCCGGGCCCGCACCCGACGGCGGCTGGGTGGTCGAAGCCGTGCTGCCCGTGGAGGTGCCGTCATGAGCATCCGCGTCGTCGTCGCCGACGACCAAGACCTCGTGCGCACCGGACTCGTCATGATCCTCGGGGCGCACCCCGATCTTGAGGTGGTGGGGGAGGCGGCGGACGGCATACAGGCCCTCGAACTGGCCCGGCGCCTGCGCCCGGATGTGCTGCTCGTCGACATCCGGATGCCGGGGCTCGACGGTGTCGAGGTCACCCGGCGGGTCGCCGGGCCGGACGTCCCGGACCCTCTCGCCGTCGTCGTCATCACGACCTTCGACCTCGACGAGTACGTCCTCGGAGCCCTGCGGGCCGGCGCACGTGGCTTCCTCCTCAAGGACGCCGGTCCTGACCTCCTCGTGCAGGCCATCAGGGCGGCCGCGGCGGGGGACGCGCTCATCGCCCCGAATGTCACACGCCGGCTCTTGGCCACCTTTGCCGACCGGACACCCTCAGCGCCGGTGCAGCCGGTCGACCCGCTCACCGAGCGGGAGGAGGAGGTGCTCGTGCTCGTCGCGCGGGGCCGGACGAATGCGGAGATCGCCGGCGAGCTCTACGTCAGCTTGAGCACGGTCAAGTCCCACGTGGCGTCACTGATGGCCAAGCTCGGTGCGCGCAACCGCGTCGAGATCGCGATGTGGGCCTACGACACCAAGCGGGCCTGAGCCCTCCGCCGAGGTCGCGGAGAAGAAGGAGAGGGGCCCTTGGCCTTCCCCGCGCCCATCCCCGTCACCGATCCGCGATCGCCAACTGGTGCAGCAGAGGAGCCATGCGGTAGGGGACCACTTCGGTGGTGGCGATCATCGTGTTGCTGCGGTCGATCCCGTCGATGGCCTGGAGGGCCTGGGTGGTGCGGTGCAGCGCGACCGTGTCCCGCGCCACCACGCGCAGGAGGAGGTCGGAGGATCCCGTCGTGGTGTGGACCTCCAGCACCTCGGGAAGGGCCGCGATGCCGGCGTAGACGCTGTCGATGCCACGCTGGGACACCTCCAGGGTGACGAAGGCGAGCACGGGATGGCCGACGGCCTCGGGGGGAACGCTGGCACTGGGCGCTCCGAGCTGCCCGCCCTCGCGCAGCCTGCGCAGCCGGGCGTGGACGGTGTTGCGCGAGATGCCGAGCTGGTGCGCGAGGTCGATCAGTGGGAGGTCCGGCGCCCTGTCGCGCGCGAGGAGGATCCGGGCGTCGAGTGCGTCCAGCGTGTTCATCTGACCACGGTATCGGCCCGCTTCTCCTCCGCGCCGGGCATATGCACAGCAAATGGCGCTGAGCTTGCGCGTTTGCCTCTGGGAGTGCCGTAATCGTGCCCATGACGACACGATGGACCGCGCGTGACCTCCCTCGCCTCGACCTGCGCGGATTCACCTCCCCCGTCCAGTTCCTTCCTCGGCTCAGTGCCGAGCTCGGCGTCGAGATCTGGTGCAAACGCGATGATCTGGGGTCGGTCGGGTTGGCGGGCAACAAGGTCCGCAAGCTCGAGGTGGAGTTGGCGAACGCCACGGCACTAGGCGCGACCCGGATCGTGACCGAGGGGTCACGGCACTCGAATGCGACCCGGGCCGCGGCGGCGGCTGCGGCCGCGGTCGGATTGCGGTGCACCCTCGTCCTCTGCCACGACGAGCCGACCCAGCCCGTGGGCAACCTCTTCCTCGATGCCCTCTTCGGCGCGGACCTGGTCATGGTGGGGGACGTCACCTGGGTGGAGTTGGCGCACCGGACGGCGCAGGTGGTGCAGGCCCTTCAGGAGCAGGGCGAACGCGTCTACCGGCTTCCGATCGGGTCGGCCAGCGGGCGCGGGGCCGCAAGCTTCGCGCGTGCCTACGTCGAGGCCGAAGGGCAACTGGGCGACCAGGGCGTCACCGTCGCCACCCTCATCCACGCCAGCTCCGGCGGCAGCACCCACGCGGGCCTCACGCTCGGGCGCGCCAGCCGCGCAGCCGCCACCCGCGTCATCGGCGTCGTCGTCGCCGATGCGGTCTACGACGACGTCCCCGGCACCTACGTCCGCCTCGCCAACGAAGCCGCGGACCTGCTCGACCTCCCCGTCCGCATCGACCACTCCGACCTCGACCTGACCACGGCCTACCTCGGCGAGGGCTACGGCCGGCCAGCCCCCGGCGTCATGGAGGCGATCGACATGATGGCCCGCCTCGAAGGAATCGTGGTCGACCCGATCTACACCGCCAAGGCCGTCGCGGCCCTCATCGACATGGCGCGTCACCGCTCGATCGACGGACCAGTTCTGTTCTGGCACACCGGTGGCTACCACTCGATCTTCGACCCGAGCTACAGCACGCAGATCTGGGACGGACTTCCCCGGCTCAGCTCCATCGCCCTCTGACGCCACGCCCGCCAGGGGCTGGCTGCGAAGGCAGCGCTGCCCGCCCTCAGGTCGCGACGTGCACCGCGACACCGCAGGCGCGATACGCCGCAAGGAGGTCGTCAGGGGCGTCGGGCGTGGTGACGAGGTGGGTGAGGTCCTCCGGACTGCCGAAGCGGAAGGTCGACGTCCGGGCGAGCTTGTCGGCGGTGGCGACGAGGACTCGCCGTCGCGCCGCAGCGATGGCGGCGCGTTTCACCTGTGCATCGGCAAACGAGGTCGAGGTGAGACCGTGCTCGGGCGAGGCCGAGCATGCCCCGAGGACGACGACATCGGCGACCATCTGAGCCAGGGCGCTGATGGCCGGGGCGGTGACGAAGGCCAAGGTGGAGCTCTCCACCGCGCCCCCCGGGACGACCACGTCGACCCCGGGTTGGGCCGCGAGCGCAGCGGCGACGGGCAGGGACAGCGCCAGGGCGGTCAGGGGGCGCCCGCACACGTGGCGTGCCACGGCAACGCAGGTCGTCCCGTTGTCCATAACGACCGACTCGTGATCGGCGATCAGGGACGCCGTTGCCCTCGCCATGCGATCCTTTTCGGCCTCATGCTCGATCATTCGATCGGTGTAGGGCATGGGCTGCCCGGTCGGGTTCGCTGTTTTCGCCCCCCCGTGCACCCGGGCGATGGCCCCCTCCTCGGCGAGCTGGGCCAGGTCGCGCCGGATCGTCACGGCAGAAACCCCGGTGAGCTGGGCCAACGCGTCGACCGAGAGGTGCCGACCACGCGCCACCGTGTCAGTGATCAGTTTGAGGCGAAGTGCTCGCTGCACCTGATCATTTGATCACCTAGCGTCGATCATGTCCAGAAGACGACGAGGAGAAGGACGACATGGTCTCGGCCAAGCCACCCGCGACATCGATGACGCTGACCCCAGCCCGGGCACGTCTCGGCGTCAGCCTGATGTTCTTCACCAACGGCGTGCTGTTTGCGAACCTGCTTCCGCGCTACCCCGAGGTCAAGGCCGGCTTCGGCCTGACCGATGTGGCCTTCGGCGTCCTCGTGATGACCTTCCCGTTGGGGGCTCTCCTCGCCGCGGCCTCCTCCGCGCCCCTCATGCGACGCTTCGGGACGCGTGCGGTCAATGCCGTCGGATCAGTGCTGCTCGCCGCCGTCTTGGCGCTTGCGGGGGGCAGTCCCACGGTGTGGCTCTTCGGCGCGCTGCTCGTGCTCGCCGGCACGATCGATGCCATCGTCGACTCGGCCCAGAACGTGCAGGGCGTCATCGTCGAGGAGTGGCGTGGCCGTTCGATCATGAACTCCCTGCACGCCATCTGGAGCCTCGGGGCGACGGTCGGTGGCCTTATCGGCACCGCCTGCGCCGCAGCGGTCATCCCCCTGCAGACCCAGCTCATCGTCAATGGATCCGTGTGGGCCCTGGTGGCCCTGGCGGCAGCCCACCTCTCCGCGACGCCCCACGACACCGTCCGGGCCGCGCAGCAGGAGTCACCAGAGGCTGACGGCGACGCCGCGGCAGGCGTGCGGAGCACCGACCGCGCCGACGCCAGGCTCAGCGGCCCCCGCCCGTGGCGCCTGCTGGCCCCGCTGGTCGTGCTGGCCATCTGCGGCACGCTCCAGGAGGAGTTCGCCAACAGTTGGGCAGCGCTGTACGTCGCTCGGGAGACGACCGCGCCGGCCACCATCGCCGGGCTCGGTTTCACCATCGTCCTGGCCAGCCAGTTCGTCGGGCGCCTGCTCGGCGATCCCATGACGGATCGATGGGGGCGCAATGCCGTGGCGCGCGCCGGTGGCCTGCTCATCGCCGTCGGCGTCGTCGCCGCGATGGCCCCCCTGCCCTTCCCCGTGACCCTGCTCGGCTTCGCCCTCATCGGTCTGGGCAGCGCCACCTTGGTGCCCGCTGCCTTCGCTGCGGCCGCTCGGGTGCCCGGCCTGCCCCACGGCACCGGAATCGCCTATCTCGGCTGGCTGATGCGGCTCGGCTTCCTCGTCACGTCACCGCTGATCGGCCTCATCTCCGAGGCCGGCGGTTTGCGCCTCGCTCTCGTCGTGCCGCTCACCGCAGGCCTCATCGCCGCCGCCATCGCCCACCGACTCGCCACCAGGAGCTGACCCACCATGGCCACCCTCGACCACGCCGCCCTCTATGTCACCGATCTCGACGTCATCCGGGACTTCTACTGCACCCACCTCGGCGCCCGCTCCAACGAGGGATACCACAACCCGACCACGGGCCTGCGAACCTATTTCCTCACCTTCGGGGGCACCGCACGGCTGGAGATCATGACGCGGCCGGAGGTCAGTCAACAGGCAGCACAGGCACCGGGCGATCGACCGCTCCGACTCGGCTGGGACCACCTCGCCTTCACCGTCGGATCCCCCCAGGAGGTGGATGCCCTGACCGACCGGCTACGGCGTGAGGGGATGGAGATCCTGAGCGGACCCCGCACCACCGGCGATGGCTACTACGAGACCCTGTTCCTCGACCCCGAGGGCAATCGGGTCGAGATCGTCGCGGACCGAGCGACGGGCTGATGGGACGGGACCAGCCTCGTCCTCGCGCTCGGCCGTGGTGCCCGGGGCCGTGGCCATCGCGGGTGTGGTGGTCGTGGTGTGCGGACGGCGAGCCGCTGTGCCCACCCACCGCCCACCGGCCCACCTCGGGATGGGCTGCGATGGCGGCCGACGGGGCACCCATGGCGAGGAACCCGCGCCTCGGCGGGGTGGTCGCCTCGTCGTATGCCGCGGGCTCCCGGAGAGGGTGCGCGGCCGCGTGCTGTGGGCGTCCTACCCCCTGGACTCGCTCCGAGCACGGCAACCTGCGGGTCGTCTCCGTCTCCGGCTCGCGCGACGGGCTCACCACGCCGGAGGACATCGAGCGCACCCGGGGGCTGCTCCCAGCCTTTGCCGAGGTCACCGTCGTCGAGGGCGCCGTGTACGTGTCCTTCGGCGACTACGGCGAGCAGCCCGGTGACGCCGTCCGGGCTGTGACCCGACGAGCCTGCCGTGGCCGCCCCATCAGTCGGTTGCCCCGCCTGACGACAGGAGTCCGGAGTGGCGCTCGAGCACCTGCTTGAGGCGGGCCAAGTCGGCCCGGTTGGCGCGACGCATCGCCCCCACCATCAGTGGCGCAGCCATCGCGCCGAAGCCCCTGGGCTCACCGTGGTTGCGCAGCGCCATCCTCGTCAGGTTCGGCTCCACAGTCGCGAAGCGGTAGGTCGTGGTCATGGGGAAGGGACCTTCGTGGGTGGTCATCGTGAAGGCCCGCTCCAGGTCCAACTCGACGACCTCATAGGTGTAGGTGAGAACGCGCCCGAGGAAACGGGCCCGGAAGGTCATCCGCGACCCGAGGCGCAACGGCGGCTCGGTCACGACATCGACGGAGTCGATGTTGGCGTACCACTGCGGCGCCGTGCCCGGGTCGACGGCATACGGCCACACCTCGGGAGAGGGGTCGCGCGATGGTGATCTCGGTCGTGACGTCAACGGCCATGGCGTCATCGTCCCGCACATCCGCGAGTGGCCGCGAGCGCCCGGCGACGGTGCGCGTCGTCGCTGGCACGATTCGAGCCACCACCCGGCCGTCGCGCTCGATGGTGTAGTCCTCGCCGTCTTGTTCGACGCGGTCGAGCAGCGTGAAGAATCCCCGGGAGGCGTCTCGCACGGTGATTCTGGGCATGACGCCCACTCCAGGCCTATCTCAGACAAGTCGGACATGACTCCCTCGCTTGGGGTCATCGTCGTCGGAATGGAACTCGGTGACTCGCCCCGGCCCGGCGACTGACTCGGTGACGCGGTGCGCGTCATCATTCGGCACGTGCCACAAAGGGCCGTCGTTGAGACCACGCTGAAGGCCTTGGCGCCATGAGGATTGGTGCCGTGGACGATCTGACGCGAAGAGCCTGCCGTGGCTGAGGGCCACGCCGTCCACGGGATGGCCCAGCGGCTCTCTCAGTTGACCGGGTCCGAGGTGCGCTCCCGCGGCTATGCAACGTCTCCGCTCGACTTCGACGCGGCGATCGCCGACCGGGCCGTGGTCGGGCAGCCGGAGGCGCACGGGAAGCATCTGCTCGTGCCGTTCGTCGACAGACCGGTCACCGCGCATCTCCACCTGGGGATGGTGGGACGGGTGTCGGTGCGCCGGCATCACCGCGCCCTTGGGGTGGACGGTTTCCCGCGCACCGACCCGCCCGTGACTCCTGGGCTGCGCTGGCGCTTGCTCACGAGCGGCCACATCGCTGACATTTCGGCACCGACCATCTGCGAATGGCTGGACGTGGCTGGTGTCGCCGCGCTCCATACGCGCCTCGGCCCGGACCCGCTGCGGCCGGATGCGGACCCGGAATCATTCCGCCGCAAGGTTGCTCGGTCACGTCGAGCCCTCGGCCACCTCCTGCTCGACCAGTCGGTCATCGCGGGGGTGGGCAACGTCTATCGCGCCGAGATCCTCTGGCGGCTCCGGCTCGATCCGTGGCGGCCCGGCAACGACCTGACCTCCGAGGTGATCGAGGCGTTGTGGAGTGAGGCGGCCGTGCTGCTCGAACTCGGGCTGGGGGCCGGCTGGATCGTGACGGACGATGCCCAGGCGCGCGCCGCCCGCGCGTTGCTCGTCCGCGGCGAGCGCGTGCCGCGCTGGCCCAAGGTCTATGCCGTGTATGGCCGCGAAGGCAGACCCTGCCGCCTCTGCGGCACCTCGGTCCGCGCCGCTGCGATGGGACAACAGCGCATCTTCTGGTGCCCGACCTGTCAGGCCACGTCATCAACGGGAACGGGGGACTGAGTAACCCGCAGCAGACCGTCGATCAGTGTGGTCGCCGGAAGGCCCAAAGGTCGGAACGGCGATCGACAGGGGTCTACCGTTAGCCGGTGGCCTTTACCGCGCAGATGATCGACCGTCAGCAGCCCATGACCTCCGCTTTCGGCTATCGCTCCACCGCGAGCGACGTGCTCGCCGGGCACGACCTGGCCGGCAAGGCCGCACTCGTGACTGGCGGCTACTCCGGCCTGGGGCTGGAGACGGTCAGGGCCCTCAGCGGCGCCGGAGTTCACGTTGTCGTCCCGGCCCGCCGGCCCGATGTTGCGGCTGCGGCCGTCGCGGACCTGCCGGGGGTCACGGTCGCCGCGATGGACCTCGCTGACCTGGAGTCGGTGGCCGCCTTCACCGCTGCTCGGCGCACGGAGGGCACGCCGGTCGACCTCGTCCTCAACGTCGCCGGGGTGATGGCATCGCCATACGGTCGCACGCCGCAGGGCTGGGAGACACAGTTCGGCACCAATCATCTCGGGCACTTCGCCCTCGTCGGCGGCATCGCCGGCCTTCTGGCCGACGGAGCCCGGGTGATCTCGTATTCGTCGGTGGCGCACTACCGTTCGCCGGTCCGGTTCGGCGACCTGGGCTTCGAGAAGGAGCCGTATGACCCGTGGGTTGCCTACGGCCAGTCCAAGACGGCCAACGCGCTCTTTGCCGTCGCCCTCGACGCCCGCGGCGCCGGGCGGGGCATCCATGCCTACTCGGTCCACCCGGGCGGCATCCTGACCGACCTGCAACGGAATATGGACCCGGCCGACCTGCGCGCCCGGGGCTGGGTCGATGAGCTCGGCAACCCGAACCCGCTCTTCAAGACTCCCGAGCAGGGGGCGGCCACCGGCCTGTGGGCGGCCACCGCCTCGGAGTTGCTCGATCGCGGCGGCGTCTACTGCGAGGACTGCAGCGTCAAGGGCGTCGTGCCCGACGACCATGCCGATCTCACCACCGGCGGCGTCAAGGCGTGGGCCATCGACGTCGAGGCCGCCGAGCGCCTCTGGGCGCTCTCGGCCGAGGCGACCGGGCTCGACCCGCTGGGCTGAGGCCCGTCCGTGGTCCGGCACGAAGGCGGGTTGGCCCAACGGTCTCGACGGAACCGGCCCGGTCGAAAGGTGTACTGACAGGGCACCCCTGCCGGCCGGCATACGGACGTGGGTGACGCTGCGGCATACCTATCCTGAAGTTCCGGACGCCCCACCCACCGACATAGTCAGGAGCCACACATGCGTGGAGTCATCATGAGGACCGCCGGCGATGTCCAGGTCGTCGACCGCGAGGACCCGACGATCGAGGAGCCGACCGACGCGGTCATCCGGCTGGCCGCGACGTGCATCTGCGGGTCGGACCTGTGGACGTACCGCGGCGTCGAGGAGGCGCACGACCTGCCCATGGGGCACGAGTATGTCGGCGTCGTCGAGGAGGTCGGTTCGGCAGTCACGACGGTCAAGCCGGGCGACTTCGTCGTCGGGTCCTTCGTCATCTCCGACAACACCTGCGAGATCTGCCAGGCCGGGTTTCAGTCGAAGTGCGTGCACGCGTCGTTCGTGCACGGGTCGATCGGCACCCAGGCGGAGCGCGCCCGGATCCCGTATGCCGATGGCACCCTGGTCGCCACCCCCGGGCAACCCTCCCCCGACCTTCTGCCGTCGCTGCTCGCCGCCTCCGACGTGCTCGGCACCGGATGGTTCGCCGCCGATGCCGCCGGCGCGGGCCCGGGCAAGACCATCGCGGTGGTCGGCGACGGCGCCGTCGGTCTGATGGCTGTCTTGGCCGCCAAAGAGCTTGGGGCAGAGCGCATTATCGCGATGTCGCGCTACGCCGACCGCCAGGAGCTCGCGCGCTCCTTCGGCGCGACCGACATCGTCGAGGAGCGTGGTGAGGCGGGCGTCGCGCGCATCAAGGAGCTGACCGGAGGCCTCGGCGCCCACGGTGTCGTCGAGGCCGTCGGGACTCAGGAGTCCTTCATGCAAGCTGTCGGCTGCACGCGCGGCGGGGGCTACCTCGGCTATGTCGGGGTCAACCACGAGGTGCAGATCCCCGGCATCGAGCTCTTCTTCGCCGGCATCCACGCGCTCGGCGGACCGGCCCCGGTGCGCCGCTACCTGCCCGATTTGATCGAGCGCATCTGGACCGGCCAGATCGACCCCGGCACGGTCTTCGACCTCACGCTGCCGCTTGAGGATGCTGCCGAGGGGTACCGGGCCATGGACGAACGTCGGGCGACCAAGGTCATGCTGACCCTGTGACCCTCAACGGTTTCCTGCGCAGCAGCTGTGCTCTCTCACCATAAGTGTATGGTAAGTGCATGGCCGTCAAGACGATCACGATCGACCTCGAGGCGTACGAGCGACTCAGCCGCCTCAAGGACGGTGACTCGTTCTCGCAGGTCATCAAGAAGTACCTCCCGGCGCCCGGCGCCAGTGCTCGCGACCTACTCGCTGCCCTTGAGGGCCTCGAGCCCGAAGACCGAGTCAGCGAGGAGACACTCGCTGAAGTAGCAACAGTCATTGCCGGTCGCCAGAACGATGCCGTTCGGGTGCCGACCTGGTGATCCACCTCGACACGACCTTCCTGGTTGACGCCATTCGGGAGACGCGACGCCAGTCCGCCGGCCCGGCACGGCAGTGGCTCGCGGACAATGGCGGCGAAGAGCTTGCCATCAGCGTCTTCGTTCGCGCCGAGTTGCTCGTGGGGGCAGCGCTGCACGCCGAGCCCGAACGGGAGCGGCTCCGGGTGCTCCAGGTGTGCCGAGACCTGCCAGTCGTTGCTCCCGGCCCACGGCTGGCCGAGACCTATGCCTCGGTGGCGGCTGGACTCCAGCGCCAGGGAACTCCGATCGCGACGATGGATCTTCTGATCGGATGCACGGCCTTGGATGCCAACGCAGCCCTATTGACGGGCAACCGGAAGCACTTCGAGCGGATCGTCGGCCTTCGGCTGCTTGGCTACTGAAGACATTCGGACTGCTTGTCCCTCGGATGCAGCGGTCTGGTCCCGATGGATCAGGGAGGGATCGAGTCAGGACACCCCGGCATCGACCACACGCCTCAGCCCGTCCTTTTGCCCCAACGCTTAACGGTGGCTGGCCGAGGATCCCGATTAGCGTGATTTGAGAATGTCGCCCGCAACCGCGGTGCCGCGACACCAGATCAAGGGGGGACTGATGAAGCGGATCGGCTATTTCCTGTCCAGCGAGGAGTACGGACCGGCGGACCTGATCGCGCAGGCCAAGGCCGCGCAGGAGGCCGGCTTCGATGCGCTCTGGATCAGCGACCACTTCCACCCGTGGACCAACGCTCAAGGCGAGTCGCCGTTCGTCTGGTCGGTGATCGGGGCGATCAGCCAGGTCTGCGAACTGCCCGTCACCACGGCGGTCACGTGTCCGACCGTGCGCCTGCACCCGGCCATCATCGCCCAGGCCGCGGCGACAAGTGCGGTCCTGCTCGGCGATGACCGGTTCACGCTCGGGGTCGGCACCGGCGAAGCGCTCAACGAGCACATCCTTGGGGACGTATGGCCGCGGGCCGAGGTGCGTCTGGCCATGCTGGAAGAGGCGGTCGAGATCATCCGCCAGTTGTGGACTGGTGACGTCATCTCGTACGACGGCGACTTCTATTCCGTCGAGACCGCCCGCATCTTCACCCTCCCGGACACGCCGCCGCCGGTCTTCATGAGCGCCTTCGGACCCAAGGCGCTCGAGGTCGCCTGCCGCATCGCCGACGGCTTCATCACCACCCAGCCCGACGCCGACGGCGTGGCGACCTTCCGCGCGGCCAAGGGCGCCACCGCCCCGACCCAGGCGGGCTTCAAGGTGGCCTGGGGGCCCACCCGCGAGGAGGCGATCGACGCGGCATACGAACTGTGGCCCAACTCCGGCGTCCCGGGCGAGCTGAGCCAGGTGCTGCCCACGCCCGAGCACTTCGAGCAGGCGGCGCAACTCGTCACCCGAGAGAAGTTCAGCGAGAACGGCGCCTTCGGCCCCGACATCGCCGACCACATCAGGGCCTTCCAGCCCTATCTCGACGCCGGCTTCGACGATATCTACGTCGCCAATATGGGCCCGCACTGGCGCGACCTCTTCCCGGCCTATGCCAAGGAGGTCCTGCCCGAACTACGGCGGACCGCAACCTCGGCGGATCAGTCTGCCAAGGTGTCCGGGAAGACCACGTCATGAAGGCGCTCACCTGGCAGGGCCGGCGCAAGGTCAGCGTCGAGGAGGTCGCCGAACCGCGCATCGAGCAGCCCACCGACGCCGTCATCCGCGTGACATCCACGGCGATCTGCGGCTCGGACCTGCACCTCTACAACGTGCTGAGTCCATTCCTCCACAAGGGGGACATCCTCGGGCACGAGACGATGGGCATCGTCGAGGAGGTCGGCGAGGACGTCGACCAGATCGCGCCCGGCGACCGCGTCGTCATCCCGTTCAATATCTCGTGCGGGCACTGCTGGATGTGCGAGCGCGGGCTGATGTCCCAGTGCGAGACCACTCAGGTGCGCGCCCAGGACAAGGGCGCCGCACTCTTCGGCTACACCGAGCTCTATGGCTCCGTTCCTGGCGGTCAGGCACAGCGGCTGCGCGTCCCGCAAGCGCAGTTCGGTCCGATTCGCGTCCCCGACGGCGTCGCCGACGAGCGCTTCCTCTATCTTTCCGACATCCTTCCCACGGCCTGGCAAGGCGTGGCGTACGCCGATGTGCCCGACGGCGGCACGCTAGCCATCCTCGGCCTAGGCCCAGTCGGTCAACTCGCCTGCCGCATCGCCCTGCACCGCGGGCTGCGGGTCATCGGCGTCGACCAGGTGCCCGAGCGACTACGCCTGGCCGCGGATCGCGGGGTTGAGGTCGTTGACCTCCGCTCCGGCGACCCGGTGAACGCGATCCGCGAACGCACCGAGGGGCGCGGCGCCGACGCCACCCTCGATGCCGTCGGTATGGAGGCCCATGGCAGCCCGGTACTCGGGGCTGCGGTCACCGCGGTGGGTTTCGTCCCCGACGTCCTCGCCAAGCCGATGACCGAGAAGGCTGGCGTCGACCGGCTGGCAGCGCTGCGGACCGCGATCGACGCGACCCGCCGTGGCGGCGTGGTCTCGATCAGCGGTGTCTATGGCGGCAAGGTCGATCCGCTGCCGATGATGGATCTCTTCGACAAGGGCCTGACGTTGCGGATGGGCCAGTGCAATGTGAAGCGCTGGATCGATGACATCGTGCCGGTCGTCATGGCGGACGGTGACCCGCTCGGCTTGGAATCTCTTGCCACACATCACATCTCACTCGATGAAGCACCCGACGCCTATGAGATGTTCGACGCCAAGGCAGACGGGTGCGTCAAGGTGGTGATCCGCCCGTGACGACCGCCTCACCCGGTGACCGGGTCGCGCTGGTCGCGGGTGCCTCGCGTGGCCTCGGACTGCTGGTCGCCACCGAACTAGCGGCCCGCGGCATGACCGTGCACGGCTGCGCCCGAGACGCGGGCGAACTGGACCGGGCGCGGGCGCTGGTCGACGAGCGAGCCGGCGCGGGCCGCTACGTCGCGCATGTCTGCGATGTCGGCGACGCGGGGGCGGTGCGCTCACTCGTCGCGGACGTCGTGGCCGATTCCGGCCGGATCGACGTCGCCATCCACGTGGCCGGCAATATCCAGGTCGGCCCGGTCGAGTCGCTGACGCTGGGGCACTTCCACGACGCGATCGACACCATGCTCTGGGGCCCGGTCCACCTGACGCTGGCGGTGTTGCCGAGTATGCGCGAGGCCGGTCACGGCCGCATCGGGATCGTCTCCTCCGTCGGGGGTGTGGTCTCGGTGCCGCACCTGGTGCCCTATTCCGTAGCCAAGTTCGGTGCCGTCGGCCTCGCCGAGGGCATGTATGCCGCCCTGGCCGGCTCCGGCGTGACGGTCACCTCGGTCGTCCCTGGGTTGATGCGTACCGGTGGCCATCTGGCCGCCGACTTCGTCGGCGATGCCGACGCGGACTACGCGTGGTTCGCCCCCGGCGCCTCCCTTCCGGGACTGTCGATGTCGGCCGACCACGCCGCCGCCCGGATCGTCAAAGCTGTGTTGGCGGGCAAGCCCGCGGTCGAACTCACCCCACTCGCCCATGCCGCCCGGATCGCCAAGGGGGTCGCCCCGCGCACGACGGTGCGCCTGCTCGGCGTCGTGGGGCGGGCCCTGCCCGAGGGCCCGGACCGCGGACCCGACCTCGATGACAGTTCGGCGCCCGCCGTACCCGGCCGCGATGTGCGGCGGCGCTCGCGCAACCCCATCGTCGAGGCCCTCAGCGTGCTCGGCACCCGGGCCGGGCGGCGCAACAACGAACGCTTGTAACGGGTCGTCTGGGCAAGATTGTCAAGACAACAAACCTGCCCCGAGCCTTCGTGATCATCGAGGCCTCGGCTCGGCTGGCCGCGGACGGTGACGTCAGCGGTGACAGCACGGCATACGGGAATCGGCGGTCCGGCTGGTGGCGCGACGCGCCGGGTCAGGACAGGATGTGCCACCTGCCCTCGGAGACCACGTCGGTGACGTCACCGTCGACCCGGATCGCGGACTGATCGTCCAGGACGTATGCCGCGCCCCCCACCTCGGCGTGCCACCGCTGCGCATCGGCCATCGTGTTGTCGGGGAAGACATCGAGGTGGGGGAAGATCGAGAAGTCGACGACGCCGAGGGTGCGGTCATCGGGGGCGCCGGGCCAGGAGACGAAGTCCGTCCCGATCCGCGGGGTCAGCACCATACTGCCGGCGCTTACCCCCACCCAGACGGTGTCCGTGAGCGCCGGAAGGACAGCCGCCAGTCCGGACTGGATCAGCCAGTGACACAGATAGGTCGCGTCACCGCCGTCGACGAGCAAGACATCCGCCTCGCGCACCCACGCCAGCCAGCGCTCCTCGCCGATGCTGGGCAGCGCGGTCAGTTCGAGGACCCCCAGTGACCGCCAGCCCAGCGCCGTCATCCCGCCCCACGGGGGCAATCCGGCGATGAACCCGCGGACCGAGACCGGCCCGCACCGCGGATGGCCCCACTGCGCAGTGGGAATGCACAGCGCGGTCGCGTCCTCGATGTCCTTGTCCAACAAGCCGATCAGGGCCGCGCGGATGCTGGCATTGGTCACGCCGCCCGAGGTGAGCAACAACTTCACGCCCCCGATGAAAGCACGAGGATCCCCCGGCAACTCAGGGTGTGGGTGAGACGTTCTGGTTGAGCCGGGACACATTCGTCGGTCGTGGCGGTCCGTGCACTCCACGCGGCGGTGGTGGGCCAGCAACGCATCTTCTGGTGCCCGGCCTGTCAGCCTGGCAGCTCGTCGACGACCGGTGAACGGTGACCCCGGCGACCGCGACCGTCGACCGGGTGCGGAGGGCTTGCGTTCTCGTCAGGAGAAGAGGTCGGGATCGAGTTCGTTGATCTTGACGAGCAGCCCGTCCGGGGAGCGCACCTGCAGCTGCCGCCCGAATCCCTGGTCCGAGACCGGGGCGACGACCTCGACCCCAGCATCTCGAGCAGCCTGCTCGACCTGCTCCAGCGGCGTGCGGGACTCGAAGTTGAGCTCCACGTCACCCTCGCCCTGCTCGGGGTTGGCCGGGTGCCCCAGAATCCCCACCTCGGCGCCACCGATCGACACCTGCACCCAGTCGCCATCCCGGCTCCCGTGGACCACCTCACCACCAAGGGCCGCAAGGAAGTCGACCATCGCCGCCACCTGACGGACATGAACCATGGGCTGCAGGGTCAGATCGATCTCGGGCATCGTCGTGCTCCTGTCGAGATAGGCGGTGAGAACGTGGCCGACCAGATCCGAGAGGGACAACTGCGCGTCGATCGAGCGGTGTTTCACGCGACGGATCAGGGCGGGGTCGAGGTTGACATTGAACTGTTGTTTCATCACCGCTCAGACTAGGAGTCCTGAGTCTAGATGTCTAGGCATCTAGAGTGACGAACGAGCCTGGCCATCGCCACAACCCGCCGTGCCCTCATTTTGCGTGCAGCATGGCCTAATGCCTGATGCGAGCGGCGGCGTGGCTGCGTCGGAGCTGGTGCGCATCGCCCCGATCGTCAACTTCCTGCTCGCCGCCGCGATCCTCGCCGAGTTGTGCGATCGGGCAGGGGTTTTCGACGTCGTCGGGCACTGGCTTGCGCGCCACGCGCGGCATCGCCTCCTGCTCCTGTGGCTGCTCTTCTCGGCGTATGCCGTTGCCTGCACCGTCTTTCTCTCGCTCGACACGACCGCGGTGCTGCTCGCCCCCGTCGCGCTCGCGATCGCGGCGCAGGTCGGGGTGCCGCCACGGCCCTTCGCCCTGACCACCCTCTGGATCGCCAACACCGGGTCACTGCTGCTGCCGGTCTCGAATCTGACCAACCTGTTGGCGCTGACGAGGTCGAGGACCTCGGACTGGGCCACGCGGCATACGTGCGGATGGCGCTGTTGCCGGGGGTTGTTTGCATCGCCGTCACGCTGGTGCTGATTCTCGCGCTGCATCCGCGGCGCGTCACCGCCCGCTACGCCATCGACCCGCCGGCCGCTCCGCACGACCAGACGCTGCTGCGGGTCGGGATGGCCGTATGCCTGCTCGTCGGCCCGGCCTTCGCGCTCGGCCTGCCGCCGTGGGTCGTCAGTTGACGAGGTCGATCGCGCCACCTGAGCGCACACCTCGAACGTCACGCTCAAGAACCGGGTCTGACCAACCCGCTCTCGTAGGCCAGCACCACCGCCTGCACCCGGTCACGCAGCCCCAGCTTGGTGAGAATCCGGTTGACGTGCGTCTTGACCGTGGTGGACGAGAGCACCAGCCGTTCGGCGATCTCGGAGTTGGAGGCGCCAGTGGCGATCAGCACAAGGACCTCGCGCTCGCGATCGGTGAGGCGCTCCAGACTGGCGGGCTTCCGACCGGGCGCCGGCCGCGAGCAGAACTCTTCGACCAGCCGACGGGTGATCGCCGGCGCCATCATGGTCTCTCCCGCGGCAACCGTCCGCACTGCATGGGCCAGGTCGTCGGGGCGAACATCCTTGAGCAGGAAGCCACTCGCTCCCGCCCGGATGGCGTCGTAGACGTAGGCGTCGAGGTCGAAGGTGGTCAACATCAGCACCCGCGTCGTGCCTGCCCCGGCGATTCGGCGGGTGGCTTCAATCCCGTCCATGCCCGGCATCCGAACATCCATCAGGACGACATCCGGAGCCAGGTCGCGCACCAGACGGAGCGCTTCGGCACCGTCGCCGGCCTCGCCGACCACGTCGAAGTCCGGCTCACCGTCCAGGATCATGGCGAAGCCCCGGCGGACCAATGCCTGGTCGTCGACGACCACGAGCCGGATCATCGGAAGTCCACCGGCAGACACGCCCGCACGTGGAAGCCGCCGCTTTCCGCGACGGCGGTCAGGTCACCGCCGCAGGCCCGGACCCGTTCGCGCATGCCCTGCAAACCGAGGCCGCCCTGGGCGTCGTCGTTGGCCGGAGCGGTTCGGCGCGGTCCGGGATCGGCGACGTCGACCAACAGCCCGCGGAAGTTGCGATGGACCTGGACCCGGACGCTCTGCGCCGCGGAGTGCTTGAGCACATTGGTCAACGACTCCTGCACGACTCGGTATGCGGTCAGAGCGATGGAAGGGGTCACCTCGACGGGTCCGGGCGGGTCGTAATCCACGCGTAGACCAGCCTGGACGAAGTGGGCGAGGAGTCCGGGGATCTCGGCCAGCCCGGGCTGCGGGGCGGTGGCCGGTGCGGGCAGTGTGGTCCGCGCGGCGGGGAGAGACGCCGCGGCTGGCGAGGCAGAGCGCAACACGCCGAGCATCTGCCGCAACTCCCCGAGGGTTTGCCGGGCCGTCTCCTGGACCGCGCCCATCGCCTCTTTGGCCCCGGCGGGATCGCGCGTGATCGCCCGGTCGGCGGCGGTGGCCTGCACCAGCATGACCGTGACCGAATGCGCCACCACGTCGTGCAGGTCCTGGGCGATTCGAAGCCGCTCCTCATCGACAGCCCGGTCCACCAACTCTGCGCGGCTGTGCCGCAGTTGCTCGGTCGTCTCGCGCAACTCCTCGATCAACTCTCGGCGCGCGCGCAGCGCCCGGCCCGCCGACCAGGCGCCACCGGTGAGGATCGCCATCCACGCCAGGTTGGCCGGTCGCGGATGCCCGGGCGGCGCGGGCGCGGACAGCATCAGCGCGGTGTAGCCGTAGACCAGGGCCAGGAGGGACTCGCGAACCGGCCTCCGGTAGGCGATCGCCACGGTCAGGGTGAGACAGGAGACGACCTCAGCGATGAAGTTGTCCTGTACCACCCCGACGTGTCCGGAAACCAGGGCAGCGGTGTAGCCGGCGAGAAAGGCCGTCCAGGGCAAGCGATTCATGGCGAGCACAGCACCGGCTAGGACGACAACGGTCACCGCGGTGCGCAGTCGGTTGCCGGGGACGTCCCCCGTCCCGAGTTGCGCGAACCCGCTCGCCAGGGTGAGTGCGGCCATCACGACGTTCAGCCGCACCAGGTCGCGCACGCGAGATCGCGTCATGCCAGGACTGTAGGACCGTCCGGTCGCGGTTGCGTCGTCCCGGAGAACGGTGCCGACTACACCCCGGGATGGACCTGACGAGGCCAGAGATCGGCGCCCGGTCCACCGGAACCGATACGCGGATGGACGCGCGCCACGGGGGCTGATTCCTAGCGTCGTCTCGACCGGTGCAGAGCGCACCGCCGAAATCCGAGGAGGACCCATGACCACCATCACGCCCACCGACCTGTTCGACGACCGGATCGTCGACGACCCGCACACCGGGACGCGAGCCCGCCGGCTCCGGCGCCTCGCCGGAGCCGCCTGCCTGCCCGGATTCGTTGTGCTGATGATGATCGGCACGGCCCTGGATCCACTGGACGACGAGGCCGGCATCGCGACCCAGGTCGGCCAGGCCGTCGGCCACGCCGGGCACGTCCAGGCGATGGCCTTCGTGGAGATCTTCGCCCCTGTGCTGCTGGTCGGCGGGGTCCTGACGCTGGTCGGCGCCATTCGGCACAAAGGTGCAGCGCTCGCCAATCTCGCGGGCGTGCTCGCGCTGATCTCGGCGGTCGTCTACCCCGCGATCGGGCTCATCCACCTCATTGAGGCCGCGTTCGTCCGGGCCGGGACCGACGCGAGCGTCACCACCTCCATCGCCGACCAATTCGACTCACTCGCCGGCCCCCTTCCGGCGCTGTTCCTGCTGCAGCCCCTGATGTATCTGGCGATGGTCGTCCTGGCCTGGCGCTCGGGGCTGCTGCCCAAAGCGTCGCTCGTGCTGGGGGCCGCGTTCATCGCCTGCCTGGTGGTGGCGCACGACGGACCCGTCGGCTGGGCCTCGCTCCTCCTCGGTGCGGCCTGGACCGCCTGGGCCGCCTGGGCCCTGGTCCGCCGCGGCGATACGAACTGACGGTCACTCGGCCGCCCGCCCCGGCTAGGGAAGGGCTAGGGACAGGCCCACGCGGCCGCGCGGTGGTTCCAGTGGCAGCCGGAATCGTGCCGGTGGCGAAGAGACTCCGGAGACAGCGGACGGACGTCGCCGACCGGGCCGATCAGGTTCTCCCTCGTAAGGAAGGCGTCGCGCAAGTCGGCGGGCAGACCGGCATACGGCGAGTGCTGGGACGCGTGCACCGAAATGGCCGCCAGCCGCCGGGGCAGGTATGCCGTGGTGTCGATCCGATCAGTCACCCTCGCTTCGTCCGTCCCGAGTTCGCCTAGCGCGAGGTAGGGGGATTCCGGATCCAATCCGGCCAGCCGCTGCGCCCAGGCGCGCATCAGTGCCCTGGGCAGGCAGTGGAGCCACACCGGCAGGCCGAACTCGCGCCCTACGGCTTCGGTGACCTCGCGCATCCGGACGTGGTCGCGATGGCCGTCGCTGCCGTCGAGCGTGACCAGAGCGTGGGGGCGTACCTCACGAACGACGTCGCTGACGGAGCGGGCGAGGACAGCTGGATCGGTGCCCACAATCGTGTCGGGCGCCGGCTGGCCGGTCATCCCCGAGTCGAGCACTCCGAGCAGTCGGACCTCCCGGACCCCAAGGAGCTCAGCCGCCGCCCGGAGTTCGGTTTCGCGCAAGGCGCCGACGCCACCGGGAGGGACCGCGACTGCCTCCACCACGTCGCCCGCTTCGCCACGGCTCGCGCAGCATACGAACGTCGCCGCACCGAGGCCGGCCAGATGAAGCAGCAGTGACCCGGTCCCGAAGGATTCGTCGTCGGGGTGCGCGACGACCACGAGCACCCGCCGCGCCCTCTCCAGCGCCGCCATGTCAGCGACCGATCGGGTGAGCCGCGACGAACCGGCGCTCGGGATCCATGAGATCCCGCACCTGGCCCAGCCGTTTCCAGGCAGCGGCGTCGTAGCCGGTGGCGGCGGACACCGGTTCATTGGTGAAGTTGAGGTAGCGGCGGTTGATCCTCCAGGGCGCCAGCGCGGTGACAACGGCAGCGCCCGCGGCAGCCCCGGCGCTCGCCATCTCGGGCGTGGCAGCGATACCGACCGTGAAGAGGGCATAGGACCCGGGAAGGGAACTGAGGGCGCCGTCTCCCTGGCGGGCCAGGCCGCCGCCGAGGTGACGCAGTTCGGCGGCAAGCAGGGCGGCGTCGTCGACAGCGCAGAGCTGGGCCACGGCGCGCTCGTCGAGATCCCCCAGCAGGGCGTGGTCCGTGACCGACGGCGTGGGACTTTCGGGATCGAGGTGGATGCGCGTGGCGGCCACCGACGGAACCAGCCCGAAGGTATCGATCTCGGGTGCGAGCGCCCGCAAGGGGCCGAGACAGTCAGCGGCGTCATCGCCGCCGATGAGTACGCCGTCGATGACGACCAGGCGGCGGCCCCGCAAGGGCTCCGGGAGCTGCGGCAGCGGTGGCAGATTGAGCAACCGGCACGACGTGGTCGCCGCGTCCGGGGCCGACCCGGTCCAGGCGATCCACGCAGCGAGCACCTCCTCGGCCTGCGTCCGGTCCCAGGCGAGCAGGCCGGCATACACCTGCGGATAGGGCAGGAGGTCAAGGTCCACGCTCGTGACGATCCCGAGGGACCCACCGCCACCGCGGAGCGCCCAGAACAGGTCCGGGTGCTCGGTCGCGGAGGCCGTCACCACCTCCCCGGATGCGGTGACGACATCCGCGGTTCGCAGTGCCGCGGATGCGAGCCCGTGGCGCCGCGAGTACCAGCCCAAGCCGCCGCCGAGCAGATAGCCGATCAGCGACACATCGGGCGAGCTGCCGTGATTGAGCGTCAGACCGTGAGCCGCGGCGGCGGTGACGGCGTCGCGGCACAGGGTGCCGGCGTGGATCCGCGCGATTCGGCGCTCAGGGTCGATCGTGACGCCTGCGAGCCCATCGAGCCGGACGAGGATCGTGCCCGCAAGGTCCGGCAACGCGCCCGCGTGATGGCCGGTGGCTTGGGCCGCGACCGTCAGGCCGGCGGCCGCGCAGGCGCGGACCAGGTCCTGGATATCGGACACGCTCCCCGGGTGAGCGATCGCGAGCGGTCGCTGATCGACTTCGCGAGCCCACGGCATACGGGCGTCGTCATAGGCGGCGTCGCCGGGAAGCGCGACCCGGCCGCCGCAGAGGGTTCGCAGGTCGAGTTTGGACTTCGTCATGCAGGCAGCGTCGCTGTCCTCGGCGGGGTGCGCCATCCCTGGCGACCGGGGGCTTTTACCCCCAGACGTCTGGGGGTGGTGGACCGGCGGATCCGGTGTCAGACTGACGATTCATGAGCATCGCCGCCGAGCGCACCCGGCGCGATATCGAGTTCCTCTCGCGTGCGGGCCTCGATCTGGAGTCGTTCATCACCGAGTCGATGGGCGCCCTCGGTCGAGTCGTCCCCTCGATCGGCTCGTGTCTGGGCACACTCGACCCGGCGACCGGGATGATCACGGGAACGTACAAATACGGCGCGCTTGCCGGGGATCACGCGCACGACGCCGAATGGTGCTTCCTCGAATACGGTGAACCGGACGAGACCTCTTATCGGCGCCTCGGTGAGCGTGGCGTCAATGCCGTGGGGATGCACCTCGAGACCGGCGGGCGGCTCGAAACCAGCCCGCGGTTGGCGAAGTTGCTCCTCCCCGTCTATGGCGTGGGCGACGAGCTTCGGGTCGTCTTCCGAGAACGCGATGCGCTCTGGGGCGGCGTCTGCCTCTTTCGCTCCCCCGACGCGCCGCCCTTCGACGCGTCTGAGGTGGCGTTTGCGGGGTCCCTGTCCAGCCTGATCGCCCGCGGGATCCGGACGGGCATTCTGGTGCGCATCGCCCATGAGGATTGGGGTGCGCACGCGGGGCCGAGCGTGCTGATCGTCTCCGCGGACGGCGAGTTGCGCATGACCTCCCCCGGCACTTTGCAACGGCTCGCCGACGTTTCCCGCGGCTATCTCAGCGACCGCGCGCCAACCATGGTGTGGACCCTCGTCGCCGCCGCGCGCCGTTATGCCGAGGGGCACATGGACGTCCCTCCGAGCACGCGCGTCCGGGCGTCCGACGGAACCTGGCTGGTGCTGCACGCTGCACCGCTGTATGCCGCGAACGGGCCGACCGGCGACGTTGCGGTCACGATCGAGGAGGCTCGTGCCCCCGAGATCCTTCCGCTCGTCGTGGCCGCCTTCGATCTCACCGAGCGCGAGAGCGAAGTGACGGCGCTGGTCCTTCGCGGCATGGAGACCAAGGAGATCGGCGCGGCTTTGCATCTCTCGCCCTATACGGTGCAGGACCACCTGAAGGTCATCTTCGACAAGGCCGGCGTGCACAATCGCCGCGAGCTGATCGCCAAGGTCTATGTCGACCAGTACGCACCGCGGGTCGGGACACCCTTGGGCACCTCCGGAGCCTTCGCCGAGTTCGACACATCACGGCGGGACCGCGCCTCGGCTGTCCAAGCGCGCCTCTGAGGTCCGGTCAGGAGTCGATCCGCAGTGCCTCGACGGGAGCGACCCGCAGCGCCCGGCGAGCCGGACCCCGCGAGGCCACGACCACGAGCACCAGCCCGGCGACGCCGATCGCCGCGATCGCCAGAGGCGGCGCGCCCCAGATCAGGCCGGGCGACAGGCCGCCGATCAGCGACTGGGCGCCGAGCGTGCCATACAGCAGCCCGAGTCCGAGACCGAGAAGCACTGCCGTGGCCGAGAGCGCGACCGACTCCTTCGTGATCATCGTCCGGACCTGACTCCTGGTGAAGCCGAGGGCGCGGAGCATGCCGATCTCTCGATGCCGCTGAACGACCGAGAGCGACATCGTGCTGACGAAACCCACGGCGGCGATCATCGCGGAAATGGTGATGATGCAGATCAGGATCGTCGAGGTCATCGCGAGCACCTGCTCGGCCTGGGCGCGGGAGTCCGGCGGCAGATCCCACAAGGCCACCGAGCGGCGCAGGGCGTCCATACCGGCGGCGAAGGTCGTCACCAGCGTGACCCCGATGACCAGGCCCATCGTCGACCTCGTGGTGCGCAACGGGTCGAGCAGGGCATTGCGCCGGGCCACGACGCTGGCCGGGTCGTGACCCAGCAGCCCGGACAGGCCAGCGACGGCCGCAGGGATGACGAACCGCGCGCCGATGAGCAGGCCCGTGCCGGAGGCCACCGAGCCGACGAAGGCCAGGGGGAAGCCGAGATCGGGATGGGTCTCGCCGAGCCACGCGGCAACGCCGAGCATCAGGCCACCACCGATGATCCCGAGCGCGGCCAGGATCGCGCGCCAGACCGAGGCTCGGCGCCGAGGCGGCGCGGCCACGACGGCGCCCGAGAGCGCAGCCGCCGGCGACACGCCGAGCACCGGCCGGGCTCCCAGCCAGCCGGCCAGCGTCGCTGCGGCGGCGATCGAGCAGAACGCCCACAGCAGCCCGCCGGACAGCAGTGGATAGTGCGCGTGCGGCAACGTCCCACGCGCCACGAGAACCAGCCGTATGCCGTGGGTCACGACCACGCCCACCCCCAGACCGATCGCGGCACCGAGCGACCCGACCGCGGCAGTCCCACGCATCACCGCACGGCGCAGGTCGGCGCCGCGCGAGCCGAGCAGGCGCAAGAGAGCGATCTGCCGCAGGCGGCCGGCGATGACGGTGTCGACGCAGTTGATGATGACCACGACGCCGACATAGAGCGCGACGAGCACGAAGACGCCGGCGACGATGGACAGGACGAAGCCCTCGGACCCCCTGGACTCCGCGCTGGTCGCGGCGAGGATGCTGCTGGTCGTCATCAGCACCGCGGCATACGTGCCACACAGACCGGCCACCAGGGCGACGGTGCCGAGCTCGCGCAGCGACCCGAGGACGAGATTCGGCCGACTCATGCCGCACCGACCTCGAAGCCGATGAGCAGATCGGAGATCTGCTGCGGGCTCAACCGGCCGTGGTCGCCGACGACGCGGCCGTCGGCGATGATCAGCACGCGATCGGCATACGACGCGGCGACCGGGTCGTGGCTGACCATCGCGATGGTCTGGCCGTACTCCTGGGCGGCCGTGCGCAGGAGGGTGAGCACCTCGCGCGAGGATCGCGAGTCGAGGTTGCCGGTGGGTTCGTCAGCGAAGATGATCGCCGGGCGGGACGCCAGCGCGCGGGCGATGGCGACGCGTTGCTGCTGGCCACCGGAGAGTTCACCGGGGCGGTGGGTCAGCCGGTCGGTGAGGCCGAGGACTGCCAGCAGGTGATCGATCCACGCCCGCGTCTCGCCGTCGATGCGGCGACCGGCGAGCTCGAAAGGCAGATCGATGTTCTCGGCCGCGGACAGGGTCGGCACCAGGTTGAAGGCCTGGAAGACGAAGCCGACCCGCTCACGGCGCAGCCGCGTGCGCCCGTCGTCGTCGAGGGCGCGCAGGTCGGAACCGGCAAGGACGACCTGGCCGCTTGTCGCGTCGTCGAGCCCGGCCGCGACATTCATCAGGGTCGATTTGCCGGAGCCGGACGGCCCCATGATGGCGGTGAAGGCGCCGCCGTGGATGTCGAGGGTGACCCCGTCGAGCGCGTGGACCTGACCATAGGTTCGGGTCACGTCGCGCAGGCTCACGACGGGCTGGGCGTGCTGGATCGAGTGCATACCCACAACGCTAGAAATCACTGCAGCGCAGCACATCCGGCGCGAGAACGAACTCGCCTACATCCTTCGATGTATGCCGTGGCGCACGGCCGGTCAGATCAGGTCGTGCTCGTAGGCATAGACGACCAGTTGCACCCGGTCACGCAGCGCGAGTTTGGTGAGAATGCGCGAGATGTGCGTCTTGACGGTCGCCTCCGACAAGAACTCGGCCTCGGCGATCTCGGCATTGGACAGGCCCTGCGCCGCTCGCCGCATGATCTCGCGCTCGCGTCCGGTGAGCCGGTCGTATTCCGCGCCCGGGGACCGAGTCGAGCGTCGCCGGAAGCGCTCGAAGATCGCGCGGGTCGCGCCGGCTGCGACCACCTGGCTGCCGTCGGCGACGGCGCGGATGGCGGCGAGCAGGAACTCCGGTTGTGCCTCCTTCAGCACGAAGCCGCTGGCCCCGGCCTCGATGGCGTCGGCGGCCAGCTCGTCCTGATCGAAGGTCGTCAGCACGAGGATGCGCGGCGCGTCCTCGCCGAGTCGCTGGGTGATCAGGCGCGTCGCGGACACGCCGTCGAGCCGCGGCATACGGACATCCATCAGGACGACGTCGGGGTGCATCACCTCGACCAGCCGCACGGCCTCCTCGCCGTCGCCCGCCTCACCCACGACCGCCAGATCGGGTTGGCTGTCGATGACCATCGAGATGCCCGCGCGGAAGAGCGCCTGGTCGTCGACGAGGACGATGCGGAGCGGCCGGTCGCCGCCGGTCACGACGGGTCCCGCGGGATGTCGACGTCGACGACCCAATGGTCGCCATCGCGGCGCGAGGTCGCCCGCCCACCGGCCACGGCCGCCCGTTCGGCCATGCCCAGCAGCCCGTGCCCAGTGCCGAGGTCGCTGCGTCGTCCCACCGTGTTGGTCACGCGAAGACGATATCCGTCCCGCCAATCCTCTTCCACGACAACGGCTTCGGAGAGATCGCCGTGCTTGAGGGCGTTTGTCAGCGCCTCCGCCAGCAGGCGGTGCACCGTGAGCGTGAGCAGCGCGGAGCCGGCCGGCTCGCCGTGCTCGCGCACCTCCAGGGACATGCCCGAGGCGCGCATCTGCGCGAACAGATCCGCCTGCCGCAGAGCGCCCGCGCTCGGCAGCCCGTATGCCGTTCCCTCCCCCTCGCCCGCCGTCGCCGCCACCGGATCGCGCAGCCGCGCGACGAGCGCACGGAGGTCGCCGATGGCGGTGCGAGCCGTGGTGGCGATGATGTCGAGCGACTGCTCGACCCGCTGCGGGTTCTGGGCGAGGGAGTAGCGCGCACCGTCGGCCTGGGCCGCGACAACCGCCCACGAGTGCGCGACGACATCATGCATATCGGTCGCGATCCGGCGGCGCTCCTGCTCGAGGTCGTAGAGCTCGGCGATCCGGCGCCGCTCGACGGCCTCGAGTTGGGCGTCGATGCGCGCCTGCACCGCCTGCTGGTTCTGCCAGCGGATGAAGCCGGCCACCCAGCCGCCGACGCAGATGATCGCGGCCAGCCCGGTGGTCCCGACAATGCTCACCGCGAGGCTCAGTCCGGTCCCGGGCGCCGACGGGGCACTCCGGAAGACGACGGTGAGCGCGCCGGCCACCGACGTGAGCACCCCCGCGACCAGTCCCAGGCGCCGGATCCGCGGATCGGCATGGCGACCGAGGGTGAAGAAGACCGGGGCATAGGCCAGGTCGGCGATATAGGCAATCTGACCGGAGGCGAGTTGGAGGAGGCCGGCCCCGATGGCCAGGACACTCATGACCACCCAGGAGCGGCGGCGAGTCGCCAGCGCCCCAGCGAGCACGAGGGCGGCCAGCGCTGCCATTGTGCCGATGGTCAGGTGCAGGGGCACGCAGACGAGGGCGAAGAGGCCGGCCGTGATCAGGTCGAGGCGTGACCACCGGTCCGCCGGGTCAGCCCAGACGTCGCCTCCCTGCTCCTGCTCAGCCACCTGCGCGAGGATAGTCGGCCGCTCCAGGCCTGCTGGCTGGGCGTGACGATCCACGCGCCCCGTCGACGGCAGGGCCCGGCGCGCCGGCCGGGCGGGCTGTGAACTCTCCCCGGGCTGACTGCAAACCGATTGCGCAGGCATACGGTCTGCAGGATCCTGGCGCGATGAGCCAGACGCCCTTCCCGTTGCGCACCGAGCGGCTGACGCTGCGCTTCGTCGGCGAACAGGACGTGGCGGCGCTGACGGCATACCGCAATGACCCGGCGGTAGCGGCGCTGCAGGACTGGGAACTGCCCTACTCGCGCGAGAAGGCGGCCGCACTCGCCGAGCGGCAGGCCGGGCTCACCGATTACGAGCCCGGCCGCGGGCACCAGGTCGCGATCGAGCTGGACGGCGAACTCGTCGGCGATGTCTACATCGGACTGCACGAGCACGGCGGGATTGCCGACATCGGCTACAGCCTCATCCCGTCGGCGCAGGGCCGCGGCGTCGCCTTCGAAGCCGTCAACGCCCTCATCGCCGACCTCGTCGAGCGCGTCGGCGTGCACCGGATCGTCGCCGAACTTTCCAAGGACAATGGCCCGTCTATTCGGCTGCTGGAGCGGCTAGGGATGACTTTCGAAGCCTTCACGCGCCAGTCCTTCTGGTGGCGCGGGGTGTGGGACGACAACCTCTATTACGGCATGTCGGCCGAGCAGTGGCGGGCCTGGCGCGACCGCCCGCGCACGCCGCCGGCGACAGTGCGGCTGGTCGAGATCACCGAGGACAACCGCTGGACGTATGCCCGCGTGCGCACCCACCGCTCGCAGGAGCGCTTCTGCGCCACCGTCCACGATTCGTATGCCGATGCCCTCTTTCACGGTGACCGGCACGGGGTTGCGTTGGTCCCGGTTCTTCGGGGCATCGAGGCGGACGGTGAGCCGGCGGGCTTCCTGATGTATTCCGAGGCCGGCCCCTATCTCTGGCGCTTCCTCATCGACCGGCGCCACCAGGGCCGCGGGATCGGCCGCCGCGCGATGACGGTCTGGCTGGATGAGATGCGGGCGCACGGGCATACGGAGGTCGAGACGAGCTGGGGGCAGGGTAAGGGCTCACCCGAGTCCTTCCACCTGGCGACGGGCTTCGTGCCGACCGGGGAGTTCGAGGACGGCGAGGTGCTCGCCCGGCTCACCCTGTGAGAGAGGCGCTACCGAGAGCAGAACCGATCAGGGCCGCGCGAACGGGCTCGAAGCTCAGATCGCGACGACCCGCACCAGTTCTTCGAGGTCACGGAAGTCCTCACCATTGCGCGTATAGAGATCCAGGCCGTTGGCGTGCGCCGTGGCGGCGATGAGCAAGTCCGCCAGGCGGCTGCGTGGGCGCCTTCCGTCACTGATGACGGCCCCGACGATGAGGCCATAACTGCGGGCAGCGGCGGCATCGAAGGGGATGGGGGCGAATCGGGACTCGACCTCTTGAAGGCGTGCCTGTCGACGGGCCGCCTCGGGCGCGGCATCGGGCATGAGTCGTCACTCCGGTCCCCTGTGGGGCGGTCCCGATCGCCTACCCGTCAGTGCTGACAGCATGACATCATACGTCTTGATGGTATGCTGTCACGATGCGGACGACTGTCACACTCGATCCGGATACCGAGCACCTGCTCCGCCGGTGGATGAGCGAGAAGGGCGTGTCGTTCAAGCGCGCCCTCAACGACGCCATTCGGGCGGGCCTCGCCGGTCGTGAGGCGGCACCATACGAGACGCCGACCTTCGACATGGGGGTCCCGACCGTGGATCTGACCAAGGCGCTGCGCATCGCGGGCGAGCTCGAGGACGAGCACCTCATCGCCTCCCTCAGGCGCGGCGCGTGACGCTCGTCGACGCCAACGTCCTGCTCAACGCCGTCAACCGGTCCGCGCCCGATCATGCGGTGGCCAAGCGATGGCTCGATGCGGCACTGAGCGGGGCGACGCCGGTCGGCTTCGCCTGGGTGGTGCTGCTCGCGGTGCTCCGCCTCGCTACTCGCCCGGGGCTCTTTCCCCGCCCGCTGACCGCCGATGAGGCGACCAAGCTGGTGCGCGGCTGGTTGAGCGCACCGTCGTCGGTCGTCCTCCATCCCGGGAGCCGGCACCTCGATCTGCTCGCCGGCATGCTCGCCGACGCCGGGACCGCCGGCAACCTCACGACCGACGCCCACCTGGCCGCCCTGGCCAGGGAGCACAATGCGACGGTCATCTCGTTCGACGCCGACTTTGCCCGATTCGCCGGGCTGCACTGGGCCCGTCCCGAGTAGCCAGCCCGGCGACAGGGCGCCGACTGGTTGACCCGATCACGTCGGAGGTCACCCTGGAGCTGTCCGAGGCCGATCTGGCGCCGGTGACGGCGGCATCCGGGCGCGGAGGTCGTCGGCGAGCGCTCGACCCCGGCCGGGGCGTGGATGGTGGCCGCAGCTGAGCCGACCCTGCGGGCACTGTCACGCTGAGGGCTGGCTCGGGGAGTCGGGGACGGGCGGTCCGGATGCCAGTTTCGTCAGCAGGAGCATCAGTCCGTCCCGGGCCGAACGCTCCGCGCCCTGGACCCGCTCCTGCGTGCGACGGGCGGCCTCGGCCGCCTCCTCCGCCTGTTGCACAGCGGAGCGGCACGCCTCCGGGCCGTCCTGGGCGGCACGCTCGACCGCGAACCGGTCGGCGTGGAAGCCGTCGACCTCCGCTCCGGCGAGCTCGACGGCGCGGTCGATGAGGAAACGGTAAGCCGCCCGAAGCTTCTTCTCCGTCGTCTTGCGTTCCAACGCCTCGACCTCCTCGGCGACCGACTGGCGCATGAAGGTCAGCGGGTCGGAGGCGTAAGGAGCGGGTGCGGCCGACTCGGCCCGCGCCAGCCGCTCCCGAGCCACGGCGAGGTCCCGCTCGGCGTCGCGGACCAGGGCCGATGCGGCATCCAACGACGGCGCGAAGCGCGTCTCGAGCACATGGACCAACTGCTCTCGCTCGCCTGCCGCGAGGCCCTGACCGGAGGAGTCGCTCGATCCACCACGTCCCGTCATGGCGACCATCCTCGCGCACGTCATGGTCGGCCCGGCGGCGCGCGGGGTCGTCGAACCACGCTTGGGCAACCCGCGGCGTTCCCGCGCCGCCGCGACCCGGGCCGCGAGCACCTCCGGCGCCACCTTCGCCAACCCACTCCGAGTCCGTCGAAGCAACGGGCCCGCGCTCGCACGCCACCCACCGGCCCGGTCCGCCCACCCGATCAGCCGCTGGCGCTCGACCACGGTGGCGATCCGACTGTAGGGCTGCTCGAAGAGCACATCGAGAGACCGAGCATCTCGCCCAGCAGTCGAGGCGTCACGAGCGCGTTCGGCGATGCCGTGCTGGCCCGCGCGGATCACGTGGATCTTCCCGTGGTCGACACTGCGGACTCGCGCACCGCGTCGGGCACGCACGGGATCCAATCGATCCAGGCGCCCTCGGCCGTCGGCGCGCGGCAATCGGTAGTACTCGTTCTGTCGGGCGATGATCGATCGGGAAAGGTCGAGGACGGCTCATCGAGCAGAACAGCCTCGATGAGCAGGAGGATCCGCGTTGAGCACGTGCCCGTGTCGGCGTACGACCCACACATGAGGTCGTACGCGGATATACGCCTTTGGTGGCGCTGATCCGCAGAAGCAGGCCCGCGCCCGAGAGGTCATGCGGGCCAGGCCGGATGCGGTTATCAGCACGCAGGTCCTGCTCGAGTGGTACTCCGTCGTCACCCGGACGTTCGACCCGGCGATGCGGGGCTGGTGATCCGTGTAGCAGAGATCTCCACCACGCACCAACTCTCGATCTGGGACGCCATGATCATCGAGTCGGCCCGCCTAGCCGGGTGCAGAACGGTCCTGACCGAAGACCTGGGCCATGGTCGGACGATTCGTGGCGTCACCATCCACAATCCGTTCGCTGACCACGGATGACGCCATACGTCAGACTGCGGCGAGGAAGGCCTGGACGCGCTCCATGAGGAGAGCGGCGGCCTCCGGGTCGTAGGCGTCGAGCGAGGAGTCGGCGAAGAGGTGTTGCTCGCCCGGATAGACGAAAAGTTCGGCGGCGGGCGTCGAGGCCACGAGCTCGCGGGCGGCCGGCAGATCTTCGTCGAAGAACTCATCCCCCGCCTTGCCGTGAATCTGGACGGGCACCCCGTCCGGCCAGGCCGCGCCGAACTCGGTGACCGGCAGGCAGGAGTAGATCAGGAGCGCGCCCCGGGTGCCGGCGCGGGTCTGAGCCAACTCCTGAGCGATGCCCACACCGAAGGAGAAGCCAGCATAGACCAGGCCCGGCCCGAGGTCGTCGGCCACGGCGAGGCCACGCTCGCCGATGCTCGCCAGGCCGGCCCCGCGGGCATACGCGAAGCCCTCGTCGATGCTGGCGAAGGTGCGCCCGTCGAAGAGGTCGGGCGTATGGACGGTATGCCCGGCCGCCCGCAGGTCGTCGGCGAACGCCCGAACCCCGTCGGTCAGCCCCTGAATGTGATGGAACAGCAGGACGTCAGCCATGTCGGGGCTCTCTCTATTGATCGAGAATATTGGATCAATCGAGAATGCTAGTTTATTCGACCGTGGCGGACAACCCCCCGGACTACGAGCTGGCCGATCGGCTGGCCCTGACGACTCCGGCGCAGGTCACCGCCATCGGACACCCGATGCGCACGACGATCCTGCAACTGCTCCACGAGCGGGCGGCGACGGTCGGCGAGCTGGCGACGGCGGTTGGCCGGCCCAAGAGCACGGTCGCGCATCACGTCGAAGTGCTGCGCGCCGCCGGCCTGCTGCAGGTGGTCCGCACCCGCAAGGTCCGGGCCATCGAGGAACGCTTCTATGGGCGCACGGCGCGGATGTTCTATGTGGCTACGGAAGCATCGGGTGGCGGCGAGATGCCGCGCGACTTCAACGACTTCGAGGTCGCGGCGCGCGAGTCGGCTGGCGCGTTCATGGACGGCACGCTCTGGGGCTTCATCCGCCACGCCCGGATATCCGCGGAGCAGGCCGGGGCGTTCTGGGACCGGATGGCCGCACTCGTCGCCGAGTTCGACGCCCTGCCGCGCTCGGGCGAGACCACCTATGGCTTCGCCGTGGGCATCTATCCGACCGACCGGCCGGCCCTGCCTCCAGCGCCGGACACGCCTGGCTCACGCCGGGGGGGATGACCACCGGGCGCGGCGCAGGCGCTCGGCCGCATCCAGGATGACGTCGAGCGCGAAGTCAAACTCGAAGTCCTCGTCGCACCCGGTCGCGTCCGGCCGGCGCGCCCGGGCATCCGTCGCGATCGCGAGGATGCCCGGATAGTCGCCCGGATCCGGTAGGGCCGCCGTGCTGCGCCGGGGGGCCACCCCGCCCGGCGCCTCGTTGAAGAGCTCCGGACTGAACCCCCAGATGCGATTGCCGAGCAGATGCATCAGGTGATGCGTCAGGTCGGCGCTGAAGCCGCCGGCCAGGAAGAGGCTGGTCAGGTGCTCCATGTGGCCGAGCACGGCCGGCGTGCGCAGGGTGCGGGTCTCGAGCACGCGCCGCAACCACGGGTGGGCCGGATGCAGTTCGCGCATCGCCGCGATGCTGGCGACGACAGCGCCGCGCCACTCGCGCCGCGCGCCGGCCGCCGGCCGTGGCAGGTCGGCCAGCAGGATCTCAATTATCCCGTCGAGGAGGTCCTCCTTGTCGGCCACGTGCTTATAGAGGGCCATCGGCACCACCCCGAGCCGCTCGGCGAGCTGCCGCATGGTCAGCGCCTCCAGCCCGTGCTCGTCGGCGAATGCAATCGCCGCCCGCAGGACCGCCTCGCGACTGAGCGGGTCACGTCGGGGTGCGGTGCCACGTCGGGGTGCGGTGCCACGTCGGGGTGCGGTACGCGGCATACGGACGTCCTCTCGGCTTGACGTTGTGTACACCGTACACCTATCCTCGGCCGCATGGAGGTGTACGCCGTACACCCACATCCTGAACGAGGAACCCACCATGGCCGAACTCACCCCGACAACCGCACGCCGCCTCAGCCGGGCCGCCGCGTTCTGCTATCTGACGACGTGGATCACCTCCGTCGCCGCCGTCCCCCTCTATGGCGGTTCGACCTTCGACCCGGATGCCGCGCCGGCCGGCCGCACCTCCGTGCTCCTCGGCTCGCTGCTCGAAGTCCTGCTCGCCGTCACCGTGGTCGGGACGTCGATGGCGCTCTATCCCCTCCTGCGCCGGCACGGCGTCGGCAGCGCGCTCGGCTATGTCGCCCTGCGCACCCTGGAGGCCGCGGTGATCCTCGTCGGGGTCGTCGCGATGCTGCCTGTCGTCGCCCGGCCGGGCACCACGGGCACCAGCGGGCTCTCGCCCGACGTCGCCGCCGGCCTGCACCTGCTGCACGACTGGACCTTCCTCGTCGGGCCCGGCCTGATCAACCCGGCGAACGCCGTCGTCCTCGCCACGTTGCTGTGGCGCACGCGGCTGGTGCCGCGCTTCGTCCCGGCGCTCGGCCTCGCCGGGTCGGCGCTTGTGCTCGTTATGAATCTGCTGGTGATGTTCGGGCACACCGAGGTCATTCCGGCGCTCGCCGCGCCCCTTTTCGCGTGGGAGATCTCACTGGCAGCCACCTTGGCCTTCCGCGGCCTACGCGGACCTGCTGGGAGCCTCGCGTGACCGCGCACGTTCCGGCCTCGCGTCGTCTCAATGGCCCGTATGCCGTTCTCCCCCTTTTCCTTTCGGCTCTCCTTCTCGTCGCGTTCGTCGTCGCCCCGCCCCTGCTGATGCCCGTTGCGCGGGGCGGCGACCTGGCGATGCGGGCGCACGAGTTGGTGACCGCCTGGGTCGCCCGGGGTGGCGCGGGTCCACCGGCCGCGCTGCGGGAGTTCCTCGACGGCTGGCGCGACTACCACCTGCTCAAGGCCGCTCTCGCGGCAGCGGCAGCCGTGGCGCTGTGGCGGGTTGCGCGCGCGGCGGGGCGACGCTCGGTGGGGCGACGCGCGGTGGGGCGACGCGCGGTGGGGCGACTCGCGGTGGGGCGACTCGCGGTGGGGCGACTCGCGGTGTGGCGACGCGCGGTGGTGGGCGGGCGGGCATACGGCCCGGTGGGCGTGTCGGTGACGGCCGCCGGGCTGGCAGTTCTCGCGGTCCTCGCTGTCCTGGCCAACCTGCAGGGGGCTCTCGCCCCGCTGGCGTCCGCGGTCTCGCTACTGCCGCCGGCGGACGGCGACATGCAATATGCCGCGGCACTCGCACGGTTGTCCGCCGGCGTCTCCGGTGGGCCGGCGCACGCCACGGGCCCGGCCGGGGCCGTGCTCACCGACTTCGCGTTCTTTCATCTGGTGCTCGCGGGATTGGTGTGGCTGCTGGCTGTCGGGCTCGGCACCGTTTCGTTCCAGCTTGCGCGGCGACGCGTCCGGGCGGGACGCGAAGGCGGGGGGACAGCGCGCGAAACGCGTTTCTTGACAAGACTTTCCGCGCTGAGTGCTGCTGCTGCGATTGTCGCTCTGGTGGTGGCGGGCGCCAATCTCTCGACGGCCGGCGACGCCGGGCCCGAACTTGCGGCCTATCTGACACGTAAATAGCTGATTTCCTCCCACCCCGGGGGGCCGAAGGCCCGGACTCGCTCGACGCGCTGCGTGGGTGAGACGGCGGCTGTCGGTCGGCTCGGTGATGATGGGGCGATGGCGACCTATTCCGGCACCGACGAGTTCGAGGGCGCGACCTTCATCAGGTCCAGCTTCAAGGGGGCGACGCTGCGCTTCGCCGATGTCAGCGGCGTGACGATGCGCAGCGTCGACGTCGCGGACCTCGACATCGACAGCCACGACCTGGCCTTCGGCTCGCTGCTCGTCAACGGGGTGGACGTCGTGCCGTTCGTGGAAGCCGAGCTCGACCGGCGTTTCCCGGGGCGAGAGCTGCGGACGGCGACTACCCCCGAGGGTCTGCGCGACGGCTGGCTGGCCGTGCAGGCGGCCTGGAGTGAGACCGTCGCAGACACGCCACGAGATTTGGTGGACGCCCACGTCGAGGACGAGTGGTCGCTCGCGCAAACGCTGCGCCATCTCATCCTCGCCACCGACTGCTGGTTGCGGGGCGCCATCCTGCGGGTCGAGCAGCCCTTCCACGAGATCGGCCTGCTCTTCACCGGAGCCGAGCAGATGGGCGTCGACACCTCCCCCTTCCGGGCCACGCCGCCGGCATACGACGAGATCCTCACAGTCCGCGCCGAGCGGCAACAACTGGTGACCGAGTTCCTCGCCACCGTCACGCCCGAGGTGCTCGCCGAGGAACGCTCGGACCCGTGGGGCAGCGAGGATTGGCGCCCGACCGTGGGCGACTGCGTGCGGGTGATCCTCGAGGAGGAGTGGGCCCACCTGCGCTACGTCCGCCGGGATCTCGCGCTCCTGCGCTGAGGGCACTGATCCCAAGCTGGCCTTGGCCATTGAAGGCGGGGGGAGCGGACCTGTCCGCACGCCGCCCCCGCCCGCGCCATCGAGAATGGCAGCGTTGGGAGACCCGTGCATACTTTGTCGAGGCTTGCATACCTATAGCTATGCAACGGCTTACAAACCCCGCAAGCGCCGCACAACACTGCCATTCTCGGCGCCGCGACCGACTCCCTTCCCGTCCGCCGGTTGGCTCCCAGCCGCTCGCGAACGCCGACCGGAACGAAATCTGCCGTAGCGTCGCTGGATGCGACCCCTGCGCTACTCCATCAATGTCACCCTCGACGGCTGCGTCGACCACCGCGTCGGCATCCCCAGCGAGGCATTGCACCATCACGCGGCCGAGAACATCGCCCGCGCTGACGCGCTGATCTTCGGCCGGGTGACCTATCAAATGATGGAGTCCGCGTGGCGCCCGCCGGTCGAGGAGTCCGGTATGCCGTCGTGGACGGCCCCGTTCGCCGCCACCATCAGCGCCACCCACAAGTACGTCGCCTCGAAGACGCTCACGGCGGTGGACTGGAATGCCGAACTCATCCGTGGGGATCTCGTCGAGGCCGTTCGCGCGCTGAAGGAGCAGCCGGGTGACGGCCTCTTGCTCGGCGGCGTTGCGGTCCCGCTGACGCTCGCCGCCGCGGGCCTGATCGACGAGTACGAGTTCGTCGTGCATCCCCGGATCGCCGGGCACGGACCCACCCTGCTGTCCGGGCTTCCCCACCTGCTCGACCTGCGGATGGCCAGGAGCCTCGACTTCGGTGACGGCATCATCGCGACGACCTATGTGCCGTCGACCACCCCGCGAGCTGTGGACGCATTCTGACGTGAGCGCATACGGGAATGGCACGAGACCCCGGGGTTCGCGGCGGGCCGCCTGCCATCGGCGCCGAAGTGGGGCATTGGCGAAGAGGACGAAGGCGTGGCCGAGGGCCGGAACGACGAGGCGAATCGACGCGGCTGCCCCTCCAGGCATGCAAACTCCGTCCACGATGGTGCTGGACTCTGGGCGTTCATCACCTCGACCTACTTGACGATGTTCGAGTTCCCCATCCGCCCCGTCCACGACGCCGTGTGCGTGGCGGCCAATCAGCCCCATCTCGCGATACTGAGCACGAATCCGAAGGACTGCGAGATCGCCGCGAGATAGGCCATGCGCCCGATCGCGACGGGCGAGAAACGCACCGGCTCGTATGCCCGCGCCCACCCGGCGACGATCACGACGAGGTGCGCCAACTGAGGCTGCGCTGGATCGGGCATACGCTCCATGCCGAAGCGGATATCACGACGTCGGCCACGACGCTCCTGGCGGCGCACGATCTGGCCCATGCGGCCGAGGGGCGCCTGCTGGAAGCGCTGCCCCGGCTCGCCTCCGCCACCGTCCACGTCAGCCCGACCGGCGCCCACGCCGGAGCGTGACCCCCCACTCGTCGCGACCGCTCGCCTCTGGCTGGCTCAGGCGCCCAGGGAGGCCGAGTGCAGGCGGAGCCCGACCACCCGTGCCACATTGGCGAGGTCGCGGTCCTTGGCCAGGACCTCATGGCCACCGCGGAGGGTGACGGCCGCGATCAGGCAAGCCACGAGGCCGCGTGGGGTGACTCCGGCGCGCCGACACGTGCGATAGATGGTGACGGCAGCGTTGAAGTCCGCGGCCGCGTCGAACCGGGCCAGCTGGAACCGGTCGAGCAGGCGGCGAAGCTCTCGCTCGCGCCGGTGGTTACGGGCGCCGGCGCAGACCTCCATGACGACGGGCTCGGTGACGGCGATAGGACCGCCGGTCGCGATCAACTGGGTCAGCGCGCGATCGACGGCGCTGTCGGTCGCGCGATCGAACTCCACCCACGCGGAACTGTCGACGAGAATCACGCGACGTCGGCGGGCTCGGCGTCCACCGGCAGGGCGGCGATGGCGTGCTCTCCGCGCATCGCGAGGGCCTCCTCGCGCGTCATCGGGTCCCCGGCCAGGTGGCGGAGCGCCAGGTCCACCGCTTCGGTCTTGGTCCGCACGCCGAACCGCTCGATGATCACCTCGACGTAGTCGTTCTCGATCTCGATATTGGTCCGCGTCCGCGCCATACACGTACTTTACACGTGGCGCTCCCCGACCGGCCCTGCCACGTGCCCCCAGCATTGATCGCCTGGGCGACTGCGCGGCTGATCAGCGACGTGCCGACCGGGTCGCCAGACTCGTCATTGCTCCCGGCTGCGGAGTCCGTCAAGGACGAGGTCGAGCCAGCGGTCGCGCGCGTCCTTCGGGGCCGACGTGGGTGCGGACTCGATGAGCAGATAGAGGTCCGCCAAGGTCAGGTCGGCGCGCACCGAGCCCTCGCGCTGGGCTGCGTGGACGATCGCGGCGATCGCGTCGGCCGCTCGGTTCTCATCCGGTGAGCGCTCGGACCGCGTCATCCCCAAGGCAGCCGCGGCCAGCTTGGCCGCATGATTGGCCGCCCACGTGTCGAGCACGAACCGCAGCACCTCGGGCACTGCCTGCCCGGGCGACTCCGCGCCGGTCATCACCGACCTGTTCACGCCCTCCGCGTGCTCGGCCACATCGCTGACGAAGCTGTCCACGACGGCCGCCGCGAGATCGGCCTTGGTCGGGAAGTGGTTGTAGAGCGTGCCCACGGCCACCCCGGCCGACCGGGCGATGGCCTGCATCGAGACCTCCCCGTCGGTCTCGGCGAAATGACTCCGCGCGGCCGCGAGGATGCGCGTCCGGTTGCGGACCGAGTCTCGCCGCGGAGGGCGCGCTGGGGGTGGCATGGAGGCTCCGGTGGCACTTGCACGAAACTGAATGTTGATTCATGATACATATCTTGAATACAGATTCACCTCATCTTCCGGAGGACCGATGACCGCCCCCTCGCCCACGATCGCCCTCGTCACCGGCGCCTCGTCCGGCATCGGTGAGGCCACCGCACGGCGCCTCGCCGACGACGGCTTCGTGGTCTATGGCGCTGCGCGCCGGATCGACCGCCTCGAACCGCTCGCCGCATACGGCATCGTCCCGCTCGCCATGGACGTCACCGACGAGGCCTCGATGACCGCCGGGATCGACCGCATCCTCAGCGAGCGCGGACGCATCGACGTGCTCGTCAACAACGCGGGCTATGGCTCGTACGGCGCCCTCGAGGACGTGCCCCTCGAGGAGGCTCGCCGCCAGTTCGAGGTCAATGTCTTCGGCGCCGCGCGCCTGATGCAGTTGGTCCTTCCCCACCTGCGCGCGCAGCGCAGCGGCACGATCATCAATGTCACATCGATGGGGGGCAAGATCTATACCCCGCTCGGCGGTTGGTACCACGCGACGAAGTTCGCGCTGGAAGCCCTCAGCGACTGCCTCCGGCTCGAGGTCGCACCGTTCGGCGTCGACGTCGTCGTCATCGAGCCGGGCGGCATACGGACCGAATGGGGAGCGATCGCCGCGGACGGCTTGCGCGCCACCTCCGGTGCCGGTGCGTATGCCGATCAGGCCGAGGCCGTGGCCGCCACCCTCGGTGGCGAGGGCAATAGTCGCTTCGCCTCCGATCCCTCGGTCATCGCGCGCGCGATCAGCAAGGCGGCGTCCGCCGGTCGTCCCCGGACCCGGTATGCCGTGGGCTTCGGCGCCAAGCCCCTCATCGGCCTGCACACCGCGCTTCCCGACCGGGCCTTCGACGCCGTGATCAAGCGCGCGACCGGCGTGCGGTAGAGCCAGCGGTCCGGCCGCCTCGCGCACCCGCGCGGGTCGATCGGCTCCGCCGGGGCTCTCGCCGCCGACCCACACCCAACGCCACTACCGTCGACCGTCTGCCGATCACCCTCGAGAACGTCGGGATCGCCGTCCGCGACCTGGTGTCGCCACCTACGAAGACGTCGACAAACTGACGTATGTCCGTGGCCCCAGCGGCATTCTCGTCATGCTCGCGCAAGCCCTCCAGCACTGAGATGACGGAGACGACGACCATTCGCATCGGCCGGGACACCCAGATGCGCGTGGTCCGATTGGCCGCGGCACGCCACGATCGACGAGACGGTGAGCAGGGCTATCCGCGCACTGCGCCAGGACGGCATCGCGTGGGGCAGGCGCGCTCGATGCCGACCTCTCAGGCGGGGTCGACGGTCTTGACCATGACGCAGTTCCTCAGGCCCTTGGGCCGGTCATAGGTGAAGCCGAGACGCTCATACAGCCGGCGGGTGCCGTTGTAGAGGAAGGACGAGGACATCTTCTTGGTTTGGTCGGTCAGGTCGTGCGGGTAGCTCTCCACCACGCCGCCACCGGCCTGGGCGATGAGGTCGAGGGCGCCGGTGATGGCCAACTCCGTCACCCCCTGGCGGCGGTAGCGCTTGTCGACGAAGACACAGGTGATCCGGTAGTCGGGATCGGCGCTCTTTGTCGCGTCGTACTGCTTGCGATGGTGGATCGTCGGCAGCTCGACCGGCGTGCCGTACTCAGCCCAGGCGATCGCCTCCTCGCCGTCCATGACGAGCGCAGCATGCGCCTGGCCCGCCTCGACATACGCCTTCTTCAACTCCCGGTTGGCCTCGGCGCCCTGGCCGCGCTCGGGCCCGTCCGGGTGGAACCAGATGCACCAGCACCCGCCGAAGATCCCGTTGTGCCGCTGGACCAGGGCGTCGAAGGCCGGCCAGGTCTCGCTGTCGAGGGCCGCAATGACGTATGCCGATTCGGTGGCCATACGCCAGCCTAAGTCGCCAGGCGGCCGAGGCGCACCGAGGAGGCGGCTG
Organism: Dermatophilaceae bacterium; assembly: GCA_046330995.1. GTDB lineage: Bacteria > Actinomycetota > Actinomycetes > Actinomycetales > Dermatophilaceae > Nostocoides_A. The sequence continues at coordinate 65,996 of JAXLRS010000003.1, forward strand.
GCCGCGCTCCCGAGGATTCCCCCCGAAGTTCGCCCGCGCATAGCGTGGGACCCTCGCTCCATCCGGCCACGCGGCGCGTGGGGACCCAGCTGCCGATACTTCGCGGGGACCCCGTCTGCCGCGCGGGGTTTCGCAATACGGCCTAACGGCGACGCCCGTCGGATGTCAGGTGGAGGTGGGGGGCGTGAGCCGTTGGCATCATGATGCCAAAGAGATGATGCTAAGATGTCTCGTGCGCACAACCGTGACCTTCGACGACGACGTCGCTCGCCTCATCAGCGACGAACAGCATCGTGAACGGAAGACTTTCAAGGAGGTCGTCAACGAGGCGGTCCGTCGCGGGCTGACCGCCGCCACGCCGCAGGCGCCGGACTACCAGGTTCGGGTGCACCACTCGGCCGTGCGGCCGGGAGTCGACACCACGGCGCTCAACCGCCTTGCCGACGAACTCGAGAACGATGCGCTGATCGCCGCTCGCGCGTCGTGATCGTCCCCGACGTCAATCTCCTGGTGTATGCCGTCTTCGACGGGTACCGATTGCATGCGCCGGCCGCGACCTGGCTGGGCGAGATCTTCAACGGTGCTGAGCAGGTCGGCCTCACAACGCCCGCACTGTTCGGGTTCGTCCGGCTCGCCACGAGTGGGCGCGTCCACGAACTCCCGTTGTCCGTGGCGGACGCGGGAGCGTATGTCGGTGAATGGCTGGCCCGCCCACAGGCTCGCTTCCTCGCGCCCGGCCGCGAGCACGTGCGTCTCACCCTCGACCTGCTGACGAGTGTCGGCACCGGAGCAAACCTGACGACGGATGCCCAGCTCGCGGCATACGCCCTGGAGTTCGGCGGGACGGTCCACTCCAATGACGCGGACTTCGGCCGCTTCCCCGGTGTCCGCTGGGTCAACCCGCTGGCCTGATCGCGCGGGACAGCGCTGTCGCCCGGAAGGGCTCGAGATCGCCGCACAGACAGTGGCGAAGGCGCGTCGTCGGCAGGCGAGCCGACGGGCTGGGATTTAGGTGCGGGCACAAGGCAATGCCGATCAGCGGTTGACCCAGGACTGCATCGCCCCCGGGTAGCGGTGCGGGTCCACCTGGAAGCGCGCCGACGTCTCGGTCAGCTCGCTCAGGTCGGCGTCGGTGAGGTGGACGTCCGTGGCGTGCGCGTTCTCGGCGGCGCGCGCCGGGTTCTTGGTGCCGGGGATCGGCGCGGCGGTGGGCTGGGTCTGGATGATCCAGGCGAGGGCGACCTGGCCGGGGGTGCAGTCGTGCTGGACGGCGATCGCCCGGACGGCCTCGACCAGGCCCTGGTGGCGGGTGACGGTGTCGTCCTGGAAGCGGTTCATCACGGCGCCGATGCTGCTCTTGGCATCCTCGGGCGTGGTCATGGTGCCGGTGAGGAAGCCCTTGCCGAGCGGGCTGAACGGCACCAAGCCGATGCCGAGTTCATCGAGGACTGGGAGGATCTCCTGCTCCGGCTCGCGCCACCACAGGGAGTACTCCGACTGCAGCGCGGTCACCGGCTGGACGGCGTGGGCGCGGCGGATCGTCTCGACACCGACCTCGGAGAGCCCGAAGTGCCCGACCTTGCCCGCCGCGATGAGGTCACGCACGGCCCCGGCGGTGTCCTCGATCGGGACGCTCGGGTCGAGCCGGTGCTGATAGAGCAGATCGATGCGTTCGGTGCGCAGGCGCTGGAGGCAGCCGTCGACGACGTCGCGGATGTGGTCCGGATGCGAGTTCAGCCCGTCCTTGCCGTTGGCGACGTTGAAGCCGAACTTTGTTGCGATGACGACGTTCTCGCGCACCGGCTCGAGTGCCTCGCCGACGAGCTTCTCGTTCTCGTGGGCGCCATAGACCTCGGCGGTGTCGAAGAAGGTGACGCCGGCATCGAGCGCGGCGTGGATGACGGACTGCGCCTGGTCACGGGTGGTCAGGCTCATGCAGCCGAGGCCGAGGTCGGAGACGAGCAGGCCGGAGCGGCCGAGCGATCGACGGTTCATGGTCGCGACGCTACGCCCATTGCCGGCGCGAACGGTGACGGCGGCAAGCGCCGACCGAGGGGCGGTGATCTCGGGTCATAGGTTCAGTGTCCTCCTGGGTCGTCGACTCCGGCCCGGAACCTGGCTCACGGCATACGCACGCGAAGTTCGGCGGAACGAGCCACTCTGGCGAGGCGCGATCCACCGACTCGAGACACATTTCCGGTGACCGGGTGCGGGGGTGCGGCTCAGGAGGTGCCCTCGCCTCGATTCCCAGGACAGCTGTGGTATCGACGGGCAGACTGACGGTGCGGAGGTGATTGTCATGGTGACGCTGACCGAAGGCTTCATCGAGCATCGCGGTCATCGCGTGTGGTGGGGCGCGACGGCGAACGGCGGAACGCCCGTCCTGACCGTTCACGGCGGGCCCGGCATCTGCCACGACTGCCTCGAACCCGTGGCGGGGCTGCCGCGCCGGGTGGTCTTCTATGACCAGTACGGATGCGGCCGATCGGACCGTGCGGCCGACCCCACGGCCTACGACCTCGATGTGTTCGTCAGCGAGATCGATGCGGTGCGCGACGGGTTGGGGCTTGATCAGGTGCACCTGTTCGCGCACTCGTATGGCGGCCCGCTCGCGTTGGCCTACCTACTCGGCGCGCCGGCGGGCGTGGTCTCGCTGACCCTGACCAATAGTTTCGCCAGCGTGCCGGCACTGGCCGCGGGGTGGCAGGAACGCCTCGCCGAACTCCCCGCCGCCGACGCCGGCGTGCTGCGCGCGGGCGATCAGGCCGACCCGGCCTACGGGCCAGCGCTCGGCGAGTTCGTCCGGCGATTCGTCTATGACGGCGACCTGCCCGAGCCGGTCCTGCGCTCGATGCAGAACAGCGGCAGCGAGGTGTATGCCCGCATGCACGGCTCGTCCTGGTTCGTCCCCGACGGCGTGCTCGCCGGCCTCGACCTCACCGATCGCCTGGGCGAGATCCGCGTCCCCACGCTGGCCATCGGTGGCCGGCGCGACCAGTGCGTGCCGGCCCTGGCCGAGGCGGTCGCGGCCGGCGTCCCCGGGGCCCACCTCGCGATCCTCGACGGCCGGCACTTCCCCTTCTATGAGGAGCCGGACAGCTACCTGGCCCTGGTGGAGGACTTCATGGCGCGCGCCGAGGCGACCGCGGCCCAGCAGTAGGAGCCGAGAAGCTCGAAGGCGCGTCCGGGGTCAGGCGGGATCGACCCGTAGCGTCGTCGCGCGCGCCGTGGGCGCGTTGATCTGGGCGACCGGGCCGGGCCAGCGGTCGGCATACTTCGTGACGTATGCCGCGTCGATCGCGTCATCGAGTCCGGCCGGGCCGGCCGCGTGGTCGCCGACCTCGACGAAGACGACGTCCCGCGACAGCGCACCCGCCGCGAGGTGACCCGCGTGCGCGCTCTGCACCCCGCGATACCACGCGGACGTCGCGCCGAGGACGGAGCGGACGTAGACCGCGTCCTCCTGCCGCACGATCCAGACGATCCGATCGGAGCGCAGGGTGCCGTCCCGTCGGCGGGTCGCAACGTCGACCTCGTCGGTCGCGCCGATCGTGGCCAACTCGGCCTCGGTCCAGGTCGTCATTGCTCTGCCTCCGTTGCCTCGGGGATCGCTAACCGGTGGAAATTCGGTTGCGGCTCTTGGGGGTTCGGCCCACCGCGGACGCCGGTGTCGAGGGCGTCGATCGCCGCGAGTTCCCCGGCAGTCAACTCAAAGTCGAAGACGTCAAAGTTCTCCGAGATTCGTTCCGGGCGAGTGGATTTCGGGATCACCTGGCGACCCTGCTGAATGTGCCAGCGCAGCATCACCTGGGCGGTGGTCTTGCCGTGCGCCTCGGCGATCTCGACGAGCGTGGGGTTGGTGAAGGTGGGGGTCGCCTCGCTCGTGCCGCGATAGGCGGAGATGCCGCCGATCGGCGACCACGCCTGGGTGAGGATGCCGTGGGCCGCGTTGGCGTCACGGCTCGTCCGCTGGGTGAAATAGGGGTGCAGCTCGATCTGGTTCACCGCGGGCACGACGTCGACCCCCGCGAGCAGCCGGTCGAGCTGCCTGGGCGTGAAATTGCTGATGCCGATCGCCCGCACATCGCCGCGCTGCAGCAGCGTCTCCAGGGCGCGATAGGCGGCAATGGTGCGCCCGAAATCTTCGGGATTGGGCTGGTGCAGGATCAGCAGGTCGAGCCGGTCGACGCCGAGCTTGCCGACCGCCTTGTCGTAGGCGTGCAGCGCCTCGTCATAGCCGTAGTCGGTGACCCAGATCTTGGTCTCGATGAAAACCTCGTCCCGCGGCACACCAGAGCGCCGGATCGCCTCACCGACCTCGCGTTCATTGCCGTATGCCGCAGCCGTGTCGACCATCCGGTAGCCCACCGCGAGCGCGGTCTCGACCGCCGCGATGGTCTCCTGCGGTGGTGTCTGGAAGACACCGAGGCCGATGACCGGAATGGTGACGCCGTTGTTGAGATCGCAGCGAGGAATCGTGGTCACCTTCCCATTCTTGACCTTTCGGCGATCCCTAGGGGCTGTCGACGTGGAGTCTCACGCCGGCGCGGTCGGTCAGGGCGCCTCGAGCACGAAGAAGAGGAAGCAGACAAAAGCCGTCCGGTCGCCCAGCTCGGGTGGGAGGAGCTCGGAGGGCGTGTCGGCGGCATACGGCGGCTCGCTGACGACGGCGATCCGGAAACCGGCGGCAGTGAAGGCGTCGGTCATCGCGTGCAGCGGCCGGTGCCAGTAGGTCAGCGTGCCCTCCTGCCCAGCGAAGTCGAAGGTCTCGGAATAGTGCGTCAGCGCGAAGTAGTCGCGGTCGGGATAGTTGACCAGGTAGGCGCTCGGGTGGGGCACCGAGACCACGAATCGTCCACCGGGCCGAAGGACGCGGAGCAACTCCCGCAGCGGCCCGTCCCAGTCCGGCAGGTAGTGGAGCGCAAGGGAGGCGACGCAGACGTCGAAGGTGGCATCGGCATACGGCAAGGGCGCGGCCAAGTCGGCGACGCGCAGATCTGTCGCGGGGCCGAGGCGCTCGCGCGCGATGGCGAGCATCCCCGGGCTGAGGTCGAAGCCGGTGACGATCGCGCCCCTGGCCGCGAGCGCAGCAGCCAGGCTCCCCGAGCCGCAGCCCGCATCGAGAACCGTTCGGCCGTCGACGTCGCCGGCGAGGTCGACCATCGCGGGGCGCGCGTAGTAGGCGTTGAGCAGGTTGGTGTCATTGGCGCGTGCGTATGCCGCGGCGAAGCTGTCGTAGTCGGTCACCCTGCCAGCTTCACAGGTGAGCTCCGCACCGGCGGGCCGCAAGCAGGGCCAAAGTTCTTGTGGTGCGCAGGAGTTCGCCGATGTCGACCTGCTCCCTCGGGGCATGCGCAAAGGTCACGTCCCCGGGGCCGTAGTGCAGCGTGGGGATCCCGCCCTGGGCATAGAGCCGCAGGTCGCTGCCATACGGCGCTGCTCCGAGGGCGGCCGTGCGGCTCTCGGTGGCGTGGATCGCGGCGAGCACCTCAGCAACGAGCGGATGTGCCGGGTTGATGTGCCCGGGCGCGAATTGCCCTCCGGGCCAGGTGATTTCGACCGGGTGATCGCGCAGCCAGGCATCGCGGTGGCACGCGTCGGCGATTGCCTGTTCAAGAGCGGCGCGCGCCTGCTCGGGTGACTCGTCGATCCGCACGCCGAGCCGGCCGGTGGCGACCAGCAGGTCGGGGACGCTACTGGCCCAGTCGCCGGCGCGGATGGTGCCGACCGAGATGGGATAGGGCAGCGGGTTGCCGTCGAAGAGCGGGTCAGGGTGGGCGTTGCGTTCGGCTTCGAGGGCCGCGAGCGCGGCATACACCGGCAGGAAGGACTCGATGGCGCTGACCCCGGCGAGCCGGGTGCTCCCGTGGGCCGCACGGCCAGGCACGCGCAACTCGAAGGTCAGCGCGCCGGCGTTCGCGACGATGATCCTGCCGCTCGTCGGCTCGGTGATCACTGCCGCCTCGCCGCGATGGCCGCGCCGCATCGTCGCGAACGCGCCGAGGCCGCCGTCCTCCTCGCTGACGACCGTGTGCACGGCGAAGGGGCGTTCGAGGGTCACGCCGGAGGCCACGAGGGCTTGCGCCACAGCCATATTCGCCGCCGTTCCGGCCTTCATGTCGCAGGCGCCGCGGCCGTGGATGGTGGTGCCGGTGATCGCGCCGCTCCACGGGTCGCGGTCGCGCCACTTCTCGAGATCGCCGGTCGGGACGACGTCGACATGGCCCTGCAGGATCAATGCCGGTATGCCGTCCGGCCCGGTCCGCCCGACCACGCCGTAGCCTTCGGCGCGGTCGGCCTCGGTGCCGGGGTGGTCGGGATCGGCGGCTAGCTCGGCGAGGTCGAGCCGCCAGGTGTCGACGTCGAACCCGAGCCGGGCGAGCCCAGCCGCCTGCCGGTGCTGCAGGTCGGACTCGGCATCGGAGCCGGTGACGCTGGGGACGCGGATGAGGTCGACGACCGAGGTCACGAGGGCCTGCTCGTCGATCGCCTCCAGCACTCGCTGCTCGACGTCGGAGATCTGCGCGCCCGCCACGAAGGCAGCGTAGAGGTGCGGCACGTGGGACGGTGGGGGGATGACCGCGCCGCAAACGCAAGCCCCGACCGAGGACTATGGGCTGCTCAGCAACCGGCAGATGACGGCGCTAGGTCGCGCACGGGCGGGTCGACTGGTGGTGCGTGCCGCGGGTGGATTCCGACGCGGTGTTCGCGGCGCTCCTCTGCGGCGACGAGCACGGCTACTGGCGGATCGCGCCGGTGGGCGCGACCGAGACCGGCCGGGCATACCGGCAGGGCACCTTCATCCTCGACACCGACTGGGCGGCGCCCGAGGGTGCGGGCAGAAGCACCGACTTCCTCACCCGGCAGGTCAGCCCCGGCCACGGCGTCTCTCTCGTCCGCGAGATCACCTGCACCGCAGGGCAGCTGGCCATCGGGTTCGACCCGGTCATGCGCTTCGACAACGGCCAGACCGTGCCGTGGGTGCGTCGTTGTGCCGGGCCCGACGGCGCTGAGGTCGTCCACGCCCTCGCCCGCCCCCATGCCCTGACCCTGCGCGGTCCGTCGCTCAAGGTGCCGACCTCGCCCATCGCGCCCGCTTCGACCTCACCGCGGGCGAGACGCTCACCTGGGGCCAGGTGCGTGAGCAGATCGGCGGATGGCGGTCAGCCAGCACCGGCCCGGGATCTCGATGCGGCGGACCGGCCGGAGAGCGAGGCGGTGACGCTCGGCGCGTGGGCTGTGTCCCGGATGAAGGACCTGCTCCGGGCATGCGGATCACCTTGTGCGCGAAACCAACTCGTGCATTGCCTCGAGGGCCGGAGCCGGTATGCGCGCATCGACCGTGCGGAGTGACTCTGGGAACCGTGCGGGCATACCGGACGGGGGCGAGCCGGTCGTATGCCGAGCGCTCACGTGCGCAGGACCTTTGCCATCGGCCGGCCCTTGGCGACCTCGTCGACGAGCTTGTCGAGATAGCGGATCTGCCGCATCAGCGGGTCGCCGACCTCCTGGATCTTCACACCACAGATCGAGCCGGTGATGAGCGCGGCCTTGGGGTTGACATCTGCGCCGGCGAAGAAGTCGGCGAACGTGGTCCGGTCGGCCAGGTGCCTGGCCAGTGTCGCCTTGTCGTATCCCGTGAGCCACGCGATGACCTCGTTCAACTCCTCGACCGTTCGCCCCTTCTTCTCTACTTTCGTCACGTAGTGCGGATAGACGTCGGCGACGGCCGTGCTGAAGATCCTGCTCATCGCTCGAGCGTATGCCGATCCAGGCTGCGGAGTCTCAACACGCCGGCGCCGCCTCCGCGAAGCTGCTCGCTGGGAGCGCGCCAGTATCCAGCCGGTGCGGGGGACGCTCGACATCTCGTCGGGCGTTTCCCGTCCTCCGGACACCGCTCGCAGAGGGTTGTCGGTGGCTTGCGGCAGGATCGGATCGATGGCCTAGCGACCTGTGGGTGGGCCGCTATCCAAGCCTGCCATCATGACTCGAACACTTTGTGCCCCAACGATTTCAATCGCATCTCGTGTTGAGTTCGTACTCGAACTGGTGTATGATTTCAGGTATGACGATCACACCGATCACCACCCCTGGTCAGGACGGCGACCCGCCGAGCCTGTCCGCGGTGGTGGCGATGGTCGATGAGTTGCGGGAGGTGTTGCTGCGGGTGCGGGAGGTGACCTGGCAGGCCACCGGGTCGGGGCTGGCGGACACGCTGGGCCGGTTGGGTGAGTTGGCTCTGGCGGTGGATGCGGCGGAGGTCGCGGTCCTGGCCGATGCGGTGCAGCGTGGTGAGCCGGGTGCGGGGGTGTGCGGGTTGGCGCCGACCGATTGGGTCAGTGCGCACTCGCGGCGTTATCCCAGTGGGCGGTCCGCGTCGGCGGTGGTGAAGTTGGCCGAGGGGATCCGCTGCGGCAGCGTGGCCGATTGTCTTGGGCAGGCGGTCTTGGCCGGGCGGGTGCCGGTCCCGGCCGCGAGGACTGCCGTGGCGGAGATGACGAAACTGATTCCCGACCTCCAGGAGCCGTTCATCCCGATGGCGTGGGAGTCGTTCACCACGGTCGCGGAGACGGGGGACCCGGCGACGGTGCGGGCGTTGCGGTTCCGGATCATCGCCGAGTACGGCGATGCCGGCCGGCTCGGGCAGGACGAGGCGAAGGGTCGGACCCGGATGAGCCTGTCCCACGGGGTCAACGATGGTGGCCCGTTGACCAGTTACCGGTTGACGCTGGACCCGGAATCGGTGGCGGCGTTGGAGGCGGCGCTCGGCCCGCTGTCCGCGCCCCGGCCCGGACCCGACGGTGATCCCGACCCGCGGTGCGCGACGAACCGGCGGGCGCATGCCCTGATGGACCTGATCGCCCGCGCTGCCGGCGCCGACACCGCCGCACCCGGGCGTGGGTCCACCCACACCGCCCTGATCATCGGCCTGAGCGACCTTCGCGAGGAGACCGGCGCCGCCACACCGGCCGGCGCGGCCGGCCCGGGTGGGTCCGCCGCGTTCCTGAGCCCGATCGTGGCCCGCGCCCGGACCTGCTCGGGGCGGGTCAGCCCGATCGTGGTCGATGAGGACGGCAACCCGATCCTCATCGGTCGCGCGCACCGGCTGTTCACCACGGCCCAGTTCCAGGCCTTGATGGTCCGCGACGCCGGCTGCACCTTCCCCGGCTGCACCCGCCCGGCCGGCTGGACCGATGCCCACCACCTCGTGCACTGGATCGACGGCGGCTCGACCGACCTCGACAACGCGGCCCTGCTCTGCCGGATGCACCACACCATCGTCCACACCAGACGCCTGACCGGGCGAGTCACCACCGGACCCCCAGACCATCCACACCCGGGCCGCCTCCGCGTGGTCTGGGACCTGACCCCAGGCAGCTACGACACCCACCTCGCCACCAGACGAGGCAGATCCGCCTGAGCCTGGATCCAGCCTGAGTCGAGCGGGCGATGAATCGGACCGGAAGGACTTGCGCCAACGTTCGGCCGGAACCACCGGTTGGCCGGAATCGTCAGGTCGTCCTCGCGCACGTGCAGCCGGCCGGCCACAGATACGTCGCCGGGGGCCGAGGACCCGCGGCCGCGCCCGGGGTGCACGCCGACGTGCCGTCCGGCCTGCTGAGCCTGTGCTGGGGAGCCTGTCCTGATGAAGCCTGTCCTGATGAAGCCTGTCCTGATGAAGCCTGTCCTGATGAAGCCTGTCCTGATGAAGCCTGTGCTGATGAAGCCTGTCCTGATGAAGCCTGTGCTGATGAAGCCTGTCCTGATGAAGCCTGTGCTGATGAAGCCTGTCCTGATGAAGCCTGTGCTGATGAAGCCTGTCCTACTGAGCCTCTTCTGCTGAGCTCCGTCATCAGCCGCCTGGCCCGATGAGCACTCCGCGGAGACCGTGGGGTGTGTCGACGGGTGGCTGGCGAGTGAACAGGTCGTGAGCGACGGCGCAACATCCTCGCGCTGGGGACTCGGCCGTTCCGGCGAGATGCGAGGGTATGCGTGCAGCCGCCCGGTCCACTCCGAGGAGACCCATGTCATCCGCGGCTCCCCGCCGCTCGCGCCACCGTCGACGGGTGGCCCGTCGTTCCGCAAGCGTCCTCGCGTCCACGGCGAGCATCCTCACCGTCGTCGCCGTCAGCGGACCGGCCCAGGCCGGCACCCGACCCGACTTCTGCGACCACGACGAGCGCAGGGCCCCGGCGGTCTATCTGTGCGCCAAGCCGGGCGACATCGTCGACGTGCGGATCGGCGATGGGGATCCGACCCAACCGTCACTCGGTTACAACGAGGTCTACTACAAGCTGGGCCGCTACACGATGGCTCCAGATCCCGCAGACCGGGTTCGTCGCCGCCGACTCCGACGTCATGAAGGCGACCGCGTCCCGGATCGAGGCCAGGCTCATCGACCGGGACGGCTTCGTGCACCGCTACGTTCCCGACGGCGACCACGGCATACGAGGTGAAAGCGCCTTCCTCATGTGCTCGATCCGGCTGGTGACGCAGTATGCCGCGTCCGACCGCGTGGCCGACGCGACCGCGCTGGGGCGCCTGCTCGCGCTCCGGAATGACCTCGGGCTGCTGTCGGAGGAGTATGACGCCACGACCGGACACCTGGTGGGCAACTACCCGCAGGCCTTCAGCCACCTGGCCCTGATCCAGGTGGCGGAAGCGCTCACCCGGTCTCGCTCGGCGGCGTCGCCATGACGGCCTGCGCGAGCCGGCTTCGACTGACCGTGTCGGCCGGCACCTCATCGCAGGGTCATCGGCGTGCCTCGATTGGACGCATGGACGTGACCTACGTGCGTCGTCTGGAGGGTGAAGGTCGAGGTGAAGGTCTCCGCATAGGCGCGGTCGAGGAGGTACTCGTTCTGGGAGAACCCGTATGCCGGTGAGCCCGGCTCGGAGGTGAAAGTCAGGCTCGTCGAGTCGGGAGCTGCGGTCGGCGTGACGGCCGAGATCACGACACACTTCGCGCGCTGCCGCGTCGGCTGAGGCGCTGGCAAACTCGATGTCGGTCGGAATACCGATGCCCGCATCTTCTCCTGCCCGGCCCCTTGGGACGCGCGCGTCTCCCTGCGCTCGCAGGCCGAGATTCGCCCATGCCGGTGGCCGTGGCGCGCCCAGGACCGGGTCTGTGGCTACCGGCGGTCCACCATGTGAGGTTCGTGGCCTGGCGAGGCCCGACGAACGATGGTCATTCGGCGACTGCAGCCATCGTCAGGCGCTGTATTCCCGGCTGCGGATCCGTGTCCCACAGGGCCGACCCGGCCCAGCCACCGTGGCGGGAACGGTCGACCCTCCGGAGGCATACACATGATCACACCCGCCGCAACTCGTCGGTCTGTGGCCAAAGGGGCTGCATGGGCAGCACCGGCGCTGACTGTGGTGGCTGTCGCAGCGCCGGTGGCGGCGTCCGGGTGTGCGACTCCGACGGGGTCGCAGGGCTCGTTCACGACTCTCCAGGGCACGACGGCGACCGGCACGGGCGGAGCCAATTGGCGAAAGCCGGTGTCCTCACCGTTCACGGGGACCACCTCGGCAGCCGTCGTCGACAACGACAATGGGACCGTCTCGTCCAGCACGACCAACTACTTGATCCAACAGACGACCTACACCTTCACTGGCGCGACCGCGGGGACGACCTACACATTCACCTACAGCGTCCACGGCAGATACGGGAACAACTGCTATCCCGTCGGCTATAGCCAGTCGGCGGTGGTGAAGGTGAACGGCGTCCAGGACGGCTACTTCCAGACGCGGACCCCGACGGTGACCATGCCGTCCGGTGCCGCAACGGGATCGGCGACCACACTGGCATCCTCGTCATCGACTACCAGCTGTGGGTCGGGTACCAGCTGGGGTGCTGCCACGACCCGTACGGTGACCATCGTCGCTCCGGCGAACGGCACGATCACCTTCCAGATGACCTACTACGTCCAGCCGCGTGTCTGCGGGACGTATTCGGGGAGCAGGACCTGCGCAGGAACGGCCATCACGCCCAGCGACGACATCGCGATCACCCAGCCGGCCTTCGTCAGCTGCGGCTGACCTGTCACACCGTCGGGTGCCTCTGGGCACGGTGATTTCGGCTTGCTGCTCGCCGAGCGCATTGCCAGGCGGGGGGCGTCAGCGCACCGACTCGGCCCACGCGATCCCCTCCTCGCCGTCCATGACGAGCGCGGCATGCGCCTGGCCCGACTCGACAGAGGCCTTCTTCAGTCCCCCGTTGGGCCTCGGCGCCTTGGGCCGCTCGGGTCCGTCCGGGGGAACCGAACGCACCAGCACGGGTCCAAGCGGCGTATGTTGTGGTGTATGAACCGGACGAACATCTACCTCGAGGATCGGCAAGTGGAGATGCTCGACGTGCTCGCGCGGCAGGAGGGGGTGTCCCGGGCGGAGGTCATCCGGCGGCTGCTCGACCGGACGCTCACCGGCAGGAACGTCGACCTGGAGAGCGACCTGGCCATCATCGATGACTCCTTCGGCGCTTTGGCTGCCGACGGCACCTGGGCAGAGCGGGCGCCCGCGGAGCGAGAGGCCCACCTGGCTCGCTTGTGGGAGTCGGTGTGATCCTGGTCGATACCGACGTGCTGATCGCCCATCTGCGGGGGCTGGAGGCGGCCCGAGGCTGGGTCCACCAGGCCCGACGCGACGACGGGCCCCTCGCCGTCAGCGTCGTCTCCGTCGCCGAACTGACCGGGGGCATGCGGTCGAGTGAACGGGCCGCGGTCTGGTCGCTGCTGTCGGTGCTGCGAGCGGAGCCGGTGACCGAGCTCATCGCCCGTCGCGCGGGCGAACTCATGCGGTGCCATCGTCGCAGCCACCTCGGCATCGGCATGCCGGACTACCTCATCGCCGCCACGACTGAACTACTCGGGGCCAGGCTCGCGACCCTCAACGTTCGCCATTTCCCCATGTTCCCCGATCTGCGCCCACCCTTCCCCTTGACCTGAGGCCGGCCGGCATCGGCAACATCCCGTTCGGGCGCGCACGCTCGCGCCCGGAAGGTCCGCACGGTGCCCTTAGCCTTAGACAACCATCGTGTTATGCAATCACATGGTTGTGAACATGACTTACCAAGCGTTGACGAAGACCTTCGCCGCCCTGGCCGACGCTCTCGAGCAGGCCGGACCCGCGATCCTCGGCGGCCCCTCGCTGTGCGCCGGGTGGAGCGCCGGCAACGTCCTCGCGCACGTGACGATGGCCGCGCGAAACGACCAGGAATCCTTCCGACGTGAACTGGCTGCGGCCGGCTTCGACTTCGAGACCCGCTCGCAGACGATCGCGGCCCGCGACGCCCAGTTGCCGTTCGCCAGCCTGCTCGGCGACCTCCGCCGCGAGACCATGGCCACGTGGACCCCGCCGGCGGGGGCGCGATCGGCGCCCTGACGCATGTCGTCATCCATCGCCTCGACATCACCGCCGCCAATGACCTGCCGCGCACGGCCGACGACGCCGCGACGACGGCGGTGTTGGCGGCACTCACGACGGGCGGCGTGTCCGAACCCTTCGGGCGCAGCACCAGCGGTCTGCGGCTGCGCGCCACCGACCTCGACTTCAGTGTCGGCGAGGGCGACGTCCAGGTGCTCGAGGCGACGGCCGCCGACCTCCTCCTCGCCCTCTCCGGCCGCGACCGGCCGAGCCTGGCGGTGCCGCACCCGGCCCAGGGCGGGGGGCAGGACGGGTGAGCGGCCGCAAGGTCGTCCTCTACGCGATCAGCTCCCTCGACGGCGCGGTCGACGACCCGACCAGGTCGTTCCCCTCGGCCGAGTCCCCGGCTCCGCCGACGCTCGATGACGACCTGATCGCGCACGAGGCGCGCCTGCTCGCCAGCCAGGACGCGGTCCTCATGGGACGCGGGACGTATGACGAGTGGGCGCGTTGCTGGCCGACCTCGACCGTCCAGCCGTTCGCCGACTTCATCAACGCGCTGACCAAGTATGTCGTCACCAGCCGCCCGCTCACCCCCGCCTGGGCCAACGCCGAGGCCGTCTTTGGCCCGCTTCGGGACGTCGTCACCGCGCTGAAGGATCGGTCCGGTGGTGACATCCGGGTCCACGGGAGCATCACCCTCGCCCAGGTCCTGACGCGTGAGGACCTCGTCGACGAGCTGCACCTCGCCGTCGCGCCGGTCCTCGACCCGGTCGGGCGCCGGCTCTCCGACGGCCTCCCGGACCTGATCCGGCTGGTCCTGGTCGAGCGGGCCACGGCCACCGCGGAGGCGCTGGGCACTCACCTGATATATGCCGGCTTCTCCTTCCGCGTCATGAGCGCCCAACGCCTCGCGCAGACCCGGCCCGGCGCCAGGGGCGCGCTCCTGATCTACTCCTGTGTGCCGGCCACCGAGTTCGGCGAGACCCGACCGGCGGGCGTGTCGGTGCAGATCCACGGCAAGGAGGGCGGCGAGTTCTTCGCCGAGGACCTACCCGCCGCTCAGGCGTTGGTCGCATCGATGAGTGAGGCGGAGTCCTCGGCGTCTCGCCACGCAGGAGCCGACCTGGGTCCAACTCGGCAAGCTGAACGGGCGCTGGCGAACTTTCCAACCGCACGGAGCTTGCCGCCACATGTTGGCCGGTCGACGTCTTGCCGTACGCGCGGGGACTGTCGATCATCACCGCGCCCATGCCGTGCAGCAACTCACGCAGGGGACGGTCCACCGCGCGCTGAAGATACCGCACGGGCATCGCCATACCCGATTCAGCAACCACCTGGCGCCCGGAATTGCAAGATCACCGGCTCCGCTCACGCAATCATTCGCCGTCGCCCGCACCCCATCGAGAGCTCTCCCAAGGGGTGAGCGGGCGGCATACCGGCAGGGGCGTCAGTCGCCGGCGACGGCGCGCTCGATGGCGGCCACGTCGATCCGCTGCATCGTCATCATCGCGGCGAAGGCGCGCTCGCGGACGCCGGCGTCGGGCGAGGCCATCGCCTCGGTGAGCACGCGCGGGGTGATCTGCCAGGACAGGCCCCACCGGTCCTTGCACCAGCCGCAGTCGCTCTCCCGGCCGCCGTTGCCGACGATGGCGTCCCAGTATCGGTCGGTCTCGGCCTGGTCCTCGGTGGCGATCTGGAAGGAGAAGGCCTCGCTCTGGGCGAAGACCGGGCCGCCGTTGAGGCCGAGGCAAGGGATGCCGCACACGGTGAAGTCGACGGTGAGCACGTCGCCGGCGCGCCCGCCGGGGAAGTCGCCCGGTGCCCGGTGCACGGCCTCGACCCGGGAGTCGGGGAAGACCTCGGCATAGAAGGTGGCCGCGGCCTCGGCGTCCTTGTCGAACCAGAGGCAGATGGTGTTCTTCGGGATCGTCATGGTCTCTCCTTCGCTGGCGTGGTTGGGTGCTCGTGGGTATCTCTCGACACCACTACATCGCAGATTCGACCCGCACACCCCCGGGAGGACGTATGCCGATCGGTTTTCGGACTCGGCCGCATGGGTGAGCCATAGGCCCAGGCCGACTGTCGACGCTGCGTTCAGTCGGCGTTGGACGCGGCCATGCTGCCCAGGCTGTGGGCCCGGAAGACCACTGCATACTCGACGCCCGCAGCATTGCCTCCGTGGGTGAGGATGTCGGGAATGAACTGCGCCGGCTCGCGGTGGCCGGGCAGGTCGGCGAGATAGGCCCGGTGGTGTTCCACGCATCCGGCAGGGCAGGGATCGGCGTGGGCTCGCTCATACGGGCACTCCATGCAGGCGCTGCGCCAGGGGGCGTGCGGAAGGTGCGGGGCAGGCGCTCGAGCGCATCGTCCAGGTCGCGCGCGCCGAACTCGTCGAATCCGACTGACCCAGGCCGAATCCGACTGACACAGAAGGGCGTTGCCGTGAATACCGTGATGATCTCACCGGGCTTCCCGTTGGGGCAGGCCTCCTTCACCTTGGCGCTCGCACAGACCGGCGCCCAAGTCATCGGCATCGGCCGACCCTTGGCGAGCTCGTCGACGAGCTTGTCGAGACAGCGGATCTGGCGCCCTCAGCGGCGACGGCGGTGGTGAAGATCCGGCTCATTCCGGGAGCGTATGCCGACTCGCCCCGTCGAGAGGCCGGTTCAGGGTCGTCGAAAGGCCAGATCGCGGCGGCCGGCCCCACAGTCCGATCGTCGCTCGGGAGACAGGTGCGCGGAGTCAGCTTGCGCGCCGCCCGAGCGTGGGACCGGCGCGGCGTGCCCAAAGACCATGCCAAAGTTCGGAGGCCGCTGAAGGCTGATCCGCGTCCGCGCTGGGTCATGATGAGCAGATGACGCCTCTGCTGCTGACCCACCCCACGCACGGCGATGTCGTCGAGTTGATCCTCACCGACCACCGGCTCTTCGAGGACCTGTTGCGCGAGTGTCGACGCGGCGACCGCGACCGTGAGGCCGCCCGGACAGCGCTCGCCGAACTCCTCGTCGCGCACGCCGAAGCCGAGGAGAGTGAGGTCTATCCCACGTTGCGTCACCGGCGCGCGATCTCGGCCCACAAGGAGGAGCACGGCGAGGAGGAACACGCCGAGATCCTCGAGGCGCTATTGGCCTTCCTCGACGCCAAAGGCACGGCGACCCAGAAGTATGACGACGCGCTCAAGGAACTCTCGACGAAGGTCGGCCACCACAGCATCGAGGAGGAGCTCAGCATCCTCAATCCGGCCCGTGAGGACGTCTCCGTCTCCGTTCGGCACGACCTCGGCGCCGCGTGGGCCGCCAAACGAAACGCCCTCCTGGCCAAGGGCTGCGCCTCGCGCGCCCAGGTCGCCGCCCTGCTCGCCGAGGCGGTGCGGGAGAAAGTCCTTCCGCCCGCTGGCGTGCGCGCGGAGATGGACGCGATCGAGGAGCAGGCCAAGAAGGAGGCGGAGCGGTTGGGCGAGGCGGCCAAGGACGACCGGTAGCACCTGGAGGGCCCGCCGCCCGGAGGCGAATCACCGGCGAAAGGGACCAGTGGCGTGATCATCTGATCTCCTCCCGCAGTGCTGCGGGGCCAATTTCCTGGTGCATTCCCCTCAGCTGGCCTACTCTGGTCGGCGATCTGCTCGGGGGTGGTCGTGCCCATCGGTGTCGGGGAGTCACGACGCTCGCCGACCACAGTCCACCCCGTCTGTCCGCGCGCCACACCGCGGCCGGATTCCGCGAATCGGCGGGCGGCTCGGCATACTGATCCAGTATGCCGGGTGACGACACCCGCGGAAGCAGACAGGGGAAGGGGGGTCGAGCGTGAAACGGCGCACCAAGGTGCTCACGGCCGTCGCGGTCGCCGTGCCCGTGGCGGTGGGGGCGGGAGCGACGGCATACGCCGCGCACTATCGGGATCTCGCGCTGCCCGGCAGCAGCGTGGCGGGCATCGATGTCGCCGGCATGACCCGCGCCGAGGTCGCGGCGGCGCTGCGGCAGAAGGCAGACGGGATCGCGCTCGCGATCACCCTCCCCGACGGCAGTCGCACCGTCAGGCTCGGTGACCTCGGGACCACGGTCGACGTCGAGGCGACCGTCAACCGCCTCTTCGATGCCAACACCACCTGGTCGTCGTATGCCGAGGCGCTGGTTCAGTCGCGCGCCGTCGACGTCGTGACGACATCCGACCGCGGCCGGTTCGACGCCTATGTCGCCGGACTCGGCAAGACCTACGCCCGCCCCGCGACCAACGCCGTCGTCGCCCTCGCCGAGGACGCGCACACGTTCACGGTGACGTCCGCGGTCACGGGCCGCTATCTCGATGCCGGCACCGTCCGCGCCGCGGCGACCAAGGCTGCCGCCACTCTGACCTCGGGCACCGCCGCGACGAGCCTGGTCGATCAGGCTCCGGCCCTGACGACCGAGTCGGGTCGTGCCCTCGCCGCCGAGGCCAATGCGATGGTCAAGGCGAGGGTCAAGGTCACTGACGGCGACCGCGCCTTCACGGCCTCGGCCCGCGACAAGGCGTCCTGGGTGACGATTCCGGCCGCAGGGGCGTCCACCGAGCCGGGCGTCGACGAGACCCGGGTCAAGGCATGGGTCACCAAGCTGACGAAGTCGGTCGACTCCGCGCCCAGCGACGGGCTGCGCTATTTCACGTCCACGGGCCAACTGCTCCGCGTCGTGACACCGGCCAAGGACGGGCGCAAGGTGACCAACGCCGGCGATGTGGTCGATGCGGTCGTCACCGCGCTCGACAAGGGCACGAGCGGCAGCGCAAAGTTCGCCACCAAGGTGCTGCCGGCGACCTGGGCCCAGCGCACGCTGGCCGCGGGCGCCGAGCACCTTGCCTATCCCGCCGTGGCCGGCGAGAAGTGGATCGACGTCAACCTGTCGCGGCATACGATGACCGCCTATGTCGGGGGCTCGACCGCGTTCGGCCCGGTCGCGATGGTCAACGGGGCGCCGGCGACACCGACCGACATCGGGACCTTCCACATCTATCTGAAGAACCCGATGATGACGATGCGCGGCCAGAACGCCGACGGGACGTCCTATGAGACGCCCGATGTGCCGTGGTCGTCCTTCTTCAACGGCGGCGAGGCGTTGCATGGCGCCTACTGGCGCAAGACTTTTGGCTACGCCGCGTCGCATGGCTGCGTCAATCTCCCGATCCCGACCGCCAAGTGGGTCTATGACTGGGCGCCCATCGGGACGCCCGTCGTCACCCACAACTGAGGTCGCGGTCCGGGCGGCCCGAGGTCAGTGGATGTCGAGTCGCCGGAACGCGAGCACGGTGACGCTCGCCAGGGCCGATCCCAGACCGGCCAGGCAGAGGACGTCGAGGCCGGAAACTCCGCGCGTCAGTTGTTCCTGGCCGACTGCCCAATAGAACGGTGACAGCCACCGGATCGCGTGCACGGTCGCATTGGCAGCGGCGAGCGAGCTGACGAGATAGGCCGCGGCCGCGACGCCCGAGGCCAGGCCGAGCGCGGCGCCGCGGCTTCCGGTGACGGCGCCGACGACCAGCGCGACGGCGCCGAGATCGAAGGCGAGGAGGGTGAGTGCGCCGCTCGTCGCGGCGAGGGCGCCCCAGTCGGGGGCGAGGCCGAAGTGGGGGCCGGCGAGGCACACGGCATACGAGATGAGCGGGACGAGCGCGGCGACGGCGAGCAGGGCGCCGAGCTTGGCGGCGGCGATCCGACCCCGGGTGAGCGGTTGCGTCGCCAGCAGGCCGAGGAGGCCGTCGGTGTCCTGGCCGGCGATCGCAGCCGCGCCATAGCCGATGGTGAGGAGGAGGGCGAGGAGGGGAGCGACGTTGGCATACATATTGGCGTTGAGCCAGCCCGCCGGCGACGTGATCGACCCGGTGATCCCGAAGGCGGCGGCCGCCCCGGGATTCGTCGCCACGAGGTCGTTGATCGCGGCGTCGTGCCGGAACGAGGGATAGATCGCGACGACGACGAGGAGGTAGGCCGCTGCGCCCGCAGCCGTGCCCAGCAGCATCCGGCGGCGCAGCCTGAGGTCGAGTCGTGGCAGCTCAGCGGGCATGTCGCGCTCCTTCGGTGGGGGTGTCTGTCGGGGTGTCATAGAGGCGGCGGAAGAGGTCGTCGAGGTCTGCCGGGCGGGCGGTGATCGTCGTCGGTGCGAGCCGGGCGACCACGGCGAGAACCGGCGCCACCGGGCCGGTGTGCGACAGGGTGAGGTGCCGGGGATGCGCGGTCCGGACGACGACCCCCGGCAGGGCGCGCACCGTCGCGTCGCTGACGTCGTGGTCGAAGGTCAGGTCCATGGTCCACGGGGAGCCGGCGCGGAGGGCGGCGACGGTGTCATCGGCGACGATGCGCCCCTCGCGGATGACGGCGACCCGGTCTGCCAGCTGTTGCACCTCATCGAGGTCGTGCGAGGACAGCAGCACCGTGCGTCCGTCGGCCACGCTCTCCTGGACGAGGGCGGCGAACTCGTCCTGGAGGAGGGGGTCGAGGCCAGACGTGGGCTCGTCGAGGACGAGCAGCCGCGGCCGGTGCCCGAAGGCGAGGATGAGCCCGAGTTTCTGCTTGTTGCCCTTGGAGAGGGTCCGGATGGGACGGTGCGTCTCCGCGTGGACGCGGCGAATCAGGCTCTCTCCGTATGCCGTGTCCGCCGTCCCCCGCATCCGCGCGAACCGCGCGAGCACGTCGGCGCCGGTCAGCCCGTCGGGGAGGTGGAGCTCGCCGGGCAGGTAGCCGACGTCGCGCAGACAGCGCGCCGGGTCGAGGGCGGGGTCGTGCCCGAGGGTGCAGACGCTGCCGCTCGTCGGCCGATAGAGGCCGAGGAGGCAGCGGATCGTCGTCGACTTGCCGGCGCCGTTGGGGCCGAGGAAGCCGAAGACCTGCCCCTCCTCGACCGTGAGGCTGACGTCGGTGACGCCCCGGCGGCGGCCGAAGGTCTTGGTCAAGTGGTCGATGTGGATGGGTGGGGCGGTCATCGTGGGCTCCGGTCTGGGTCTGAATCTGGGTCTGGTTCGCGATCACCGGCTTGGTCGCCGGCGTCGGCGGGAGCTCGATCGCCGGCCCTGGCGCGGTCGAGGACGGCGTCGACGACCCGGCGATAGGTGGCGGAGGGGTAGGCGAGGTCGACGGCTGCCCGCAGCCCCGGCCGGTCGAGATCGACCGCCTGGGACAGCAGGCTCGCGGTCGCGACCGGGTCGACGCCCTCGGCCAGATCGATGATGTCGGCGACGAGGCCGTCCACTCGGTCGCGCTGGCCTTGGGACAGGGCGCGGCCGGCCTCCTGGTCGAGGCGATGCACCTGTTCCCAGAGGTCGGACAGCGCGTCGAGGTGATCCCCGCGAAGCGCGTCGACGAGGGTGTCCAGTTCGGGCGGCAGGGGCCGGCGATAGCAGGCGAGCTCGAGGAGGTCGCGCTCGCGGCCGATGGCGACGCGCAACTCGGGGGACAGCGGTTTGGCGAGCAGAGCGGCATACATCCGGACGAGGGAGGTCGGAAGCGGCGAGAGGCGACCGTGCTCGCGGACCCGGTCGAGCAGTGTCGCGACCCGGTCGCGTTGTGCCGCAAGGGCGTCCATCCGGGCGTCCATCGAGGCGAGGACCGCGGTGAGATCGTCTTCGACGAGGCCACGTTCGTCGGCGTCGCTCGGCGGCCGGAGCATGTGCGGGACCTCGGCGAGCGGGACGCCGGACTCGACGAGCCAGCGGATCCGCATGAGCCGGGTCAGGTGGGCGAAGCCGTAGGCGCGCCACGATGTGCCCGCCTCGGGCACCGCGAGCAGCCCGAGCTGGTGGTAGTAGCGGATCGTCCGCACGCTCGTGCCGGCGAGATCGGCGAGGTCCTTGACGCGCATGACTTCATCGTCCGGTGTGACGTGACGTCACAGTCAAGGGACCATCGACGCAGTTCGGCGCCGCATACTGGGACGGTCATGAGGTCTCGATCGACACGCCTGTGGTGGCTCGCCCTCCCCATTGCCCCGGTCCAGGGGCTCTGGCTTCGGCGCACCATGCGGCGGTATGCCGATGCCGACGGGCGCGCGGGCCAGGTCGGGTCGGGCGCGTGGCGCCTGACGGTGGTCGCCGTGGGCGACAGCGTCACCGCCGGCTATGCGCTGGCCCACCACCGGGCGTCGGTGGCGGGGCAGTTGGCGGCGCGGCTCGCCGCGGCATACGAGGCGACGGTGGAGTGGCGGGTCGCGGCGAAGTCGGGAATCACCGCGGGGGAGGCGCTGTCGCTTCTGTCCGCGGACCTCCTCCAGGACGCCGACCTCGTCTTCCTCTCCGTCGGCGTCAACGACCTGAAGAATCTGCACTCGGTCGCGCGGTTCCGCCGGGAGTTCGCGGCGCTGCTTGACGCGGTCCTCGCGGCGGCGCCCACGGCCTATGTGTGCTGGCTGGGCATCCCGCCGCTCGATCACTTCCCCGCGTTCCCGCGACCGCTCGCCGACGTCCTCGGCTGGCGCGGACGGACCTTCGACGCGATCGCTGTCGAGGCCGTATGCCGTCGTCCCCGCGCCTTCCGCATCCAGTCAGACGGGCCACTGGGGCAGGAGATGTTCGGTCCCGACGGCTTCCACCCGAGCGCGACCCTCCACGCCGCCTTCGCGGACGCCGTCATGGCCGGTCTGCCGGACGGGGCGCTCATGGTGCCGCGCGCCTGACGCGCCGCCCTCACTCTGCGCGGGTGCGGTGCTCGCGGACGACCGAGATCGCGTGCAGGGCTGCAGGTGGGGGATCCGACGACGGAGCTGACGCACGGCGACCCGTTGTCGGCGGCACCCGCCATGATGGCCGTATGCCGATCGAGATCGTCCCGGCGAACCAGGCCGGTTGCGCGGAACTCACCGCCATCTTCGGGGCGCGCGGGAACGCCGCGGACTGCCAGTGCCAGCGCTATCGCCTGGCGCGCGGTGAGGCCTTCGGCAAGACGCCCGTCGAGGCCCGGATCGCCGCCCTGCGCGACCAGACCGCGTGCGGCGACCCGGAGTCGCCGGGCACCAGCGGCCTGATCGCCCGGCTCGCCGGGGCACCGGCGGGATGGTGCGCTGTCGCGCCGCGAACGGCATACGTCGGGTTGGTCCGCAACTCCAACCAGACGGCGTGGCGCGGGCGCAGCGAGGACCGCACCGACAACGACGTCTGGGCGGTGACGTGCCTCCTGACCCGGGTCGGCGCGCGCAGTCAGGGCGTCGCCCGCGCGCTCGCCGCCGCGGCCGTCGACTTCGCGCGCGAGCGCGGGGCCCGGCGGCTGGAGGCCTACCCGATCACCGTGCCCGACGCGACGTGGGGCGAGGAACACCCAGGGCCGCTGAGCGTCTATCTCGCGGCCGGATTCGAGGTGATCCACCGGCCCTCGAAGCGACGCGCCGTCGTCGGCATCACCTTCTGACGTGCGCGTGCTTGGATGGCCGCATGGACACCGAAGAGCGCATCGTCACCGCCGAGCGCGAGGTGCACGCGCCCGCCGCGGACATCTTCGAGCTGATCGCCGATCCGGCGCGCCAGCCCGAGTGGGACGGCAACGACAACCTCGACGTCGCGACCACAGCCCAGCGGGTGCGCGCGGTCGGCGACGTCTTCGGTATGCGGACCAACAAGGGCAAGTCCAAGGACAACCGGATCGTCGCCTTCGAGGAGGGCCGCACGATCGCGTGGCTCACCGCCGACGCCGGCCACGAGCCGCCCGGACACATCTGGCGCTGGGACCTCGAGCCACTCGATGCGGGTCGGACGCTGGTGCGGCATACGTATGACTGGACGGGCGTCTCAGACGAGGCCCGCTGGCCCCGCCACCGGCAGACGACGTCCGCCCATCTGCTCGCCTCGATCGACCGACTCGCCGCGCTCGCCGAGGGCCGCTGAGTCCGCAGCGTCAGGGCAGGAAGAGGCCCGAGTCACCGAACTCGTGCCACGCGTAGCCTTCGCGCAGGGCGGCGTCATAGGCGCGCTGGGCGAGGTCTGCGCCCGCAACGGCCTCGACGAGCAGCAGGTGCGACGCCGCCTCGTCGTGCCACCCGGTGATCAGCCCCCGCACGACGCGCGGCGGATCGTCCGGTGTGACGACCCGGTCGGTCCACCCCTGCGCCGCGGTCACCCGCCCGCCGACGGCCGCGGATTCGATCGCGCGCGTCGCCGTGGTGCCGACGGCGACGACGCGACCACCGCGTTCGATGACCGCGTTGACGACGTCAGCCGTATGCCGTGGCACCGCGACGTACTCCGCCTGCGGCGACTCGCCCGCTTCCTGCGACGAGAAGCCCGTATGCAGCACCACCGGCGCGAACTCGACGCCCCGCGCGATCAGCGACAGCACCAGGTCCTCGGTGAACGGCCTTCCCGCAGAGGCCATCTCGGCACTCCCCGGCACGCGGGCGAAGACGGTCTGGTAGTCCGCGAGCGGCCACGCGGCGTCGACATAGCCACTCGACGTCAGCTGACCTACTCACGACCTCAACGTCAGTTGACCTACTCACCACCGGCGAGCAGGGCGGCCGCCTCCTTGCCGAACACTGGGTCCGTGCGGAGCTCCTCAACGACCTGCCGACCACGAGAACCCCCGACACGCAGGATCGGCCGAACGAAGTAGATCCGAGACTCTCCGCGGTCGATAACCCCTAGGAAGCCAATCAAGTCATCGAGCTGAGCAGCGGTCGCGGCGGCCGCCAGCGCAACGGCAGCACCGTCCTCTTCGCCCGGCCCCCTCGGCGCCAAATAGCGCGCCTTCAGGCGATCCCAATACGCCACCGACGGCTTGACCGCCAGCGCCCGGCCCAGGCTCTCCATGACTCGATCGGGATAGCCACCGCGCTCCAGATGGTCCATCAACACCGGCAGTGCCTGTGGATATGGCACCGAGGTGTTGACCAAGTCCCAAACCGACGACACGTCGACACCAGCGAGACGGAGAGCGGCGACGATCGGTTGCTCGGCAGTGCGCAGAACGTTGGCACGCTCCCGTACCCCGGCTTCGTATGCCGCCTTCTGCTGCTGGTACTCCTGATCCTTCTCAAGCTGCGCCGCGAACTCAGTTGCGCTCATGGCCTGCCTTCTGCGCCCGGTCATGGGATGAACCTCAGATTGAAGCCAGGGGTGCTGGCAATCGCATCCTGAAGCGGGCCGGACAGAGTCGTCGGGTTTACGCCGCCACGCACGTACAAGTTGAACTCAAGCCCATTTGCCTGGGCATACGAGAGGCTGTCCTTCAGCTGTTGCGTGTACGCCGGGTACCCAACGTTCTTGACCTCGGAGACCGCAGAATCGGTCAATCCATCAAAGATCCGTGTCCGACCGCCAATAACTCTGGTCGCCTTAGGCCCGATATCGAACGCGGAGCGCACAGCAGCCTCGCCAGCTTGCCCAACCCGTACCGCCTCAGCACCGCCAGTTGCTGTCTTTGCGGCGATACCAACAAGTGACAGCGAAGCAGAGGACCGCACATGAGCGGTCGTGAACGAGTTGGCGGGCCTCTCCGCGTCACGGTGTCGCTGTTCGGCATCACAACGAGTACGCGGTGATCGTAGGATTGGATCACTGCGTCGTAGTGGGTGAGCTCGCCCGGGGCCGTCGCATCCACGACCCCTGGAACAACCCCGCAGCCCACCGCCCTTTCGGCAGGCGGCTGAGCCTCCGCCCAAATGTTGACCTACGGCGATGTACTCATGCGGCCCGACTACCACGATGCAGCCGGGGATTGAAGCCGCGGCGCGAGTCTCCAGCCCGGGCAAGGTCGCCGCTGACGCCGTTCCTGCGCCCAGAAGCCCGACCAAGACAGCGGCTATGGCAGCTAGGAGCAAGACGCCACCACACCGCCTACTCGGTGCCCGCCGGGTGCCCATGTGGTCCAGGATGGCAGCCGATACCTGATGCTGGTGGGGTAAAGAAAGCGGGCTGAGCGACACCACGGGCTCAGGATCCAAACACCTCGCTTCACTGAGGCGCCTCGAAGCCAGCTAAGTCAACTTCCACGTTGCGAAGACCGGCCGACTTCATAGCTAGCCTGGCCCGTGGCGACAAGTAGATGGTGGCATCGCCATCTACAAGGAAGAAGTCAGAACCATCCCATCCCTTTGGATCTAACTCCATCCCCACCCCAGGCGCCCGAGTAGCCATGCATTTTCCGGTAACTTGGAGCAACGCGAGATCGATCGCCTGCGGGTTACCGAGAACCGAAACGGACGATAAGAACCAACCAGTCAATCGAGCTTCGGTAAGTAGGCGAACCAAGGCTGGACTGACAAGGAACAACGCAGCCCAGTACGTTGGCACTAGGTCCCCAATCTCCCCAGCGTCGGCCATCCCAACCAAACCCTCTGCTCGCACGCGACCGGACAGGACCATGCGCGGATCCTGTCCCTCTAGGTCGCCCAGATCCACACGAGCCCAATGGGGATTTGACACATCGAGCCGGCCAACTTTCCGCACATCAAAGTCAGAAGTGAACATCAAATCCATACTTCCCGCCCATCATGCGAGCGAAGTCGAGCACCTGCGCCTCGTTCGGTGAGCCCCGCAGGAATGAGCCCCAGTCCTTGGCAAATTCGGAGCTCCAGCGTTGGTGTTCAGTTCGTGCCACCCATGTCCCGAATTGTGGCGCATTGGCATCCAAGCCCAACCGCGCGAAGTCCTGTCCGAACTCGACGGGGAGGACATGATGTGCATCGAAGTCCCCTACAGGCGCGTCACCGATTGCCTTGGCCAGCTTTGTACGGAAGGCCGGATCCCTTCCGGTCCAAGCGATTGCCTTGGAACCGGCGTTTGCGGCTCCACGTGCTTCGATTTGCCTTGCGGCGAACGCAACGGTGCTGACGGTGGTTCCTGCCCCAATCATGACGTTTGGGGTGACGACTTCCGCCAACATGATCGCGGCTGCCTCCGACGCTTTGGCAACGCCATGTCTGTAAATGTAGTACTCGAGAAGGGCAACAAGAGCTCCTCCGCCTCCGCCTCCGCCTCCGCCTCCGCCTCCGCCTCCGCCTCCGAAGGGTGACTCGGACATCGGCAGCCCCATGCTGCGGGCCAGATGCACGTATGCAGCTGGGATGCGGATCGGCGCTGAATTGCCACCTCCGGTAGAGACGCCATAGCTTGCTTGTGTCCCGCCGGCGGTGCCTGTGTTCCCGCTGCTTCCACCACTGCCTGCACCACCGGTTGATCCACCACTGCCTGCGCCAGCAGTTGATCCTCCACCGGTGCTGCCTCCTCCGGTGGAGGAGGTGGTGTGGCACCAGTCTGATGGTTGGTGCCCACTGCCTTCCCATGGTTGGCACAGTCCGGTGGGGTCGCTGTAAGCGACCGGGTTGTTGCTTGCGTACGTGTAGGGGTTGGAGGTCTGTGTGCTTCGAAGGTCGTTGAGGGGGTCGGGGGAGATGAATCGGTTGGTGGTGGTGTCGTAGTAGCGGTGGCCGAGGTGGGTCAGGCCGGTGGTGGGGTCGGTGGTGGCGCCGAGCCACCAGTGGTCGGTGGCGGGGGTGGTGGTGCCGCGGGGCCGGCCGTAGGGGTCGGTGTAGGTGCGGGTGATGGTGCCGGCGGCGCCGTTGGTGATCTGCAGGTCGACGGTGTTCTGTCGGTCGTTGACTTGCCAGATGAGTTGGGTGTTGATGCGGACGGCGAGGGTGGTGCCGGCTTGGGTGTACCAGCGTCGGGCGGCGGTGATCGCGCCGGCTTTGGCGTCGATCTCCTGGCCGGCGATGGACAAGGTGACGGTGCCGTCGGGGGTGATGCGGGCCAAGCGGGTGCCGTCGGGTTCGTGGATGAGGGTGGTGGCCCCGACTTTCTCGATGAGACCGAAGGCGTCGGCGTCGAGGTTGGCGCCGTTGCGGGTGGCCATGACCCCGTCAGCGTCGTAGGTGTAGGTCCCGGGGCCGGAGGTGACGGCGTGTGGGTGGGTGGTGGTGCCGTAGCTGAAGGCGGTGGTGGTGGCCCCGCGGCGGATGCTGGTGATGTTCCCGTCGGGGTTGTAGGTCCAGGTGGTGTTGTAGCCGGCGGGTGCGGCCGCCGTGGTGGTGTCGGTGTCGGTGCATCCAGCGCCGGCGGTGACGGTCCAGGCGTGGGTGAGGCGGGCGAGGGTGTCGTAGGTGTAGCAGGACTTGTTGCTGGCCCCGGCCGGGTCGGTGATGGTCAGTGTGGTGGGGTTGCCGGCGTCGTTGTAGGTGTAGCTGTCGCTCTGCAAGGTGGTGCCGGCCCGTTTGGTGACGACACCGGCCAGGCGCCCGGTGGTGGGCTGGTAGGTGTAGGAGCGGGTGATCGGGGTGGTGCCGCTGTTGTTGGCCAGGGTCCGCGAGGCCAGGGTGCCGTCGCCGTTGAAGGTGGTGGCCGAGGCGTACACGCCGGTGGCGTGGCTGGTGGTGAGTTTCTCCGGGAGGCCGGCGGTGGTGTCGTAGGTGGTGGTGACCGTTTCCGCGGGTAGTTGCCCGGCGGCGGGGTAGGCGAGGCTCTTGACGCGGTCGAGGGTGTCCCACTGGTTGGTGACGGTGTAGCTGCTCGCGGCGCGGCCACCGAGCGCGGGGAAGTCCCATTGGGTGCCGGCGGGCAGGCCGCGGGGGGTGTACCCGGTGATGGTTCGGGTGAAGTCACCCAGGGTGTCCTTGACGGTGACCGACCTCAGCCGGCCCTTGGCGTTGGCGCCGGTGTCATAGGCGTACACCGCCGCGGTGACCGCGCCGGCGGCTCCCGGGGCTTTATAGGTGACCAGTTTCGGGCGGTGGACCGCGTCGAAGGTCGTGGTGGTCACGGCCCCGGAGGCTTTGGTGGTCTTGACCTGGTTGGTGGTGGCGTTGTCGGTGTACGCGGTGCTCGAGGAGCCGGTGTCCGGGTCATCACTGCTGGTGCGACGCCCGAGCAGGTCATACCCATAGGAGGCGGTATGCCCGCCCTCGTCCGTGATCGAGGTGATCCGGTCGACCGCGTCATAGACGTAACTGGTGGTCGCGAGCCCGGCCTCGGTGCGGGACTTGACCCGGTCCTTCATGTCGAGCACGGAGACCGAGTCCGCCGCCCCGACCGGCGCGTTGACACTGACGGTGTCCCCATCGAAGGTTGTCGCGGCCGCCCAGTCCAACACGTCGTGCCCGTAGAACTCCTTCCGAGCCGGGCGGGACAGCGCGTCATAGGTGGTGCGGAACTCGTTGATCTCGCTCGGGTCCGGGGACGCGACATCGGCGGTGACCGCCCCGCTGATAGCGAACGGTTGCGATGTCGCCGCTTCCCGGCCGAGTTCGTCGTAGCGGGTGTTCACCACTGTCCGCACCGGGGTGGCGGTGGTGCTCGTCGGCGCCACCGCCGCGGTCTGGATGGTATGGCCGCGGGCGTTGATGTACTGGCTGGAGGACAGCATGCTCCCGTCGGGTTGCCGCTTGCCGGTGGTGATCCGGGACGGTTTCGACTTGTTGATGACATAGCTGTATTCATCGGACGCCGCAGCCAGCGTGGACCCGGGTCGCGCGACCGTAGTGACCCGCCCCAACGCGTCGTAGGCGAGGAGGGTGGTCTGCGCGTTCGGGTCGACCACCTTGATCGGGGTCAGGTGGAACCGTTCCAACGTTGTCACCGTGGCGAACCCGGCCGGGTCGGTCACCGTGACCGTCGGGTTCACCGCGTCCGCGGCGGAGTAATCCGTCCTGGTGAGATCGTCGTGGACATCGGTGACACTGGCCACCCGGGCGTAGTCGTCATAGGTGGTGGTGGTGACATCGGCGTAGTCTCCGGCGGCGTTGACCGACTGCTCCAGCTTCGTCACCTCACCGATACCGATGTTGTCATCGGGATCGGCGCTGCTGACGGTGTAGGTGGAACGGGTCTGGGCCAGGACGGTGGCGCCGTTGACGGTCTTGACCTCGCGGGGATAGTCCAGTTTCCCCAGGTCGGCTGCCGTCGCGGTCGGCGCGTACGTCGTCGTCGTCGTCCGGGAGGCGCCGACCGCACCCGACAACGTCTGGCTGGTCACTCGGTTCTCGGCGTCATAGCCCGTGGTCGTGGTGGCCATCTGCCACGCCCCCGCCGTATTCCCCCACCGCTTCTGCACGGTGGAGATCTCCCGCACGAACGCCGCATCGTCGACCGGGTCCGCGCTGGCGCCCGCCTGGGCCGTCGTGACGACCTGATAGTCGTAGGCGGTCAACCGTTCACCCCGGTCCCCGCCACCGGGGAAGGAGTAGGCCGAGTTACCGGACGGACTCAACCGCAATTGCTGCGACTCCAGAACCCGCCCCGCCAGAGCGGGCGCGTCCGTCTCTGACCCGGACTCGAACCGGGCCACGGACTCGCTACGGGTTCCCGTGCCCTTCTTGGTGCCGTCCAGCCCACGGAAGAGGCGGTACTGGGTCTGCGCGATCCCGACCGCACTCCCCCCACGATACGAGGGATCACTCAGATCGGTGACCCGCACCTCCTCATACCCCCGCCACCCGGCATACGACTGGGCGTCGCCGGAGGCGACCGGGTCGTTGTCATACGCCCAGCCGGCGCCACCGACATAGGTGTACGTCGTGACCTGGTCACCGGAGCGGACCGCGTTCGGGCTCGACCCGGTCGGGTACGGGATGCTGGTGGACACTCGGGAAACGGCGTACTTGTGCCACGCCGCGAACCCCGGATCATCCGCCACAGATCCCGGGTCATTACCCGGCGGGTCCCACAGGCGGGGGAAACACGGCCCGGTGTTCAGGTACCAGGCCGGCCCGAGCGGGGGATAGTCACTGGTGGTGCACGCCCCACCCGGCCGGGTGTAGGCCACCGTGGTCACGGCACCCATCTCGTTCTGGACCTGGACCAGCCGCGGCTTGTACACCGGCACCGCCCCCGCGCCCGAGTTCGCGTCAGCCCGGTTCGGCAGCGACACATCCCCGCCAAACGCGATCTCCGGCACACCGGCATCAGGCGTCGAACCCACACCGGCGATCCCCAACCGCTGCGAACCGGCCAGGAACAATGTCGGCGAGGTGCCATCCGGGCTTGTACCGGAAGCTGTACCTGTCCACCCCCACGCCGGTGGGATAGTCGGTGCCGGAATCGTCACGGTTGGTCTGCACCGACTGCAGCAGGTACGCGGTCCAGAACGATGGCGACCGCTTCGAACACGACCCCCCACACTGCAGATCCAACGGAACATCGGGATACGCACTGGCATTCGCCGCCGTCGGCGACGGGCAGGTCGCCGACCCATACGCCGGATCGCCACTGGAAGCCACCACCTGCGCGTTACACCGCAACCCGTACCGGAAATCCATGTACGCGGTCGGGGTCACCCCGGCATTGGTCACCGACTTCCGTCCATACGTGATCTTCGACAGCCGCACCCCCCGCGCATAGGTGACAAGCGAGCCGGCCGCGTTCGTGTAGTGGTTGGTCTCCAGGTCGTAGAAATACGCCGTCTGCATCCGCTTGACGTCCACCACGCGGTCGAGCATCCACCGCCACGCCATCTCGCAGTACGCGCCGTCCCCGCACTCATCCAGGGCCGCGTCGGTCCCGCGCACCGGGATCGTCAACACCGAGTTCGTCGCCGCCCGGGACGCGCCGTCGGTGAGGACATAATTCGTGCCGAACATGTACGTCGAACCGTCCGGGGTCACCACCCGCCAGGTGCGGCCACGAGCGTCAGCCGACCCGTCCTCGTTCGGCTTCCCGCTGTCAGGTGTCAGGTACACCCGCCACCGCGGGTCCTCCCGCAACCGGAACCCCGTCTCCCCCGACTGCCGCCCGGGAAGATCGGCATCCTTGACCAGGATCGAGGCGCGCCCACCGAACACGATCCGGTACTTCTCCCCGGCGTACTTGAAATCCGACCGGCCCTCCGCGTTCGAGTACCCGTCATACAACTGCTCGATGTACGCATCATTCAACGACCAGCCCGCGCCCACCACCGGCGCCTGCGCGTTGTCGCCCGCCGTCATCCCATCGATCGAGCCCGAGTCATACGACAACGACACCTGCGGGACATCCCCGATCAGCGTCGGCGCACCCGGCAACGGCAACGAATACGTGAACGACCCCGACCCCACACCCACCTGCCACGACCCTGCCACCGTCAACGGCGTCGCCCCGAAATTCCCCTCCGCACCCGAGGACACCGACATCAACGCATACGCCGCCACCGGATCACCGGGAACCGGGTCACCCGCCGCCGCACGGCCGGCCACCGGATCCGGGACCGTCACATCCGCCGACACCAACCCCGTCGACGAATCCACCGACACCGTGTCCACGACATCCGTCGACACCTCACAGTCATCCGGGATCGGCGCCCCCACCATCACCGCATCCGCGACACACGCCGGGATCCGGGCCACCCGCAACCGGGACAACAACCCCCCACCGAACGCGTCCCGGAACCCCGACGCATCGATCGCCACCCCGAGCTCCCCACCGCTCGACCCGGCATCCGCCGCGACCGTGAACACCACCCCGACGCCGCCCGCCGCCTCCGCGGCCGCGGCATCCGCGACATCCACGGTGACCGCGTCCGGAACCATCACCACCGGCTCACCGCCACCGGCACGAACCGGCTTGCCCTTCTCCTTCTTCGGCCGCTCGATCTTCACCGCGCTCTTCCCGACGGCCGCCTTGACCCCCTTGCTCTTGGGAACCTTCACCTTCGCCTTATCCGGCTTCGGCCACACCACCGTCGGCTCCACCCACGACGGCGGCTCCTGCACCAACGCCGGCGTCGTCCACGCCACCCCCGACTCCCGGACCGGCGGCTCCCCCTGACCACCATCAGCAGCCCCCACCGATACCCCCGCAACCGCCGCCGACCCCACCACCCCTGACGCCGCCCCGGACACCACCACCGCAGACACCAGACCCGCCACACCCAAACGCAGCCCAGACCACCGCCTCACAGACACCCTCCAGACTCGCACCAACAGCCAAAGACGACGCACCACCCACCCTGGCACCACCCCCCTACCCAACGCACCCCGACACTCCCACCCGACACCCACCCGACTGCCGAGGTGAGGCCCCCGGGAGAACCACCAGGGAGGCGTCGGTCGATGAGGATCGAGAGGCCCGCGTCGGGCGGTCCCCTGCGGGATCGCCCACGGGGACCGCGATCATCATCCGTATCAATCGTCGACTGGGAGTCGTTGGCATCGGCGCCGCGGGGGTCGCTGCCGCCGCCGCAGTCTCGAGGCCACACGGGTCGTGCGTTCCTCCGACGAACGGATCGCTGAGAGGGCCTTCATCCCCGCCAACGTCGCTGCCTTCATCAAGAAGTGGGCGCCAGCCGGAGCCGACCTCAAAACGCTGACCGAATACGCCGAACACCACCCGGACCACATCGCCTGTCACGATGCCGTGCAGCCCCTCCACCTCGCTCAGACACGCTGGGGAATCGGCCACCGATCGGTCCTCACCCTGTTCGCCCAACCAGCCGGGGTCCCCTGGGTCACCGTGGGGTCGACGGATGCCGCGCCATGACCCGACGGTAGCGGCCGCCGCAGGCCCGGCGGCGACCGGGAGCGCGCTCGGGTGGACTACCGTCGGGTGGATGTATGCCGCGCGCACGGTCTGGTTCCTCACCCACCCCCAGGTGGTCGTCGACCCCGCGGCCGACGTCCGCACGTGGCACCTGAGCCCCGTCGGACGCGCCCGCGCGGAGGCACTCGCCGGCGCCCCCGTCGTCGCCGCGGCGACCAGCCTCTGGTCCTCCACCGAGACCAAGGCGGTGGAGACGGCGGAGGCGATGTGCGGCATACGGCCGGTCCTGCGGAACGAACGCCTGGGTGAGAACGACCGCAGCGCAACGGGATTCGTGCCGCCGGCGGAGTTCGAGGAGTTGGCCGACGCCTTCTTCGCCCATCCCGGCGAGAGCGTGCGCGGCTGGGCGACCGCCCGCGACGAGCAGAACCGCATCGTCGCTGCGGTCGAGGAGATCCTCGGCGCGCCCGACTCCGGCGACGGGGACATCGTCCTCGTCGCCCATGGTGCGGTCGGCACATTGCTCCTCTGCCACCTCCTCGGCGTCCCGATCACCCGGGATCACGACCAGCCGAGTCAGGGCCAGGTCTTCGCCTTCGACCGCGACACCCGCGCGGTCCGGTTCACCTGGCGCCCGCTCGAATCGCTGCTCACCCCGGCGCCGCAGCCGCGCCGCTGAACGCCCGGAGGAAGCGGTCGCGGAAGGCGTCCATGCGCCAGACGGGCGCGTCGTCGCGGGGGCGAACGCCGGCGGTCCATCCCCAGTCGGCGATCCGGCCGACCACCGCGGGATCGCGCGCGACGACGGTGACCGGGACGTCGCGGTTGCCGCCATAGCCGCTGACGATCGTCGCCGGCTGGTGGTCGCCGAGGATGATCGCGACCAGGTCGTCGTCGCGCCGCCGTTCGAGGAAGCCGAGAATACTGCTGAGGGAGTAGGCGATCGAGGTCTCGTATGCCGCGGGCACGGCTCCCGGGTCGTGCCACAGTCGCGCGGGGGTCGTCGCCCGAGCGGCGATCGGGCCGAACACCGACCCGTCCCCCAAGGCGTTCCAGTCGACCATCGTCGGCAGCGGTGCCCAGGGCGTGTGGCTCGACGTCAGCTCGATCTGCGCCATGACCGGCGGGCGTCCGGGGCGGGACAGTTCCAATCGGTCGAAGGCGGCGAGCGTGAACTGGTCCGGCATGGCGGAGAAGCTGAACCGCGGCCCGCGATAGCCGAGGCGCGCGCCGTCATAGACGGAATCGAAGCGATAGAACGCCTTCCCCTCCGGCCACGCACCGCGCGTCGACGGCAGGACGCCGACGGTCCGCCAACCCGTCCGGCGAAAGGTCGAGATCAGCGTCGCGCGGTCGCTGCGCAGGAGGGCGTCGTAGCGGCCCTGATCGCTGATCCACAGACCCGACTCGAGTGTCCCGTGGGCGAGCCAGCTCTTGCCGCCGAAGGTGGGGGAGGAGAGGTAGCCGCTCCGGGCGTCGAGACCGGACTCCGCGAGCCGGACGGTGAAGGCGTCGAGCAGATCCCGGACCGGCTGCGTCCGCGGCCCCGACAGCGCCACCCGGCCGTAGCTCTCGACGAACACGAGGAGAACATCCTTGCCGCGCAACGCGAGGAGATCATCGGGCCCGGGATGCCAGGTGTCCTGCGCGGCGGCGACCAACGCGGCGAAGCGTTCCCGATCCCGCACGGCGTGGGCGGTCGCGCGGACCTTGCCCGCGGCATACGGCCCGACACCGGCCGACGCGACCGGGACGCCGGGTGCCACGCGCAGCCCCGAGATTGCGAGCAGCCCCCACCCGACCGCGGCGACCACGACGATCCGGAGGGTGCGGCGGCGGGGTGGAATCGGCATACGGGACAGGCGAATCCCCGCCCACCCCAGGGAGGCGACGGCGCCGCACACCAGGAGGAGAACCGCGAGGAGTAGGCCGGCCGCTGCCCAGGCGCCGACGGTGTCCCGGACGACGCCATACGCGGCGCGGAGTTCGCCCGCGTCGGTGACGGGGTTGTAGGGACGGTCGAGCACGGCATACGCCCCGAGGTCGAGGGCTTTGGAGACGACCAGGAGGGCGAGCCCGACACCGAGCGCGGGCCCGGCCAGGCGCCGTCCGCGCCGCGGGAGCAGGACGAGGGCCGCCGCCCCGACCACAGCCTCCGCCGGGAGTCGCGCGAAGGCGAGCGGGACGACCTGGTCGGGCCGGGTCGGGGAGAGGAGCGCGAACCAGGCGAGTGCGGCGGCGGCGACACCCGCCACGGCGATCGCCATGGGGCGCAGGCCGGTCGGGGTCGGCACCAGCGGCTGCGAGCGGCGCCGCCACAGCCAGAGGACATCCCGGCCGAAGGACTCGGCCAGCAGGGCGAGCGCGAGCACCGATGCCGCCCCGGCGACCGCGGACGGCCCGGTTCCGGCGATCGCGACGACAAGGGCGACGTCGACGGCGGCCGTGACGACCTTGCGCCAGTAGCGGAAATCGAGCGGTCGGCGCAGCCACGGCAGAATCCAGCCGGCGACGCCGAAGACATAGCGCGCGAGGCCGACCGGCAGCACCCACCACCCGACCGACTGAGCCGCGACGACGGACAGCGCGAGGATGGCGAAGGCGTCGACCTCCCCGTCGAACCGGCCTCCGAACGCCGACACCGTGTCCGTATGCCGCGCCACCGGCCCGTCCACGGCGTCCAGCAGGAGCGCGGGAACCGCGAGGACGAGGACCGCCCACGTGTGGGGAGGACCGGCCAGGCCCTGCGCGGCGAGGGCCGCGACACCGCACCCGAGGAGGGAGCGACCATAGGTGAGGGTGTCGGCGGGCCCCAGGCTCCCCCGATCCGCACGGACGCCGGTGACCATGACGAGGGTCAGGAAGGCCCCGCTCGCGAGCCCGACGAGCCAGCCGGTCCAGCCGACGCCGGCCCGCGCGTCGAGGGCCGCGAGGAGGGCGACGAGCAGCGCCGCACCGACGCGCGCAGCCACCACTGGGGCCCGGAGCCGGGAGCGGCGAGCGGGCGGCATACATTCCGCGGCAACGGGTTCCAGCGCAGCCGTCGGGACGGGGTTCACGGTGGCACCGCGTCCGTGACAACCCCGAGGTCGCCGCTGCGCAGGAGGTCCCGCGCCGGCGGCGGGAACGTGTGCGCGCCACGCGTTGCCTTGGTCCGCAGGTAGCAGAGGTTGGCGGGGTTGGTGTGGATCCGGGTCGGCACCCGTTCGAGGATGTCGAGGCCGAGGACGGCGAGCTGGTCGGCCTTGTCGGGGTTGTTGCTCAGCAGGGCGATCGCGTCGACGCCCAGAGCCCGGAGCATCTGCGCGGCAACGGCATACTCGCGGGCGTCGGCCGCGAAACCGAGCGCGACATTGGCCTCGTAGGTGTCCAGTCCGGCGTCCTGGAGCGCATAGGCGTCGAGCTTGGCATAGAGCCCGATGCCGCGACCCTCCTGCCGGAGATAGAGCAGATGACCGCCGACGTCGGTGATGCGCTCGACCGCCTCCCGCAGCTGAGGGCCGCAGTCACAGCGGAGGCTGCCGAGGACATCACCGGTCAGGCACTCGCTGTGCACACGGACCAGCGGGGGCTTGGCGGGCGCACCCAGGCTGAGCGCGAGGTGCTCGCCACCATCGACGAGACCGTCGAAGGTCGTCACCCGGGCGTGTGACTCGTAGCCATCCGCGAAGCGCAGGGGTAGCTCGATCGCGGTGCGGATCGAGGCGGCAGGAAGTTCGCGGGTCATGGTGGCGATTTCCCCGGTTCGTCCCGCGTGAATCGTGGGGAGAGGCGATAGCGCAGGAGCGCGACGTCGTCGACCTGGCGCACCTCGGCGAGGATGGCGCGGGCGCCGGCGTGCCAGGGCAGCGGCCCGTCGGCCACGACGCGTGGCGCGCGGTCGTCGGCGACGAAGAACGGCGCGACGACCACGTGCAGTTCGTCGGCGAGGCCGTCGGCGAGGAAGTGGGTGTGGATGTGCCGGCCGCCCTCGACGAGGAGCCGGGCGATGCCACGGGCGGCCAGGTCTTGGGCGACCCAGCGCACCTCCGGGTCGAGGCCGGCGCCGACGACCTCCGCGAGTCCGCCGAGGCGCGCACGCAGTTCTGGGACGATCGGATCAGGACAGTAGACGAGCTTGGGGCACTCTCCCGTCGTGAAGAACGCCGCGTCCGGCGCGAGGTTCGTATGCCGCGTCAGCGTCACCTTGCACGGCGTCGGCGTCCGTCTCGCGGCGACCCGCGCGGCGCGCCGTGCCGGGTCGCGGACGACGAGCCGCGGATCGTCCGCACGCACCGTCGCGGCCCCGACGAGGATCGCGTCGCAGCCCGCCCGCACGGCGTCGACCCGGTCGAGATCGGCGGGATTCGACAGGACGAGGCGGTGGTCGGACGCGTCGTCGAGGTAGCCGTCGAGGGACATCGCCCAGCTCAGGAGGGTGTAGGGACGCTCAGCCATGCGGCATACCCCCGAGGCGTGGAGGTGTCGCGAGGAGGTCGACGTGGTGGACGGTCGCGCGGAGGCGGCCGGCGGCGAGTTGGGCACGTCGTCGTGCGCCGTATGCCGCGCCCGCCTTCCCCAGGTCCTGTCGCCATTCGACGGCCGCACCGATCCAGCCGTCCAGCCACTCTCGGGTCAGGTCCGGCTGCGTGCAATCGAGGTGCCAGGGCGTGGGATGACCGGTGACCTGCCAGCCGGCGTTCTCCCACAACCGGATCGCCACCGGGGCAGCGTCCGGCCCGAGCAGGGGGTCGTCGGCGATGATGCGGCGCTGATGGGCGTTGAAGGCGCCTTCGAGGAGGCGGTCGAGCGGGTCGGGTGGCGTGAGGTCGACGCGTCCGACGACGGAGAGGGCGACAAGGGTCGGGGCGCCGGCAGCGACACAGGTCGCGACGAGACGCTCGAGCTCTGGCGCCGTGAGCATGTCGAGAAGAGCGGAGGCGGTGATGAGGTCGGCGCCGGCGAGGTCCGCGGGGCTGAGACGGGTGACATCGTCGCGGCGGGTCTCGACGGTGACGTGGTGGTGGTCGGCGGTCCGCGGGTCGGGGGTCGTCGCCGCGACGGCGAGCAGGTCGGCGTCGCGGTCGTGGAGGACCCAGTGCTGGGGGCCGGGGAGGAGCGGCGCGAGCCAGCGCGGCATTCCGCCGGTGCCGGAACCGAGATCGTGGACGACCCTGATCGCGGCGGCGGGATCGGGCGGGGGCAGCAGGGCCACGAGCGGTCGGGACCGGGCGGCGGCGTCGGCGGGCTCACGCAGGGCGAGCCACTCCGCGCTCGCGCGGACCGTCTGGGCCGCGGGACCGGCCACGCGGTCGGGTTGGATCCGCGGGCGGGCCGTCCGGGTGAGCGCGGGCGTCTCGGTCATGCGGCCACGCCCGCGAGGACGTCGGCGAGTTCGGTGGCGGCGTCCGGCCAGCCACGGAGCGTGGCCCTGCGCGCCCGGGCCGAGGCTCGGAGCGTATGCCGCACAGCCGGATCCGCGAGCCACCGGCGCAGCGCGGCCGCCAGGGCCACGGGGTCGCCCGGGGGGACGAGGAGCCCGGGCCGGTCGCCGCCCGGGGTGCGGCCGAGAGTCTCCGGCAGCCCGCCGGCGTCACTGGCGACCACGGGTATGCCGCGGGCGAGCGCCTCGGTGACGACCATCCCATAGGTTTCCATCCTCGAGGGGACGATCACGAGGTCGGCCGCCGCAAAGCGGGCGTCGAGGTCGGCATCGACCAGCGGGCCGGTGAAGGTCAGACGGGCGTCCACGTGGGCATCGACCAGCGGGCCGGTGAAGGTCAGGCGGGCGTCCACGTCTCCGCAGCCGAGCGGGCGGCGCCGGGCCCCGGCAGCGCCGGCTGGGACGCAGGCGAGGACGGCGGCGCGTCGGCGCACGTCGGCGGCGCGTCGGCGCACGTCGGCAGCGAAGCCCGGCGAGATCGCGGTCGAGCCGACGCACACGCAGGACCAGTCGAGACCGAGGATCGAGGCGAGGGCCTCGACCAGGACGTCCTGCCCCTTGACCGGGGTGACGGCACCGACGCAGAGCAGCCGGTTCCCCAGCTCGTGTGGTGCGGTGAGGTGCGCGGGGTCGACGCCGGGAGGGACGACGGCGACTCGGCCGGCCGGCAGGTCGTATGCCGCGGCCAGCCACGCGCGGGTCCACGTGCTCGTGGCGACGATCGTGCGGGCGGCGGCGAACGCGGCATACTCTCGCGCGCGGTTGGTGGTGCTGCCGCCCTCGGCTTCGACGCCGAGCGGCAGATGCACGAGGATCGCCAACCGGAGGCGATCCGCCTCGGGGACAAGGGCTTCGGGCGCGGCTGAGCCGATGAGACCGTCGACGAGGACAAGCTGACCGTCGGGGATCGTCCGCAACCGCGCCGCCAACGTGGCCCGGTCCTCGGATCCGGCATCCGGCCAGGACCCCGGCGTCAGGTGCGCGCGGACCTCCCAGCCGAGGCCGCGCAAGCCGGCGACGATGTGCCGGTCGTAGGTGTTGCCACCGCTCGGCCGCTTCGGGTCGGCGACGGCATCGGGCATGACGACGTCGACCCTCACGGGGCACGCTCGAAGGAGGCCCAGGCGATGTGCGACTCGTGGAGGGTCACGCAGATGGCCGCGATCTGTTCCGGGCGGCAGCCGAGGTCTCCGGCGCGGAGCCGGTCCGCGAGTCGGTCGCAGACGAACTCGGCGAGCCGTTCGGTCGTCGTGTTGACTCCGGTGAGGGCGGGCTCGTCGTCGAGGTTGCGATGCGTCAGAGCCCCGACGATGTCGGCGAGGGCACGGGAGGCGCGGTCGATGTCGACGACGAGGCCGTCGGCGTCGAGCGCGGGCGCACGGAAGGTCGCATCGACGACATAGGTCGCGCCATGAAGCTGCTGCGCGGGACCGAAGATCGCGCCCCGGAGGCTGTGGGCGATCATCATGTGGTCGCGGACGGTCAGGCTGAACATCGGCTACTCCTCGTCGTCCGCGGTCGGGTGGTCGGGGGTCGGGTGGACGGGGGTCGGGTGGTTGGGGGTCGGGCTGTGCGCGGTCGGATCGTCGAGGGCCGGGTCGTCGGGGGCCGGGTCGTCGTAGGTGATCGTGTGACAGAGTCCGGCGAGGCGTCCCGCGCTCAGATCGGCCATGACGCCCGGCAGCTCGGGGAACGGCGAGCTCCCCGTGATGAGCGCATCGAAGGCGCTGTCGCGCAACAGTTCGAGGGCGAGGCGGAGCCGGTCGGTGGTCGTCCGCCTGGCGCGCCGGGCGAGGGCGACGGCCCCGACCTGGCTGGCCCGGATGGCCAGCCGACGCGCGTGGAAGCTCCCGCCGAGCGGCAGGGTGACCTCGGTGTCGCCATACCAACTGAGGTCGAGAACCGAGGCGTCCGCGGCGAGGAGGTCGAGGGCCAACCGGAGGCCGGCGCCGGTCGCGCTCGCGTGGACGACGAGGTCGCAGTCGCGCGGGGCCCGCTGCGGCGTCGCGTAACCTGCCCCAAGGACTTCTGCGACGCCGGCCCGGCTCGGGTCGGTGTCGACGACCGTGACCGCCACCCCAGGGATGCGAGCCAGGAGCCGGGCGACGGCCAGGCCCACCATCCCGCCGCCGACGACGGCGACGCGGTCGCCGATCAGTGGGGCGGCGTCCCAGAGCGCGTTGACGGCGGTCTCGACGGTGCCCGCGAGAACGGCACGGTCGGGAGGCACGTCGTCGGGGACGGGCACGATGGAGGCGGCCGGAACGGCATACGTCGTCTGGTGGGGATAGAGGCAGAAGACGGTGCGGCCGAGGAGATTCGGCGGCCCAGCGAGGACCCGGCCGACGTTGAGATAGCCATAGGTGACCGGGCCGGGGAAGTGGCCGACCTGGAACGGCGCCCGCATCTGGTCGGCGACCTCGGGGGGCACGCCACCACGGAAGACGAGCGTCTCGGTCCCCCGGCTGATGCCCGATCGGATCGTGTGGACCAGCACGTCGTCCGGACCGGGATCGGGGACCTCGACCTCGCGGATCTCGCCCACGCCGGGCTCGCGCACGACGAATGCGCGGGCTGTGCGG
The DNA here is from genome assembly GCA_046330995.1 of Dermatophilaceae bacterium. GTDB lineage: Bacteria > Actinomycetota > Actinomycetes > Actinomycetales > Dermatophilaceae > Nostocoides_A. The sequence goes on from JAXLRS010000003.1 coordinate 106,757, forward strand.
GCCATGCGGATCTCCTGATCGGACCGGCCGGGGACACCGACGTGCCCGGCTCAGGATTCGATCCTGCCTTGCTCAGGCGAGGGTTGGGCCGGGAATCCTCGATGAGATCGCGATCCATGGTCGAGGCCGCCCTCTGTGCCACGGTTCGTCCCGACTCCCGCGTCCAGGCCGACGAGTCGGCGGCGCCGTGGGGGATTCGCCAGCCTGGTCTTCGGCTAGTCTGAACGTGTGCCAACCACAATCGGTGCCTACGAGGCGAAGACGCACCTTCCCCGGCTCCTGGATGAGGTCGAGGCCGGAGCGACGGTGACCATCACCAAGCACGGCCGCGAAGTCGCCCGTCTGGTGCCTGTCGACGCGCCGACGGGCACCGCCGCGGATGTCGCTGCCGCCCTGCGCGAGGCCCGTCGCGGCGTGCGCCTGGGCCGCCAGAGCGTGACGGCCATGAAGGAGGAGGGGCGTCGTTGAGCCCCATCGTGCTCGACTGCTCGGTCACGATGTCCTGGTGCTTCGAAGACGAGGCAGGCGACGCGAGCGAACTCGTGCTCGACCGGGTCGTCGAGGAGGGCGGGGTCGTCCCACAGTTGTGGGTTCACGAGGTGGCGAATGTGCTCGTCGTGGCCCAACGCCGGCGACGAGTGACGGAGTCGCAAGCTGCCCGGTTCACCAGCCTGCTGTCGCAACTCCCCATCGCCGTGGCTCCGGAATGCCCGTCACTGACATCCCTCGTCGCCCTCGCCCGCGGTCACGGCCTGACGTCGTATGACGCAACCTACCTCTGGCTGGCAGAGTCACGCGGGCTTCCCCTCGCCACCACAGACGAGCGGCTGCGCGAGGCATGCCGCACGGCCGGGGTCGCCACGCTGCCCCGATGATCGTTCCGCCCGTGGGCGATCGCGGTTGCCATCGAGCGAGCGCTCGCCGGCTGCCGGGCCCGGTCAGCGAATCTGGCGAATCGAGTCGCTGCGTCCCCACCCGGCGTCGGCCGTGAGCACCGGGACGCCCAGTCTGCTGCCGAGCGCGAGGCAGAGTCGAACGCCCAGCGAGAGACCCTCGTCGCGTCGCCACCGACGTGCGGCCCATTCAGCATCCTCGGCGACTATCGGGTCGAGCCGTATGCCGTAGCTCACCAGCAGGGCTCGGACCAGCTCCCAGTCCCGCCCGGACGCCAGGACCTTCTGGGCCACCTCGGACCAGTTCGCGGCACCACACGTCGCGCCGGACTCAAGGGCTGCTTCGACGATTTCGGCCCCGGGCTCGCCGCTGACGAACGCCAGGACGGCCGAGGCATCGAGGACGACGTTCACGTCGTCGCATCCTCCTCAGCGGCCGCGCGGCGGCGCTCCGCGAGGAGGTCGGCGACGAGATTCGTATCGGCGAGATCCCGTTGGACCCGGTCACGGACTTGCGTCCGGGTGAGCAACACCAGCCCGTCCGAGGTCTCGAGAAGGATGAGCGGCGTGTTGGTGGCAAGGCCGCGGCGCTCGCGGAGTTCGGCGGGGATGACGAGGCGTCCCCGATCTCCCATCGTGACCGCGTAAGTCCCACTCATCAATGCACCATACCACCGCGAGCGAGTCGGTGGGATGGCGCGGTCGGGGTGGCAGGGGTAACGAGTGGGTGTGTCGCGCCCGTCAGTAGTCGCCCTTGATGACGAAATACGACCCACGGATGGTGCCGGCGAGCTTGGACCTCTGCCGGGCGAACTTGAAGGCGCCGAGTTCCTCGGGGACCTCCATCCCGTCCGAGAGCTTGAACCCGACGGCGCGTTTCCCGCCCGGCTCCACGGTCCACAGAACGTTGACGGCGAGGCCCGACTCATAGAAGACATGGACCCAGTGGATGCCGTCGACATCGCAGATGGCGACCTCGAGCGGGGCTGCGGCGATCACGATGCCGCGCTCTTCGCGCAGGATGCCGGTGACCCACTCGACGGTCTGCGGGTCCACGTCGGCGGGGGTGACGGTGAAGGTGTGGTCGTACTTGTTCCGGAAGTAGCGCGCCTCGTTGGCCCGCAACCCCGCGAGCGCATCGGCGACGGGGGACGTCTCCAGCCCGGAGGTCGACACGGTGGTGAAGTCGACGATCTGACTCATGGGGCGCCCTTCTGGACGGTTGGGTTGGGGGTCCCACGGTAGCCGGGTCGCGTGTCGGCCGCGTCCGTCGCGTGCGAGGCACACTGGACGAGGAGTCCGGGCGGATCCCGGAGCGTCACGGCGGGCGAGGGCCGGGGGCCGATGTCAGCGCGAACGGTGCGGACCCCCTCCCGCTCGACCCGACCCACTGCGCCGCGCGCAAGCACCCGACGACCCCGAATCGGCCTTTCGACGACCCTGAACCGGCCTTCGACGGGGAGGGTGTCAGCGGGGGGTGCCGATGCTCGCGCGGATCGTGTCGGTGGCGTCCCAGTCGTTGGCGTGCATCGCGGCCACCACCGTGCCGTCCTTGACCCAGTAGGCGCGGAAGGCGTCACCCGCGGCGACGTCGGTCGAGCCCTCGATGTCCACCCGGTCATAGCCCTCGGGGCCGACACTGCCGAAGTACTCCATGCCGAGGTCGTACTGATCGGTGAAGAAATACGGAATCCGCGCGTACTCCTGCGACCCGCCCGCCAGGTTGTGCGCGGCGACCTTGGCCTGCTCGATCGCGGTGTCCCAGTGCTCGACTCGAATCCGCCTCCCGAGCGTCGGGTGGTCCTGGTTGGCGATATCACCGATCGCGAAGATGTGGGGATCGGACGTCCGCAGGGTGGCGTCGACGAGGACGCCGTTGTCGACGTCGAGGCCGGCCTGCTCGGCGAGCACGGTGTCGGGGATCGCGCCGACCCCGACGACGATGAGGTCGGCATCGGTGAGATCGTCCGACCGCACCGACGTGCCGAGCCTCAGGTCCACCCCGTGCGCGCGGTGCAGGTCCGCGAACAGCGTCGCCACCTCGGGCCCGAGCACCCGCAGCAACGGCAGGTCGGCGGTCTCGAACACCGTCACCTCGCTGCCCGCCTTGCGCGCCGCGGCCGCGACCTCCAGCCCGATCCATCCGGCCCCGACGATCGCGACGCGCGTCCCCTCCTTGAGGGTCTCCTTCAACGCGCGGCTGTCCTCGACCGTGCGCAGACAGATCACGGGCGGGCCGGCGCGGTCGGCCACGGCGAGGTGCCGCGGCTGGGCGCCGGTGGCGAGGAGGAGTGCGGCATACGACAACTCCTCCTCCTCGCCGCCGACCACGGGACGCAGCCGCACGCTGCGGGCGGCCGGGTCGATCGCGGTCACGCGGGTGCCGAGGCGCAGGTCGATATCGTTCGCGGCATACCAATCGAGTTCGTGCACAAAGGCTTTCTCGAATGGCTGGTCGCCGAGAAGGAAGCCCTTGGACAGCGGCGGGCGTTCGTATGGCGCATGCTCCTCCGCGCCGATCAATGTCACGGGGCCGTCGTGGCCGCGTTCGCGCAGTTCGGTGGCGGCGCTCGCGCCGGCGAGCCCGGCTCCGACGATGACGATCATGTCCTGCTCCTCCGAGGCGATCTCCGGGCTCATTTATCTCAAGGAGCATAGTGAAAATCACACCGGGGACGGTGCGCCAGCGGCGGGTGAGCGGCATACGCTGAGGATGAGGACGTGTCCGCGGAGGTGCGCCATGAGCGGGACTCGGTTTCTTGTCGCGACGGTGCTCGTGGTGGTGGCGCTGACGACACCCACCGCCGCACGCGGCGGCGCGCCGACCACCCCGCTCGTGCGCGCGTCGGTCGACTCCCGCGAGCGGCAGGCTGACGCGCTGTCCCTGGAGCCGTCCCTCAGCGGCAACGGTCGGTTCGTCGCATTTCATTCCGGCGCGACGAATCTGGTGCCGGGGGACACGAATGGCTATGGCGAGATCTTCGTCCGGGACCTTCTCGCCGGGCGCACCGTGCGCGCCTCGATCGCCGACGACGAGAGCCAGGGCAACCGGTTCTCCCTGACCCAGGACATCAGCGACAGCGGCCGCTTCGTCGCGTTCGGCTCGTCGGCGAGCAATCTCGTGGCCGGGGACACCAACAACCTGCCCGATACCTTCGTGCGCGACCTCGCCACCGGCCATACGACCCGAGTATCGGTGTCCAGCAACGGCACTCAGGGACGTGAGGGCGGATCGAGCGCGCCTTCGCTGAGCGGGAGCGGACGTGTTGTCGCGTTCTATTCGATCGCGTCGAACCTGGTGCGGGGCGATACCAACGAGGTGGCGGATGTCTTCGTGCACGACCGCTGGTCCCGGCGCACGACGCGCGTGTCCGTCGACTCCGCCGGCGCTCAGGCCGACGGCCAGTCGGCGATCTATTCGGGGCCGGCTCTGGATCGCGCCGGTCGGCTGGTCGCGTTCGAGTCTGAGGCCACGAACCTCGTGCCGGGGGACACCAACGCCTGGCAGGACGTCTTCGTCCACGACCGGTCGACGGGCCGGACCCAGCGGGTGTCGCTCTCGAGCCGAGGCGTCCAGGGCGATGGCGAGTCCTATTGGCCCTCGATCAGCGCGGACGGGCGCTTCGTGGCGTTCGCCTCCAAGGCGAGCAACCTGGTCCGAGGTGACACCAACGGTGTCTGGGACATCTTCGTCCGTGACCTGATCGCCGGGGTGACGAGCCGGGTTTCGCTCTCCGGCAGCGGTGTTCAAGGGAACGCCGACAGCTTCTCGCCATCGCTCAGCGCCACCGGTCGCTATGTCGCGTTCTGGTCGTATGCCGACTCCCTCACTCCCGGAGACAGCAACCGGGTCGCCGATGTCTTCGTCCACGACCGGGCGACCGGTCGGACTCGACTGGTCTCGACAGGTGTTGGTCCCGGGGACGGTGACTCGATCCTGCCGGCGATCAGCGACGACGGGCACGTCGTGGCCTTCGAGTCGGCGGCCACGACGCTCGTTCCCGGCGACACGAATGACGTCCCGGATGTCTTCGTCTCCGGCTGGGTCTCGGGCGACCGCTGACCGGTGAGTTCTCGTTTGGCTGGCGCACCGAGGCGAGGCGCCGTCCGCTGAGCTGGTCACTCCACCGGACTTGGATAAAATCGGCGCATGAAGCAGCGCACCGAGGCCGTCGGCGCGACCCGCGCGCGCGTGCTGGCGGCCATCCGGGCGGCCAGTGGACCGGTCGACATCGATGCCCTGGCCGTCGAACTGGTCGTGCACCCCAACACGATTCGTTTCCACACGGCCGCGCTCGAGGAGGCTGGCCTCATCCAGCGGGACGAACGGGCATCCGGGCAGCGGGGCCGCCCGCGGGCGGTCTTCCAGCCCACGGCCGCCGGGACGCGGGCCGGGGAACGGAACTACCGGCTCCTGGCCGCCGTGCTCGTCGATCACATCCGAGACACGGCAGCCGATCCGGTTCCGGTCGCGATCGACGCGGGGAGAGCCTATGCACGACGCTCGGCGCTCTCCGGGCCGGCGCGGCGCGGCCGGCGCTCGGGCCCGCGCGTCGTTCTCGATCTGCTGTCCGACATGGGTTTCGATCCCGAGCCACGGCCCGCGAGCCGGCCGCGCGAGGTGGTCCTGCGCAACTGTCCGTTCCGGGAGGAGGTCGACGCCGACCAGGACGTCGTGTGCGCCGTGCACCTCGGCATACTCCAGGGCGTGACCGACCCCGATCAGGCGTCCGCGCAGCCGCGCGTCGTCCTCGAGCCACTGATCACGCCGAGCCGGTGCCTGGTGCGCCTGACTCCGCCGGCCCCGGCGAGCTGATCTCGCCGACGGCGCGACCTCAGACGCGCGTGAGCTTCAACCGCCACGCCTCAGGGCCGCGCTCGAGATAGCTCACCTCGACACCATCGCCATACTGCTTGCGCATCTGGGCGAGCAGCGGAAGGGGGTCATGCGGCGCGACGAGGATCAGGGAGCGTCCGGACCGGATGGCGGACAACGCCCCGAAGATGCTCGCGTGACGGATGCTGTGGGGGATGACGCGCGCATCGAGCACGGGGATGTCGTGGTCGTCCTCGCACTCGCAGGCGTGCGACACCTCGGTGAGCGGGATCTCGGTCATCGGGAGGACTGCCTTTCGCCGGTAGCCGCGGGCCGCGGCCGATCACCCCATTAAATATCAGTCATATTGGATAAAAGAAAATCGTGAGATCGCCCGGTCCCGAGTCGCGCATTGCCGGGCGAGCCTGTGGCCGCGGCATACTGCCAGTCGGTCTCACGAAGGGAAGCGACAGTGACCGATCACGATCATCACCACACCGAGGGCGAGCACGCGAACGGCGGCGACCTCACCGAGGTCCCGGCCGCGGACTTCCTCACGGCCGGCTTCTGGGATGCGCGCTACTCGACCTCCGACCGCCTGTGGAGCGGCCACGTCAACGACGCGCTCGCCGAGGTGACCCGGGATCTCGTCCCCGGGCGTGCCCTGGACGCCGGGTGCGGCGAGGGCGGGGACGCGCTCTGGCTCGCCGAGCGCGGGTGGGAGGTGACCGGCACGGATGTGTCACCGGTGGCGCTGAGCCGTGCTGCGGCATACGCCCAGGAGGTGGGGCTCGCCGACCGGACCCGCTGGGAGCAGCACGACCTGCTCACGTGGGCGCCCGAGCCGGGGTCGTTCGACCTCGTCCTCGCGTCGTTCGTCCACCTGCCGTCCGGCACCCGCCGCGAGGTGTATGCCGCTCTGGCCGCATCTGTCGCGCCGGGCGGGGGTTTCGTCGTGCTCGCGCATCACTACAGTGACGTCGGCGTGGTTCCGCGGCCGGACCTGCCGGACCTCTTCTTCACACCGGAGGAACTGGTCGCCGATCTGGACCCAGAGGCCTGGGAGGTGGTCATGGCCACCGTTCGGCCGCGGGTCGCGACCCATCCCGAGGGGCATCCGGTGACGGTCCACGACACGGTGCTGCACGCCCGGCGGCGCACAAGCTGACTCCTCGGCACCGGAGATCCTCCGCACAACGGAAGATGTCCGTTGCGCGGAGCACTTCCCGGCGTCGGGCGGAAGAGTGGGGACCTCGGCCTCAGTCGCCGAATGCCTCGACGACGGCCTGGTCGATCGTGTGCTTGGGGCCGGTGAACCAGCGGCGGGCGGAGGTGACCCACCAGATCGCCAGGCAGATCAGGGCACCGAGGGTGACGATCGGGGCGTAGTTGACGAACTTCCACGCGAAGTCCTTGTTGCCCGGCACAGCCTGGGGGACGAACGGGAGCATGAGGAAGGCGCAGACGACGAGGATCTCGACGACCGCGAGGGGATTCATCCACCTGTATTTCGCTCCGTTGTTCCACGAGCCCGCCTCGAAGGCGTCGCCGTGCTTCCAGCGCAGATAGATCGGGATGGCGAAGGCGAGATAGAGGCCGATGACGGCGATCGAGGTCACGGCATAGAAGGCGACGGGAACGACCAGCGGCGCGTCGTCGGTGCCGAGGTTGACCCGGATGAGCGCGGGGAGGGTGACGATGGCGGAGACGACGGTGACGAGCAGGACCGCATTGGCCGGCACCTTGCTCGCGTTGAGTTGCTGCCATAGGCGCGAGCCCGGGATCGCGCCATCGCGAGCGAAGGCATAGGTCATCCGCGACGCTGACGTCAGGCACGCGATCGCACAGAAGAACTGGCCCGCGGCCGAGATGAAGAGGACGAGCGCGGCCATCGTGGAGCCGAGCGACTGGACGAAGATGTAGGCCACGCCACCCGCGCCGACGCCGGCGTTGTCGGGTGCGCCGGTCGCGTCGTTGGGGATGGCGAAGACGACGGCGAGCAGGAGGATGTAGCCGCCGAGCACGGAGTAGGCGATCGACTGCCAGATGCCCTTGGCCGCCGCCTTGGACGCCGCCGCCGTCTCCTCCGACAGGTGGGCGGAGGCGTCGAAGCCGGTGATCGTGTACTGCGTCAAGAGGAACCCGAAGGGGACGACCATGAACCAGAACATCCCCGAACCCGTGCTCCCGCCGGAGAAGCCGGAGTTGTTGAAGCGCTCGGTGAAGACGTAGCTGAACGACTGGTGCTGATCGGGGACGATCGCGAGGATGACGACGATCAGCGCGGCGCCGAAGACGTGCCACCACACCGAGATGTTATTGAGCACGGCCATCAGGTGCGCCCGGCCGATGTTGAGGACGGCACCGATCGCGAGGACGACGAGGAAGATGATGAAGACCCGCGTGAGCGAATAGCCGTCGGCATAGCCCGTCGAGAATGTACTCAGGGTCAGGTCGATGAAGGTCGCACATCCGTAGGCGACGCCCGCGGTCACGGCCATCAGCCCGATGAGATTGAGCCAGCCGGTGAAGAAGCCCGCCGCCGGACCGCCGAGTTTGGCCGCCCACCAATAGATTCCGCCGGACGTCGGATAGGCCGAGACCAGCTCGCTCATGGTGAACCCGATGATGAGGATGAGCAACCCGAGGATCGGCCACGACCACGACACCGAGATCGGGCCGCCGTTGTTGAAGCCGGCGCCGAAGTTGGTGAAGCACCCGGCGAGGATCGAGATGATCGAGAAGGAGATGGCGAAGTTGGAGAAGCCGGACCACGAGCGATCGAGGTCCTGTTTGTAGCCGAGCTTGGCGAGTTGCTTCTCGTCCTCGGTGAGGTCGTCGACGACGGGTTCGTGTGCTTCGGGCATCGGGGTTTCCTTCAGTCGGATCGTCACTGTATGACGTAGCCCACATCCAAGGGGGTCGGACGGCTTTCGTCCAGAGCTGCGGCCCAATCGAGATATTTCGGCGTCACGGGCGGCGACGCGCAAGAACGCGGTCGATGGCCGCGTCGAGGCCCGGTGTGTCCTGCCCGAGTTCCGCGGCGACCGCGGCCCGCAGGGCCGCCCGCAGGGCGCCGGCGTCGCTTTCCCGACCACCGTCCGAAGCCGGCGCTGATGACGGGGCGGGAGTGGTCGGCATACGCTCCACGGCGACGCCGAGATCCCGTGCCCGCGTCGCCGCCTCGTCCGTGAGCACGTCCCGCGGCCCGAGCCGTATGCCGATTCCCGCCGCCCGGGCGTCCTCGACGTCCGCGCGCGTGACGAACCGCCGCCGGCCCGGCTCAGCCGCGCCCATCGAGGCTCTCCAGCGCCGTCACGACCGCATCCCGGGCGGTCATGATGTCGGCCTCGTTGCCGGCCATCCACAACCGGCCGTAGACCCCGACCGACGCGACGTGCATGAGGTTGACATTCGCCGCCTTCTCGGCCTCGTTGGCGGCGTAGTTGATATAGGCCGCCGGGGTGCACTCGACGACGAGCATCGTCTGGCCGGCCACGAGCATCATCCCGCGGGTGAACCGGTTGAGCAGTTGCGACTGATAGGGGCTGACATTGGTGATCACCTGGAGCGAGGCGATCTGGGGCCGGATCCGGTCGTGGACCTGGAGACCGAGCTCGCCGAGGACGACCTCGCCGGCGGTCAGCACTTCCGCCTGCGACTGCGAGTGCAGCTCGAACATCCCGAACTGCCGCTCGACGATCTGCGCGCCGGGCCGGGCCTCGGTCGCCTTGACCGCGACGTCGACGACGCGGAAGACGTGGTTGCCGGGCGCCATCTCGACATAGAGCGCGGCCATCCCCTCGACGGGCAGGTCACCCTGGGTGACGGTGCCGACGAAGGAGGCGTACTGCGGCTGCATCCGGTCGATATAGCAGTAGGCGCGCAGCTCGAGGTCGTCGGCGGCCATCACGGGGTCCTTTCAGCGGGGGTGGCGCAGCGGGCGATGCCCAGCGGCGTGACATAGAGGGGGTGAGCGGGGACGACGGCCTGACGGCCGGTGATCTCGGCGACCACCTCGGCGAAGTGCGGGAAGGCGACGGTGCCGCCGACGAGGTGGATCGCCCCGCCGGGCCACTCGGGGACATTGCGCTCGATGATCGTCGCGACCTTCTCGAGGACGGGGCGGACGATGGGGAAGAGCCGGGCCTGCTCGGCCGGCTTCCGCTTGAGTGCCTCGGCGGCCTCGAGATCGACACCGAGCGCGCCGGCGATGACGAGCGAGAGGTGGTGGCCGCCGGTCGGTTCGTCGGCCGTATGCACGATGGTCCCGTCGCGGACGACGGCGATGCCGGTGGTCCCGCCGCCGACATCGACGACGACGCCATCGCGCAGGCCGAGAACGGCATTGGCCGCTGACGGCTCGTCGACGAGGCCGGAGCACTCCATCCCCGCCGCCTCGATGACATGGCGCACCGCCCGCGCGTCGTCCTCCGGTATGCCGGGTGGGTAGGCCCCGTGCGCGCTGGTCAGCGCCCGCCCGAGCCGGGCCTCGACCCGCGCCTTGAGCCGGGTGAGCAGGTCGAGTGCCCCGAGGAAGTCGACGACGACGCCGTCGCGGACGACATCGGCGTATGCCGAGGCGCCCGCCAGCGGACGATCCTCCTCGTCGAGTGCGACGACGACGGTGTAGGCGGTGCCGAGGTCGACCCCGACCTTGAGCGCGCCGGTGACCGGACCCACCGGCCCGGCCTCGGAGATCTCGGCGCCGGAGATGGCGCCGCCGGTGATCGGGGCGCCGGTGATCGCGGCGGCGGCGGCGTCCATGACCTCATCGAGCGTGGCGATCACGACGGGTTCCAGTCGGCCGGGTAAGTGACATAGAGGAACTTCGCCCAGCTCGGGGTGCCGAAGGTGATCTCCGAGCCCTTCGGGACGACGATGACGTCACCGGGGAACCCGACGACCCGTTGGGTCGCGGTGGTGATGTGCAGCTCGCCCTCGAGGACGTACTCGATCTCGTCGTAGTCCAGCCGCCACGGGAAGGATCCGGCGCGCAGGCTGAGCAGCCCGGCCGCCATCGGCACCCCGTCGCGACCGGTGACGACATCGCGGAGCCGGACGTCCATCTCCGGCCGGCCCACGTCGCTGGGGAACGGGTCGAGCGGCAGCCGGCCGATGTCGCGGACGTGCGTCAGGCGCGGCTCGGTGCCGGGAGCCGGGACGGAACGCGACGATGCGCCTGGAGCAGACGCGACGGGGAACGGTGTGCCCGGGGGAGATCCGCCGGGGGGAGGCGCGACGAGGGGAGGCGAGGCGGTATACGGCACCGGCGGGAATGGCGACCGGCCCGGATCCGGGCGTGCGGGACCGACGACGATGTCGACGCCGCGTTCGCGGGCGGTGTCGCGGGCCAGCGCGGTCAGCCGGTCGTCGGGGCCGACGAGGAGTTCGCGGCGCCCCTCGCGCAGGAGGCGCAGCACATCCTCGGCGGTGAACACCCGGCGGCGGACCGGAGGCCGGTCGTCACGCGATCGCCCGGTCACGGCGCCGCCTCACAGCGGCAACCGGGCATCGCTCAGACGCCGGCGCTGGGAAGGATCTGCTCGACGTCGCTGTGCGGGCGCGGGATCACGTGGACGCTGACGAGATCGCCGACCCGCTGCGCCGCCGCGGCACCGGCATCCGTCGCCGCCTTCACGGCCCCGACGTCGCCGCGGACCATGACGGTGACATAGCCGCCGCCGATCATCTCCTTGCCGATCAGCGTGACATTGGCCGCCTTGACCATGGCGTCGGCGGCCTCGATGGCACCGACCAGACCGCGCGTCTCGATCATGCCGAGCGCGATCAACGAGGGAGTGGGAGCCACTTTCCGTTCCTTTCTCGGGGACTACTTCTCACTGGTTCTGGACTTCTCAGGAATTCTGGCTCAGGCGCGCCAGGACGGCGGCGACGATCCGATCGATCTGCGGGTCGGCGTATGCCGGTCCGCCCCCCTCCGCGCGGCCCGCACCCCCCGTGCGGCGCACGCCGGGCGCGAGTTCGTAGGCGACAGGGGGCGGTTCGCGCAGCGGCCAGGCCACACGCTTGACATTGAGCAGGTGCCGCATGGTGATGTTGTCACCGACGACCGCGCCGCCGACCCCGCCGGGACCGAGGGTCATCGACGGCATCACTCCCGTCGTCGCACCGATCGCACCGAGGGTGCCCCAGCCGTTGACGATGATACGGAAGGCCGGCTTCTCCAGCCCGAAGGCGAGGATGATGTCGTCGTCGGTCGCGTGGATGACGAGGGAGTGGCCGTCGCCGCCATAACGCAGCAGCTCGAGGGCACGCTCGCAGCCGGCGTGCCAGCCGTCGGCGACATAGAACCCGAGGACCGTCGTCAGCTTCTCGCCCGACAGCGGCTCGGTGCGGCCGACGTCGTGGAGGTCGGCGACGAGGATGCGGGCGGTGTCGGGGACGGTGATGCCGGCCTTCGCGGCGAGGGCCTGCGGGGTCCGGCCGACCGAGGAGGCGTCCATCCCGAGGGTCGGGGTGAAGAGGACCCGCGCGAGGGCCGCCTTGTCCGACTCCGAGACCCAATGGGCGCCCTCGGCCTCCATCGCCGCCCGGAGTTCGGCGGCGATCGGCCGGTCGGCGACGACCGCCTGCTCGGTCGCGCAGATGACCGAGCAGTCGAAGGCCTTGCTGTTGACGAGGCACCGGGCAGCGGCCTGGATGTCCGCGCTGCGATCGACATACGCGGGCACATTGCCGGGACCGACGCCGAAGGCGGGTTTGCCGGTCGAGTGGGCCGCGCGGACCATCGGCGTGCCGCCCGTGGCGAGGATGACGGATGTCGCGTGGTGCCGCATGAGTTCCTGGGTGCCCTCGAGCCGGACCTCGGTGAGGCAGGAGACGAGGCCACGCGGCATACCGGCGCGCTCACCCGCCTCGGCCATGAGCCGGACGGCCTGCGCCGTGCACTCCTTCGCCGACGGGTGGGGCGCGATGACGATGCCGTTGCGCGCCTTGACCGCGATGAGCACCTTGAAGACCGCGGTGGAGTTGGGGTTGGTCGAGGGCGTCAGGCCGACGACGACGCCCATCGGCCAGCCGATCTCGAGGAGGCGGCGTTCGTCGTCGCGGCGGATCACCCCGACGCTGGGCTGGTCCTTGATCGACTCCCAGACGGTGCGGGAGGCGAACTCGACCTTGAGCCGCTTGTGGGCGGCGACGCCATAGCCGGTCTCGTCGTGGGCGAGCTGCCCGAGACGGGCGGCGTCGTGGAAGACCGCGTCCGACATCGCCTGGCAGATGCGGTCGACCTGCTGCTGGCTGAAACCGAGGAACTCCCGTTGCGCCGCGCGGGCGGCGGTCGCGAGTTCCCGCGCCTGGTGGATCGCGCGCAGATCGGGGTCGTATGCCGTCATCCCGAGTCTCCCGTCATCCGACGCCTGCTGCGCTGTCGGGGCTTCGTCATCTCAGGCCTCCCTCGGGGCCGCGGCGACGCCGAGGACGCTGTCGCGGAAGACGTTGCAGGCCTCGACGACCGCGCTCTGCTCGCCGGTGAGCAGGCCGCCGGAGAAGTTCGTCTCGCTCGGCGGGGCGAACCAGACCTTGAGTTCGACCTCGGTCGCCTTGAGGACGGCGTCGAGGCCGAGGGTCGCCTCGAGCGGTGGGGCGATGAGGTAGGCGAGCGGAGCGCCGGGGGCGATGCCGGCCTCGGCACTCAGATAGGTCCCGGTGCGGGCGATCGGGTGGGCGAAGAAGGCATGCTCGCCCGCCTCGTCCGCCGCCTCGAACCACGCGCCGTGCTCGGCGTGGTCGACGCAGGCGGCGAGGGCGGCGCGGGCCTCGGCCGGGTCGGGCGCGGCGAGGATGCCGATGATCTCCCCGGACAGCGGGCCGGAGGCGTGGGCGGATCCGGCATAGAACGAGTGGGCGTAGGCGACCCGGCAGTCGGCCTTCTTGGTCGCCTCGTCGAGCGCGACATAGAGGACGTCGTCGATGGTCGAGGTGACGAGGGCGAGGCTGCGCTCGTCAGGGGTGAGCCCGAGTTTCTCGGCGAGCGGGCGTTCGACGGAGGGGATGACGCGGGCGGCGAGGATCGTCGCGCGGATCGGGTCGAGGCGGGCCATCAGCGTTCGCCTCGCTGCTGCAGGCGCAACTCGACGCCGCTGGCCTTCGCGGCGAGGACGGTGCGGATGTGCTCGACGACATAGGCGCCGGCTTCGAGCGGGTTGGTGCCGCCGTGCTCGGTGATCATGCAGACGACGTCGCGGTGGGCGTCGCTCTTGCCGGGGCCGGGCCGATAGCCCGAATAGACACTGAGGGCGTCGGCGACTCCGAGCCCGGGGCGCTCGCCGATGAGGAGGACGACGGCGGCGGCGCCGACGATCTCGTTGATGTCGTTGATGATCCCGACCCGGCAGTAGCGGACGAAGAACGGTGTGCCGACGGTGAGTCCGGCTGCCGCGAAGCCGTTGGTGAGGACCGGATAGATCTTGTCGAGGTTGTTGGCGATCGCGGCGGCCGAGAGGCCGTCGCCGACGACGATCTGGACGTCGGGCTTCTTGGCGCAGCGCTGCTCGACGGTGGCCCGGCCCTCGGGGCTCAGCCGGCGGCCGAGGTCGGGGCGCAGGAGGAACTCGTCCTGACTGCTCACCTGCGAGGTGACGGTGAACAGCCCGAACTGGTCGAGCAGCGCGCTCGGCACGTCGCCGAAGATCGCGTCCTGGGTCACCGCGTGATCGGACTGGAAGAGCAGGAGGGAGGCCGTGCGGGGGCGCGGCCCGGCACGCCCGACACCGATGCGGGCGGTCGTCGAGGCGACGAGGTTGTCGAGGCCGGCGGGGTTGGCCGGGTTCACCACGGCGGGGATGCCGCGGTGCGCCGCCGTCGTCGGGTCCGGCACGTCGATGTGCGGCTCAGACGCGGACCGTGGCCGGGCGGGGACCGCGGGCGGGGAGGCGCAAGCCGCGGGCGGGGAGGCGGAAGCCGCGGGCGGGGAGGCGGGCGCCGCGGGCGGGGAGGCGGAAGCCGCGGGCGGGGAGGCGGGCTCGGGGGGCGAGCCCGCGGCATACGGACGAGCGAGCTCGGCGAGGACTTCGGCGACGAGGGCGCGGATCTCGGCTTCGGTGGGCTTCGGCATACGTCTCACCGCCCCAGGAAGAAGGACGCGTCGCCGGCCTTCTCGGTCAGTCGGCCACCGCGCAGGAGGCCGAGGTGCTCCATCCACGTCTCGAACTCCGGCAGCGGGCGTAGGCCGAGCAACTGCCGCAGGCTCGGGGCGTCGTGGTAGCTCGTCGTCTGGTAGCTGAGCATGGCGTCGTCCCCCATCGGGATGCCCATGACGAAGTTGACCCCGGCGGCGGCGAGGAGGACGGCGAGATTGTCGTTGTCGTTCTGGGTGGCGCGGGCGTGGTTGGTGTAGCAGACATCGCAGCCCATGGACAGGCCGGTCAGCTTGCCCATGAAGTGGTCTTCGAGCCCGGCGCGGATGATCTGGACCGAGTCATAGAGGTATTCGGGGCCGATGAACCCGACGACCGTGTTGACCTGGAAGGGGTCGTAGCGCTTCGCCAGGCCGTAGCAGCGGGCCTCCATGACCAGCTGGTCGGCGCCGTGGTGGGCGTCGGCGGAGAGTTCGGCGCCCTGGCCGGTCTCGAAGTACATATAGTTCGGCCCGTGCGCCGCCGCGTGCTTGCGGGCCAGGGCATTGGCCTCGTCGAGCATGCCGACGTCGATGCCGAAGGACTCGCAACCCTTCTGCGAGCCTGAGAGGGACTGGAAGACCAGGCCGGTCGGCGCACCCTTGGTCATCGCCTCCATCTGGGTGGAGACGTGGGCGAGGACGCAGTTCTGGGTCGGGATCTCCCAACGGGTGATGATCTCGTGGGTCATCTCGAGCAGCCGGGCGACGCTGCCGAGGGAGTCGTCGGAGGGGTTGATCCCGATGACGCTGTCACCGGAGCCGAAGCTCAGGCCGTCATAGACCGCGGCCCGGATGCCCTCGACCGAGTCGGTCGGGTGGTTGGGCTGGCAGCGCGAGCCGAGGGTGCCGGGCAGGCCGATGGTGTTGTTGGCGTGCTTGACATTGCGGATCTTCTTGGCGGCGACCATGAGGTCGAGGTTGGACATGAGCTTGGTGACGGCCGCGATCATCTCGGCCGTCAGCCCGGTCGAGAGGCGGTGGATCATCTCCTCGGTCGTCGTGTCGGCGAGGAGCCATTCGCGCAGGTCACCGACCTTGGTGCCCTTGATCTCCCGATAGACGGCGTCGTCGACGGCGTCGTCGATGACCCGGGTGACCTCGTCCTCCTCATAGGGGACGGCCGGGTTGGCGCGCAGGGTCTCGAGGGTGACCTCCGCGAGGACGTGCCGCGCGGCCATCCGCTCGGCGGCCGAGTCGGCGGCGATGCCGGCCAGCCGGTCGCCGGACTTCTCTTCATTGGCCTTGGCGAGCAGCAGCTTGATATCGCGGAACTCGTAGCGATGCCCGAACAGGGTGGCTGCCAGCATCACCGCCGCCTCCTCGCGTCCGTCCTCGGGTCAGTCATAGAACACCAGCGTCTTGATCGACAGGGGCACGGCCCGTCCGTCGAGCATCGGCAGGCCGATGTCGACGAAGTCTCCCTCACCGAGGCCCACCTGGTCGATGACCAGGAGCGGGAGATTCGGTCGTATGCCGCGGATCGTCTGCCCGAGGACCTGCGCGTAGTCCTGGGTCATGACGAGGACGAGCGGCCGGCCGCCGCCGTGGCGGTCGTGGTGGTCGGCGATGTCGGTCGCGACGGTGGTGAGATCGGCATACGACAGGCCGGAGGGGAGGTCGACGACGATCGCGGCCTGGGCGTCGTCGTCGAGATCCCAGCGGGCGCGGGCGGCGCGGACGGCCTCGTGAAACGAGACCGAGCCACCGCGGGCGGCGAGCGCTGGGCGCAGCACGGGGAGATTGCGCAGCGGGAGGAGGGCGGCGTCGGCCCAGATCGTCGAGCCGCTGAGGGTGACCGTCTGGCTCGCCGCGCCGAGGACGGTCGCCTGGCGGGTCTCGGGCGCGCGCTGGATCCCGAGGGCCTGGAGGCGGGGGTTGCGGCGCATCGCGTCGGCGAGAAGAGGGCCGATATCGCCGTGGACGGCGACCTCGGCGAGGGTGGCGGACGGGGTCTGCTCGTCGTAGCAGGCGCCGATGCCGCCGGTGAAGAACAGGCTGGTCGAGCGGTCGGTGCCGGTCAGCGGCGGGGTGAGCTGGATGCCGGGGATGGTGACGGCGACGCCGGTGGCGAGGTCGGCCAGCAGGTCGGCCATGAGGTCGGCGACCCGGCGCAGGTCGGCGAGGGTCGCTGTGTCGCCCTCACGGAGGTCGAGACCGAGGTGGGCGACGAGGGCGCGGCCGGGGGGCGGCATACGCCGGATGCGGCCGGAGGCGTCGATCTCGATCTGGCGACCACCGACGGCGAGGGCGGAGGAGGAGACGTGCCGGCCCATGGTGAAGACCGCGGCATTGGCCGTCCCGCCGCCGACGTCGATCGTCGTGACCCGGGCGTAGTGGTCGACCGACCAGCGGGCCACCCCGGACCCGCGGCCGGCGATCTGGGCTTCGGCGTTGGGGCCGGCGACGGTGACGACGAAATCGCCCGCCTCCGCGGAGAGCGCGTGGAGGATCGCGTCGGCGTTGCGGGTGCGGGCGGTCTCGCCGGTGATGATGACCGCGCCGGTCTCGATCTGGTCGGGGCGGATGCCGGCGGCGGCATACTCCTTGGTCACGAGGCTGGCGAGGGTGGCGGCGTCGACCTCGTCGGGGGCGAGCAGCGGCGTCGTGTGGGTGGGGGAGCGGTGGAGGACGGACTTCTCGTCGACCTGGAGGCGGGGGATCTGACCCGGGCGGGCGACGTCGTGGAGGCTGAGCTGGGAGAAGACGACCTGGGTCGTGCTGGTGCCGACGTCGATGCCCACGCTGAGGACGTCGCGGCCTGCCAGCGGCACGCCGGGTCAGTCCTTCCGGAACGTGACCGTGCCGTCGACGTCCATGGAGTCGAGGATGCCGACGACGAGGGCGTCGGAGGCCTGGTCAGCAGTGCGCTGGCCACAGCGGGCGGCGCTGCCCTGGACGACGAGGACGAGTTCGCCGGCACCCGCTCCGACCCCGTCGACGGCGACGATGACCGGGCCGGTGCTCGTGCCCGTCTCGTCGCACTGTTGGACGAGGAGGAGCTTGTGCCCGGACAGGCTGGGGTCCTTGATCGTCGACACCGCCGCGCCGCGGACTCGGGCGATGAGCATGGGGTTCTCCTGTCCTGGGCGAATGAGCCGACTCTAGGCCCCACCTGCGCCCGAGACCAGACCCGCCAGTAACGTGGCCACCCCGTCGAGAGGTCAAATAGCGCCCGTCGAGAGGTCAAATAGCGGGCATCGAGAGGTCAAATAGCGGGCATCGAGAGGTCATGTATGACGTCTGGTCGAGGAGGAGCGCTGGATGAACGCCTGGGACGGGCTGACGGGGCGAGCCCGGGCGGGCCTGTCCATGACGCCACGGCAGGCCTATCTGTTGCCGCATGTCGCGCGCTGGGTGGTCAGCCTCGTCGCCGCAGATCTCGACCACGTACCACCGGGACTGGGGCCGCGGTTCATCAGCGCGCGGCGGGCGGCGGCCCTGGTGCCGGACGGCGTCGTTGTCATCTCGAGTGGCATGGCGGCCCATGGGCGGGTCTCCCTGCTCTATCAAGCGATCCGGGATCGGTATGCCGCACAGCACCATCCGCGCGATCTCACCTGGGTCGCGGTCGGCGCGGTCGGCAGCCGGGGGTGGCTTCAGGGGACTCTGGAGGAGTGTGCCGCACCGGGTCTGGTGACGACGTTCATCTCCGGGCACGTCGAGACGGTCAAGGCGCTGTTGACGGGCGCGGACCGAGGCGAACGAGAGGTGCACACCCTGCCGCAGGGGGAGATGGCCTTCCTCATCGAAGGCCAGGCCCGAGGGCAGTTCGACCGAGTGAGCGCGGTCGGGGTCGGGAGTTTCCTCGATCCGCGGGTCGGCTGCGGGTCGGCCGTCGTGCCGGGGTCCGCGCTCCAACTCGTGTCGGTCGCCGACGAGGAGCGCCTGCGATATCGGTTGCCACCACTCGACGTCGCCCTCCTCAGCGCGCCGTATGCCGATTCCGCCGGAAACATCTATGCCCGGGATGCCGCCTGCCTCACCGAGATTCACGACGCAGCCCACGCCGTCCACGCGAACGGGGGACTTGTCGTGGTGACCGTCGCGGACGTGATCGAACCGCGGGCGGAGGAAACGGCATACGTTCCGGCTGGGGTGATCGACCACATCGTCGTCCACCCGGGCAACGAACAGACCGCCTCGGTGCCGCAGCGGCGGGCGTGGCCGATGTTCACCGTGGGAAAGCCGGTGGACGCCGACCGGGCGCTCGCGGACCTCCGGTTGATCAACGGGACGCTGGGGATCACCCCGCGGCGGGGCGCCGCTGACGCGCTGTTGGCGCGGCTCGCAGCGGCTGTGGTGTGCGAGTCGGTGGAGCCGGGAGCGGTGACGAACATCGGTGTGGGGCAACCGGAACTGGTGGCAACGGTGCTCCACGAGACGGGGCTGGACGCGGATTTGATCCAGACGTCGGAGGCCGGGGTGTGGGGCGGCATACCGGCGTCGGGGGTGTTCTTCGGCGCGGCGGTCAACCCGGTGCGGCAGGAGAGTTCGGCGTGGATGTTCCACACGTATGAGGAGCGGCTCGACGTCGCCGTGCTCGGGATGCTCGAGGTGGATTCCGGCGGGGACGTCAACCTATCGCGGCGGGGACCGGTGCCGTCGACGTATGTCGGGTGCGGCGGGGCGCCCAATATCGCCCACGTCGCGCGAACGGTGGTCTTCGTCGGGTCGTTCGTCCATGGGGCTCGGGTGCGGGTGCGCGACGGGTCGGTGCGGGTGTCGGGGGGTGGGGAGGCGAAGTTCGTGGACGCGGTCCGGGAGGCGTCGATCAACGGGCGGCGGGCGCTGGGCAGGGGGCAGAACCTTTGGTACGCAACGCATCTCGGACTCTTCCGACTCACCGAACGGGGGCTGGAGCTGGTGCGGGTGATGCCCGGAGTCGACATCGGCTGGGACCTCGTCGCCCGCTCCACGGCCCGGATCGTCCTGCCCCCGGGTGGGGCTGCCGCGGTGCCGCTGGTGCCGGGCACCATCGTCACCGGCGAGGGGTTCACGCTCGCCGTCGGCGCCCGCCCCCTCGGCCTGGCGGCGGATGCAGCCGGGAGGAACCTCGGGTAGGCGCGCTCTGGACAAGGCCCGGGCAAGAAGAAGCGGGACACGGTGGGACGCGGCGGGATACGGCGGCATACGGCGGGATAAAGGGGGACACGGAGCGACACAGCGCCCCACACGGCCACACAGCGCCCCACAGCGCGAGCTACCGCCTGGTAAGTGGGGTGATCACCCCACTTACCAGGCGGTAGCTCATGGTGTGGGCGACGCGGGGGCGGATGGTGTGGGCGACGCGGGGACGGATGGTGTGGGCGACGCGGGGACGGCCAGACCTACGGCGCCGGAACGTGATGACGCGAGATTGCGCGAACGTCCGGGCGGGGACGGCGCTGTGCGGCGAGGTAGGTCCGCTCGACCTTCTGCAGGACGCGGATCGGCTCGTTCCGGATGGCGCGGGGAGTCATGCCCACCACCACAATCCCGGCGGCGGTGAGGTCGCTGTCTCGCTCGACGGTTTCATCCCAGAGGGCGCCACTGTGGTACTTGTGCGAGTGCACCATCACGGCGGCGCAGACGTCGTCGAACCAGAGATCGGGCGCCGTCAGGGGCAACCCCGTCCCGTCCTCGAGACGCGGGTTCGGCCATGGCTCGGGGAGGAGGGACGACCCAGCGACGAGGTCGAGCAGCTCGGCCTCTGGTAGTGACCAGACCCCGGACGCCGCCTCCTCGAGGGGGTCATTCAGGCGCGCCCGGTCGCCGTCCCGCAGACGATACGCCCAGGCGGCGAGCGCATCGATCGTGACGATCCGACGTTGGACGGCTTCGATCAGGATGGCCGACCGATCAGACCGCGTCGGCGCCGCGAACGCGGCATCGACCGCCGATCTGGCCGGGCACGACAACCGCAGCACGCCGCGCGTGACCTCGTCAGGATCGACGAGAAGCGAGCGGCGCACGGTCGCGAACCCGCTCTGCCGGTTTCCCCGCGGAGGGGCCGTGACCAGCTGCACCCGACCGCGGGCGTCCGCGGATCGTATGCCGTGCCACTGCGCCGCGGTCGCTCCGGCGATCGCACTCCCGGGACCAGCCCACAGCAGTCCTGCGATGAGCCGCTGGCGCTGGGTCGGCGGCTCGCTGGACACCAGGTAGACCCTGGGCAGGACGATTCGCCACGCCCGCGACGGGCGCCACAGCACTGTCTCGCGGGACACCCCCGCCTCGAGGAGCTGACGTCGCGTCGCGACGCCGTCCTGCCGACGCAGCAGGTCCGCGGCAGCGGGACTGAGCGGTCTCTCGGGCATGGATGCATCCTGGCGAGCGCGGCGGCATACAGCCAGAGCGGTGCCACCTGCCTGGGGACGACGGAGAATCGTGGATTCTCGCCCCTGTGGACACCTCACGGGTCCAGTGGAGATGGGGCCAGGGAACCCGGCGGTCAACTGGAGCCGGTCGCTCCATCGTCACGGGACCCGGCGCCGCGTCCACGTCAGCAGCTACCGCCTGGTAAGTGGGGTGATCACCCCACTTACCCGGCGGTAGCCCGTGAATTTGTGGGCCCAGCACACCGGGGGGCAGGTGTCAGCCCGCGTTGACCTCGGGCATGATCTCCTCGGCCAGCACCTTCATGTCGTCGAGGGTCTTGCTCACCGGGACGTCCTGGAAGGGCGGCCACAGCAGGGGCATGGTGAGCCCGGCGTCGCGATAGCGCTTCAGCATGTCGGTGATCTGGCCCTTGGTCCCGACCAGCAGGTTGGTCCCCTTGCCCATCGGCGTCTGGTCGGCCTCGGTGTCGGTGATGACGAACCAGATCATGCTGCACATGTCGAGGTCGTCCATCGAGCGTTCGGTGTCGAGCTTGTCCAGTTCGGCCTGGATCGCGGTGCGCCACATCTGCAGTTCCTCGGGCGAGTCCTGAATGCCGATCCACCCGTTGAGGTTGTATTTCGCGATCCGCAGTGCCGACCGCTTCGGGTCCTTCAGCCCGCTGAAATAGATCGGCAGCGGGTTCTGCACCGGCTTGGCCCCGAAGCCGCACCGATCGAAGTCGGCGAACTCCCCGTGATATTCGAAGAGGTCATTCGTCCAGATCCCCTGCATGATCTCCAGCGTCTCCCGCACGTGCGTATGCCGCCGCGGAAAGATGTGCGACGCGCTCGCCGCGGCGAACTCCTCCGGCATCCACCCCGCGCCGACCCCGACATTGAGCCGGCCACCGGAGAGCTGGTCGACCGTCGCGAGTTCCGCTGCCAGCACCCCCGGCGCGCGATAGGGCGTGTCCGTGATGCTCATGCCGATCCGCACCTTCGACGTCTTGGCCGCAAGCCACGGGATGAGCGGCCACCCCTGGAGGAACTCGCCACGCGAGGACACCGGCAGCGCCTTGGGGAACCCTGGGATCATCCCGAAGCTGTATTGCAGTTCCTGCCGGTCGGAGGCCTCCGGGACGACGACCCGGTCGAGCGTCCACACCGAGTCGAAGCCGAGTTCCTCGGCGAGCGCTGTCAGGTCCTCGAGTTCCTTGACGGTCACCTTGTCGCGGAAGTTGGGCAGATAGAGGGCGAGCTTCACGGTGCCTCCTGACGCCGGTGTCGTGAGTGATCGGGCGAAGGTCGCACACCCGTGGTGAACGATCAAGACCCGAACCGGAGGAGTCTTGACAGACGGTCAGTTCGCGCGGCATACGACCATCCGGCCGTATGCCGCGTGCCGCCCCCCGCGGCCGCCTCGCCGCGCGCCGGAGTCAGTCTCCGGAGTCTGCCCGAAGGCGTTCGCGCAGCTCGCGTTTGACGACCTTCCCGTAGTTATTGGTCGGCAGCGCCTCGACGAAGCGGTAGTCCTTGGGCCGCTTGTAGCGGGCGATCCGGTCCAGGCAGGCCCGGTCGAGTTCGGCGACCGGCGGCATTGCCCCGCCCGGCTCCGGCACGACGAAGGCGACGATCGACTCGCCCCACGTGGGGTCGGGCCGGCCGACGACGGCCACCGCCCGCACGGCGGGATGGTGCAGGAGGGCCTCCTCGACCTCGCGGGGATAGATGTTCATGCCGCCGCTGATGATGAGATCCTTCGAGCGGTCGAGGAGGGTGAGATAGCCGGCCTCGTCAAAGCTTCCGATGTCTCCGGTGTGCAGCCAGCCGCCGCGCAGCGTCTCTGCCGTCGCCTCCGGCTGGTTCCAATATCCGGCCATGACGACGTCGCCCCTGACGTGTATCTCGCCGGATTCGTTGGCGGGCAGTGGATTCCCTTCCTCGTCGACGACGCGCACCTCGACATCGGTGCGTGCGGTCCCGACGCTCTGCATCCGTTCGCGCCACCGGGGCTGGCCGTTGTCGGCATGGTCGGCCTTGGACAGGGCGGTAATCGTCATCGGCGACTCGCCCTGGCCATAGATCTGCGCGAGCCGCGGCCCGAACGCCGTGAGCGCCGCCTCGAGGTCGGCGAGATACATCGGCGCCCCGCCATAGATGATCGTCTTGAGATTGGCCAGGCCGCCAGCGTCGATCGCGGGGGCACCGGCGAGCCGGTTGATCATCGTCGGCGCGGCGAAGAGCGACATCCCCGGCCAGCGCTGCAGGAGCGCGGCGATCTCCGCCGCGTCGACCCCTCCCGACTCCGGCAGGACGCTGACCGCGCCGCGGGCGACATGCGGCAGGCCATAGAGCCCCGATCCATGCGACAGGGGCGCCGCGTGCAGGATGCTGTCCCGCATCGAGATCGGGTCGATGTCGGCGAAATAGCTGAGCGAAGCCATGAGCAGGTTGCGATGCGTCAGCGTCGCTCCCTTGGGCCGCCCTGTCGTTCCGCTCGTATAGAACAGCCACGCCGGATCTTCCGGTCGCGTCTCGACCATCCCCATCGGGTCGTATGCCGCGAGCCTCCCCCACCGCTCACCCGGCGCCAGCACCGCGGCCCTCAGTCCCGAGACCGCGCCGACCAGCGTCGTCACGTCGCCGGCGTGCTCTTGGTCGGTGACGACGACCGTCGTCCCGCTGTCGTCGAGAATGTGGGCGAACTCGTCGCGATGGAGGCGCGCGTTGACCGGGACCGCGACGAGGCCCGCGTGCCACACGGCATACAGCGCTTCGAGGTATTCGGGCCGGTTGCGCATGACGATGGCGACCCGATCCCCCGGTGCGAGAGCGAATTCGCTGGTGAGCCCGGACGCGAGGGCTGCGGTCCGGGCGGCGAACTCCCGCCAGGTCGCGTGGATGCGCTCGCCCTCGGCGACGGCCGGCCGGTCGGGCAGGGCGCGGCCGTTGCGTTCCACCCAGGAGGCGGGATTCATCGCGTCAGCGTAGAGGTGAGCTGGTCACGACGGCCAGGGTCACGGCGGCGCCGACGTCGCCTGCACGGCCCTGCCCGGAGACATTCCGCCGCTCGCGCAGTTGCCTGGGGTCACGGACTCTCGCCGAGGTCGACAGCATGACGCTCCACGATGGCGCGCGCCGTCGCCACCATGAGCGCGCGGGCGCTCGCCGGTTCGAGCACCTCGACGTCACCGCCGAACGGAAGGAGTGCGGCCACCGCGCCCCGGTCCGCGCGAAAACCGAGAGTGACGCCGACCCAACCGTCTTCGCCGGCTGGAGGCAGCCGGTCCGGAGTCGTGTCCTCGGCCGGGCTCAACCGCCGCGCCGCGGTGACGCGCAGGAGCATCGAGAGGATCTCGGCGCGTACCCGCACGATGACCTCCACCGGGATCGCCGACTCGGGGCGCTCCAGTTCGGCCCGCAGCCCGGCCCACACCGCCGCGAGGTCGAGGTCGGGCGGCAGCTTCGCCGCGTCGAGCAGGACGACGCTCGACTCCACTCGGTCGACGCGCCACATCCGGGTCCGGCCTCGGTGCGCGCCGACGAGATACCAGAGGCCGGTCTTGGCCACGAGGCCATAGGGGTCGACGAGCACCTGGTGGAGCCGGCCCGTGCCACTGCGATAACGAAGCCGAATCCGGCGCTCGGCCCAGACGGCGTCCTGGACCCGCTCGAGCTGCGGCGCCGCCGGGGCCCGGCGGAACCAGCCCGCGTGGTCGACGAGGACCTTGGAGCGCGCCGCTTCAGCGGCCGACCGATGGGACGCAGGCACGGCCGCCACCAGCTTGTGCACCGCCGTGGCCAGGGCGGATCCCATGCCGAGGTCGTCGGGGAGCGCCCGCCCAGACATCGCCACGAGGGCGCGCGCCTCCGCCGCGGTGAGGCCGGTCATGTCGGTTCGGTATCCGGGCAGGAGCCGCAGCCCGCCGCCATAGCCCTGCTCGGCCCACACCGGCACCCCCGCCGCCGAGAGCGCCTCCACATCTCGATAGACCGTGCGTACGCTGACGCCCAGTTCCTTGGCCACGCCGGGGGCGGTGACCCCGCTTCGGGTCTGCAGGATCAGCAGGAGGCTGATGAGCCGGTCGGATCTCATGAGGTCAAGTCTGTCGGACAGACTTGACCAAAGATGTCAGGTTCGTGTCGGCACGATGGCTCGCATGAGCGCACCGACAGCGAACCACGACCCTCGCCCCGCCTTCTTCGCCGCCGCCGACCAACTCGTCCGACTCGTCACGGTGATCGCACCCCAGGACCTGGGCCGGCCCACGCCGTGCGACGACTTCGACGTCGCCACCCTCGCCGGTCATCTCCTGTGTGTGCTGCGGCGCATCACGCATGTCGCGACCGGGGGTGCATATGCCGACGTCCCCCAGGTCGTCACCGGCATCGACCCCGGCTCCTGGGGGGCGACGATCGCGGCGGACCGCGACGCGATGCGCGCGGTCTGGAGCGACGAGGCCGTCCTCGACCGGCTGCTCGTCCTCCCGCCCGGGGTCGAGGTTCCCGGCCGAGTCGGCGCGGTGCGCTACACCCAGGAGATGGTCACGCACGCGTGGGACCTCGCCGCGGCCCTGGATCGTCGGGACGAACTCGACTCCGGCCTCGCCGCGCCCCTCGTCGAACCCGCCCGCCGCTTCGTCCCCCGTGAGCGGGCGCACTTCCCGTTCGGCGACGTCGTCGAGGTGCCCGAGGACGCCGGGCCCTACGACCAGCTCGTCGGCTGGCTCGGACGGGACCCGTCGTGGTCGCCCGCCGACGCGGGCTGAGCACCCACCGAGCCGAACTCGTCCTAGCATGCCGGGATGAGGCTCGGGGAAGCCGACGCACGACGGCGGCTCGCGGCATACGACCACGGGGTGCTCGCGACGGTGCACCCGGTGCGCGGTGTCGACGCGGTGCCGGTCGCGTATGCCGTCGACGGCGACCTCGTCGGCATCCCGGTCGACACCGTCAAGCCCAAGACCAGCGGGCCGTTGCAGCGCGAGCGCAACCTCGCCGCCGATCCGCGGGCCGCACTCCTGGTCGACCACTGGGACCCGGCCGACTGGACCCGCCTGTGGTGGGTGCGAGCCCAACTCCGTTGGGCCGGAACCGGTCCCGCCGCCGAGGAGACCGCCCTCGCCGAGGCGTTGGAACGGCGCTACCCGCAATATCACGACCGCCCCTTCGCGCGGGTCCTCGTCTTCCGTCTCCGCTCCGTCACGGGCTGGTCGGGCCAGGTCCCCTGAGCGGCCGGCGAGCGCACGGCATACGGTTGATCCATGAGCGCTGATCGGTTCACAGTCGCTGTGGTCGGCGCGGGCGCGGTGGGGGCGACGATGGCCTATGCCATGCTCGTGCGCGGCTCCGCACGCCGAATCGTGTTGCACGACATCAACTCCGCCAAGGTGCGCGCCGAGGTCCTCGACCTCGGCCACGGCGCGATGTTCACTCCCCAGGCCGAGGTCGACGGATCCGACGATGTCGCCGTATGCCGCGGCGCCGATGTCGTCGTCGTCACCGCAGGCGCCAAGCAACGCCCGGGGCAGTCGCGAATGGACCTCGCCGGAACGACCGTCGAGTTGATGAAGACGATCCTCCCGCCCGTGCTCGACGTCGCGCCCGACGCGGTCTATGTCATGGTCACCAACCCCGTCGACGTCGTCACCTATGCCTCCCTCAAGATCACCGGGCTCCCTCCGGACCGGCTCTTCGGGTCGGGAACGGTCCTCGACTCCTCCCGGCTGCGCTGGCTCGTCTCGGAGGCGTGTGGCGTCGCGGTCGCCAATGTCCACGCCTACATGATCGGCGAGCACGGCGACTCCGAGGTTCCGCTCTGGTCGTCGGCGACGATCGGCGGCGTCCCGATCACCGAGTGGGAGAAGCACACCGGCCGCCTCGGTGCCGTGCGCCGGGAGGAGGTCGCCCGGCGGACGGTCAACGCGGCATACGAAGTGATCGCGGGCAAGGGCGCGACGAACTATGCCGTCGGGCTCGCCGGTGCCCGGATCGTCGAGGCGATCCGCCGCGACGAGAATCGCGTCCTGCCGGTCTCGACCCTGCTCCAGGACTGGCACGGGATCACCGATGTGTGCATGGCGGTCCCCACCATCGTCGACCGGGCGGGTGCGGGCCAGCGGCTCCTCGTGCCGGTCGACGGGGACGAACTCGCCCGCCTCCGCGCGAGCGCCGACGCGATTCGAGGCCAGGCGCGCGACCTCGGCTTCTGAGGACGATCAGGGCGAGCTCCACTGCGCCGCAAGGCGATCCAAGGTCAACTGGTCCTCGCGCCGCTGGTCGATCTCGCGCTCGAACACCGCCATCGTCTTGGTGAGGACGAGAGTGTAAGGGCGCCCCTGTCGCCGCGTCGTGTGACTCACCGGGAGCTCGGCGTGCCTGATCCGCCCCTCCAGGTGCGTGCGATTCTGTTCCGCCGTTGCGATCTCCAGTGTGCGGGTTGTGGGGCCGGTGAGGAAGGCGTTGAGCCGTGCGCAGTGCTCGCACGCGCAGCCGGTCAGCGGTGGGAGCGACCAGTCATCGAGCGTCCTCGCCGGCCGGTCGAGACGCTCCTCGAGCAGCCCCCGGGCGTATGCCGCGAGCTCGCCCGCGCGCGCCGCCTCCCCAACCTCGTCCGGCCAGGTCGCCGCCGACCCGAGAACCGCGGTCAGAAGCTGGAGTCCGCGCTCGCCGGACCGGCACGCGGCGACCGCCTCGTCCCGGACCTCGTCGACGCGACAGGCCGCGGCGGTCTGGAGGACCCGTGTCACGAGCCCGGCGACGGTGGCGAGCTGGCCGCGGACCCACGTGGTGGGGTCGGCGTCCAGGAGCGGGGTGATGCGGCCCCGGACCAGGGACCAGGCCGAGGTGACCAGCATGCGGGTCAGGATGGGGTTGTCGCGCAACGCCATCCCGACCTGGGGCAGCGTGGTCAACCACCCATCGAGGGCGCCGGCGGGCGTCTGCGAACTGCCGAACCACGCCACCACGCGGGCACGCGCCCAGTCATCGCCATAGGTCTCGGCGAGTCCGAGCAGCGCGGGCGCCTCGGCGGCGGTCAGCGAGACGATCGACAGCGAGTCGAGGAAGGCGGCGGCCAGGGTGGGGTCATCGAGCCGGGCGGCGACGAGCAGCGCTGTCTCGACCAACCCGCCGGCCCTGGGGCCGGACGCGCCCGGGCGCCAGAACGGCAGCAGGGCCTCCAGGTCGGCGCGGGCGGCCTCGGCCTGTCCGTCATCGAGCCGGGCGTGCAAGTCGTCGAGCGCCCACGCCATGTCGATCCGCGCGCGGTTGACGAACCGCAGCCGCGCCGGCCAGACGATCACCGCAGCCCGGTGATACCACCGGTCGATCGTGTTGCCGTAGTTGCCCATATAGCCCTCGTACTCCGACTCGGTCGGAGTCATCCGGACCGTCGGGGTGGTCGCGCAGACTTCGCTGCCGTCTACATAGGCCGAGACTTCCTCGGTCCTGCGGCTCCACGCCCCCCGCCAGTGCGTCAACGTGACCTCGGACTCGATCAGGTCGTCGGGGTCGGGATCCGGGGCAGCGCGAGTGCGGCGACGTGCATAGGGCCCGTCGTCGGTATTCCACGTCTCGTGGATGTCGGTGAGGGCCAGCAGCATCTCGCAACCCGCCAGGTCCGCGCCGGCCCGCAGCGCCTCGGTCCGGGCGATATCGACCCCCTTGAGCCCCGTCCAGGCGAGGCTGCGCGGGGTGTACTGATGGTCGAGGAGATAGACGAGCCGGGTTGGTGGCCCTGTCCTCTCCGCGCGCCAACCCCGGGCCCCCGGGGTCGTGAAATGCCGTGTCAAGAGGGTCGCCGCATCACCGGCTCGCGGGTCCGTGTCTCGGACGTCGTCCCCCTCATCCCCACGGATGAGGGTGTAGGTCAGCGTGACCCGATGGCCGGTCTTGACCGGCAGCACCTCGTGGACGCGGTCGGCGTAGAGGACGACGGCGGTCGGGTCGTGCCGGCTCCCGGCGTATGGCGTGCGCCACCGCCCGTCGTGGACGACGAGCTCGCCGCCGCTGTGCGCGGCCGGCAGCTGGACGACGAGGGTGGCGACCATCCCGTCGTGCTTCTCCGAGTCCTGGTGCCGCGCGAAGAACTGGCCCTTGCCATAGACGAGCATCGAGTGGAAGTCGGCGGTCAGCCGGGCCCGGGGACTCAGCCCGAGGGTGGCGCGCGCCCCCTCGAGCAGCGCGTCGAGCTGCCCGTTCCACTCGACCGTGACGAGTTCGCTCGGGATCTGGCCGGTGTCGCGGACCGCGGTGTCCACCAGTGTCTCCGTGCCGAGTCCGTATGGCGCGGGCTCGGCCAGCGCGACGAGGGCCTTGGCCTGCGTCGGCCTCACCGGCAGGCGGAGTTCCCCGATCCCCCGGACGGTCACCCGGAGGGCGTCGAGGGGGACGTCGAGCGCGCCGTGACCCCGGATCGCCTGGGCGTCCCCGTCGAGAAGGCGGGCGAGTTCGTCCTTGGGCGGAATCGGCATACGACCATTGTGGTGGGGGAAGGCACCGGCGCGGCCAGGGTCCCGGGGGCCATCGGAGCCCTCGTCAAGCCCTCCCCGGGTCGGCAACGACACATCGGAGCATGCCGAAATGGCCGATACCATCGTGACCAACCTCCGGGTCCGGCCGCACCCGACGGTGGCCCCCGGATCACCGTGCCCGTCGGTATGCCGCTCGCCGGCAGAAGGATCGCAAGGAATGGCCAAGCGCATCGCCCCGTCGGACCTGACCTGGTTGTTGATGGACCGCCCCAACAACCTCATGCAGGTCCACGGGCTGACCGGATTCGACTCGATCCCCGATTTCGACGCCCTCACCGAGGTCGTCATGGAGCGGATGGTCGGCAAGTACCGCCTGCTGAGCCAGATTCCCGTCCAGAAGCACGGCCGGTGGTACTGGGAGGACGACAACGATTTCTCGATCGCGCGGCATGTGCGCAGGGTCGTCCTCGAGGACGGCCGGTCCGAAACCGTGCGCGCCCATGTGTCGACGCTGTTTTCGACACCTTTCGACCGAAGTCACCCCCTGTGGGAGATGCAACTCATCTCGGGCCCTGACGAGAGCGCGGGCGGATACGTCCTGAGCCGCTTCCACCACGGCGTCGGCGACGGGATCCGCCTGGTCCAGATGATCATCGGGACCTGCGACACCGCAGGCGATGCCACCCCCAGGAATGTCGGCCGCGACGAGCACCACCACCCACTCGAGCGTGTCCTGCATGTCGCCGAGCACTCGGTGACGGACGCCATCGATTATGTCCAACACGCCGGCGAGGCCGTCTCGAGCCATGCCGGAGACGCGATCTCGGCGGCCGGGCGGCTGCTGCGCGCTACGACCAACCCACTCGCCCTCAAGGAGACGCTGACCACCGCCGTCGACACCGCCCGCCACCCGGTGCGGCTCCTCGACGCCCTGACGTCCGTCTCCTCGGTCGACAATGAATTCTCCAACTCCTGGCGCGAGATCGGGCGGCTCCTGCTCGCCGAGCAGGCCGACGCGGGCGCCTGGAGCGGACACCCCGGCGTCGAGAAGTCCGTCGCCTGGGTCGAGAGCATCCCCCTGGACGGTCTGCGATCCGGGGCGCGCGCCCTCGGTGGAACGCTCAACGACATCCTCCTCGCCGCGGTCGCGCTCGCCCTGACCGACTATCTCACCGAGCGGGGCGTCGAGGACCTTCATGATCTCGCCTGGATGATGCCGATCTCCCTCCAGCCGGTCGACGGCACGTTGCCGCCCAAGCTCGGCAACCACTTCGTCGTCGTCATGCTGACGATGCCGCTGGGCATCCGCGATCCGGAGGCGCTGGTCGCCGAGATCCACCAGCGGACGATGCGCCTGAAGAACTCGGCCGAACCCCTCGTCGCCTTCGGGATGCAGCGCGTGATCGCGGACGCCCCGGCGACCGTGGCCCGCCGCCTCACCGACTACTTCTCCGGCAAGACGATCGGCCAACTCAGCAATGTCCCGGGACCGCAGGCCCCGCTGACCATGGCCGGCGCGCCGGTCCGCTCGATGCTCGGCTGGGTGCCGACCTCGGGAGATCAGCCGATCGGCATCTGTCTGTTCACCTATGACGGCACGGTCAACGTCGGCGTCGCCACCGACATCCGGATGATCCCCGACCCCCTGCGGATCGCCGAACTCGTCGAAGGTCATCTCGAGGGGATGGCCGCCCTCGACACCCCATCCGCGTCGTCCGAAGGACAGTGATTCCGTATGCCGCGTCGTAAGCGTCTCGTGGTCGTCAACGTCACCCTCCAGAGCGACGAGTGGGACTACGACGAGCGGGTCTCCCTCGCCGGCCGCGACTTCCGCCTCATCCGGGTCGGCACGAGCGGAGATGTCAAAGCGGCCGAGGATCTGGTGTGGAAATGGTCACTGAAGGCGGACGCGGTGGCCGTGAGCGGCATACGGGAAGCCGAGGCCGCTGGGCTGTTCCACGGTGACGTCGCCGAGATCGAGCGGGTCGAGGGCACGACGAAGCGAGTCCCTGTCCGCAACGGATCGATGTTCGCCGACGTCCTGCAGGAGTGGGCGATCCGGCGAGTCCAGGCGGAGATGCCGGGCTACTTCAGCAACGCCCGGGTCGTCGTCGTCGGCGGCGCCATGCAGGGCCGGACGATCGCCGTCCTGCGGGAGTTCACGGCGAATGTCGACTTCGAGGACGCGATGGCGCGCACCGATGTCCCCGTCGCCCTCAGCGCCAACCCCTTCACCTCCAAGGCCGCTCAGGTGGGGATGTATGCGTGGAATCACACGCCCGACTTCCTCAGGCACACGGCGGAAGCCCCGGCGGGATGGGTCAGCGACAAGCTCGCCCACTGGGCGGCTCGGGACGCCGACGTGATCGTCGGGTCGTATTCCGAGCTCGAGCGATTCGGCCTCGAGGATCTCGCCGGCAAGACCGTCGTCACCAACGCGATCTCCGACGAGCGCCTCGCCGATCTCGGCAGCCGCGGTGTCGACCTTGTCATCGACGCGACGCCCCAGCCGTTCCACGTCGTCGTCGTCGCCTCGATGCTCGAGGCGATGGTCGCGGCGACCCTGCCCGAGGGTCAGAAGGTGACGACCAACGACCTCGTGGAGTTCATCGAGTCGGCCCAGCTCGAGCCCCGGCTGCTGCAACCCAATGGTGACAGGCGCAAGAGCCGGTTCGCCTTCGTTATTCACCCCCTCTCGACGCAGTATTTCAAGAACGTCGAAGCGCTCGGCACCGTCGCCAGCCTCCCGGGAATGGGCGGAGTCGTCGAGAAGGCGATGGCCTATGCCCCGCCGTTCCTCTACAGCCATGTCACCGGGATCACTTCCCCGACCGGTGCCGAGGCCGAAGGCTGGCTCATCACCGTCGGCGGCACGCCCAAAGAAATGCTCGCCCACCCCCCGGAGTTCACCTATTCCCGTCTGCTGGACGCGGCCGACATGGCCCGCAAGCTCGGTGCCCAGATCATGGGCCTCGGGGCCTTCACCAAGGTCGTCGGCGACGCCGGCGTCACCGTCGCCAAGCAGGCGCCCCTCCCGGTGACGACGGGCAACAGCTACAGCGCGTCCGGCGCGCTCTGGGCCGCGCATGCGGCCATGCGCAAGCTCGGGATCGCCGATGTCGACGACGATGGGATCATTCATGGCAAGGCCATGGTCGTCGGCGCCTCCGGCGCCATTGGATCGGTCTGCGCGCGGCTCCTCGCCCTCGTCACCGATGAGCTGTGGCTGGTCTCGCCCGAGACGGCCAAACTGCTCGCGCTCAAGGAGGACATCGAGAGCGAAGGCCCCCGTGCGGTCGTCCACGTCGCCACCGACCCGTCTGCCGTGCTCAGTGAGATGGATGTCATCGTCACGGCCACGTCGGCCGCGGGCAACAAGGTCCTCGACATCATGAAGGTCAAGCCCGGCTGCGTCATCACCGACGTCGCCAGGCCGCTCGACATGTCGGCCGAGGATGTCGCCATGCGTCCGGATGTCCTCGTCATCGAGTCCGGCGAGATCGAACTGCCGGGCGATGTCCACATGCGCGATATCGGACTCCCCAAGGGGGTCGCCTACGCCTGCCTCGCAGAGACGGTGGTGCTCGCCCTCGAGGGCCGATACGAGACGTTCACCGTCGGGCGCAATATCGAGTGGCCCAAGGTCAAGGAGATCTATCAGCTCGGCCTCAAACACGGGATGAAGCTCGCGACGATCTCGGGGGTGCGCGGGGTCTATCAGGACGAGGACTTCGCCCGCGTCCGCGAGGCCGCTCTGGAGGCGCGGACCCGGCTCGCCGAGGCGACGTAGGCCACGTCCAGACGGCATACCCGCCGGCGACTGTCGGTGACACGATGAGGGAAGTCCCGTCCGTCAAGGTTCCGTCAAGGAGTCATCGTGAAATCTGTCCAGGGCAAGTCCGTCCTCGTCACCGGCGCGGCCATGGGGATGGGGCGGCTGTTCGCCGAGCGCGCCATCGCCGAGGGCGCCGCCGCCGTCGTCCTCTGGGACGTCAACGAGGACGCGCTCAACGCGACCCTGGGCGACCTCGCCGGCGGCGCGACCGAGGTGTCCGGCTATGTCGTCGACGTCTCCGATCTCGACCTGATCAAGGCGACCGCCGAGATGGTCATCGACGACCTCGGCCACGTCGACATCCTCGTCAACAACGCCGGCGTCGTGCGGGGCAACAAGTACTTCTGGGAGTGCGACTCTGTCCGTGACACCCAGTTGACCGTCAACGTCAACACCCTGGCGCCGATGTATGTCGCGCGCGAGTTCCTCCCGGGCATGATCGCCGCGAGTGGTGAGGGGCGTCTGCTCAACCTCGCCTCGGCGGCCGGCTTCACCCCCAACCCCCGGATGGCGGCGTATGCCGGATCCAAGTGGGCGGTCATCGGCTGGTCCGACTCGGTGCGCCTCGAGCTCAAGCAGGCCGGGATCGACCACGTCAAGGTGACGACCGTCTGTCCCTACTACGTCAACACGGGGATGTTCGATGGCGCGAAGTCCGCTCCGCTGCTGCCGATCCTCGACCCCGACGACGTCGTCGAGGAGTCATGGAAGGGAATGTGCTCGGGCAGCTCGTTCGTCGTGCTCCCCCGGACGGTCATGCTGAGCGAGATGCTCAAGGGCTTTGTGCCGATCGGCGTGCGCGACTTCATCGCCGACAACATCATCGGGGTCTATCACACGATGGACGACTTCAAGGGCCGCGCCGACGCCCAGGCCTGACGCTCACGCGTGGTTGGCCCTGTCTCGCCCCCCGCCCCCGCCGTCCCCCGAAACCCCGTCGAGAGGTCAAATAAACCCCGTCGAGAGGTCATCGTCTGCCAGGCGCCGCACCGGGTCGCCCGGTCCGGCGAGCGGCCCCAAGCCCGGGAAGGCTGCCTACCGGTATCCCCGGATGAGCCACCGATGACCTCTCGACCCCCGCTATTTGATCTCTCGACCCCCGCTATTTGATCTCTCGACCCCCGCTATTTGATCTCTCGACGGGGGCGGGGGGTGGCGGTGGGTGGGCCGCCGCCGGGAACTCCCGGGGGGCTCCCTGACGCTGGTTGAATTGACTCGACACCCGAGACGAGAGTGATCCAGCCGTATGCCGAACCACGCCCGCGACCCCCATCCCGCTGATGCGCACGACCTGATCCGGGTCGTGGGCGCGCGCGAGAACAATCTCAAGGACGTCAGTCTGGACTTGCCGAAGCGACGGCTGAGTGTCTTCACCGGGGTGTCCGGGTCGGGCAAGAGCTCGCTCGTCTTCGCCACCATCGCCGCGGAGTCGCAGCGGATGATCAACGAGACCTACTCGACCTTCGTGCAGGGCTTCATGCCGACCCTGGCCCGCCCCGACGTCGACCTCCTCGAGGGGTTGACGACGGCGATCATCGTCGACCAGGAGCGGATGGGGGCCAACATCCGATCGACTGTCGGCACGGTCACCGACGTCAACGCGATGTTGCGAATCCTCTTTTCCCGCCTGGGCGTTCCGCATATCGGCAGCTCGAAGGCCTTCAGCTTCAATGTCGCCTCGATCTCGGGGGCGGGCGCCGTCACGATGACCAAGGGTGGGATGGAGGTCAAGGAACGTCGCGAGTTCAGCATTCAGGGCGGGATGTGCGCGAGGTGCGAGGGCGTGGGCAAGGTCTCCGATTTCGACCTGACCGCCTTGTATGACGCGTCGAAGTCGCTGCGCGAAGGTGCGCTGACCATCCCGGGCTATTCGATGGACGGGTGGTACGGCCGGATCTATCTCGGCTGCGGATTCTTCGACCCCGACAAGCCGATCGCGAGATTCACCAAGCGTGAGCTCGCCGACCTGCTCCACAAGGAGTCGACCCGGATCAAGATCGACGGGATCAATGTCACCTATGAGGGCCTGATCCCCAAGATCCAGAAGTCGATGCTGTCCAAGGACCGGGAGGCGATGCAGCCGCACATCCGGGCCTTCGTCGACCGAGCGGTCGTCTTCCAGACCTGCCCCGACTGCGGGGGGACCCGCCTCAACGAGCAGGCGCGCTCCTCCAAGGTCAAAGGCATCAATATCGCCGATGCCTGCGCGATGCAGATCAGCGACCTTGCCGTATGGGTGCGCGACCTCGCCGATCCGTCCGTCGCCCCGCTGCTCGCGGGCCTGCAGGAGACCCTGGATTCCTTTGTCGAGATCGGCCTCGGCTATCTGTCCCTGGATCGGTCGTCGGGGACCTTGTCCGGCGGCGAGGCACAGCGGATCAAGATGATCCGCCATCTCGGCTCGGCGTTGACGGACGTCACCTATGTTTTCGACGAGCCGACGATCGGGCTGCATCCGCACGACATACAGCGGATGAACAATCTGCTGATCCAGTTGCGGGACAAGGGAAACACCGTCCTGGTCGTCGAGCACAAGCCGGAGGCGATCGCGATCGCCGATCATGTCGTCGACCTCGGACCGGGCGCCGGGACCGGGGGCGGGGAGATCGTTTACGAGGGCGATGTCGCCGGGCTGCGGGCCAGCGGCACCCTGACCGGGCGACATCTGGACGACCGGGCTCGGCTCAAGCCGGCCGTTCGCTCGCGGACCGGGGCGTTGGAGGTGCGCGGGGCGAGCGAGAACAACCTGCGCGATGTCGATGTCGACATCCCGCTGGGCGTGCTGGTAGTGCTGACCGGCGTGGCCGGCTCGGGCAAGAGCTCCCTGATCACTGGGTCGGTCGCCGGCCGGGACGAGGTTGTCATCGTCGACCAAGGGGCGATCAAGGGGTCGCGTCGGAGCAACCCCGCGACCTACACCGGACTGCTGGAGCCGATCCGCAAGGCCTTCGCCAAGGCCAACAGTGTCAAGCCGGCGCTATTCAGCGCCAACTCCGAGGGGGCGTGCCCGACGTGCAATGGTGCGGGCGTGATCTATACCGACCTGGTGATGATGGCCGGTGTGGCGACGGTGTGCGAGGAATGCGAGGGCAAGCGCTTCGCGCCCTTCGTGCTCGACTACACCTTCGGCGGCAAGAACATCGCCGAGGTGCTCGATCTTCCGGTGGCCGAGGCGGTGGACTTCTTCGCCGTTGGGGAGGCGAAAACACCCGCGGCACAAAAGATTTTGGAGCGAATGGCCGACGTGGGTCTCGGCTATGTGCGGCTCGGCCAGCCGCTGACGACGCTCTCCGGCGGAGAGCGGCAGCGACTCAAGCTGGCGGCACAGATGGCGGACAAGGGTGACATCTATGTCCTCGACGAGCCGACGACCGGTCTGCATCTCGCCGATGTCCAGAACCTTCTCGGCATGCTCGACCGGCTCGTCGACTCCGGCAAGTCGGTCATCGTGATCGAGCACCACCAGGCCGTGATGGCGCACGCCGACTGGATCATCGACCTCGGCCCGGGAGCAGGCCACGACGGCGGCCGAGTGGTCTTCGAGGGAACCCCCGCCGATCTCGTCGCGGCTCGATCGACCTTGACCGGCCTGCACCTCGCCGATTACGTCACTCGGAGCTGACAGGCACCATTTCAGGCCCGTCGAGAGGCCGTCGGTATGCCGCCCAGCAGCGTCCGCGGGCAGAGACACGCCGTGACGGTGCTCGACACACGGCGTGTCTCTGCCCGCGGACGGGGAGGCGCAGGTGTCTCGTGCCCGCGGACAGGGGAGGCGCAGGTGTCCCGTGCCCGCGGACGGGGGAGGCGGAGGCGAGCGGCGCGGGTGGCCGTCCACGCCTGGCGGCCCGCGCCCGCGCGCCGGGATACCGGTGGGGGTAAGCTCGCAGCCATCCTCATTCAGCCCGGGAGGCCGGAATGCAGCTCCAATCCGACGACATGATCGCGGTCGTCAAACGCCTCAAGCGAGCCCAGGGCCAACTCGGCGGCATCATCAAGATGATCGAGGACGGCCGGGAATGTCAGGACATCGTCACCCAGATGGCCGCGGTCTCGAAAGCCATCGACCGCGCCGGATTCGCGACGATCGCCGTCGGGCTCCGGCAGTGTCTCACCGACCCCGAACACAACCCGATGGACGTCGCCTCGATGGAGAAGCTCTTCCTCTCCCTCGCCTGACCTTCAGGTGCGCAGGGTGAATCGGCCCGCGTGGGTCTCGAGAAGCTCGAGCGCCGCGTCCTGATGGGCGTCAAGGGTCAGCGCGGGATATTGCGCAGGTTGCTGCGGGCCATCGACACCGCCTCGCCGGCGCCGCGGTTCATCACGATCCGGCTCATCGCGGTCGCGAATCCGCGGACCTGCGTGGCGGTGACCTTGGGCGGGATCGACAGCGCATTGGGGTCGGTGACAAGTTCGACGAGCGCCGGCCCGTTGTGGGCGAAGGCATCCCGATAAGCCTGTTCGACGTCCTTGGGATCCTCGACCCGCACGGCGTGGATGCCCATGGCCGCCGCCACCGCCGCGTAGTTGGTGTGCGGCACATCGACGCCGAAGTCGGGCAGGCCCTCGACGAGCATTTCCAGCTTGACCATCCCCAGGGTGGAATTGTTGAAGACGACGACCTTGACCGGGATGTTCAGCGTCGCGATGGTGACGAGTTCGCCGAGGAGCATGGACAGGCCGCCGTCGCCCGACATGGACACCACCTGCCGACCGGGATAAGCGCATTGGGCGCCGATCGCGTGCGGGAGGGCATTCGCCATACTGCCGTGGATGAAGGAGCCGATGACGCGGCGCGTTCCGAGGGGATTGATATAGCGCGCGGACCACACATTGCACATTCCGGTGTCGGCGGTGAACACCGCGTCGGTGGCCGCGACCTGGTCGAGGATGGACGCGGCATACTCCGGGTGGATCGGCCGGTGCTTATCGACATTGCGGGTGTAGGCGCCGACCGCCTTGTTCATCAGCATGTCGTGGCGCTTCATCGTCGCGTCGAGGAACTTCGTCGACGACTTGGCCGCGACCCGCGCCAGCACCGCCTGGAGAGTCGGCAGGACGTCGGCATGGACGGCGATATCGACATTCGTCCGGCGCCCGAGATGCTGCGCCGCCCGATCGATCTGCGCGGTCCTGGTGTTCGGGAGGAACTGGTCATAGGGGAAGTCGGTGCCGATCATGATCAGCAGGTCGGCGTCCTCGAGGCCTTCGGCCGCGGCGCCATAACCGAGCAGACCGGTCATCCCCACGTCATACGGATTGTCGAACTGGATGACATCCTTGCCGCGCAATGTGTGTCCGACGGGCGCCTTGAGTCTCTCAGCGAGCGCGACGACCTCGTCGTGCGCCCCCCGGGCACCGGCTCCGACGAACATCGCGACCTTGTCGGCCGCGTCGATCGCCGCCACGAGCGCGTCCAGCGAGTCCGGATCGGGCTGCAGTATGCCGCGCCGGAACGTCGCCGGAGCGGGTGCCGGATCACTCACCGGCAGTTCCGCGAAGTCCCCCGGGATGGAGACCACGCTGACCCCGCCGAGCGCGAGCGCGTGCTGGATGGCCGAGTGCATGATCCGCTGCCCCTGGTGCGCGGAGACGACCATTTCGTTGTAGGCCGAGCACTCGTTGAAGAGCCGATCAGGGTGGGTCTCCTGAAAGAAGCCGGAGCCGATCTGGGCGCTCGGGATGTGGGAGGCGATGGCCAGGACGGGTGCGCCGGTGCGGTTCGCGTCATACAGCCCGTTGATGAGGTGAAGGTTGCCTGGGCCGCACGATCCGGCACATACGGCGAGCCGGCCGGTGAGCTGGGCCTCGGCGGCTGCGGCGAACGCCGCCGACTCCTCGTGCCGCACGTGAACCCAGTCGATGCCGCCCTTCGCCGAGCCGCCGGACTTGCGGACGGCGTCGACGATCGGGTTGAGACTGTCGCCGACGATGCCATAGATGCGCTGCACCCCGGCCTGCCTGAGAATCTCGATCAACTGGTCTGCCAGCGTGGTCGTCATTGACGCCCCTTGATAGTCGAACCGGTCTGCATCGACCGCCGGTGTTTGAAATGTTATCTCGCAGAACAGTTCCTATCACGCCTTGCGCCACGGGCGCGCGTCGGCGCGCGTCGGCGCGCGCCCGTGCCAGACTGTCACAGTGACTTCGGCGTGGACCTCGACGCGGTTCGCGGTGCTCCTGACCGCCGCCTCGGGAGCGGCCGACGCCTATGCCCTGATGACCCACGGCGTGATGGCCAATGCCCAGACCGGCAACGTCGTCCTCCTCGCGGCCAGCGTCGCCCGATCGGACTGGTGGCAGGTCGCCGGACATCTGTGGAGTGTCGGCGCCTTCGTTGTCGGCACGGTGCTGGCCACTCACCTGAAGAGAACCTGGATCGGCGAGGGCAACCGGTCGCCCGTCGCCGATCCGGTGCTGTGGACGGTCGTCGGTATGGCCTTCCTCCTGGTGTGCGTCGGTCTCCTGCCCGCGACCACGCCGTCGGCCATCGCCATCGTTCCGCAGGCGCTGATCGGCGGGATGAGCTTCGAACTCTTCCGCAAGGCTGCCGGGCTCGCCTATGTCCCGGTGACCGCGACGGGCAATCTCGTCCGGCTCGTGGAGGACATCCACGGAACTGTCGCGCTGGGCGACGAGGAGTCGCGGCGCGCATTGCCCGTGCACACGGCGATCGTGGTCGCCTTCACCGGGGGCTGCGTCCTCGGTGGCCTGGCCACGCACCTGTGGGGCGTGCGCGGCATCTGGCTGGCGGCTGCGTTCATCGCTGTCGATGCGGCGCTGCTCGTGGTCGAGCGGCGGCGCACCCCGCGACCTATGCGGGCGGCGGCGGGATGACCGCGAGATAGCGAAGGGCGAGCGCGAGATCGAGCGCGTCGGCGTCCCGTCCGGCCGGTAGCAGGCCGCGGGCGCGAGCCACTCGGTAGGCCACGGTGTTGCGGTGGAGGAAGAGCCGCTCGCCAGCCGCCGCGGCGTTCTCGCCGAGTGCGAGATAGGACGCGAGTGTTTCGCGGAGCCGGTGCATCTCCTCCCCGGGCGCGGCGAGGGCGCCGAGGGTCTCACCGACCCAGTGCCGGGCTCGTTCCGGGTTCTCGGCGAGGAAGCTCACGGCGGCGATCGTCTCGTATGCCGTGACCGGCGCGGCATACGGCCCCGCCAGGTGCGCCACGCGCTGAGCGCTGAGCGCCTCGCCGTGGGTCGCCACGAAACCCTCACAACCCGCGTGTGGTGAGCCCATCGCGACTCGCCAACCAGGCGCGATCTCCTTGTCGGGCAAGGTGATCGGTGCACCTGCCGCCGCATGCGCCCAGACGTGGATGGTCGCCTCGTCCTGCGCAAGCACGAGCAGGTCCATGGTGGCGATGTGCCCGGACAGGGCGGCGTGAGGATCGGTGAGATTCGCCGCGTGCTCCGGGTCAGGGCACCACAGGACGAGACCGACGTGCGGGCCCGCAAGGGAGTAGCCGGCGATGTGCGTCGTCGTCGACGCCAGCCTCCCGGCGAGCGCGATCGACACCTGCCGCGCGATCGCGGCGCCGTGGGCGCGCGAACGCGCGTCCCGTGCGTCCATGAAGGCGGCGAGGGAGGCCGTGGTCGAGCGCTCTTGGACGCGTTGGGTGTAGCGCAGGATCCGGCGCACGAGATTGACCGTCGCGGCACGCTCCGGATGGGCGAGTGCCAATTCCTCGAGCAGCCGCGTGGTGAAGGCATTGGCGCCGACCTGATGGGCGCGCACCAACTCATGGGCTGCCACATCGCGGGCACCGAGACGCCGGGCATACTCGTGGCCGGCCACCGATGACTCGAGGTCGTCGGGGTCGATCCGCTGGATCAGGCCGGTGACGACAGCGTCGATCTCGGCGTCCACGGCCTGCTGGAGGAGCAGTTGCATGGACGGCTCGAGTTCGGCCAGGTCCGGGAGTTCGGCTCGGATCGCGGCGGCCATCTCGTGGCCGACCGGGTGTCGGCGCGCGGTGAGGCGATGGGCGATCACCTCGAGATCCGCAGCGCCACCGTGATCGTGCCCGGTGGCCTCGGAGTCGGCGACATCGAGACTCATGGGCTCATGATCGGATGCGCGACGGTCGCCCGGCAACTGCCGCACGGTCTCGACGGGGGAGCGCAGCCATGGCACAACGACTCGCCCGGATTTCGGCGCGGCGCACATGGTCAGCGGGCCGCCGAGGGCCTTGACTCGTGGAGGTGGCCCTCACGGGGTTCCGGGGACGGCCGTCCCCGGGTGAGTGCCTCCGCTCAGGGCTGACGGTGCGCGACGGTCGATCCCGTCACGTCCGCTCAGCGGCCACGACTCGGTCGAGCAACCGGCGTATGCCGAACGCTCGCCGTCCACGGGGCCAGTCGCCGCCGCGGGTCGGTCCCCACTCCAGCCGACCCGCGGCCGGCGAGGCGCCGGGGTCTGCGCACCGACCGCGGCCGGCAATCGTCAGTCGCCCCACCGACATCGTGCCTGTCGGTCGTCGTGGAGAACTCCTGCTTGTCACTGGCCCCGGGATCGCAGGCGCCGCCGGGTAGCCCGTGTCGTTCACTCCGGAAGGGAGCAGCGCAGGACGCGTATGGCGTTCCCGCCCATGACCGCGGCGACGTCGCCGGCCGGGTGCCCACGGGCGAGCAGTTCCTCGGTGAGGATCGCGAGGTCGGCGGTGTCCCACCCCATCGGCACGGCGCCGTCGTAGTCGCTGCCCAGTGCGGCGGTCTGGAGACCGCCGACATCGATGACGTGCTCGATCGCGTCGACGACCGCGGCTGGCGTCAGCGCGCCGACCGCCCCCTCCCAGAAGCCGATGCCGACGACGCCACCGGTGGCCGCGACGCCACGGATCTCGTCGTCCGTGAGATTGCGATTGACCGCACAGGTCGCCTGAACCCCGCCGTGACTGGACACGAGGGGGCGCGTCGCCCGGCCCAGCATCTCCTCGACCGTGCGGTGACTGGCGTGCGCGAGATCGACGAGTATGCCGCGTCGCTCGCACTCGTCGAAGACCTCCCGGCCGAGC
Organism: Dermatophilaceae bacterium; assembly: GCA_046330995.1. Lineage (GTDB taxonomy): Bacteria > Actinomycetota > Actinomycetes > Actinomycetales > Dermatophilaceae > Nostocoides_A. Next base: position 149,227 of record JAXLRS010000003.1, read on the forward strand.
CCGGTCAGGCCGCCCTTGACACGTCCGTGCATCGACCCGGCCACGGCGTTGTCGAAGAAGTGGGCGAACCCGGCCATCCGGACGCCGGCGGCCTCGAGCCGGTCGAGGTTGGCGAGGTCGCCGCCGAGGTTGTGCAGCCCCTCGACGGAGAAGAGCGCGCCCGTGACGTCGGCGCCGGCCGCGCGAGACGCGAGGAGCCGGTCCAGGTCGGCCGACGTGCCCACCCGGACGAGGGCACCACCGGAGTCCGCGGCCGCCCGGTCGAGCTTGTCGGCGTGGTGCAGCGACCGCTCCAGGAGCGAGGTCCAGGTCCGCCGTGGCTGGCCCTGAGTGATCGCGAGCAGCGTGATGAGGTCGGTGTCATCGCCGTTGGTGTCGTAGTTCAGGCCGCGCGGGACCTTGGTCACCGACGAGAACACCTGCAACGCAACACCTCCGCGCCGCAGTCTCGGCAGGTCGACGTGCCCGCGCGCGGACTCGGCCAGCACATTCCGGGCCCAGAGCAAGGTGTCAGCGTGGAGATCGACGACGATCAGCCGGGCGTGGAGGTCTCGGGCTGCGTCGCTCACGGTGGGCTCGTCGCCGCGGATCAGACGGTTGCTCGACAGGTCGGCGACGACCGGGGCGAGCCGGGCGAGCCCGGCGGCTGCAAGGCCCAGTCCGGCCGCCATGGCGCCCCTCTGCCGGCGCCGGCTCATCCGAGAGACAGCAGCGCGCGCATCGACTGCACCGCGGCCGGCTGGATCCAGTAGTAGACGAACGTCCCCCGGCGCTCGCACTCGACGAGTCCGGCCTCGCGGAGGGTCTTGAGGTGGTGCGAGATCGTCGCGGACGACAGGTCGAAGGCCGGGGTGATCTCACAGACGCAGACCTCCGGGCGGCTCGCGATCATCGATGCCATCCGGAGCCGGACCGGGTCACCGAGCGCTTTGAACATCGCCGCGAGCCGGGTCGCGTCGTCGATGCCGATCGGCTCCCCGAGACCGCAGCACCCGCGATCGGGTGGAGTCTCGAGGGTGACGTCGGCGACAGCCATCTCCCTATCTTGACAGATCTCGAAGCAACGCGGCACAGTGGAGCCGTTGATTCGATGAACATCGAGACAGGGGTATGAGGACATGACGACACAGCTCACCGACGACGAAGTCCGGGCCGCGGTCCAGGAGCGCTATGCCGCGGCGGCCCGCAGTTCACTCGCCATGTCCGACAGCGGCAGTGGCTGCTGCGGCGGCACGAGCGCGTGCTGCGGCGAGGAGGCGAAGACCCGCCCGATCGACCCGATCAGTTCGGGGCTGTATGACGAGGCCGACACCCCGTTCGACGCCGCCCTCGCCGCATCACTCGGCTGTGGGAACCCGACCGCCCTCGCCGAGTTGAGCCCGGGTGAGGACGTCCTCGACCTCGGCTCCGGCGGCGGGCTCGACGTCCTGCTGTCCGCGCGGCGGGTCGCGCCGGGAGGCACGGCATACGGCCTCGATATGACGCCGGAGATGCTCGCCCTCGCCGAGCGGAACCGGGCCGAGGCGGGTGTCGAGAACGCGACCTTCCTCCTCGGGGCGATCGAGGACGTGCCGCTGCCGGACGCGTCCGTCGACGTCGTCATCTCCAACTGCGTCATCAACCTCAGCACCGACAAGGACGCGGTGCTGCGGGAGGCGTTCCGGGTGTTGCGGCCGGGCGGACGCTTCGCCGTCTCCGACATCGTTCTCCTGCGGGATATTCCGGACTCACTGCGCGGTGTCGTGGCGCTGTGGACGGGGTGCATCTCGGGCTCGCTGCGGGACGTCGACTATGTGGCACGGCTCGGTGCCGCCGGGTTCGTCGACGCCGGCGTCGAGGTGACCCGCGGATACGACCGCGAGGACCTCGAGGCGATGGGCGATCAACTCGACCCCGCCCACCTGCCCGCCGGTATGCCGCTCGACGAGGCCGTCGCGGCCCTCGACGGCGCCTTCGCGAGTGCGTTCGTCCGGGCGATCAAGCCGGCGGCGTGACCACGACCGCCGACGCCGCCCCCCACGGGGTCGCGGCGAGACTGTCGACGCTGGACCGCTTCCTCCCGGTCTGGATCGTCGCGGCGATGGCGGCGGGGCTGGCGCTCGGCCGGCTCGTCCCCGGGCTGGGCGACGCGCTGTCCGCCGTCGAGGTCGACGGCGTCTCCCTGCCCATCGCGCTCGGGCTGCTCGTCATGATGTATCCGGTGCTCGCCAAGGTGCGCTATGACCGGCTCGACACCGTGACCGGCGACCGGCGGCTGCTGGTCGCGAGCATCGTCCTCAACTGGGTGATCGGGCCGGCGCTGATGTTCGCGCTCGCCTGGCTACTCCTGCCCGACCTGCCGGCGTATCGGACCGGTCTCATCGTCGTCGGGCTCGCGCGGTGTATCGCCATGGTCATCATCTGGAACGACCTCGCCTGCGGCGACCGGGAGGCCGCGGCCGTGCTCGTCGCGCTGAACTCGATCTTCCAGGTGTTCGCCTTCGCCGCCCTCGGGTGGTTCTATCTCGGTGTGCTCCCCGGCTGGCTCGGGCTGTCCCAGACCGCACTCGACGTCTCACCGTGGCAGATCGCCAAGAGCGTGCTCATCTTCCTCGGGATCCCGCTCGTCGCCGGCTATCTGTCCCGGAGGGTGGGTGAGAGACGGTGGGGGCGAACGGCATACGAACGATCATTCCTGCCGCGGGTCGGTCCGTGGGCGCTCTATGGGCTGCTGTTCACCATCGTCGTCCTCTTCGCGCTCCAGGGCCGGCAGATCACCGGCCGGCCGCAGGACGTCGCCCGGATCGCGCTGCCGTTGCTCGCCTACTTCGCGATCATGTGGGGCGGGGGGTATCTGCTCGGGCGGGCGCTCGGACTGGGCTACGAGCGGACCACGACGCTGGCGTTCACCGCGGCGGGCAACAACTTCGAACTCGCCATCGCCGTCGCGATCGCGACCTTCGGGGCGACATCGGGGCAGGCGCTGGCCGGTGTCGTCGGACCGCTCATCGAGGTCCCCGTGCTCGTGGGCCTCGTCTATGTCTCGCTCGCCCTGCGGCCGCGGTATCCGCAGGCAGCGCATGCGTCGGTGACCGGTTGAGCGAGGCTCAGCGACCCTGGAAGGCGTCGAGCGCGACACCGAGAGCCGCCGCGAACCGCCAGTCGAGCACCGTCCCGGCGGAATCGGGCCGCAGGGTCAGGACGTAGTTGTCCCGGATCTTGCGCTGCCGTTCGACCGAGAGGATGGTGGCGCCCCCACCGTCGACGAAGTCGAAGTGGAACTGCCACGGGATCATCTCGAGGACGTCGCCGACGATCGGGATGAAGCCGCTGAAGCGCCGGAAGACGGCGACGTTCTGGCTGCGCTCGCGACCCGTCGCCGTGACCGGTCCACTCTGGATGTGCCAGGTCGAGTTGAGAAGGGATTTGACCGCGTCCTTGCGGAAGACGCCGATCGGCATGTGGTCGGCATCGAAGACGTCCGTCGTCGCCGCCATGTCGATGACCTGGCGCGATTTGAAGCCGAAGAGGACCCGCGTCTTGCTGTCGTCGCTGTAGAACGTGACCTCCTCGCGCAGCTTCATCCGCTTCTGCTGCGCGTAGGCCAGCACGTCCCCGGGATTGCCCGCCGGGTCAGCGGTGCGGATCCAGTACTGGTTGACCATCAGGGTCAGCTTCTGCTGGATGTGCAGGGTCGTCGGCTCGGTCATGGGTTCCCCTCGGGTCGGCCGGCGCGGTCGGCCGGGTCGTCGCTCGATTATCCCGGCGTCGCCCCCGGACGCTGGGGCACCCCCCGCCCGGCCGTCAGAAGCCAGAGTGCAGGGGTATGACGTCCACCCCGGCGACGACGGTGTTGCGGGTCTCGCCCAGCCCGTCGCCGCGGAGGGTGACGACATCTCCAGGACGGAGCCACTCGGCATACGCCGCGGGATCGGGGGTGTCGACGTGCTCCAGGAGGCAGCCGCCCGGGATGGTGCCGGAGCCGATGACCGAACCGGGGGTCAGGTCGACGCCGCGGGAGACATAGGCGAGGAGTTCGCCGATGCTCCAGTCCATCGCGTCGGTGCGGCCGCGGGCGAGTTCGCGTCCGTTGACGGTGGCGGAGAGGTCGACGGCGAGGTGACCGTCGCGGCGCTGCGACTCGAGGTCGTCGGCGGTGACCAGCCAGGGGCCGAGGGTGATCGCGCTGTCCTTGCTCTTGCCGAGGCCGATGCCCTGCGCGAGATCGCGCATCTGATGGTCGCGGGCCGTCCAGTCGTTGAACAGGGTGTAGCCGACGACATGCCCCTCCGCCTCGTCCGGGTGGAGGTCGCGCCCGGCGCGGCCGATGACGATGCCGAGTTCGAGTTCGAAGTCGAAGAGGCGCGAACCGGGCGCGACGGGGACATCGGCATACGGACCGACGACGCAGTCGGGATTGGTGAAATAGAAGGCGGGTGTCTGCGACCACGCCGGATGCAGCGTCGTGTCCCGGCCGAGGGCGCGATAGCACCCGCGGAGGTGGTCGAGGAAGCACAACCCGTCGCGGATCGACGGCGGGCGCGGGATCGGGGCGAGCAGCGTCACCTCACTCAGTGGCCGGACCTCCTCGGGGGATTGCCGGGCATGCTCGGCGGCGATGTCGAGGGCGTGGGCGCCGGACCGGATGAGGCCGAGCAGCGTGTTGCCGGGCGCGAGGCCCCGGACGGTGTCGTCCGCATCGAGGATCCCGGTGCGTATGCCGTTCCCCGCGTCGTAGGTGATCCACCGCATTCCGGCCTCCTCAGGCGTGACAGGACAGGGGTCGGCCGCCGTTGAACGCGACCATGTCGGCGAGGACCCGCACCGGATCGGGCAGCGGTATGCCGCGGGGCAGGCCGTCGAGTTCGAGGTAGGCGCGGTGGAGGTTGCCGACGAGCCGCTCGCTGTCGGTGAGCGCGGCGAACTCGCCGAGCTCGGCCTCGCGGGCCGCGCTGAGGGGATCGAGTCCTGCCGACTTCGCTTCCGCGGCAAGGCGTTCGACGAAGCGGAGGTAGGCGAGGACGTCGTCGATCAGGCCGGGCCCGGCGACGGGACCGTGGCCGGGGACGATGGTCTGCGCGGCATACGACCGCAGTCCCTCGACCGCCTCGATCGCCCCGGCGACCGACCCCATGACGACGAACGGGGTGCCGCCGTTGAAGAGGAGGTCGCCGGTGAGCAGGACGCCGCGGTCGGGAATCCAGACGACCGAGTCGTTCGTCGTGTGTGCCGGCGTGCCGACGTGGCGGACGGTGCAGCGCAGATCATCGACGAAGAGCGTCACCTCGTCGGTGAAGGTGAGGAAGGGCGCGGCCACCTCGAGCCGGCCCCAGTCGACGGGCTCCCAGGTGCCGGTGGCGATGAGGCGGGAGTTCGGCGGGGTGTTCTCGGCGAGGACGGCCTCGCGGGTGCGCTCGTGGGCGACGATCGTCGCCGTGTCGAACAGGCAGTTGCCGTGCGTGTGGTCGCCGTGGTGATGGGTGTTGACCAGGGTTCGCACGGGTGCCGTTGTCCGAGAACGGATCGCGTCGAGGAACCCGCGGGTCCGGGCCTCCGTCGCGCAGGCGTCGATCGCGGCGACACCGCGCCGGCCGACGAGGAAGGCGGTGTTGTTGATCCACCAGGTGCCATCGGGCTGGATGTAGGCGAAGATCCCGTCGCCGACCTCCTCGACCACGCCGAGCGGGGCCGTCGCCTGCGGTGTCGTGCTCATCCTCGACCTCCTGTCTCCAGAATGCCGTAGCCGAAGCCGTCGAGGGCGACTCCGACGGCGTCGGGCACGCAGCCGGTGCCCCACACGAGGCTGGCCCCGCGCGCCGCGGGTGCGTCGAGCCGGGCGGGTTCGGCCCGAGGGTTGACGACGACGAGGTGCGTCTCGCCGCGGGTCCAGGCGAACGGATACCCCTCGTGGACAACGCGAGTCGGCGCATGTCCCTGAAGGGCGGGGGTCGCGCGGCGCAGCGCGAGGAGGTCACGGACGAGGGTGAGGGTGGAGCCCGGTATGCCGTCTTGGCCCGCCACGGTCGGCCGGGCCGGGTCGGGATCGATCGGGAGATAGAGGTCGGCGGAGTCGGCGGCCGAGAAGCCGGCGTTCGGACCGTCGTCCCACTGCATCGGGGTGCGGCAGCCGGCGCGGTTGTAGGCCGGGTTGCAGATCGCGCCCTCGACGTTCGGCATACCGCTCAGATAGCGCATGCCGATCTCGTCGCCGTAATACAGGCTCGGGACAACGCCCCACGTGAACAGGAGGGTGAAGGCGGCGCCGAGCTGCTCCGGGCTTCGTGCGCCACAGCGGAGCCGGCTGAAGTCGTGGTCTGCCGTGGCCATGACGATCGGACGGGCGGGATCGGCGTCGCGAAGGCCGTTCCACATACGCAGGAAGATGTCCGTGGATCCCGCGCCGGCCGCGTCGAAGAACGGCTCGCGGGGGGTGTGCCAGGGGAGGATGCCGGCGCCGTGATTGTCGAAGAGGCTCGCGTGGGCCTCATGGATGACGAGGGCGAAGTCGGCGTCGAAGGCGAACGCGCCGCCCGTGCGCGGTTCCTCGCCTTCGGGGATGAGGACGGCGTGGGGGTATGCCGAGTCCATCCACGCCCGGATCTCTCGCCAGATCTCGACCGAGGCCGCGCGCCCGGCGGTGAAACCTTCGTCCTTGACGAGGGAGAAGGCCATGTCGACGCGGAAGCCGGCGATGCCCCGGCCCAGCCAGAAGTCGAGGATCTCGCGAAGGGCGGCGCGGTTGCGGCGCGGCCCAGGGGCGTCGGCCCCGTCGCGCCACGGATGCGCCGGGTCGGGGTCGATCCAGCCGAAGTTCAGCGCGGGCTGAGCGTCATAGAAGTTCTTGAGATACCAGCCCGGCCGCGGCCCCGGCGAGGGCACCCATGCCGGAATGCCGGGTAGGTCGATGCCCCAGCCGCCGCCGGGGTCGTCGGTGCGCCAGATGTAGCGGTCGCCGTCGGGGCTCGGGCCGGCCGCAGCCAGTTCGGCCCGGAACCACGGGTGCTGTGTCGAGGTGTGGCCGACGACGAGGTCGAGAAGGATCCGGATGCCGCGGGCGCGTGCCTTGTCGACGAGTTCGACGAGGTCGTCGTTGGTGCCATAGCGCGGGGCGACGCTCAGGTAGTCGGCGACGTCGTAGCCCGCGTCGAGGAACGGCGAGGCGAAGCACGGGTTGAACCAGACCGCGTCGACCCCGAGGGACGCGATGTGGTCGAGGCGGTCGATGACCCCGCGGAGGTCGCCGATTCCGTCGCCGTCGGAATCGGCATACGACTGGGGATAGATCTCATAGATGACGGCATCGCGGAACCACTCGGCGCTCACAGGTCCCATGCAACCACGCGCGGCCTTTGGGACTCAGGGGGTCGGCGGGAGGGGGATGCCCACCTGGGCCCGGATCGCATCCATCACTCGCAACAGCCGGACCGAGTCGGCGAGCGGCCGGATCGGCGACTGCGTCTCGCCGGCGACGATCCGTCGGGCGACGTCGGCGGCCTGGAAGTGGAGGCCGCCCTCGTGCGCGACGCGGGGCTCGTCATACCGCAGCGACTCGCCCGTCCGCGTCGTGACGGTGAATCCGCCGGGCTGATAGAACGCCCCGTCGACGGTGACCGTCTGGTCCAGGCTCGCGAAGGTCGCCGTCGTCGGTGTCTCGCCGATGATCGAGGAGTGGAGCACGGCGACCCCGCCGTCCGCACCGGTGAGCATCATCCCGAGCTGACCGTTGACGCCGTTGGGCGCCGGAGTGCCCACCGCGGCAATGGTTTCCGGCGAGCCGAGGGCCCACATCGCGATGCTGAGCGGATAGGTCGCCATGTCATAGAGCGGCCCGCCCGCCAGATCGGCGCGGAAGATCCGGTGATCGGGCGTGAAATATTCGCCCATGTCGGCGAGCACAGTGTCGAGGCGGACGTCGGCGAGCAGTTGCCCGAGGACGTCGTATTTCGGCAGGAAGAGCGTCCACAACGCCTCCATGCAGAACACCCCGGCCTCCTGCGCCGCGGCGGCGATCTGCCGGGCCTCGGGCTCGCTGATCGCGATCGGCTTCTCGACGAGGACGTGGTTGCCGGCCTCGATCGCGAGCAGGGCGTGGCGGTGGTGGTGGTTGTGCGGGGTCGCGACATAGACGATGTCGACCTCGGGATCGGCGACCAGCGCCTCATACGAGCCGTATGCCGCATGCGCCCCCGCCGCCGCCGCGAACCGGTCCGCGCTCTGCTTGGTCCGCGATCCGACCGCCTGGATCCGTTGCGTCGTGTGCCGGCGCAGTGCCGTCGTGAACTTCTCCGCGATCCACCCGGTCCCGAGGATGCCCCAGCGCAGCGACGGCGCCTCCCGCGGGTCGAGGGTCCGAGCGGTCGGGAGTGCGTGCATCGTCGTCCTCCTGGCAAGGTGAGGTTGTCCGAACAATAGCGTCGTGACCTCCCCCCTCGCGGTGGGAGTCACGAAGTGCCAGTATGGGACTCGCCTCACTGCGGCATAAGCCGAAACCCGGGCGCCACCCACACGCGTCGACCCGGCCGCGGCGGTTCCGACACCGTCGTCCCTGCACCACAGGGCGACCGGGCCGGGTGCACATCGTCGTGACCACTTCGAGGAAAGGCCTCGCCGTGACCGGGGGAAGTCCGTCCCGCACCATCGCCCTGACCGCACCGCTGACCGGGATCCTCGTCCCGATCGAGCAGGTGCCCGACCCGGTCTTCGCCAAGAAGATGGTCGGCGAGGGCTTCTCCATCGATCCGCTCAGCAACGTCCTGCTCGCGCCGGTCGCCGGCGAGGTGATCGATGTCCAGCCGTCGCAGCATGCGGTGACGATCCGGACGGCCGACGGGCTCGAGGTTCTCCTCCACATCGGCCTGGACACCGTCCAACTCGGCGGCGAGGGATTCGCCGCGCGGGTCAAGTCCGGTCAGCAGGTCGCCGTCGGTGACCCGCTCGTCGAGTTCGACCTTGACCAGGTCGCGCTCAAGGCCAAGAGCCTGCTGACCCAGGTCGTCGTCAGCAACTCCGAGCTCATCGACTCCCTCACCCCGCGCACTGGGCTGGTCAACGGCGGCACCGACGTTGCCGCCGAAGCCACGCTCGCGACGCCGAGCGACGACGGCGAGGCGACGACGGCGACGGCGCGCAGCGCCACGTCCGAGGGCATCCTCGTTCCCAACCCCACCGGCCTGCACGCGCGGCCCGCGGCGACGATGGTCGCCCTTGCCAAGTCGTATGCCGCGGATGTCCGTCTCCGCCGCGGCGACGACGTCGCCAACGCCAAGAGCATCGTCGCGATCATGGGGCTCGGGGTCGCCCGCGGCGAGAAGGTGACGATCACCGCCCACGGCGCCGACGCCGACGAGGCGGTCGCCGCCCTCACCGAGGCGCTGAAATCCGGTCTCGGCGAGGACTGCCCGCCGTTGACCGCGGCCGCGGCCGACGAGACCGCCGCCGCCCCGGCGGACGAGTCCGTCAAGTCCGAAGAACCCGCCGCCCCGCGCTCCGGGGACCCGAACCTCCTCCTCGGCGTCTCCGCGTCCCCCGGCCTCGGTGTCGGCACCGTCCTCCAGTTGCGCCGCGACGACATCGCCGTCGAGGAGTTCGCCGCCGACAAACACCTCGAACGCCGCAAGCTCAACTCGGCCATCGACCGGGCCCTGCTCGACCTCTCCGCCCTGCAGAAGCGACTCGAACAGGACGCCGACCCCGACAAGGCGGCGATCTTCGCCGCGCACCAGCAGATCCTCGAAGACCCCGACCTCCTCGACCTCGCCTCGAGCGCGATCGAGAAGGGCAAGAGCGCGGCATACAGCTGGAAGGGCGCGTTCACCAACTACGCCGACCGGCTCGCCCAGTCGGCCAACGAGATCCTCGCCCAGCGCGCCAACGACATCCGCGACGTCGGGCAGCGGGTGCTCGAAGAGCTCACGGGCCAGCGGAGCGAGCGGGCCGAGATGCCGGTGGGCACCGTCATCATCGCCGAGGACCTGACCCCGTCGGACACCGCGCAACTCGACCCCAAGCGGGTCGTCGGTTTCGCGACGACGAACGGCGGGGCGTCGTCGCACGTCGCGATCATCGCCCGCTCCCTCGACATCCCGGCTGTCGCCGGCATCGAGGGCCGCGCCCTCGACATCCCCGACGGCTCCCGCGTCGTCATCGACGGCGCCCGGGGCACGCTTCAGCAGAATCTCGATGACGCCGCGATCGAGTCGATCGTCGCCCGTCAACGTCGTATGGCGCAGCGCCGCGCCGAGGAGGACGCGCGCCGGGACGAGCCGGCCGTGACGACGGACGGGCACAAGGTCGCCGTGGTCGCCAATATCGGGGGCGTCGACGACGCCCGCGAGGCGATGACCAAGGGTGGCGAGGGCGTCGGCCTCCTGCGCAGCGAGTTCGTCTTCCTCGGACGGACCTCGGCACCGTCGGAGGACGACCAGGCGGCGATCTATCGCGAGTGCGCGGCGGCACTGCAGCCGGGCCAGCCGCTCGTCATACGGACTCTCGACGTCGGTGGCGACAAACCCCTGCCGTATCTGCCGATTCCGCCGGAGGAGAACCCCTTCCTCGGGATGCGCGGTGTGCGCGTCGGTCTCGACAAGCCTCAGGTCCTGCGCACGCAGGCCCGCGCGATCCTGCGCGCGGCCGACGCCGGCGCCAAGCTCTATGCGATGTTCCCGATGATCGCGACCGTCGATGACTGGCGACAGGTCAAGAGGATCTGGGACGAGGAGCGCGACGCCTCCGGCATCACGACCCCGGTCTCGGTCGGGATCATGATGGAGGTCCCGTCGGTCGGGGTCATGGCCCGGCAGTTCGCTGCGGAGGAGGGCTGTGACTTCTTCAGCGTCGGGACCAACGACCTCACGTCATACGCCCTGGCGATGGACCGCGGACATCCCAAACTGGCCGCGCAGGTCGATCCCTGCAATCCGGCGGTCCTGACCCTCATCGGCAACGCCGCGCACGCCCTGCACGAGCGCGGCAAGTGGCTCGGCGTCTGCGGCGGCGTCGCCTCCGACCCCCAGGCCGTCCCGATCCTCATCGGCCTCGGGGTCGACGAACTCAGCTGCTCCATCCCCGCCATCCCCGCCGTCAAGGCCGCCGTTCGCGCGCGCTCCTTCCTGGAGTGCAAGGAACTCGCCGCCAGGGCGGTCACCTGCTCGACTCCCGCCGACGTCCGCGCCCTCGTCCCGGTGGACGAGGACTGAACCGGCCTGACCAAGGAGCCACTGACCATGACCACCACCGCATCAGAGATCGTCAAGGCCGTCGGCGGCGCCGACAACATCCAGGGCCTCACCCACTGCGCGACCCGGCTGCGCTTCCAGCTCAGCGACTCCTCGGTCATCGACACCCCGACCGTCGAGGGCATCAAGGGCGTCATGGGCGCGGTCCCCCAGGCGGGCAACCGCTATCAGATCATCATCGGCGGGGCCGTGCAGACGGTCTACAACGAGATCCTCGCGCTGCCCGAGATGGCCACGATGGGGAGCCAGTCGGCCGACGACGTCAAAGCCGCGGCGCGCGCCGCCGGCCCACGGGGGAAGGTCGCGTGGCTGGACTCGTTCTTCGAGTTCCTGTCCGACTCCTTCCGCCCGATCCTCGGGGCGCTGCTCGGTGCCTCGCTGTTCATCACGTTCATGTCGTTGATGAGCACGACCGGGGTCATCGACAACTGGGCCGACCCGCGGACGACGCTGTCGCCGTCGTGGCAGTTCGTCAATCTGCTCTGGCAGTCGGTGTTCGTCTTCCTCCCGCTGATGGTCGCCTACAACGCCTCGAAGAAGTTGGACGCCGATCCCTGGATCGGGTTCGCGATCATGGGGCTGGTCATGCTGCCGGGATTCACCGCGTTGAAGGATGTCGCCCGGACCGCGACCGTCGCGGGGAGCAAGGTCAGCATCGTCGACATCTTCGGGGTGCCATTGACGATCTTCAACTACAGCTCACAGGTGTTCCCGCCGCTGCTCATGGCGGCGATCCTCGGCCCGCTCTACAAGGGCTTGAAGAAGGTCATCCCGCCGAATCTCCAGCTGATCTTCGTGCCCTTCCTCGCGATGTTGATCATGCTGCCGCTCACCGCCTTCCTCATCGGCCCGATCGGGGTGTATGCCGGGGCCGGCCTCGCCAGCGGCCTCAAGGCGGTCAACGACCTCTCGCCGTTCATCTTCGCCGTGCTCATTCCGCTGATCTATCCGTTCATGGTCCCGCTCGGGCTGCACTGGCCGATCAACGCGATCATGCTGCTCAACATCCAGACGCTCGGCTATGACTTCATCCAGGGCCCGATGGGTGCCTGGAACTTCTCGTGCTTCGGCGCGACGGCGGGCGTCCTGTTCCTCGCCTGGCGGGACAAGGACGTCCAGATGCGGCAGACGGCGACCGGCGCCCTGGCGGCCGGCCTCCTCGGGGGCATCTCCGAACCGTCGCTCTACGGCATACATCTGCGGTTCAAGCGGATCTATCCACGGATGCTCATCGGGTGTCTCGTCGGCGGACTCATCATCGGCATCGGTGGGGGCCTCAAGACCAGTGCCTTCGTCTTCACGTCGCTGCTGACCATCCCGGCGTTCAACAAGATCCCGCTCTATACAATCGCCATCGCCGCGGCGTTCTTCACCTCGATGATCCTCGTCGTCATGCTCGATTACCGGACCGCGGAGCAGAAGGCCGCGGCCCGCGGCGAGCTCGTCGAGGACGCGCCGGAGCCGGTCGTCATCGTCGTCCGCGAGGAGGAGGCCAACCAGGCGAAGCAGTGGATGACCGCCCTCGGCGGGCCCGAGAACGTCCTCGAGGTCGAGCCGGTCGCGCAGACGCGCGTCCGGGTGCGGGTCCAGGACGACGCGCTCGTCGACACGGAGGCGCTGGCGCGTGCCGGGCTGCCGGCCGCGCTCCAGATCGAGCCGGGCCTGTGGCACCTCGTCGCCGGGCTCGACGCCGATCAGTATGCCGAGGCGATGAAGCGGCGTCTGGTCACCCTCGCCGCCTGACCGACCTCGCATCCCGCGAGCCGAGCGAGCCCATCTGACTCCAAGCGAGCAGCGGACATGGCGCGGCTGACATCTGGCGCGGCTGACATCTGGCACGGCTGACCCGGCCGGCGGGCAGGCGAAAGGGCTCGCGGAAGGACCGGGTGACCGGTGTGATCGGCGAGCGCTGCCGGTCAAGCGGCCGTGGTGGGCTCGCGAATGGCCTGCGTGCGGGCGTGGTCGTAGCTTCCGGGTGTCGTATCCCAGAGCACTCGGAGTCGGTGTTCGTCGGGGTCGCCGGGTGGGCCGTGGGTGACTCGCCCGGCGAGGTGCCTGCTGTGCACCGTCGTGTGGTGCATCCGGCAGAGCAGGGCGGCGTTGTCGAGGTCCGTGGTGCCGCCATCGATCCAGTGGACGAGGTGATGGGCGTCGGTCCAGTTCGGTGGCCGGGTGCAGCCGGGGAAAGTGCAGCCGCCGTCCCGGACGATCAGGGCGGCCACCTGGGCCGCGGTGAAGAGGCGTTTGGTGCGGCCAATGAGGATCGGGTTGCCGTGAGTGTCGAGGACGATGGGGGTGATCTGCCCGGCGCAGGAGAGTGCCCGCACGGTCGGGATCGACAGGAATCGGCCCGCGTCGCAGGTGCCGGTGCTCTCGCCGGCTCCCGCACCACTGGCGAGGTCGGCGAGTCTGACCAGAACGGTCGTGTGTGTCGAGGAGCGGCCGACGACACCGTCGTCGGCGCGGACGGCACGACTGATCAGCTCGATCAACGCGTTCGCTCGGCGGGTGCTCCAGGAGCGGGTGTCGGGCTCGCCGTCTGGGCCGGGGATCGGCGTGGTCAGGGGGCCGAGGGCGGATTCGAGGACGGCTGCGGACTCGGGGTCGAGGCTCATCCGGTAGTCGATCAGCGACCCGCCGTCGTCGTAGCCGCGGGAGAGGCTCGCCCGCGACCGGACCTGCTTCTCGTTCTTGGCCAGCTCGTCCGGTTTCCCGTAGCGCGCGATCAGCGCGGGCCGAAGCCTGCGGACCTCACTGGGGTCACCGGCGGCGGCGAGGTCGGCGTAGGCATCCCAGCCGGCGGGCACGAATCCGGGCTGCAGGTCCGGCAGCAGCCGCAGCATCTCGGCCGCAGCGACCGATGCCGCCGCGATCGGTGCGGCACCGGTCAGGACGCATTCGGCCAACCGGTCGGAGATGACCCGCTTGGTGATGTGCTGCGCCAGCCGCACCGGCTTCGCACACATCGTCCCGTTCGGATAGCGCCGGGAGTGGGCGGACACCCAGTCCCCGACCGCCAGGGGCACCGGTCCGCTCTGGTGTTCACCGCGGGTCAGGGTCTCGGCGATGACGGCGACCTCGGCCGCATCCGTGATCAGGGCGAGCTCCCCGAGTTCCCCGAGGATCTCGGCCAGGGCACCGCCACCGGACTGCCAGAGCACCTCCCGCAGACCCGTCAGCGCGGCCGTCGCCTCCGCGACCAGAGCCCGGACCTCGGCCACCTCACGCGCGCCCACCGCACCTGTCAGCCCCGTTTCGGGGGCTGCGCCGGGCTGGTTCCCGGGTCTGAAGAGAAGGTCGTTCGGCATATCTGAATAGTATAGCTGTTCGATTCCGACGTCAAGCTACCGAGTTGACTCATGCTGAATGCCCGAGTACCGGGGGTCGTTGACCCATCGTGGAATGCCCGCGGGTGTCGGCGGCGCACTGCCCGACCATGACGCGTGGATGGAGACGTGCATCGCGCGGAACGCGCGGTGGTTCGATCCGGCCCGGACCGCCGACCTGTGGGCCCGGATGCGGGATCTGCCGCGGGAGGCGGTCGATGTGATGACGCATGGCGATCTCGTGCCCGGCCATGTCCTCATCGACGGCAGCCGCCTCGTCGGGCTCCTCGACGGAGGCGGATTCGGGCCCGCCGACCCGGCCCTTGACCTCGTCGCCGCGTGGCATCTCCTCGACGGTCCCCGACGCGACCGACTCCGAGCCGCCCTCCGCCCCAGCGACCTGGACTGGGAGCGCGGTCGCGCGTGGGCCTTCGCGCAGGCGATGGGCCTGGTCCACTACTACGTGACGACGAACCCCGAGATGCACCGGCTGGGTCATCGGACGATGACGGAACTGCTCGGTTCCCACTGAGGGTGGCGAATTCGACGACGCCACAGGCGGACGGCTTAAGGTCGCGCCGTGAGTTGGTGGGACCTGGTTCGCGAGCGCCTCACGCCGGCGACGGGCGAGGGTGGGGTCACGGCATACGGACTGAGCCTGGTCGTTCTCCTCGCCGCCGGGGCGGTCGCGTGGGAGCCCCTGTGGCGGCGGCTTCGGATCGGCGTGACGCTCGTCCACGAACTCGGCCATGCCCTCGTCGGGCTCGGCGCCGGGCGGCGGTTCACCGGATTCGTCGTCCGCGGCGACGCCTCGGGTCACGCGGTGACGGTCGGTCCCGCACGCGGTGCGGGGCGGGTCGCGACGACCTGGGCCGGCTACCCGGCTCCCGCGGCAGCCGGTCTGCTGCTGGTCTGGGCGGGTGCGCGCGGGTATGCCGCCCCCCTCCTCACCGCCGTCCTTCTCGTTCTCGTCGTCGTTGCGACTCAGGTCCGTTCGTTGCTCACCGCGTGGGTCCTCGCGGTGGTCCTCGCCGGTGTCGGCGCCGTCTGGTGGTGGCGTGACGACACCCTTCAGTCGTATGCCGCGCTCGCCACCGGTCTCGTCCTCCTCGCCGGGGGGTGGCGCGGGTTGGTGAACGTCGCGCGCCGGGGAAGGGCCATCGACGACCCGGCCGTGCTCGCCGCCCTGACCCACGTGCCGACGGTCGTATGGCTGACCACCTGGCTCGCGGTCAACCTCGGCGCCACCTGGCTCGCGTTCGTCGCCGTGCGCGCGTCGTTCTGACGCATCACTGCGGCGTCCACCGGTCCCGACGGCGAGACGATCGAGAAGTTCGTCTGCTTCCGCGCCCCGACGGGTCATCGCGATGACTCGCTGATACCACCGTGATACCACTCGGCCCGGAACCGCCGCCGGCGAGGGTCCCGCCGTGGAGACCGAACTCGCGCGCGCGTGGTCCGCCGGTCCGGGGATCGTGGTGGTGACCGGAGCGTGCGAGGACGCGGTCATCGAGCGGGTCAACGCGGCATACGAGCTGATCATCAGGCAGGAGAAGGAGGTCGGGGGGCCCAAGGGCGACCACTTCGGCGAGCCCGGCGCCAACGACCGGATCTGGAATGCGCTGGAGAAGATCGCCGTCCTCGATCCCGAGATCTCCCGCACAGCCAGAAGTACTCCCACGGCTACCTCGCCGATTGGATCCCCGAGTTCCAGGACCACTTCATCGCCAACCACAGTCAGCTCCCGCTCACCAAGGGCGATCTCGTCTGGTTCAACCCGGCGCTCATGCATGCCGCCGGGGCCAACGTCTCACCCGGCATCCAGCGAATGGCGAACCTTTTGCAGGTGTCGTCGGCGTTCGGGCGGGCGATGGAGTCGGTGGACCGCACGCGCGTGGTCACCGCGATCTATCCGGCGCTGCTCGCCGCCCTCGATGCCGGTATGCCGCGCGTCCTCGTCGACAATGCCGTTGCCGCGAGCGCCGAGGGCTATGCCTTCCCCACCAACCTCGACCGCGACCAACCGGTGGGCGTTATGGCGCCTCCCACCCAGGCTGACGTCGTTCACGCCGCACTCGACGAGCGCCTCGACCCGGCGCTTCTCGCCGAGCGGCTGGTTCACCAGGCGTGGACGAAACTCAGCCACTGACCGAGACGGCCGCCGCGTCATACGCTGACCGGTCATACCAAGCGTTGCCCGTCCCACCACCGACGTCGCCGGGCCGAGCCGGGTCGGACCGCCATGGCCGGCGGCACGAGAAGCGCCGCCGCGAGGACCCCAGAGGACACCCACCACCCGCACTCGCGTCGCGAGCAGGAGGAACCCGCACACCACGATCGCCAAGGCGCACCCCGAGGAACACCGCCCAGGGCCGCAGGTGCTCTATTCAGCGCTTCTTGGGATAGGACATGCGCGGCACCGGGACGGTCCGCACCCTGCCGCTGCCACCGCCCGTGAAGTTGTATCCGGGAGAGTCGCCCGTGCCAGTTCGGTCAATGATCACGCGACCGCCGCGCAGGACGGTCAGGTGCCAGTCGAGAGGCGCCGAGCAGGTGGCATACACCTTGACCCAGGCGACATAACTTCCCACTGGGGCCGCGTGCGGCGGCCAGAAGACATTTTCGACCGCGTTGTCGTCGTCTGCGGGACCGTTGCATGCCGCGTTTGCGTCGTGGTCGAGCGTGCCGCCGCTGGCGGAATGCGGGTGGGCGTAGTAGATCTCTTCGCCGCTCGGGTCGCTGACGTGGAGATCGAGATCGGCCGCTCCGACCCACCTCAGGTTCACTTGGATGTCACCGCCGCCGATTCCGCTGGACGGCTGGACCCGGATGCGAATTGTGGTCGTGGCGATCAGCCGAGCGTTGTCGACGAACTGGATGACGATCGGATAATCCCCAACTGCTGCTTTCGGGGAGCCGGAGATGACTCCGGTCGAACTCGCCAGAGACAGGCCCGCTGGCAGGGGTCCAACCAGAATCGACCACGTTCCGGGCCTGCCGTCCTCCACCGCCAGTGTGGCCGAGTAGCTGGAACCAAGCTGCGCATCCGGCATTCGCGCAGATGTGATCCGCGGCTCCGGTGGGACCGGTGATTGAGGCGTTGTACAGGCCCGTGCCAGCGTGGCCAAATCGAAAGTCACATCGAGCGTTCGGGATTGCCATGAGGTGACCCACACGTCGAAGAACAGTCCGACCGAGATGCGGAATTTCAGAGTGGCCTCGGCGCAGACCTGTCCAGTTTGCGCAGTCAACCTGGCTGCGACCACCAGAAGCAGACGTCCTTCGGCTCCGGCCCGGTCGAGCAGACCGAAGCGAACGGACATCCCCCCGGAGATGGAAGCTTCGAACTCGAGCGCTCCCGATCTCGAGGACTCGAGGCTGCGAGCCGTCCTCGACAGCCGAGGTTCTTCGCCCAAGCGCGCGCTGACGGCATATGTGGTGCGTGTGCGCTCAACCATCGTGTAAGTGCCCGCTCCGCTGATCTTCAACTCGAAGTCGGGGGCAAAGGAGACGGTCGCGCCGCTGGTGCCGAGCGGAATCACCTTGCGGTGCATGTTCTGCCACTGCTTGGGCACAGAGCACGTTGACGTGGCTGCCACCGTGATCTTGCCCTCGAGTTCGATCTCGGCCGAGAGCGTGGCGTCGTAGGTCGGCTTCGCGACCCAGCTGCCCAGGTCGAGTCGCTGGGAAATGTCGACGTCCGCGACACGCATGTCGAAGTCCGCGGAGACCGCGACCTCCTGACCCTGCTGGTTGCGGCAATAGAGGGACGACGCATTGATCGGGAACGTGGCAACATCGCCCCCGATTGAGCGACCGGCGGATGCGGGCAAGGTTCCGGAGTACGTGAGCGCCAGCCTGTTGAAACCCTGGGAGAGATCGGTTGGGAGAACCGTCACTCTGATCGATTGGTCAGTCTGGATAGCGGCTTCATCCACACGCCCAGCGAGTCCACTTGGGAAGCGGCTGTCACCGGGCGGCAGATAGAAGTCCGTGCCAGCGGCTGGGATCGGCGATTCGGGTGGAAGGCTCACGACCCAGGGCTCGGTCGTCCCTGTCTCGGGGTCATCGCCACCAGTCACCCATTCGAACGCAGTCGGCTGGAACGTACCGGCCACAGGAGCCACGACGCGGGTGTCCACGCTTTTCGCCGGCGAGAAGGTGAAGGTTATGGCGTTGCTGACGCCGCCTGGGTTGGTCAGTCGAATCTGAGTCGCGCCGACGACTCCGATCGGTGTCTTCACTTTCACCGCGGTGGCCGACTGGCTAACGACTGATGCCTGTTGGTCGCCGAACGTCACCAGAGAGGTGCGCAGGAGGCCGCTTCCGGTCAGGGTGACGAAATCCCCGCCGACATACTGCCCCGTGGGGGGGGTCACTGCGGTCAAGACGGGCTTGGCCATGAAGGAGTAGCGGGCGAGCGAAGTCACGGCCGACCACCCACTGGCCGTTCTCACTCGCACAGAGACTGTCGAGGCGGACGTGCGCTGGGGAGTCTTCACCTCGACCTTACTTGTGCTCAAGACTCGGGCGACCGGCACTTTCGTCGTGCCGAACATGACCTCCTTAGCACCCAGCAGGTTCTTTCCCCCGATCTGGATGAGCGTCGGGCTGAGCGGGCCGGCAGATGGAGTGACCGAGGTGAGCACGGGCAAGGCGAGTGCCATGGCGGCTGGGGCGGCCAGGGCCGAGGTCACGAATGCCGTCAGAATCGCGCTCACCAGAGCCAACAGTCGTCCGATTCGTCGCATCTTCGCCTCCGTGCGGGTTGCCATTGCGATGGTCGGAAACTACTCAGCCCCCCCGACTCTCAGAAGTCCCCCCTTCGAGGGACACAGAGAAGAGGTCCCCGCGACAGACACGGCGAGGTCAGAGGTCAGAGCGGAGGGCCGGGATCGCCGGCCGACGTCCGCGGGCTCTGACGTCGGTTCGCCCCAGACACGTGGGGCGCCAGAGCGGTTGCGGGACGCCACGATTCGCGCAAAGGTGGACACGCGCGCGGTGCGCGCGATCGGATCGAAGTCAACGAAACGACGCAGAGAGGCGGCGGGTCATGGGGTCCCTGCAGGGGAAGACAGCGGCAGTCACAGGTGGAGCGAGCGGGATCGGGCGGGCGAGCGTGGACGCCCTGGTCGGAGCGGGGGCCAAGGTCGTGGTGGTCGACCGGGATCGCGCGGCGCTGGACTCGATGGTCGCCACCCACGGGGATGCGGTCACGCCCCTCGTCATCGACCTGCTCGACCCGGCAGACTGCGCGACACTCCTGCCCAAGGTGCTCGATCTCCTCGGACAGCTCGACATCTTCCACTCCAACGCCGGGATGTATGTCGGGGGCGACCTCGTCGAGGCGAGCGCCGGCGAAATCGACCGCATGCTCAACCTCAATGTCAACGTCGTGATGAAGAACGTGCGTGACGTGCTCACGCACATGATCGAGCGCGGCACGGGAGACGTCATCGTGACGAGTTCTCTTGCGGCGCACTATCCGACGCCCTGGGAGCCGGTGTATGCCTCCAGCAAGTGGGCGATCAACTGCTTCGTCCAGACGACGCGCCGCCAGGTGTTCAAGCACGGGATCCGTGTCGGCTCGGTCTCGCCCGGGCCCGTGGTCACCGCGCTGCTCGCCGACTGGGAACCGGAGCGGCTGCAGGCGGCTCGTGACGAGGGCTCGCTCATGGAGCCGAGCGACATCGCTGACACGATCCTCTTCATGCTCACCCGGCCGCGCCATGTGACGATCCGCGATGTCGTCATGCTGCCGACGAACTTCGACCTCTGAGGCGTCCACCACCCGCGATTCGCGCTGGGTTCCGCTGGGACAATATGTGCGGTAGTCTGAATGTCCTAACATTTAGTCAGGAGTTCCGATGACCGAGGCACCGACGACCGCCGTTGAATCCCCCCTGCTCACGATGACGCAGACAACGCCGACCGCGCTGTGGAACGACAGCGCCGACCCGCGCGAACTCAGCACGGCGATCGGGTGGGGTGCGGTCGGCGCGACCTGCAACCCGGTCATCGCGCTCGCGGCGATTCGCGCGGACCTGCCCCGTTGGACGGCGCGGATCCGCGAGATCGCCGACGAGCGGCCCACCGCGACCGAGTCCGAGATCGGCTGGCAGGTCGTCGAGGAGGTCTCGCTCGAGGCGGCGCGACTGCTCGAACCCGCGTTCGCGGCATACGGCGGACGCAACGGGCGGCTGTCGATGCAGACCGATCCCCGGCTGCGCCGCGACCCGAAGGCGCTGGCCGACCAGGCGGAGTACTTCGCCGGCCTCGCCGACAACATCATTGTCAAGATTCCCGCGACGAAGGCGGGCATCGAGGCGATCGAGGACGCCACCCATCGCGGGGTGAATGTCAATGTCACCGTGTCCTTCTCGGTCCCCCAGGCGGTCGCGTCCGCCGAGGCGATCGAGCGTGGCCTGGCGCGGCGCGAGGCCGAGGGCCTCGACGTCTCGACCATGGGCCCGGTCGTCACGATCATGGTCGGCCGCCTCGACGACTGGCTCAAGGAGATCGTCAAGCGCGACGGCATCGCGATCGATCCAGCCGCGCTGGAGTGGGCGGGCGTCGCCGCCGTCAAGCGGGCGTATGCCGAGTTCCACGCCCGCGGTCTGCGCGCCCGAGTGCTCGCCGCGGCCTATCGCAACCAGTTGCAGTGGACCGAACTCGTCGGTGGTGACCTCGTGCTCTCCCCGCCCTTCGCCTGGCAGGAGAAGTTCCAGGCCACCGGGATCGACCCGGCCCCGCGGCTCGATATCCCCGTCGACCCGGACATCATCGCCGCGCTCGAGGGGATCGAGGACTTCCGCCGGGCCTATGAGCCCGACGGGATGAGCGCCGAGGAGTTCGATGACTTCGGCGCCACCCGCAAGACCCTGCGCCAGTTCCTCGCGGCGGACGAAGAGCTGGACCAGCTCGTGCGGGACGTCATCCTTCCCGCCCCCTGATCCGACCGCTGCACGACAAGAGCCCCGGGCCGATTCGCCCGGGGCTTTGTCCTGTCATTCGATCACAGACCCCCCGCGCGCGGGCCTCCTGGAGACCACAGACAGCCGTATGCCGCCCGCTCGGGCGAGCGGGCGGCATACGGAATGCGCGGTGCTGTCGTCGGATCAGACGTTCTGCGGGAAGCCGAGATTGAGACCCCCGTGGCTCGGGTCCAGCCAGCGGGAGGTGACGACCTTGCCCCGGGTGAAGAAGTGGACGCCCTCCATGCCGTGGGCGTGGGAGTCGCCGAAGAGCGAGGCCTTCCAGCCACCGAAGGAGAAGTACGCCATCGGGACAGGGATCGGGACGTTGATGCCGACCATGCCGACCTCGACCTCGTTCTGGAAGCGACGCGCGGCCCCACCGTCGTTGGTGAAGATCGCGGTCCCGTTGCCATAGAGGTTGTCGTTGATCATCTTCAGGCCCTCGTCATAGGACGGGACCCGGACGACGGACAGGACCGGGCCGAAGATCTCGTCGTCATAGACCGGCATGCCGGGAGTGACCTTGTCGAAGAGCGTCGGCTTGAGGAAGAAGCCGGCACCGTCGGCGTCGACGTCGCCATCGCGACCGTCGACGAGCAGGTCGGCGCCGGCCTCGACACCCTTGTCGACATAGGAGATGACCTTGTCGGCGTGCTCGCGGGTGACGAGTGGGCCCATGTCGGCACCGCGGGTGCCGTCGCCGGTGACGAGCTTGCCCATGCGGTCCTTGATCTTCTCGATCAGGTCGTCGGCGACCGGCTCGACCGCGAGGAGGGCGGAGATCGCCATACACCGCTCTCCGGCAGAACCGAATCCGGCGTTGACGGCCGCGTCGGCGGCGAGGTCGAGGTCGGCGTCGGGCAGAACGAGCATGTGGTTCTTGGCGCCACCGAGCGCCTGGACGCGCTTGCCGTTGGCGGTGCCGGTCTCATAGACATATTTCGCGATCGGCGTCGAGCCGACGAAGGAGACGGCCTTGATGTCCGGATGGGTGAGGAGCGCGTCGACCGCCTCCTTGTCGCCGTGGATGACGGTGATGACGCCGTCGGGCAGACCGGCCTCCTTCCACAGCTCGGCGACGGCGTTGACCGCGCTCGGGTCCTTCTCCGACGGCTTGATGACGACCGCGTTGCCGCAGGCGAGGGCGATCGGGACGAACCACAGCGGCACCATCGCCGGGAAGTTGAACGGCGAGATGACGGCGACGACGCCGAGGGACTGGCGGATCGAATAGACATCGACCTTGGTCGAGACATTCTCGGAGAACCCACCCTTGAGCAGATGCGGTATGCCGCAGGCGAACTCGGCGACCTCGAGGCCTCGAGTGACCTCGCCGAGGGCATCGGAGAGGACCTTGCCGTGCTCGGCGGTGATGACCGCGGCGATCTCCTCCTTGTTGGCGTTGAGGAGCTCGCGGAACTTGAAGAGGACCTGGGTGCGCTTGGTCAGGGAGGAGGTCTGCCAGTCGTTCTGCCACGCGGTCCTGGCGGCGCGGACGACCTCGTCGACGAGGGCGGCGGAGGCGAGGTCGAGCGCGCCGGTCTGCTCGCCGGTGGCGGGGTTGTAGACCGGGCTGGTGCGCTCGGCCGTGCCCTCCCATGGGGCACCGTTGATGAGGTGAGTGATGCGTGTCGGGCTCATGGATCGCACTTCCGATCGGGCGGACTTTGTTAGGACAAAGTAGCACAACCGGGCGCGCGTGAGTCACTCACCACTTGATCGGGATTCTGCGGCCGGCGGGACCGTTCCGCTTCGATCTCCCGCGATCACGAGGAATTCACCCGAACTTGTTCTGGCCGTGATCGACAACCCACCGCTGACCCGAGAATCGTTGCGGGAGAATGGAGGGCAGAACACATGACTCTGCACATCGATCCATCCCGACGACGCATCCCCACCGCCATCCTCGTGGGTATCATCGGCGGCGCGTTCTCGGCCATCGTCAAGTTCGGCTGGGAGGTCCCGTTCCCGCCCCGCACCCCAGAGCGGAATGCGACCAACCCGCCCCAGAAGCTGTTGGAGCAGTTCGGCATCAGCGCCGACACGGCGCACACGACCGTCACCTTCAATGGCAACCACCTGCCGATCTATTCGTTCCTCATCCACTTCTCGTTCGCCATCGCGTTCGGCGTCCTCTATTGCGTCGTCGCGGAGTACTACCCGCGGATCACGCTCTGGCAGGGCGCGGCGTTCGGCTTTCTTGTCTGGGTCGTGTTCCACCTCATCGTCATGCCGGCCATGCGCACGGTGCCGGCGCCGTGGGACCAGCCCTGGCAGGAGCACTTCTCCGAGTGCTTCGGACACATTCTCTGGATGTGGAGCATCGAGATCGTGCGACGCGATCTGCGCAACCGGATCACACACGAGCCCGATCCGTGGGTGCCGCTGGGTGCTGACGGGCGGGATGTCGTGACCTCGGCGAAGGCGCCACTGCCCGCCGCCTGACCCCCGCCAGCCGCCGGACGTCGGCGACGTGGTGGGTGAGGCCGAGCGCGCGGCCTACCTGCGGGACTATGCCGCCGCCGCTTCCACGGCGATCGACCCCGACCGCTTCGCGTTCCTCCATGAGGTCGCCGACGAGTTCGCGCGCCCCCAGGACGTCGACCAGTTCACGGCCGGTCTCGACCTGCTCCTCGCCGGATTGCTCCTTCAGGCCGACGGCCGGTGCGGCGAGGTCCGCGGGGATAGTGTCGGAGACAACGGCAGGTCGCATAGGAGGCGGGCATGGCGAAGTTCCGGCGTCGACGTGGTGCGGCCGCCCCCGGCGGCGACGGACCGGCGGACGCCGGGAGGTGGTCCCAGCGCGACTATCACCACCCGGCCGCGGGCTGGGGTGCCGCGAAGTCTGTCGGCGAGGTCGTCGTCAGAAGCCGCGAACTCCTGGCCGTGCCCCGAGCGATGCTGAAGATGAACCACGAGAACGGTGGCTTCGACTGTCCCGGGTGTGCGTGGCCGGACGACCGCCACGGCCTGCGAATCGACTTGTGCGAGAACGGCATCAAGCATGTCGCGTGGGAGATGACGGGCAAGCGGGCCGACCGGGAGTTCTTCGCGGCACACTCGGTGACCGAGTTGGAGGCGTGGAGCGACTTCGCGCTCGAGGCCGTCGGTCGGCTGACCGAGCCCCTGGTCTATGACCCGGCGACCGACCGCTACGTCCCGATCGGGTGGGACGCGGCATACGACCTGGTCGGGGAGACACTGCGCGGACTCGACAGCCCCGACCAGGCCGCGTTCTATACGTCCGGCCGCCTCGGCAACGAGGCGACCTTCCTCTATCAACTATGGGCCCGCGAGTTCGGGACCAACAACCTCCCCGACTGCTCGAATATGTGCCACGAGGCGTCCGGGCGTGCGCTCGCCGCCGCCCTCGGCACCGGCAAAGGCACCGCCGATCTCGTCGACTGGGATACCGCGGAGGCGATCTTCATTCTCGGCGTCAACGCCGCCTCCAATGCGCCCCGAATGCTGACCGCGCTCGCCGATGCGTATGCCCGCGGGGCCGAGGTCGTCCACGTCAACCCACTCATCGAGGCCGGCGCGACTCGGACGATCATCCCGCACGAGATCGGTCGGATGGCGCGGGGCAAGGCGACGCCGACGAGCACGCTCAACCTCCAGGTCCGGCCGGGCGGCGACATGGCCCTCCTGCGCGGCATCGCCAAGGCCGTCTTCGAGGCATCGGCCGCCGATCCGCACGCGCTCGATCACGAGTTCCTCGCGCGCTACACGCACGGGTTGGACGCCTATCGCGCCATCGTCGGCGAGACGAGTTGGGCGGAGCTCGAGCGGCAGTCCGGTCTCTCGGAGGCCGACATCCGGCGCGCGGGCAGGATCTATGCGCGCTCCGACCGTACGCTCATCAGCTGGTGCCTCGGTGTCACCCAACACGAGCACGGCGTCGACGCGATTCGCGAGATCGTCAATGTCCTTCTCCTGCGCGGCAATCTCGGTCGCGAGGGCGCGGGCCCATCACCGGTGCGCGGACACAGCAATGTCCAGGGCAACCGCACCTGCGGCATCGACAACGACGCACCCGAGTCGGTGCTCAGCCTGATCGACGCAGCCTGCGGCATTCGCTCGCCACGCGAACCCGGGTTGGACACCGTCGGGACCGTCGAGGCGATGAACACCGGCGCGTTGTCGGTGTTCATCGGGATGGGCGGCAACTTCGCCAACGCGGCACCCGACACGGCCTACACCTGGTCTGGGCTGCGCGCCTGTGACCTGACCGTCCACGTGAGCACGAAACTCAACCGCAGTCACCTCGTTCACGGCCGACGCGCCCTCATCCTGCCGTGCCTCGCGCGCAGCGAGCGCGACGCGCAGGCCGCGGGCCTGCAGTCGACCTCGGTCGAGGATTCGATGAGCATGGTGCACCTCTCGCGCGGATTCCGGCCGCCCGCCTCACCGCACCTGCGCTCCGAGCCGGCCATCATCGCGGGTATGGCGCGGGCCACCCTCCCCGACAGCAAGACACCGTGGGAGTCGTATGTCGGGGACTATGACCGCATCCGGGACACGATGGCCCGGGCGATCTATGGGTTCGAGGACTTCAACCGCCGCGTGCGCCATCCGCTCGGATTCCGGATCAAGCAGCCGGCGCGCGAACTCGTCTTTCACACCGCGTCGGGAAAGGCGGAGTTCTCCGCGGCTCCCCTGCCCGACGTCATCCCGGCGGGCAGCGACACGGTCGTTCTCCAGACGATGCGCTCCCACGATCAGTGGAACACGACGATCTATTCCGACGATGACCGCTATCGGGGGATCCGTGGTCTGCGGACCATGGTCCTGATGAATCGGGACGACATGGCCGCCCGCGGTCTCGCCGAGGGCGACCTCGTCGACATCATCGCGACCTCCAAGGACGGGTCCATCCGGCGCGTCGACGGCTGGCGGGCGCTCGCGTATGCCGTGCCTCCCGGCAGCGCCGCCGGCTACATGCCGGAGCTCAACGTCCTGATCGGCATCGCCGACTGGAGCACTCAGAGCCGGCAGCCGTTGATGAAGCAGGTGGTCGTCCGCATCGTGGCGTCCCCGCCGCGCTAGGAACTCCACCACCCCGTTCGCGGGCAGAGACACGCCGTGTCGGCACGCGGCATACGGCGTGTCTCTGCCCGCGGACTGGATGGAACTGCCGCGGACTGGATGGAACTACCGCGGACTGGATGGAACTACCGCGGACTGGATGGAACTACCGCGGACTGGATGGAACTGCCGCGGACGGGATGGAACTGCCGCGGACGGGATGGAACTGCCGCGGACGGGGTTGGCCTACCGCACGTCGAAGCGGTCGTTGTCCATGACCTTCGCCCAGGCGGCGACGAAGTCGTGGACGAACTTCTCCGACGCGTCATCGCTGGCATAGACCTCGGCGACCGCCCGCAACTCGGAGTTGGAGGCGAAGGCGAGGTCGGCCCGGGTCGCGGTCCACGACTGCCCGCTGGCCCCCGAGCCCGTGAACCGGTCACCCGCGTCGTCCGCCTGCGTCCACGACGTGCCGAGGTCGAGGAGGTTGACGAACCAGTCCGTGCTCAGCGTCCCGACCCGGTCGGTGAGCACCCCCGCCGTCGAGCCGCCGCTGTTGACCCCGAGGCCGCGCAGGCCGCCGACGAGGACGGTCAGCTCGGGTGCGGTGAGGCCGAGCAGGTTGGCCTTGTCGATGAGGTGATATTCCGCAGGGAGCCGGTTGTCGTGGCGCTCGTAGTTGCGGAACCCGTCGGCCTTGGGCTCGAGATAGCCGAACGACTCGATGTCGGTCTGCTCCTGGGTCGCGTCGCCGCGGCCCGGGGTGAACGGGACCTCGACCTCGACCCCGCCCGCCGCAGCCGCCTGCTCGATCCCGACATTGCCGGCGAGGACGACGAGGTCGGCGAAGGAGATGTTCAGGCCCGACTGGATCTCTTCGAGGCGAGCGAGCACCAGCGCGAGATCGGCGGGGTCGTTGGCTGCCCAGCTGCGCTGCGGCTCGAGCCGGATCCGGCCGCCGTTGGCACCGCCGCGCTTGTCGCTGCCGCGGAAACACGAGGCAGCCGCCCACGCCGTCTTGACCAGCTGAGCCACCGAGAGCCCGGCCTCGGCGATGGCCGCTTTCGCCGCGGCGATGTCCTCGGCGGTGGTGCCACGGTCGTTCGCGGGAATCGGGTCCTGCCACAGCAGTTCCTCGCCCGGCACCTCGGCGCCGAGGTAGCGCGAGACCGGCCCCATGTCCCGGTGGGTCAGCTTGAACCACGCGCGCGCGAAGGCATCGGCGAACTCGCCCGGATTGTCGAGGAAGTTGCGCGAGATCGGCTCATAGATCGGGTCGAATCGGAGCGCGAGATCGGAGGTGAGCATGCGTGGCTCGCGGCGTCCCGGCCCGTGCGCCTCGGGCACCATGTCCGACCCGGCGCCGTTCTTGGGTCGCCACTGGCTCGCGCCGGCCGGGCTCTTGAACAGTTCCCACTCGTAGCTGAACAGGATGTGGAAGAACTCGTTGTCCCAGCGCGTCGGGTGATAGGTCCACGTCACCTCGAGCCCGCTCGTGATCGTGTCGTCGCCCTTGCCGGTGTTGTAGGTGCTCAGCCAGCCGAGTCCGTTGGCCTGCAATGGCGCGGCCTCCGGCTCCGGTCCGACGTATGCCGCGGGGTCCGCCGCGCCGTGCGTCTTGCCGAACGTGTGCCCACCGGCGATGAGCGCGACGGTCTCGGAGTCGTCCATCGCCATCCGGCCGAAGGTGTCCCGGATGTCGATCGCCGACGCGAGTGGGTCGGGGTTGGCGTTGGGCCCCTCGGGGTTGACATAGATCAGCCCCATCTGGACCGCGGCGAGCGGGTTGTCGAGGTCGCGCTCGCCGGTGTAGCGCTTGTCGCCGAGCCACTCGGTCTCCGAACCCCAGTAGACGTCGTCGTCCGGCTCCCACGCGTCGATGCGCCCACCGGCGAAGCCGAAGGTCGCGAAGCCCATCGACTCGAGCGCGACATTGCCGGCGAGGATGATCAGGTCGCCCCAGGAGAGAGAGCTGCCGTACTTCTTCTTGACCGGCCAGAGCAGGCGCCGGGCCTTGTCGAGGTTGCCATTGTCGGGCCAGCTGTTCAAGGGCGCGAAGCGCTGCTGCCCGGTCCCGCCGCCGCCGCGCCCGTCGAAGACGCGATAGGTGCCGGCGCTGTGCCACGCCATCCGGATCATGAAGGGGCCGTAGTGCCCGAAGTCCGCCGGCCACCAGTCCTGCGACGTCGTCAGCACGCCCTCGATGTCGCGCTTGACCTCGGCGAGGTCGAGTGCCTCGAAGGCCGCGCGATAGTCGAAGTCACTGCCGAGCGGGTCCTTGTCCGCACCATTCTTCGCGAGGATCTTGAGGTTGAGCCGGTTGGGCCACCACTGCTGGTTGGCGTCACCCTGGGTCGGGCGCACCAGTTCGTGCATGACCGGGCAGCCGGATTCGGCCGGACCCGGTTCGTTCATCTCCTTGACCTCGGCATCGTCGGTCTGCGGCTTGGCCTCGGCGGGTTCGCGGGCGATGTCGTCTTGCACGGACATGGATTTCCTTCCTGGACTCACTCGGTGGCTGGGTGGACAGAAGCTGGATGCGCGCTGGCGCCGTCGGCGGGCCGGCGCTCGGATGCGCAGGCGGGGCAGATCCCCCAGTAGTTGACCTCCGCCTCGACAACCGCATATCCGTGGTCCTGGGCGGGGTCGAGGCATGGTGCGGAACCGATCGCGCAGTCGACGTCGGCGACGGCGCCGCAGGAGCGGCATACGACATGGTGGTGGTTGTCGCCGGTCTGCAATTCGTAGCGGGCGACGGAGCCGGCGGGTTGGATCCGGCGCACGAGCCCGGCCTCGGTCAGGGCGCCGAGGCAGTCATAGACCGCCTGGTGCGACACGGCCGTATGCCGACGGCGCACCGTCTCGATCACCGTCGCCGTGTCGACGTGGGGAGTCTCCTCCAAGGCGGCGAGGACGGCGAGCCTCGGCCGGGTCACCCGCATCCCCGTCGCGCGAAGCAACTCGGTGAAGTCGGGAGCCATGGCCAACTACACTGACGAGGTTTCTGGAATGTGTCAAGACTTCCACCGGAAGCGTGTCCATTGGTCGTAGTCCCCTCCACGCCCACAGGTAGGTGGTTT
Organism: Dermatophilaceae bacterium; assembly: GCA_046330995.1. Classification (GTDB taxonomy): domain Bacteria; phylum Actinomycetota; class Actinomycetes; order Actinomycetales; family Dermatophilaceae; genus Nostocoides_A. Next base: position 178,851 of record JAXLRS010000003.1, read on the forward strand.
AGCGTTCCACGACATGGACTCTCTGTTCGACACGATCGCCGGACTGCCGATTCACCCGCTCGTCGTGCACGCGGTCGTCATCCTTCTGCCACTGAGCGCGATCGGGCTGCTCGCCGGCGTGGTTCGCCCGGCGTGGCGCCAACGATTCGGACCCCTGGTCGCCCTCGGGGCGCTCGCCGGAGCCGGTGCGACGTGGGTCGCCGCACAGTCGGGCGAACAGCTGGCCAAGCACGTCGGGGAGCCGCGCGATCATGCCGAGTGGGGTGATCGCCTCGTCCCGGTCGCGGCGGCGTTCGGTGTCATCGCGCTGCTCTGGTATGCCGTGCAGCGGCGCAGCAGCGCCGGGACGAGCGCTGGCAAGATTCTCGGGATCATCGGAGCGCTGCTCGCCGTCGGCGTCCTGGGCCTGACCGTCCTCGTCGGCCACACCGGCGCCAAGGCGGCCTGGGCGGGCCGGGTCTCCTCGACTTCGACGTCCGGCGGTGCGGCCGCAGCGACGCCCTCGACCTCCTCCTCGACCACCACGTCGAGTTCCACGTCGTCCGGCTCCACGACGTCGTCGACGACGTCGAGTTCGGACTCGTCGTCCTCCGCGGCCCTGACCATGACGGTCGTGGCGACCCACAACCAGCAGTCGGACTGCTGGACGGCCATCGACGGCAAGGTCTACAACCTCACCGACTGGATCGCCCAGCACCCCGGCGGCGCGGCCCCGATCCTCGGCCTCTGTGGCACGGACGGAACCAGCGCCTTCCAGGCCCAGCACGGATCGCAGCCCGAGCCGAACGACCGCTTGGCGCAGTTCCTCGTCGGCGCGCTCGCCGCGGGGTGAGCTACTGCGCCGTGCCGCCCTCGGCGGGGCTGCCGGCGATGTTGACGTGCCAGAGAATGCCGAACCGGTCGGCGAACAGCCCGTAGTCATCGCCCCACATCTGCCGTTCCAGCGGCATGAGGACCTGGCCGCCGTCGCTCAGGGCGTCCCAGTAGCCCCGCAGCGCATCGGCGTCGTCCCCGGAGAGGCTCAGCTGCAGGTTGTTGCCGGCCTGATAGGGCGCCATGCCCTCGAAGGTGTCGCTGGCGAAGAGATGGAACCCGGTCGGCGTGTCCACGGACGCGTGCATGATCCCGTCCACATCCATCCCGAACTCCCGGAACGTCGACTTCCGCGCCTCGCCACCAAGCGCGGCGGCATAGAAGTCGATCGCGTCCGAGCACGTGCCGGGGAAGGTGATGTAGGGGTTGAGCTGTTGTCCCACGTGGTCTCCTGTCGCATGCGGATGCCGCTCGCCGGCATACGGACGAGCCATCGGGCCACCGTAACCGATCCGGGACGGGCAGAGCCGCTAGTCGAGGAGGATCGGCTGCCCGTGTGGGGTGCGGGCGGCGGCCGCGTGCCACGCGGCGGTCGTCGCCTCGACATCGCCCCGGGTGAGGAGTCCCTTGGCGGTGAGCACGTCCGCGAGCGCGGCGACCCAGCACGCGTAGTAGTCCGCACCGTCGCCGCGCTCGCTGGCCGCGACGCGCGCGCCGAGGGCATCGGCCCACTCGGCCGGCGAGAGGACGCCGCGCTCCTGCAGGTCCACGGTCATCGCGAACACCTGCGCCTGCCAGGGCTGGTCGAACGGGCGCTCGCGCTTGACCCCGGTCACGCCGCCGGCTCCAGATAGGGCTCCCAGGCGTCGAGGCACACGCTCACGGCGGGGTCCGAGTCCGACCCCCAGAGGTCGGTGCCGGCGATCTCGACGGTGTACATCCACTCCGGCGTGGGGTCCGGCACGTCGCCGATCGGCACCGCGGACCGGTCGGGAAAGACGTAGGCCCCATGCACGCGGACGACGGTGCCCGTCTGGTCGCGGGCGTAGCGTGGCAGCCGCGTGTGCCCGGCCGGGTGCCTCATCCGCGTCCGGACGTGATCGCCGACGGCGAAGCGGGCTGGGGAGGCGGCTTCCCGGGCATACGACGTCCCACGCGCGAGCGTCCGCTCGATCTGGGGCCAGGTCCGGGCGGAGCCGTCGTGGGTGCCGTCGAGAAGTCCGGCCGCGGCGATGCTGCGCTCGAGGGCCTCGAACCAGATCCGGTAGTAGCTGCTGACGACATAGACCTCCGGCGGCAACGACTCACGGGCAGACCGGGACTGGTCGATATTCCAGTCGCCGAGCGACCCAGTCGCCAGCGTGAGGGCGAGGACCCGCGCCTCCCAGTCCGCGTGGAAGACCGGCTCGTCGGCCTCGGGATGCACGTCTCCGAAACAGTGCATCCCGCCCATGTCCTGTATGCCGTTCACGTCCCACCCCCAGCGAGTCGCGTGCCGATCATCGCATCCCGCCCGACGAGGGCGGCGAGTTCGGCCTCGGTCAGGTCTTCGGTTCCGTCGGGACGTTGCGGGAGAACGAGATAGCGCACCTCCGAGGTCGAATCCCAGACCCGGATCCGCGTCGTTTCGGGCAGGGTGACGCCGAAGTCGGCGAGCACCCCGCGCGGATCGCGGACCGCCTTGGCGCGGTAGGCGGGCGATTTGTACCAGACCGGCGGCAGCCCGAGGACCGGCCAGGGATAGCAGGAGCACAATGTGCAGACGACGAGGTTGTGGGTGTCGGGAGTGTTCTCGACGGCGACGAGATGCTCGCCAGCGCGACCGGCATATCCCAGCGACGCGACCGCGGCCGTCGCGTCGTGCAACAGCCAGGCGCGGAAGTCCGGATCCACCCAGGCGCGCGCGACGACCGCCGCCCCGCGATGTGGACCGACCTCATGCTCATAGGTCTCGATGATCCCGTCGAGCGCCTCGGGGTCGACCAGCCCGCGCCCGACGAGCAGGGTCTCGAGCGCCCGCACGCGGGCATCCATCTCGGTCAGCTCGCTGCCGCCGGCCTCGTCGTGGTCATGATCGTGCTCGCCCGCCATCGCCCCAGCCTCTCACGCGCTGTCAGGCGCTTGAGGTTGTCGCGCCCTTGTTGTGGGGCAGAGCCGCATCCGTAAGCCGACGGCATACGTCCGCGCGCAACTGCGGTTGGTAGCGCAGCAGCCACGCGACGACGACGGCCGGTGCGGCGAGTCCGGCGGCGCCGAAGACGAGTGTGCTCGGCGCACCCGCAGTTGACCAGGATCGGTTGACCAACCTAGGCTGACAGCGTGACGACCGTCCGGGTTCAGTATGCGAAGACCCACTTGTCGGCACTTCTGGCGCAGGTCGAGCGTGGCGAGGAGGTCGTCATCGCCCGGGGCGCAGAGGAGATCGCCAGATTGGTGCCTCTGCGCGCCCCCCGGCGACGCACGCTGGGCTTTCTCGCGATCGACGTGCCAGCCGAGGCGCTCTTCGAGCCCCTGCCGGCGGACGAACTGGCGGCGTGGGAGCAGTGAGCGTGCTGCTCGACACGCACGCCCTCATCTGGGCGCTGAGTGATCCGGGCCGGCTCGGTGAGAGCGCCGAGGAGCTGCTGTCCAGCCCGTCGACCCGGCTGTTCGTCTCGGCGGCCACCGCCTGGGAGTTGGCGACGAAGGTCAGGCTCGGCAACCTGCCCGACGCCATGACATGGCTGCCGACCTATCCGCATCAGCTGGCGCGGCTCGGGACCACCGAGTTGGCGATCACCGCCGAACACGCTCTGCTGGCCGGCTCGCTGGAATGGGCACACCGGGACCCCTTCGATCGGATGCTCGCCGCTCAGGCACTGGTCGAAGGCCTGCCGCTCGTCACCCGCGATCCGGCGTTCCGGGGCCTCTCCGGACTCCGCACGATCTGGTGAGCTCGCGGGTCGCGGGTGCCCGGTCGGCTCCTCGCTTCTCTTGCGTGCTGCAGAAAAGGATAGTCACTAGGCGCAAAAACGGATAGTGGCTATCCTTTTCTGCGCGCCCCATCCCACCGGCTATCTTCCGCGGCATCTCGACGGCGCGCTCCGAGCAGCCGTCGGCAGTTCACCCGTCGTCATCCTCGACGGCCCCCGGGCAGTGGGAAAGACGACATCGGCCCACCGCCTGGCCGCCTCTGTCGTCATGCTGCCGCGAGACCGGCAACTCCTCCAGGCGGATGCCGGCGGGTTTCTCCGCGCGCTGGAACCGCCGGTCCTCGTGGACGAGTGGCAGCTGGCCGGCACGGACGTCCTGTGGACGGTCAAGGAGATCGTCGATGAGGACCCGAGCCCAGGTCGCTTCCTGCTCACCGGCAGCGTCGAGCCCGCGACCTACGGACCCACCTACCCACTGACCGGTCGCGCCGTTCGCTTGGCGATGCGCCCCATGACCACGGCCGAACTCGATGGGCACGGAGCCGACCCCACTTTCCTGGACGCGCTCGTGCAGCGCCCCGATGACAAGGTCCCCGCGGTCCGGACAGGCCGTCGTGGAGCGGCATTCGACCTGGGGCGACTCGATCGTCCGGGCTTCCCCGCCGCCCGACATCTCCCCGATCCGCGGCATTTCCTGGACAGTTATGCGAGTCTCGTCGCGCAACGGGCAGGTGACGAGGGGCGGGATGCCAGTCGGCTGTTGCGGACTCTGCGCGTGATGGCGACCCTGAGCGGCCAGGCGCTGCCGGATCAACGTGTGTGGGAAGCCGCCGACATCACGAAGGTCACGTGGAAGCACTACGACGACCTGTTGTTGCGCACCCATGTGTCCGCGCCCCTCCGGGCCCTGGAGACCAACCGCCTGAAGCGGTTGACGGCCTACCCCAAACGTTTCCTCGCCGACACCGCGCTCGCTCTGACCTTGTCGGATCTCGACGCGGACGGCTTGCGCGCCGACCCCACCGTCGCGGGCCACTACCTCGAGGCGTATGCCGTGCAGCAACTCCGGCCGCAGGCCGACCTGATCGGCGCCACACTCCGGCATGTCCGCACGAGCGCGGGGGAGCGCGAGGTGGACATCGCGATCGAGACCGCTCAGGGGGTCATCGGTGTGGAGGTCAAACTCGGTGTCCGCCCGGGACCACAGGATGCTCGGTCACTCGCGTGGCTGCGCGACCACCTCGGGTCACGTTTCCACAGCGGGTTGGTCCTCCACACCGGGCAGGACACCCACTCACTCGCCGACGGCGTCGTCGCCGTTCCGCTGACGAGCGTGACCGGAGGTGCCTGACGAGGTCTCGCACCCAGGCCTGCGATCTCGTCGACAGGGCCCCGATCGACCGGCCCCGGCGCCGCACGGCTGTCCTCACGCGAGCAGGTGCGGCACGTTCATCGCGGCGATATAGAGCCCGACAACCACGAGCAAAACCGTGAACGCGCGGCTCAGGGGGCGCGGATCGAGGCGGTGGACCAGGCGGGCGCCCAGGAGGCTGCCGGTCACGGCCACGATGGTGAACCCGAGGAGGACCGGCCAGTCGAGGGTGACCCCGGAGTGCAGCCGGGCAGCCAACGCCGTCGCGGAGTTGATGGCGATGACCAGAAGAGAGGTCGCGATCGCCGTCGGCATGGGGAAGCGCAGGACGAGAACGAGCGCGGGGACGATCGCGAAGCCGCCGCCGACGCCGAAGAAGCCCGTGAGCAGGCCGACGCCGGTCGCCGCGAGGACGACCTCGGCGCTGCCCCTCGCCGACCAGGGCTGTCCCGCGCCCGATTCCGTCGTATGCCGTGTGCTCGCCCCCGTGCCCGGCCCGGCCTGAGCCGCCCGCTCCCGCCGGGTCATGAGCACGGCGACGACGAGCAGCAACCCGGCGAACGTGCTGAGCAGCACGGGAGCGGGGACGTGCGCGGAGAGGCGGGACCCGGCATACGATCCGGCGGTGCCGAGGGCACCGAACGCGGCCCCGTGCGCGAACCGGACTCGACCCGCGCGGGCGTGCGCGACCATCCCCATCAGGGCGCTGATCCCGACGACGACGAGAGATCCGGTGGTCGCCACAGCGGCGTCCTGGCCGACCAGGTAGACCAGCGCCGGGACGGTGAGGATGGATCCGCCGCCGCCGAGCGTGCCGAGTGCGAGGCCGATGAGCAGGCCGGCGGGGACGACCCAGAGCCACATGTGCGAGGTTCCTTCGATGGGGTGACGACGCGAGGAATATACCCCCAGGGGTATGATGCTCACCAATCACCGCCCGCACCGGCGGGTCAACCGGACGGAGATCCCCATGTTGTTCACGCAGTACTACCTGGACTGTCTCTCGCAGGCCTCCTATCTCGTCGGCGACGAGACCACCGGTCAGGCCGTGGTCGTCGATCCCCGGCGCGACATCGACGACTACCTCGCCGATGCCGCGGCGGCCGGCCTGACCATCGTCGGAGTCATCAACACCCACTTCCATGCCGACTTCGTCTCGGGCCACCTCGAGCTGGCCGAGGCGACCGGGGCGTGGATCGGGTATGGCGACGCCGCCGCCCCCGAGTTCGCCCACCGCGCGCTCGCCGACGGCGAGCGGATCGGCCTCGGGGACGTGACCCTCGAGATCATGGCGACACCGGGACACACACCGGAGTCGATCAGCGTCCTGGTGTTCGAACACGCCGGTGATGACACGGCCTACGGCGTCCTGACCGGTGATGCGCTGTTCATCGGCGATGTCGGCCGACCGGACCTGCTCGCGTCGGTCGGGGTCAGCGCGGAGGAGTTGGGCCGGATGCTCCACGATTCGATCCAGCGCAGGCTCATGGGACTCGACGACGCGGTCCGGGTCTTCCCCGCTCACGGGGCGGGATCGGCCTGCGGCAAGAACCTCTCGACCGAGAAGCAGTCGACCATCGGCGAGCAGCGGCGGTTCAACTACGCCTGCCAGCCGATGAGCGTCGAGGACTTCCTCGTGGTCGTCACCGAGGGACAGCCCAGCGCACCGGCCTACTTCCTCTACAACGCCACGCTCAACAAGCAGGAGCGGGCGATCCGTGAACTCGGAGAGGCGATCCCAGCCCTCGATGACGCCGCCGTCGACGCGGCCCTCGCCGACGGGGCGGTCCTCCATGATGCGCGGCCGGCGATGGAGTTCGCCGCGGGACACCTGGGCGGTGCGGTGAGCGTCCCCGCCGACGGACGCATGGCCGAGACCGCGGGGATGGTTCTGCGACCGGAGCGACCGATCGTCGTCATGGCGCCCGACGGGCAGGACCAGCAGGTCGCACTCCGCCTGGCGCGCATCGGTTTCGACCGGGTGCTCGGCTATGTCGCCGACCCCGAGGCCTACCTTCTGGCTCACGCGGATCGGGTCAGGCAGGCCAGCCGCCTGACCGTCGCCCAGGCGAACGCGGCGATCGTTGGGGGAGTCGTCCAAGTCGTCGACATCCGCAACCCCGGCGAGACGGCCGGCGGGACCCTGCCGGGTGCCCGGACGATTCCCCTTCCCGAGCTTCCCCGCCGCCTCGGGGAACTCGACCTACGCCGGCCGGTCCTGCTCTATTGTGCCGGTGGGTGGCGCTCGAGCGTTGGGGCGAGCCTGCTGCGCGCCAACGGATTCGGGGATGTCTCCGACCTTCTCGGCGGCTACAACGCGTGGGCATCGGCGCATCCGATCGCGAGCTGAACCCCGCCCGGGCGGGCGACGGGGGGTCTTCACGAAGGCTTCACAGTCGTCCGCCCGTCCCCTTCACGCCGGGTGCGTTGAATCGGGGACATCAAACCCGATCAGGAGCAGAGTCATGAACACGCGCACGATCCGAACCGCCACCCTCGCCGCCGCGCTCGTCGGCACGCTGGCCGGTGGCGGTGCCATCGCCTGGGCCGCATCGGCCCCGAGCGGCACGCACATCGAGGGTGCGGGTGTCACCGCGAGTTCGGCCTCCGCGGACCTGCTTCGATTCAGCCGGGAGGAGGAGCGCCTGGCGCGTGATCTCTATGCCGCGCTGGCGGCCGCGCATGACGGCGCTCGCCCGATGAGCATGATCACGCGTAGCGAGCAGCAGCACTATTCCGCCGTCGGCGCCCTCTTGGCGACCTATCACGTGCCCGACCCCTCGAACGGCCTGGGCGCAGGCACCTATGCCTTCCCCGAACTCCAACGCCTGTATGACGACTGGCTCGCCCGGGGCAGAACCACCCTCGCCGCCGCGTATCAGGTCGGCGTCGAACTGGAGCAGCGCGACATCGCCGATCTGGAGCGGGCTCTCGGCACATCGACACCGACTGACGTCAAGACGGTTTTGACCAATCTCCTGGGCGGATCCCGACGGCACCTCGCCGCCTACCAGCGGGCGGCGTCCGGTGTCACCGCCGGGGGACCGGGCCGTCAGGTCGCGGGCGACCAGGGGATGCGGCGCGGCGGGCAGGGGAGGCCGGGCTCGGCATACGCTCCAGGGCGCGGCCCGGGACACGATTCCGGTCTGGGCGCGAACGCCGACTGCCCGATGGCGCAGACTGCACGCAGCTGATCCGCCAGGAGCACGAATGACGCGCCACATCCTCGTCGTCGACGATGAAGCGGCGATCCGCACCCTCCTGCGGGCCTATCTCCTCGACGCCGGATTCCGCGTCAGTGTGGCCGCGACCGGAGCCGACGCCCTGCGCCGCATCGGCACGGACGAGGCACCCGACGTCGTGCTCCTCGACATCGGACTGCCCGACATCGACGGCCTCGACGTGCTACGCACCCTGCGGCGGACCTCTGACGTCTATGTCATTCTCGTCACCGCCCGGACCGAGGAGGTCGACCGCATCGTCGGCCTCTCAGTCGGGGCGGACGACTATGTGACCAAGCCCTTCAGCCCCCGCGAGGTCGTCGCGCGCGTGCAGAGTGTCCTGCGGCGAGCCCGGGATCACAATGCCGCCCTGGCCCCTGAAGACCCGGTCCTGCGATTCGCAGGGTTGAGCCTGGACCCTGTCCGGCGGGAGCTCGTGGTCGGGGGAAGCCCGGCCGCGCTCTCGACGCTGGAGTTCGACCTCCTCCACGCGTTGGCCCGGTCACCGGGCCGGGTGTTCTCGCGGGCACAGTTGCTCGAGGGGGTCTGGGGATACGACTTCTATGGAGACGAGCGGGTCGTCGACGTCCATGTTCGCAGCATGCGTCGGGCACTCGGCGACGACGCGGCCGATCCGCGGTTCATCGGGACGGTTCGCGGCGTCGGCTACAAGTTCCTCGCCCAGCCGCTCGCCGATCGCGAGAATGGGCCGGCCGCGCGGTGAACCGGCTGGTCGTCCGTCTCATCCTCAGCCACCTGCTCGTCGCTGTCGTCGGTGCGGTGACCACATTCGCGGTGGTGCGTCTCCTCGCCCCGCAGCTGTTCGACCGTCGGATGCACGCGATGGGCAGGGGAATGGGCCGAGGCTCCCTCCTGCGCGACCAGTTCGCGTCGGCCGTGGACTCGGCCCTCATCGCCGGGGTCACCACCGGCGTGATCGGCGCCGGCCTGCTCGGGGCGTATGCCGCTTACCGGCTGTTGCTGCCCCTGGCCGCACTGGGCGCCGCCGCCCGCGGCCTCGCCTCGGGGCGCTATCGGCAGACGGTGCCGAGCCCGGGAACCCGGGAGTTGGATGCGCTCGCGGAGGACATCCGCATCCTCGCCGGGTCGCTCGCCGACATCGAGACCCGTCGCACCCGGCTGCTCGGCGAGGTCGCGCACGAGATGCGCACTCCCCTGACCGTTGTCGAGGGGTATGCCGAGGGGATGATCGACGGTGTCCTGCCCGCCGACGACGTCACCCTCGGGCAGATCGGCGCGGAGCTGACGCGCCTTCGGCGGCTCGCCGACGATCTCTCCGCCCTCTCGCGCGCCGAGGAGGGGCGCCTCGATCTGATCACCGTCGAGGCGGATCTCGCGACCTTGGTGCGGTCGGCCGTCGAACGACTGGTCCCCCAGGCCGAGGATGCGGGCGTGACCCTCACGCTCGCGTCGAGGTCACCGGTGATCGCCGATGTGGACGCCGAGCGGATCACGCAGATCGTCACCAACGTCGTCGGCAACGCCCTGCGGGCGACCCCGGCCGGTGGCGAGGTGGCGGTGACCGTCGACGCGGTCGGTGTCACCGCGCGCGTCACGGTGTCAGACACCGGCGAAGGCATCGCCACGGCCGACCTGGACCGGGTCTTCGAACGCTTCTATCGGGTGCCCGGCCGACGCCGGGACGAACGTATGGGCGAGGGGTCGGGGATCGGGTTGACGCTCTCGCGCCGGTTCGCCGAGGCACACGGCGGAACCCTCACCGCGGCCTCGGCCGGGCCGGGCCAGGGGGCGAGGTTCACCCTCCTCCTGCCGGCACACGGGACTTGATACCCCCCTGGGTATATGACCTACACTGGAGGCAGCACGCGAACCGAGGAGCACAGCATGCCCACACGGGATCTGACCGGAGCCGACTTCGAGTCGACGATCACCACCAACGACATCGTCCTCGTGGACTTCTGGGCGGCGTGGTGTGGCCCGTGCCGACAGTTCGCGCCGGTCTTCGCCGCGGCGTCGGAGAAGCACCCCGACATCGTCTTCGCCAAGGTCGACACCGAGGCCGAGCAACGCCTCGCCGGGGCGGCACAGGTGACGTCCATCCCGACGCTCATGGCGTTCCGCGAGGGTGTCCTCGTCTTCTCCCAGCCAGGGGCTCTCCCGGCGGCGGCCCTTCAGCAGGTCATCGACGGCGTGCGGGAACTCGACATGGCCGATGTCCACGCCCAGATGGCCCGGCAGAAGGACCTCCTCGGCAAGCCGCGTGAGATCTCCGCCGACGACTTCGTCCCGGTCCAGGCCGAGGGGTCGAACGTCATCGATGTGCGCGAACCCGCGGAGTACCGCGCCGGCCATGTTCCGGGGGCACTGCTCATCCCGCTCGGCAGGTTGCCGGAGAAGCTCGACGAGGTCCCGGCTCCGCGTCCCGTCTATGTCATCTGCGCCTCCGGCAACCGCAGCCTGCGCGCGACCGACTTCCTGCGCCAGAACGGAATCGAGGCCTACTCCGTCGCCGGTGGGACGCACGCCTGGCAGCAGGCCGGCCGCGAGCTCGTCACCGGTCCCTATGCCACGGTGCCGTAGGCCAGCGCCCGTGTCTTGGGCCCTCGGGCTCACGGCGTGGCCGTCGCGATGCTGTGCTGGTCCCCGGAGCCGGACATAAGATACCCTAGGGGGTATCACTTTCGTGCAGCGGTCGCTTCGAAGGAGAAGCCATGGCTGATGTCGTCGTTCTCGGTGCCGGGGTCGCGGGTCACACCGCCGCCCTCCACCTGTCTCGACTCCTCCCCAAGGGGAACACCGTCACGGTGGTCTCCCCGAACTCCCAGTGGAACTGGATCCCCAGCAACATCTGGGTCGGCGTCGGCAAGATGGGCAAGAAGGACGTCGTCTTCCCGCTCGCTCCGGTCTATGCCAAGAAGGGCATCCGGTTCGTCCAGGCCAAGGCCACGGCGATCTGGCCGGAGGGGGACGCGGACGACGCCCGCCCGGGCGTCGACGTCGAGCACACCGGGCCGGGGCGCGCCGGCCAGACCGAACGGATCCGCTACGACTACCTCGTCAATGCGACCGGCCCGCAGCTGAAGTTCCAGATGACCAAGGGCCTCGGCCCGCACGGCGGCCACACGGTCTCCGTCTGCACGGCCGACCACGCAGTCGAGGCGGCGGCCAAGCTCGCCGAGACGATCGGCATACTCCGCAGTGGCCGTCCGCAGACGCTCGTCGTCGGCATGGGCCACGGCACCTGCACCTGTGAGGGTGCCGCCTTCGAATATGTCTTCAACGTCGACCACGAGTTGCGCGAGGCGGGCGTACGCGACCGGGCGCGCCTGGTCTATCTCACCAACGAGCGAGAACTCGGCGACTTCGGTGTCGGCGGGATGACGTTCGCCGACATGGGGTTCGAGACGAGTTCCGAACTGTGGACCGGATCGCTGTTCCGTGAACGCGGGGTCGAGGCGATTCTCGGCGCGCACGTCACCAGGGTCGAGCCGGGGATCGTCCACTACGAGACGCTCGACGGCACGATGCACTCGCTCGACTTCGACTTCGCCATGCTCCTGCCGCCCTTCGGCGGGGTGCCGCTCGCGGCATACGCCAGAGACGGCAGCGACATCACGGGCACGCTGTTCGCCCCCAGCGGGTTCATGAAGGTCGACGCCGACTACACCGTGAAGCCGTATGAGGAGTGGCTGCCTTCGGACTGGCCGAAGACCTATCAGTCGGTCGGCTACGACACCATCTGGGCCGTCGGCATCGCTTTCGCTCCGCCGCACCAGATCTCGCGACCACGCAAGTCCCCCAACGGCACCGTCATCACGCCCTCACCGCCACGCACCGGGATGCCGTCGGGGGTCATGGGCAAGACCGTGGCGCTCTCGATCGTGGACAGGATCACGCACGGTCCCGCAGCGGTGAGCCACGAGGCGTCGATGGCGCACATGGGTGCGGCGTGCGTCGCGTCCGCCGGGGCCGACCTGAGGACCGGCTCGGCGGCGGCGATGACGATGATGCCGATCGTCCCGGACTACGCGAAGTACCCGACCGGGCGCGACTTGAAGGACACACGCGGGGAACTCGGGCTCGCCGGACACTGGGTCAAGCTCATGCTCCACCACCTCTTCATCCACAAGGCCAAGGGTCGTCCTGGCTGGCAGTTCATCCCGGAGTGAGCGACATGGCACCCGATCCCACCGCCGACCCTCAGCAACTGACGACGCCCGCGGGCGCGCAGACCGCCGACCTGTCCCGAGCCCCGCTGCCGACCGAGAAGACATTGCGCCGCAGGCAGTCCGTGCCGATCCAGCTCACGCGCTTCGCTGTCTTCAACGCCCGGATCATGCGGATGGTGCTCAAGGGCCACCGCCAGTGAGCGGGTGAACCGGCTCAATCGAGCCGGAGCAGGTCCTCCACCGGTGGGTCGGCGTGGCACCAGTGGCGCTCGACCGCGCCATACTCGCGGACCCGCTCGACGAGATCCGCGGCGAGGCCTGGATCGATGAGGACCGGGTCGGGGACGGTCACGGGCAGGCCCTTCGCCATCCTTGCCGCACGGGTTCCGAGGGAGCGGTATGCCGTGCGGTCCATCATCGGTGCGGGCGGCGACAACTCGATGACATCGCGGGGCGAGCGCGCGAGCGAGTGCAGGACCGCGGTCCCCTTGGCGAGCACCCCGATGCCGATTCCCGACGGCACCGCTCGCGCCGCCTCCCAGGCGATCCGGACCACGTCGACACTCGAGTTGACGCGCACCATACGCACGTCGCAGCCCGTGAGGACGGCGCCCTGGACGAGGGAGACGACGACCTCGCGCGGGCTGAGCCCGCTCATCGTCTCGCCGCCGCCGCGACCGAACGCTGGTGAGACGGCGACGCCGATCACCGGCGCGAGCGCGGGCGAGACAGGAGAGGGTGACACAGCGATGAGTATGCCGATCGAGGTCCGGACGCCACGCCGGTGGCCTGGCGTCGGCGCGCACTCTCGACCGGTGGCTGGCAGACTGCCCCCAGTGGGGACGGCAGCGGGCCGTGCCCGGACACGCAGGGGGTTTGCGATGCAGCGTTATGCCCAGATCATGATGGTGCTCGTCGTGGTGAATGCCATCGCCGGGATTCTCGTTCTCCTGCAGGTGATTCCGTGGCCGGTGGTCGCAGCGACCGGTGTCGTGCTCGGGCTGTGGTGGTTGCTTGGGCAACGCCTGCTGGGCGCCGCGGACGCGAGCTGACCGCCCGCCGGATTCGGCGAAGGCGTCTCAGAACCGGGACAGGACGTCAACCTCGACGCCGAGTTCGGCGATGGCCCGGGCCTGCCACGCCCGCGGAGTCAGGTGCGCGAGCGCGGCCTGATCCGTTGCGCAGACGATCAGGCGGCGCGGCATCGGCGTGAGCGCCCGCGCGATCCAGAACAACTTGACCGTCTCGCCGAGGAGGTCACTTCGTTGTGCGGGTGTGGCCGGTCCGACCGCGGGCCAGGCCTGGACGAGGACGCTGTTGTCGGCAGCCACCCCGTCGATCCCGACCTGTGCCCCGCTGGGGTGGCTGATCCGTCGCGGGACGAGTTCGACGCCGAGGCGGCGGCTGAGTTCGGCCACGATATCCGCCGGCTTCGGCGCGCCGGCCCGGCGCTGACTCAGCGATGGCTCGGCGGCTGGGAGCTCGATGTCGAGCATGGAGCCCCGCAGCAGGTCTGGCGCGCCGGCGGTGAGCCGGTTGACGATCAATCCGTGGGGACCGGTCAAGCGTTCGATGACGCCCTCCGCCGCGAGCGCGTGACAGATCGTGTTGACCGTCTGACGCGGCCGGATCCCGCTGCGCCGGGACAGCTCGACGTCGTCGAGCGGCCGGGCGCTGGCGCGGATCGTCGCGAGCACCCGCTCCCGCCGCGAAGCGAACATCTCTGTGTCCACATGCCGACCCTATCCATCACGCCCAGCCGCCGCCCCGCGACGACGCGCCCTCACCGAGGCACTCGCGGAGTCGATGCTGCTGCCGGCGTGCGTGGTGTTGCTCGGCTTCGTGGCCGCCCTCTTCTTCGAGTGTCCGTCACCTGCGCGCGAATTGACCTCTCGACGCCGGCTATGTGACCTCTCGACGCCGGCTATGTGACCTCTCGACGGGTCAGGGGCTGGCCGGCGACTGGCTGAGGGGCGATCGAGCGGGTGCTTTGGGCCTGCAACGGCACCGGCAGCCGTAGGGTCGAGGGATCGTCGCCAGTCGCCCAGAGGAGCCAAAATGAGCACGCCCGCCACCCCGTCCACTCCCGATCCTGCCGAGCGCACCGCCCCGGAGCCGCCCAACCCCGGTGACGCGAGCGGCTCGACGCTCCTCGGCGGCGGTCCCGCTGCCTCGGACCGGCACAGCCTGACCCTCGGCCCGGACGGGCCGCTGCTGCTCCACGATCACCATCTCGTCAACACCCTGGCCCACTTCAATCGCGAGAACATCCCGGATCGCAAGCCCCACGCCAAGGGAGCGGGCGCGTTCGGTGAACTCGTCATCACCGGCGACGTCACGGCCTACACCAAGGCTGCGGTGTTCCGGCCAGGCGAGAAGACGCGGGTGCTCGCGCGGTTCAGCACCGTGGCCGGCGAGGCGGGTTCGCCCGACACCTGGCGAGATGTGCGCGGGTTCGCGCTGAAGTTCTATACGGCGGAGGGCAACTGGGACCTCGTCGGCAACAACACGCCGGTCTTCTTCCTCCGCGATCCGATGAAGTTCCCGCACTTCATCCGCAGCCAGAAGCGCCTGCCGGACAGCGGACTTCGCGACCAGAACATGCAGTGGGATTTCTGGACGCTCAGTCCCGAGTCGGCACACCAGGTCACCTACCTCATGGGCGACCGCGGGTTGCCGCGGTCGTGGCGGTTCATGAACGGCTACGGCTCGCACACCTACATGTGGGTCAACGAGGCCGGCGAGAAGTTCTGGGTGAAATTCCACTTCCACAGCGATCAGGGCGTGGAGAGCTGGACCGGTGCCGACGCCGAGCGGATCGCCGGCGAGGACGCCGACTTCCACCGCCGCGACCTCTTCGACGCGATCAGCACCGGCGACCACCCGAGTTGGACGCTCCGGGTCCAAGTCATGCCCTATGAGGACGCGAAGACGTATCGCTACAACCCCTTCGATCTCACCAAGATCTGGTCGCACAGCGACTACCCCCTGATCGACGTCGGGACGATGACGCTCAACGAGAACCCCGAGAACTTCTTCGCCCAGATCGACCAGGCGTCGTTCGCGCCCTCCAATATCGTCCCCGGGATCGGATTCTCGCCCGACCGGATGCTGCTCGCGCGAGTCTTCGCGTATGCCGATGCCCACCGCGCCCGGCTCGGCGTCAACCACGATCAGCTGCCGGTCAACAAGCCGATCGTCGAGGTCAATGCCTACACCTTCGACGGGCCGATGCGCTATGACCACAAGGGTGCCGCGGCGACCTATGCGGCCAACTCGGTCGGGCGGCCGTATGCCGACCACGACGGCGTCGCGCCCGACGGCTGGGAGGCCGACGGCGAGATGATCCGCTGCGCCCAGACACTCCGTGCCGACGACGATGACTTCGGCCAGCCGGGAATCCTCGTCCGGGAGGTCTTCGACGACGCAGCGCGCGATCGATTCGTCGAGACCGTCGCCGGCGCGCTGCTCCAGGGCGTCACCCCACCGGTTCTCGAGCGGGCGTTCTGGTACTGGTCGCAGGTCGACGCGGAGATCGGGTCACGCATCCGGGCGGCGGTCGAGGCGGGCGGCGCCGCCGGCGGTCCCGGCAATGACCCCGACGACGCCAAAGCCAAGGAGCCGCGGACGATCCGGGAGAGCGCGACGAACGCCGCCCACTGACCGCGCTCCGTATGCTGCTTCCCGAACGGCATCCGGAAGGTGTGGACATGGGCGGGGGGCGTGCGGCATACGGCCTGGTCGTCGATCTCAACGCGGATCTCGGCGAGGGGCCGTGGGGCGAGACGTCCGACGAGGACCTCCTCGGGATCGTCACGAGCGCGAATATCGCGTGCGGCGGGCACGCTGGTGACGAGGAGACGATGCGGCGCGTGTGTGCCGAGGCGGCGCGGGGCGGGGTCGTCGTCGGCGCCCATGTGTCGTATGCCGACCGCCCGGGTTTCGGCCGCCGCCCCGTCTGCCTCCCGGCCGATGAACTGACGGATCTCGTTCTCGCCCAGATGGATCTGTTGACCGCCGTGGCGGCGCAGGAGGGCGTCGAGGTCGCCTATTGCAAGCCGCACGGCGCGCTCTACAACACCATCGCGGTCGACTGGGAGCAGGCCGAGGCGGTCGCGCGAGCGTGCGCGGCACACAGGCCGGGGCTGCCGGTGCTCGGCCTGCCGGGGTCGGTGTGGCTCGACGTCGCTGCGGAGCACGGGCTGCGGCCGGTGGGCGAGGCCTTCGCCGACCGGGCGTATGCCGCCGACGGCACGCTCGTGCCGCGAACGGAGCCGGGGGCGGTGCTCCACGATCCGACGCGGGTCGCGGACCGAGTCGTGGAGATGGTCGGCGCCGGTTCGGTCGAGGGGATCACCGGCGTGCGGGTGCCGGTGGCGGTCGGATCGGTGTGCGTGCACGGGGACACCCCGGGCGCGCTGGCGATCGCCTCGCGGGTGCGGGTCCGGCTGGAGGCGGCCGGGGTCCGGCTCGCGTCGTTCGCCGGCGGCTGAGATGGCGCGGGTGCTGCCGTATGGCGCGCGGGCCTGGCTCGTCGAGGCCGCGGACGCGGACGGGGCGCTGGGTCTCCACCGCGCCGTCCTCGCCTCGGATCTGCCTGTCGTGGAGTCTGTTCCGGCCGCACGGAGCGTGCTCGTCCGGTTCGCGTCCGAGCGGGACTGCGCGGGCGCACGCACCCGGCTGGAGCGGTTGGAAGCTGTTGTGGTGGAGTCCGTTTCGAGGACCGTCGTGACAATTCCGGTGCTCTATGACGGCGCCGACCTCGCCGAGGTCGCCCGCCTGACCGGACTGGCGGAACGGGCGGTCGTCGCGCGGCATACGGGCGGAGACTATGTCGTCGGGTTCGTCGGGTTCGCCCCGGGGTTCGCCTATCTCCTCGGGCTGGACCCCCGACTCCATGTGCCCCGGCTCGACTCCCCGCGCACGGCGGTGCCGGCGGGCTCGGTCGCCATCGCCGGGCCATACGCCGCGATCTATCCCACCGCCTCCCCTGGCGGCTGGCGGCTCCTGGGGCGCACGGCGACAACGGTGTTCGACGTCGAGCGCGAGCCGCCTGCCCTGCTCGCGCCGGGGACCCGGGTGCGCTTCACCGAGGTGTGCGCGTGAGCGTCGTCGTCGTGCAGCCGGGTCCCCGGACGACGATCCAGGATCTCGGCCGGCCGGGGTATGCCGCGCTCGGCGTCTCTCCCTCAGGTGCCGCCGATCGCACGGGCTTGCGGCTGGCGAACCGGCTCCTCGGGAACGCCGAGACCTGCGCCGCACTCGAATGCACCATGGGGGGCCTTGTCCTGCAGTCCGATTCCGCGCATTGGTGCGTCGTCACCGGGGCGGTGGCGGACGTGACCGTCGACGGGCATGCGGTCGGGATGGGCGCGCCGTTCCCCGTCGGCCCGGGCTCGGTCGTCGACATCGGTCCGCCACGGACCGGCCTCAGGTCGTATGCCGCATTCGCCGGTGGTCTCGACACGCGGGTCCTGCTCGGGTCACGAGCGGAGGACACGCTCGGGCGGCTCGTCCCGACCCCGGTGACGGCGGGCGCGGTGCTGCCGATCGGCATTCCGACGGCGTGGTTGCCGCGGGCGGACCATCCGGTCGGGTCGGCGCTGCCTGGTGCGGGTCCGCTCGTCCTGCCGGTGACCGCGGGGCCCCGGCGAGACTGGATCGACGAGATGTCGTGGGTGGCCTTCACATCGGCGACGTTCGCGGTCACTGACCGGCTCGACCGGATCGGCGTCCGGGTCCGGGGTCCGGCCCTGACCCGGCGCGTCACCGACGAGTTGCCGAGCGAGGGCCTCATCCGTGGCGCCGTCCAGCTGCCCCCGTCCGGCGAGCCGATCGTCTTCCTCGCCGACCACCCCACGACCGGCGGCTATCCCGTCATCGCCGTCGTCGACGACCCCGCCACCGACCTCCTCGCCCAGGCCAGGCCGGGTCAGGCGGTCCGCTTCGCCCGGCCGCCCGGGGCCGGCACGTAGCCTGACCCCCATGTCCGTCGAGATTCCCAAGCGCGGCAGCCGCGGCGCCAAGATCCCCAACCCGCCCGCGATCATCAAGCGGCCCATGATGTGGGTGTTCGAGCAGGTGATGAAGCTGCGCGGCGCACCGCTGGCCTATCTGACGACCGTCGGCGCCAAGAGCGGGGCCGAGCGGACGGTCCCGCTGCGAGTCTTCGACGACGGGCCCGACCGCTGGCTCGTCGTCGCCAGCCTCGCCGGTTCGCCCAAGAACCCCGCCTGGCTGCACAACCTCAAGGCGCATCCCGACAAGGTCCGGCTCCGGATCGACAAGACGACCGTCCCGGTCACCGCGAGCACCCTCGGGCCGGCGGACCGCGATGTGGCGTGGGAGCGGATCGTCCGCGAGGCACCGGACTTCGGCACCTATCAGCGCAGCACCGACCGCGTCATCCCCGTCGTCCGGTTGACCCGGATCACGGCCTAGCCGGCCGGGACCGATCTGGCCGGGACCGATCTGGCCGGACCCGATCTGGCCGGGCCCGATCTGGCAGGGTTGGTCGCGTGGTGGATCTCGACGCGGCATGGGTAGGCGAGGATGTGTGGGCCCTGCGCCCGGATTATGCCGCCTGCCTGGTCGCGGCCGTGGGCATCCACGGCGGTCCGTCGGACGACGCCAGCGACGCGGCCCTCGCCGAAGCCGAGGAGCGCGCCCGGGCGGTGGCCGCCGCGGGGCCGATCGAGGCCCAACCGCGACTGGCGCAGTGGCGAGAGGCATTTCGCGCGTTCGGGGTCCGGCCGCGGTCCGCCGTCAGCAGCGTCGAATCGCTGCTTCGCCGGGCCGCAGGCGGGTTGCCGCGGATCGACCGGCTCACCGACCACTACAACGCGATCTCGGTCGCGCATCTCGTCCCCTTCGGCGGCGAGGACCTCGATCGGTATGCCGGTCCGCCCCGCCTCGTACGCGCCACGGGGGAGGAGCACTTCGACGTGCTCGAGGGTGGGGTCGTCGTCGACAGCGCCCCGAAGCCGGGCGAGGTCGTCTGGCGGGACGACGCCGGAGTCACCTGCCGCCGGTGGAACTGGCGCCAGTGCGCACGGACCCGGCTGACCCCGCAGACCCGCAACGCCTTCTATGTCATCGACGGCCTCGGGACGAGCGCAGCGGAGGACGTCAGTGCGGCCGGCGCCGACCTCGTCGCCCTGCTTCGGAGCGGCTCGCCCGACGCGGACGTGCGGATTCGGGTCATCACGCGCGGGTGAGCGCGGCATACGCGGCGGCCTGGAAGTCACGGAAGCCGGCCACCGAGGTCGGGTCGCCGAGCGGAAGGATCTGCGTCGCCCAGAATCCCGCGATCCCGCTGGCCCGGTCGATCCAATAGAAAAGGTTGGCCAGGCCCGCCCAGCCGAGGCTGCCCGCGGCGGGGCCGCCGGGGGTGGGAGCATCGGTGCGCAGGAACGGCAAGGACCACGACGTCGGCACGCCCGCGAAGAGGTCGAGCTCGCCGCACATCCGCCGGTCGATGCCCCGCAGGGGCTGGACGCGGCAGCCGGGCGGGAGATGATTCGCCACCGCGTCCGCGACGGTCCCGGGCGCGAGGACCCGGCCGTGTTCGCCGGCGCCGTCGCCCAGCCACATCCGCAGGAACCGCCCATAGTCGCCGGCCGTCCCGAACAGCCCGTGCCCGCCCATGTCGACCTCGGGGTGGGTCGGCAGGCCATGGCGCGCGGGACGCAGGCTCCCATCGGGCAGGCGGTGGTGGACGGTCGCGGCGCGGTCGCGGCGGTCATCGTCGAGGATGAAGGCGGTGTCGGACATCCCGAGCGGCGCGCACACCTCCTCGGCGACGACATCGCCGAGACGCCGGCCGGTCGCGCCCTCGATGACCTGGCCGGCCCAGTCGAGGTTGCTGCCGTATTCCCACCGCGTCCCCGGATCGAACAGCAGCGGGGTGGTCAACGCTGCCCGGGTGGCCACGGCGATCGGCGGCTGGAGTCCGAAGCGGGCGAGTGCGGCATACGTCTCGTTGGTGAAGTCGTATCCGAATCCTGCTGTGTGCGTGAGCAACTGGCGTGTCGTCGGGATCGTCCGCGGTGGCCGGAGGCGCGGGGATCCGTCCGGCGCGAGGCTCTCGACGACGCCGGCCTCCCCGAGCCAGGGTGCGTATGCCGAGGCCTCCCGATCGAGGTCGAGGATCCCTCGCTCGACGAGCCGGATCGCCGTGGTCGCCGTGATCGCCTTCGTCGCCGAATAGAGCGCGA
This sequence comes from Dermatophilaceae bacterium, assembly GCA_046330995.1. Classification (GTDB taxonomy): domain Bacteria; phylum Actinomycetota; class Actinomycetes; order Actinomycetales; family Dermatophilaceae; genus Nostocoides_A. The sequence goes on from JAXLRS010000003.1 coordinate 199,536, forward strand.
GCATCGTGTCCGCCGACATGGGCGCCCCGCCGAGGATGCGCACCCCGGCCGCGCCCTCCCAGAGGGTGCCGTGCCGGTCGGTCAGCAGGGCGACCACTCCGGGAACCGGAGCCGCTCCGCGGACGGCCCGCGTGAGGATCGCGTCCGCCTCGCGCCCGAAGTCGCGCCACATGGCGCCACCCTAAGCCTAGGCAGCTCGCGGTGCTCGGGAACTCGGCCATGACGACGACTTTCTCGGGCCAGTAGTGCTTCGCGACGCCCTTGTCCCGCAGGTAGTTCTGCACCGATTCGAGGGTCGGCGGCTCGGCGCCGGGCGCCGGCACGATGCAGGCGCAGGCTCGCTCTTGGAGGCGCGGATCGCTGATCGCGACGACCGCGACCCGGGCGTACTCAGGGTTTTCATAGAGGACGTTCTCGACATAGGCGACCGGGATGTTCTCACCGCCTCGCATGATGATGTCCTTGGTGCGCCCGGAGATCGAGAGGTATCCGTCGGCGTCGAGGGTGGCGAGGTCGCCGGTGTCGAACCAGCCGTCCTCGGTGAACTGCCGCCGCGTCGCCTCCAGCCGCTTGGCATAGCCGACGAAGAGGAACGGCCCGCGGACTTGGACTGCGCCCTCCTCACCGGGGGGAACCGGTGCGCCGTCGAGCCCGACCGTCCGAACCTCCATGCCCGGCCACGCCCGGCCGTCCGTCGTGATCTTGTGCTCCGGATCGCCGGGGACGCCGATGGTGACGAGGGCGTTCTCGGTCTGGCCCCACCCGCCGAGCACGGCCATCGTCGGCAGCGCCTGCGCGGCCTTGCGCACCATGACTCGCGGGATGGGGGCGCCCATGCAGCAGAAGCGTGTCAGGCTCGCGAGAGCGCCGATGTCCGCGGGCAGGTGACCGAGCAGGTCGACGAGGAAGGGCGTCGCTCCGGAGGTGTAGTTGATCCCGAACTCGGCGACGAGAGCAACGAACTCGTCGGCAGTCCAGATGTCCTGGACGATGCAGGTCTGGCCATAGCGGATCGGGAGGCACACGCCATACAGAAAGCCGGTGAGGTGAGCGAAGGTCGACGCCATGTGGATGACGATGTTCTCGTCGATGCCCATGCGGCCGGGAATCGGGGCGAGCGCGGCGAGCGTCGTGTTGTGGGTGTGCATGACGCCCTTGGGCTCACCGGTCGTGCCCGAGGTGAAGATGAGCAGGGCGACGTCGTCGGCGTCCGGTCGCAGCGCGGCGAGGTGGCGCGGCGCTCTGGGGGTCGCCATGAACTGCGCGTATGCCGTGTGGCCCGCCGCGAGGTCGTCGGCGGCGTCGACCACGATCACGTGGGCGACGGACGGCAGCTGCGGGCGCAGCCGCTCGATCATCGCCGGATAGTCGAATCCGCGGAAATCCCGTGGCACGACAACGACTTTGGACTCGGCGAGGCCGACCATGAAGCCGACCTCCCGCTCGCGATAGATCGGGATGAGCGGGTTGCTGATCGCGCCGATCCGCATGGTGGCGAGGTGGACCACGACGAACTCGATCCAGTTGGGCAGTTGGAACGACACGACGTCACCGCGGGTGACGCCGAGGTCGAGGAGACCGAGCGCGCACTGGTCCACCTCGGCGCGCAGAGCGGCATACGTCACGGTGCGCCGGGAGTCGCGGAAGGCCACCTGGTCGGGGGTCGCCGTGGCGGCCCGGTCGAGGTGGTCGGTGATGAGCGCGTCGGACCAGTAGCCCGCCGACGTCATCGCGTCGATCCGGGCTGTGTCGAGCAGGGTCTCGAAGGACATCGGTGTCTCCTCGGGTGGAAGGGTCAGACCATCGTGAGGCCGCCGCTGACGGACAGCGTCTGGCCGGTGATGAAGGCGGCCTCGTCGGAGGCGAAGAAGGCGACGGCGTTGGCGACGTCCTGGGGAGTTCCCAAGCGCCGGAACGGAATCGCGCGGGTGAGGCCGTCGCGCAGCGCCGGGTTGTCGCCGCACATGGAGGCGAACAACGCCGTGTCGGTCGGACCGGGGCAGACGACGTTGACATTGATCTGGTGGCGGGCGTGCTCGCGGGCGATGGTCTTGGAGAAGCCGATGACGCCGGCCTTGGCCCCGGCATACACCGCCTCGCCGGAGGATCCGACGCGGCCGGCATCGGACGCGAGGTTGACGATCGAGCCCCGGCCGGCGGCGGCCATGACGGGGAGGACAGCGTGGCAGGTCGTGAGAACGCCGCGGTAGTTGATGGCGATGACCTTGTCCCAGAACGCCGGATCGGTGTCGACGAAGGGCATGCCGACGTCCCACCCGGCGTTGTTGACGAGGGCGTCGATCCGCCCGTGGGCCGCGACCACGGCGGCGACCATCGCGTCGACGGACCCGCGGTCGGTGACGTCGACGGTGTATGCCGTTGCGCGGCCGCCGATCTCGTCGGCCGTGGAGTGGGCGGCGGCGCCGTTCATGTCGGTGACGACGACGAGCGCCCCCTCGGTGGCGCACTTCTGCGCGATCCCCTTCCCGATGCCCGACCCGGCGCCGGTGACGATCGTGACCTTGTCCTGCAGTCGGCCCATGGCCGGCTCCTTTCGCGTATGCCGTGTGCTCGCTCAGGGCGCGTAGGCGCGGCCGAGCAGATGGCGGGAGATGACGAGCTTGCTCACCTGGGCGGTGCCGTCACCGATCTCGAGACCGATGACATCGCGCAGGCGCTGGCCGAGCTTGTGCTCGGCGGAATAGGCGACGTGCCCGAGGGTGAGCAGGCACTGGTGGATGACTTCGGTGGCGAGCTTGGGGGCCCAGAACTTCGCCATCGCCGCCTCGGCGGAGTGGTCGAGGTCGTGGTCCTTGCGCCACAGGGCTTCGAGGCAGACGTGGTGGGCGCCCTTGAGATAGGTCGCGCACTCGGCGAGCGGGAAGGAGACCCCCTGGAAGGTCCCGATGGGCTTGCCGAAGGCGACCTGGTCGCGGGACCACTGGATCGCCTCGTCGAGGGACTGTTCGGCGGCGCCGATGCAGGCGAGGCCGATGATCGCGCGGGAGTAGTCGAAGCCCTGCATGACCGAGACGAATCCACCACCCTCGGCGCCGATGAGCGCGTCGGGACCGACCGGTGTCCCGTCGAAGTGGAGGCTGGCCCGGCCGATGGCGCGGCTGCCGAGATCGTCGAAGGCCGAGCGGGTGACGCTCGGGTCGTGGAGGTCGACCCAGAAGGCGCTGATCCCGCGAGCGCCAAGGCCGCCGGTGCGGGCGAGGACGACGGCCCGGTCGGCGGCCATGCCGAGGGTGATCGAGGTCTTCTCGCCGTGCAGCCGCCAGACGCCGCCATCAGCCGGGATGGCCTTGAGTGCCATTGCGGCGGCGTCGGTTCCGTGGCCGGGCTCGGTGATGCACAGGCACGGGATGGTCTCGCCGGAGGCGATGCCGGGCAGCCAAGCGGCCTGCTGCTCAGGCGTGGCATTGCGGACGAGGACGTCGCTGATGAGCGCGGTGTTGATGAGGAGATAGGAGGCGTTGAAGTCGTGGCGGCCGATCTCCTCGGCGGCGATGCCGGCGATGAGTGCGGTGGCCTCCTGCCCGCCATGGGCCTCGGGGATGCGCAGCCCGGTCAGGCCCATCGCCGCCATGTCGAGCGCCTGCTGCCGACGGAACTGCGCCGCCCTGTCGTCGCTCTGATAGTGCGGCGCGAGAACGCGTTCGGCGAAGCGAGCGACCTCGGCGCGATAGGTCTCGTGGTCCTCGTCATACGCATAGTGCACGGTTGCCTCCGTCGGCTCGGGTGGGTCGGCGCGAATTCGGTCGGTCGTGGGCTGAATGGCGCGGCTCAGTGCCACACGACGTGCGGAGCGAAGTCGGGCGAGCGCTTTTCGGCGAACGCCCGCGCGCCCTCCATGCCCTCGGCGGAGGTCGCGAAGGCGTCGAGGGCCGTCATCGCCATATTGGAGAACCCGGCTTGATGGTCGGTGTCGGCGTTGAAGGATTGCTTGCAGAACCGGATCGCGGTCGGGGAGAGCGCGGCGATCTCGGCGGCCCAGGCCTTTGCCTCGGCCATGAGTCGATCCGGCGGGACGACCTTGTTGACAAGGTTCATCGCGAGGGCCTCCTGGGCGGAATACTGCCGGCACCAGAACCAGATCTCGCGCGCCTTCTTCTCGCCGACGACGCGGGCGAGGTAGGCCGTGCCGAAGCCGGCGTCGAAGCTGCCGACCCGGGGCCCGGCCTGGCCGAAGCGAGCGGTCTCGCTGGCGATCGAGACGTCGCAGAGGACGTGGAGGACGTGGCCGCCACCGATGGCGACGCCGTTGACGGCGGCGATGACCGGCTTGGGGATATCGCGAATGAGTTTCTGGAGGTAGGAGATCTCGAACATGCCCGATTCTGTCGGCCCATAATCGCCGGTCTCGGCGCGCTGCTTGACGTCGCCGCCCGTGCAGAACGCCTTCTCGCCGGTGCCGGTCAGGATGACGGCCCGCACCGCGTGGTCGGCCCACGCCAGCCGGAAGGCTTTGATCAACTCCTCCACGGTCTGCCCGCGGAAGGCGTTGTAGCGCTCCGGACGGGTGATCGTGACGATCGCCGCTCCGTCCTCGACGGCATAGGTGATGTCCCCGAACTCGGCCATGCCCGCTCCCTTGCTGATCGGCATACGGATCCTGTCGGTCCGGCTTCCGGACATTCATTGAACCGACGTTCACTGAATGGTGATTCATTTCCTATGCCGTGTCAACCCCGGGGGAGCTCAGGTGACGACCGCCACCACCCGGATCGACCGCTGTGAGCCGGTGGATACTCTTCTTTCGTCTGGAGGAGGAGACATGAGACGGTCGGTTCTGGCCTGGATCGCGGCAGTCGTCACCCTGGTGGGCGGGCTGGTGAGTGGCGCGGGAGCGGAGGCGAGCGCACCATCGGCGTCGATCGCCGTGAAGCTGGTGGCCGGGCAGGGGCTGCCCGGGATCGATACGGGCCGCTTCAAGGCGGATCTGGTGGTGACGGCGAACGCCGACTGCCGCCGGGGGTGTGATCTCGTCGTCGGGCTCCACCAATGGCACCACCACGTCGATCAGGTGGTGGATACCCGAACCTTCGGACCGGGGACCACGCACCGGTACACCGTGCGGGCTGAGATGGCACTGAACGAGAACGCGAACGTCTATGGCGACGTGGTCCGGCTGGTGCAACATACGTCGACCGGTCCCCGCGACCTGGCTGGAATCGAGAATGCGTCGTTGTTGCATCCGGATCCGGACGCCTGGAAGTTCTACGACCACGCGACCTACGGCGGCGACTGGCGCCGCGAGCTCGACTTCGCCGCGACCGAAACGATGATCCTGAGGTCGCGCTGGGCGGGGTCCGCGCTGACCTTCCGGCCAGGTACTGTCGGATCAGCTCCCGGCAGCGTCGGCATCATCGCCGAGACGGGGCCGTCGGCCGGAATCCTCGGGGTGTATGCCGATGGAACGCTCGTGACCCGGGTCGACCTCCGGTCGCGAGACGTCGTAAAGCGCAAGGTGGTCGCCATTCTGCCGTTGACCGACTACCCCCCCGAACTGCGCCTGGTGAATCTCACGCCGGTCACGAGGCCGGGGTCGACCGTGTCCTTCGACGGGTTGTTGGAGATGTACCAGATCCCCGCGTGGGAGCGCAGTGGGGCCAACCGGATGAGGTGGGCGCCGATCCACCTGCGGGTGCTGGACCAGCAGTTCGGGACCGAGTGGGAGAAGTGGCGCGTGCGGATGGAGGTGAGTGCCACGGTCGCCGACTGCACGCCGGACTGCCGGTTGCTGTGGGGTGAGAAGGTGGTCGCCTCCGGTTCCGGCGGCACCCAGACGTTGACGGCGACTATCGCGCCGTACCTCTCGGTGGACGGGCAGAATCCGAAACGAGTCACGCTCTATCGGGGCGCTGAGTATCTTGGCTTCGCCTGGGTCGCCAATGACGACTTCACGGCGTCGCCGACCTTCAGTCACGGGTGGCCCGTGTATGGCTGGCCGGGTTCGATGCGCGGGTGGACCTCTGTGTCATCGACCCCGGGCACCGGATGGACCACGCGACATGGAATGGACTACCCGGGCGCCAAACGCACCGTCGCGGTGGTCAGCGAACGCGGACCGAGGATGGGCGTGATGGGCGTCTACGCTGACGGCCGGCTCCTCGCGACCGTCGACCTGCGTTCGCCGACCACGCAGCAGCGGGTCGTGGTCGCCTCGGTCGAACTCGGGACGGGCAAACGCCTGACCGTGGTCAATGTGACTCCGCCGACGCGGGCGGATCGGATCGTGCTCTTCGACAAGCTGATCGACATCTGGGGCTGACTCGCGGCAGTTGCACAGTGCCGGTGACGCGGACTGTCTAGGGATGGCGACACCGGGCCGTCGCAACCCGGCGTGGTGGGACGGCATACGGTCTGGTCTTGCGATGAACTAGCATTCATTGAACGATGGTTCAGCCCGTATTCCGCGTGCAATCGCCCGAGAGGAGCCCGCGTGCCGACCACCCACGTGTCCACGCCCGAGGCGGGCCGCCGCGAGGAGCGACGCCTCGCCCGGGTCGAGCGCCGTCGCGGGCAGATCCTCGAGGCGGCGGCGCGGATCATGTATCGCACCGGCTACCACGGGATGTCGATGCAGGCCGTGGCCGAGCGGGCGGGGATGAGCGTCGGGCTCATCTATCAGTACTTCGGCGGCAAGGAGGACGTCCTCGAGGCCGTCATCGTCGACATTCTCGAGGGTTTCCGAGCGCGGGTGCCGACGGCCATGGACGCCGCCGGCGCCGACCCCGAGGCGCGGCTGCGCGCGGGGTTCATCGCGTTCAGCGAGGTCATCGACTCCCGTCGCGAGGCGACCCTGCTTGCCTACCGTGAGAGCCAGACCCTCTCCCCGAGCGGCCGGGCGACGATCATCGCCATGGAGGAGGAGACGACCGAGCCCTTCCGCGCGGCGGTCCGGGCCGGCATCGAGGCGGGCCTCTTCCGTCCGGTCAGCCCCGAACTGGTCGCCCACAACCTCAAGATGGCCGCGCACGCGTGGGCTCTCAAACACTGGGACCTTGCGCGCCATCTCACCCTGGCGGACTACATCGACGCCGAACTGGACCTCGTCCTCACCTCCATCCGCGTGTGACCGACCCCTGCTCTGGCGGCCGTTCCACCACGGGGCCGCGTGTCATCATGCGGGCATGCCCAGACGTACCCTCGTCCTCGGTGGTGGCGGAGTCACCGGCATCGCATGGGAGATCGGCCTCATCGCCGGACTCGCCGACCGCGGTCTCGACCTGCGCAGCGCCGACGTCGTCATCGGCACGTCCGCCGGGTCGGTGGTCGGGGCGGCGCTGGGGTCCCCGATGGAGCCGCGCGCGGCATACGAGGAACAACTGGAACCGCCCGAGCCGCAGCCCAAGGCCGTCCTCGGGCCGTGGACACTCGTCCGGTATGCCGCGGCCCTGGGCTCGACCCGCGACCTCGACCGGGGCGTGATCCGGCTCGGGACGTGGGCGGCGAAGGGTTCGCGCACCGACCCGGCCGAGCGGGTCGCCGTGTTCGAAGCCGGTCTGCCGAGTCACGAGTGGCCGCTGCGGTTCGACCTGCGGGTGACGGCGACCTCGACCGTCGATGGCCGGTTGCACGTCTTCGACCGCGCTTGCGACGTCCCCTTGCCGTATGCCGTGGCCGCCAGTTGCGCGGTCCCCCTCGTCTGGCCGCCGGTGGTCGTCGACGGGGTCGCCTATCTGGATGGCGGGATGCGATCCCCGGCGAATGTGGATCTCGCCCAAGGCAGTTCGGCGGTCGTCGTGATCGCGCCGCTGGTGCGGGCCATGCGGCATACGGCCACGCCTGCAGCGCAACTCGCCGCGCTCCGGCTCGGTGAGCGGGGTGTCCTCGTCGCGCCGTCACGGACTGCGCTCAGGGCGATCGGCCGCAACCTGCTCGATCCTGCCCGCCGCGCCGCGTCCGCCCGCGCCGGGTATGCCGATGCGGCCCTGGTTCGCGACCGGGTGGCGCGTGCGTGGACTGCGCACCGGCCATAGGGTTTTCGTGGCTCCTGCCGACCTCGTTGACGGCGGCGCGAAGTTCGGAACTTTCCTCGGCACCACTGGCTGTGCCGGACGACCGGCCACGGGTCGACCAGGGACTCCCACGCGCGCCCGGACCCGCTGCGCGCGCCCGGACTCCCGCGCGCCCGGACTCCCGCGCGCCCGGACTCCCACGCGCGCCCGGACCCCCGCGCGCGCCCGGACTCGCTGACATAGTCGATGCGCACCTGCTGACCGCTCGCCGACGCCCCGAGCAGGGTCGTGGTGATGGTCGGGTCCGGTTGTGCCGCAGCCCGGTCGGGGACCGGAGTTGCGAATTCACGCACGTCGGCGGCTCGGCGGGCCACGCCTTCGGGGAGCGCGCGGAGGATCTTGCCGAGCGCCATGCCGACCGGTTCGTCGCCCCCGCGCCGGGCGGTGCGCGGCAAGGACGGCCATGACCGACGCTCGACGCGGCGCTAGAGGTCCGAGCCCGGCGTCAAGCCGCGGGGCATGAGGTCATCGCGGGGTTGATGACGCCGGAGCGGCTCGCCGAGACGGTGACCTGCACCGAGCCGGTTGGCCCGGTCGCGAGGACTTCCCGCTCGCGCAGTGCCTCGGAACCGACCGCAAAGAGGAGCGGGAGCACCGGCTGTATGCCGAGCGCGACCTCGATGCGTGGTCGGCACCGCCCGGTTCACACCGCGAACGTCTCTGACGCGGACGTCCGGACAGGTGAACCGGGTCGGTCACGCCTCGGCGACGGCGGTCAGCCGGGCCAGGCCCTTCTCGAAATCCGGACCGACGAGCGAATCCATGGACTTGACCAGGGCGACCAGTCGCATCAGGAGATTGAGCTCGCCATACATCCCCCAGGTGACCCGTGTCCGCTCCGGGCCGGTCGGCGCGAGGGTGAAGACTATCCGGTTGTCGGCGGGGAACGGCTTGTCGAAGTGCAGTGCCACATCGACCCGGTCATCGGTGATGCCGGTGATCGTCATCGTCCCCTTGCCCGCCTTCTTGTCGCCCTCCCAGGCGTATGCCGCTCCCACCCCCCGCGCAGATCCGGTGTAGGCCCGTTCCATCGCTGGGTCGAGATCCTCCCAGGGCGACCAGCGTCGCCACTGACGGAAGTCGGTGAGGAGCGCCAGGACCACCTGCGGTGGCGCGCCGATCTCGACGGTGCGGGTCACGGCATACGGCTTGGGCATGGTCAGGCGCCGCCGCTCAGGCGGGCCATCTCGGCGCGTGCTGCCGTGACGTATTCCGCGTTCGTGCGCCTGGGTGAGCAGCACCCACCTCTGCTGGGCCAGGCGCTCGCGAGGCGAGATCGGTGGCCAGCGAGGTCGGGTCGGTGACGATGGTCGGGGGTGGGGTGGTGGGGATGTCGATCATCGTCATGACGGGAGCGCTTCCGGTCGCAGGGTGGGAGGAGGCGAGACTAGCGCGAAGTCCCTCAGCCGCAATCTCTCTGATCTCAGTGCCGAGCACGGTTGAGCGCCCTCCACGGCAACGGCGAGGTCAGCCGAACCCCCGCGGGGGTCAGGATCGTGAGCAGGCTCCCGTTCGCGGGCATGCGGCACCGCCTGGGCGCCTCCCTCATGCACCCGGATGTATCGCCGGCCGTCGAGCGCTCGGAGGATGCAGACGGGGGCTGCGCCGGCGCTGCGATGACCCTGAACGGGCCTGTCGACGCGGGAGGTGGCTGGTCAGGCGCGTAGCGCCCGGGCCAGCTCGCGGAAGTCGTTGACGAGGACGTCCATCTCCGCCTGCTGATGGGCGAGCGAGACCAGCCATTGCTCGTCGAGGCCGGGCGGGGTGAGGATGCCGCGGTTGACGCCCCAGAGCCAGGACAGCTCGGCGATCCGGAAGTCCGTCGCCTTGTAGTCGCGGTAGTTGCGCACCGGTGTAGGTGACCAGGTGATGCAGCCCTTGACGCCGAGCGCGACCGTGTGGGCCGGGAGGTCGAACTCGGCGATGATCTCGTCGACGGCGTCGAGGGTGCCGACGTTGATCTTCTCGGCCGCGTCGAGCGCGTCGTGGGTGACGATCTCATCGACCGCCTTGGCGGCGGCCATGACGAGCGGGTTGCCGTTGTAGGTCCCGAAGTGCGCCATCCGGCCGTCGACGACGACCTCCATGACCTCGCGCTTGCCACCGAAGGCCGCGAGCGGGAACCCGCCGCCGATGCTCTTGGCGAGGGTCACGAGATCAGGGCGTATGCCGAGTCGCTGGCTCGCGCCGGAGTAGCCGGCGGTGAGCCCAGTCTTGACCTCGTCAAAGATGAGGACGACGCCGTGCTCGTCGCAGGTCTCGCGGACGCCGGCGAGATAGCCCTCGTCGGGCACGACGATGGCGATGTTCTCGAGCACCGGCTCCATGACGACCGCGGCGATCTCACGGCCGTGCTCCGCGAGAATGGCGCGGAGACGCTCGAGATCGTTGTAGGGCGTGACATGGACGGTGCCGGCCTCGACGTCGAAGGGCACCTGGGGAATCGGAGCGTCAGCCGGACCCACGTCGGCAAGGTCGGGCTTGACGGAGACCTGGAGGGCGTCATATCCGCCGTGATAGCCGCCCTCGATCTTGACGATCGCCTTGCGGCCGGTGAACGCGCGGGCCGCGCGCACGGCATACATCAACGACTCGGTGCCGGAGTTGGTGAACCGGAGCATGTCGAGGCCGAAACGCTGCTGGAACCTCTCGGCGATCTCGGTGGCAGTCGGTGACGGGGTGACGAATAGTGTGCCGACGTTGGTCAGGGCTTCCTGAACACGTTCCACGACAACGGGGTTGAGGTGGCCGACGAGCATCGCGCCGAAGCCCATGGACAGATCGAGCAGCTGGCGGCCGTCGACATCGGTGAGCCACGCGCCGCGGGCCGAGGCAATCGAGATGGGATAGGGATCCCAGTGCTGGAAGGACGAGGTGACGCCGAGGGGGAGCGAGCGGCTGGCGCGGACGTTGTGCTCACCCGAGGCCGTCGTGGACTGCGTGAAGCGGTCCCACTCCGCGGCGAGAAGGCGCTCGACGGTGTCGGGATCGATCCGGTTCCACCGCTCCGGCAGCCACCTGCGGGTGGCCGGGTCGTGGGCCGGCCAGGTCGGGGTGTTGATGGTCGGCTCGGTCATGGGTATCTCTCCTGGCCCGGTCGGGCACTCGCAGTTGATCGCCGGGCCCATTGTTGCGCATTTGTCTGGGAAACCGCCAGCTGCCCGACTGAATACGCCAGCCAGGGTCGCTCTCGGCCACGGATTCCATGGTGAAAGGGACATTCCACGGTGAAAGGGACGTTCCATAGTGAAGGGACAGTGACCCGCGGACCGATCGCCGGGCCATGGTGGGTGTGGGTGGGCTGGTCTGGGTGGGCTGGAGAGCTGCACGCGGCTGGAGAGCTGCACGGGGCTGGAGAGCTGCACGGGGCTGGAGAGCTGCACGGGGTTGGATTGCCCTTCCTGCGCTCAGAAGGGTGGTTCGCCACCGGCCATTGGTGACCGGGAAGCGCGCCGTCGCCGACCCTCGCGGGCGCCCTTGCGGGCGGTGATGTCGGCTGCCCTTCTCTGCATCCTCGCCTGGGTGGCGGCGTGCTCGGCCCAGAAGACCTCCGGGTCGAAGGGTGGTCCCAACGGTGCTCTCGGGAGCGGAGTGGGGAGCGGAGTGGTCGGTGCGGTCAACGCAGTGGCCGGGATGTGGAGCGGATTGACCGGTGCGTTGAACGACTCAGCCCGGTCAGAGCGGCCACCTGCCCAGTGCACCCCGACTGCATCGCGGCCCGCACCTTCGCCGGCACAGCCCGCGCACTGGTCCCGGGGCACGCCCGCCGAGGTGTCGGTGTGGGGCGTGTGCTGGGCCCAGGTGTCGGCATGGGGCGTGTGCTGGGCCCAGGTGTCGGTATGGGGCGTGTGCTGGGCCCACGTGTCGGTATGGGGCATGTGCAGGACCTGCGCGTCGAGGCGGTCGACGGGCATGGTGGTGCGGGCGGTGCCCGTGGGATCGGTCCAGGTAGCGGTGGCGTCGCGGTCCAGGTGCACGCGCCAGCGGTGCCGTTGCTTGACTCGGTGGTGGCGTCGGCACAGGCACATCAGATTCGCGGCGGCCGTGGGGCCATCCGGCCAGGGCTGAGCGTGGTCGAGGTCGCAGAAGCGGGCGGCGATCGGGCAGCCGGGAAAGCGGCAGTGTCCGTCGCGGGCTTTGACAAGTCTGATCAGGCGTCGCCCTGGCCGGTAGCCCTCTCGCGCCAGGGTGTCGTGGGGGTCGACAAGGGCGCCGGTATCTGGGTGGCAGGGCAGCCTGACCAGGGTCGTGGCACCCGTGCGGGTGGCCGCAGCGATCGTGTCGAGCCATGCGCGGGTGGCCAGCCAGGGCGTGGTGAACCCGCCGCCTGCGCCGAAGCCGGCGCTCGTGACCTGGATCAGGTCGTCTCCAATGTCGGGCGATCTGATCGGGCGGGCGAGCCCTTGGTGCTCGGTCGTCCCTGTCGTCGGGTGGTTGGTCGTCCCTGTCGTCGGGTGGTTGGCGACCCCCGGCGCCTCAGACTCGTGGCAGAGATCGGGATGGTGGTGGTCGTTGCCCTGGTCGGCCTCGTCGCCGTGGTCGTCCACGTCGCCGTCGCCGCCGTGGTCGTCCACGTCGCCGTCGCCGTCGCCGTCGTCGCCGTCGCCGTCGTCGCCGTGGTCGTCCACGTCGCCGTCGTCGCCGTCGCCGTCGTCGCCGTGGTCGTCCACGTCGCCGTCGCCGCCGTGATTGTCGCCGTCGCCGTCGTGGTCTTCGCCGTCGCCGTCGCCGCCCTGGTCGTCGGAGTGGTCGTCGCCGTGGTCGTCCACGTCGCCGCCGTGGTCTTCGCCATCGCCGTCGCCGCCCTGGTCGTCGGAGTGGTCGCCGCCGTGGTCGTCGTCGTGGCCGTCGTCGCCGCCGTGGCCGTCGTCGCCGCCGTCGTCGTCCTGGTCGTCGTCGTCGTCGGCGCCGTACTCGTGGTCGTCGCCTGGGTCAGCCGCGTGGCTGGGATCAAGGAGGTCGGCGGGTATGGTCACGTGCAGCGTCGCGGAGACGCTGGCGTGTCCCGTGACCAGATCGGTCAACGCCTTCCCCCGAGCACGCTCCACCGTGTCGCAGACGCCGTCCCGCACATACTCTCGGGCGAGCTGATCGATCGCCGCCCACGCGGTCACCGCGTCTTCACACGGGAACCGTCCATGCCATTCATCGACCCCCGCCGTGGGCGAGGCCCACCGTCGCAACCCCACCCGCTCTCGATCCTCCATCGCCTGCTTGCGGGCAGCCTCCGGGCACAGGAACTCCACCAGTCGGCTCGTCCGCCGGCGCAGTTGTGCCCCGGTCTCTCGGTCGAACCAGGCGTCCAGTGCCCCGACAATCGTCTCGACTACCTCCGCTGGCACGTCTCCCTCCAGCCCGCGGGCGATCTGGCGGGCCTTGTAGGGATCCAGGCGACCCGAAACCATCGCGGCATGCAACCCGTGGACGCCCTGCCCGACCACTTCCCCCGACGCCGGGTCAACGAGTTCGTCGCCGCATCGGGACAAGGCCTCCTCCACCCGATTCGCCGCATGCGTGGAACCGATGACCAGCCGCATTCCCAGGATGGGGGCCGCATCGAGCGAGCACCAGCCCAACGGGTTCACCCGCTCCCCCGGTTGCGAGCCGTCAGTTGCGACCACGTCGATCGCCGCGAGCCGAGTGATCGCCGCATCCTGCGCTGCCGTCACTACGGTCAGGACCTCCTGACACGCCACGACCAGATCCGCCCAGTCGGACAGCGCCAGCGTTCCCGCTGGTCGAGACGCCACATCCACCAGCACCTCCGCCGCCGCCCGCGCCTGCACCGCTGCGGTCACCGCGTTCGGTGTCGCCCCCGCATGCACGCCCCGCCACCCCTCGGTTCCCACTCACCCCCGACCTTTGTCGTAGGGGTGGCCCCCCGGCCACACTCACCACAGTAGCAGAACAGGTGTGCTATTACAAGCCATGGATCGGAGCGAATTCCGGTCCATCCAAAAGGTCCGAAAACCCTTGCCGCTCAGCATGGCCCACGTTGGGGGTGGTGTCAGTGATGGGGCGAATCCCCTCCGCATCGGCACTCGCGCCCAGGCATTGCCGCCCGCGTCTCCGTCGCTGTCCTCGGCCCGGCACTGCGGCTCTCGCCTGATGCCCGTCGATGCTCTCGGCCCGGCACTGCGGCTCCCGCCTGATGCCCGTCGCTGCCGCGGCCCGCACGCCGATGGCCCACGACCGGCCCCAACTCCCCGGCCCCAACTCCCCGGCCCCAACTCCCCGGCCCCAACTCCCCGGCCCCAACTCCCCGGCCTCCCCGACGCCAGCGACCGCCGCCAGCCACACCCACCGCCAGCCACACCCACCGCCAGCCACACCCACCGCCAGCCACACCCGCCGCCGCGCTGCGTTGTCACTGAATACCCATAGGGGTATGCTGCTTCCGCCCCCGAACACATTAAGGAGTCACCACCCATGTGCCGAGCCGTGAAGTGCCGTCAGTGCGGCAAGACCACCTGGGCGGGCTGCGGTCAGCACGTCGACGCCGTCCGACGCGGCGTCCCCGCCGCCGACTGGTGCCCGGGCCACCAGAGCGAGCCGGGCGCTCAGGGTAGCGGCCTCTTCGCCAAGCTCTTCGGCCGCTGAGTCAATCGGCCTCCCCACGAGCCGACCCACAAGCCGACCCACAAGCCGACCGAAGAACCGACTGAAGAATCGTCGGTAGGACCTCCTGCAGGACCGACCGAGCCCCGGTCACCGACCGCCCTCGTCCTCCTCGAGCACGGTGATGGATCCCGACGTGCCGTCCAGCCGAATGCGCTGACCGGTGACGAGTCGTTCGGTGGCGTGGTTGACGCCGACGACGGCCGGTATGCCGTATTCCCGCGCGACCACCGACCCATGACTCATGAGACCGCCGATCTGCGTGACCACCCCGCCCGCGCTGAGGAACAGCGGTGTCCATGCCGGATTGGTCGCTCGGCACACGAGGATCTCGCCCGGCCGCAGGCCGCTCGTGCGCGGGTCGTCGACAACGCGCACGGGGCCCTCGACGACTCCAGGCGACACGCCCGTGCCGGCGAGTTCCCCGGTCGCGTCGGTCGTTCCCTCGAAGAAGGTGCGACCGTCGCCGACGAGGACGAGGGGCACGCGTGTGCGGCGGGACTCCCGCTCGTGCTCCGCCCGGCGCTCGGCGATGACGGCACGCAGGGGGGCGGTGTCGAAGGCGGCGTCGAAGACGGAGGCGAGGTCATCGGCATACAGAAAGAAGACGTCGTCGGGAGAGTCGATCGCGCCTGAGGCGACGAGATCGGCTCCGCTGTCGCACAACGCGTTCCGGAGCATTCCGAGCGCGCGGACGAGGGCGAACGTCGGCGTGTCCCGGCCGCCGGACAGCGTCCGCAGGCGGGATGCGAGGAAGCGCACCTCCCGGCCGCGCAGGCGGCCTCGCGCGGTCGCGAGCGTGTCGATGGCCGCCTGCGCCTCGATCGCCCCGCGGGCGTATGCCGCGTCCGGCGCCGCGCTGTCGGGCAGACTTACGTAGCTGCTCAAGGTGGCCATGACCCCTTCGGGGTCCGCCGCCCAGTTCGGGGCGCCGAGGTCCATCTCGTGCTCGCCGCGCATCCCGTAGGCGGCGAGGAAGGCGTCGACCGCTTCTTGCGCAGGCCTGGGCAGGCGGCCTGCGAGGCAGTCCGACGCGAGATCTGCCGGTGATCCCTCGGCGAACCTCGCCCGCGCCGGCGCGTCGTCCCGGATCGCCCGTGCCACCGACCACAACGCGAGGTCCATCTCGGTCGTGACATTGCCAGGGAGGGACCGCAACACGCCGAGCGCGAGGGCGTCCGCGTCGGGCAGGCCGGTGCGGCGGGCGACGTGCTGGAGGCGCCGGGTCAGCAACGCGACCGGCAGCATGACCCGGGCAAAGGGCGGGACGATGGTGGGAATCGCGCTGTCCCCGAACGCTTCCAGCACGCCCAGCCGAGCAGTCAGCCGTCCGGCCGGCGTGGGCTTCAGTGCGGCCTCGCCGAGCGCGCGGATGAGTTCGGCGAGCATCGAATCGGCGGCGAGGTCGAGGTCTGCACGGGCGGCGTCCGGTGCGCGCAGAGTGCCGGGAATGCGGGCGACATGCGGGCGAGCGAACCTCGCGAGGCGACCGACCGCGCGCACGCGGGCCCGAGCTGCGGATGAACCCGGTTGCGGGACAACGGCGAAGGCCTCCTCCTGGAGGAGTGGTGTCACGATGGACGACATGACCGGGTCGGCGGACGCCAGCACTTTGGGCACGATCCGCCGACCGGCATCCCTGCGGAGGAACTGGTCGATACGGACCCAGAGGCGCCCACCCGCGAAGGCGACGAAGGGATTCGCCCGGTAGTCCACCGACCGTCCGAACAACCGCCACGCGCCCGCGTGGAGCAGGTGCGAGACGTCCTGGCCGAACGGCGTCAGCGGAGCCAGGTGGCCCTCGAACGCGCTGTAGCTCAACCAGAGCGTGCGCACGCCCGCGTCCACGACGCTCGGATCCGGCTCTGGAAGCGGATACAGGCTGGTCACGGGGCGGCTCTGCACAAGGGAGAGCAATCCGTCCCGACGGACCCACTCGATGTCCTGCGGGGTGCCGTATGCCGCAGCCACCCGACGCCCGATCGCGACGAGGTCGGCGATCGCATCGGCGGTGAGGACGGGTTGCGGGCCGATCACGCGCTGCGAGAGGACATCGCCGGTCGCTGAGTCGACGACGACGTTGTCGGGCGTCGCCTCGCCGGCCACGAGTGCCTCGCCCAGGCCGCGGACGGCGTCGATGACGGTGTGGCCGCGATGCCCGGTCATCGGGTCGGCCGTGAACAGGACGCCGGAGACCTCGGCGTCCACCATCTCCTGCACCACGACGGCGATCGCGACGTCGTCATGGCGCACGCCTGCCCGGTCGCGATAACCGATCGCCCGCTCGGTCCACAGGCTCGACCAGCACTCGACGATCGCGACGAGGGCGGCCTCGAGGCCGACGACGTCGAGGAAAGTGTCCTGCTGGCCGGCGAAACTCAGGTCCGGCAGGTCCTCGGCGGTCGCCGAGGAGCGGACGGCGAGCGGCCGGCCGAGCAGCGGGCCGAGCCGGGTGGCGAGCCGATCCCGCTGCGTCCCCGACAGATTCACGCGGAAGGCCGCGCGAATGCGCTCGCTGGCGTCGGCGGCCGTGCTGCCGGCGAGGGCGGCGTCGATGACGTCGGTGAGGGCATGATCGCGGAGGAACTCGGCATACTCCCAGGTCTCGATCACGATGAACTCGGGCACGGGAAAACCGCGGTCGCGCAATGTCTGCAGATTCGCTGCCTTCCCTCCGACGCGGGAGAGCAGGTCGATCGAGCAGGTCATCGGGTCACCTCGGGAGGGTCAGCGGCGCGGCAGCGGTGGTGTCGACGACCAGACCCGGCCCACGGACCGATCCGGACCGGGATCAGCCGCCGAACTCGAGCGGCGGAAGCCCCCGGACGCCGGGGACCACGGCATACACCGAGCCTGCCGCGGGGTCGGCGTCGTCGGGCAGGTTCTCGCGCGAGGTCGTGACATAGAGCGTGTCGAGGTCGAGACCGCCGAAGGTGCACGCCGTGCTCTGGCGTGGCTCGACGAGCACCTCCTCGGTGATGTCGGCGTTGACCGGATCGAAGCGGACCACGCGCCCGGAACCATTGAGCGCCAGCCAGATACCACCTTCGGCGTCGACGGTGAGGCCATCGGGCCAGGCGTCCTCCACGCGCGCGAGCACCCGCCTCGGACCGAGGCCCATCACCGGGTCGTGGTCGATGGCGAACACGCTGTGGGTGGGGGTGTCGGCGTGATAGGCCGTGCGACCGTCGGGGCTCCAGGCGAGGCCGTTGGCGATGGTCAGGCCGCCGCGAACCGTCTGGACCTCGTCAGCGGCAGCGCCGGGATCCAGGCGATGGAGATGGGCCGCGCCGTCGGTGCGGTCATAGGCCATGGTCCCGACGTGGAATCGGCCCTCGGGATCGCAGCCGCCTTCATTGTTGCGTTGCCCCGCGGGGACGAATGCCGCGCTCTGCCAGACGAGTTCGGCGAAATGGTCGTCGGCGAACAGGACGATGTCGCGTTCCCGGGCGACGACCGCTCCGGCCGTATGCCGCGGCCGCACCACCGCCGCGACCGGTGACCCGACGGGGGTGCGCACGATCGCGCCGTCCGGTTGCAGGGTCAGGACGTCGCCGGCGAGGAGGTCGACGAGGCGCAGTGCCGGTAGGCGGGGCCACCAGACCGGGCCCTCACCGTGGTAGCAGACGGATTCGGTGACACGCTCGGCGCGCATTGGCGACTCCTCGGGGGTCGGGTTCTCCATTGTCACCGGAGAAGGGCGTGGGCGCCGAGGGCGAGCGCGTGGTCGTGGAGCACGGCATACGCGCTCGGACCGAGTTCGCCGAGTTGTTCGAAGACTTCGCTCGACACGGATCCGACCACGAGCGTCCACGCGACGATCCCCGTCGCGAAGAGCGCCGGCGAGACATCCTCCTCGCCGGGGCCCAGAGCGCCCAACAGATGCGAGGCGAGGGCCAGGAGGGCCGGCGAGGCGGGCGGACGACGGTCCTCGGGCGCCTCGCGGCCTGTGCTGACCGCGTCCCGCAGCAGGCCGGCGAGGAGGTCGGTGACCCGGGTCCCGGGGTCGGTCGTGCGGTCGGTGGGGGCGGCATACCCGGGGACGGGTGAGCCATAGAGCAGCGCCCAGTCGTGCGGATGGGCGATGCCCCACGCGCGTACGGCGCGTCCGACGGCGAACCAGCGCCCCCGGAGGTCGGCCGCATCGACCGCGTCGTGCGCCTCCTGGGCCGCATCCCCGAGCGCGTCATAGGACTCGACGATCAGCCGGGTGAGGAGTTCGTCGCGGCTGGCGACATAGCGATAGACCGCAGACGACGCCATGCCGAGGTCGCGCGCGACGGCCCGCACAGACAGGCCGGCCGGGCCGACCGAGGCGAGCTGCTCGCGGCCGAGCCGGAGGATCTCGGTCTCGATCCGCTCGCGGTTCTCGGCCCGTATGCCGCGTGGCTGCCTCGTCATGCGGCCAGCCTGCCGTCTCGCTGCGGTCACGGTCAACAAGAACGAGAGCACTGCTCTTGACATTGGCTTGCCGGGCATGGCATCGTGGAAAACGAGAGCGGTGCTCTCGTATCAGTCGGAAGCAGGGGAAGGATCCAGTCATGGCACGTCATCTCGTTCTCGGCGCCGGCGGCATCGGCGTCGCGACCGCCGAGGCCCTCGCCGCCACTGGCGGCGACGTCGTTCTCGTGTCGCGCTCGGGGCGCGATCCGGGGCTCGCGGGAGTCACGGCATACGCTCTGGACGTCACGGACGCGGCGGCACTCACCGACCTGGCCCGGGGCGCGCAGACGCTCGTCAACGCGCTCAACCCGACGGCATACACCCACTGGGAGCGCGACTGGCCGCCCATGGCGAGCGCCATCCTCGACGCCGCGGAGGCGAGCGGGGCGCGCCTGATCACCGTCTCGAACCTCTATGGCTATGGGCGGGTCGACGCGCCGATGACCGAGTCGACTCCGCTGTCGCCCAACGGAACCAAGGGCGAGGTGCGGGCGAGGATGTGGTCGGAGGCGCTGGAGCGGCAGACGGCCGGACGGGTGCGCGTGGCCGAGGTCCGAGGATCGGACTACATCGGGCCGAAGACCCTCGGCTCCAGCCTCGTGTCATCCATGCTCATCCCCAAGGTGCTCGCCGGCAAGACGGCGTGGATGCCCATGGGGCGCACCGATGTTCCGCACTCGTGGACGGTCGATCTCGACGTCGCCGCGCTCGTCCGGGCCATCGCGGCCAGCGACGAGCCCGACGTCTGGGGGCGCGTCTGGCATGTGCCGACCGCCGGACCTGCGACGATGGCCGAGGTCGGCGATCTCGTCGTCGATGTCGGGGGCGTCGAGGGCGCGCGGGTGCGCGCCATGCCGCGCTCGGTCGTCACCGTCGGTGGCCTCGTCGTCCCGCTGCTCGGCGAACTGCGGGAGACGCGGCATCAGTTCGAGCGGCCGTTCGTCCTCGATTCGACTGCGGCGCAGACGCGTCTCGGTCTGAGGCCGACGCCGCTGCGGGACGCGCTCGCGCTGACCGTGGATGCGGTCCGCGCCGCCGCGCGCTAGCCCGCGAGGACGACGATGAGCGTCCGGGGACCGTGCACGCCCTCGACGCGGTCGAGTTCGATGTCGCTCGTCGCACTCGGCCCGGCGATCCACGTCTGAGGGCGCGTCGGGTCGAGTCGGGCGATCGCCTCGGGCACGAGCCCGACGACCTGGTCGGTGCGCACGACACACACATGGAGGTCGGGCACAAGGGTGATCGCCCGCCGGCCGCACCACCGGTCCCCGTCGAGGACGAGGACGCCGGTGTCGGCGATCGCGAGGGCGGCACCGGTGACGACGGCGTCGATCGCGTCGAGGTCGCGGGCGGTCAGGCCCGGCGAGTCCGGCACGACCTCGACGTCGGCGAACGCGAGCAGTGCCTCGACGACGGCGGGCGGCGCGACGACCCGGCCGGCGCCGTGCTGGTGGAGGACGGCCATGACGGCTGTCCCCATGTCGGCCTGGCTCGCGCCGCAGCGGACGACCTCAGCCTTGTAGTCGAGCAACCGGTCCACCAGCAGGTCGCACAGGTGAGCCGAATCCCATTGCGCCGTATGCCGATATCCCCGCTCCACCCGGTCCGGCGCCGGGGCGTGACGCAGGGCGTGGTGGAGACGGTCGAGGATCTCGCTGCGCGCGCTCGTATCATCCTCGCCGACTCGCGCGTCCGTCACGAGGGCCGGGGCGGTCTCGGTCATGACGTGGGCTCCTGACGTTGCGCCCACCACTGCCGGAACGTCTGGGTGGGGATCGGGGGAATGTCGCGGGAGCGGGTCCACCCCGTCATCACCGCGGCGAGGGGTCCGCGCAGCGCACCGTCCTTGACGAACGGGCGGCCAAGCCGCATCGCTCGCGTCGCGAGAGCGAAGCGACGCGGGTCGGTCATCGCGAACGCGGCCGCGGACATGGCCGCGGACTCGGGGGTCGGCATACGGCTCGATGCGGACTGGGCCTCGACGTGCTGCGCGCGGAGGTCGACGAGGATCGACGGGATGTCGATCTTGACCGGGCAGACCTCGTAGCAGGCGCCGCACAGGGTCGAGGCGTAGGGGAGGGAGTCGTTGACACTGTCGCCGGTGAGGCCGGTCAGTTGCGGCGAGAGGATCGCCCCGATGGGACCGGGATAGATCGAGCCGTAGCTGTGGCCGCCGGCGCGCTCATAGACCGGGCAGACGTTGAGGCACGCCGAGCAGCGGATGCAGCGCAGGGCGGCCTTGCCCATCGGGTCGGCGAGGATGTGCGAGCGGCCGTTGTCGAGCAGGACGAGATGGAATGTCTGGGGTCCGTCGCCACTCTGGTCGTATGCCGTGGTGCCCGTCCACAGAGTCGTATAGGGATTCATCCGCTCGCCCGTGGAGGAGCGCGGCAGGAGTTGGAGGAAGACCTCAAGGTCCCGCCACCGCGGGACGAGCTTCTCGATGCCCATGACGGTGATGAGGGTGTGTGGGAGGGTCAGGCACATCCGGCCGTTGCCCTCGGATTCGAGGACGACGAGAGTGCCGGTCTCCGCGACGGCGAAGTTGGCGCCGCTGATGGCGACCTTGGCCGAGAGGAACCGCTCGCGCAGGTAGGCCCGGGCCGCCATGGCGAGTTCGCGAGGGTCGCTGGAGATGGTCGGGTCGACACCCGGCATGGCGTGGCGGAAGATCTCACGGATCTCGGTGCGGGAGAAATGGATCGCCGGGACGAGGATGTGGCTCGGGGTGTCGTCGGCGAGTTGGACGATGAGCTCGGCGAGGTCGGTCTCGATGGCGTGGATGCCGTTCTCGGCGAGATGCTCGTTGAGGCCGATCTCGGCGGTGGCCATCGACTTGACCTTGACGACCTCGCTCTCGCCGGTGGCGCGGACGAGGTCGGTGACGATGGCGTTGGCTTCGGCGGCGTCGCGGGCCCAGTGGACGTGGCCGCCGGCGGCGACGACCTTGGCCTCGAGTTCGAGGAGGAGGTCGGGGAGGTGGGCGAGGGTCTCGTCCTTGATGGTGCGGCCGGCTTCGCGCAGCGCCTCCCAGTCGGGGGCCTCCGAGACGACCTCGGCGCGCTTGGCACGAATGACCGAGGTCGCGTGACCGAGGTTGCGGCGCAGGGTCGGGTCGGCGAGGGCTTCGGGGGCCGCGGCGGGGAAGGGGCGGGTGCCCTGGATCGGTGAGGTGGCCCCGGGTGAGCCGGACCCGGGTGAGGTGGCCGCGGGGAGGATGCCCGGGGTGGGGGTGTCGGAGGGGGAGGTGGCCGCGGGGTGGTGGCGCGGCATACCGAGGAAGGTCCGGCTCTTCATGAGGCGCCGCTCCCGTCTGCGGCGAGGATCTGGGCCAGGTGCATGACCCGCACGCCCGTCCGCAGGTGGCCGAGGCCACCGCCGATGTGCATGAGGCACGAGGCGTCCCCGGCGGTGAGGACGGCCGCGCCGGTCTCGCGGACGTGGGTGACCTTGTCGGCGAGCATCGCCGTGGATGTCGCGGCGTTCTTGAGGGCGAAGGTGCCACCGAATCCGCAACACTGTTGGGCCGCAGGAAGTTCAACGAGGTCGATACCGCGGACGGCCCGGAGGAGCTGGACCGGCCGGTCGCCCACGCCGACCATGCGGAGAGAGTGGCAGGTCGGGTGGTAGGTGACGCGGTGGGGGAAGACGGCGCCGACGTCGGTGACGCCAAGCACGTCGACGAGGAGTTCGCAGAGTTCGTAGGTCTTCGCGGCGACGGCCTCGGCGCGGGCGGCGAGGTCGTCGTCGCCGGCGCGCCGTGCGGCATACGCATGCTGGTGGCGGATGGAACCGACGCAGGACCCGCTCGGGGCGACGATCGCCTCGACTCCGTCGGCGAGGGCGGCCTCGAAGGTGTCGACATACTGCCGCACGATGCCGAGGGCCTGGCGCTGGTAGCCGGTGTTGGTGTGCATCTGGCCGCAGCAGGTCTGGCCCTCGGGGAAGACGACCTCATGGCCGAGCCGCTCGAGGACGCGGACGGTGGCCTGGCCGACCTCGGGTGTGAGCGCGTCCCCGATGCACGTGACGAACAGGGCGATTCGCATGCCTCCACCTTGGCACGGGCGGGGAGGCGGGGGCCAGGGCTCCTTGACGATATCGGTGCGTGATACTGCGGCTATAGCCGCGATGTCACTCACCGATGAGCCGACGCGAGGTGCGGACGCATCACCTTCGGACGCGCGGCGCGTCACGCCCCGAGCCAGTCGCGCAGCACCGCATCGGTGTCCGCGCCCGGCGGTCGCGGCGGCGTCGGGGTCGCGGCGGGGGTGCGGGAGAAGCGGGGAGCGGGGGCCGGCTGCGTCACCCCGTCGATCTCGACGAACGTCCCGCGGGCGCGCAGATGCGGGTCGTATGCCGCGTCCGCCAGCGAGTTGACCGGCGTCACGCACGCATCGGTCCCGTCGAAGACGGCGACCCACTCCGCTCGCGTCCGGCTCGCGATCCGCTCGGCGATGGCGGCCCGAAGGCGCGGCCATCCACGTGGATCGGACTGTGGGGGAAGGGTGTCCGGGTCGAGACCGAGCCCGGCGAGGAGCGCGGCATAGAACTGCGGCTCCAACGCCCCGACCGCGAGGAAAGCCCCGTCGGCGCAGGGATAGACGTCATAGAACGGCGCCGCGCCGTCGAGGAGGTTGGCGGCGGGCCGGTCGACCCACAGGTCGTTGGCGAGCATCGCCCAGATCATCTGCATCAGGAGCGAGGCGCCGTCGACCATCGCCGCGTCGACGACCTGGCCGCGGCCGGAGCGTTCGCGCTCCCAGAGGGCGGCGAGAATCCCGACGAGACAGAGCATCGAGCCCCCGCCGAAATCCCCGACGAGGTTGAGCGGCACGGTCGGAGGCTGCCCCGGGCGGGCGATCGCGTGGAGCGCCCCGGTGAGGGAGATGTAGTTGAGGTCATGGCCGGCCGTGCTCGCCCGCGGACCGTCCTGTCCCCAGCCGGTCATCCGGGCATAGACCAGCCGCGGGTTGTCGGCGAGGGCTGCGTCGGGCCCGATGCCGAGACGCTCGGCGACTCCGGGTCGATAGCCCTCGACGACGACGTCGGCGACGGCGATGAGGCGACGCACGGTGGCGAGTCCGCCGGGCTCCTTGAGGTCGGCCGCGACCGAACGCCGCCCGCGCAGGAGGTGATCGGGGCGCCCGCCGTGGAGGTCGAGACCGGGCACGGGCCGCTCGATCCGGACGACGTCGGCGCCGAGATCGGCCAGGATCATGCAGGCGTGAGGGCCCGGCCCCAGCCCGGCGAGTTCGAGGACGCGTAGGCCGGCCAAGGGGCCGCTCGGAAGGGTCACGTCATCGTCATACACCTCACAGGAGGATGGCGGCGCCGGGGTGCGGCATCCGTGCGAGTGTGGAGGTCTGATCCCTCGCACGAAGGAGAGTCCCGTCATGCCCGAAGCCGTCATCGTCTCCGTCGCCCGGTCCCCGATCGGCCGCGCGGGCAAGGGATCGCTGGTCGAGCTGCGGCCGGACGACCTCGCCGCCCAGATGGTGCGGGCCGCCCTCGACCAGGTGCCCGCCCTCGACCCGACGACCATCGACGACCTCATGCTCGGCTGCGGCCAGCCCGCAGGTGAGGGCGGGTTCAACATGGCCCGCGTCGTCGCCGTGCTCGCGGGCCTGGACAGCCTGCCGGGCGTGACCGTCAACCGCTACTGCTCCTCGAGCCTCCAGACCTCCCGTATGGCGTTCCACGCCATCAAGGCCGGCGAAGGCCAGGCGTTCGTGTCCGCCGGCGTCGAGACGGTGAGCCGGTTCGTCAAGGGGGGCGCCGACTTCCTCCCCGACACCGAGAACCCGGTGTTCGACGGGGCCAAGGCCCGGACGGCGCGCCGCGCCGCTGGCGGCGCGGAGCCGTGGACGGACCCGAGGGAGAGCGGCGACCTGCCGGACATCTACATCACCATGGGCCAGACCGCCGAGAACGTCGCGCAGGCGACCGGGATCGGCCGGCACGAGCAGGACGAGTTCGGGGTGCGCAGCCAGAACCTCGCCGAGGCGGCCATCGCCAACGGCTTCTGGGCCTCCGACATCGTCCCGGTGACCACCCCGTCCGGCACGGTCGTCAGCGCCGACGACGGGCCGCGGCCGGGCACGACACTCGAGGCGGTCTCGCAGCTCAAGCCGGTGTTCCGGCCCGACGGCACTGTCACCGCCGGGAATGCCTGCCCCCTCAACGACGGGGCGGCGGCGGTCGTCATCATGAGCGACAGCCGGGCCCGCGAGCTCGGCCTCACCCCCCTCGCCCGGATCGTGTCGACGGGCGTGTCCGGCCTGTCCCCGGAGATCATGGGCCTCGGCCCGATCGAAGCCACCCGGCGCGCCCTCGCGCTCGCCGGCATGACCATTGACGACATCGACCTCGCCGAGATCAACGAGGCGTTCGCGGTCCAGGTGCTCGGGTCGGCCCGCGAGCTCGGGCTGCCGCTCGACAAGCTCAACGTCAACGGCGGCGCGATCGCCATCGGGCATCCCTTCGGGATGACCGGCGCGCGGATCACCTCGACCCTCGTGCACTCGCTCGCCTTCCACGACAAGCAGATCGGACTCGAGACGATGTGCGTGGGCGGCGGTCAGGGGATGGCGATGATCATCGAGCGGATGAGCTGACGCCGAGGGGCGGGTCGCCGCCGGTCGCTCGGGAGATCGCGGCGACCCGACCACTCATGAGCGCGGTCGCGAGGATCGTCACCAGGGCCCCGACCAGCAGCGCGGCGTCCTCGCCCGGGCGAAGCACGCCCGCGGACCGGCCCAGGGTCGCGGCGGCCACCGGGACGCCGAGCTGGGCGGCGGTGCTGACGGCGAGCGGGAGCGGTTGCCCGAGCAGGTGTCCCGTCGCGTGGACCAGCGTGGCGCCGAGGCCGAGTGCCACGCCGAGCGCGAGGAGGGAGGGCTCGCGGACGACCGCGTGCAGATCGAGCCCGGCGCCCAGCCAGACGAAGAAGATCGGGGCGAAGAAGCCCTCGGTGAGCGCGAACAGCTGCCGGGCGAGCCGGCGTGGCTCGCCGACGGCTGCGCGCCCGAGGGCCCTGGCCGGCGTCACCGCCAGCGGCAGCAGGACGATGCACAGTGCGTCGGCGACCGCGAGCTGGGCGAGCGTCGCGAGGATCCGCGCCCCGGTGAGTGGGAGCCCGTCGAGGCTCGGCATGACGATGGAGGCCGAGGACGAGGCGAGGAGCACGGCATACAGAAGGCCGTGACCGGTGCCGAACAGGGTGGCGATCGCGAGGCCCGCCGGCACGGCGAGGACGGCGATGAGGACGGCCCGGGCGAGTCCGGCGCTCAGGCCGGTGCGAATGCCGGGCGACCGGATGGGAACGTGGGAGCCGACGACGAACATCACGAGGGCGAATCCGATGTCGTCGCCGAGGAAGCGGAACGTCGGATCCGACGCGGACAGGACGTGGAAACCGCTGGCACCGAGGATGATGCCGACGACGAGTTCGCCGATGACGACGGGGAGGTGGACGAACCGGGAGATCGACAGGAGCGGCCCGAGAATGGCGACGGCGCAAACGAGCGCCAGTTGCGCGACGGTCACGTGGCCGGGAGGTCGGCGAGCCGGATGGGGATGTCGGTGTTCTCGTCGGTGTGGTAGCTCGCGCAGACGCGGTGGTAGCCGTCCGCGACGACGGACGACCGGCCGGTCGCGAGATCCCCTCTGACGATGAGGACGGGCGAGAGCCGTTGCCCGGCAGCGATCTTGCGCAGGTCACCGGCGACGTGGGGATTGGTGACGTCGAGCAGGGGGAGCCCGCTCGCCCGGAGGATGTCCTTCGCCTTGCGGGTGACCGTGGCGGCCGCCTCGAGGGCGTCGACCATGCGGGTGACGTCTGCGGCCGGGGCGAGGAGGCTGAGATAGGCCGCGGCCGCGGGGTAGTCGTGGGCCTCGGGCTCGGTCATCCAGACCACCGGTCGAGGGGCCTGCTTCGTGGGGTCGTCGGTCGGCTTCGGGGGATTCTTCGGCATTCGTGCCTCCTGCTGCGGGCGTCGGCGACTCAGCACAGTGTGGTCGACTTCGCGCCGGATGCATGGTGCGCCTCGCGGACGAACCTTGGCCGGCGGAGCTTCCTCGGAGCCGGGCGTGATGTGCGGGACCCCTGAGGAGGAGGATGGACGGCACGCGATGGAGGAGGAAACCATGATCCACACATCCAGGCCGTATGCCGCGGCGCGCCTCGCCCTGCTGGCCACCGTCACGCTCGCCACGGCCGTGCTCGCGGCGCCCACCGCCACCGGCGCGGGCGCGGCGGCCCGCGGTGCGGCGGCTCCCGGTGCGGCCGCCCCCGGTGGGGCGGCTCAGGCCGGCCCGCCGGTCACCTGGGTCGGCCAGATCGCCCGCCAGGACCTCCCGGCCCTCCCGGGCTCGGAGCCCGACACCCTCGTCGAACCCGATATCGCGGTGTCCCCGAAGGACTCCCGGATCGCACTCGCGGTCGCCCACGACGGGCGCTACCCCGACGGCGGAGCCGTCGGCATCGCGAGCGCGTGGACCGGCGACGGCGGGAAGACCTGGATCCAGAAGCCGCTGCCCGGCCTCACCACGGCGACGGGCGCGTCCAAGCCGTGGGTGCGGGCGAGCGATCCGGTGGCGGCCTACGGGCCGGACGGCACGGCATACGTCTCGACGCTGATCTTCGACCCCAAGACGTGCGATTCGGCCGTCGCGGTGTCCCGCAGCGCCGACGGCGGGCGAACCTTCGCCAAACCCGTTCTCGCCCATCAGAGTCACACGTGCAGTGTCTCCGACGACAAGAACTGGCTCGTCGTCGACTCCGGCGCGTCGAGCCCCCACCGGGGCCGGCTCTATCAGTTCTGGACGGCCTTCACCGCCGATATGTTCGGCAACTACTACTCCCCCCAGGCGCTGGTCTACTCCGATGACGGCGGTCGCCACTGGACCACCCCGATCGCCGTCTCGGATCCGGACACCAACACGCAGAACTCCCAGCCGATGGTGCTCCCCAGCGGGACGCTCGTCGACACCTTCATGGACTTCGGGACGGGGTCCGCAGGCGATCGGGTCGAGAACCCGGCGCTGCGCCCCGTCCTCCGCAGCGCCACGAAGGCCGAGGGCCCCGTCGTTCGCTCGGTGATCTCGACGGACGGCGGGACGACCTGGCGGCGCGGCGGGACGATCACCGACGACGTCGGGGGCGGCCCGGCCGGCGTCCGCTGCTGTCTCCCGTCCGCGACGGTCGACCCGGCCACCAAGGTCATGTATGCCGCGTGGAACTCCGCCCAGCGCACCGCCGTCAAGGTCTCCTCATCGACCGACGGCCGCACGTGGACGGCGCCGGTCGTCGTCAACCATCCCCTGACGGGCCTGCTCACCGTCAACGTCGACGTCGCCGCCCGCGGCGGCACGGTCATGGTGTCCTATGGCCTGACCAACGCCTCGACGAAGCCGACGTGGTGGGGTCAGCAGTACGTCTCGACCTCGGTCGATCGCGGTCGAACCTTCCGCGCGCCCAGGGCGATCGGCAAACGCACCGACTATGCGTATGCCGCGTTCGCCCGCGGCCGCTTCCCCGGCGACTACATCGGCAGCGCCATGGCAGACGGCCGGGCGTACTCGGTCTGGGCCCTCGCCAGCAGGCCCGCCGACCCGGCCGCGAAGTTCCACCAGGTGCTCTATGCTGCGGTCTTCGACACCCGCGGCCTCGGCTGATCGGGCTGCGGGCCT
This sequence comes from Dermatophilaceae bacterium, assembly GCA_046330995.1. GTDB lineage: Bacteria > Actinomycetota > Actinomycetes > Actinomycetales > Dermatophilaceae > Nostocoides_A. The sequence goes on from JAXLRS010000003.1 coordinate 228,317, forward strand.
TCGGGGACGTCAGGCCACGCCCGCGTCGTGCATCCGGATCGCGACCTGGACCCGGTTGTCGGCGCGCAGCTTGGCCATCACGTGCGTCACATGGGCCTTGACGGTGGCGACGGAGAGATAGAGGCGGCCGGCAATGTCGGCGTTGGTCGCCCCCTCGGCGATGGCGGCGGCGATCTCGCGTTCGCGGTCGCTCAGGGTCTCGACGAGTGCCTTGGCCTCGGCGCGCCGCGGGTCGGCGCCTCCGGTGGCGACCGCCCCGATGAGCCGGCGCGTCACGCTGGGGGAGAGCATCGGCTCACCCGCGTGCACCCGGCGGACCGCCTCGACGATCTGACGCGGGTGGGTGTCCTTGAGGAGGAAGCCACTGGCTCCCGCGCGCAACGCCGCCAGCACCATGTCGTCGGTATCGAAGGTCGTCAGGACGATGATCTGCGGATGCCCCGGCCGGGCCACGACCTGCTCGGTCGTCGTGATCCCGTCTTGGCGTGGCATCCGGATATCCATCAGCACGACATCGGGCCGGTGCTGGCGGATCTGGGCGATCGCCTCGATCCCGTCGACGGCCTCACCGACGACCTCCAACGCCGGGTCGCCGGCGAGCATCATCCGCAAGCCGGTTCGCACCAGCGCGTCGTCGTCGACCAGGACCACGCGGATCGGGCTCTCCACCATCGTCATTCTCCCTCACCGAGCGTGACCGTCCACGGCAGGCGAACGACGACCAGGTATCCGCCGTCGCGGGTCCGGCCATGCTCGAGGCTACCGCCGACGATCGTGGCGCGTTCGGCGACCCCGACGAGGCCGAGTCCGGATCCCGGGAGGGTGAGGCGCGGCATACGGGCAGGGGCGTTCTCGACGGTGAGGACGAGTTCGGCCCCCGGGGACCCCGCGAGGCCGACACGCACCGGTGCCCCCGGCGCGTGCTTGCGGGCATTGGTCAGGCACTCCTGGGCGATCCGGTGGATGTGCCGCCCGAGCGTGGCCGGCACGGCGGGCTCGGCCGGGAGGTCGAGGTCCAGAACCACCTCGGCGCCCGCGGCCCGCGCCTCCTCGACGAGCCGCGGCAGGTCGTCGATGGTCGGCTGCGGCGCCTCCCGGTGCGGGTCATCGAGCGGGACCTCCGTGGCCCGCAGCAGCCCGAGGATGCCGCGCAACTCCCCGAGCGCCTCGCTCGCCGTCGCCTGGATCAGCTCGGCCTCCGCGCGGATCTCGGTGCGCGGCAGGTCATCCCGAAAGGCGAGCACGCCGGCGTGCATCGAGAGCAGGGAGATCCGGTGGGCGAGGACGTCGTGCATCTCCCGCGCGATCCGGGTCCGCTCCGCGCTGCGCGCCGCCGCGACCTTGGCCTCCTGCTCGGCGATGGCGACGCGCGCGCGCTCCTGCCATCGGGCGACGACGGCCCGGCGCCCCCCGACATAGAGGCCGACCCCCATGGCGAGGAGAAGATAGGCGCCGGTGACGGCGGTGAGGGCGAGATAGCCCGCGCCGGCGGCGCGGGGCCGATAGAGGTAGTGCGATCCGTAGTCCGCCGCCAGGGCGAGCGCGAAGAACCCGGCGATCTCCCGCGCCCGGCGACGGGTCGCGATCGAGGCGAACGCGACCGCCGCGGCCCCCAGCGAGGCGGGACCGATGAGGACGGCGCCGACGAGGGCGAGCATCACCGCCCGCGGGTATCGGCGGTGCCACCAGAGGAGCCCGACGGCCACCGACCCGACGCAGACATCGATGATCCGCGACCGGACGGACATGCCCCCCACGTCCGCATCGGGGGCGAAGAGCAGGGTCGCCGTCGAGGAGAGGATCGGGAGAGCGGCGAGCGCCATCCGCCACGTGTGACCCCACCAGTCGAGCGACGGCTCGTCCGGAACCGAGACGGCAGCGCCGGGTGCGGTCGCGGTGGTGGGGCTCATAGACGCAAGCGTAGGGACGGGAGGGGAGCACGCGGCATACGACCAAGGTCGGTGACATCCGCGACCGAGGTCGCGCGTGGTCCGGCCTCGGGCACGATGCCGGGGACCATCCGGCGCGACGAGAGTCCTCGGCATGATCGAGATCGAGAACCTCACCAAGCGCTACCGTTCCACGCTCGCGGTCGACGCCCTGACCTTCACCGCCCGTCCCGGCGCGGTGACCGGCTTTCTCGGCCCCAACGGGTCCGGCAAGACCACGACCCTCGCCGTACTCGCCGGGCTCGTCCACCCCACGAGCGGACGGGCGCTGATCGACGGCCGCCCGTATGCCGACCTTCCGGACCCCACCCGGCACGCCGGCTTCGTCCTGGGTTCCGTTGCGGCCCAGGGCGGCCGAACCGGTGTCGAGGTGCTCACCCTCGGCGTCCTGTCGGCCGGGCTCGCGAAGTCCCGCATCGACCAGATGCTCGACCTCGTCGGGCTCTCGCGGGCCGAGGCCCGGCGCCGGGTCGGAACCTATTCGCTGGGGATGCAGCAGCGGCTCGCCATCGCGCACGCGATGATCGGCGACCCGGGCGTCCTCGTCCTCGACGAGCCGGCCAACGGGCTCGACCCGCACGGGATCGTCTGGCTGCGCGACCTGCTGCGCGAGCTGGCGGCCGAGGGCCGCACCGTCCTGCTGTCGAGTCACGTCCTCGACGAGGTCGAGCGCATCGCCGACGACGTCGTCATCGTCGACGGCGGCCGGCTCGTCGCCGCCGGGCCGCTGACCCAGTTCGAGGCGGCGGGCAGCCTCGAGGCGGCCTACCTCGCCCTGGCGCCCGACCGGCGCCACCGCGCCGCCTGACCGCAGCCCGATCGCCACCGACCGCCCGACCACTCGCCAACCCCAGCCTCGAAGGAAGACCCGCGATGACCGTCCTGACCACGACTCCCGTCCCGCTGACGACGCCCGAGGTGCCCGAGCGGCGCCTCCACCCGTTCGCCCGGCAGTTCGTCCTCGAACTGCGCAAGCTCACCGACACCCGCGCCGGCCTCGGACTGCTCCTGGGGGTCATCCTCCTCAGCGCCCTCTCCCTCGCCGGCACGATCGCCACGGCGCTGCCCGCCGAGCGCACCTCGGCGACCCTGCTCCGAGCGCTCCTCGCGCCGCAGTGGGTCATCCTGCCGATCCTCGGGATCGTTCTGGTCACCGGTGAATTCGGGAAGCGCACCAACGCCAGCGCCTTCCTCCTGGAACCGCGGCGGCTGCGCGTCCTCGGCGCCAAGGTGCTCGCCATGCTCCTCGTCGCCGACGTCCTGCACGGCGTCGCCGTCGGGCTGGCCGCGCTGGGTCCGGTCGTCCTGCCCCGTCTGACCGGCCACCAGTGGGTCGCCGCCATGCCGGACTCGGTGTTCACCCAGGGGCTGGCCGTCCAGTTCACCGAGGTCCTCGTCGGTGTCGCCTTCGGCGCGCTCATCCAGTCGACCGCCGCGGCGATCGCCGCCTTCTTCACCCTGCCGATGATCGGCTTCGGCGCGGCCTCCGCCGCCGGCCACGGCGTGGTCTCGTGGATCGACCTGTCCACGACGCAGACACCGCTCGCCGGAGGGACCGCGACGTCGACCGATCTCCTCCACTTCGCCTGCGCCGCGCTCCTCTGGGCGGTCCTCCCGCTGGCTCTCGGCGCCCTGCGGTTGCGCCGGCGCGACCTGCCCGTCGGGGGCTGAGTTCCCGGATGCGCCGTGTGGCGACCGTTCGCGCAGGGGGCGGGCGGTCGCCATACGATGAGCGCAGGAGGCGAGTCGTCATGAAGTTGCGCGACAAGGTGTTCGTCGTCACCGGCGGGGGCAACGGGATCGGCCGGGAGGTGGTTCTGGAACTCCTCGCCCGCGGCGCGCGCGTCGCGGCCGTCGACCTGCGTCAGGCGGGTCTGGACGAGACGCTCGGTCTCGCCGGGACCAATGCCCCCCGGCTTTCCACGCACGCGGTCGATGTCGCCGACCGGGCTGCCGTCGCCGCGCTCCCGGCGGCGGTCGAAGCGGCCCACGGCGCGGTCGACGGGCTGCTCAACGTCGCCGGGATCATCCAGCGGTTCGTGCCGGTCGCCGACCTCGACTTCGCCGACATGGAGAAGGTGATGGCAGTCAACTTCTGGGGCGTCGTCAACACGACGAAGGCGTTCCTCCCGGTGCTGCTCACCCGGCCCGAGGCGTGTCTCGTCAATGTGTCGAGCATGGGCGGCTTCGCGCCGGTGCCGGGCCAGACGGTCTATGGCGCGAGCAAGGCCGCGGTCAAACTCTTCACCGAAGGCCTGTATGCCGAGTTGCGCGGCACGCCCGTCGCAGTCACCGTCGTCTTCCCCGGCGGGGTCGCGACGGGCATCACCGAGAACAGCGGCGTCGCGATGCCGGGTGGCGCGGCGGCGGAGGAGGCGGGGTCGTCGATGTCGATGACGACCGCGACCGCCGCGGCCCGGCAGATCCTCACGGGGATCGAGAAGGGCAGCTATCGCGTCGTCATCGGCCGGGACGCGCGCGGGCTCGACGCGATGACCCGGCTGGCGCCGCAGCGGGCGACCGACTTCGTCGCGAAGAAGATGGCGAGCCTGCTCGGCCGTTGATCCGCGAGGATGGCCCGGTGATCCCCTCCGGCACACAGGTGACGATCCGCTCGGGTGACTACTCTGCGACCACGACCGAGGTCGGCGGCGGGCTGCGGACGCTGACCCACCGTGGTGTCCCCCTCGTCCTCGGGTTCGCCGAGAGGGCGATCCGGACGGGCCATCGAGGATCGGTCCTCGCCCCCTGGCCCAACCGCGTCGTTGACGGCCGGTATGGTTGCGGCGGAACGGATTTCCTCCTCCCGCTCACCGAGCCGGAGCGCGGGCACGCCCTCCACGGGCTCGTGGTCTGGGACCGTTTCACGCTCGTGGAGTCGGCGCCGGACGCGGTCGTCTGGGTCCTGACGAGCGTGCCCCAGCCTTGGTACCCGTGGGCGATCGAGGTCCGCGCCGGCTACCGCATGGACGCGGCGACCGGCTTGGCCTGGTCGGTGAGTGGACGCAATGTGTCGGATACGCCAGCGCCGTTCGGGTGCGGCATACATCCCTATGCCGTGGCGCCCACCGGGGCCGTCGATGACTGGACGCTGACCCTCCCGGTGACGCGCGTCCAGGAGGTGACCCCGGACCGGCTCGTGCCGGGCGCGCTCGTCCCGGCCGACGCCGCGTTGCGGTCAGGAACATCCCTGCGGGAGAAAGCGATCGACAACGCGTTCACGAGGCTCGTCGCGGGCGCTGACGGGACATATGCCGCGTCCGTCCGCGACCCCGACGGGCGTGGCGTCGGGTTCCGGTGGGGGCCGGACGGTCCGTGGGTGCAGGCCTACACCGCGGACGGTATGCCGGGTGGCGACCACCGCCGCGCCGTCGCCATCGAGCCGATGACCTGCGGGCCCGACGCCTTCAACTCGGCCGCGGCCGACGTCCTCCTCGCTCCGGGGGAGAGCCGCGGCCTCACGGTGACGATCGCCGCGCTCGGGTCCTGAGGGTCCCGGCGGGGATCACGAGCGCCGCTGCCTCCGCGACGGCGACGACAGCCACGAGGGCGGGGAGCGAGCGCTCATAGAGCCACCCGATCCCCAGGCCGCCGACGATGGCGAAGCCACCCTGGATGCCGGCGAACACGCCATACGCACTGGCCCGGCGGGCCGGGTCGACCAACTCGGCGACGAGCGCCTTGATCGTCGAATCCTGAACTCCGACAGCGACACCCCAGGCGACCAGGCCGGTGAGGGCGAGCCCGAGCCGCCCGCTCAGGGCGAGCGGGGGGACGAGCGCGACGAGGGGCGGGACGAGGAGGAGGCGGGCACCGTGCCGGTCGTATGCCGCACCCACCCCGAGCGCGGCGAGCGCCTCGACGGCCATGGCCGCGGCATACGCGAGCGGGAGGTGGGCGGTCGTGACGAGATGTCGCGTGGTCAGGTGGAAGCCGAGGACGCCGAAGGTGACCAGGCCGCCGGTGGTGAGGCTGGCGGCGACGGCATACGCGAAGAAGGGGCGGGGGAGGCCGGCGCCGGTCGCGAGGGCGGCGAGAGCCGGGCCATGGACCGAACGGGCGCCCTCATAGACCATGTCGGCCGCGAGGCTGACCAGGCCGAGGCCCCAGACAAGGCGCCAGGAGGACGCCCTCACGCCCGGCGCAGGACCGTGACGACGAAGTCGGCGTCGTCGCGCCAGGGTCGCAGGTCCCACGTCGCGAACCGGTGCTCGATCCGCAGTCCGGCGGCGTCGACGGCGGCGTCGAAATCCACGACGGCGAGGGCGCGGTCGGTGTGGAAGCCGGTGACGACGAACCCGTCTTGCGTCAGGTGGTCGTGCAGGCGGCGCAGGACCGCGGCCTCGGTGTCGGGGGCGAGGAAGACCATGACATTGCCGGCGACGAGGATGGCGTCGAAGGGGTCCGTCTCGCCGAGGGCGGGCAGGTCGAGTTCGCTGAGGTCGGCAACATGCCAGCGCGGCCCGGGGTGGTCGGCCACGGCAGCGGCGATCAGCTCGGGGTCGGCGTCGACGCCGACGACGTCATGCCCCACGGCGTGGAGGTAGGCCGCGTGCCGGCCCGGCCCGCAGCCGGCGTCGAGGATCCGCGCGTGCCGCGGGACCATCGCGTCGACGAGCCGGGCCTCACCGACGAGGTCGGCCCCGTCTGCGGCCATGCGCCGGAAGCGCTCGACATACCACTGCGAGTGGCCGGGATCGGTGTCGGTCTCCCACCGTGTCGGCGACGCCACGAGCGGCGCCCGTCAGCCCGCGGTGAGTTCGCGGCGGCGGTCGGACGCGGCATACGCGGCGCCGGCGGCGACCGCCGTCACGACGCCGACCGACGGCCACGCGCCGATCTGCTTGGCGAGCGGGTGGGAGGCGCCGAAGGCGAGCAGATAGAGCGCGCCGAGCCCGCCCGCCACCGCCGGGCCGCCGCGGGCGAGCCAGGTGCGGCCGGCGAGGAGACCGGCCGCACCGAGGAGCACCCCGCCGAGGGGCCGTATGCCGGTCTCCCGGGCGACGAGGTAGCCGCCGGCGAGCCCGAGGGCGACCAGGGGTGCGGTGGCGACGTCGGTGGCGGACTTGAGGGGCGTCATACGGTCGAGCCTAACCACCCTGGCCCGGGCTACTTCTCTGCGGTGACCGTGGTGATCTGGTCGGCCCAGGCGGCCTTGGCGCCGGTGTGGCCGGTGTAGGCGATCGACCCGATGGCCGCGAGGGAGGCGAGGCCGATGGCGAGCGAGGCGACCAGGCCGATCGCGCCGGACTTCGCCCGCCCGGTCGCCGGCAGCGCCCAGAAGACCGCGACGAGCACGACGACCATGAACAGCAGGCAGAGGATCTTGGCGAGGTCGCCGGCCTCGGTGTGGTCGTGGAGGAGGGCGAGGGCGGCGGCGTCGCCACTGTCCGATGCGGTGACACGCCGCTCGAGCTGCTCCCCACTCTCGCCGGCGACGAACCCGGTGAAGCCGGTCGCGAGGGCGCCGACGACGAGCGGCCACTTCAGCGTGGCACGCCAGGCGGGGCGGGCGGCATACGCGATTGCGAGGAGCGCGGCGAGGGGGCCGAGCACGACGACGGCGTGGATGACGAGGACATGGACCGGAAGGCCCATGATGGTGTCGAACATGACAATCCTTCGGCGAAGGGAGTGGGCGGTTCGACGCTAGAACCCCTCCGCTGAGAGGAGGCTGAGAGGAGACCATGCGCCTGCTCATCGTCGACGACGAACGCGACCTCGCCGGCGAACTCGCCGCGACCATGCGCGACCGGGGCTGGGTCGTCGACGTCGCCCATGACGGACATCACGGGCTCGCGTTGGCCCGCTACGGCGGATATGACGTCGTCCTCCTCGACATCATGCTTCCTGGGCTCAATGGGTATGCCGTGCTTCAGCGTCTCCGCGAGAGCGACACCAGGACCGCCGTCGTCATGCTCAGCGCCAAGGACGGGGAGTTCGACCAGAGCGACGCCTTCGAGTTCGGGGCGGACGACTATGTGACGAAGCCGTTCAGCGTCGTCGTGCTCGCCGCGCGGCTCCAGGCGGTCCTGCGGCGCAGCGGGACGCCCCAGGCGCTGCGGCTCGAGTGCGGGAACCTCGTCGTCGAGCCGATGGCCCGGCGCGTCGAGCGGGGAGGCGTGGGGATCGATCTGACGCCGAGGGAGTTCGCCCTGCTCCACCACTTCATGCGGCACGCGGGCGAGGTCGTCAGCAAGGCCGACCTCCTCGACGCTGTCTGGGACTCGGATTATCCCGGCGCCGACAATGTCGTCGAGGTCTATGTCGGCTACCTGCGCCGCAAGATCGACGCGCCGTTCGGGGTGCAGTCGGTGGAGACGGTCCGGGGAATGGGGTATCGGCTCGTCCCCGCGGTGACGCCGGGCAGGTGACGGCGGCTGCGCGCACCCAGTGTGGGGTTTTCCGCCGAGTGTGGGGTTTCGGGACGAGACTGCGTGGTTGACACCCCACTCTCGTCCGATCACCCCACACTCGGCGGAGGAGCCACCCCGGTCACGCGGGCAGAGTGACGACGAAGCGGCACCAGCCGTCGTCGGCCTCCTCCGCGCGCACGCTCCCGCCGTGCCTTGCGACCGCGGCGGCGACGATCGACAGGCCGAGTCCGGAGCCGCCCCGGTCGCGGTCGCGGGCCTCGTCGAGCCGGACGAACCGCTCGAACACCCGCTCCCGCTCGGCCACCGGCACCGGGGCGCCGTCGTTGTCGACGGCGAGCCACGCCCCCTCGTCCGTATGCCGCACGCGCACCCGCACCTGTCCGCGCGCGTGCCGCTGGGCGTTGTCGAGGAGGTTGCGGACGACCTTGTCGAGCAGCGCGGCGTCGCCGCGCACCTGGACGGGCGCGAGGTCGAGAGCCACCGGAAGCGACCCCGGCGGCACCGCCCGCGCCGCCCGCAGGACGAGGTCGTCGAGGTCGATGGCGGTCAGGCGCGGGGTGCGGCGCTCATCGATCCGGGACAGGACGAGCAGGTCGTCGACGACGACGCCGAGCCGGTCGACGGCGGTGCGGGCCCGCTCGGCCGACCGCGCCCGGGACACGTCATCGAGCCCCGGATCGGCGAGCCGCTCCAGGCTCAGCCGTGCGGCGGCCAACGGGCTGCGCAGTTCGTGACCGGCGTCGGAGACGAACGCCCGCCGCCCCGTGTCGGCCGCCCGGAGCCGGTCGAGGAGATCGTTGAGCGTGGCGGCGAGCCGGCTCAACTCATCGTCTCCTTCGGGGACCGCCACCGACCCGCTCGACCCGATGTCGGTGATCGCCCGAACCTCCGCACCCATGGCGTCGACGGGACGGAGGGCGGCGCCCACGGCATACCGCACTCCGAGGCCGACGGCGAGGACGAGCGCGGCGCCGGTGAGCACGAGAACGGCCGTCAGTGCGAGCTTCGTCCCCTCCTCCAGACTCGACGGGGCCGCGGCGACGACGGTGAGGCGGTCGCCCGCCGCGTCCCGCGCCCCGGTGACGACGACGACGAATCCGTCGCTGTCGAACCCGGGGATCGCCCCGACCGTGGTGACGGCAGGATGATCCACCCGTCCCGTCCGGGTCGTCAGCGGCGCGAGGCCCGCCGGGCTGCCCGCGAGGACCCGGCCGTCGTGACCGAGGATCTGCACGACGTGCTCCGGCCCCGGCCGGTGCGCGGCGACGACCCGGGCGGGGGAGGCGTCGGCGAGTTCCTCGGCGACCCACCCGGCGGTCGCCGTCGTGCTCGCGATCGCCTGCGCCCGCAGGACGTGGACGACGACGCCGGCGAGCACACCGATGCCCGCGAGGACGACGAGGACGAACGCGGCGAGGACGACACCCAACACGCGGGTGCGGATCGTCCGGCGCAGGCCCACGCCCGGCAGGGTACGCCCCCCGCCCGGCACCCTGAGAGAATCGACCTGCCCCCACGCGCCCGCGAACCGCCGACAAGGAGCCCGCCCGGTGAGCACGCACGACCTGGTCCTGACCACGTTCGAGGGGGGAGAGGCACTCTCGCCCTTCCGCGCGCGGGCCCTCCTGGCTCGACTCGAGGCGGTCGCGCCGCAGGTCACCGGGGTGGACGGGCGCTTCGTCCACGTCGTCGCCAGTCTCGAGGCGCTCACCCCCGAGGCGGCGACATCGGTCGACCTGCTGCTCACCTATGGCCGTCCGTATGCCGGGCCCGCCCCCGCCGACGGCACCGTCGTCGTCGTGACACCCCGGCTCGGCACCGTCTCGCCCTGGTCGAGCAAGGCCACCGACATCGTTCGCAACTGCGGTGTCGCCATCCACCGTGTCGAGCGGGTGACGGAGTATGTCCTGACCGGCGGGCCCCTGTCGGAGGCCGAGTGGCACGCCTGCGCCGACCTCCTCCACGACCGGATGACCGAGTCTGCGCTGCCCACGCTCGACGCGGCGCAGTCGCTCTTCGCCGAACGCGAAGCCGAGCCGATGGCGCACGTCGACGTCCTCGGCGAGGGGCGGGCGGCGCTGGAAGCCGCCGACGCGGCATACGGACTGGCGTTGTCGACCGACGAGATCGACTATCTCGTCGGCGCCTTCACCGGACTCGGCCGCAACCCGACCGACGTCGAACTGACGATGTTCGCCCAGGCGAACTCCGAGCACTGCCGGCACAAGATCTTCAATGCCGACTTCGTCATCGACGGAGCGGCGCAACCGCGCTCGCTCTTCGGGATGATCCGGCACACCGAGGAGGTCGCCGGGGCGGGGACGATCGTCGCCTACACGGACAACGCCTCGATCATGGCCGGGTCGGTGCGCGCACGGTGGCTGCCGGAGGGGTCGCCCGAGGGGCCGAGCCCGTATGCCGCCCGCGACGGCGAGGTCCATGTCCTGATGAAGGTCGAGACGCACAACCACCCAACGGCGATCTCCCCCTTCCCGGGTGCGGCGACCGGTGCCGGCGGTGAGATCCGCGACGAGGGCGCGACGGGGCGCGGGTCGCAGCCCAAGGCCGGGCTCACCGGGTTCGCGGTCTCCAATCTCCGGCTGCCTGGCGCCGAAGAGCCTTGGGAGAGCGAGGATTTCGGTGCACCCGGGCACATCGCCAGCCCGCTCGACATCATGATCGAGGCGCCGCTCGGGGCCGCGGCGTTCAACAACGAGTTCGGCCGGCCGGGGCTCGGCGGGTTCTTCCGGGTCTTCGAGCAGACCGTCGCCGGGGTGCGCCGCGGCTATCACAAGCCGATCATGAGCGCCGGCGGCCTCGGGACGATCTCGGCCGACCAGACCGAGAAGGTCGTCTTCCCCGCGGGGACGCTCCTGGTCCAACTCGGTGGTCCGGGGATGCGGATCGGGATGGGCGGCGGCGCCGCCTCGTCGATGGCGGCCGGTGCCAACGCCGAACACCTCGACTTCGACTCCGTCCAGCGCGGCAATCCCGAGATGGAGCGGCGCGCGCAGGAGGTCATCAACCACTGCTGGTCCCTCGGCGCGGCGAACCCCATCCTCGCCATCCACGACGTCGGCGCGGGCGGGCTGTCCAACGCCTTCCCCGAGCTCGTCGACGGCGCGGGGCTCGGGGCGCGCTTCGACCTCAACGGCGTGCCGGCCGGCGAGACCGGGCTCTCGCCCAAGGAATTGTGGTCCAACGAGAGCCAGGAACGCTATGTCCTGGCGATCGACCCCGCGGACTTCCCCCGGTTCCAGCGGCTCGCCGAGCGCGAACGTTGTCCGTATGCCGTTGTGGGAGTGGCGCGTTCGCACGGCCGCCTGCAACTCAGCGATGACGTCGAGGGCGAGCCGGGCGAGGAGTTCGCCGTCGACATGCCGATGGAGGTGCTCCTCGGCAAGCCCCCGCGGATGACCCGGGACGTGACCAGGGTCGCGCGGGTGGGTGACGACTTCGATGCGCGAAGCGTCGATCTCGGCCATGCGGCATACGCCGTCCTGCGGCACCCGAGCGTCGCGAGCAAGCGCTTCCTGATCACCATCGCCGACCGGACCGTCGGCGGACTGACCCACCGCGACCAGATGGCCGGGCCGTGGCAGGTTCCGGTGGCGGACGTCGCGGTGACCCTGGCCGACCTCGTCGGCTTCGCGGGGGAGGCGATGGCCTCCGGCGAGCGGATGCCGATCGCCGCCCTCGACGCCCCCGCCTCCGGGCGGATGGCGGTCGGGGAGGCCCTGACGAACCTCCTCGCGGCGCCGATCGACCGGACGCGGATCAAGTTGTCCTGCAACTGGATGGCCGCCTGCGGGGAGCCCGGCGAGGACGCGGCGCTCTATGACACGGTCCACGCCGTCGCCATGGAGTTGTGCCCCGCGCTCGGCATCGGCGTCCCCGTCGGCAAGGACTCGTTGTCGATGCGGACGACGTGGACCGACCCCGCCACCGGTGCGAACAAGCGGGTCACCTCGCCCGTCTCGCTCGTCGTCACCGCCTTCGCCACCCTCGATGACGTCCGCGGCACGCTCACCCCGGGGCTCCCGGCGCACGGCGCCCTCATCCTCGTCGACCTCGGCGGGGGGCGTCACCGCATCGGCGGCTCCATCCTCGCCCAGACCCACGGCGCGTTCGGCGCCGAGGTCCCCGACCTCGACGACCCCGCGCGCCTCGTCGCCCTCATCGACGCGGTGACGGCGTTGCGGGACAAGGGCCTTCTGGTCGCCTACCACGACCGGTCCGACGGCGGCCTCTGGGCCGCGGTGTGCGAGATGGCGTTCGCCGGCGGCACCGGGGCGAGCATCGACCTCGCCTCCCTCGCCGCGCCCGGCGACCGGGCGGCGACCACCCGCGCGCTGTTCGCCGAAGAGCTCGGGGTGCTCCTCGGCATACGGCCCGAGCGGGTGCGCGAGGCGCTGGCGATCCTCGCCGGCCACGGGCTCGGCGATGTGACCCACCTCCTCGGCGGCGCCACCACCGATCTCGCCGGTGCGGCGGGCGCCGCCGCACGCCTGCGGGTCACCTCCGCGGGCGAGACCCTTCTCGATGAACCCCTCGCCGACCTCGCCCTCGCCTGGGACGACGTCTCCTGGCGGATCAGCGCCCTGCGAGACAACCCCGAGTGCGCCGACGAGGAGCACGCGAGCCTGGCCCGCCTCGGCGACCCGGCCACCCGGCTGGTCGTCGCGCCCACCTTCGACCCGGCCGACGACATCGCCGCGCCCTATCTGAACCTCGGCGCCCGGCCCAAGGTCGCGATCCTCCGCGAGCAGGGCGTCAACAGCCACGTCGAGACGGCGTTCGCGTTCGACCGGGCCGGGTTCGCGGCATACGACGTCCACATGACCGACCTGATGACCGGGCGCGCCGACCTGCGCGACTTCACCGGGCTCGTCGCGTGCGGCGGTTTCTCGTATGGCGACACCCTCGGCGCCGGCGAGGGCTGGGCCCGGTCCGTGCTCTTCCACGCCGACCTCACCGCGGCCTTCCACGAGTTCTTCCACCGGCCCGACACCTTCGGGCTCGGGATCTGCAACGGCTGTCAGATGTTCGCGGCGCTCGCCGACCTCATCCCCGGCGCCGACGCCTGGCCCCGTTTCACCCGGAATCGCTCGGAGCAGTACGAAGCTCGCCTCTCCCTCGTCGAGGTCCTCGACTCGCCGTCGGTGTTCTTCGCCGGCATGGCCGGCTCCCGGCTGCCGATCGCCGTCGCGCACGGTGAGGGGTTCGCCGACTTCTCCGCCCGCGGCGACGAGCAGGCCGTATGCCGGTCCCTCCGTTTCGTCGACGCCACCGGCGCGCCCGCGCGCACCTATCCGGCCAACCCCAACGGCTCCCCGGACGGGCTCACGTCCGTGACCACGCCGGACGGCCGGTTCACGGCGATGATGCCGCACCCCGAGCGGGTCCAGCGCAACATCCAGATGTCGTGGACCGACGGCCCGCTGGCGCAGGAGAGCCCTTGGCTGCGGATGTTCCGCGCCGCCCGCACCTGGGTCGACTGAGAGTCCGACTGCCGGTCGGCGCAGTCGGCGCCGATGGACACGCCCGAGACAGTAACTGGACAGAGAACGCCCCAGGCTGGCGCCTGCCATCCGCCGATCACGAGGCTGGCAGATGTGTCAAGTCCAACGTTTCCAGTCGCCGGGGGGGTGATCCGTCGTGGAGTGGATCGGCTGATTCCGAGCAGCCAACATCGTCAGCCGCGAGTGATCGATCGGCGGCGTGCGTCGATGCGATCACCCGAGGGAAGCGAGCCCCACGGTGCAGCGTGCGCGACGTGACCTGCGTGCCGCGCTCAACCGTGGGGCGGCGATCTCGACCCTGATCTGTGCCCTCCTGGGCCTGGTCAACCTGGTTCTGTTGGGGGATCGTTTCCCGCAACGCCCGATCGCCGTGCTGCTTCTCGGCTTCCTGGGCCTGAGTGGATGGGCCCTTCGTCAGGCCTTCGCCCGCGGAGACGACCTGCGCCCCGTCCGGGCCATCGCCGCATTGTCCATCGCCATGGACGTGGCCTATCCACTGCTGGGCCCGACACGGCACACCATGCAGTACTCCCCGCTCACCCACGTGATGGTCATCGGTGCGGTCTGCTGCGCCATCGGGTTCGGCGCGGGCGCCGGTGTCATCGCCTCGTTGCTCGCGGGGTTCAGCACCTATCTCATCCGGGCGGAACAGACGACGGTCTATCAAGGGGCATGCGAGGGAGTGCTCTTTGTGGTGACCGGTCTGGCAGGGGCGACCGCGGTCATCCTCATCCGCCGGGCGAACGACAAGGTGGCCGTGGCCACGAGCGATCTCTGGGAACTGCAGGCCCTGGCTGCCCAGGGGCAACAGCGCGAGCGTGAACGGGGAAGGTTCGACGCCATCGTCCACGATCTCGTGCTCGGCAGCCTGCTGGTCGCCGGGCGGGGTCAGAATGGCGAGGCCGCGCAGCGCATGGCCGCCGAGGCCGTGGAGTCCTATCAGGCCGTCGATCCGGTTGCGGGGGACGACCGGCAGCCGTGGGCCCGTCGCATCACGGAGACGGCCACGCAACTCGGCCTGCATGTCGACCTCCGGGTGAGCGGGACGCCCGCGGACACCTGGCTCACGGAGGCGTTGCTGACCGCGACCGTCGAGGCCCTGTCCAATGTCGCCCGGCACTCGGGTCAACACGAGGCTTCGGTGACCGCCGTCTTCACCCCTCGCCTGTCCCGCGTGCTCATCAACGACCACGGAGTCGGCTTCGACCCGGGCCTGAGCAGCGGTCGCCGCGCGGGGGTCGCGACGAGCATCCGGGCGCGCATGCGCGCGGTCGGCGGCACCGCGGAGATCGACTCCGAGCCGGGAAGGGGCACCCTCGTCGTTCTGACCGGCCGCCACCAGACGACTACTGCCGCCGTGCCGGTGTCGCGGTGGAGTCGGCAGAACTTCCTTCCCATGGTGCTGCTCGCCATCATCGCCGTAGTCGTGCACAGCGCCATCGGCCTGACCTATGTCACCGGCATGGCGTCGGTCCCTCTGATCACGCAGCTTGCACCGTTTCTGTTGCTTGCGACGTTGATCTGGTCGTGGTGGGCCCCGTTCGCACCCCGGCGGTGGATGAGTTCCAGCGCCACCGTCGTGGTGCTGGCCGCGCTGCTCAGCGCCAACGTCATCCACCCGGGGGCCGATGACTGGCGGCTCTGGTTCGTCGGCGCGATGGACGGGGTCGTCGCCGTGATCGCCTTTCGCTACACCGGGCGCGGTGCGGTGCTCACCGCGCTCGCGATCCCGTCGGTCATGGCGCTGGTGTTCCTCGTCGAGAACGGTCAGGTGCCGGTCGCCCCGATCACCAACTCGAGTGCGCAACTTCTGGTTTGTGCGCTGTTGGGCACGCTGCTGCGTCGTGGCATGACGCAGGCGGCCCAGTCGCTCAATCGCGTGGCAGCGGACGCCCACCGGCTTCGGGTCGATGAGCTGTCCCGCTTGGCCCGGGCCGAAGAGGTTCGCGTCCGTTCCAGTGAGTTGGGAGAGGCGTGCCTGCCGATGCTCCGGCGGATCGCCGCAGGCGAACGCCTCGATGCGCAGGAGCAGGAACTCTGCCTGCGGCTCGAGGCGGCCATTCGCGATCTGCTGGTGGCGCGCCCCGCCCTGAGCCCGGCTGTTCGACAGGCGGTGGACGAGGCGCGCGCGCGGGCGGTCCGCGTCGAACTCGCGGTCACCACGTCGACGCCGGAGGCCGGCATCTCGGCCCTCAGGGAGTTGCTGCTCTCGGTCCTGCCCCAAGTTCCCGCGCGGGCATTCGTGCGGGCGACCTGCCCCGAGAGTCCGCGCGCCGACTCGCGCTCGGTGGGGATCATGGCCACCCTTGTCGTGGACGGTCAGAATGCGGGCGCGCCCGAACTGGCGGCGATCGCCGACACCCTCGGTTCGCGGGCCGACCTTCGGGTGGACCTCGATGACGATGTGCTGTTCGTGGAAGTGCACGCTTCGTCGCGGGACGATCCACCGAAAGTATTGGCGGACAATGGCGACGACGCCTCCGAGGATGCCGATCAACCGGCTCGATGGGCACAGCTCATCGCTGCGGAGCCCTGTCCTTCATTTTGAGGACAGCAGGCTCTGACGGCATTCCCACTGGCTATGGTTCTCAGCGTGCTGGCCGTCGAGGTTGGCCTCGCCACTCATGTCGGGCGGGTCCGGGAGATCAACGAGGACTCCCTTTTCACGGGCGAACGCCTCTTCGTGGTCGCCGACGGTATGGGTGGTCATGCGGCCGGCGATGTCGCCAGTCGGACAGCCCTGGACGTCATGTCGCGGCTCGACGAAGCCCCCGTCAGCGCCGGTGCACTGCGCTCGTCGGTGGCGACGGCTAATCGGGCCGTGGTCGACTATGGGCGCGCGCACCCAGGCGCGAGCGGCCTGGGCACGACCCTTGCCGGTGTGGCGCTCGTGGACGAGTGCGGAGCCCCACACTGGGCGGTCTTCAGCATCGGTGACTCCCGGGTCTATCGGCTCGCAGAAGGGTCGGTGCGCCAGATCACCGTGGACCATTCCGAAGTTCAGGAACTCGTGGCTGCGGGCGTGCTGACCCGTGCCGAGGCGCGGGTCCACCCGTCCCGTCACATCATCACCAGAGCACTCGGCGAACTCCCCGAACCCGAACTCGATGTCGTGATGGTTCCGGCCACCGGTGGCGAGCGGTGGTTGATCACCACGGACGGCCTCACCTCCGAGGTCACGGACACTGCGATCGCCGGGCTCCTCGCCGCGCAGCACGGCCCCAGCGAAACCGCCAGCCGGCTCATCGACGCCGCGCTGATGGCGGGTGGGCGCGACAACATCTCGGTCATCGTCGTCGACGTGCGCGACTGCGACCCCGACCCCCTGCACGGCATAGGCAAGACGATTCCCCGTCCCGGACACCAGGAGTGATCCATGATTCAGTCGGCACAGACCGGCCCGGTCCAGGTCAGCTACGTCCCAGGGGATGGCCTGGCTGTCGTCCGAGGCGGTGTTGCGGTCCTCCTCAGCGCCGACGATCGCGGCCTCGCGCTGCGTTGCCATGAAGCGCTCGCCGACGATGACCCGGTGGAGGGGGTCCTGGGGCTGCTGCTCGGGCACGGACTGTATGCCGCGCCCTCCTTCGCGATCGCCCGCCTCGGGGAGGAGTCGGGGGGCGTGCCCGGCCGGTTCGTCGTGCGGGGCGACCACCGAGTCGCGGTCTCGTCCGGTGTCGAGGTGCACCGCTATCACGAAGCCAGGGGGGTCGCGGATCGGGACTGCGGGCACGTTGACTGGGCTGTCCTCGACAACGGGTCCGAGCCGGCCGATCATGGCGAGGAACTACCGGTGGCGGACGCGGTCGTCCGTGCCTCGGCGATCCGGATCGTGACCACGCAGTCGCCGGCTCCTCCTGACGATCTCGCGCCCGCGGAGGACAAGGACGTCGACGCTGATGCCGCGCCGCTGAGCACGGGGGTCGCAGAATCGCGCGCCGACGGCGCGTCGGGGCGTGGGGATGTCGACCAGGGGGCCGAGCCATCCGCGCCCGACCCGGCTGCGGGGGAATCCGAGGCCCCCGCGTCCGACTCGGCTGCCTGGGAATCCGAGGCCCCAGCGTCCGACTCGGCGTCCGACCCGGCTGCGTGGGAATCGGAGGCCCCCGCGTCCGACTCGGCTGCCTGGGAATCCGAGGCCCCCGCGTCCGACCCCGCGTCCGACCCGGCTGCGGGGGAATCCGAGGCCCCCGCGTCCGACCCCGCGTCCGACCCGGCTGCGGGGGAATCCGAGGCCCCCGCGTCCGACCCCGCGCCCGACGTGGACGGGCCCGTCGAACCGGACTCGCCGGGGTTCTCGGCGTCTGGGGAGGCGGATGCTCAGGCCGGCGCGTTCATGAACGTCGTGTGGCCGGTGGAGGGTGCGATAGGGCTCGATGCGGGCCAGGAGCATAGTGACCAACCGTGGGCGGCTGCCGAGGCCGACGCGGCCGGCGAACCCGAGACCCCTGCCCACCCCGAGACCCCTGCCCAACCCGACGAGGCGGTCCGGCCCGAGCCGCCCGCCCAGCCCAGGACACCCGCCCAACCCGACGAGGCGGTCCGCCCCGAGCCGCCCGCCCAGCCCGGGACACCCGCAGGACCCGAGTCATTCGACGAACCAGAGGCGGACGCGAACCCGGCGCCGAGTCCGGACTGGAACCCGGCGCCGAGTCCGGCCTGGACCGATGATGGGGCCGGGGATGTCTGGGGGTCCGAGGCCGAGTCGGAGAACGCGCCCCCCGGGGCAGGTCTTGGGTGGGAGCCGGCCCCAGGCACATCCGACGAGAGTGGCCCGGAGAACCGGTGGCATGAGCCAGTGGTCGGGCCTGACCGGGGCACGCCGCACGCCCCCGATGAGCCTCCGGAACCATCGTCGATGCCGTCCGGCTGGGTCAGCCTCGCCAAGTCGGGCATGTCGGAGAGCCAGGTCGTGCCGAGCGTGGACGACGAGCCGTGGCGGCCTTCGCCCGCACCGGAGACGGACCCGTGGGCCCCCCGGCCGTCGTCCTCCGGCTCGTCGCCCACCAGCCTGGCGACCTCGGGCTCGTCGCCCGCGACCGATCCGTCCGAGCCCGCGCTCCCCTTTCCCCCGGTCGAGTCCGCCGAGCCTGCTCGCTCGTCGTTCATCGACAGCATCCCCTTCGCTCCGGCCTCCGCGTTCGCGCCACCCGGCGGAGGCTCCGATCTCGACGACGCGACTGTCATCCGGTCCATGGTCGACGATCCAGGCGACGACTTCGACCGCACCGTGGTGCAGATGGAGGAGTCGGCGTCGACCTCCCCGGGGCAGATGGTCTGGGCGGCGCGCTGCCCGTCCGGGCACCTCACGCTCGCTTTCCAGGCGCACTGCCGCGTCTGCCGTCAGGTGGTTCCCCCACAGGACCCGGTCGAGGTCCCGCGCCCGACGTTGGGGCGGCTCGTCGCCTCGACCGGGCAGACCGTCGACCTCGACCGCGATGCCTTCCTCGGTCGCGCTCCTCGCATCCCCGCGGACTACGACGGGCCGGAACCCCACGTCATACGGCTCGTCGATCCGTCCGTCGAGGTGTCCAGTCAGCACCTCAAGGTGAGTCTCGACTACTGGATCGTGTCGGTGACGGACCTCGGCTCGACCAATGGCACCGAGGTCGTCTATGAGGACGGCCAGCGCCTGACCCTCACGCCCGATGTGCCGGTCCCGATCGACCCGGGGACCAAGGTCGTCCTCGCGGGCACGATCGGTCTCATCTATGAGGCCGGCACGTGAGGGGTGCCCCACCGGCGCCGCACATCCCCGGCTATCACTACGTTCGGGTGCTCAGCGACCGGGGCGGGTTCGGTGACGTCTATCTCTATGAGGAGGCCGCCCTCGCGCGGCAGGTCGCGATCAAGGTCATCCGCGATCCGGATCTCGACGACGCCACCTTGGCCAGCTTCCGCGCGGAGGCGACGACGATGGCGGCCCTGGAGCACCCCAATGTGGTCCGCATCTATGCGATCGGGCAGACGGACGAGGGCCGCCCCTATATCTCGATGATGTACTGCTCCAAGGAGAACATGGCGGAGCGTTCCGCCGGTGGGGGTATGCCGCTCCACGAGGTTCTCGAGATCGCCGTCGCCATCGCGGGTGCCGTCGAAAGCGCCCACGGGGTCGGCATCCTCCACCGCGACATCAAACCGGCCAACATCCTCACGATGCCCTGGGGGGCGCCTGGCCTGACCGACTTCGGCGTCGCGTCGTCGCTCAGCGCGGAGACGGAGGACGAGGACGTCGGGGTCTCCATTCCGTGGTCACCGCCCGAGATGCTCTTCACCAACACGCGTGGATCGCGCGCGACCGATGTCTATTCCCTCGCCGCGACCGTATGGCATCTCCTCGTCGGGCGTTCGCCGTTCGAGGTCGTCGGCGGCGACAACAGCCGTATGGCGCTCATGACCCGCATCGGCGACGCTCCGCCGCCGGCGACGGGCCGCGGTGACACCCCGGCATCTCTGGAACGGACCCTGCGTCGCGCCCTGGCGAAGGATCCGGCCATGCGGCCGCAGACGGTGGCCGAGTTCGCCCGTGCGCTCCAGTCGGTCCAAC
The DNA here is from genome assembly GCA_046330995.1 of Dermatophilaceae bacterium. Classification (GTDB taxonomy): domain Bacteria; phylum Actinomycetota; class Actinomycetes; order Actinomycetales; family Dermatophilaceae; genus Nostocoides_A. The sequence goes on from JAXLRS010000003.1 coordinate 248,709, forward strand.
TCGAGCTGCGCCTCGCCCGGGCCCCTTTCATCGTGCTCGACCGGCTTCGGCCGGGCCAGGCCGGGACTGCCGGCCTTCGCCCGGACGCCCGTCCGGACGATGCGGCGGATCGCACGCGCCGCCGCTCCAGTGCACCGGCGACGACACCCGATACGCTCTCCACCAGCTCGAGCGTCCAGCGGGTCGATCCGCTCGGGTCCACCGGGCAGCGTGGGGAGACAGGCCGCGACGGTGTCCGCATCACGGACCTCGAATCCGTCACGGACACCTCCACGGGGCGATCGGTCAAGCGCCCCACGCCAGCGGCCGGCCCCGAGCGGACGCTGGGCACCGGCGTGCTGGTCAGCGGGGCCGCCGTGGTCGCCGCAGCCGCGCTGGGGCTCGGCTATGTCGCGTTCGGCCGGGGCGGCGACCACCCGGCGACGCCCCCGCGGGTGACCGCGTCCAGTGCCGACATCGGCCTGGGTGTCCCCGTGACCGCGCCATCTCGGCCCGATGTCATCGCGAAGCGGCTCGACGCCGCGCACGCCCGCTTCACCTGGACCTATGACCATCCGCAGCAGGGTGACGGCTTCCTCGTGCAGATCGTTGACGCGGAGGGCGTCGTGACTGCCACGGAGGAGCCGGACGCGCCGTCGATCACTCTGCCCGGCAAGGCGAAGCAGGAGATCTGCGTCCAGGTGGCCGTTCGCCGCCCGGGCTCTTCATCCGCCATGGCCTACTCCCGGAAGACGTGCGTGACCCTTTGACGGCGCGGGTCGGCGCTCGAGGCGCTGGTCCGGCTCGTCGGTCGCCATGCCCTCAAATAGAGGGACAGGTCAGGCCCGCCACCGCTCCATAGGCTGCGAATGACCCTGCACCCAGCCCGAGGACAGTGTGATGAGGCGAGGCCGCATCAAGGCGTTCGCGACGGTGACCGCGGCCGCAGTGGCGTTGACCGGCGCGACCGCGCTCGCCGTCGTCGCCACGGGCAACCCGGTGCGCAGCGTTCCCCTCAACGACTCGGGTGTCTGGGTCACCAATGACGTCGACGGCATCTTCGGGCGTCAGGACAACGTCGCCATGGGTCTGGATGCCCTGGTCATCCCTCAGGGGGGTGGCGGCGCAGGGCATGCCCTCGACATCGTTCAGGACGGCGAGACCGTCGTCGGTTATGACATGCGCCAGAGCCAGCTCATCGCCATCGACCCGCTGACCCTGGAGCAGACCGACGGCGAGATCGAGCATGGTTCCCGGATCTCCATGGCGGGAGGCACGCTCGCGGTCTTTTCGCCGTCCACGGGCAAGATCTGGGCGACCAGATACACACCGGGGCAGGTCCTCGACAACCTCGGAGCGCTCGCACCGCAGAACGACCCGGTCGCCTCGATCGACAAGGCGACCGCGGCAGGCGGTGGAGCCATGACGGTCACGGAGACGGGATCCGTCATCGCCGTCGACAGTGCCGGTCATCGGGTGCGCGTCGACCCGACGGATTCCGGGTTCGCCAAGCCGCAGCAGACCGACGTCGGGCGCCGCGGTGCCGTCGCGCTATCCGCTGTCGGGGATCACGTCGTCGTCGTCGATCCGGCGACGGGGACGGTCCAGGTCGATGACGGACCGCGCGTCGACGCCGGCGCGAAGGGGATCGTCGTGCAGCAGCCCGGACCGGACCGGCCCGCCGTGCTCCTCGCCTCGGAGCGCGCCCTCATCTCGGTCCCCCTGACCGGAGGCACCCGCGAGGTGCTCTATTCCGCAGCCGACGGTGCGCCCGCATCCCCCATCGTCCTCGGTGACTGCTCGTATGCCGCATGGTCCGGGACGACCCCCAAGGTCACCCAGGCGTGCGGGGACCAGGCCCCCGCCGAGCGCGCGGTGCCCCGCGAATCGGCGCAGAAGGCCCCGGTCTTCCGGACCAACCAGGGCCAGATCGTCCTCAACGACTCCGCGAGTGGCCAGGTCTATGACCCGGCCAGCGAGCGTCGGGTCGACAACTGGAATGAGGCACGACCGGCCGCCTCGGACACCTCCAACCCCGACAAGACCGATAACCGGACGACCCGCAAGCTCGTCATCGCCGGCGACTATGTGGTCGAAGGTCGTTCGGGGCGCGTCAATGTCATCCACCCGATCGACAACGCCTATGACACCGGCAAGGCGATCCTGACCATCTCGGGCATCGACCGGGTCACCCCCCGGGGAGCCTCGGCGGTCGTCCTCGCCGACGGGCAGTCGGTCGGCGTGACCATCCCACCGGGCGCGCGCAAGGTCTCCTTCCAGGCGGTCATCTCGAACGGCTACAAGGACAAGGAGTCCATGTCCGTCACCGTCCGGGCCGTGAAGGACTCGACGAACTCTGCTCCGACGGCCCTGGGCGGCCCGCCAGCGGGGGTGACGGTCGCCGCGGGCGGGCGGATCGTCATACCGGCGACGCCGAAGTGGCGGGACAAGCAGAGCGATCCGGTCATCATCAAGGAGGCATCGGCCGAGCACGGGACGGTCTCCATCACCCCAGATGGGACGAGTCTCGACTATGCCGCCGCGGCGAACTCGACCGGATCGGACACCATCCGGCTCACCATGACCGACGGCGGCCGCAGTGGCGATGTGACGTCCAGGTTGCCGGTCGCCATTCCCGGTCGCGATGACACCGACTCGGTGCCGCCGACCCCCGAACCCGACGTTGCCCGCATGGCGGTGGGTGGCCAGGCCGTCAGCTATCCGCTGCTCAACGATCTCCCCGGCGCGGACCCCAATGATCCGGAGGCCACGCTCACCCTTCTCGACGTGTCCGCTCCGTCGAAGGACGCGGACAAGATCACGGTCACTCCCGACCTGGCGACCGGCATGGTGACCGCGACCTCGACCACCCCGGGCACGTACCTGCTGGACTACCAAGCGAAGTTCGGCGGCAAGAGCGCGCGTGGCACCATCCGCGTCGACGTCACGGACAAGGCCACCTCGGATCAGCCGGTCACCGGCCCCGACACCGCGGTGGCCCACGGACAGGCACCGGTGCTCATCGACGTCATCGCCAACGACACCGACCCCCACGGGCGGGTGCTCACGGTCCGGTCGGCCAAGAGCCAGGGCCCAGTCCAGGCCGCCGTCGTCGGCGGCCGGTGGCTGCGGATCGTCTCGACGGCCGCGGTGGATGCCAGGTCGAAGAAGCCGAGAGCCGCCACCGCGCAGGTCACCTATGACGTGACGGCGGACGGCGCCACGTTCGTCACCGGGACGGTCGCCGTGACGCTCCTTCCGGAGCTCACCCGTGACCTCCCGGTGACCACGGCCGACACCGCGGCGGTGCGCACCGGGGATTCCGTGCGAGTGCCGGTGATCGCCAACGACACCTCCCCCGGCGGGTCGATGCTCACGCTGTCGCCAACGGTCGAGGGCGCCAAGGTGGCCGGTCAACTCCCGGTCACCGATGTCGCGGACCCGAAGTCGACGGACGTCGGCACGGCATACGTCTCCGGGAGCGACATCCGCTACTTCGCGCCGGCCGGTGTCACGGCTGCCCGCACCGTCGTCATCCCGTATGTCGCGACGACACCGGCGGGCGACGCGGCGGGAGGCATGCTGACGGTCACGATCCAGCCTCCACCGACCGAGAAGAACGCGGACGCGGCGCCGACTCCGGCGGACATCGAGGCCCGGGCAGCCTCCGGCGAGACCATCACCATTCCCGTGACGCCGAGCGGCGGCGACCCCGATGGGGACTCGACGATCGTCGCCGGGATCGCCTCGGCGCCGAAGCTCGGGCGCATCATCGGGTTCAGCCCGACGAGCCTGACCTATCAGGCCTATCCGACGGGCGAGACGGGCACGGACGTCTTCCGCTACGTCGTGTCCGACCCCTTCGGGGAGGTCGGAACCGCCACGGTCCGGGTCGCCGTCATCCCGCCGCAACCGCCGCAGCCGCCGGTCGCCATCCCCGACCAGATCACCGCGGCTCCGGGCGCGCACGTCACCATCAATCCGGTCGCCAACGACCTCGTCTCGCGCGGCGACTCGATCGCCCTGCAGTTGTTGCGCGACGGCCACGGACGCATTCCCGGTGGTGCCAGCCTCCCCAGTGGCGGCCTCGGCCCTGTCACTGCGCTCGCCCCGAAGAAGGGAGCCGCGCCGAACGTCGTCGGGTATGCCGTGACCGGCCTCGCCGGAACCTCACCGGCCGGAGCGATCACCATACGCAGCCAGGCCGGCTTCCAGAACCCACCGGTCGTCTATGACGTGGTCGCGCCGCTGACCGACAAGGACACCACGTCCGTCGACGTCCTGGCCCGGGCCTACGACCCAGATGGGGAGTCCCGGAAGCTCACCGTGAAAGCCGACGATCCGGCGGTCACCGTCGACGGCGGCACGCTGACCATCCCCGTGAAATCCACCCCGCAGGCGATCGGGTTCATCGTCACCGATGAGTCTGGTGCGACCTCGGCCGCGGTCGCCTATGTCGGCGCGGCCGGCTCGGGTGGGCCGTATGTGCCCAAGGGGCGGGTCATCGCGGTCCCCCGGAACGGCAGGACCACCGCGAAGATCGCGGACTTCGTCGTCTCGCCGTCGGGCAAGTCCCTGAGCGTCTCGAAGGACAAAGGCGCCGTGGTCGCCACGCCGCGGGACGGACTCACGCTCGGCAAGTCGACGGCGCAGAGCATCGAGCTGAAGGCCGGCGAGAACTACAACGGGCCGGCGGCGGTCGTCGTCGATGTCCTCGAGGGCGCCAGCACGACGCCGACGACCGTGAGCATTCCGGTCCAGGTCGGACCGTCCCGGCCGATCCTGCGGTCCTGCCCGACCGACACCTTCAGCGTGTCCGCGCTCGGTGACCCACTCGAACTCGACATCACCCGGTTGTGTCACGTCTGGATCCCCGAGGGGAGCGCTGCGAACTCGATTCGGTATGCCGCATCCTGGGCGGGGGGCACGGAACTGCGCGGCGTGCGGATCGGCGCCGCGGCAGACGAACGGGTCATCACGCTCACCGCTGACAGCGGGGCGCCGAGGGACCAGAAGGGCACCCTCGAGATCAGGTTCAAAGGCTCGGACGAGGTCGTGGCGAGACTCGCCGTGGCAGTCAAGGCGGCGGAACCGCTGACCGTCACACCGGTCACCCGGGACCATGTCAAGGCCGGCGAATCGGTGAGCGTCGACCTCGCCACCTCGGTCACGTCACCGCTGAAGACCCCGCAGATCGCCGTGCGCCTCCTCGGCCAGGGACCGGCCTCGGTCTCGTCGGTCCGCACGGATGGCGCCGTGCTGACGGTCACCCCCGCGGCCGACGCGACCGGGCGGATCGCCATACCGGTCCAGGTCACGGACGACGCGACGAACCCGGGTCGCTGGGTGGACACGGCGGTGACGCTCGCGGTCTTCGGTGTGCCCGACAAGCCGACGGGGGTCGCCCCGATCGACGCGGCGGTCAACGAGACCGTGCAACTCGACTGGAACCCGGGGTCGGCGAATGGGGCACCGGTCGACTACTACGAGGTCGAGTCGTCGGATCACCGCACGCAGAAGTGCCCGGCGGCCCCCTGCTCGATCTCGGGCCTGCCGGTCGGCCAGACGGTGACCTTCCGGGTGCATGCCCACAACGAGGCGGGATTCAGCGACTGGTCCGAGTCCTCGCCCGAGGTGACAGTCGACGTCAAACCCGACCCGGTCACCAACTTCGCGGCTACGCCCACGGGACAGGATGGCGAGATCACGCTGTCCTGGAACCCGGCGTCGACGAAGGGGTCGTCGGTCGAGGGCTATCGCGTCAGTGGTCCGGTGACGGCGCAGCCAGGAGCCTCGGCGACCAGCGTCACGGTCCAGGTCCCGGAGGATGGCGTGACGTACCCGTTCACGATCGTCGCCTTCAACAAGGCCGGCGACAGCGTCTCGGCCACGACCAAAGCGTCGGCTTATGGGCCGCCCACACTCCCGTCCTCGGTGTCGGTCAGCCCGGGTTCCGAGCCACAGACGGCGTTCGTGTCGTGGCCGGCCGGAGATCCCCACGACGCGGGGGAACTCACCTATACGCTGAAAGACCAGTCTGGTGCGATCCTCGGCTCCGGCGAGGGCCTGCTGTCACAGACAGTTTCCGTGATCTACGGGCAGAGTTACACCTTCTCTGTATGGGTCGAGAATGCGCATCATCTGTCTGCCGGGCCTGTCTCCAGCACCGAGTACCTGGCGGCCGGAGAACCTGGCGACTGGGCTGCGGCACCGGTCATCTATGACGAGGGCGACGGCAGCCTCTCCTTCAACGTGACCGTGCCGAGCACCAATGGTGGTGTCGGCACCCTGCAAGCAACCGCGTCGGGCCGAGATGGTGACAGCACGAGGGTGGATCTCTCTCCTCTCGGCGAGGCGGGGGGATATCTGGACAGCGCGATCACCGGCTTGGTCAACGGCGAGCCCTATACCGTCACTCTGACGGTGTGCAATGACCATGGCGACTGCAAGTCTTCTCCTCCGTCCGAAAAGGACACGCCGTATGGGAGTGTGTCGATCACTTCCTTCACGGCCAGTGTGGTGGATGGGCACATCGAGTATGACGTGGCGGTCAACGCCAACGGGAGGTGGGCGTCGATAGTTGTCACGTCGGACAAGGGCGACGTACTTCTCAGCAAGTCCTGCTTCGACTCATGCGATTGGGGAATGTTCCCATGGGCTCCCGATGCGGGGAAATACATCCTGACCGCAAGGATCACGCGGAACTTCGACCAACAGCAGGACTCCAGAGACATCACCCTCACTATCGATGCACCGCCACCACCGGAGAGTGTCACTGTCACCAGAGGCTCCGAGACTGGCGGAACCGAGTGCGGCACAGCACCCTGCTACCGCATCACCTACACGGCGGAGAACTTCGCACCGGGAACTATCTGCGGCGTCACTGCTGACCCTAAAGACGGGTTCGCTCAGTCGAACCCCTCGCCGTACGCCCCCGTGACCGATCTCCTGATCGGTTCCGCCGGTGCCGGTGTCATCGTCACGGTCACCTGCAACGGCGTGTCCGATTCCGGCAGACGGCCGAACCTGAACATATGGCGCTTTGACGAGAGGACATCATGACCATCACCGATGACGAGGCCCGGGCATTCGCGGACACCTTCCAGCGCATGACCGCCAATATCGAGATCGCGGTCCGGGGAAAGGACCGGGTCGTGCGGCAGACGTTGACGTGTCTGCTCGCCGGCGGCCACCTGCTGCTCGAGGACAATCCCGGCACCGGCAAGACCCAGCTCGCCAAGGCCCTCGCCAACACCGTTCAAGGCACCCACAGCCGGATCCAGTTCACCCCGGACCTGCTGCCGACCGACATCGTCGGGGTGTCGATCTATGACCAGCGCACGCAGCAGTTCGCCTTCCACAAAGGGCCGGTCTTCGCCTCCATCGTCCTCGCCGACGAGATCAACCGGGCCTCGCCCAAGACCCAGTCGGCGCTCCTCGAGGTCATGGAGGAGGGCCGGGTCACCGCCGACGGGGTCAGCCACGCCGTCGGCTCCCCCTTCATGGTCATGGCGACCCAGAACCCCATCGAACAGGCGGGGACCTACCGCCTGCCGGAGGCCCAGCTCGACCGCTTCCTCATGAAGACGTCGATCGGCTATCCGAGCCACGAGGTCACCGTGACTCTCCTCGCCGACGCGGAGAACCGCGATCGCAGCGCGGCCGTCCAGCCGATCATCGCCTCGGCCGCCGTCGGCCAGATGTCGGCGATGGCGCAGCGGGTCCATGTGAACGAGGCGATCCTCGGCTATGTCGCGCGGCTCGCCGAGGAGTCCCGCCGCCACCCGAGCATCTCCCTCGGCCTGAGCGTGCGGGGCGGCCTCGCGTTCGTCCGGTGCGCCAAGGTCTGGGCGCTCTCCCAGGGCCGGCCCTATGTCACCCCCGACGACATCAAGGACCTCGCGCACCCGATCCTCGCGCACCGTCTCCTCCTCGGCGACCAGGCGGCATACGACCGTCTCCAGGTCGCGAGCGTCATCGACGACCTCATGAACGATGTTGCGGCTCCGGCGTACCGCGCGGCCTGAGCGCGCCACCCCCACCCGCCGCGAGCCCGGTCGCCTCGCGGCAGTGCGAGACACCCTCACCGCGCGTTGGGCGCAGTCCGCACCGAGGCGGGAGCCGGTCGCCCGGGTGTTGCGCTGCGTCTCGCCGCTCGGTTGGGGCGTAGTCGGCGCGGGCATCGTCTGCTGGGCCGGTGCCGCCGTGTTCGGCTGGCGCGAGCTGGCGTATGCCGCGCTCGCCCTCCTCGTGCTCTTCCTCCTCTCGTGCCTGCTCACCATCGGCCGGACCCACCTCGATGTGTCCCTCAAGGTCCAGCCCGCGCGGGTGCACGCCGGGGATGTGTCGGTCGCCGAGGTCCGGTTGCGCAACACCGGCTCCGGCCGTCTCCTTCCGCTGCCCCTCGAACTGCCCTGCGGCGACACCGCGACCCGCTTCCTCGTTCCGTCGATCGCGGCGGGGGAAGAGCACGACGACATCGTCGTGCTCCCCACTGGTCGGCGTGGGATCTATCGGATCGGCCCGGTGACGACCCTCCGCGGCGACCCCTTCGGGCTGGTCCGGCGGACGATCGCCTGGACCGACGCGGTCGACCTGTTCGTCCACCCCGGCACCGTCTATCTCGAGCCCCTCGGGACCGGCTTGTTGCGCGACCTCGAGGGCCGCACGACCGACGACCCGTCGCCGAGCGACCTCGCGTTCCACGGCCTGCGCGAATACATCCCCGGCGACGACCAGCGCCACATCCACTGGGCCTCGACGGCGAAGCACTCGAGCGTCACCGGCGCCACGTCGTTCATGGTGCGCCAGTTCCTCGACACCCGGCGCACGCACGTCGGCCTGGTCCTCGACTCTGCCGACGCGGCATACGCCGACGAGAGCGAGTTCGAGACCGCGGTCTCGGTCGCGGCATCGATCGCTCGTCGCGCCGTCGTCGACCAGATCGACCTGTCCGAGGCCTGCGGGCCGTTCCATCTGCTGACGACGGCCGGGAATCCGGCGATGGACCTCTATGCCCGCGCCCGACTCGGCGAGGAGGTCCTCGGGGTCGTGGCCGCCGGCCTGGCCCGGCGTGCCCCCAATATCAGCACGGTCCTCATCGTCTCGGGGTCGCGAACGCCCCTGAGCACGCTCAGCCGGGCGGCAGTCGCCTTCGGCGCCGGCGTGGCCGGTGTGATCATCCGCGTCGACTCCGGGGCCGAGGTCAGCCGGCGCACGACGAATGGTCGTCTGGTGGTCACCATCGGTGGCCTCACGGACCTGACGCGGGCCCTGGTGGGAGGGGTGCGGTCATGACCGCGACAAGTGTCGGCCGGTCCGCCTTCATGTCCCGCACCCGGGGCCGGGAGGCCGTCATCGGTCGTGGTGCGCCCGTCGACACCGGGCTGGCGCTGGCGACCTCCACGCTCGCGTTGCTTCCATGGATGAACACCTTCGACGGAATGCGGTATCTCCTCATCGGCACCGGCGGAGCCATCCTCGGAATCGGGTGCGGGCTGCTCGGCCTGCCGCGCGGGCGAATGTGGGTGGCCCCGCTGTCAGTGGCCGCGCTCTATGTCCTCCTCGCCGGCATGTTCGTCGCCGATTCGGTCCTGCCCACGGGCACCGCAGTGCTGCGCGGTATTCGGTTGAGCGTGACGGGGTGGAAGAACCTCCTGACCACAGTGCCTCCGGTCGACTCGACGGGCCCTCTCGTCGTCCTCCCGCTCTTGTGCGGACTCGTCACCGGTAGCGCCGCCGTGCTTCTGGCCAGGCGCAGTCACGGCCCGTGGGTGCCGGTGGTCCCCGCGGTGCTGGCCGGCATACTGACCATGCTGACCGGAACGCGGGACGGTTGGCACCCGATGGTCGCCGGGACCGGTGTGGCCGTCTGCGCGGTGTCCTGGGCCGCCCTGCGCCGCCGTCGCCGGCTGCGGATCGTCGGGACCGGCGCCGGAGCCCGCGCCCAGATCTCCGTGGCCGCCGCACTGCTCGTCCTCGCGGGCGGGATCGGCTGGGCGGTCGCGCCGCACCTGCCCGGAGCCGACCGGACCCGCTTCGTCGCGCGGGATCTCGTCGACCCGCCTTTCGACGTCAACCAGTACCCGTCGCCGCTGCTCGGCTTTCGGAAGTACGGCGAGAGCATGCAGCCGCCCGACGGCCAGACCTCGCTGCACGACCAGGAACTGCTCGCGGTCTCCGGGCTCCACGCCGGCTCGCGCGTGCGTTTCACGGTGCTCGACTACTACACCGGATCCGTGTGGAGCGCCGGATCAGGGGTCCAGGGCAGCGGTGGTGTCTTCCAGCGGGTGGGTCGCACGATCCGGGCCGGGGATGCCGGCTCGGGGCCGGTCGAGACGGCGACGCTGACCGTCCGGCCTGCGTTCGCCGCCCTGACGGAACTCAACCCCTGGGTGCCGGGTGTCGGACCCTGGTCGCGGATCAGCTTCGGCGGACCGCGCGCCGACGATCTGCGCGGGGCGCTGCGCTACAACACCGAGACGGGCCAGGGCCTCGTGCCCAACCGGCTTCGGGCCGGCGATGTCGTCACGGTGACGGGCGCGGTGCTTCCCGATCTCGACGTCACCCGCGCAGGGTTCGACCCCGGATCGCCGACGCTCACCGACAGCGAGACGACCGCGTTCGCCGACGCGACCGCACAGAAGTGGCTCGACGGGCAGAGCGCCAAACCGCCGCTCGAGACGCTCGCGGTCAAGCTCAAGACGGTCGTTCGGGCCTACACGGATGGCGGTCTCGACGCGAAACACGGCTATCTGCCGGGACACAGCGCCATGCGCCTCACCCGCTTCCTCAACGCGAAGCTCGCGTCACCGGACAGTTACGGCAGCGACGAGCAGTTCGCCGCGGCATACGCGCTCCTCGCGAACTCCGCAGGCGTGCCGGCTCGCGTCGTGATCGGTGCGATCGTGCCCGACGGCGGCGCCATCAGGGGCCGCGACGTGCGCGCCTGGGTCGAAGTGCGGGCCTCCTCCGGGCAGTGGTATGCCGTTCCGAACTCGGCGTTCGAACCGGGACCGAGCACCCACGCCGTCGGTGATCCCGAAGACGCCACCAACCCCAAGGATCCCGTGCTGGTGCCCCCGCCGGCCGGTCAGCCCGCGCCGGGGTCCTCCGACGCCCTGTCGGATGCCGACCCTGGGGCGTTCCGTCCCACCACGAGCGGGACCGGAGCAACCGACGGTCCGAGTGCTGTCGCAATCCCCGCCTGGGTGAAGACGACCGGGCGGTATGCCGGTCCACCCGCCGGTCTGCTCGCGGCGGTCGCGCTTCTCGCCGGTGGGGCGCGCGGCATACGCCGGCGTCGGCGGCGGAAGGCCGGCCCGGCGAGCCGGCGACTCGCGGCGGGGTGGCGCGATCTCACCGACCATGCGCGCGATCTCGGGATCGTCGTCCCGGCCGCCTCCACCCGGCGGGAGCAGGCGGAGGTCATCGGGCACACCGGGCTGGCCGCGGCGGCGGACCGGGCGGTGTTCGGTGCCGGGGAGCCTGACGGGCAGATCATCGACGCCTACTGGAACGAGGTGCGTTCGGCCAGGCGCGTGTTGAGCCGCGGCGTGCCGTGGTACCGGCGGGTGGTACGCGCCTGGCGCCCGTCGAGCTTCCTGGTGCGTGAGCCGCGGGTGGTGACCGACGCGCCGACGCGGGGGCGTCGTCCGCTGCGCACCCTGCTGTCGCGGCAGACCCCTGCCTGATCGCCTGCCTGAAAGGATGACCATGACCGACATCGACGAGGCTGGCGGGGGCGATCCGGTCACCCGGGCCCTCGCGCGCGTGGTGACCGACTTCGGTCCGACCGTCGTGTACTCACCAGCTCGGCTCCGGGCGTCGCTCTCCGACGTCCTCGGGAGCGTGGGGCGCCTGCATCGTGCCCAGGTGGACGCGCTCGAGATCGCCGCGGAGGAGCAGGTGGCGAGTGAACTCGATGCCGGGTCCGCGGCGACCGCGGAACTCGAGCAGCGGCTTATCGGGCGAGGGTTATCCCCCGAGATGGCGAGGTATGCGGTGTCGGCCTGGCGCAGCGCCCTCGGTGGATCGACGACGCCGGCCGAGCCGGTCAGCGCCGCGCCGCCGGCGCCAGCCGGGTTCCCGAGCGTCGGCGGGGTGCAGTGGGAGGCGAGCGGGCGGCATACGAACGAGGCGGAGGTGTCCGAGGCCACGGTGGTGCGCAGCGCGCGCGCCGTCGCACCGCCGAAGACCGTGGCGACCGAGGCGGCCCCCGCATGGGCGGCGTATGCCGATTCCCCGACGGAGGAAGTGCCCACTCCTGTGCGCCCACACCGGCGACGTGCGGTGGTCGCGGGCATCGTCGCGGGTGTCCTCATCCCCCTGGGGAGCGTGGGGGCATATGCGTATCACCAGCGAAGCGCCGACACCGGGGGTGCCACCGATCCGAGCACGTGGGAGTGGCTCCCGACAGACTCGAAACTGCTGTCAATCGAACCGGTCACTTGGGAGCAGTCGGCACCCTATGGATGGACCGGCTCGCAGGGCTGTTCGACCGAGATACCCGCGCCGACTGGGGTCAGCGCGTTCACCTGCGCGATGCGCCTCCAGGTGCCGATCAGCAGCGCATCGCTGAACTGGCGGATCGCCGACCTCTGGGTCGACGGGCCGGGCACGGCGCGCGTCGTCGACCAGCACGCGATCGTGTATGAGAACCCCGAGAACGGGCCCTATTCGGCCACGGTCAGCTATCGCGTGGTCGGATATGGCGTGCAGGCCATATCGACGTGGACGCTGGACACCGCCTGCAACGCGCACTTCGCCTGCGGCCGGTGAGCGAGAATCGTATGCCGCCGCCTCCCCCCGCGGACCGCCGGATGACGGACGCCCTGACCCAGATCGTCCGCGAACTCGGCCCGGATGTGCTCACCTCCCCGCAGCGGCTGCGGGCCGCCCTCAGCGATGTCATCGGCCTGACCGCACGTTCCGAACGCGGAGCGATCGACGCGCTCGTCCTCGCGGTGGAGGATGGGGTGCCCCAGACGCTCATGGGCGTCGGCGACATCGCCGACGTGCCCACCGGTCTGCTGACCGCCCTCTCGACGAAACTGCTCAACCAGGGCATCAGCCGCGAACTCGCGACCACGACCGTGACGACCCTCGCCGACGTCGTCGCCGCGACCTCGGTGGCCGAACCACTCGATCGCACCGTCCTCGCCCACACCCGCGTTCTGCCCGTGGTTGACGGACCGTCCGACGGACGGGCGCCGGCGACGCCCGCGCGTCCCGCCACCAGCCCCGGTCCCACCAGCCCCGGTCCCACCGGCCCCGGTCCGGCCGCAACCCCGCCCGCGCGCGCATCGCGACGTGGGGGCCTCGTGGCGGGCGTCGGAGCGCTGGTCGTGGTCCTGATCGCGGTGGCCATCGGCGCCCTGATGTTCGCCAACCGAGGCGGCACCGCCAGAACAGCGTCGACCGGCGGTGCGGCGACGTCCACAGATCCGCCCGGGGTCGAGACGACCGCGACCACGACGACGGTCACGCACACCGCGACCCGCGCCGCGCCGAAGGTCTCCGGCGATGTCACCGCGGACGACTCCCACTTCAAGGCAGTGGACGCCGAGGCGACGATCACCCCGCGCGTGAGTGCGGGTGGCCCATGCGTGGATTCGGTTCCCCTGTCGGCCCGGCGCTATCGCGCGTGTTCGGTGACCTTCCCCGTGGGTCGGTTCACACGGCATACGGCCGTCATCGACTCGGTCCGTCTGCTCAGTGGTGACGGCCGCGCGACGCTGCGCCGGGACGCCGTCGTGTTCCGCCCGGGAGGCAACGGGCCCTACACCGCGCGGATCAGCGTCCGGGTCCACAGCGGCCACTACGTCTCCACCGCGATCCTCCTGGTGCATGTGCTCGCCAACGAACACTTCGCCCCAAACAAGGACTTCCCCGGATGAGGCGGGTCCCAACGTGACCGGCTCCGATCCCATCGCGGTGGCCCTCGTCCGGATCGCCGAAGAACTCGGGCCCGGGGTGATGGAGTCGCCCCAGCGTCTGCGCGCGGCCCTCAGCGATGTGCTCGGGCCCTCCGCTCGCGCACAACGCGCGTCCGTGGACGCGATCTGCCTCGCCGCCGAGGATGGCGTGAGCCGCGACCTCGCGTCGGCGCGCGCAGCCGGTCTGTTGTCGGACGACACGATCAGCGCGTTGGCTCGGCGCCTGGTCGGGCGGGGTCTGAGCCAGGAGATGGCGACAAGGACCGTCCGTGACCTCGCCGGTGCGCAGTCCTCCTCGTCGTCCTCCGGCTCCTCATCCGCGGTCGTCGAACAGACGCGGCTGGCCGGGGGACTGTCGAACACCCCCGCCGACGAACCGCGGCCCGTCCACGTCGGGGGCGCCCCGATCCCGTCACCCGGGCCGCCCGCGCCGACCCCGGGTCGCGGCGGCCGCCTTGCTGTGGTCGCGGCCCTGCTCGCCATGCTGGGCGTGGCGATCGCCGGCGTTGTGTATGGCGCGTCTCACCAGGGTGCGTCCACGCCCGGGGCACCGGCCACCTGGACCATCACATCGACCGCGACGACGACGCAGCGCGTGACGGTCACGCGTTCGGTGACGACGACGGCGACCCGTCGCGTGACCGTCTCCGGCGGGGTGACCTTCGACGAATCTCACTTCCGGGCCATCGACTATGCGTCGACGTTCGCCCCGAAGGTCGGCCCAGCCGGGGCCGGCATGTGCGTGTACCACAACGTGGGACACCGGTCGGGCAATCCCTGCTACTACTACTTCTATGCCGAGAACTTCGGCTCCGGGGACCTCCGGGTCCGATCCGCGCGACTGGTCAAGGGGGCCGGCGCCACCTGGGTGGCGGACAACAACGTCTACTACCAGGTCACCAGGAATGGCCCCGCCACCGTCGTCATCGCCGTCACGGTCGACCGAGGCGGCTACCGCTCCACCGCGGATCTGACCTTGACCATCCGCTGCAACCGGTATTTCCGATGTGGCGGGAACTTCTCGTCATGACGGCCCGCGATCGGGGGACGGGTGACCACGCGAACCGTGGGCGCATCGCCGGGCGCGACCCGGTGGGCGCGGCACTCACCCGCGTGACCTGCGAACTCGGATCGCCGGTGTTGCGCGACCCGCAACGGCTGCGCGCTGGGATCAGCGACGTGCTCGGGCCGGCCGCACGCGACGAACGCGCCGCCATCGAGGCGCTCTGTCTCGCGGCGGAGGACGACCTGGGTCGGGCCGTCGTCGCCGGTCTCGCCACCGGCCCCCTGTCGGAGAGCATGGTGTCGGCGATCAGCCGGCGGCTCGTGGATCAGGGCATCAGCGAGGCCCTGTCGCTCATCACCATCCGGCGCATCGGTCACGCATTGACGGCCGCGCAACCGGAGGGGTTCACGGCGGTTCCCGAAACGGCGCCGAAGCCGGCCGGAGCATGGACGCCCAGCCCTCCTCAGGCCGGCCCTCCTCAGGCCGGCCCTCCTCTGGCCGGCCCTCCTCTGGCCGGCCCTCCTGGGGCCGACAATCCGGTCGCCAACCCCCTCCGGGCACCCGCGAACCCGTCGATCGGCCCAGTGCCCGAGGTGATTCCTCCGCTGGCGCAGCGCTATCCGCCTGTGGGACCCCCGGTCACGCGACCGGGCACCCGGCACCCGCGGCGGCGCGGACACGTGATCGCCGCCGTGGTGGGCGCCCTGGTGGTCCTCGCCGGTGGACTGTCCATCGTCCTCGCCAGCCACCTCGGTGCCGGTGGCCGCACCGGGTCCGCGGACTCGGTCAGCACGCGACCCGTCACGTCGGGGACTCCGAGCGCCACTGGCACGGCCCTCCACCAGGGATCGGCGTCCTCGTCCACTCACTCGCCCACCCAGGTCACCGTCTCCGACGGCGTGACGACCGACTCCGCGAAGTTCCAGGCCGAGAGCTTCTCCGCGAGGCGAACCCCGGGGGTCTGGAGCGGATCGGTGTGCGTGGACGAGGGGGTCGGACTGCCACCATGTTCCTACTGGTTCCTCGCGACGAACTTCGGGCCCCAGGGTGCCCGGATCGTGTCGGCCACCGTGACCAACGGCCCCGGTCGGGCCTGGATCGCCGACAACCGCGTCAATTACGAGGTCACGCGCAACGGCCCCTATGTCGTCGTGATCGATGTGTCGCTGCGATTGGGTGACTACGCCTCGTCGGCGACCTTGACGCTGACCATGAACTGCAACACCCACTTCGAGTGCGGAGGAGATTTCTCGTCATGAGCACGGACGACACCTTCGTCAGCGCCCTCAGGCAGGTCGCGGCGTCGACGCCACCGCACATGGCGCGGCAGCCGGCGTATCTCCGCTCGGCCCTCACTCGGCGGCTCGGCGAGCTGGCCCCCCAATATCGCAGCGATATCCACCTCGTCTGCGGAGCCCTGGACGAGAACATCCCCGAGAGCTTGACCGATCTGGCTCCGCTGACGACCTCCGACCTCACCTGGCAGGCGCGACACCTCGCCTCCTGTCGGTCGTGGAGCGTCGAAGCGGCGGAACACGCGGTGCGGACGTGGGTCGCCGCGTTGCGCCTGCCGGTCCATGCGTCCCTGCCGTCGCGCCCCGGGGAGGACGACACCAGCTTCGGCCCCGAGGTCACCGGAGTGACCGTGCTGCGCAACTTCCCGGCGGAGGACGCCGACGGCTCGGGACGCCCTCAATGAGCCGGCGACTCGACCCGGCCGGTCACGCCACCGAAGTCGACGCTCGTTCCCGGGACCATCGCGATCGCGCGTTCCGGGGGGACCTCGACCGGGTCGCGCCCGGGGATGGTCGCGCGCCAGTGGGTGGCCCCGACGTTGCGCAGGCCCCACACGTGGCGCTGGGGATGCCGAACGAAAATGCCGACCGGCCGGCATACGGCATAGTCGTGGCGGAGATGGTGCTGGGTGACCTGGCCGCCGAGCCCGACGAGCACCCGCGAACGGCCGATGACGACCGTCAGGTCCGCCGACAGTGCCGTGCCGCAGTGCCAGCAGCGCGACGTCGCATCCTGGGCCACCGCGTTCTCGGCCGCGCAGCCGGGACACCCGACGACGCGGTCGAGCGCGCCGGAGAGATCCTTGCGCCAGGCGCTCTCGCGCACACGCTCGCCCGGGTGCACCAGACCGGTCGTGAAAGCGCGGATGAACTGCGCCCGCACGTGGTCGGGCAACACCTCCCAATTGGCGATCATCGTCTCCTGCTCCACCGGGTCGGGCGCATTGGCCGCGCTCGCCGGATCGAAGACGAACAATGCCTTGTCGCCGAAGAGTTCGCGTTCCGCCGTCTCGTCGATGCAGGGATAGTTGCCTTCGCGCCGACCCAGCAACGGGTGGCCGATCATCAGGACATAGAAGATCATGACGGCCAGCGAGTGCAGATCCGTCTGGATGCCCGGAAATGCCTCCCCCCGGACGATCTCGGGCGCCATGAACCGCCGCGTGCCGAGCACCACGCCCTCGGTCCCGTCGAGGCCGACGTTGTCGTTGTCGCAGATGATGACGCGACCGTCAGTGGGGTCGAACATGATGTTGCCGAGGCTGATGTCCCGATAGCACAGGCCGAGACTGTGCAATTGGAGAAAGGCATCACTCAGGCCCACGCAGATGCGCAATGCGGTGCCGATCCCCACGTCGACGCGGCCGCGCAGGAGATCGCCGAGACCGACGAAGCCCGGCGGACGCAGCGGCATGACATAGCCGAAACTGTCGGGAGCGGACACGATGTCGATGGGCCAGAGAAAGGCCGGGCTCGGGCTGCCGCGTTGGACGAGAGCGGTGATCGCCGCGTGTTGGGCCTTCATGACTTTGGACGGCGCATACCACTTGAGGGCGAGTTGCCGTTGGGATCCGTCGACCGCGCGAACCAGATGCACCGATCCCTGGCCTCCCTGGCCGAGAAGCTCTTGCACGCGCCACGCACTCCCGAGCTTGGGCAGTGTGACGACATCACCCTGACGAATCACCCTCGTGCCTTTCCTGCTGACATCGCACCTCATCCTAAGGTTGGCGCCGCCAATGACTGAACACAGTGTTCCCAAACGCCCGGGAAGCGCCCTGTCCCGGCGGCCCCTGCATTTCATCGTCCTCGCCGACTGCTCGGGTTCCATGGCGGCCGACGGCAAGATGATCGCCCTCAACACCGCCATCCGTGAGACGTTGCCGCACCTCTCGGAGGTGGCCGCGGGCAATCCCCACGCGCAGTTGCTGGTGCGCTGCATCGCCTTCTCCTCGGGAGCCCGCTGGCATATCTCACAGCCGCGAGAGGTCGACGATGTGGTCTGGCAGGACCTCGAGTGCGGCGGCTACACCGACCTGGGTGCGGCGATCCGGCTGCTCGGCGATGCCTTGACTGTTCCGCCGATGGAGGCGCGAGCGATGCCGCCGGCCATCATCCTCGTCTCGGACGGTATGCCGACCGACGACTTCGGCTCCGCCATCACCGCTCTCGAGGCGCTTCCGTGGGGGCAGCGGGCCGTGCGCGTGGCCGTGGGCATCGGCCGGGACGCCGACTTCGACGTCCTCGTGCGGTTCATGGGCGACGGCCCGGACGCCATTCCGGCGACGGCGAGCAACCCCGAGCAGCTCGTGGACGCGATCCGGTGGGCCTCCGTCCACGCATCCCGGGCCGCGAGCCAGGTCACGCCGCACGCGGTGGCGGCTCCGCTGCCGCCACCACCGGTCACGCACTCCGTGACGGACGACCTGTCGGAGGTGCTCTGGTGAATCGTCCCGGAACCTCGGAGTGGGACATCGCGTCCGCCACCGCCCTCGGAGCGGGCCATACCCGGACGGGTCAGCCCAATCAGGACGCCCACCAGTGCGCGCAACTCGCTGGAGACCAGGTGCTCGTCGCGGTGGCCGATGGGCACGGCGGCAAGGGATACGTCCGCAGCGACATCGGCTCGCGGTCCGCGGTCGCCATCGCGATCGACGTGCTGTCGGAACTCGTCGTGGGCGCACAGCTCAGGGCCGAGACGGCGGACCCGTCGGGGCTCGGTAGCCGCACTGCGCCGCCCGTGGAGGTGAGGCCGGATTCCGCCGAGTTGGCGATGGTCCCGCGCCGGATCGTCGAACGCTGGCGCGCTCACGTCATCGAGCACCTGCAGGCCGATCCCTTGAGCGCACAGGAGCGTGCGACCGCCACCCCGGCGACGCTCGCCGATCCCTTTCAGCTCTATGGCTGCACCCTGCTGCTCGCGTGGTTGGGACCGCACGGCCTGTGGAGTGCACAGATCGGCGATGGGGACATCGTCGCCCTGGTCGACGGTCGCTGCGTTTCCCCGGTCCCCGAGGACAGCCGGTTGATCGGCAACCTCACGACGAGCCTCTGTGCGGCGAGGGCGGCCGAGGATTTCCGGTCCGGTGTGATCCCTGACCTCGCTCCCGGGGATCTCGTGCTGCTGGCGACGGACGGCTACGGCAATTCGTTCGCGAGCGGCGACTGGGCTGATGAGGTCCTGCCGGATCTCGCCCAGGGCATCGACCGTCACGGAATGGCGCAGGTCCGAGAGGAACTGCCCTCGTGGGTTGCCCAGTCCGCGGCCATCGGGGGAGACGACACCACCGTGGTCGTCGTCCGTCGTCGCGGACGCGCGGGCACCGGCTGGGTCGAGGACGACACCGCCGTGCAGACCGTGGTCCGCGCTCCGGACGTCGAGGAACCCGTGGTCCCCCTGACTCGGACGCACCCGTCGCCGACCGGGGGCGGGGCGAGGCGGCCCGGGATGAGGCGGCGCGCGGCATACGCCCTGGTCGCCGGGGCGGTCGGCATCGCCGGCGTCGGGTATGCCGCCACGCGCCTCCTCGGCGGCGGTGAACCCACGTCGGGGGCGTCCGCCACGTCGAGCAGCCCGGTGACCCCGTCCTCCTCGTCGAGCACGCAGACGTCGGCTCCGGTCGACGTCGTCATGCCGTGTGCACTGGTCGTGAATCGGCTCGTCGCGGACGCGGCGCTGGTCCAGGTGGATGCCGCCGGTCTGCCGCTCGCGGCGGCCGACCGCTGGCGCCGGTGGGTCCTCCAGGCCCCGTCACTGTTCGTCGCCGACCCGCGCGTCCTCCCGCAGGTCGTGGCGCACCGGCTGCTGGTGACGTCGGAGACAGCCTGGTGGCCGATCTGGACGTCGACCCGGGCCCCGGTCCAGTGCGGGGGGTCCATCCCGGGGCGGCCACCGCGCTAGCGCTTCGAGCGCGGTGTCATCGGATTGAGGGACAAGGCACCTGGTCCGGCCGAAGCTAGGTTGCCCTATGTGTCCACCCCCTCGTCGGTCAGGCCCATCGAACCGGACGTCGCGCTCCGGTGGGGTGCCTGCACCGACGCCGGGGGACGACCCCGCAACGAGGACGGCCATCTTGCCGAGCGACCCGTCTTCCTCGTCGCGGACGGGATGGGCGGGCACGAGGACGGGCAGGCTGCCGCACGCGAGGTCGTCGCCGCCTTCCGGCCTCTGGCCGGGGACGACTGGCTCACCGCCTCCGACCTGCGCCGGGCCATCCGTGCCGCGAGCGATCGGGTGGCCGCGCTTGCTCGCGGCGGCCGGCTGCCCGGCTCGACGATCGCCGGTGCCGTCCTGACCCAGGACGCCGGACAGGCCGGCTGGCTCGTCTTCAACATCGGCGATTCGCGGGTGTATCGGATGGGCGCCGATGATCCCCTGGAACAGATCAGTGTGGACCACTCCCACGTTCAGGAGATGCTCGAGAGCGGACGGCTGACTCGTTCGACGGCCCAGGGCCACGCTCGGCGCAATGTCATCACCCGTGCCCTGGGCGCGGGGATGCGTGGCGTGCCGGAGGCGGACCAGTGGCTGGTCCCGGTCACGGCCGGAGATCGCCTCGTCATCTGCACCGACGGGCTGACGACGGAGGTGACCGATCCCTTGATCGCCGCCACCCTGCTCAGCGTCGCCGATCCCGAGGACGCGGCCCGGGCGCTCGTGCAGGCCGCCCTCGACGCCGGTGGGCGGGACAACGTCACGGTGATCGTCATCGACGTCGTCTCCGGCGCGGCCGATCCGACGACCGGCCCGCGGACCACGGAGATCACCCTTGACCGGCTGCCGCCCGTGGACCTCGAGGCGACGACGATCCCCGCGAGGCGCGGCGTGGACCGAAGACGAGGTCACTGATGCCGCGGGCGATGTGGATTCCCGGTCGCGATCACGCTCTGGTCTGGAGTGGCGGCGTCGCGATTCTCGACGCCTCGGTCTCGCTGGATGTCGTCGAGAAGATGTGGCTCCTGCTCGACGATGGCGCCGATCTGCGAGCGTTTCTCGAGGGGATGAGCGCGGCGATCGGCTCGGGTCTGCTCGGGCTGCCCGGATTCGCCGTCGGTCTCGTGCGCGCGGACGCGATGAACCTGGCGGTGCGCGGCGACTTCT
The DNA here is from genome assembly GCA_046330995.1 of Dermatophilaceae bacterium. Classification (GTDB taxonomy): domain Bacteria; phylum Actinomycetota; class Actinomycetes; order Actinomycetales; family Dermatophilaceae; genus Nostocoides_A. The sequence continues at coordinate 270,027 of JAXLRS010000003.1, forward strand.
TCGCCGGAGTCGTCGGTGCCGGCGAGCCGATCCGGATCGAGGGCACGGGCGTCACCACGTGGTCGGAACGTCAGGTGCTCGGAGGTGAGGAGATCACCGTCGGGCGAGTCGGCGTTGATCAGGCGCGCGGCCTCATCCTCGTCGGTGGCGTCGTGCCGGCCGGACTCGTCGTCTGGCACCGCAGCGGCGCGCCGACGGCGACGCCGCCGGTCGAGGCGAGGCACGGTGCGCGGGACCACTGCGAGCCCGGGACGCCGGACGTGGGGGCGGGTGCTCGGCATACGGCACAGTCACGGGAATCCGCGGCCGTCGCCGTGCCGGACAATCCCATCCCGGTGGAGGACACCATCGACCCCGATCGGGAGGACGAACGCGCCGAAGACCCGGGACGCTTCGACGCGCTGTTCGGCGAGACGCTGCTCCACAGTGTCGAGCAGGCCGCGATCCGGCCCGCCGAGGAGAAGCCGGCGCGGCCGACGCGGGTGGACCGAGTCACGCTGGTCGACCCGGAGCCCGAGGACACGCCCGATCGCGACCGCGAGTTCCCGGCGACTCCGTCCTTCATCGATGCCGCGCCCCGTCCGGGCGGCGCCCCACCCAGCCCTCCTCGGGCGACGCCAGGTCCGAATGGATCCGCGCGAGCCGGAGATCACGACGGCGCGACCGTCGCGCGCGGAGACGTCGAGGTGCCCAGCGCCCCGACGTCGGACGGCGCGAGTGACATTCGGGCCTCTCTGTGCCCGGAGCAACACCCCAACCCACCACAGAGCGCGTCCTGCCGCATCTGCGGACGATCCGTGGGGGGAGCGGTGGTCAGCATCCCTCAGCCGTCCATCGGGCGGGTCCACGCCTCAACGGGCGAGTCGGTCGACCTCACCGGTTCGGTCATCGTGGGCCGCAATCCGCGTCCGACGCGATTCCAGGGCACCCGGATCCCTGCGCGGCTCGCCCTGCCCTTCCCCCACATCTCCGGCTCGCACCTCGAACTGCGCGTCGACGGGTGGACGCTCCTCGCCGTCGATCTGAACTCCCGGAACGGCACCTATCTGCGACGCGGCGACAGCCCTCCTCAGCGGCTGCGTGCGAATTCGCCGCTCGCGCTCTATGCGGGTGACGTCATCGAGTTCGGGGACGACGTGACGCTCTCCTTCGACTATCTCGCATGACCGTCCCCACGGCCCCGCCGAGCCTCGACGGTTTCACTTATGTCGAGGTGCTGGGCGTCGGCGGCCAGGCGACGGTGTTCAAGTATGCCCAGCCCGCGTTCAGCCGGATGGTCGCCGTCAAGGTGCTGCACGGACGGCTCGACCCGACCACGCAGCGGGCCTTCGAGGCGGAGACCCGGACGATGGGCCAGCTGTCGGCGCATCCCAATGTCGTCAGCATCTATGAGGCGGGCATCACCGCGGCACAGAGCGCGTACTTCGTCATGGAGTTCTGCCCGCCCCCGAACCTCTGGGTGCGTGTGCGCAAACTCCGGCGGCCGTATGGCGTGCCCGACGCCCTGCGCACCGGCATCCAGATCGCCGGTGCCGTCGAACGGGCGCACTCGCTGCGGATTCTCCACCGCGACATCAAGCCCGCCAACATCCTCGTGACGGAGTACGGGAGCCCGGCCCTGACCGATTTCGGCATCGCTGCCTCGCTCGCGGGAGCCGAGCCGAGCGCGGCCGAGGGCTTCTCGATTCCGTGGGCGCCGCCCGAACAACTCATCGCCGGCGCCGCGCTCACGCCGGCGGCGGATGTCTATTCACTCGCCGCAACCCTGTGGACCCTCCTCGTGGGCCGTTCTCCCTTCGAGATCGTCGGCGGGGACAATCGCGCTCCAGCCATGAGCCGCCGGGTCCGCTCGGATCCGGTGCCGCCCGTGCGTCGACCCGATGTGCCGACATCCCTGGACCGCGTGCTCACCCAGGCCCTGGACAAACTGCCCGAGCAACGCTTCCGCAGCGCGGCCGAGCTGGCACGGGCGCTGCAGCGCGTCGAGGCCGACCTCCATCTGCCCCAGACGCCGTTCGTCGGCGGGCAGATCGCCTTCGATGCGGCCGACGGTGAGGGCGAGGAGGACCGGGGATCCACCCGGTTCGTCGCGTACGTCCCGATCGACCCGGACGGCCGGGACTCAATGGGGCCTTCTGGGCGTCATACGACACCGGGGATGACCCGCCCCGACCTGACCAATGTCCACCCCGAGCAGGGGCCGGGGTTCATCGCCCACAGCGGATCCGGGGTGGCGGGGATCCGCGACTTCACCGGACCGCCGGTGCCCGATCTCCAGTTGGACGCCACCGACGTGATGCCCGAACGACAGGCGGGTCACGAGGCTCCGCCGATGCCGCCGCAATCGGTCGAGGAGGGCCCGCGACGGTCCGGGGGCCGGGTCGCCGCCATCGTGGCGGTGGCCGCACTGGTCCTCATCGCCGCCGTGGTCTCGATATCGACGCTCTTCGGCGACCGGAATACAGCCGGGGCCGCGACATCGACCTCCACCACAGTGAACCCGATGTCCGCGGTCGGCGACGTCGTCCCGCCCGTCACGGACGTGACGATGACACGAGCGGGTTCGCGGTTCACGATCGACTGGAAGGTCCCGAACGCCCAGCCGGGAGACAGCGTCATGTATCGCGTCTATCGACGCGGGGAGACGCCTCCTGATTATGCGCGAGCGGCCAGGCCGCTCAAAGTCACGGCCCTCGACGGGACGACCTGCGTGGATCTCGTCCGGGTCCGAGCCAATCAATCGTCGGAGGATCAAGGAATGTGCTCATGAGCGACAACATGTTGACCATCGACTTCGCCGGCGAGATCTTCACGGTCAGACCGGGTGAGGAGTTCACGATCGGTCGGGACGGGGACCTCGCGATCGATGACAACCCCTATCTCCACCGCATCTTCCTCACGATGGAGCACCGCGAGGGCCTGTGGTGGGTGTGCAACGTCGGTTCGCGTCTGGCGGCCAACCTGACCGACGGCAGCGGGATCATGCGCAGTTCGCTGGCCCCGGGCGCGCGCACCCCGCTGGTCTTCCCCCAGTCGTCGCTGACGTTCACGGCGGGATCCACGGCATACGAGATCATCCTGATGGTGACCGTCGGGGAGTATGCCGCGCAGACCCACCGCCTGCCTCCGGGCGGCGACACGACCATCACCCCGACCGCGTTCACCGAGTCGCAGCTGCTTGCCATCCTCGCGCTCGCAGAACCCTTCCTCAAGCGCGTGGGCACGGGTGCCGCGGAGGTGCCCTCCGCCGTCGTCGCCGCTCGGCGGCTCGGGTGGACGCAGACCCGCTTCAACAGGAAGCTCGACAACGTCTGCGACAAGCTGATCGCGGCCGGAGTCTCGGGGCTGCGCGGGGAATCCGGTGCGAGGGCGGAGAACCGGCGACTCCAACTCGTGGACTATGCCGTCTCGACGCTTCTGGTGACCCGTGACGACCTCGCCATGCTGGAACGGGAAGCGCGCGCCAACGCCCAGCAGCTGCGCGACGATCGCATCCCCTCGCGAGCGTGATGGCGGGTGCGGCTCCAACTGGTCCTTCGTCGGCCCGGCGCGGTCGTCGAGGAGAGTGTCGTCCGGGTCACGGCCGACGCGACCACGACCGTCGCCGCGATGGCGCGGGCGCTGGCCTCGGGTCCGGAGGGAGCGCCGCCGAGTGATCCCGCGCCGCTGACTCTGCGGGTGCGCGACTTCGCCGGCGGGGGGAGCGTCACGCTGCCGCCCGATGCGCCGGTCATCGACACCGGTCTGCGGTCGGGGGCGACGGTGGAATTGACCTATCCCACCCCGGCCGGACCGGACGCCCGCGGCCCCGCCACGGCCCTGGTCAAGATCATCGGCGGGCCGGACGCCGGACTCGATGTCCCCATCGCGCGCGGCTCCGCCCGCGTCGGCCGCGCTCCCGGCTCGGACATCAGACTCGGGGACCCCCGTGTCTCGAAGCTGCACGCGCGGATCAATGTCACCGACCGGGTGGAGATCGTCGACGCCGGTTCGTCCAACGGCGTCCTCGTCGGCGACGTGCGCGTGGCCCGGTCGGTGCTGACACCGGGAGACGTGGCCCTGCTCGGTGACACCGAGCTCATGGTCATTCCCCTGCGCTCGCCGGGATCGGATGAGACCCGGTCCCCCGACTTCGCGTATGTGCGGCCACCGCGAGTGGTCGCTCGACCGGCGCTGCGGAAGTACGCCTTGCCCCAGACGCCGACGAGCCCCGACGCGCAGCGCTTCCCGGTGCTCGCCCTGATCGCTCCACTGGTCATGGGGGCCGCGCTCTATGTCACGACGAAGTCCATGCTCAGCCTGCTGTTCGTCGGGCTCAGCCCGCTGCTGATGGTGGCGAACTATGTGGACCAGCGGTTGGCAACCCGGCGGGCTCACGTCCGGGGGATCGCGGCCTACCGAGCGGCGCTGGTCCGGCTCGGGGAGGAGATCGTCGGCGGCGGCGATCGTGAGCGGGCCCTGCTCGAGGACTTGCACCCGTCGGTCGCGCGCTGCGTGGCGGGTGTCCTTCAGACCACGGAGCCGCTCTGGGCACGGCGGCCCGAGCACCCGGAGTTCCTCGGGGTCAGGCTCGGCACCGGGACGATTCCCCCGATGGTCGAGTTGGAGGAACGCGATGCCCCGCCCGGAGAGTGTGTCGCCGAGGCCCGGGGCCTGATCGCTTCCGCTCACGCGCTCCCCAAGGCGCCGATCACCGTCACTCTCCCCGAGGTCGGAGCGGTGGGCGTGTGCGGCGATCGCCCGGTCCTCGATGGTGTGCTGCGGGGACTCGTTCTCCAGATGGCGGCGCTGCACTCCCCGGCCGAGGTCGTTCTCGCGTGCCTGACCAATGCGCAGCGTGCGGACCTGTGGTCCTGGCTCAGCTGGCTGCCGCACACCTCGTCCCCGCACTCGCCGCTCGCCGCTCATCTCGCCGGCGACGCGGCCGCGGTCCGTGTGGTTCTGGACCAGCTCGAGGGTCTGGTCTCGACGCGATCCGGCGGCGACGCTCCGTCCGGCTGGGGGCCCCTCCGCGACGACAGAGTCGCCGACACGCCTGGCCCCCCGCTCCCGGCCGTCGTCGTGGTCGTCGATGAACCCTCGATCGATGCGGCCCGTCTCGTCCGTCTCGCCGAGAACGGGCCAGGTGCCGGAGTGCACGTTCTGTGGGTCGGTGACGCCGTCGCCAGCCTCCCGGGTGTATGCCGTGCCTTCCTTCGCGTCGATGCTGCGGACGGCGGGCAGGTCGGCCTGGTCCGGCGTGAACTCACGCTGACCCCCGTCATCTGTGAATCCGTCGATCCGCAGACAGCGACGCGAGTGGCGCGCAGCCTCGCGCCGGTGATCGATGGCGGCCGGCCGACGGACGACGAGTCGGACGTGCCCCGCTCCGTCCCTGTCGTCTCGGTGCTCGGCCCCGATTCCATCGACGACGCCGAGCACACTCTCGCCCGCTGGCGGGAGAACCGCTCGGTGGCCGACCGGAGCGGCGCTCATCGCCCACTGGATCGACCGAGTGACCTGCGCGCCCTGGTCGGACACACCGGGATCGAGCCGTTCAGTCTCGACCTGCGCACCCAGGGGCCGCATGCGCTCGTCGGCGGCACCACCGGCGCGGGCAAGAGTGAGTTCCTCCAGGCCTGGATCCTCGGTATGGCGTATGCCAACTCACCGGACAGGGTCACCTTCCTGTTCATCGACTACAAGGGCGGCGCCGCGTTCGCCAAGTGTGTGCACCTTCCCCACTGTGTGGGTCTGGTGACAGATCTCTCTCCCTATCTCGTCCGTCGGGCCCTCCGCAGCCTCGGGGCGGAGATCCGCCGGCGCGAGCACCTGCTCAACGAGAAACGCGCCAAGGATCTCATCGAGCTGGAGAAGTCCGGCGATCCGGACTGCCCGCCCAGTCTCATCATCATCGTCGACGAGTTCGCCGCACTCGTGGGCGAGATCCCCGAATTCGTCGACGGTGTCGTCGACGTGGCCCAGCGGGGACGCAGCCTCGGGCTCCATCTCATTCTGGCGACGCAGCGGCCGTCGGGGGTGATCAAGGACAACCTCCGCGCCAACACCAATCTCCGGGTCGCGCTGCGGATGGCGGACGAGGACGACTCCAACGACGTCCTCGGCACGGCCCTGGCGGCGCACTTCGATCCCTCGATTCCGGGTCGAGCCGCGGCGAAGACGGGGCCCGGCCGGATCGTGCAGTTCCAGTCGGCCTTTCCCGGCTCCAAGACACCCGCTGTGCCGCCCACCCCGCCCATCGATGTCGTAGAGCTCGGCTTCGGAACGTCACGCACCTGGAAGGCGCCTCCGCGCGGGAGTGCGACGGCCGCGCTTCCGACGGACATCGACCGAGTCGTCGACTCGATCAGCAGCGCGAGCCGGATCGGCGGCATACCGCAACCCCGCAAGCCGTGGCTCACCTCCCTCGCCCCGTCCTACAATCTCGAGGTCCTGCAGCCGCGCACCGACACTGAGATCCTCCTCGGGGTCATCGACGACCCCGACACCCAGAGCCAGGACAAGGAGTACTTCCGCCCCGACGCGGACGGCAACATCCTCTATGTCGGCTCCGGAGGCTCCGGCAAGACGACCGCGCTGCGCAGCCTTGCGGTGGCGAGCGCGATCACGCCGCGCGGCGGCCCCGTACATGTCTATGGCATGGATTTCGCCGGTGGTTCCCTGCGCAATCTCGAGATCCTGCCGCATGTCGGCTCGGTCGTCGGTGGCGACGACGACGAGCGTGTCGGCCGCCTGCTGCGTCTTCTCGTGGGGCATCTGGACGAGCGGGCCGTGCGCTATCGGGCCGCCGAGGCGTCGAGCCTGGGCGAATACCGCGACCGGACGAACCACTTCGAAGAGCCGCGGCTGCTGCTCCTGCTGGACGGCTTCACGGCCTTCCGCACCGAATATGAGGGCTCGATCGCCGCGGGCTCGGCATACATGTTGTTCCAACGCCTGCTCGCCGAGGGTCGCGGGGTCGGTATCCACGTCGCCATGACGGTCGAGCGCCCCGCCGCTCTCCCGAGCGCCATCAGCAGCGCGTTCTCCCGCAAGGTCGTCCTGCGGCAGGCCGACGAGGACTCCTATGCGTTCTATGGGCTCGATCGGGATGTCCTGACCCCCAGCAGCCCGGCGGGCCGGGCGATGCAGGTCGACCGTCCCCTCGAGCTCCAACTCGCGATCATCGGCACGAGCGGCAATATGGCCGAGCAGGTCCGGCTCATGCGCGAGTTGGCGCCGGCTGTCGCTCGGTTCCACGCCCAGCGGCCCGAGCCGATCCGGTCGCTGCCGTCGACCATCGCCGCTGCCACGCTGCCGGAGCGCATCCAGGGCCTGCCGGTCCTCGGCGTCACCGACCTCGACCTGCGCGCACTGCCATTCGATCCGGCTGGTGGTCTGGTCATCGCCGGCCCGCCGCAGTCCGGGCGCACCGCCGCCTTGTCGTGGTTCGCGCACTCGCTCGCGCGCTGTCACCCCGGCATCGCGCTCCATCTCGCCACGCCGCGTCGCAGTCCTCTGGTGTCCCTGAACTGTTGGACAGACACGGCTGTCGGACCCGACGAGACTGCCACCATGCTCAACGGTCTGCTCTCGCGACTGGACGATCCCGCGCAGCCGGGTGGGCCGGGCTTCGCCGTCCTCGTCGAGAATGCCCCGGAATTCGCCGACAGTGACGCGGACAGTGCTCTGACGTCGTATGCCGTGCAGGCGCGTCGCGGTGGCCACATTCTCGTCGCCGAAGGGGAGACGTCCCAGTGGGGCGGATCGTGGGGGCTGGTCGGGGAACTGAAGAACCCGAAGACCGGCCTGCTCCTGCAGCCCGATCAGGTCGATGGCGATGCGGTACTCAAGACCAGCCTGCCACGCTGCAAACGGACGGACTTCCCCCCGGGCCGGGGCTTCTGGGTCAAGAACGGCCGGGTCGTCAAGGTCCAGCTCCCCCTGATCGGGTGACGGGTCGGCCAACCCATCGACAGGCTCGGCGAATTCGGATTGCATGGTTCACACAAGGTCAACACCACAGGAAAGGAAACACCATGGCACGTTTGGGAATGGACGTCACTGAGGTCCGTGGCATCGCCGGAAATCTGCATGGGCAGTCGGGTCAGCTGAACCAGCTCATGAATTCCATCGGGCAATCTGTCGACCGCGCCGTGAACGCCTGGGACGGCCCCGACTCCCGCCGCTTCCACGACGAGTGGGCGAGCCAGCACCGGCCCGCGCTGCAGCGCCTCATCCAGGAGATCGAGAAGTTGAGCGAAACCGCCCGTCGCAACGCGGACCAGCAGGAGCAGGTCTCCAACGCCTGATCTTTCGGCTGTGGCCGCGTGACGATATCCGCGGCCACAGCCGATCACGATGTGAGAGAGAAGAAAGGGCGAAGGATCCAATGGTGCGACTGGGAATGGACGTCGAAGTCGTCGACTCCGTCGCTGCGGAACTCGACCGTCATGCAAACGCTCTGGATCGCGTGCGCGGCGAGGTCGGACGCCAGGTCTCGTCGGCCCATGGGCGCGGCCTGTGGACCGGCGGAAACGCCGATCGTTATGTCGCGGACTGGCGCGGCAGCGATGCCCGGGTTCGCGACCTCGTTCGCGCGGTGCACGACTTCGCCCGGCATCTGCGCGAGCAGGCGCGGCAGCAGCGCGACGCGAGCCGGGCCTCCGGGGGCGCTTCGTCGTCGGGAGGGAGTTCGTCGCTGACGCCGGACCCCCGCCCAATGGCGCCGAAATTCCCTCCCAGTGTCCACGACTATCGGGATCTCGCGGGCGCCGCCTACATCGGTGGGTCCGTACCATCGCCATACCAGGAAGTCACTGGCGATGAACTGCGGCGCATGGGACTCAGGCCGAGCGACCTGGATGACCCTGGGTCAGGGTTTCACGCGACCGTTCTTCGCGACCCTTCCGGAAATTATGTGGTCTCCTTCCGTGGCTCCGAAGATCTGTTCAAGTTGGGGAACTCACCTGATCGAAATGAGGACGCGATCGGCACAGTCGCGCTGACGAGACAGGGCGAACTCGCCGGGCTGCTGGCGCTCAATGTCAAGAATTTCGCGGGCGCGGACCACGTGGCGTTCACGGGACATTCGCTCGGAGGCCGCCTGGCGTCCGTCGCGAGCCTGGCCACGGGGGCCCCGGCGGTCACGTTCAATGCAGCGGGGCTCGGGGACGAAGAGGCGATGTACGCCATGGTCGCGTCGGGCAAGGACGTCAGCCTCTTCGACTATGTCGGCCGCGGATTTGGCTTGGGCTCGATCGCCCAGCAGATGACGGACGCCGAGCGGTCGGGTCAGATCACGAATTACCGGACCACTTTGGATCCGCTCACGGCTCTTCAACAGAGCCTTCCGGTGCCGAAGGCGGCGGGCCACCAGACCACGGTGCCGGGGACTGGCTTCCACGACCTGAGCGACTTCGGCGACCTCACCGACTACTGACTCTCTGGAAATAGTCGTGCGACGGAGACTGGGCCGCTGGCGAGGAGTCGCGCTGCTGTGCGTGGTGACGCTGGTGGTGGGGGTGCTGGCGGCGTTCCACCGCGGCATACCGGTGGCGGATCTCGACCTCAACGACGGCGGGGTTTGGGTCACCAGGGGCACCATGGTCGCCCATCTCAACTATCCGTCCCGGTCCATCGACAGCGTCCTCGTCATCGCGTCGCCCCTCCATCGGCTCAGTCAGGCCGGGAACACGGTCGTCGTCCAATCCGACTCGGGGGCGCAGCCGGTCGACGGCGTGACGATGACCGCGGGAGCGGCATTGGCACCGAAGGAGGGACTGTCCCTGGTCGTCGGGGGTGACACCGCCCTGATGGTCGATGAGGCGGGGGGCCGGCTGTGGGCCCTCGACGCCCGAACGCTCACCGGCTTCTCCGCGGATGGCGACCCCCTGGTCTCCGGCAGCCCCGGACTTCGGGCGGTCGTCGGCGTCGATGGCATCGGTCACGTCGTCGACCGCGACGGTCGGGTGCGACGGATCGACCGCCGCCAGGCCCAGTGGATCGTCGGTGACGATGGCTCGCTCACGGACTTCGAGACGGCCGCGAGCACCGTATTGACCACGGCCGGGGACCGCCTCGTCGCCGTGGACACGAGCCGCCGCATCGTCTGGACTCGTGATGGGCGCCGTTCCCTGGGCCAGGGTGAGCCGCTGACGGTCCAGCAGCCGGGCCGCGACTCGCGCACCATTGCCCTCGCCACCGCCAATGAGTTGCTGCAGGTGCCCCTGGACGGCGGCGACGTCGGCCGGACCACGACGGCGAGTGCCGGCACCGCGGCCGCCCCCGTGCTCGTCGCCGGGTGTGCGTATGGCGCATGGGCGGGTTCGGCGGCATACGTCCGCGACTGCCCCGGTTCCACGAACGACGTGACCAGGACCGTCCCGGACCTGGGCGGCGACGCGGACCTCGTCTTCCGGGTCAATCGCGACCTGGTCGTCCTCAACGAGACCCATCTGGGCGCTTCCTTCCTCGTCAACGAAGACATGAAGCTCGTCGACAACTACGACCAGTTCGAGAAGACCGGAACGGATCAGAACACCTCCAACGCCGACAACTCCGGCGAGGAGTCCCACTCGAACGAGGCCGGGGACAAGGCCAAGAACAACCGCCCCCCGGAGGCGCACGACGATGCCTTCGGAGTGCGTGCCGGCCGGACGACCACCCTTCCCGTCCTCATCAACGACGTCGACCCCGACGGTGATGTCCTGACCGCGTCGGTTGCGAAGACGCCGCCGTCCGGGACGGTTCGTCAGGTCCGCGGCGGGGAGGCCGTGCAGATCGCCGTTGCCGATGGCGTCACCGGGCAGGTCTCGTTCGACTACGTCGTCAAGGATGGGCGTGGGGGCGAGGACGTCGGACATGTCCGGGTCATCGTGCATCCGCCGGGCGAGAACAAAGCCCCCGAGCCATTGCGCAGCAGCGTCGTCACGCTCGCTCGCGGCGCTCAGGCGAGATACAACGTCCTTGCCGACTGGATGGATCCCGATGGGGACACGATCACCCTCGCCGGCGCTGCCGGCCCAGAGGGTTTTCAGGTGCGCAGCCGTCCCGACGGTTCGCTGACCATTCGTGACCTCGGCGATGCCCCGCGAGGGCGATCGCAGATCACGGTGCGGGTGACCGACGGATCGGAGGAGGCCTCCGGTGACGTCACCGTCGACCTCGTGGACACCCAGGGCAAGGACAGCCCGCCGATCGCCAACACCGACCATGTCCAGGTCGTCACGGGCCACACCGTGGTCATCGCGCCCATGGTCAACGACACCGATCCCGATGGCGACGACCTGCGCATCGCCAGCGTCGACAAGGGCGGTCCCGGCCTGGCGGTGTCCGCCGATCTGGACGCCGGAACGGTGACGATCACCGCCGACGATTCCGCACGAGCCTCGACCCGCTATCTCGGCTACACCATCACCGACGGACCCCAGTTGGCGAAGAGCCGAATCCGGGTGGACATCGTCAGTCCCCCCAAGGCCGGCGCCCCGGTCGCCGATGCGGACATCGGGCTCCTCCCGTCCGGAGGGTCGGTCCTCGTGGATGTCCTGGCGAATGACTACGACCCGCTAGGCGGCGTCCTGGTGCTGCAGGCGGCCGACGTGCCCTCGGATTCGGGCCTCGTCGCTCAGGTCGTCGGGCACTCACTCCTGCGGATCAGCGCGCCTGCGGGGCTGGCGCGCCAGGCGAGGCTGACCTACACCGTCTCCAACGGCGCCGCCTCGGCGGAGGGCCAGATCACGATCGTCCCCATCCCGCCCAAACCCAATCCCGAGCCCCCCATCGCCCTGGACGACCGGGGGATCGTGCGCGCGGGCGACATCGTGACGGTTCCCGTCCTCGCCAACGACAGTTCGCCGGACGGTCTCGAACTCACCGTCGACCGCCGACTGGACCAGGTCAGCGGCCGCGATCTCGGTCGTGCCTTCGTGTCCCAGAACACCGTCAGGTTCAAGGCCGGCGCCAAGGCGGGACATGTGCGCCTGACCTATACGGTGCGCGACACCCGTGGCAATTTCGCCTCGGCGGACGTCGTGCTGACGATCCGCGCCCTCGACACGCAGAACTCCCCGCCCTCGCCCGAGCCGCTCACGGCCCGGGTTCTCGCCGGCGCCACCGTCAGCATCGACGTGCCATTGGACGGCATCGACCCCGACGGTGACTCGGTTCTGTTGGCCGGGATCAGTTCGGCGGCGACCAGGGGAACCGCGCGGGTGGTGGGGGGCCGGCTCGAGTATTCCGCGCCCGCGGGAACCAGTGGCACCGACAGTTTCGCGTATGCCGTGTCCGATCGGTTCGGTGCCAAGGCCACCGCGACCGTCCAGGTCGGGATCGCACCGCCGCCTGCGGTCAACCAGTCTCCGGTCGCGGTGGCGGATGTCGTGACGGCACGGCCGGAGACGGCGCTGTCCATCCCGGTCCTCGGCAATGACTTCGATGGTGATGGCGATCCGATCGCCCTCACGCCCGGCGCGCTTCGTCCGATCAGCCCGACAACGACCGCCGAGGCGACGGCCAACGGGTCCCGCGTCGACCTCGTCACGCCGAAGGCCCTGACGACATTGCAGTACTACTACGAGATCAGCGACGGCCGCGGAGGATCGGCCCGCGGAGCGCTCACCGTCACGGTGACCCCCGAAGCGCCGAAGCGCGCGCCCATCGCCCGGGACGACATCGTCGACCCGAGCGAGATCGCCGGCCGTCCCTCGGTCACCGTGTCCGTCACCGACAACGACGAAGACCCCGACGGAACGGTCGCCCGCCTCACCGTGGCGACGCCGGAGTCCGGGGTCACCGTCGACGCACGCAACCACCTGGTCATTCCCGTCGGCGCGGATCGCCGGGTCGTCGTCTACACCGTCACCGACCCGGACGGACTCACCGCCTCCGCGGTCGTCGTCGTCCCGCCAGCCGAGGGGGCTCCGCCGACGCTCCGGACCGACCGGATCCCGGTCAAGGTGACGGCTGGACAACGCGTGAGCATCGGGCTCGGCGACTATGTCGTCGTCCGTGCGGGTCACAGTCCGCGCCTGACCTACGCCAAGAAGGTTCAGGTCGGCCCGGGATCCGACGGGACGGCTGCGGTCGAGAACCCCCATACGCTCGTCTTCGGCGCCGCCGCCGACTTCTCCGGACATACGTCGGTGACCTTCGAGGTCACGGACGGCACCCGGCCGGACGACGGGCAGGGTCTCACCGCGATCCTGACCATCCCGATCGACGTCGCCGGGCGCGGCAACACCCCGCCGACCTTCCAACCGAGCCAGGTCTCGGTCGCCGCCGGCGAACCTGCGACCACCGTGGACCTGCGGACGATGGTGACCGATCCCGACCCCGGCGACCTGGAGCGCACGACGTTCTCCCTGGGGACCCGGCCGCCGGGGTTCGAGATCGCGTTGTCCGGTTCGCGGCTGAGCGTCAAGGCGCCGGCCAAGGCTCAGGCGTCCACCGCCGCCCTCGTGCCCATCGAGGTCACCGACGGGTCGACGCCGCCGGTCGAGGCGAAGATCCCGTTGAAAGTGCTCGCCTCGACCCGCCCGCTCATGACGACGACCGATGCCACCATCGACGACGCGAAGGCTGGGGAGGCACGGACGGTGGACATCGCGGCATACGTGACGAATCCGTTCGCCGACCAGGGGGGTGCGATCACCGTCGTCCCAGCGCCGCGGGTCGCCGCCGGACAGGGGAGCGTGAGTTCGAACGGAACGGTGCTGACCATCACGCCGAGCGCCGCCAGCCACGGGCAACTCACGGTGGTCTATCGCGTGGCCGACGCGACGGCCGCCCCAGACCGGCAGGTCGAGGGACGCGTCCTGCTCAGCGTCCGCGACAGACCCGATCCGCCGACCGCCGTGACAGCCGAGACGCACGAGTCGGCGACGGCCTCCGTCTCGTGGGCTCCGGGAGCCAACAACGGTGCCCCGATCACCGACTTCACCGTGACCTGGAACGGTGGCGAGGGTCATCAGAGCTGCGCTGTCGTGACGTCGTGCACCATCACCGGCCTGAAGAACGGCGACGAGTACACCTTCGAGGTGATCGCGAAGAACGCGGTCGGTGACTCGGATCCATCCGCCCCGTCGCCGGCGATCACCCCCGATGTGACCCCGGACCAGCCTGCGGCGCCGAGCGGGACGTCCGGCGACAAGCAGGTGGCTCTGGCCTGGACCGCGCCCACCAACGACGGCACCCCGATCACGGACTATGTCGTCGAGATCAGTCCGCCGACCGGTGGGGTTCCCCAGCAATCCGTCCCTGGCGGGACGACCTCCCTGACCTGGACGGGCCTGACGAACGGCACCGCGTATCGGTTCCGCGTGCAGGCGACGAACAGCAAAGGCTCCTCGGACTGGTCGGACTACTCGGCTGACGTCACCCCGGTCGGCCTGCCCCTCGCGCCCGGAGCTCCGACGGCTGTGATGAATCCGGACAAGACACTGGATCCCTCGGCCACGGTGACCTGGCCGGCCGCGGACGGCAACGGGGACCCCGCCCTGACCTATGAACTCCGGCGGAGCGGGACCGCGACCGTCCTCTATTCGGGGACCGCGACCTCGACCGTCGTCCCGATGACGGTCGGCGATGCCGCGGTCACCTATGAGGTGCACGCGACCAACAGGGTAGGCGCCGGCCCCTGGTCGGGACCGTCGAATCCGGTGCGACCCTACAAGGCGCCGGGGGCACCGACGGCTGTGAACGCCAAGCCGACCGGGACGGACAACCAGGTCGCCATTCAGTTCCTCCCCGGTGCCTCGAACGGCGCCCTCCCGGGAGAGATCACCTATTCCTGGAATGCCGCCGGCCGGAGCGGTCCGCTCGGACCGGGTGGTGGGACCGTCACCGATCCGGCCTTCGCCAATGGCACGGACGTCTCGGTGAGCGTCATCGCGACGGCCCAGGTCGGCGCCGATCCCGCGGCCTCGACCCCGTCGGCCCCCGTCATCGTCAACGCCTATGGTCCCCCGGGCGTCCCGACCGTCGGAGCCGTCGGCAATGCCAACAATGTGACGTTGAGCTGGAACGGGTCGGGGGCCGCCAATGGCCGCCCGATCGTCGCCGTCAACATCGTGACGACCGACGGTGGGCAGGCGCGCGTCGGGATCGCCGACTCGACCATGCAGGGCAGCGGGCGCAACCAGACGAAAGTCATCCGCGCTCAGGCCATCGACAGCGAGGGCCACACCGGCGCCTGGTCGGCCGAGGCGTCGGCCAGCACCTGGGGATCACCGTTCGAGGTCACGACGCACTCCGACGTCTACTCACCGTGCAAGTTCGCGAACTGCCGGCATGTCTATGTCGAACTCCAGCGCTTCGATCCGGGCAGTTGGGTCAATTGCATCGTTCAGGGCTCGGGAGCCGCGGACTGGACTCAGCATCGTCAGGTCGACGGCAACGGCTACGCCCCACCGAGCGGGGACGGCTTGCCCGCCCCCCTGTTCGACTCCGACGGCGATCGCATCCCCGACGGCACCGACACCGTCGAGTGTCACCAGCAATAGAGAGGAACGCGACCACCTCATGCCCCTCGTCCCCGAGAACGCCGCCTGGTTCGCCGACACGTTCGCGCGGCTGACCGACAACATCGGCCTGGCCGTGCTCGGCAAGGCCCCGGTGGTCCGACTCACCCTGACCTGCCTTCTTGCCGAGGGACATATGTTGCTCGAGGACGCCCCCGGGACCGGCAAGACGGCGCTCGCCAGGGCACTCGCCGCGACCGTGCAGTGCTCGAACTCCCGAATCCAGTTCACGCCCGACCTGCTGCCGTCCGACATCACCGGCGTCACGATGTATGACCAGAAGCGCGGCGCCTGGGAGTTCCACCGCGGACCGGTGTTCACCTCGATCGTCCTTGCCGACGAGATCAACCGGGCCTCGCCCAAGACCCAGTCCGCGCTGCTCGAGATCATGGGCGAGTCCCAGGTCACCGTCGACGGCACGAAGTACGACGCCGCCCGGCCGTTCATGGTCATCGCGACCCAGAACCCCATCGAGCAGGCCGGCACCTATCGGCTGCCTGAGGCGCAGCTCGACCGCTTCCTCATGAAGACGAAGCTCGGCTACCCGGAACGAGCGGCGGCGATCGAGGTCCTGTCGCGATCGGCCACACCGGACCGGGCCAAGGATCTCCGCCCGATCATCGCGACCAAGGCGATCCTCGAGATGATCGAGATGGTCAAGGACAATCACATCGATCCCGCCGTCCTCGACTACGTCCAGCGCCTCGTCGAGGCCACCCGGGACGACGCCGAGACGGTGCTCGGCGTCTCCACCCGCGGGGCGATCGCCATGGTGCGCGCGGCTCGGGTCTGGGCGGCCGCCCACGGGCGCCCCTATGTCCTGCCCGACGACATCAAGGAACTCGCCGACCCGGTCTGGACCCACCGGCTCGTGCTCTCGCCGGATCTGGATCCCCTGGCGACCTCGCCGCGCAAGGTGCTCGGCCGGGTGCTGGACCAGATCGCCGCTCCGAGGGTGAGCATGAGGCGGACGTGACGGCATCGGTGAGCCGGCTGACCCGCCGGGTTCGAGGCGACCTGGTCCGCGGGTGCATCCGCAGTGCCCTCGACCTGGTGCGCGGGTGGGCGAGGCCCGGCATACGGATCGTCAAGCCGTGGGTGTCCGCCGTGACCCCACTCGGCTGGACGGTCCTCGCCGGGTCGATCGCCGCGCTCGTCATCGGTCACCATGAGGGGTGGACCGAAGTCCTCGTTCTCGGTGTCGCGTCGGCAGTGGTCGCCGTCGGCGCGCTCGCCTGGACCTTCGGCCGCATGTCGTATGCCGCGCAGATCGATCTCGACTCCACTCGCGTCGTCGCGGGTCACGAGGCATTGGGCCGGGTTCTCGTGCGCAACCGCGCGACCCGCACCGTGCTGCCCGCACGCGTCGAACTGGCGGTCGGCCGGGGATGCCGGACCTTCGAACTGCCCAGCCTCGCTCGAGGCGCCGAGCACGAGATCCTCTTCTCCGTGCCGACGACCCGGCGCTGCGTCGTCGGCATCGGCCCGGTCCGCTCGATCAAGGCCGACCCGATCGGGCTCTTCCGCCGGGAGCGGCGCTGGGCGGAGCGGATCGACCTGTGCGTCAACCCTCGGACCATCCCGATCGCCGCGAGCATGACCGGATTCCTGCGCGACATCGAGGGCGTCACATCCCACAATCTCACCTCCTCGGATGTCGCCTTCCATGCCCTGCGCGAATATGTCAGTGGCGACGACCTGCGCACGATTCACTGGCGGACGACGGCCCGGACCGGGCGACTCATGGTCCGCCAGTTCGAGGAGACGCGGCGTTCGCATCTCCTCGTGGTGCTCTCCCTGCGCCCCGGGGACTATCTCGATCCGGATCAGTTCGAGGTGGCCGTCTCGACGGCTGGCTCCCTGGTTCTGCAGGCCCGGCGCGAGGAGCGTCAGGTCGATGTCGTGGCGAGCAACACCCGCCTCAGTGTCCGATCCGGCCCGGCGCTGCTCGATCAACTCAGCGCGGTCGACCTCGACCCCCGGGCCGGAACCCTCCGCGCCACCGTGACCCGGGCGCTCGCCGACATTCCCAGCGCGTCGATGGTCGTCCTCGTCACCGGCGCGGGGGCGGACGTGGCGGAGTTGCACGCCGCCGCCGTCGTCGCCCCGCTCGATCTGCTCACCGTCGCCGTGCGCGCCGTGGGTCCGGACGGCCCGCGCGGGCGACGGCGGGTCGGTGCCCTCACCGTGCTCGACGTCCCCGAACTCGACGACCTGCCCCGAGCGATCCGGACGATCCGATGACAGCGCGGGTCACGATCCATCCCGACGTCACCGGCGGCATCACCGCGACCACCCGGTCGGCGTTGACCCCTGGGTGGCTGCTGGACGTCGTCGCGTTCGGGTGCCTTCTCGTCCCCGGCGTCATCGGCTTCGGTCCGGTCTTCGGGGGCTCGCGAGGCTATGTCGCGGCGGGCGTGGGCGCCGCCCTCGGCCTGGTCATCGGCTTTCTCGGCCACCGCCTCCGGTGGGGTGTCCTGACCACCACCGCGGTCGCGCTCGTCGCCTATCTCCTCGGCGGCGGCGCGGTCACTCTGCGCGACACCACGCTGGCGGGCTTCATCCCGAGCGTGACGACGCTCTCCCGCCTTGCCCAACTGATCGTCCAGTCCTGGCGCGATCTGCTGACCAGCGGAATTCCCGCGGAGGGCTTCAGCGGACCGGCGGTGGTGCCGTTCGCGAGCGCACTCGCGGCAGGCGCGTGCGGCATACGTCTCGCGCTGAGTCGGCACGCCCGGCACTGGGCCATCGCGCCCGCCCTGGCCCTGCTCGTCGTCGCTATCCTCTGGGGCATCAAGAGCGCGCCGTATGCCGCCTGGCAGGGGGGCGCGTTCGCCGCCATCGCCCTCGGCTGGGTCGCATTGCGCCCCGACCGCGATGTCCGACGGGCCGCGGTGGCTGGGGGCCGCCCCGACCCACGCCGGGCGGTCCTTGGCAGCGCGATGATCGCCGTCGCCGTCGGCGCGGGCCTCGTCGCCGGCCCGGCGCTCGCCGCCCACAGCAACCGCCACATCCTGCGTGACGAGATCACGCCACCCCTGGACCCGCGGGCCTACCCCAGCCCGCTGACGCAGTTCCGGCATCTCTCCGCCGATCTGGAGAAAGAGACGCTGCTCACCGTCAGCGGGCTTCCGCCCGGCCAGCGGATCCGGCTCGCGGTGCTCGATGCCTTCGACGGTCACGTCTACAACGTCAGCGGCGCCTCCGCCGACTTCCGCTCCGTCGGTGAGCGGGTCGAACTGGCACCGCCCACCGGAACCCCGACACGGCTCCACGTGCTCGTGGGGGACTATCAGGGACCCTGGCTGCCAGGAGGCGGCGATGTCCGGCGGGTCAGTTTCACCGGCCCGGCGGCGCGCGCACAGGCGCGGTCGCTCTATGTCAATCCCGCGACCGGCACCGCGCTGACGGCCGCCGGGGTGGGGACCGGAACGGCATACGACATCGACGTCGTCCTGCCGCGGCAGGCCACGCCGGAGGCCCTGCGCGGGAGCAGCGCCCGCTCGGTCCCGTTGCCGGACAACGCCAATGTCCCCGAGATCGTCGGCAAGATCGCCTCGGACTATGTCAAGGGCCTGACCACGGCGTATGACCAGGCCGCTGCGCTCGCGACCAATCTCGCGCTCGGTGCCTATGCCAACACCACTGTGGGCCCGGGACACTCGACCGAGCGGATCGCCCGCTTCCTCAAGGCCGCCCAACTCACCGGGGACGACGAGCAGTATGCCGCGACGATGGCCCTGATGGCCCGTCAGCTCGGGCTGCCCGCCCGCGTGGTCATGGGCTTCTATCCGCCCGCCGGCACGACGGCCGACCCGATCGCGTTGACCGGACGGGACGCGCACGTCTGGGTCGAAGTGGCGTTCACCCCCGACGTGTGGCAGGCCTTCGACCCGACTCCCGACCGCGACCGGCTGCCGAAGGCCCCCAAACCGGAGCCCAAGAAGGTGAGCAGCCCCCAGGTTCTTCCGCCGCCCCTGCCCCCGGTGGACGACGTCAACCGTCCCAACGACCTCGACGCCACCCGCCGTCCGCCGCAGTCCGACCCCAGGCCCCCGGCGTGGAGGCACGTCGTCGCGGTCGCGGCGTATGCCGTGGGGGGAGTCGCCGCCCTCAGCTCCCCGTTCGTCCTGATCGTCGCGGCCAAGGGTCGCCGGCGTGGGCACCGCCGGAGGGCCGCCCGCACTGCGGACCGATTCAGCGGCGGGTGGGCGGAGGTGCTCGACCGGGCCACCGACCTCGGCCGCCCCGTTCCGGAGCGCCTCACCCACCGGGAGGGCGCCACCTTCCTCGGCGAGGCGTTCGCGCCCGCCTCAGCCGTCGCGGTCGCTGAGCATGCCGGCAGCCGGTTGTTCGCCCCCGACGAGCCGAGCGCCGCCGACGCAGAGAACCTGTGGCAGGAGGTCGACAGTCTCCTGGGGGCGATGTCACAGTCCGCCGGCCGGCGGCGCGCGCTGCGTGCGATGTTCTCGCTCCGCTCGTTCCGAGGTCGCGGGAGCGGGCCGGTGAGTCCACCGCCGGAGGCGAGGCCCTCCCGCCCACGGAAGCTCGGTGGTGGGGGGCCGCGACTCGCGCCGCGAGCACGCGGCATACGTCCGACATCAACCCGTTCACGCAAGGAGTTCCCGTGACCGTCCTGCCCTCCCGCGCCGCGGACGACCCCAATGGAGTGCTCGCGGGCTATGTGCCGGCGACCCTGGGAGCCCGGTTCGGGGCCCGCGTGATCGAAGGCATCCTCGGGGCCGTCGTCGCCTACGCTGGCGCCTTCGTGGTGCTGCGCCATTCGTCCGAGGGGGCGCTGTTCGCCTATCTCGCCCTCGTCGTCGGCTACACGGTCATCTCCCTCGCCATCCTTCTGATATCCGGGGCGACGATCGGCAATCTCGTTCTGGGGCAACGCCAGGTGTCGGCCCGGACCGGCCGGGTCGCCGGCGCCGCCGCCTTCGGGAAGTACCTCCTCGAAGCGGTCGTCTCCGTCCTGACCCTCGGTCTCGGCCAACTCGCGCTGCTCATGACCGTCCACCCGCCCTACAACCGTCACTGGGCCGACCGCGCCGCCGGTGTGCTCGTCGTCGATCTCAAACGGGGGCGGGACCCGCGGAGGCCGGCGCCGGCCGCCGCGGTCCCGAGCCAGCCGGCCGTCCCCCCGGGATTCTCGCCCGGAATCACACCCGTTCACCTCCCCTCCCATGCGACATCGGCTCCGCACGTCTCCCCGTTCGCCCAACAGCCTCCGCCACCCGCATCGCCGATCATCGAGGCGGTGCCGAGGTCAGATGTCTGGGCGCCGCCCCCGGTCCGGGAGTCCGCGCCGTGGAGTCCCACTCCGCCGGCCGTGGTGCGGGACATGCGGTCCGTCGAACCGTTCGCACCACCGCAGGTGCGGTCGGGTGAGGATCTGGCCGCCACCCAACGCCGCGGCTCCGGCCTGCCGACGATCCGTCTGGACAATGGTCAGGGGGCAACCGTGGACGCCGTCATCCTCCTCGGCCGAAACCCTTCCCCCGCAGCCGGTTTCGAAGAGGCCCGGCTGCTGGCGGTTGCCGATCAGGCACGCACTATCTCCAAGACTCATCTCGCCATCGGTCCCGCCGGGCCAGGGATCTGGGTGCAGGATCTGCACTCCACCAACGGCGTCAAGGTGGCGGACGCGACGGGGGCGGCCCGGCGGATCCGGCCCGGGGAGCGCACCCCGGTGCTTCCGGGTTCCACGGTGTCGTATGGCGATCGGAGCTTCGTCGTCGGATCCGCCTGAGTGTCCGGCGCGTCCGTCAACTGTGGGACGTGACGAGTGTCGGTGGCGCTGGATACCGTGCCAACGACATACGGACCGGGTCTCGACCGACCCGCGCGCTCGGGCTCGAGGGAGGATGTCGCGGTGCTGACGTGCACAAGGTGCGGGGCGAGCGGCACCGGCGCGTTCTGCGGCCGGTGCGGGCAGCCGATGTCGGCGGCGACCGGGCCCGCGTGGCCGTCACAGCCGTCGGAGGCCGGCTGCATGGCCCGCGGTGGAGGGGCGCGGATCGTCGGCTACGCCCTGTCGGCGGCGCTGGCGATCGGGATCGGCGGGCTGGGATACGTCCTGGCGACACGGGACTCAGGTGGCGACGGGAGTGCCGGCGGGGCCTCCATCCCCGCATCGGCGTCGGGCGCCGCGTCGCCAGCGGGAACCACGAGTGGCGCGGATCCGGCGACGTCCGAGCCGACACCCGCCGATGCGACGAGCCAGGACACGGCCACCGCGGACCCGACGTCCTCGACGAGGGCGCCGACGCTGACCGCTCAGGAACGCGGCCTGGATGAGTTGCGCTCCGCGCGCGAGACGAGCCTCGAAGGACTCCTCCTGGACGGGCGGTGGGCGCTGCGCCTGTCCAGCAAGTCCAATGGGATCAGCGACGCTCGGCAGTATGCCGGGGACGGCAGCCATGTCTTCCACTACGACGACATCGCCGCGCAATACGCTCGGCTTCGCGCCGACGTCATCGAGAGCCGCGGCTGGCCGTCACTGACACTGCTGGCGAGCGACTACGGGCCTTATCACGCGGGCAACAACCGATTCTGGAATCTCCTCGCCGACCCAGGCGGAATCACTTCGGCAGCGGAGGGCGAGGCTGTGTGCGCCGGGATCTTCCCTCAACTCTCCGGCGATGCCCTTGACGATGTCTGCATCCCGACGCAACTGCGGCCGGGCACGTGAGCCCACGTCCATCCGGTCCTGCCCTGCTCGTCCTCGAGACCGCCGGAGGCTGCCGGGTCGTGGAGCCGGGTCAGGAGTGCGTCCTTGGTCGAGACGCGAGCGCCGACCTGCGCATCGATGACCGGGAGGTCTCGCGCCGCCACACACGCTTCTATTTCGACGCCGGCTGGCGCGTGCAGGATCTGGGCAGCACCAATGGCACCTGGCTCGACGGCAGGAGGGTCGACTCCGAGACCATTCCCGACCTCGCGCGCATCCATCTCGGCCGGGGCCCGTCGGCGCCCGCCGTGACCGCCCGGCTGGAGCCGGCGACCCCACCCGCCGAGGAGACCGACATCCGGACCTCCCGGCTTCCCTCGGTGGATGCCGTGGACTCGGCCGCTCCGCTGCCCGGCACCGGGGGAGTCCCTTCTCTGACGTATGCCGCGCAGCCCGTCTCCGGTGGGCCCCACCCGCCGCCCGGCGTGTGGGAGGGGTGGACGCTCGGCCGCGATCCCGCGTGCGATCTCGTGGTGGACGACCTGCTCGTGTCCCGGGTCCATGCCCGGGTGCGCCCGCTCGGCGACGGGCGGCTCCACGTTCGCGACGTCGGCAGCGCCAACGGGACGTTCGTGGACGGCATACCCATCGTCGAGAGTGAACTGCGGCCGGGCCAGTTGCTCGGTGTCGGCGGGTGGGTCCTCGCCTGGGATGGCGAGGCTTTCGCCCGCCTCGAACGCCGGTCGGACGTCGCCCTCAGCGTTCGCGGGGTCGACTATCGGCTGCCGAACGGACGCGCCCTGCTCGAGGGGGTCGACGTCGACCTCGCGCCGGGGTCGCTCACCGCCGTCATCGGCCCGTCCGGGGCCGGGAAGTCGTCGCTGTTCGCGGTGCTCACCGGCGCCCGGCCGGCGTCCGCGGGCGCGGTCGCCTATCAGGGCCTCGATGTCCATCGGCATTATGCCGTCGTGCGCCACCAGATCGGCGTCGTCCCCCAGGACGACCTGATCCACCGTCAACTGAGCGTGCGCCAGGCGCTGCGGTATGCCGCGGAGTTGCGCTTCCCGGCCGACCTGCGGGCCGCCGAGCGGATCGCCCGCGTCGAGGAGACGATCGCCGAACTCGGGCTCTCCGAGCACGCCGGCACCCGGGTCGGCCGCCTGTCCGGCGGACAGCGCAAACGGACGTCGGTGGCGATGGAACTGCTCACCCGTCCGGCGCTGCTCTTCCTCGACGAGCCGACCTCTGGTCTCGACCCGGGACTCGACAAGTCGGTCATGGCCACGCTGCGGGACCTCGCGACCGGGGACCGGACGGTCGTCGTCGTCACCCACAGCGTCGCCAACCTCGGTGTCTGCGACAATGTGCTCGTCCTGGCGCCCGGAGGCCGGGTCGCCTACTTCGGGGCGCCGTCCGGTCTCCGGCCGTATTTCGGGGTGTCCGATCACGCGGACCTGTTCACCGCGCTGTCGAGCGACCCCGTCCAGTGGCAGCGTCGGTTCGAGGCCTACCGCGGGAGCGGACCGCGCGCTGCCCAGCCCGGTCAGCCGCCCGGCGTCGCGGTTGTCCCGCCGAGGCCCTCGATGCGTCGCCAGATCTCGACCATCGGACGTCGCCAGGTGCGGATCATGCTCTCCGATGTCTCGTATGCCGCGTTCAACGGCGTCCTGCCGGTGGTCCTCGCGCTGCTCGCCCTCGCCGTTCCCGGGGTTGCGGGCTTCACGACTGCCTCGCCCCCGACCAACGAGGCGATGCAGCTACTGGTCATCCTCATCGTCGGCGCGACCTTCATGGGCACATCGGCGAGCGTGCGCGATCTGGTCGGGGAGCGGGGGATCTATCTGCGGGAGCGAGCCGTGGGGCTGGCTCCGGACGCCTATTACGCGGCGAAGGCCGTGGTGTTCGGCGTGCTGACCGCGCTCCAGGGCGTGCTCCTGGTCAGCCTCGTCTTGCTGCGCAAACACGCGCCGGAGGCCCATCTGATCCTGCCCGGGTCCGCGGAACTGACCGTCGTCGTCGTGCTGGCCTCCGTGACCGGGGCGCTGTGCGGCCTCGTGATCTCGGCCTATGTGACGACGAGCGAGCAGGTCATGCCGCTGCTCGTCGTCTCGGTGATGGCCCAGCTCGTCCTGTGTGGCGGGCTGATCCCCATCGCGGGGCGGATGCCGCTCGGGCCGCTCTCGTGGCTCGCGCCGGCCCGGTGGAGCTATGCGGCGGCGGGCAGCAGCGTGAACCTGCGCACGCTGTTCCCGGCTGCACCGCCAGATCGGCTGTGGACCCACGATCTGCCGACCTTCGCCTTCACCGTGCTCGTCCTGGTGTCGATGAACGTCCTCTCCTCGATGATGACGCTGCGACGGTTGCGCCGCATCGCTCCCGCGTGACCCGGCGAGCGAGTGCCGTGGAGATCACCCCGTTCAGGACGCGGAAGGGTCTGGCGCGGAAGTTACCTGTGGTTACAGGATGGAGTCATGACTGATGTCGCGACCGTCGCCGCGGAGATCGCGGGATTGCTGCGGGGGCGGGGTCTGCGGCGTCCGGACCTGTCGATCGGGCCGGCCCTGATGGCCGTGTTGAACCTCGACGACGGCACGAGCGCCGTGGACGCCCGCGACCATCTCGTCGCGGCACTGCGTGCGTCATCGAGCACACTGCCCAAGGATCTTCAGATCGTCTTCCTCCACGCGACCGCCCTGACCGCGTCGGAGAGTTCCCTGGGACAGCGGCTCAATCGCGCGGCCGCCGCCTTGGACCGCGACCCGCGCACCATCCGCCGACGGCTCGTGCAGGCCAATATCGGGGTCGCGACGACCCTCGTCCGTGGCTCCCGCAAGCCGGTCGAGATGGGCAATGCGTGGTTCATCGAGGAGTTCGAGGCCATCACCGACCTGCGCGGTGAGCACCCGATCCTCACCGCTCGCAAGGTCGCCGTCCCCACCCTGAGCGGGGTGACGGTCGTCAAGGAGGGCTTCGGGCTTCCGCCTGCGCGACCCGAGACGGGCGAGCCGGATATCCGGATGCTCGAGGGCGGCGAGATCATCAACGTCAAGCGGGAAGGCGTCAGCGTCTGGTCGTATCAGGTGAAGCTCGACCGCCCGACCGAAGTGGGAGTGCCCACCGTCTTGGCCACTGAGGTCACTGTTGCGTCGGCTGACATGCTGCTCCCATACACGACATTCTCTGCCTTTCGTCCCTGTCGGCGACTGAAGGTGACTGTGCATTTCGGCACTCCCGCGCGCGCTTCCTCGGTATGGCGCCTCAGCGGTGTGATTCCGGTCCAGATGATGGATGATGCTCCGTTGATGCCTGATGACCTGATCGACCTCAGCGAGGATCCGACCGTCGCTGTGGAGTTCACCGGTCTGCAGCTCGGAATGGCATATGGGCTGCGTTGGCTATGGGCGTGAGGTTCAGGTCTTGTCAGGCAACAAAGAACCCGGTTGGGGCGGACCTCTTCTCCGCCCCAACCGGGATCTCCTTGGTGTTATCAGCCGCGGAAGACGATGAACCCGTACCACTGCATCATGATCACCTCGCTTTCCCGTCCATTTGGACAACTCCAGATTGGTCCGGGTGCGAGGAATTGAAAATGGGTTGGCTGACCCATGGAGGAGCGCAGGAAAGGTGCTGAACAGGGAAATACTTTGTCAATGGGTTGGGCAACCCATGAAATGTCAGATGCGCCCTCTTGACACCATTCGCGTCAATTCACAGGGCCGGAAAGTCAATGGGTCGACCAACACCATCGGCCTTTCCACATGGTGTTGATCAACCCATCGCGTCGGGTGGATCAGATGTCGCGCTGAGGCTCCGGGGTGTCGAGGTAGCCG
Organism: Dermatophilaceae bacterium; assembly: GCA_046330995.1. Classification (GTDB taxonomy): domain Bacteria; phylum Actinomycetota; class Actinomycetes; order Actinomycetales; family Dermatophilaceae; genus Nostocoides_A. The sequence goes on from JAXLRS010000003.1 coordinate 296,030, forward strand.
TCCTGGGCCGCGGCGCGCAGGGCCTCCTGCGGCGTGTGGACATCCCGGCCGAGGTCGCGGTACTTCTCGCAGATCCGGTTGAAATAGGTCACCACGGTCGACATCGCGACGGGCGGATCCATCCGCCGGCCGATGGTCTTGCGGGGCAGCCCGCTCGCGAGGAGTTCGAGCGCCTCCAGTTCCCGGGGGGCGAGGTGCGGCGTCATGTGCTTGTCGTTGACGAGCATCTCGGCCAGCTCGCTCGAGACGGCGAAGTCACCGGCAGACGCCTGCCGGATCACCTCGATGATCCGGTCGGGGTTGTCCGACTTGAGGATGACGCCCATCGCGCCGGCCATGACCGCGTCCCGGATCGGGACCGGGCGCAGCTCGGAGGTCAGCACCACGGAGCGGACCCCCCTGGTCGTCAGCCATGCGATGCCGTCGGCGGGCTTGCTGTCGTCGTGGAGGTGCAGGTCATAGAGAACGAGGTCGGGTGGCGGCGTCGCCGTGGTGACCATGGCCTGGAGGTCGGCGAAACTCCGCGCCGCGCCCATCCACTCCACGTCGGGGGCGCTGCGCATGAGGATCGCGCCGATGCCCTCGACGACGACGGGATGGTCATCGACCGCCGCCAGCCGGATCGTGTCCGTGCTCACCATCTCGCCTTCCCGCGACTGGCCCAGCAACCCGCCGCTCGGGTCCGGACTCGGTTCATCCAAACCCATCACCCTGTGCCCGGCGAGTCCCCTGTTTCGGGGACGTCGTCACGCCCGCCGGCGCGCCTCCACGCGGAAGCCCTTGGGCATCAGCGTGAGCCGTTCGGTCACCATGAGGTCGTATGCCGAGTCCGCCCGCAGGTCGAACCGGCGCAGCAGGCGCGCCAACACGAGGACAGCCTCGTGGATGGCGAACTGCCGCCCGATGCACGCGCGCATCCCGACACCGAACGGGAGGTAGCTGTAGGCCGGGCGCGCCCGCACCCGCTCGGGGAGGAAGTTGTCGGGGTCGAAGCGGTCGGGGTGGGGTCCCCAGACGGCCGGGTCCCGGTGGACCCCGGGAAGGAAGACGATGACCCAGTCCTGCGGCAGCATCGCGTAGCCACCCACCGTCGTCGGCCAGCGGGGCGACCGGGTGAACCCCGGTGCCGTCGGCCACAGCCGCAGCGTCTCATCGAGGACCCGCCGCAGATAGCGGAACTTCGGCACCTGCGCGAACGTCGGGCGGGCCGTGGGATCCGGACCGAGGATCTCGTCGGTCTCCGCCTGCGCCCGCGCCAGCACGGCCGGATCGTGGGTGAGGAACCACAGGGCGAAGGAGAGCGCCCCCGAGGTCGTCTCGTGACCGGCGGTGAGGAAGGTGAGGATCTGGTCGCGGACGTTGTCGACGTCGAGACGTGCGCCGGTGCGCTCGTGGGCGGTGTGCAGCATACGGCCGAGGAGGTCTTCTCGACCGCCGTGACGGGGACCGAGGGCGAGGCGGGCGGTGATGATCGGGTCGATGACGGCGGCGAGCCGGCGGCTGATGTCCCCCGCGCGCCGGTCGTGCAGCGCGCTGACCGCACGCCCGAGCGGCAACGTCTGCAGGGCGGAGTTGAGCGAGGCGTGCTTGAGCGAGTCGACCATCGCGACGACATAGGGGTCGGTCGCGCTTGTCTCGAAGGTGGCGAAGCTGTGCCCGAACGCCGTCCGCCCGATCGTCTCGAGGGTCATCCGGGTCAGGTCGTCCGCGACGTCGACGAACCCGTCGGCGCTCGCCCACTTGGTGACGAGGTCGTCGGCGACCTCGTTCATCGTGTCGTGGTAGTCGCGCATAGCCGGTTTGGTGAACGCGGGGACGAGCAGGTCGTGAGCGAGGCCCCAGTTGGGCTCGTCGGTATACGCCGTGAACAGCCCGTCCCCGGCGAACACCCGCAGCGCCCGGACCGATGGTGCCAGCGCCTTGTCGAACGTCGTGTCGTCGCTGACCTGCGCGCACAACGCGGCGGTGTGGATGAAGACGAACCGCTCGCGGTAGGCCTTGAACTCGACCAGGGGCGGCAGGGAGTCGATGCGGCGCAGGAGGTTCTGGACCGGTGTGGCCGGGTCGGCATCGGCTTCGATGTCGCCGATGACCCGCCGCCGGCCGGGCGGATGGGGCAGTTGCTGCCCGGACCACGAGTTGCGCACGAGGTCATTGTCGTCCGGGGTGGTCCCCGTGCCGGGATGGGGTGACACTGGTCTCATGCAGCAGGTCCGCCCCGCGGCGGTCGCCGGCGCGTTCTATCCCGGCGACCGGGACACCCTCGCGGCCTCGGTCGCGGGGATGCTGGACGACGCCCGGGCGCGGCTGGCGCCCGACACCCCGGTTCCGAAGGCGCTGATCGCACCGCACGCCGGCTATGTCTATTCGGGTCCGACCGCCGCCCTGGCGTATGCCGCTCTGCTCCCCGCCCGCGACCGCCTCACCCGGGTCGTTCTCCTCGGTCCGACGCATCGGGTCGCCGTCGATGGTCTCGCCCTCCCTGACGCGCCATTCTTCGCGACGCCGCTCGGGCGGGTGCGGGTGGGTGAGGTGGACCCGTTCGTGCGGGCGTTGTTCCCGCACCTGGTCGACCGTGCCGACGTCCACGCGCAGGAGCACTCGCTCGAGGTCCACCTCCCGTTCCTCCAGGTGGCGCTCGGCGACGTCGAGGTCGTGCCGCTCGCGGTCGGGCGAGCGGCGCCGACGGTGGTGGCCGACGTGATCGACGCCCTGTGGGGCGGTCCGGAGACGGTCATCGTCGTCAGTTCCGATCTGTCGCACTATCTTCCGTATGCCGAGGCCGACCTCCGCGACGAGGCCACCGTCGCGCGGCTGCTCGCCCTCGACGGCCCGATCACCCACGAGGACGCATGCGGCGCGACCCCCGTCAACGGCCTGCTGGTCTCGGCCCGGCGCCGGGGTATGGCCGTCCACCTGCTGGAGCGCTGCAACTCCGGCGACACCGCCGGTGACCGAAGGAGGGTGGTCGGGTATGCCGCGCTCGCCTTCACCCCCACCCCTGACCGCGCCCCCGTCTGGGTCCCGCGCTCTGCGCGGGGGAGAGGCCGGTTCAGCCCCGTCGAGAGGTCAAATAGCGTGCGTCGAGAGGTCAAATAGCGTGCGTCGAGAGGTCAAATAGCGTGCGTCGAGAGGTCATTTCCTCCCCAGCCGATTCGCGCGGCGCCGGGAGCCCGCGACGGCCCGGTCGGTCCCGTGAGGTTCTCGGATGATCCGTGACTCCTCGCCCGCGGCCACGACCCGCGGCACCCTCCCCGCGGGGGCGGGACCCGTGCTCCTGGCCATCGCCCGACAGTCGATCACGGTGGCCCTCGTTGACGAGCGCGGTGCCGGTCGAGCAGCGAGACGTGCACGTATGGCGCCTCGACCGAACGCGCAAGGTGGTCGACCCACCCGGCGAGCATGGCTGGACGAGCCGGGTGCCACGTTCGTCACGCTGACCGCCTCCGAAGGGGCCGATCTTGCGGGGACCGGCCTTGATACGACCGGCACTCGCCGGTTGCGGGGGTGCATCGGCACCCTCGAACCCCGCCTCCCCCTGCGGGCGGATGTCGCAGCCAACGCCGTCGCCGCCGCGACGCGGGACCGGCGCTTCCCGCCGGTCACCGCCGACGAACTGCCCCGCATCGCCATCGAGGTCTGCGTGCTCTCGCCGGCCGCGCCCCTCCCGGTCGCCGACGAGGCCGAGGCCCTCGCGCGGCTGCGACCCGGGGTCGATGGCGTCGTCCTCGCCTGCGACGGCCGCCGGGCCACCTTCCTCCCGCAGGTCTGGGACAAGCTGCCCCACCCGCGCGACTTCCTCGTCCACCTCAAGGCCAAAGCCGGTTTCCCGCGTGACTTCTGGAGCGACCACATCGCCCTGAGCACCTACACCGTCACGCAGTTCCACGACCCCGAACCACTCCACGGCGACCACGACCACGGCGACCATGCCGACCACGACCACGGCGACCACAGCCACGGGCGAGCCGGATGACCGGGCGCGACGCGGCATACTGGCAGGCCCTCGACGACGGCCGGATCCAGTGCGATCTGTGCCCGCGCGAGTGTCGCCTCCACGACGGGCAGCGCGGCTTCTGCTTCGTCCGCGCCAACGAGGGCGGACGCCTGGTCCTGACGACCTATGGCCGCTCGTCCGGCTTCTGCATCGACCCGATCGAGAAGAAGCCGCTCGCCCACTTCCACCCCGGCACGAGCGTCCTGTCGTTCGGCACCGCCGGGTGCAACCTGGGCTGCAGGTTCTGCCAGAACTGGGATATCTCCAAGTCTCGCGAGATGGACCGCCTCATGGACGCCGCCGGCCCCGACGGCATCGCCCGTGCCGCGGCGGAACTCGGGTGTCGCAGTGTCGCCTACACCTACAACGACCCCGTCATCTTCACCGAGTATGCCGTCGACGTCGCCGCCGCCTCCCGCGCGCGCGGCCTGCTCAACGTCGCCGTGACGGCTGGCTACGTCCAGGGCGCCGCCCGGCGCGATTTCTTCGCCGCCATGGACGCGGCGAACGTCGACCTCAAGGGGTTCACCGAGGACTTCTATGCCCGGGTCACCGGCGCGCGGCTCCGCGTCGTCCAGGACACCCTCCTCCACCTCGTCCACGACACCGACGTGTGGACCGAGATCACGACCCTCCTCATCCCCGGCGTCAACGACACCGACGCCGAACTCCGGGCGATGTTCCGGTGGGTCGGGGCCGAACTCGGCCTCGACGTCCCGCACCACCTCAGCGCCTTCCACCCCGACCACCGGATGCGCGACATCGCCCGGACGCCGCTGGCCACGCTCGTCCGTGCCCGCGAGCTCGCCCTCGACGCCGGCCTGCGGTTCGTCTATAGCGGCAATGTCGCCTTCCCCGACGGCGAGATCACCTCCTGCGCCGGCTGCGGTATGCCGCTCATCGAGCGCGACCGGTATGCCATCCGCGCGTATCGCCTCACCTCCGACGGGGCCTGTCCGCGCTGCGCGACCATCCTGTCCGGCCGCTTCGACCCCGAGGGCGCGGGCGATTTCGGTCCCCGCCGCATCCCCGTCCGACTCGCCCGCTGAGGCCGCCTCCACCGCCCACCGGCCCCCGTCGAGAGGTCAGATAGAGCCCGTCGAGAGGTCGCATAGCGGACGTCGAGAGATCATCGGGGTCACGTCCGTCGACCGTCATGACCTCTCGACGCGTCTTATGTGACCTCTCGACGCGTCTTATGTGACCTCTCGACGGGGGAGGGGGAGGGGGCGGGCATACGGCCGACGTCCGGAACCCTCCCAGACGACGCGCAGGAACCTGGCATATTCAGGTGACGTGAGCGGACGAGGGACGGTGGAGGGCCGACGCGCCGAGCGACAGGTTCTGCGCGGCACGCGCATCCTGACGACGATCTATGGACTGGCGACGCTCACCTCGCTCTTCCTCGCGCTTCTCCTGCGGTTCACCGAGCGTCACCCGACCCCCCTGGAGACTTTTTTCGGGCTCCTCAACGTCCCGGTCGCCCGGAGCTGGGTCTCCGTCGTCGTCCTCGCCCTCGCCACGCGGGCCCTGTTGGGGCGCAAACGCTTCGCCCTCTGGCTCGTGGCGATCTTCCAGGCGTATGCCGCCTTCCTCGGCATCATCGCCCTCCTGCACTTCGCCCGTATGCCGATTCTGGTCCCGTGGTCCGCGCACACCGAGGTCGGCCGGGTCTTCGACGTCATCTCGCTCGGCGTCGCGGTGTTCGCCCTCTGGTGGCTCTGGCATATCCGCTCCGCCTTCCCGGGCCGCCTCGTCCCCGGCTCGTGGTTGCGCGCGATCCTTGCCGTCATCGTCGGGGGCGTGACGACCTTGGCCGTCACGTGGCTGTGCCTGATGCTGGTCCACAAGGACGTCACCCCCCGCGGGCTTGTCGTCGCCGTCCTCGCCGCCCTCGGCGATCCCGATTCGGTCCGGCACGGGCGGTTCGCCGCCGTGCCCGGGTGGTTGCTCGACGTGACCGCCATCCTTCTCAGCCTGACGATCATCGCCGCCGTCGCCCTGTTCCTCGGCGCCGCCCGCCACCGCACCCGCTGGTCCGGCGCGCGCGAGCTGCAGATCCGGCGGTTGCTCGCGGCATACGGGGAGAGCGACTCCCTCGGCTATTTCGCGACCCGCCGGGACAAGGACTCGATGTTCAGCCGCGACGACCAGGCGGTCGTCCTCTATCGGGTCACCGGCGGCGTGTCGCTCGCCTCCGGCGACCCGGTCGGCCGGCCCGAGAGCTGGGGGTCCGCGGTCGCGTCATGGCTCGCGGAGGCCCGGGACTACGGCTGGCTGCCGACGGTCCTGGGCGCCAGTGAGGAGGGTGCCAAGGCGTATGCCGCGGCCGGCCTCTCCGTCATCGCCATGGGCGACGAGGCCATCCTCGACCCGGCCCGCTTCGATCTGCGGCGCACGTCGATGAGCCCGGTGCGGCACGCGGTCCAGCGGGCCGCCCGCGCCGGCCTGACGGTCACCTTCCACCGTCAGGAGGACCTCCCGCCCGCCGAGCTGCGCGAGATCCTCGAGAAGGCAGAGCAGTGGCGCGGCGACGAGCCCGAGCGCGGCTTCTCGATGGCGCTCAACCGCGAGGCCGACCCGGCCGACGGCCGCATTCTCTTCGCCACCGCCCGCGACCCCGAGGGCCACCTCGCCGGCCTCCTGTCGTTCGTCCCGTGGGGTCGCAGCGGCGTCTCGCTCGACCTCATGCGCCGCGCACCGGACGCCCCCAACGGCGTCACCGAGCTGCTCGTCGCCCGCGTCATGGAGGCCGCCCCGGAGCTCGGCATCCGCCGGGTCTCGTTGAACTTCTGCATGTTCCGCTCGATCTTCGAGGACGCCACCCGGGTCGGGGCCGGCTCGATCACCCGGTTCAACGCCTCCGTCCTCGGATTCTTCGACCGGTTCTGGCAGTTGGAGCGGCTCTATCGGAGCAACGCGAAGTTCGAGCCGCAGTGGTATCCCCGGTTCATCTGTTACCAGGACGTCATGTCCATCCCGCACGCGGCGATCGCGTCGGGTTCGGCCGAGGGATTCCTTCCCGCGCCGCCGTTCGCGCGCTTCTCCGGCTCACCCAACGGCCGGCTCAGCGACGCCGAACTCGCCGAGGTGGCCGCGCTTGTCGCCGCCCCGGTCACCGATGTCGACCAGGTCGGGCCGCGGCGCAGCGACCAGACCCGCCACCGGCTCGCCCACCTCGGTGCGATGGCGGCGGCCGGCCTCGACGGCTATCCCGTCACTGCTGCCGACGCGCCGACCCCCGTCGCCGCGCTCCCCACCGACTGGCCGTATGCCGCCCGCCTCCACGTCGTCGGCCGCATCCGTCGCATCCGCGACCACGGCGGGGTCGTCTTCGTCACGCTGTGCGACGGCGGGATCGGCATACAACTCCTCCTCGACGCCGCGACGCTGACCAGGGATCGCGTGCGCGAGTTCGCCCACCTCGCCGACCGCGGCGACCTCCTGCGCGCCGACGGCCGCCCGGGGCGCTCGCGGACCGGGACCGACAGCCTGCTCGTCGACTCCTGGACGATCGAGGCGAAGGCCTTGCACCCCATACCTTTCGATGCCTTCAACGACCCGGAGAGCCGGCTGCGGCAGCGCTCGACCGACCTGATCGTCCACCCCGGCCAGGCCGCCCTGTTGCGCCAGCGGTCGCTCGTCGTCCGCGCGATCCGGACCACGCTCGACGCGGCCGGCTTCCTCGAGGTCGAGACGCCGATGCTCCACACGATCCACGGCGGCGCGACGGCGCGGCCGTTCACGACCTATATCAACGCCTACGGCCTCGACCTCTCCCTCCGGATCGCCCCCGAGCTCTATCTCAAGCGTCTCCTCGTCGGCGGGATGGGCCCGATCTATGAACTCGGCCGCAACTTCCGCAACGAGGGTGCCGACGCGACGCACAACCCCGAGTTCACCTCGCTCGAGGTCTATCAGCCGTATGCCGATTACACCGACATGCGCCACCTCACCGAGGCTCTGGTCAAGGCGGCGGCGACGGCGGTCCACGGCGTGCCGAGCCTGCCGCTGCCGGGGCCCGACCGCGTCCGGATCGGCCTCGACGGGGTGCCCCTCGTCGATGTCGGCGGGGAGTGGGCGGTGGTGCCCGTGCTCGACGCGGTGAGCCGGGCCACGGGCCGCGACATCGGCCTCGACACCGACATGGACGTCCTCCTCGGTCTCGCCCGGGAGCACGGGATCGCCGTCCGCGACGACATGGGTCCGGGGGCGCTCATCGAGGAGTTGTATGCCGACCTCGTCGAGCCCGTCACCCTCACCCCGACCTTCTTCGTCGACTTCCCGGTCGAGACCTCGCCCCTGACCCGGCCACACCGGAGCAAGCCGGGCCTGGTCGAGCGCTGGGACCTCGTCATCGCGGGGATGGAAGTCGCGACGGCCTACACCGAGCTGACCGACCCGATCGACCAGCGCCGCCGCCTGACCGCGCAGTCGCTCAAGGCCGCCGCGGGGGATCCGGAGGCGATGGAGGTCGACGAGGACTTCCTCTTCGCCCTCGAGACGGGTATGCCGCCCACCGGCGGCCTCGGCGTCGGCATCGACCGGCTCGTCATGCTCGTGACCAACACCTCGATCCGATCGGTGCTGACCTTCCCGTTCGTCAAACCCCGCGCCTGAGTGGGCCGGCCGCCGTCAGGGCTGGTCGAGTTGGTGCGCCGCATAGGTCGCGAGCGCGGCCATCGCCTGCCGGTGCGGGTAGGGCCCGTGCGAGATGCGCGCGACACCCCACTGCCGGAGGACGTCGAGGTCGGGGAGGCCGACGGCGCTGAGCAGGCTCAGCCGACCGCGTCCGAAGGCCTCGACCAGGCCGCGGATGCTCGCCCCCTTCGCAAGCCCGGGGACGAACACGCAGTCGGCCCCCGCGGCGAGGTAGGCGAGACCGCGGTCGCGCGCCTCGGCATACCGCCGTTCCTCGGCCCAGTCCCGGTGCGCGAGATAGACATCGGTGCGCGCATTGAGCACCGCCGGTATGCCGCGCGCCCGCCCCACCTCGACGGCGGCGGCGATGCGGTCGGTCATCTCGGCGACGGGACACATCGCGTCCTCGAGGTTGTATCCCACGGCACCGGCGTCGAGGGCGCGGGCGATGGTGTCTGGGGGATCGGCATACCCCCGCTCGAGATCGGCCGTCACCGGGAGGTCGACGGCGGCGCAGATCCGGGCGAGGCCGTCGAAGACGAGGCCGGGCGGGATCTGCTCGCCATCGGCATAGCCGTGGGCGGCCGCGACGGCGGCCGAGGCGGTCGCGATCGCCGTGCAGCCGGCGACCCGGGCGACCGCCACAGCGGAGGCGACATCCCAGATATTGACGAGGACGAGGATGTGCGGGTCGAGGTGGAGGGCGCGCAGGCGCTCGGCCTTCTCGACCCGGGTCATCACGGGCGGCTCCGGGGCATGAGCGGCATCGTATTGAGCCCGGCGATCGGGGGCCACCTGGGCAGGGCGCGAGCTAGAGTGAACGGATCGCGATCGGCAGGAGGGCACCTCATGGGCCACGGCGACATCACCCACATCGACATCCCGGTCGGGGATACCGAGCGCGCGACGCAGTTCTATGCCGCGCTCTTCGGCTGGCAGATCCAGGCGCCGCCGGGGTTCGAGGACTACCCGATGTGGCGGGCCCCCAACCAGATCAGCGGCGGCGGGCTCGCCCCGCGCAGCGGCGACTTCACCCAGCCGAGGTCGTATGTCGAGGTCGACTCGATCGACGACGCCCTCGCGACGGCGGTCCAGCACGGCGGGAGCGTCCTGAAGGGGAAGACGGCGATCACTGACACGAGTTGGTGGGCGGCGTTCGAGGACCCGGACGGCAACCTCATGGGGCTCTACGAGGGCGTCACGGACATGTGAGTCGATGCCGTCGTCTACGGGACTCTAGCTTCTGATATAGATAGTGGAATACGGCGGTATCGGATGAACGCCGGGCCGGTCGCGGAAGCCGACGCGGTCAGGACCGCACGAGCAGCCCCACCCCAGCCACCGCCGAGGCGAGCAGGACGGCGACGTCGAAGGTGCCCTGGCTCATCCGTTTGATGCTCCAGTAGCCGATCCACGTCCCGAGAAGGATCACCGGCGCGAGCAGTCCCGCCCGGCCGACGTCGCGCCAATGCAGTAGCCCAAGCCCGATCGAGAACGGCAGCTTGGCGAGGTTGACGATGAGGAAGAACCACGCATTGGTCCCGACGAACCGGCGCTTGTCGATCCCCGACGCCGAGAGATAGAGCGTCATGACGGCGCCGGCGGCGTTGGCCGTCATGGTCGTGAAGCCGGCCCCCGCGCCCGCCGCCCACGCTGCCGCCGGGTGTTGATGGGCGGCGCTCGCGACCGGCACCGCGCGCCGTTTGAGATAGAGCTGGAGCGCGACGAGGACGAGAATGACGACGGCGATCGACCGCTTGAGGACAGTGTCGTCGACGATCCGGAGGAAGACCGTGCCGAGCACGATCCCGACGAGCACGGCGGGCATCAGCCGGCGGACCATGCCCCAGTCGGCGTCGCGGCGATAGTGCCAGCAGGCGATGACGTCCCCGACGAGGAGGAGGACGAGGATCGCCGCGGTCGACTCCTTCGCCGGGAGGAGGTCAGCGAAGATCGCGACCGAGAGGACCGCGAGCCCGCCGAGGGCGGTCTTGGAGTAGCCGATGATCAGGGCGGCGAGGATCATCAACGCGGCGGTGGTCACGGCATACGTCCTCTCACCCGTGACAGACACGGGCGAGCGTATGCCGTCAGCCCACCACCCGCACCGGCGTCCACCGATCGGTGAGGGTTCCGTCACCGAGCTGTCCGTGATCGTTGGCGCCCCAGCACAGCGCGTACCCCTGTCCAGGGATGGCGCCGATCCAGCGGATCGCGCACGTGTGTTCGAGGCCGGCGGAGATGGCGGCGGCGTTGAGGCCGAGGTGGGAGACCAGGGTGGGCGTCGGCGTCGTCACATTGGTGCCGTTGCCCACCGCGCCGTGTTCGTTGTAGCCCCAGCAGTAGGCCGCTCCGCCAGGGACCCGGATCGCGCACGTGTGCGCGCTGCCGGCGCTGATCGTCCCGGTCGCGGCGAACACGGGCACGCGCACGGGGGAGTAGTGGATCGTCCAAGGCAGGACCCCGAGCTGCCCGGCACCGTTGGCGCCCCAACACCACGCGGACCCAGCGGCGCGGACCAGGCACGAGTGGTCACCGCCCGCGGTGATCGCCCGGGGACCGGCCCCGATTCCGAGCACCGGCTGATCCACCACGGGGCTGTCGGCGTTGTTCCCGGTGCCGAGGGCGCCGGCCTCGCCGCGGCCCCAGCAGTAGGCCGTGGCCTCGGTGGCCGCGCAGGTGTGGCTGTCGCCGGCGGCAATGGCCCGGACGCCGCTGTCGAGATTGAAGACACGCACCGGAGCATTGCGGTTCGCCCGGGTGCCATCGCCGAGCTGACCGAAGGGGTTGGCTCCCCAGCACGCGGCGGTCCCGCTCGTCGTCACGACGCAGGTGTGGTTGGCCCCGGCGGAGAGGCCGGCGACTTGGCCGGCGAGGTCGGCGACGAGGACCGGCGTGGTGGACGAGCGGAAGGAGCCGTTGCCGAGCTGGCCGTATTGACCGAACCCCCAGCAGTGGGCATCGCCCGTTTCCATGACCGCGCACGCGTGCCACGCGCCCGCGCTGACCGAGACGGCTCCGGAGGCGAGGCCGACCACCGCCTGAGGGGTGGCGGCGTCGATGCGATTCCCGGTGCCCAACTGGCCGTGTCCGTTGGTGCCCCAGCACTTGACGGCGCCCGCCGTCGTGACTCCGCAGGTGAAGTTCATGCCGGCGTCGATGCTGCGCCACATCGACGGCGCCGGCGCGGGAGTCCGCGCCGCGCTCGCCGCACCTGCCGAGGCCGTCGCGGAGGCGAGGGCGAGGACGACGCCGACGAGCAGCGCGGACCAGGTCCGGGGCCGGTGAGAGAAGGGGAGGGAATTCGGTCGAGGAGACATGGCGCACCTTCTTCCCCTTGCGCACGTCCACTACTAACGACGGTACGCCTCGCCCGAGCCGGTGGCCGCCGGTCGCGACGCGCGTCACGTCGCGCGGGGTGACGCCAGGGTGCGATCAGCGGGCGCGGGCGCGGGGAACGTAGGGGGCGATCGGCATACCGGCCTGTTTCCACGCAGTGAAGCCGCCCTCGAGGTGGGCGACGTCGTCGCGGCCCATGTCGCCGAGGGCCTGGGCGGCGAGAGCGGAGCGCCACGCGCCGCCGCAATAGAGGACGAGCCGGCGTCCGTCGTCGAGGACGGGCTTGTAGTAGGGGCTCTGCGGGTCCACCCAGAACTCGAGCATCCCGCGCGGGGCGGAATGGGCGCCGGGGATCATCCCCTCGCGTTCGAGTTCGCGGGGATCGCGGATGTCGACGAAGAGCACGCCCGGGTCGTCGAGTAGCGCGGCGGCGACGGACACCGGGACCGTCTCGACCACCGCCTCCGCCTCGGCGACGAGCCGCGCGACCGGCCGGCGCAGGGGAGTTCCGGGTGTCCGCGTCTCCGGTTCGGGTGTCTCGGTCCGGGTCTCGCCCTCGGTCTGGTCGGACATGGCGCCTCCATCGGTCGTATGCCGTGTGCCCACGCTATGCCCGCCGGCCCCCGGGCGCCGCGTGGTCACCTGGAATCCGCCGAACGGGGTCAGGCCGAGCGGCGCCGCGCGTTTTCGTCCGCGAGTTCCCCCTCGACCTCATCGGGGGCGATGTCCTCGATCTCGGCGAGCCGCTCCAGGGCGAGCCGGCCATAGACCTGCTGGGCCGTGATCGTCCGCTCCGCCCGGCCCCGCCCGATGAAGCTGACGAACCAGCTGATCAGCGTCGTGAGCCGGGACTTGAACCCGATGATGTAGACCAGGTGGACGCCGAGCCACGCCAGCCACGCGACGAATCCGGTCAACCGGATCCGGCCGATCTCGGCGATGGCGCGGAAGCGGGAGATGGTCGCCATACTCCCCTTGTCGAAGTAGGTGAACCGGGCGCCGGTCGGTTCGCCGGCGAACGTCTTCTTGATCTCCGTCGCGCTGTGTCGTGCGCCCTGGATGGCGACCTGGGCGACCCCGGGGAGCTTGTCGAGAGCGGCCATGTCGCCGATCACGTGCACCTCGGGGTGGCCGGGGAGGGTGAGGTCGGGCTGGACCGGGATGCGACCGGCGCGGTCGACCTCGAGCCCGACCTGGTCGGCGAGCTGTTTCGCGAGCGGGCTGGCCGCCACGCCCGCTGCCCAGACCTTGGTGACGGCGCCGATCCGCTCCTCGCGCGGCTGGCCATCGGGGCCGGTCGTCCGGACGGTGATCCCGCGCTCGTCGACGTCGGTGACCATGGCGCCGAGCCGGACGTCGACGCCCAGCTTCTCGAGCGCCGCCTTCGTCTTCTCCTGCAGCGACCGGTGAAAGCTGCCGAGCACGGCCGGGGCCGCGTCGAGGAGGATGATCCGGGCGTCGCTCGGCTTGATGTGCCGGAAGTCGTGGCGCAGCGTGCGTTTCGACAGTTCGACGAGCTGTCCGGCCATCTCCACACCGGTCGGGCCGGCGCCGACGACGACGAAGGTCATGAGGTCGGCGACCTCGTCGGGCCGCCCCTCCCGGGCCGCGACCTCGGCGAACTCATAGGCCCCGAAGATCCGCCCGCGAAGTTCGAGCGCGTCGTCGATGCTCTTCATCCCCGGCGCGTGGATGGCGAACTCGTCGTGACCGAACCACGACTGCGTGGCCCCTGCGGCGACGATGAGCTGGTCGTAGTGCTGGGTGAAGGTCTCCTCCCGCCCGATCAGCTGCGCGGTGAGGGTCCGGCTCGCCAGATCGATATCGGTCACCTCGCCGAGAACGACGGTCGCGTTCTTCTGGCTCGCGAGGACCTCGCGCGTCGACGGGGCGATCTCGCCCTGCGAGAGGATGCCGGTGGCGACCTGATAGAGCAGCGGCTGGAAGAGATGGTGGGAGGTCTTGGCGATGAGGACGACGTCGGCATCGGTCTTGGCGAGCGCGCGGGCGGCGAACAGGCCACCGAAGCCGGAGCCGACGATGACGACGGTCGGGCGCGCGGACAGGGAGTCGTGGGGGGTCGTCATACTGCAGGCTAACCGGCGCGAACCCGGGACTGTTCCCCCAGGCCGTGGAGGTATGCCGTGACGCTCGCCCTCGCCGGACCCACCACGGCCGCGCCCCCGCGCAGACCCGGCTCGGTCCGGCGCACGACCAGCCTCGACCTCCTCCCGTCCCCCGACGGGACCCTCGGGATCCGGGGCCTTGCCCGCGACCTCCACACCGACGCGACGGGCGAGGGGCGGGTGACCGGCTCAGGTCTGCTGCGGATGACCGTCGACACCGAGCGCCGCGTCGCGTCGATCTCGGCGCATCCGCACGGGAATGCGCTGGCGGTACTCGCCGGCGGCAGCGTCGCCGCGGGTTTCCGGACGGCCGTATGGCGCGCGCTCCCCGCCGAGTACGACGCCGGGTCGCCGCTGCTCCTCCTCCTCGACGACGTCTCGGGCGGGATGGTCATCAGCGGCTTCACCCGGCGCAAGGTCGCCCCGGTGGGCAGCCTCCCACCGGTCTCGCGACGGATCGACGTGTGCGTCGGGTGGGGCGCCGAGAGCGACGCGGTGCGCCGGCTCGAGGAGGAGGGGCGTCCGCCGCCGCCCGAGTGGAACCCCGTGGCCCCGGATCCGTATGCCGGGCAGGCGAGCGGTCGGCATACGGTCAAGGCGTTGCCGCCCAACGGAATGCGCCGCGCGCGACGGCTCGACGTCTGGCGTGACGAGGGTGGCGAGCTCGCCGCCGACGTCGGGTTCCGCGACACCTTCGTCGACCCGGACGGGGTGGAGCGGGTGCTCCACGAGTACTCCGCGCGCCTGACGACGACCGGTGGCCGGGTCGCGGCGATCGCGGCGACGCCGCACGTGCTGCCGCATGTCGAGTGCCCGCTCGGGGCGATGTCGGCGCAGCGGGTCGTCGGCCGGGACCTCGCGGTCCTCCGCGACTGGGTCTCCCTCGACTTCTTCGGGCCGACGACGTGCACCCACCTCAACGACCTCCTGCGCGGCCTGAGCGACCTGCCCGCGCTCGCGTCGGCGCTGGGGTGACCCGGGGGGCGCACCGGGGCCGGCCCGACCCAGTCCGGGGGCAGAGACACGCCGTATGCCGACGTGGCACACGGCGTGTCTCTGCCCCCGGACGGATCGACGCCGTCGCTCGCCGGGCGCGGGGCCCGGGCGACCCTACGATCGGAGGAATGCGGATTCTGGTCGTCGAGGACGAACCGGCGCTGGCCGCGGCGATCGCGCGCTACCTGACGACGCACGGCTACACCGTGGCGCTCGCCGACGAGGGCCGCGACGCTCTCCACGAGGCGACCAGTGGCGAGGTCGACGCCGTCCTCCTCGATCTGACCCTGCCGGGGATGGACGGGCTCGAGGTCCTGAGGAGGCTGCGTCGCGACGATCCCTCGCCGCCGGTCCTCGTGCTCACCGCCCGGGCCCAGGTCACCGACCGAGTCGCCGGACTCGACCTCGGTGCCGACGACTACCTCGTCAAGCCCGTCGAACTGGACGAGCTCGGCGCCCGGTTGCGCAGCCGGTTGCGCAACCGGGACCAGCCGACGGCGAGTGAGATTCTCGTCGGCGACCTGCGGATCGACCTGCGGGCGCGGCAGGTCTGGCGGGGAGAGGAGGAGATCCAGCTGACGGCACGGGAATTCGACCTGCTCGTCCACCTCGCCCGGCACCGCGGACAGGTCCTCGGACGGGAACAGCTGCTCCAGGCGGTGTGGGACGCGGCCTACGACACGAGCACGCACGTCGTCGACGTCTATGTCGGCTATGTGCGCCGCAAACTAGCGGTGGATGGCGCACCCGAGCTCATCGAGACCATCCGCGGCGTCGGCTATCGCCTCCGGGGCCCGCGGTGAGCCGCCTCTCGCTGGTGGCCCGGGTCGCGCTGCTCGCCACCGTTGTCGTCGGGATCGCCCTCGCCAGTGCCATGTATGCCGCCTGGCGCACCACCGACCGTCAACTCACAGCCGACCTCGACGCCGATCTGACCACCCAACTGCGCGAATGGAACCGGCACGTCGTGACCTTCGCTCCGGCGGACGGTCCCGGTCTCGCGGCGACGGCACGCGCCTGGGTGACCGAGCAGCAGGATCACCCGTCGATGCAGGTGCAGGCGGTCGCGGTCGCGCCCACCGGCGTCGTGGTCGGCAACCGCGCCTGGGATCTGCTTGCGCCACAGCCCGATCGTGCGACGTTGCTCGCGCGAGCCGAAGCGGGACCCCACGATTTGCGGCTGGGGGCGGGCGCGGCATACCGCGTCCTGAGCCGGCAGGTGACCGGACCGGGTGGAGGGCTGCTCGGGACGGTGACGATCGCAGACTCGGCCGAGGCGGTCGCCCGGGCCCGGACCCAACTCGCCCGCGAGGTGCTTCGCGTGGGCGCGCTCGTCATGGCGGGCACGCTCGTCCTCGTCTGGGGCGGGACGCGGTTGCTCACCCGCCGCCTCCGGCGCCTCGGACACGTCGCCGGGGCCGCGGGGGCGGGCGACCTGACCGTGCGTGCCGGTGACCTCGGTGGCCCCCCGGAGGTCCGGCATCTGGCCGCCGTCCTCGACGCGACCCTCGACCGGATCCAGCGGACTGTCGTCCGGCAGCATGCCTTCGTCGCCGATGCCTCGCACGAGTTGCGCACCCCGCTCGCCATCGTCCGCGCGCAGGCGGAACTCCTCGGAGTCGAACCCGAGGCGGCGCGGCGGCGCGAGGGCGTGCGTGATCTCGTTCGCCAGGTCGATGCGACTCGGCGCCTGGTCGACGACCTCCTCGTCATCGCCACCGGGGACGCCGCGCCCGCCTCCCTCGTCCACCTCCAGGATGTCGATCTCCCGTCGTATGCCGAGGACCTCCGCCGCGACCTTCCCCTCCTCGGCGACCGGGACTTCGTCGTCGAGATCCCTCCTGGGACGCTGCGCGCCGACCCCGGCCGGCTCGATCAGATCCTCCGCAACCTCGTTGCCAACGCGGTGGCCCACACCGGTGCGGACGGACGGGTCGAGGTCCAGTTCGCGCCGGACGGCGGTCGGCTCCGGATATCGGTGCGGGACAACGGTTCCGGCATGACTCCCGAGGTTCTCGACCGGGTCTTCGACCGGTTCGCGCGCGGGCCGCGCGGTGCCTCTCCCGGTGCTCGCGTGAGCGGGAGCGCCGGCCTCGGCCTCCCGCTCGCCCAGACGTTGGTCCACGCGCACGGCGGGTCGATCCGGCTGGAGTCGGCTCCCGGCCGCGGGACGACGGCGATGATCGACCTCCCGGGATTCCGGCCCGCGGTGTGAGGAGGATCACCACGGCGCCGGCCGGGTTCGCGCTCTGATCGGGCCGCTTCTGACTGTCCTCCTATCCAGCGCTCGTTGACTGGTGGCACACCGACGACGAAGGGAACGACGAGATGCGACGAACCGCCACCACACTCTGCGCGGCAGGAGCCGCGCTCGCGTTCACCGTGCTCACGGCAACGCCGCAGGCCGGAGCCGCCGTCCCGTCGGCCACGTCCGCCCTCGCCGCCAGCACCTCCGCCGACCTCGACGCGGCGATGCACGGCGAGGCGTTCGCCTGGGCGAAGTACACCCTCTTCGGGGAGCAGGCAAGCACAGAGGGCCGCACCGCCGCGGCGGCCCTCTGGGCGGACACCTCCATGGTCGAGCGCGGGGAACACTTCGCCGAGGAGGCGGCGTTGCTCGGCATACCGGGAAGTGATGTCGAGAACCTCCAGGCGGCCATCGCCGGGGAGGACTACGAGACGACGACGATGTATCCCGGATTCGCCGCCGACGCGGCCCGCACCGGTGACACCGAACTCGCCGACCTGTTCACCGAGATCGCGGCGGACGAGGCGAGGCACCGCGACGCCTACCAGCAGGCGCTCACCTATCTCACGACAGGCGTCGGGTCGATCCCCGCGCCGTGGGTGGCCGACGTCTACACCGTCACTCCGGGACGGGCGATGTCCCACGGCCAGAACCTGAAGAATCTCCTGTCCGCGATGCACGGTGAGGCGACGGCCTCGGTGAAGTACGACATGTTCGCCGCGACCGCCGCCAGGGGCGGCAATACCGCCCTCTCCGCGTTGTTCGCCTCGACGGCGCAGATCGAGTTCCGGGAGCACTTCTCCGAGGAGGCGCAGCACGCCGGGCTCGTCGGTGACACCGCCGCGAACCTGAAGACTTCGGCCAAGGGCGAGAACGCGGAGGCGACCCACATGTATCCGAACATGGCGCGCCGGGCCTGGCGCGCAGGTGACGTCACGGCGGGGAACCTGTTCTGGGAGATCTCGTTCGACGAGGCGCGGCACCGCGACGCCCTTCTCGCTGAGCTCGGCCGCTGACGTCGGCGAAGCCGGCCCGGGCCACGTCGACGACGGCCCGACCCCCCGTAGGGCCGGTGCGACCAGTCCGCGGGCAGAGACACGCCGTATGCCGCGTCGGCATACGGCGTGTCGCTGCCCGCGGAGGACGGATGCGGTCCCGCGTCCCGCGTCCAGCGCAAGGCTCAGGTGAGATGGTCGCGGGCCCACAGGGCCGCGCTCGTGCGATCCAGCACGCCCAACTCGCGAAACACGCGACTCAGGTGCGCCTTGACCGTGCGTTCGGTGATCCCGAGGGACCGGGCGATCTGCTTGTTGGCCAGGCCCCGGGCCACCAGTCGGAGGACCTCGGTCTCTCGGGGGGAGAGGGCCGGCCCCGCCAGGGCCGTCGGCGACGGCAGCAGCGCGCCGGCGACCCGCGCGTCGAGCGGCACGTGCCCGGCCGCCGCCGCGTGAATCGCCGCGAGCAGGTCGCGGGGTTCGGCATCCTTGAGGACATATCCGGTGGCGCCTGCGGCGAGCACGTCCCGGACCCGTTCTCGATCCGAGAAGCTGGTCAGGACGAGGACGCGGGCCGGGGAACCCGAGGCGAGGAGTTCGCGGGTCGCCGCGACCCCGTCCATGACCGGCATCGACAGGTCCATGAGGACGACATCGGGAGCGCTGTCGCCCGCGACCGCCAGCGCCTCTCGCCCGTTCGCGGCCTCGCCGACGACGTCGAGATCCGGGTCGGCGTCGAGGAGGGTCCGTATGCCGCTGCGCACCAGCGCGTGATCGTCCACCACGAGAACGCGGATCATCGGCGAGCCGCCTCGATCGACAGCACCAGTCGCCAGTGTGTCCCCGCGCGACGCAGTGCGGCGTCGTCCGCAGCCCGCGGGTCGGAAGGAAGGCTGGCGACATCGAGCCGCACCCCGGGGCGCGAGGTCAGGTCCGCGAGCAGCCGTATGCCGAGGTGCCCCGCCCGCGGCCCGGCCAGGATCGCGTCGACATCGAATCCGTGTCCGTCATCGACGACGTCGAGGACCACCCCGTCCTCCAGCCGGAGCGTGACAGCGACGGTCGCCGGGCCGGCGTGCTTGACGGCGTTGCGGAGGCATTCCTGGGCGACCCGGAAGATCAGCCGCTCGCTGGCGGGGCCGAGGGCGGACAGTGCGGCGGGTTCGAGGTCGAGTTGTGCCACCAGGTCCGGTCGCCCGTTGGCCTGGACGAGATCGCTCAGCGCGGCGTCGAGCCCGGCATCGGCGAGGCTCGGCGGATAGATGTCGACGAGGAGGGTGCGCAGCGAGCGAATGTTGCCGCGCACGGTTCCGGCGACGGCGTGCAACTGCGCGGCGAGAGCCGAGTCCCCCCGGCTCGTCGCGGCGGCC
The DNA here is from genome assembly GCA_046330995.1 of Dermatophilaceae bacterium. Taxonomy (GTDB): domain Bacteria; phylum Actinomycetota; class Actinomycetes; order Actinomycetales; family Dermatophilaceae; genus Nostocoides_A. The sequence goes on from JAXLRS010000003.1 coordinate 315,742, forward strand.
GCGGCCCCGGTCACGGCGAAGGAGGTCGCCGCGAGATCCTGCACGGGGCCGTCGTGGAGCGTCGCGGCGATCCGCCGGCGTTCGGCGTCGGAGGCCTCGACGGCGCGTTCGAGCAGGGCCGCCCGATGACGTTCCGCCGCGCGCAGCCGGCGCACGAGGTGCCAGACGACCGGGCTGATGAGCAGCACGAGCAGGACGAGGCTCGCCCCGGTGAGGCCGGCGAAGCCGCGCGAGAGCGCCTCCGTCCGGGCGCCCACCGGGACATAGGAGGTGTAGACCTCGAACAACGCGGGTTCGCCACCCGGAAAGTGCACCGTCCGATACACCTCGACCAGTCGGTCGCCTCGTTCGAAGACGTTCTCGGACTCGGTGAGATCGGAGATCTCGGCGTGACTGCCCTCGGGGTCGGCGAGCACACGGCGCGCGACGGCGCTGAGCGCGAAGGTGCGGCCGATGAGGGCGGGCTCATCGGCATACAGAATCCGGCCGTCGCCGCGCCACAGCTTGACGCGCACGACGCTGCCGCGGTGAAGGTGGTCGCGCACCGACTCGTCGAAGGACCGGGCGGCGCCGGGCTGAGCGGCATACAGGCCGGGGGCCAGGGCGGGGGTCACCACGGCGTCCGCGAGGACGGCGGCCGTCGTGGCGGCGTCGGTGACCGCCTCGCGTTCGGCGAGGGCGCGGGCGGCGAAACCCGCGGCGATCCCCACGAGGGCGACCACTGCGATCACCGCGGCGATGAGTTGAATGAGGATGCGCCGTGGGCTGACCGCAGTGGCCTCGGGCGGTTCGGTGCTCGGGCGGGAGATGGCGCGCCACGGGCAGGACGAGCCCCCGGAGTCGTGCTCCTCCGGGGGTTCCTCCGGCACGGCGGCGGGCCGGGTCGCGGGCGACTGCGCCACGGCGCTCCTCATCTCGTCACCGGCAGTGTGTCAGGTGTCCGGCCATTGCCCGGCTGGTCACGCCGGATAGGTGACCCGTCCGACGCAGATCTCGCCGGTCGCCGGGTTCGTCGCGCGCGCGACGATGCGATCGTCGCCAGCCATATCGGGCATGAGTGAGCGCGCGGTGAAGGACCCGCTCGGCGCGGTCGTCGTGTGGGTGCCGGTGTGGCGCAGGACGGTGTTGTCGCGGATCGTGACCGTCCACTTCTGGCCGACGACGTTGGAGTCGACCTCGAATTCGGCTTCGAGACGGGCGTTGTCGGGCTTGGCCGTCAGCTTCCAGGTCGAGCGAGCCGAGCAGGCACCCTGGGCGCGCACGTCGCCGCCGCCTCCGCCGCTGGCTGAGGCGACCGGGGCGATGGTGGTGACGAGGGCGGCCGCCGCGGACAGGGCGAGGGCGCGCGTGACCCGCGACGTGCGAAGGGAGCGGATCGACGGGCCCGGCTGGGGGTTGGCGGGGGTGGCGGGGCTCATGGTGACCTCCGGGGGTGGGCCGGTGGGTCCGGCCGATGTCTCCACGATCCGGCCTCGCAGGTGGGCCGCGCCATCGCCCCTTGGTCGTAGTACCTGCCGCGCTGCCGTTCAGCCCGGCGCGACCAGTCCGGGGGCAGAGACACGCCGTATGCCGACGCGGCATACGGCGTGTCTCTGCCCCCGGACGGACTCACGCGCCACGGCGCCGTCCGTATGCCGCGTCACCCGATGCTCAGGTCGCCCAGCCGTCCGGCGCTCCGCAGTTCCGTCAGCTTCGCCTTGACCCGCGCGGCCACGGCCCACGGGTCGAGGGTATTGATGAACACATTGGTGCCGCCCTCGAACCCCGCCGGGTTGTTGATCCGCCACTTCAGCACCGCCCGCAGCGGAGCCGCGAGGGGCAGGGTGTGCGGCTGGTAGTGCCACTCCTCATTGCTCGGCACCAGCGGACCCGTGGCGGCATGGCACGCGTGCAGCAGATCCGACCAGTCCTGGACGACCTCGGGTGGCAACTCCCACGGCACCCCGTTGACCTTGGTGAAGATATCGACGCCAGGGAAACGGTGGCCGAGCCCGGCGAAGGCCACGGCATACGCGTTCTCGGCGATGAGCAGTCCGTGCTGGCGGGCGAACTCCGGACCCCACCGCTGATAGAGCAGCGGGTCCGCCCGCAGCCGCTCGAACTCGGCGCGCGTGCGCGACCCGATCGTGTCGATGGCGACGATCTGCTTGTGCAGGTGCTCGAACGACGCGCCGGCGGGCGTCAGCCAGTTCTGGAAGATCGACACATAGTGCGCATGCGGGTTCTCGGTCACCAGGGCCTGCGCGCTCGCGATCGTTGCCTCGATGAAGGCGACATGCTCATCCCGCGTCAGGGTCCCGGCGGACGCGAGTTGATCGGTTCGCGTCGCGTCGGAGACATAGTGCCGCCGGGCGATGACCACGTCGTGGCTGCCCGAGAAGAAGCTGCCGAGGATCGCCGGGTCGCGCGCTTGGATCTCCTCGACCGTCGTCGGCAGGTCGGCTTCGGGCAGGTCCATGGCGCGGAGCCGAATGCGGGCCAGATCGACGACATGCAGTCGCCCGGCGTCGGTGCCGAGATAGGTCGCCTGGTGCGCCAGTGCGAGCGGGCTCCCGGTGAATCCGTAGTTGAGGTACCAGAAGTCGAACGACAGAATCTCGAAGAGATTCGGCACGCGCCGGAACTCCGCGGGCGTGGCGAGGACCTCTTCGAGGGTGAGCCCCTCGGCATACCGCCACCCCGCCTTGGACCGGATCCATCGCCCGCTCTCCGGTGTGGTCTCGACGTAGCGCTCCTCGCAGAACGCGCACCGCCGCGTCGCTTCACCCGGCGCGAGGTCGCGCACGTCGGGCACCGGTGACGGGATGGGCCGGTGCGCCCGACCGGGAACCGTCCAGACTTCCGTGCCGGAGAACGGGTTCACCTGCTTGACGGTGCCGTCCGCGAGGCGGACGAGGGGTTCGTGGGACTCGTCGATCCGGTCCATACCCCTGAGCGTATGCCGCGCGCGCCGGCCCACGAAGTTATCCACAGGCTCGCGTCCGTCGAGATGCGAGACAGGCGCTGCGACCTCAGGCTGGTGGGCATGAGAACCGCAGTGGGGATCCTCGTTCTGTCCGCCCTCGTCCCGTTGGCCGGGTGTTCACCGTCGGAGTCGGCGACGTCGTCCGCGTCGGGCTCGTCCTCGTCACCGCCGGCGCCGGCGCTGACCACCAAGACCGCCACCACCGTCTACAAGTCGTTCGACAAGGCGTATGCCGCCGCCCTCACCAAGGCCGATGCCGGGAGCTATGACCGGACCGGTCTCGCGAAGGTGCTGTCCAGCCCTCAGCTCGAAGCCGCGGAATTCACCTCGCGCTACCTCCGGCTCGTCCACGAATCCCGGCGCGCGAGCACGAAGCCGTCCCGGGTCAAACTGACGTATGCCGCTCCCGCGGCCGCCGGTGCCGACGCGGTCGTGATCGGCACGGAGCGTTCCGGGCAGATCGAGGGCTCGCTCCAGGTCCTGCGGCGCGCCGCGCCCGACCGCCCCTGGACGCTCGCGATGAACGTCGACACCGCACTCGGCTCGCTGCCGATGCCCGCGGAGGCGAAGGCTGCGGTGCCGAGCACTCAGGATCGGGCTCTGGCCCGGACCATCGTGCGTCGCGCGATGGCCTATGTCGACGGCGGCTCGTCCTCGGGCCTGATTCCCGGTGCGGCGGTCGCCGACGTGCGGGATCTCGACACCGACCTTGCCGTCCAGAAGGTGACGAAGAAGACCACATTCTGGGGACCGGCGATGAAGGACGTCACGGCTGCCGGCGGTCCGGTCGTCGTGTTCCGCACGACCTCCGGGCTGCTCATCCTCGCCGCCGCCGAGACGGCCGTGACCGTGTCCAACATCAGCGGGGAGGCGATCAGCTACCAGTCGCCATTCGACCGGCTCTTCGAGGATTCGGGGCGGCACGCGTCGATGACCAACCATTACGCCCTGGTGATGGCCATCACCGCCAAGGACGGAGCCAAGCCGATCGTCGCCGGCGCCAGCCTCTCGACCGTCATGCCGCCGAAGCTGCGTTGACCGCGCTGACGGCCGCCGGTTCGCGAGTCACGCGGTCGGGCCGGTGCGGCCACTGGTCGCAGATCGAGCAGTCCGATCCGTTCGGCCGGGGCGCCGAGAAGCGTTGGGGCGCACAGGCCAGGGCTCTCGTCGACGTCGCGACGCGCCCTGACCCGCACTCTCCAGTCCCAGGGATCAGCCCGCCGGCGCCCCCGCGATGTTGACCAGCCACGGCACGCCGAACCGGTCGACGCACGAGCCGAAGGTGTCACCCCACATCTGCGTCTCCAGCGGCGTCGTGACCTGGCCGCCGGCACTGAGCTGCTCCCAGTATCCGGTCAGCGCCTCGGTGTCGTCGCCGCTGATCGAGCAGGTGACCGATCCGCTGCCGGTCGTCGGCTCCATCCCCGGGGGCAGGTCGGATGCCATGAGTTCGAACCCGAGGTCGGTCTCGAGGTAGGCATGCATGACGCCCTCGGGATCGACGCCCTCGGGAGCCCCGAACTGACCGAAGGTCATGATGTCGAGCTGCCCGCCGAAGACGGACTGATAGAACTCCATCGCTGCCCGGCTGGTGTCGGCGAAGTTGAGATAGGGATTGAGCCGTGCGGCCATGACGTGCTCCTTGATCGGAAATCGTGGACAGGGACAGGTCTATCGCAGCCCGCCGACAACCCCCCCTTTTCAGGGCCTCGTCTCCTCTCCGCTCGCCGGGTCTGGATCACCCCATCGGCGCGCTCGACCTCCTGCCCGACCCGACCGCCGTCAGCCTGCGCGACAGCCGCGCCCGGACCGCGCTGGCTCCTGCCGGCAGCCCGTCGCCGCGAACGACGGCACGCCTGGCTATCGCGTGACGCGACGCCGCGACCCGTGCCGGGGACAGGGTTGCGGTGGACTCAGGGCGATGCCGCCGCCCGCGTGCGCAGATAGCTCCGCTCTGCCGGGTGGCGTGCGAGCGTGGCAGCGCGTTCATACGCCATTGCTGCCCCCGGGCGGCCGGCGGCATCGAGCAGGTGGGCGTGCGCGGCCTGGACCCGATGATCGTCCGGGTGCGCCCGAAGCAGCGGTGCCAGCGCCTCGAGGCCGGCCAGAGGTCCATGCACCTCACCCGTGGCGATGGCCGCCCCGAGTTCGACGCGGGGATTGGGATCGAGCCGCCGGAGCATGCCATAGAGCTCGAGTATCTGCGGCCAGTCTGTCTCGGCGAAGGTCGCTGCCGTGGCGTGCACGGCGGCGATGGCGGCCTGCAGTTGGAAGGGTCCGACCGGCCCGACGGCCAGACAGCCCTCCAGGAGCCTGACCGCCCGGTCGATCGCCCGCCGATCCCAGCTGCGGCGATCCTGCTGGCGCAGAGGGACGAGGTCACCGTCCCGCGTGGTGCGTGCCGGGGTCCGGGCGTCGACGAGGAGCATGAGCGCGAGCAAGCCCGTCGTCTCGCTGTCTCGCGGCAGGGCGCGATGGAGACGCTCGGTCAGCCTGATCGCCTCACCGGTGAGGGAGCGATCGACCAGGGCCTCGCCGTCGAGTTGCGTCGATCCGAGGGTGAAGATCAGATGGAGCGTATGCCGCACTGCGTGCAGCCGCCGCGGTAGCTCCGCGACCGGCACCGGGCCGAATCTCGCCCCGCGCTCACGCAGGGTCTGCTTGGCACGGCTGATCCGCTGGGCGACGGTCGGGCTCGGGCAGAGGAGTCCGGCAGCGATCCGCTCCGTGCTCAGACCGGCCACGGCCCGCAGGGTGAGGGCGACCGCGGACGCCTCGGACAGGCTCGGGTGGGCGCACAGGACGAGCACCTGTAGGGAGTCATCCAGATCGCCGACCCGATCGGTCCAGTGAACGGCGCGGTCCTGCTCACCACGGTGCGCGTCCGCGATCTCCCGCCTCCGGCGAGCCTCCCGGGACCGATGGTCGTCGACGAGCCGCCGGGAGGCGACCCGAATCAGCCAACCGCGCGGATTCTCTGGGACGCCCGCGGCCGGCCACTGCTGCGTGGCTGCCACCAGCGCCTCCTGCGCGGCGTCCTCACAGTCCCAGAGCGGGTCACCCCGACGAAGGAGCGCCGCGAGGACGTGCCCCGCCTCACGCCGCCAGACCTCCTCGACGACTTTGCCGATGTCCTCGGCGACTCCGCCCTCGTCCTCGACGACGGCACTGCAACCAGGGGCGGAGACGCGCTCGTCGTCGCACCGACCGTCCACGTGCCGTCCGGGGTTCGGGGTCACGCTCGGCACCGTACCCCGGCAGCGCGACCGGAGTCCGCGGCATACGCCGCGAAGATTCCTCCGGCCGACGCTGTCGATTCTGCTGGGATGGCTCCGACGTATCGACGTCACGGGGCAACGCGAGCCCCAACCAGCAGAGGAGTCCACCGTGAAGTTCGTCATTCTGATCCACTCCAACCCACAGCCCTGGGGGCACCCGACCAGCGCGCACACCGCCGAATACCAGGCCCTCCCCGACGACGTCAGAGCCGAACTCGGCGCGCGTTGGGAGCGGGTCTTCTCCGAGGCCGACGCCAACGGCGAAGTGATCTATGGGTGCGCCCTGGGCGACCCGGTGAGTTCCCGGATCTTCCACTACGACGGTCGGCCCGTCCCGAGTGACGGGCCGTATGCCGAGAGCAAGGAGCACTTCGCTGGGTTCTTCGTCATCGACGTCGACTCGCAGGAGCGGGCCGAAGAGATCGCCGGCGCCTTCTCCTGCCCCGGTGACACCATCGAACTGCGCCCCACGATGTGGGCCCAGGACCCGGCATGAGCCCCGCCGGCGCGACATGACGCAGGAGAGGATTGACGGACACCCACACCTGGCCGTGGCCAGAGCGCTCGAATCGACCGCGAGGAGGAATCACCCATGACGACCGAGGCCACAGACGCGCCCCGAGCGCGTCCCCTTCCCTATGCCGAGCGCGCCTACCTTGGCGAGATCGCCGCGGCGGTGACCGGCGCCGTCGGTGACGATGTGCGCGGCCTGTGGCTGATCGGCGGGGGCGCGCAGGCGGCATACGATCCGGGGGTCAGTGACCTCGACGTTCTCCTCGTGACCGGCCGCCGGTGGCCTGAGGCCGCGCGGATGGCGCTGGGGGAGAGCATCGTCCACCCGGCCATCCCGTGTCCCGCGGTCGGTCTGGAGTTCGTCTGGTATGCCGACCCCGACCTTCGCCCGCTCGGCGACCCGATCGCCTATTCGCTCAACGTCAACGGCGGCCCGGGGCGTGGTCGCCTCGTCGCGCTCGGTCCCGAGCCGGGCGACGACCAGTGGTGGGCGGTCCTCGACCTCGCCGCGGCACGTGCTGTCGGCGTGCCGCTGATCGGGCCGCCGCCCGGCGAGGTGCTACCCGAGGTCCCACGCGAACGCATTCGCGCGGCGATCCGGAACTCCCAGGCCTGGCACGACGGGCCGGACGCCGGGTCACCCAATCGCGTCCTCAACCTCGCCCGGATGGTCCTGCTCCTCGAAGACGACCAATGGCACTCCAAGACCGGGGGAGCGCAGGTGTTGCGCCAGCGCGCCCCGGAGTTGGCCTCGGTCCTCGACGCCGCACTCGCCGCCCGTGCCGCGGGGAGGTGGATCGACCCCGCCCTCGCCGCACCCCTGTCCGACCGCGTCCGGGCGCTCGCCGGTTGAGGCTCAGAGCACGAGCGGCGCGAGGACGAACCCGAGGGCCACGGTGACGATGATCGACGCCGTGCCCGGCAGGACGAAGGGGTGGTGGAGCACGAACCGCCCGACCCGCGTCGAGCCCGTGTCGTCCATCTGCATCGCCGCGACGGTGGTCGGATAGTTCGGCAGGAGGTAGTAGTTCGCGACGGCCGGATAGCTCGCGAGCAGCGCGACCGCCGGCAGTTTCAGCGAGACGAAGAGCGGCATGAACGCGATGGTCGTCGCCGCATGGGAGAACATCAGCGGCGCGGCGAAATAGAAGAACACGGCGGCGAGCCACGGCTGCGACTGCAGCGGCCCGGTGAGGGCGTCCTTGATCTCCGTCAGGTAGTTGGTGACGAAGACATTGCCGAGCCAGGCCAGGCCCAGGATGCAGATGGCCGCGGTCATACCGGCCGAGAACGTCGACTGCCGGGTGATCGTCGCCGCGGGCTGCCGGGACAGGAGCACGATGACCGCCGCGGTCGTCAGCATGATCGCCATGATCGCCGAGGTCGAGTCCATCGGCGGCTTGTCGACGATGCCGAGTTCCTTGGAGGTCACGGTCGCATAGGTGACGACGAGGACGAGGGAGACGAGGAAGGCGATGAGGCTCGGGATCGCGCTGCGCGCCGGGACATAGTCCTTGCCCACGCCGGCGACGCTCGGCTTGACCAGACCCTTCGCCATACGGTCCTGATAGACGGGGTCGTCCTCGAGTTCGCACCCCTGGCGCGCGGCGACGAAGGCGCCGACGAGGCAGCCGATGAACGTCGTGGGGATGGCGATCGCGAGGCACTGGAGATAGCCCACTCCGAGCGGCGCGATCGCCGCAGTCAGCGCGACCATCGCCGCCGAGATCGGCGATGCGGCGACCGCGACCTGGCTGGCGACGACCGCGATCGACAGTGGTCGCGAGGGCCGGATCCGGTGTTCCTTCGCGACGTCGACGATGACGGGCAGGACGGAGTATGCCGTGTGCCCCGTCCCGCACAGCAGCGACAGGAGGTAGGTGACGAAGGGCGCGAGGAAGGTGATCTGTTTCGGGTGCCGTCGCAGCAGCACCTCGGTGAGATGGACGAGATGATCGATCCCGCCGGCCACCTGGAGCGCGGCGACCGTGCAGATCACCGGCATGATGATGCCGATCACCGACCAGGGGACATCCTCGACGGCCTTGGTGTGCAGGCCGGTCGCGACGAGGACCAAGACGCCCGCCCCGCCGGCCAGGCCCACCCCGATCCCGCCCATGCGGGCACCGGCGACGATGAACACGAGAACGACCAGCAGATGGAACCAGATCATCGCCGTCTCCCCATCCGTCCTCCACCGCGAGGACGAGTTGGCCAACTGTCCAGAATCGCAACGGCCACACCGGGATTGGCGAGACGCCGCCGCACTCGACAAGCGTAGTGGGTCGCCCCGACAAGGCAACCGGAGGGCGGGCGATGACCGCGCGGCCCCAACGCCAAGGGGTTCGCGGCGCTCCGCTATGCGACGGACCCGTGTCCTCCCGAGCCATCAGTGAACCGGTGAATTCGCCGTGGTTCGGCCCGTCGGACCGGTCGAGCGTCCAGGATGGGCGCGCCCGGCCGTGCTGTCCACGGACGCTCCAACTGAAGGGTTCTGTCCGGTAGCCGAGTCGCCGACCTGGTCGGCCCCGACCACACCTCGACATGGCGTCCGCTCGGCGCCACCGAGCGGACGGCCCGGTGGCGCGCATCACTGCGGTCCCCGGTCTGCCACGCGCGCAACGGAATCGTGGGCGTCGTTCGTGCCCGGTGCGGCGGAGTGACCGGCATCAATGTCAGCTCGGGAGGGGGTTGTCGGAGCGGGAGGATAGCCTGCTGGAAACAGGGAGCACGGCCGCTCCCGAGTGTGCACAGGAGCCGTCGTGACCAGCGAGATCGCCACCGATCCCCAGCCGTTGTGGACGCCAGGGGAGGAGTTCGCCGGCAGCGATCTCGACCGCTTCGCCACGTTCGTCGCCGAGCGCACCGGGCAGCCGATGCCCGACTTCTGGGCGCTGTGGCGGTGGTCGACCGCCGACGCCGCGGGGTTCTGGGCGGCAGTGTGGGAGTTCTATGACGTGGGGGCGTCCACGGCATACGACAGCGTGGTGTCGGGCGGGGAGATGCCCGGCGCCCGGTGGTTCGCGGGGGCGCGGGGCAACTACGCCGATCAGGTGCTGCGCTGGCGCGACCAGGCCGGCGAGGCGATCGTCGCCGTGACCGAGGACGGTGCGCGCCGGGTCCTGTCGTGGCCCGAGCTGGCCCGCGACGTCGCCGGATTCGCCGGCTTCCTCCGGCGAGCGGGGGTGCGGCCGGGTGATCGCGTCGTCGGTTATGTCGGCAATGTCCCCGAGGCCGTCGTCGCCTTCCTCGGGGCGGCCTCGGTGGGGGCGACCTGGGCCGCCTGCGGCCTCGACTATGCCGTGGGCGCCGCAGTCGACCGGCTTGGCCAACTCGGGCCGCGCGTCCTCGTCGCCGCGACCGCGACCCGGTTCAACGGGCGCCACCACGACCGGCGCGACGCCGTCCGCGAACTCGTCGACGCCTTCCCCGAGGTCGACACGCTCGTCCTCATCGGCGACGAGTCGGTGGAGGGCATCCGGGAGGGGGTGTCCGTCGCGGGGTGGGCGGACGCCATACGCGAGTCGCCCGGAGAGGCCACGGAGCAGGTGCCGGCCGAGCATCCCCTGTGGGTGCTGTTCTCCTCCGGCACGACCGGACTGCCCAAGGGGATCGTCCACGGGCACCTCGGCGTCGTCCTCGAGCACCTCGTCGCGATCGGCCTGCACTCGGGGATCGGGCCGGGGTCGCGCTTCTTCTGGTACACCTCGACCAACTGGATGATGTGGAACTACCTCGTCGGCGGGCTGCTCACCGGAGCGACGGTCATTCTGTATGACGGCTCGCCGACACAGCCGGGCCCCGACCGGATGTGGGAGCTGTGCGCCGCCGAGCGGGTCACCCACTTCGGGACCAGCCCGGCCTATCTCCAGGCGTGTATCAAAGCCGGTCTCGTCCCCGGCCGCGAGCACGACCTCGCGACGCTGCTGATGATCGGGGTGACCGGCGCGCCGTTGCCGGCGTCGAGTGCCGAGTGGATCATGGCCAATGTCGGTGCGCGCGTCCAGATCAACTCGATCAGCGGGGGCACCGATGTCGTGTCCGCCTTCCTGGGCGCGGCCCCCAACCTGCCGGTGTATGCCGGTGAGCTGAGTGGCCCGTTCCTCGGCACCGCGCTCGACGCCTTCGATCCGCAGGGTCGGCCCGTGCGCGGCGAGGTCGGCGAGTTGGTCATCACCGCGCCGATCCCGTCGATGCCGGTGTGCTTCTGGAACGACCCCGACGGGGTGCGCTATCACGACGCCTACTTCGACACCTACCCGGGCGTCTGGCGGCACGGCGACTGGATCACGATCACCGACCGCGGCAGCGCGATCATCCACGGACGATCGGATTCGACGCTCAACCGCCACGGGATCCGGATGGGGACGGCCGATCTCTATGAGGCCATCGAGTCGCTGCCCGAGGTCCGGGAGGCGCTGGTCATCGGGTGTGAGCTGCCCGGGGGGGACTACTGGATGCCGCTGTTCGTCGCGGCGGCGGACGGCGTCGAGGTCGACGATGGGCTGTGGGCGCGGATCAAGGACGAGGTCCGCACCCGGGTCTCACCCCGGCATGTGCCCGACGAGGTCTATGCCGTGCCGGCCGTCCCGCACACCCGCACCGGCAAGAAGCTCGAGGTCCCGATCAAGCGCATCCTGCTCGGGGCGCCGCTGGAGAAGGTCGTCAAACCCGAGGCGGTCGACGATCCGGGGCTTTTGGACTTCTATGTCGGCCTCGCCGCGCGCCGGGCCGCGGCGGCCGGGGGGAGGTGACGGCCCCGACGTCAGGCGAGGCGGGAGGGGGTGGGTGCCGACGTGGGGTGAGACGGCGGAGGCGAGCGCGCGGCATACTGCCCGCATGGCGTATGACGAGGAGCTGGCCGACCGTCTCCGCGAGGCTCTGCAGGACCAACCGGGGGTGAGCGAGCAGAAGATGTTCGGCGGCCTCGCCTTCCTCATCGGCGGCAATATGGCCGTCGCCGCGAGCGGGCAGGGTGGGCTGATGCTCCGGGTCGATCCCGGGCGCGCCGATGACCTCGTCGACGACGCCGACTGCAGCCGGATGATCATGCGCGGGCGGTCCATGAACGGGTGGCTCCGGGTGACCGACGCGGCGATCGCCGACGACGCCGGGCTCGCCCGGTGGATCGAGCCCGGCGTCAGCTATGCCCGCGCGCTGCCGCCCAAGGCGGCCCGCCCGGCGGCCGTCAAGCGATCGGGGCGAACTTCGCGGTGAAGTGCCGCAGCGCCGGGGGCTCGTCGACGATCCGATAACCGGGCAGGTCACCGGCCCGCGCCTTGACGCGCTCGGCGACCTCGATGACGTAGTCGATGTGGCTCTGTGTATAGGTCCGCCGGGGGATCGCCAGCCGGACGAGCTCCATCGCGGCCGGCTGCTCCGACCCGTCCGGGTGCCGCCCGAACATCACCGACCCGATCTCGCACGACCGGATGCCGCCCGCTTCATAGAGCGCGACGGCGAGCGCCTGACCGGGGTAGTGGAGCGGCGGAATGTGGGGCAGGAGGCTCTTGGCGTCGATATAGACGGCGTGACCGCCGGCGGGCATGAGGCACGGGATCCCCATCGCCACCAGGGCATCGGCGAGATAGGCGGTCGAGCGGATGCGATAGCGCAGATAGTCCTCGCTGACGACCTCTTTGAGCCCCTGCGCGAGCGCCTCGAGGTCGCGGCCGGCCAGACCGCCATACGTCGGGAAACCCTCGGTGAGGATGAGCAGGTTGCGGCACTGCATGGCGAGATCGTCGTCATCGAGGGCGAGCCAGCCCCCGATATTGCCCATCGGGTCCTTCTTGGCCGACATCGTCATCCCGTCGGCGAGGCCGGCCATCTCGCGGATGATGTCGGGGATCGTGTCGTGCTCGCGCCCCGGCTCCCGCGATTTGACGAACCACGCGTTCTCGGCGAACCGGCAGGCGTCGAGGAAGAGCGGCTTGCCGGCCGCGCGGCATACGTCCGAGACGGCGTGCAGGTTCTCCAGGGAGACCGGCTGCCCGCCGCCGGAGTTGTTGGTGATCGTCATCATGACCACGGGAATCTCGCCGCCGCGCTCGGCGAGCAGCGCCTCGAGGCGCGCGACGTTCATATTGCCCTTGAAGGGATGATCCGCCGTCGGGTCGTGGCCCTCGTCGATGACGAGGTCGACCGCCTCGGCGCCGGTGTATTCGATATTGGCCCGGGTCGTGTCGAAGTGGGTGTTGCTGGGGACGAGCCGCCCTGGGCCGCCGACGACCTGGAAGAGGATGCGTTCCGCCGCCCGCCCCTGATGGGTGGGGATCACGTGCCGATAGGGGAACAGCTCCTGGACCGCATCCTTGAAGACGAAGTAGCTGGGGGAGCCGGCATAGGACTCGTCACCGTGCTGGATCGCCGCCCACTGGTCCCGGCTCATCGCGCCCGTCCCGGAATCGGTGAGCAGGTCGATGAGGACGTCGTCCGCATGGATCTGGAAGAGGTTGTAAGCCGCGGCCGCCGCCTTCTCGCGGCGCTGCGCCGCCGTCGTCATCCGCAGCGGTTCCACGCTGTGGATGCGGAAGGGCTCGAACACGGTGCGGAACTCGACGTCGTTGTCAGTCACCCGTGAGACGCTAGCGCAGTCCGGTCGGTGGGCCGACGCGCGCCAGGTGGGCGCGGCGGGATCGGACACCGTAGGTTTGACAGGGATGAGCCGCTGCGGGGCCGTTGGGGGCGTCGGACGGCACGGCATACGAAAGGGAACATCGATGCAACCCAAACGTCGTGGACTCGGTGCGCTGATCAGCGGGCTCGTGCTCATGCTGATCGTCGCTCCGGTTGTGTTCGGGATCGGCGCCTGGTATGGCGCGAGGCACCTGTCCGACGTCGCGAACAGTGCGCAGACGGTCACGCAGGGCGGGACCATCAAGCTCGACGCCGGCGAGGACATCTTCGTCATGGTCGACGTCGGGGCGAGCGGCACCAGCGGCTTCTCGGTCGACAAGAACTCCGGCACGCTCCAGTCGTGCGAAGTGACCGGCGCCGACGGCACCGCGACCTCCTCGACCGACGCGTCCGTGCTGCATGTCAACTACAACGGCCGTAGCTATGAGAGCGCCGGTGTCTTCACCGCCCCCAGCGCGGGGGACTACACGATCTCCTGCGCCAATGGCCCGACGAAGGTCATCACCGGGGACGCCGCGTCCAATTTCGCCGGCGGGACGATCATGCCGGTCCTCGTGGGCCTCGGCATCGCGACGCTCGCCGGGTTGCTCGGCCTCGTGCTCACCATCGTCGGGATCGTCAAGCTCGTCCGGTCGGGCCGGGAGCGCACGGCGTATGCGCAGGGCGCCGCCTATGGCCAGCCGCCCGCCTATGGCCAGACCTATGGCGGCCAGCCAACCTATGGGCAGACCCCGCCGCCTCCGGGTCAGGCCTATGGTGGCCAGCCGACCTATGGGCAAGCGCCGCCTCCGCCGAACCAGGGGTATGCCGCGCCGCCGCCCCCGCCGAACTACCCGCCGCCGCCGAGCGGACCCACCGACACGAGCGGCCGGCCGTCATGAGCGGTCCAGACCCGGGGGCGTATGGCGCGACCTCCGGTCCGCGGGACGGGGAGCCGCAGGGCTATCAGCCGATCCCGACCCCCGCGGCCCCGGCGAGCGCTCAGCCGACCGCAGGGAGTCAGGCCTCGTCCGTGCCCGAGCAGGGCTGGCATCCTGGGCGGGGCGCGGGCAACTTCGACCGCATGAGCGGGCTCATGGCGATCTCGGTGCCGCTCGCGACGCTCGCCTTCTTCATCCTCGGCTTCACCACCGGTGGATGGGGGTGGGCGTGGATCGTCTTCCTGATTCCGCCGATTCTGCGCGCCTACGAGCGGGGCGGGCGCCGGAACGCCTGACCCGCCTCGGCAGGGCCGTGATGGCACTTGGGCGCGGACGACGGGAGTTCGGCGGGAAGGTCTGCGGGGCGTCCGGTCTCAGCGCACCTCGGCGAGTTCATCGCTCAGTAGCCGATCGACCAGTCGGCCAGGAGCCCGCGGAGATACTGCGCCTGGGCGACGTGGGCGACCGCATCGTCGATCGTGCTGACCAGTCGCACCCCACGGGTCACGGGCGGATCCCAGCGGCGGTCGACGATGTCGTCGAGGTCGGCCGACGATAGCCCGTCGATGTAGTCGCAGGCCCGGTCCACGACGGCTCCGAGATAGCCCTCGAGGATTCCGGCGTCATCGACGCGGACCGCGGCGATCTCCGCCGGACCGTCGCCGAACCCCATCGCATCGGCGGGCCGGTCCAGGCCGAAGCGATCCGCCCAGCCGGCGGCGCGCCATACGTCGTCGGTGCCGGCGAGCTCGGCGATCTGGACATCCTGCTGACGGGCGGCGTGCCAGATCAACCAGGCGATCGAACTGTGACGCCCCTCGGGCATCCGGTTGAGGGTCTCGGGGTCGATCCCGGCGAGCGCCTGTCGCGCGCTGTCGACGGGACGGCGGGCGGCGTCGGTGAGCAGGTCGTGGTGGTCCATCAACCCAGCCAAGCCGCCAGGAGGGCGCGGCGCAAGACCGCCGCGCGGGTCACCCGAGCGGGTGACGGCGATCGAGCACGTCGATCGTGTCGCGTATGCCGTGTTCCGCCCGACCCCGCCGGCCCACGTCGGCGGCGCGAGCGGCATACCTTGCGCCACCCCCTGCACATGTGCGACGCCGTCCTCCCGGTCGTGAGGGCGGTGAGGAGCGCGTGGAGCCGCGCGGCATGATAGGGCTGGTCGACCCAGCGCGCTGCCCGGTCCCCTCCCCGCTCCCGTCGAGAGGTCAAATTAGCCGCGTCGAGAGGTCAAATAAGGCCCGTCGAGAGGTCAGATAAGGACCGTCGAGAGGTCAGATAAGGACCGTCGAGAGGTCAGATAGAGGGCATCGAGAGATCATCGTTGGCGCATTTCTATGGGGTGGTCATCACACCCTCTCGTACCGAGATGTCGCATCCGGTCCGGCGTCAGCTTTGCTGACCGGGCAGCAAATGATCTCTCGATGCCCTCTATCTGACCTCTCGACGCCCTCTATCTGACCTCTCGACGGGCCTTATCTGACCTCTCGACGGGCCTTATTTGACCTCTCGACGGGGCCTATTCGATGTCGAGGGGTGGGGTCGGCGTCAGCCGACCGAGACGGCGGCTCCACAGACCTCGCCGGTGCGCCAGTTGAACGCCGAGCCGCTGAGGTAGTCGGTGCCCGCCTGGTCGGCGGTCGAGGCCGAGACCGCGACGTCGCCGTTGGCGTCGCTCTTCTTCAGGCCCGCGTAGACCCCGGTCAGGTTGTCGCCGAGGGCGACGCTCCAGTACTGGCCGGCGGCCGAGCCATCGACGGTCGCGGAGACGGCGATCCGGCCGCCGGACGCGGAGCCGGACAGCGTGAAGGTGGAGCCGAGCGTGCACCCGGCGACGTTGACGGACGCGGGGGCAGCGGCGCCCGCGGAGGGGGCGATCGCGAAGGTGGCGCCGACGAGGGCGGCGGAGGCCGCGGCGGCGGCCGTGAGGCGACGGGACATGATGGAGCCTTCCGTGGTGTGTATGGTGCAGGACGGCTGACGTGATCCCTCGCCACGACATACCCGGGCGCTCCCCAGGGCCCCGCCCGCAGGGTGAGACGGCCCGGCGCGCCGATCTGAGTTCGCCGGGACGAAGTTTCCGCGCTGGGCGAACGGGCGGGCACAGGCGAGGGCTCGGCCGGGACGGCACCGTGGGTGGTGACCGGAACGGCATGCGACCTAGGGAGCCGGCGTGACCAGCCAGAACTCACCCCGGGACAGCACCACCGCGCGGCCGGGCGCGGGCGGCGGGGACGCCGTTGAGCGCTACCGCACGGTGGTCCGTTCGGCAGGCCCAGGAGGCGGCCCGGGAGGACCCGGCGGCCTCTGAGCCCCATCCGACGGCGATAGCGTCGGTGCGTGCCGTGGACGATCCCCGAGTTCGAGATGTTCCGTCACCCCCGCCTGCTGCGGCGGCTGGCGCGAGCCCGGGCGCGGATCCACGAGACCGTCGCGGAACTCGACGCCACGGTCGCAACGTCCCCCGAGCCGATTCTCTTCGCCGACCGCCGCACCGTCCCGACCCGCCCCGCGCGCCGCGGCACCCGCTGGGGCCGAGCGCACACGTGCGCGTGGTTCCACATCACTGGTGAGGTGCCCGCGGAGAGGGAGGGAGCGGCATACGGCCTGATCCTCGACATCGACGGCGAAGCCCTCGTCCGCGACGACACCGGGACGGTCGTCGGGATGGTGACCAGCCGCCTCACCCCGATCGAGCGCCACGCCCCCGCCCGCGCCAAGACACGGCTCCTGCTGACTCCCGACCTGAGGTTCCGGTGCGTCCGGGACGGTCGCCTCAGCCTCTGGCTCGATGCCGGATTCAACGGAAAACTATTGCCGCCCTTTGGGATTGCCCGGGTCCGTCGCCTCGACCTCGTTCGCATCGACACCGCCGCCGAGAGCGCGTATGCCGACCTCCTCACCGTCGCCTACGCCTCCCTCCGGGCGGGCACCCACGCCGGGACGTATGCCGAGTCTCTCGACCGCGCTTTCCCCGCCTTCACGCGGGGCGACTGGGCGCAGGTGTCAGCGGCGCTCGTGCCCGTGCTCGGCGGCGCACCGGACGACAGCCTCGCCCTGACCGGACTCGGTCACGCCCACCTCGACATGGCGTGGCTGTGGCCGATCCGGGAGACACGCCGCAAGGCGCACCGGACGTTCCGGGCTCAGCTCGATCTCCTCGACACTCACCCGGACCTGCGGTTCGGGGCGAGCCAGCCGCAGCAGTTCGCCTGGGTCGAGGCGGACGATCCGGAGCTCTTCGAGCGCATGATCGAGGCCGAGGCCGCCGGCCGGCTGGAGATCCAGGGCGGCTTCTGGATCGAACCCGACACCAACCTGCCGAGCGGGGAATCCCTTGTCCGGCAGGCGATTCACGGGCAGCGCTTCTGGGCGACCCGGTTCGGGCACCGCGTGACGACGTGCTGGCTGCCGGACGCATTCGGCTATTCGGGCGCGCTTCCGCAGATCCTCCGCGGCGCCGGAATGGACACCTTCCTCACCATCAAGCTCGCGTGGAACGAGCACACGGACTTCCCGCACCGATCGTTCGTCTGGGAAGGCATCGACGGGACCGACGTCCTCGTGCACATGCCGCCGGAGGGCACCTATACCTCGACCGCGACCGGCCTCGCCCTCGGTGCCGCCCGCGACAACCACCCGGAACGCGACGCCGCCCCCCTCGGTCTGGTCCTCTTCGGAACCGGCGACGGCGGCGGCGGGCCCAGCGAGGTCCACATCGAGGTCGCTCGCCGGGGAGCGCGGCTGCTTGGCCTTCCGACGCTGACCCCCGGCACGGCGACGGACTTCTTCGCCCGCCTCGCGGCCTATCGCCACCGGCTCCCACATTGGCGCGGTGAGCTCTATCTCGAGAAGCACCAGGGCACGCTGACGACACAGGCCGCGATCAAGGCCGGCAACCGGCGGCTCGAACACGCCCTCCACGATCTCGAATATCTTGCCGCGCAGGCGCATCGGGCCGGACGCCGGGCTTGGCCCGGCGCCCTCCTCGACGCGGCGTGGGAGGAGTTCCTCCTCCACCAGTTCCACGACATGCTGCCGGGGTCCTCGATCGGGCGGGTGCACGCGGAGTCGCGCGCGGCATACGACCGGATCGGACGGGTGGTCGCCGACGGGACGGCCGCCGCCCTCGGCGCCGAGCCCGGTCTTCCGCTCGCCTATGTCAACACGACCCCCGTGCGACGCACGGGTTTCGTCGTCCACGAGGGCACGTGGTGGCGCCACGACGCACCGCCGTTCGCGACGGTGTTGCTCCGTCCGTATGCCGCGCGCGCCCTCCACGAGTCCGCCCCCGGTGAGGACGCCCCCGGCACCTGCGGCGCCGACGGCGACGCGTTGTGGAACGACCGCCTGCGCGTGGAGTTCGCGCCGGATGGGACCATCCGCTCCCTCGTCGACCGCACCACGGGACGCGAACACGCCCGTGGCGCCCTCGGGCGGCTGGTCGTCCATCGGGACCCGTGGACGTTCTTCGACGCCTGGGATATCCGGGAGGACTACGTGACGCGGCCGCGGACGGAGCTCACGGCATACGCCACGAAGACCTTCAGAGACGGGCCGCGGATCGTCCGCCGGCACGACTATCGACACGGGCGCAGCATGATTCGCCAGGATGTCGTCCTCGTCGAGGGCGAGGACCTCATCCGGTTCGAGACCACCGTCGACTGGCACGAACGTTGGCGGATGCTGCGCGCCGAGTTCGCACCGGAGGCGTGGGCGGACGAGGTCGCGTGCGAGATCCAGTTCGGGCACATCCGGCGCTCGACCCGCGACGACACCCCGCAGGAACGCGCGCAGTTCGAGATCTGCGCGCACCGGTGGCTCGATGTGAGCGATCCGCGCGGCTTCGGGTTCTCGCTGCTCAACGACGGGAAGTACGGTCACCGCGCCAAGGATCGGCGCCTCTCGCTCAACCTCCTGCGCGCGCCGGCCTATCCCGACCGCATGGCGGACCGGGGACGGCATACATTCACGTATGCCGTGCACCCCCACGAGGGCGGACTCGGCCCGTCGACCACCCGCCACGCGCGGCACCTCAACGCCCCGCACGTCCTCGCGCGCGTTCCGGTGGAGGGTCCGGCGTTCGTCGTCGAGCCCGAGGGTGTGCTCCTCGACTCCGTCATGGTGGACGCGGAGTCGGGCGATCTGATCCTGCGCCTCTATGAATCCGCCGGCATCCCCTGTGTCGCCTCGGTTTCCGGGGGCCTGGCCGGGGCCGCGCCGCAGGACTCCGAAGCGCGCCGGGTCACGCTTCTCCTCGACGACCTCGGCCCGGTGGAGCTGGAGCGAATCCCGTTGCGGCCGTTCGAGATCGTCACCCTTCGAGTTCCATAACCGACCACGCTGGGCCGTCGAGCCTGACCGACCCGGCCCCCACCGGCACGTCCACCGCCGCGTCGGAACTGTTGAGCGCCACGGCGATCCGGCCCGCTGAACCGCCGTCCGCCGCGCCCCGCAGCTCGACGACGATCGTCTCGTTGGCGAGGTGGGTCACCTCCAACGCCGCCCCGACGAGCCACGGGTGCGTCCGCCGCACGTGGATCAGCCGCTGGTGTTCCTCGAACACCGGCCGCCCGAACGGCAGCAGCTGCGCCGGCGTCGCCGGGAACGGCGGCCGCACCGCGTCGTCTCCCGTCGACCCGTCGGTCTTCTCGCCGGTGAAGGCCTGCTCATCGCCGGCATAGATCGACGGAACTCCGGGCAGCGTGAGCAACAGTGCCGTGGCCAGCGCCAGGTGTCGGGCGTCGGCGAGCTTCGTCGCGATCCGGGTCACATCGTGGTTGCCGACGAAGGTCAGCGGCCGGAATGCCGCGTCGAAGCCGGCGTGCCGCCCCAGTGCGTGCGCGAGCTCCCAGAAGTTCGCCTCGTTGAGCGAGCTCCAGATCGCCTTCCACAGTTCATATTGCGTCACCGAGTCCACGCCCGACCGTGCGACGAAGTCGATGTAGTCCCCGTGGATCACCTCGGCGACGATCCAACACTCGGGGTGCGCGGCCCGGACGCGGTCGACGATCGGTCGCCACACATCCGGCCCCGCGGCATATGCCGCATCCAGCCGCCACCCGTCGATGCCCCGGTCGAGCCAGTGCGTCATGACCCCCGCGACATAGTCCTGCACGGGCGGGTGCGCCAGGTCGAGTTCGACCAGATCGAGATTGCCCTCGAATCCGCGCGGATAGCCGTCAACCCACCGAATCCACGCTCCCGCAGCCGAGTCCGGTCCATCGGCGAGCGCCCGCCGGACGATCTCGTGGTTCTCGCTGACGTGGTTGAATACGCCGTCGAGGAGCAGCCGTATGCCGCGCTCCCGCGCCGCCGCGATCACCGTGTCGGCGTCCGCGTCGTCACCCAGGCGATTGTCGATCCGGTAGTGATCGAGGGTGTCGTAGCCATGGGTCCGGGACGCGAAGACCGGCGCCAGGATGACGCCGTTGGCGCCGAGTTCGATGACGTAGTCGAACCACCCGGCGATCCGGGGCAGTCGGTGCTCGACATGGGCGATCCCCTCCCGCTCCGCCCCCACGAAGCGCAGCGGGTAGCAGTGCCACCAGATCACGCTGTCGGCCCAGGAGTTCGCCCGCTCGCTCGTCACGGCGCCCATCGTCCCACCCCGTCGAGAGGTCATATAGGGGGCGTCGAGAGATCATCTGATCTCTCGACGCCCCCTATATGACCTCTCGACGGGGGCTATTTGACCTCTCGACGGGGATCAACCGAATGGTTGATCCCGGCCGGTGGAGCACCGACGCCGAAGTCGCGACCATGGAGGACAGAACCGCCGACATCCTCTCCCGGAAGGCCATCCCCTCATGCGCACCACCCTCGTCCGTTCCGCCGCCGCCTGGACCGGAATCGGCCTCGCCGGCGGCCTCTACTACCGTGAGCTGACCAAGCACAATGGCCTCGGCGGCACCCGAGATCTCGCCGGCACGCAACTCGCCGTCGTCCACACCCACGCCCTCACGCTCGGCACTCTCGTCCTGCTCCTCCTGCTCGTCCTCGTCGCCCAGTTCCGCGGCCTCGATGCAGACCGCCGCTTCCGCTGGGGCGTCACGCTGTGGCAGGCCGGGCTCGCCCTGCTCACCACCGGCATGCTCGTCAAGGGCACGCTTCAAGTGACCGACACCACCGGGTATGACTCGCCGGCCCTCGCCGGTCTCTCCGGTCTCGGTCACATGATCCTCACCGCCGCGTTCGTCCTGCTCTTCCTCGCC
This sequence comes from Dermatophilaceae bacterium, assembly GCA_046330995.1. Classification (GTDB taxonomy): domain Bacteria; phylum Actinomycetota; class Actinomycetes; order Actinomycetales; family Dermatophilaceae; genus Nostocoides_A. Next base: position 337,271 of record JAXLRS010000003.1, read on the forward strand.
CTCGGCCGCGCGGTCCGCGACGATTTCCCCCGCCCCGCGACCACGCCCGAGCAGGTGTCCGTATGACGTCCGCACCCGCCCCGCACGACATCACCACCGGCACCACCGCCGAACCGGTGAATCCGCGCCGGTGGTTCGCCCTCGGCATACTCGCCGCGGGTCTGGCCATGATCGTGCTCGACGGAACGATCGTCGGTGTCGCCCTCCCGCGGATCATCGCCGACCTCGGCCTCGACCTCACCGATGCCCAGTGGGTGAACAGCCTGTATTCGATGATCTTCGCTGCGCTGCTGCTCACCTTCGGCCGGGTCGCCGACCGGTGGGGCCGCCGCCGGGTCTTCGTCGCCGGGGTCGTCGTCTTCGTCGCCGGCAGTGTCATCGCCGGCCTTGCCGACTCGGCATCCACGCTGATCGCCGCGCGCGCCCTCCAGGGCGTCGGCGGCGCGATGATCCTCCCGACGACTCTCTCCACCGTCAACGCGACCTTCCGCGGGGAGGACCGCGCCGCGGCCTTCGGCGTGTGGGGCGCGGTCATGGCCGGCGCTGCCGCCATCGGCCCGCTGCTCGGCGGCTGGCTGACGACGAGTTTCGATTGGCGCTGGATCTTCTATGTCAATGTCCCGATCGGGGTCCTCATCCTCGCCGGCACCGCGTATGCCGTGACCGAGACCCGCGGTGCCCCCGGCGGGCCGGGCGTCGACGTCGATGGCCTCCTCACGAGCGGAATCGGACTGTCCCTCTTCGTCTTCGCCCTCATCGAGGGCCGTTCGCTCGGCTGGTGGCAGCCCGCCGCCGACTTCTCTGTGTTCGGCCTGACCTGGCCTCGCAGCGCCCCGATCAGCATCGTGCCGGTCGCCTTCGCTGTCGCCGCGCTCTTCCTCGCGTTGTTCATCCTCTGGGAGCGCCACCGCGCGCATAACGGCCGCGACGCGCTCCTCGACCTCACGCTGTTCCGCGTCCCGACCTTCACCTGGGGCAACCTCACCGCCCTGACGGTCGCGGCCGGCGAGTTCGCGCTCGTCTTCCTCCTCCCGCTCTATCTCGTCAACGTCCTCGGGCTCGACATCATGGGCGCCGGCTTCGTCCTCGCTGCGATGGCGATCGGCGCCTTCGTCTCCGGTGCCTCCGCCCGCCACCTCGCCGCCCGCATGTCGCCGTCCGCCGTCGTCGTCGTCGGCCTCTCCCTCGAACTCGCCGGGGTCGCCGCCACCGCCCTCCTCCTGGGGCCGACCACGTCGCCCTGGCTGATCGCGCTCCCCATGGCGGTCTATGGTGTCGGCCTCGGCCTCGCCTCGGCCCAGTTGACCAGCCTCGTGCTCGGGGATATCCCCGCGGCACAGTCAGGTTCGGCGTCGGCGACGCAGAGCACGCTGCGCCAGATCGGCTCCGCGCTCGGTTCGGCGGTCGCCGGCACGGCGCTGGCCGCCGCCCTCACCGACCACCTCCCCGGCGATCTCGCGGCGGTCCGTGGCCTGCCGAGCCAGGTCGCCAGCCAACTCGCCTCCGGCACCGTCGACAGCGCCGGCGGCCTCATCGCGAGCCTGCGCGACCAGGGCACCACCGGCCGGCTCGGCCCACTCGGTCCGGCCGCGACCGACGCCCTCGCCGCGGGCTTCGCGAGCGCGACGCGCTCCGCCGTGATCGTCGCGGCCCTCTTCCTCGCCCTTGGTCTGCTCGGCGCCCTCCGGGTGCGCGCCGCCACCCGAACGCGGTGACCGCTCGCGATGTGTCACGGACGCCGCGGTCGGGACGCCACGGCATACAGTCCGGTCCACCCCACGAGCTACCGCCTGGTAAGTCGGGCGATCACCCCACTTACCAGGCGGTAGCTCGCGTCGTGAACGGCGACCCGCCCCGGACCCGAGAACCGGCGCCCCGGCGACGCCGGCTCCCGGCGTTCCGCGCTAGCGTCGCCACCATGGAGCGGGCGCTGCGGACACTCACTCTGCTCCAGCACGGACTGTTCCTCGCGCTCACCGCCGTCTGTCTCGTCCGCTCGCTGACCGCGGGCGCGCCCCCGCTCCCGACCGTCGCGCTGACGATCGCCCTCCTCGCCTGGTATGCCGCCGGAGCCCGCGCCTCCCGCCGCCACCCCGCCGAGGACATCACTGGCGCCGGCCCGGGCCGCCGCGGAATGCTCTGGTTCCTCGGGCTGACGACGATCTGGCTCGCCCTGGTCGCCGTCACACCCGAGAATGTCTGGCTCGCCTTCAGCCTGTGGCTCCTCGCCGGTCATTTCCTCCCGGCTCGTCTCGGTCTGATGTATGCCGCGGCCACCCTCGCCGTCGTCGTCCTCGCTCCGTGGTGGGTCACCGGGACCCTCACGGTCGCCGGGGTCGTCGGTCCCGTCATCGGTGCCGCCTTCGCGTTCGCCGTCTCCCGCGGCCAGGTCGCCCTGGCGCGCGAGGGCATCGAGCGCGCTGCGCTCGTCCGCTCCCTCGTCGCCGCCCAGGCGGAGACCAACGCCCTCCACACAGAACTCGCTGCCGCCCAACGTGAATCGGGCGTTCTCGCCGAGCGCACCCGGCTCTCCCGCGACATCCACGACACCCTCGCCCAAGGCTTCTCCTCGGTCGTCCTCCTCGCCCGCGCTGGCGAGCAAGCACCCGACGCCGACACCGTCCGCGCCCTTCTGCGCCAGATCGAGCGGACGGCCAGCGCCAACCTCGACGAGGCCCGGCGTGTCGTCGGCGCCCTCGCGCCCCGGGATCTCGACGGATCCGGTCTGGGCGCCGCGCTGCGCCGGATCCTCGACGCATTCGGCGAGGCGAGCGGCATACACACTGAACTGCGCGTCGACGGCGACCTCGCCGCCCTCCCGACCGGCGTCGAGGTCGCCCTCCTCCGCACGGCGCAGGGTGCCCTCGCCAACGTCCGTCGCCACGCCCACGCCACGCGGGTCGTCCTCTCCCTCAGTGAACTCGACGACTCGGTCCGCCTCGACATCGTCGACGACGGCGTCGGGTTCGAACCCACAGAGCAGGCGCGACAGGCGGCCCCGACGTCGGCCGGTGGCTACGGCCTGCCCTCGACTCGAGCCCGCCTGCGCGAACTCGGCGGCGACCTCGACGTCGAGTCCGCGCCCGGCGAGGGGACCGCGCTGAGCGCCCACCTCCCGCTCGGAGTCGTTGCGGCACAACGCCGCGAGGGGGCGGACCGGTGACGGGGGAGGCGGCATACGGCGACCGACGCGTGCGCGCGAGCACCAGCTCCGCAGAGGGCGGTGTCGTCCGGACGCCAACCGGCACAGAGGATCAGCCGGTGCGAGTGCTGCTCGTCGATGACCACCCGGTCGTCCGCGCCGGACTGCGCGCGCTCCTCGCCGCCCAGTCCGCCCTCGACATTCTCGGCGAAGCCCCGGATGCCGCGACCGCCCTCGCCGCGGTCGCCGCCGACCCACCCGACGTCGTCCTCTGCGACCTGCGCCTCGGGGACGGCCCGGATGGCGTCGCCGTCACCGCGGCGGTGCGGGCGCTGCGACCGGACGCGCCTGCCGTCGTCATCCTCACGACCTACGATCACGACGCAGACATCGTCCGCGCGGTCGAGGCCGGAGCCGCCGGATATCTGCTCAAAGACGCTGCGCCACAGGATATCGTCACGGCAATCCTCCGTGCCGCCGCCGGCGAGACCGTTCTCTCGGCGACACTGACCCAGCGCGTCGTCGACACCATGCGCACCCGCCGTGCCGGCCTGAGCGAGCGCGAACGCGACGTTCTCGACCTCGTCGCCGCCGGCCGCGCCAACCGCGAGATCGCCCGCGAACTCTTCGTCAGCGAGGCGACCGTCAAGACCCACCTCAACCACGCGTTCGCCAAACTCGGCGTCGACAGCCGCACCGCCGCGGTCGCCGCGGCGCGCGCTGCGGGCCTCCTCCGCGCGCCCTGAGGGCCGATCCTGACCCGCACGCAGCCGCACCCCGCCCCACGCCGCGTCCGCGGGCACAGACACGCCGTGAACGGGGTCGGCATACGGCGTGTCGGTGCCCGCGGACGGCAAGTCCCGTGGATTTCCGAGCCCGCCCTGCCTCATCCGGACGCAGTATGCCGCCGTCGGCGTCGCCGCGCGCGCCGGCCTTCCCGACGTGCTCGCCGCTCCCGACGCGACCGCCGCCCCGGGGTGGTGACGTCGGCGCCCTCCGTGGGTGCTGCACACGCCGCGCCGCCAAGGCCACCGCAGTCGGGGCGCCGATGCGGCCTACAGTGCCCGCACTGACGGCCTTGACCGGATCACCTGCGCGCCGTTCCAGATCCGCGCGGGGCAGGGCGCGGCATACGCCCTGACGCAGCAGCACCCGTGGCATGGCGACCGGCTCGGGCGCCTCGACGACCCGATCCGCACCGCGAGGCGGCACCGGGTTCGTCGAGGGCGCCCGCTGTGGAAGGTTCACCAGGCGGTGCTCGCCGTCCTCGCCCTCGAGTCCGAGCCCGTCGCCCCGCGCCTTTGACGGCTCAGCCGCCGGCGAAGGCTCGCACCTGGTCCAGGACCTCCGCCATCAGCCGCTGGACCGCGAGCGTGTCGTCGAGCGGCATGACCGGGCTTTCGGTGAGCCCGGCGGCCAGGCACTCACCGACGTGGATGACTTCGTGCTGATACCCACCGGGGAAGGTGAGTTCCTCGGGTGTCTTCCCACGCCATACGGTCAACGCGGGCGCCCGGTGGAACCGGGGGTGGACGTCGATCCACCCCGTGGTCCCCAGCAGCATCATCCGCCCGGGTCCGTATGCCGTGAACCCGCCCGACAGCGTCGCCGACCGCCCGTCGTGATAGCCGAGCAGCACCCCGAACTCGCCCTCCACCCCGGTCGGGAAGGTCCCGCCGACGGCGTGGACGACGTCGGGCGCGCCGAGGAAGTGCTGCGCGAACGAGAGGACATAGACCCCGAGATCGAGCACGGCACCACCGCCGAGCGCGGGGTCGAACAACCGGTCCGCCGCGTCGAACGCCCGGAACGCTGTCAAGTCTCCCTGGACACCGCGCAGCTCGCCGATCGCCCCCTCGGCGATCAACTCCCGCGCGCGGACGACGCCCGGAGTGAACCGCGTCCACATCGCCTCCATCGCGAAAACCCCTGCCGCCCGGGCGGCTTCGACGATGCGCTCGGTGTCCGCGACGGTGGCGGAGAAGGCCTTCTCGACAAGGATCGGCTTGCCGGCCGCGATGGCAGCGAGCGCGATGTCCGTATGCTGCGGGTGCGGTGTCGCGATATAGATCGCGTCGATGTCGGGGTCGGCGACGAGATCGGCATACGACCCGTGCGCGCGCGGGATGCCGTGCTCGTCTGCGAACGTCTGCGCCCGCTCGAGCGACCGCGAGCCGACCGCGGCGAGTTCGCCGTTGGTCACCTCCGGGAACGCCGCCACCATCGCCGCCGCCATCCGGCCCGGCCCGGCGATACCCCACCTCACGTTCGTCATAGCTCCTCAGCCTAGGGTCGTCCCGGTCACCTTCGCTCAGTCGTATGCCGTGAAAGGAGTCGCGTGGACATCGAACGCCTCGCGCGGGTCCTGGACCGCCTCGGCGGCGGACGTCAGGCGTCGCTGCGCGTGCCCGCGGAGGCGCGGGAGGAGGCGCCGGTTCGCCGGGCCTTCACCCGCGTCGCCTGGCTGCTCGGGCTGCTCGTCCTCATCGGCGCCGGCGCGGTCGGCGAGGCGCTCGATCTCGTCCTCACCGGCGACCGGATCTCGGGGTTCGTCTGGTGGCGCCTCGTCGTGGTCTTCCTCATCGCGACCACACTCTTCTATTTCCGTTGGCGGGCGCGGCGCGGCTGGTGGTGGGCCTACTCCCGCCTGCGGTTGTTCAGCATCGTCTTCCCTGTGGTGGCGGTGACGACGTGCCTGATCCCGGGCCTCTATCCCGCGTGGATGGTCATCGAACAGATCGCCTTCTCCGCCGTCCTGCTCGTCATCTTCTGGACCCTCACCCGCGCGCCGGTGATGACGGCCTACCGCCGCCCTCGCTGAACCCACCCGTCGAGAGGCCGGTTCAGCCCCGTCTAGGTCCTGCGCTCTGCGCGGGAAAGGCCGGTCCCGCCGGGTGGTTAGGGTGAGGGGCGTGAGCCCACTCCCGTCCCTCGCCGACGCCGACCGGCAGGGCTGGGCCGTCCCGGGAGCTGAACTCGTCGCCCCCGGCGTCCACCGGATTCCCCTGCCACTGCCCAGCGACGGCCTCCGGGCGGTCAATGTCTATGCCATCTCCGCGGAGGACGGTCTCACCCTCATCGACGGCGGCTGGGCGATCCCCGCCGCCGAGGAGGCGCTTCGCAAGGCCCTGGGCGACATCGGATGCGGGCTCGGCGACATCCGCCGTTTCCTCGTCACGCACGCCCATCGCGATCACTACACGCAGGCGATGGCCGTCCGCCGCCGCTTCCCCGTCCAGGTGGCGATCGGGGTCGACGAGCAACCCAATATCGCCTGGTGCCAGGATCTCGCCCACAGCGACGACATCGAGCGCGCCGAACTCCCGCTCCTGCGGCGCGCCGGCGCGACCAGGCTCGCCGACCTCGTCGAGCGGCACCCGTTCGAGCGGCTCAATCCCCACGACTGGGACGCCCCCGACGCCTGGCTCGAGGATGGCGCGCGGGTCGCGATCGGGCCGCGGGAGGTGACCGCGCACCATACGCCCGGTCACACCCGCGGGCATCTCGTCTTCCGCGACGCCCGCGCCGGACTCCTCTTCGCCGGCGACCATGTGCTCCCGCACATCACTCCGTCGATCGGGTTCGAGCCGGCGCGCCTCGAGTCGCCTCTGCGTGCCTATCTCGCCTCGCTCGCGCTGATCCGGGCCATGCCCGACGCGCTCCTGCTGCCTGCCCACGGGCCGGCGACGGCGAGCGTCCATGCGCGGGTGGACGAACTGCTCGCCCACCACACGCAGCGCCTCGACGAGACCCTACGCGCGCTCGAGAACGGCGCCGATACGGCGTATGCCGTTGCCGCCCAACTCGGTTGGACCCGTCGCCGGACCCGCCTCGACGACCTCGACCCGTTCAACCAGGTTCTCGCGATCCTCGAGACGGTCGCCCACCTCGAGGTTCTCATCGAGCGCGGCCACGTGAGCGGCGCCGATGTCGACGGCATCCGTCACTACCGCGTGGGGCGAGCGAGCAGCGAGGGGTGAGCGGGGGCGGTCCCAGCCGGGGCGGCACACGGCATACGTCCGGTCAGGCGTCGCTGGCGGTGTGGTCGGTCCACCCGGAGGTGTCGGGGGGCGTCGGGAGGTCCTTCTTGAACCGGATCATGTTGCCGGCCGGGTCGCGGAAGGCGCAGTCCCGCACACCATAGAACTGATCGGCCGGTTCCTGGAGGACTTCGGCACCGCTCGCGGCGACTCGCTCGAAGAGTCCGTCCACGTCGTCGGTCCCGAAGATCAGCGCGCCCAGCATGCCCTTGGCGAGCAGGTCGGCCATGGCGTCCTTGTCGGCATCGCTCATGCCGGGATAGACACCGGTGTTCTGGAGGACGATCTCGAGCTCCGGCTGGGTCGGGGTCTTGAGCGTGCACCAGCGGAAGCCGCCGTTGCTGACGTCGGTGGTGACGGTGCAGCCGAGGACGTCGCCGTAGAACGCGAGCGACTTCTCGTGGTCGTCGGTGAAGACGAAGACGTTGGCGACGGTCAGGGTGTCGAGTGCGGTGGTGGTGTTCATGGGAAGGACGCTACGGCCCCTGACCGGGGCGCGCTTCTTCGAAACTGACCGGTTCGCAATGCCGCGCGCCCCCTCGAGGATTCGCCCGCCGTATGCCGGTCCGCGCACGCCCCGAGGCGTGCAAGCGGAAACGACGGCGACCCCGTCCGGCCTCCGATGAGCCGTCGAGCCGGTCGTGAGAATCGCCGAGTCAGGCGGTGATCTCGCGGACCCGCCCCTCGTCCACTTCCCAGCGCCGGGTCAACCGGACGGTGGAGAGCATTCGGCGGTCGTGCGTGACCAGCAGGACGGTCCCGTCGAAGCCGTCGATGGCCTGCTCCAACTGCTCGATGGCGGGCAGGTCGAGGTGGTTGGTCGGCTCGTCGAGGACCAGCAGGTTCACCCCTCGTGCCTGCAACAGCGCCAGCGCCGCCCGGGTGCGCTCGCCCGGGGAGAGTGAATCGGCCCGGCGTGCGATGTGATCGGCTCGCAGCCCGAACTTCGCGAGCAGGGTCCGCACCTCGGCGTGCGACCAGGCCGGCATCTCCTCCTCGAACGCCCGGACCAGTGTCAGCTGCGACTCGAACGCCGCGCGTGCCTGGTCGACCTCCCCGATGACCACCGAGGGCCCGAGACCGACCGACCCGGCCACGGCGGGAATCCGGCCGAGCAGCAGGCCGAGCAGCGTCGTCTTGCCGGACCCGTTGGGCCCGGTGATCGCAACCCGATCGCCCGAGTCGAGGTGTAGCGTCACCGGGCCCAGATGGAAGTCGCCGCGCTCGGCCACCGCGCCTGAGGCCACCGCGACGATATCGCCGGACCGGCCCGCCGAGGCGATGGTGAACTGCAGATCCCACTCCTTGCGCGGCTCCTCGATGACCTCCAGACGCTCGATCATCCGCTCCGTCTGACGCGCCTTGGCCGCCTGCTTCTCCGACGTCGCCACGGCGTGGGCACGGATGAATTTGTCACGCTCCGACCCGGACCTCTTCTTGCGCAGGGCGTTCCGCGTGCCCTTGTCCATCCACGCCCTCTGGCGGCGGGCGCGCTCGTCGAGGGCGGAGCGGCGCGCGGCATACTCCTCGAAGCTCTCCCGAGCACGCCGGCGGGCGATGGTGCGCTCCTCGAGGTAGGCGTCATACGACCCGCCATAGGTCGCCACGGTGAGCAGCGACCGGTCGATCTCGACGACCGCCGTCACCGTGCGCGAGAGGAACTCGCGATCGTGGCTGACGACGACGCACGGAGCGTCGAGGCCGTCGACGAACTCCTCGAGCCGGTCGAGTCCGGCGACATCGAGGTCGTTCGTCGGCTCGTCGAGGAGGTAGGCGTCATAGCGCGAGAGCAGGAGACCGGCGAGGGACACCCGGGCCGCCTGGCCGCCGGAGAGGCTGTCGGAGGGGCGATCGAGGTCGATGGCGAGGCCGAGGTCGTCGGCGACGATCTCGAGCCGCTCGTCGAGGTCCCCGCCACCGAGGCCGAGCCAGGCGTCGAGGGAGTCGGCATACGCGTCGTCGGCGCCGGGGCGACCCGCGGCGAGTGCGTCCGCAGCGGCCTCCATCGCCGCGTTCGCCGCGCCGACTCCGGTGCGCCGCACCAGTTGTTGCCGGATCGTCTCATCCGGGCGCCGGTCCGGAACCTGGGTGAGCAGGCCCAGCCTTGCGTCGCGAGGGGAGAGGGTGACGGTGCCGCGGTCGGGTGACCGCACACCCGCGAGGATGCGCAGGAGGGTGCTCTTGCCGGCCCCGTTGGGTCCGACGAGGCCGAGGACGTCGCCGGGGGCGACGATCAGGTCGAGGCCGGAGAAGAGCTCGCGATCCCCGAAGGACGCACCCACCCCGCGGGCCTGGATGGTCGCGCTCACCGGGGGAGTATGGCACCTGGCCGTTGGAGTTGCCCGGGGTTTTCCGGCGCCGGAGCGACCCGCTGCGGTAGGGCGGCGCCACCGGTCGCGCGGTCCGTGGCCGCCTGCCGAGGTGGCGTCCGCACCGGCCGCGTGACCTGCTTGGCGATGCATCCGGGTATGCCGCGCAGCTCCTCATGCGACCGCGCCCGGTAGGCGCTCGGCGTCTCTCCCAGCAGCTCGGTGAACCGGCTGCTGAACGAGCCGAGCGAGGTGCACCCGACCGCCATGCAGACGTCCGTCACGCTCTGGTCGGTATTGCGCAGCAGCGCCGCCGCCCGCTCGACCCGCCGGGTCATCAAGTGCGAGTAGGGCGTTTCCCCGAACGCCTCCTTGAATGCGCGCTGGAAGTGCCCGACCGACATGAGGGCCTGGCGGGCGAGAGCCGGGACGTCGAGGGGCTCGGCATACGCCCGGTCCATCCGGTCGCGGGCCTGCCGAAGCCGCACGAGGTCGGCGCGGTCCATGCCCGCCAGCGTATTGCCTCCGCTGGCCCGATCGGCCTCTCCCGCGCCGGGCGCAGGACCCAGACGACCCTGAACCGGCCTCTCCACGGGTGGGGCGGCCGGTGCGATAGTCGAGCCATGAGCGATGTGGACGCAGCCCCGTGGATCGCGATGAACGCCGATGGCTGCAGCGTCGACGATCTCTCGTTCTGCGGCGCGGTCGAGGTGACGGTGGCCGCGGACACCCGTTGGGAGGAGGTCGTCGCGGCGTCCCTCGCGCACGGCTGGCTCGGCCTCGAGTGGCTCTCGGGCCTCCCCGGGACGGTGGGCGAGGCCGTGGTCGGCAACCACACGGCATACGGCCACAGCGTCGGTGAATCCGTCGCGCGGGTGCGCACCCGGGATCGCTCCACAGGCCTCCAGCGGACGTATGCCGCGGCCGACTGCGCCTTGGCGCCCCGCACCTCGCGTTTCCTCGCCGACCCCGCTGGGTCTGCCGTGCTCGACGTGACCTTCCTTCTGCGCCAAGGCGATCTGAGCGAACCGGTGCGCGACGAGCAGTTCGCACGGATGGCCGGGATCACGCTCGGCGAGCGTCTCCCGGCCACCCGAGTGCGGGCCCTCGTGCTCGCGGCGGCGCCGGCCTAGCGCTCCAGCGGCTTGACGCTGATCGTCGTGACTGCGGTCGACCGGCATCCGGTCGTCGGGTGCCTGACGAATGTCGCGAGGGCCGAGCCCGGCACATAAACCCGCAGCCCGTCGACCGGCGTCGGCCGGCACGTCTCCGCCGGGTAGTTGTGGACGTCGACCATCTGGATCGGGCTGTCGGCCCACTGCCCGGGCGCGAGCGTGACGGTGGTGATGGTGCCCGCGTCCCAGCGGGCGGCGCGCCCGATCTGGGTCCCGTCGCCGTTGCCGACATAGGACACCCCGGGGTATCCGCGCGTCCAGCAGGAGCCGCTCGACACATTCGTCAGGCGCAGATCGCCGACGACGCTGCCCGCGGCCCCCTGGAGATTGACCAGCCGCGCGCTCATGGCCGAGTTCGTGCAACGCGGGAGGCTCGCCGCGCTGGCCGGTGTCGCGGCGACGCCGGCCGCGACGAGGCCGGCCGCGACGATGCCGGTGGCACACGCCACGCCGAGAAGGGATTTCTTCATGTCCGGACTCCTTCGGGAGATCGTGCGGACGGATTTCGACCGCACGCCTTGAGACTCCGAACCCGTTACCCCCGTTGGGTGCGCACGGGAAACTCACAGGCAGCGGACGCAGACCCTGAGGCAGTCGCGATGCCGGGCGACGTTGACGATCTGCCCGTCGGGCGTGCGGACGAAGAAGCGCCGGATACCCCACTGCTCGTCGGTGACGGGGTGGACGATCTCGTGCCTATGCGCACGCATCACCGCGTATGCCGCGTCCACGTCCTCGACCGTGATCGCCAGGTCCGAGTCCTCGGGCGCGCTCGCATCTTGCGTGACGACCTGCACGCCGGCGCCCGAGTCGGGCGAACTGAAGCGCGCCACCCAGCCCAGGTTCATCCCGTCCTCGGTGCTGGATGGACGATCTCGCCTCCTCGTGCCGCGGGATCGGCATACGATCGCCGACACGCCCTCTCCTCCTCTGAGCCTTCCACCGCCGCACCGAAACGGAGCCCCCGTGATGACGGACATCGGACCCCTCCTGCTCGTCGGGACCACCAAGGGCGCCTTCCTCCTGGAGGGCGACGCCGACCGTGCCGCCTGGTCGGTTCGCGGGCCGTTCTGCGACGGCTGGCCGATCAACCACATGGTCGGCGACGCGCGCACCGGCACCATCTGGGCCGGCGGCGGCGGTCAGTGGACGGGCGCGGGCGTCTGGCGATCTGACGACTCCGGCGCTACCTGGACCCTGGCGAAACTCACCTCCGGCCAGGTCGACGAGTGGGCCGCCGCGGATCCGGAGTTCGCCGCCCAGATCGGGTGGGCGGACGAGCCGCTTCCGTTCGGCGACCGGTTCGGCCAGGTCTGGTCGCTCGGCCGAGCGGGTGACCGCCTGTATGCCGGCACCAAGCCTGCCCTCCTCCTCACCAGCGATGACGACGGCCGGACCTGGTCGGAGGTCAAGGGCCTGACCGACCACCCCTCGCGAGAGGAGTGGAATCCGGGGGCCGCCGGTCTGGTCCTCCACACGATCGTCACCGATGCATCCGACCCCGACGCGTTGTGGATCGGCATCTCCGCGGCCGGCGTGTTCGCGTCCACCGACTGCGGAGTCACCTGGGAGCGGCGCAACACACTCGCCGACCCCGCGGCATACGGCGAACCGGAGCACCCCGCGGGACCGAGCGACGGCACGGTCGGGTTCTGCGTCCACCACCTGGAGCAGGCGCCCGCGGACGCGACGGTGCTCTATCAGCAGAACCACTGGGGCACCTGGCGCTCCGACGACGCCGGGCTCACCTGGAGCGAGATCGGCCGCGGCCTGCCCTCGACCTTCGGCTTCCCGATCCTCGTCCACCCCCGCGACCCGCGGACGATCTGGACCCTGCCGCTCAACGGCGATTCCGCCGGCCGCTACCCGCCGGACGCCGCGGCGGCCGTATGGCGATCCACCGACTCGGGCGCGACCTGGCACGACCAGCGCGCCGGCCTTCCGCAGGAGGCGTGCTTCTTCACGGTGCTGCGGCAGGGGATGGCCGGGGATGCGCGGACCCCGGCGGGCGTCTATTTCGGGACGAACTCCGGATCGGTCTTCGCGAGCGCCGACGAGGGCGAGACCTGGTCCGAGATCGCCCGCCACCTCCCGACGATCCTCTCGGTCGACGTTCTCGATCGCGCCTGATCCGCGGCGTATCCGGGCGCCGATCGTCCGGAATCGTGCCTACGGTGGTGGACATGGCTATCGCACGCTTCCCCATCGTCGCCCTCGACTGCCCCGACCCCGAGCGGCTCGCCCGGTTCTATGCCGCACTGCTGGACTGGGAGATCGGGTCGACCGAGGAGGATTGGTGGTCCATTCGCGCTCCTCACGGCGACGCCCTGGCCTTCCAGAAGGTCGAGGACTACCGCGCGCCCGTCTGGCCCGGCCAGGACAGGCCGCAGCAGATGCACCTCGATGTCACGGTGGATGATCTCGATGCCGGCGAGGCCGCGGTGCTCGACCTCGGCGCGACCCGGCACGAGCACCAACCGGGCACGACCTTCCGGGTCTTCCTCGATCCCGCCGGCCACCCGTTCTGTCTCTGCCTGCCCTGACGCCTGGCCTCGGGGGCGCCTCGGCCGCGCCACCGGAAGGTCACCTCCGGGCGCCTCGACCCCCGCGTCGGCTCCCGCGCACGGCCCGTCCCCCCGGCCCGGTGTTGGCTACAGCGCCGAGCGGAGACCCGCGTCGGCTCCCGCGCACGGCCCGTCCCCCCGGCGAGGTGTTGGCGATAGCGCCGAGCGGAGACCCGCGTCGGCTCCCGCGCACGGCCCGTCCCCCGGCGAGGTGTTGGCGATAGCGCCGAGCGGAGACCCGCGACGTGCCGGCGACGGCGGCGACGTCCGACGCAGGCGACGCCACGGTGCCTGCCCCCCGACAATGGCAGCGTTCTGCGTCCCTTGCAGGGTTGTTCGACCGTTGCATAGCTATATCCCTGCAAGGGACGCGCAACCCTGCACGGTGCGCCGAACGCTGCCATTGTCGAGGGCGTTCGTGAGCCCCCGCAGCGCGTATGCCGCCCCCCGCACCCCCCGCAGCGCGTATTCCGCCCCGCGCACCCCCCGCAGCGCGTATGCCGCCCCCGCCCTGCCGCCCCACGCCGCCACGTAGGCCCCTCGCGGTCCGGTTCGCACGATTTCCGGGTCTTCTGGGATGCAACAGCGGACTTCCCGCTGTCGAACCGAAAGGGTCTGGTAGATGACACCATCCACTCTCCGTCGGCGCCTCGCTGTGGCGCTCTGCGGTGCGGGCATCGCCGCACTGGCCGTGCCAGCCGCGGCGATCGCCGACACCCCGTCCGCGCCCGTGCTGTCCGCCTCCCAACAGGCGCAGATCGACCTCGCCAACCAGCGCACGACCCAGCAGATCGTCAAGCAGGCCCTGACGATCAAGGGAGGCGTGGACCCCAAGGCGGCGAAGGTCTCGGGATCGGTCGGCCGCAGTGGCACCTACCCGACCCGCAAGGGCACCTTCCTCTCGACCGACACGAAGTTCGCCGGGCTCATCCCGACCGGGCACTCGGCCATGGTCTACAGCTCCGGTTATGTCATCGAGTCGCTCAGCAGCGGTGTCCAGTGGGGTTCCAACAACTGGTATGCCGTCAAGCCGCACGTCTGGGGCATGACGACCCGCGCGACGACGTCGACCCAGGACTCGGCGGCCGCCGACTGGGTGAAAGCCCAACTCGGCAAGCCCTACAACTACAACTACTACAACATGGGCACCCGGAGCAGCTTCTACTGCTCGCAGCTCGTGTGGGCGTCCTTCCGCGACACCACGGGGATCGACCTGAACACCTCGTCGTATGACGTCGACTACCTCGGGCTGCACGCCATCCACCCGATGGAGCTGCCCTCGTCGGCCAACAGCACCAAGGTCTCGACCTTCTACGTGCAGTAGTCACGCGTTCGCCGGCGGGCAGGCCGGGGCCTCCGGGTCCCGGCCTCGCCCGCTGGGCGTGCCGGGGTGTTCGTCCCATGTGAGAGGAAGAGCGGCATTGATGAAGACCTGGCTCGGCCTGGCGCTGGCCGTGTGTGCCCTCGTGACCGGGTGCTCGTCGACAGGCACCGACGCCGGGGTGTCGGTCGGCGCCGGCGCTGCGTGCGGGGGCCTGCCCGTCGTCGCCTGGTCGAGCGAGGAGCAGGCGCCCAGCCGGCTGGCGGCGGTCGGTCCGGGCGCGCCGGCCACGCCGGCCACGATCGACGTCAAGGGCATCGTCATGGGGGCGGTGAACGGAAACATCGTTGGCGGACACGCCTATTTCCTGTCGCAGGGAGACGCGCGCCATGGCACGACCGATCTCATCGATCTCTCCATGGCCGACTGCCGAGCCAGGCCCGTGCGGTTGGACAAGGTCGTCGGGCCGCTGGCCATGACGACGGACGGGTCGCGCTTCTATACGACCAATACACTGAACTTCGCCAGTGCGATCCGGCGCTTCGATGGGAGCGGTGCGCTGAAGTCCGAACGGACCGTCGACCACGTCGGCGTCACGGCGCTCGTCCTCGGTGACGGCGTGCTCTATGCCTTCGCCAACGAGTTCCACGACACGGGTGACGACAGCTACACCCTGCTCGCGCTCGACCCCGACACCCTCGAGGTGCGGGCACGGCATACGCTCCCGAAGGCGGCGGACTCGGTGACGTCGGCGGTCTTCCGCGACGGCCGCCTGATCTATCCCCTCAACCACGACGAGGCGACCCAGGCGCGCGGTCACGAGCTGGTCTCTCTCGATCCGACGACCATGTCCGCCACGACGATCGACCTCGGTGCGCCACTGCCCTTCCTGCTCCGCCTGACCGGGGACACCCTCGTCGTCGGGCACACCTTCATGAACCCTGCCTTCGGGCCGCTGTCGTCGATGACGCATGTGTCCACGGTCGATCTCGGCACCGGGAAGGTCACCGGACACGACCTCGACACCGGGATCGCCGACCTCACCGTCGATGCGTCCCATGTCTATGTCCTCGGGCAGCGCGCGGATTCCACGGCCCACCTCGTGCAGACCTATGACCTCGCGACCCTGACGAGGACGGCATCGGTGGCGGTCAACCCGCCTGCCGAGGGCTACTATGCCGCCGGCATCCTCGCCCCCTGATCCGCTGTGCCACAACGCACCGATGGCAATGGTCGGTGTGCGAGAGTCGGTGGAGTGACTGACCGAGCCGAGCGGATCGACCTGTCCATGGACGATCGACGAGCGGTCACGGCGTATGCCGCGGCCTGCGCCGAGCAGACGCTCGTCGTCTTCACCAGAGCTCGTCCCGACGATCGCCGGCCGGCGGCGGCGATCGAGGCGGGCCGTGCGTTCGCCGACGGCGCGACTCGCAGCCGTTGGCAACGTGCCGCCGCCATGGACGCGACCCTGGCCGCGCAGGCGGCCACGGAGCGAGCCCGGCACGCGGCGTATGCCGCCTCGGAAGCCGCCGCGGCGGCATACCTCCGCCCGGTGGCCAGGACGAGTCAGGTCCGGCACATCCTCGGGTCCGGTGCCACGCCGCGCTGGCGGCGGAACTCGCGCGGGGGAACGATTCCGTTGTGGCGGAATACATTCTGTATGCCGCGTCCGCGCGTGCGACCCGATGGTCAGCGACGCCGACGGCGCGCGACACACGATGCGCGCGGAATACGTCACCGTCGACGCGCCTCGCCGGCTCTCCTGGCGCGAGGTCGACTCCGGCCTGGAGACCGAGGTGACGCTCACCGAAGTCGGTCCGGCGCAGACCGAAGTCTGACCGTTCAGTGCGGACTTCCGCCGCACCTGCGGGCGCCCGAGGCGCGCGCCGGCTGGCTGACCGCGCTGGACCGGTTCGCGGCATACGTCGAGGAGGAGAACCCATGACAGTCAACGCAGTCGGAGACCCACAGGCACTGGTCGGATCGGCGTTCCACGCCCTCGCCGACGCGGTCGAGGCGCGGGGCCCGCAGCTGCTCGAGCAGCCGTCCCTGTGCACGGGCTGGACGGTGGGCCATGTGCTCGCGCACGTGACGATGGCGGCCCGCTACTCGCCCGCGGAGTTCGGCGCGGAACTGGTCGCGGTCGGATACGACTTCGAGATCCTGTCGCAGACGATCGCGGCGCGTGACGCGGCCCGGACGTTGGAGGACGTGCTCGCCGACCTGCGCGCCGAGACGATGGCGACATGGGTCCCGCCCGGCGGAGGCCCTATCGGAGCCCTCACCCACGTCGTCATCCACGGCCTCGACGTCACGGCCGCCAACGGGATGCCGCGCAGCGCCCCCGACGCCGCCGCCGTGGCCGTGCTCGACGCCCTCACAGGCGGCGGTGTCGCCGCCCACTTCGGGGTCGATGCCAGCGAATTCCGCCTCACGGCAACGGATCTCGGCTGGCACCACGGCGACGGCGTTGACCTCACGGCTTCGGCGGGAGATCTGATCCTCGCCCTCGCCGGGCGCCCGCGACCCGGCATTCCGCTGCCGCGCGTCTGACGCGGTTGGCTCTGCCCAATAGTCAATTCGTTGATTAGAGAGTTGGTCATGGAGGCGTTCCGAGCAGCCGTCGAGGCAGGAGACTTCGACGCAGTGGCCGATCTGCTGGCCGACGACGTCCGATTCACCAGCCCTGTGGCCTTCAAAACCGTATGTCGGCAAGCCGATCACCGCGGCGATCCTGCGGGGCGTGGGCCGGGTGTTCGAGGATTTCCGCTATGTCCGCGAGATCGTCGACGCCGACGGGCATGACTGCGTGCTGATCTTCGAGACGACCGTGAACGGCCGGTTGGTGAACGGCTGCGACGTCATCCGGACCGATGCCGACGGCCTGATCGTCGACGTATTGGTCATGGTCCGCCCCCTCCAGGGCGCGCAGGCGCTCGCGGCGGCCATGGCGGCGCAGTTCGAACAGATCCAGGCCGAGGCGATGGCCGAGATCGCGGCAACGCCCCGCCTCTGAAGGCCACGCCACCCTGCGGTCCGTCGTTCGGTGGCCGCAGATGGAGGCGTGATCGAGTCGTGGTGGGCCTGATCAGTGATCTGCGCCCGTGGGGAAGCCCTGTTGGAGCACGTCGAGTCCCTGCCGGAGCGCAACGAGGATCTCGGTCCGTTCGAAGGTTGGCTCCCTCAGCCTCGGCAGGAGTGGAAACACGGCGGCAGCGCTCGCGGCGACCAGGAGCGCGGCATAGATGCGAGGGCGGCTGTCGGTCACGGGGAGGCCGAGCCGGCGAGCGACGAACGCGGTCGCGTCGGCCAGCGGTTGCTGCGTCGAGGTGAGGAAGGTGGCGGCGCCGAGTTGCGGCGTGTCCACCATGAGGCTCATCCGCTGACGTTCGACGGCCCATTCCGCCTCGGTGAGCGGGGCGAAGGCCGCAGCGAGCGCGGCGTAGTAGGTGTCGATGATGCTGAGTTCGTCCGAGCTGGCGGCCAGGTTCGCCGCGACGACGGCGTCCTGCAGGTCGGTGAGAAGGACGGACTCCTTGCTGGGGAAATAGCGAAAGAAGGTCCGCGGCGAGACCTCGGCTGCGGCGGCGATCTCCTCGACCGTCGTGTTGGCGAATCCTCGGGTGCTGAAGAGCTCGATGGCAGCCGATTGCAGCACCTGTTGCGTCTTGCGCTTCTTCCGCTCGCGCAACCCCTCGCGCTCACCGGTCGTCGTCATGGACTGACTCTAGTCTCCCGTGAGCGTTTGTCAGTTGACGCCATCTGGCATACCCTGACATATGACAGAGAATGACAGGAGGGATCATGAGATCCTCGAGCAAGTGGTTGGCCCTGGTCGCGTTCTCCCTGGCGACGCTGGTGATCGGCCTCGATATGACCGTGCTGGCCGTCGCCCTGCCGACGCTGGCACGCGTCCTGGATGCGACTCAGTCGGATCTGCAGTGGTTCAGCGCTGCGTTCAGCTTGACCCTGGCCGGGGGGATGCTGCCGGCCAGCCTGATCGGCGATCGACTCGGACCCAAGAAGACGCTGATGGCGGCCCTGCTGATCTTCGGCGGGTGCGCCATCTGGTCGGCCTGTGTAGGCGGCCCGGGGCAGCTCATTCTCGCTCGGGCCCTGATGGGCCTGGCGGCCGCGCTCATCGTCGTCATCACGCTCGGCATGATCCCGGTGCTCTTCGCGCCGGACGAGCGGGGCAAGGCCCTGGCCGTCATGATGGGCGCCACATTCGTGGGTATGCCGGTCGGCCCCGTGGTGGGCGGGTGGATTCTGGAGCACTTCTGGTGGGGGTGGGTCTTCCTGATGAACGTTCCCGTGGCTCTGGTCGCCCTCGTGCTCGTCCTCGTCCTCGTCCCCGAGCCGGAGCGGACCGCGCCGCGCGAACCCGTCGATCTGATCGGCTTGGTGCTGGGGGTGGGTGGCCTCGCCACGGTGACATACGGCCTCATCGAGGCCGGTTCCGCCGGTTGGAACAGCTCCTCGGTGCGCGGATGGATCGTCGGCGGCCTGATCGCGCTGGTGCTGATGATCGGGTGGGAAACCCACATGGCAGCGACCGGGCAGGCCCCGCTCGTCCCGCCCATGCTGTTCCGCGTTCCGGGATTCGGTCCGGGAACACTGATCCCGTGGATCGGCCAGCTCGCGCTGGTCGGCCTGGTGTTCACGCTGCCGACGTTCTTGCAGGCCGTTCACCATGTGGACGCGATGGGCTCGGGCGAGCGCATGATTCCGCTGATCTTCGGATTCATCGTCGCCGCCGGGTGCGCCGACCGGCTCGCCCGACACCTGGGTCCCCGGGCCGTCGCGACCACTGGCTACCTGATCATGGGCGCCGGAACCATTCTCGGTGCACGTATGACGGCGGACTCCAGCGATCTGTTCCTCGCCATGTGGTTGTCCGTCACCGGGT
This sequence comes from Dermatophilaceae bacterium, assembly GCA_046330995.1. Classification (GTDB taxonomy): domain Bacteria; phylum Actinomycetota; class Actinomycetes; order Actinomycetales; family Dermatophilaceae; genus Nostocoides_A. The sequence continues at coordinate 356,731 of JAXLRS010000003.1, forward strand.
TCGGCCTCGGACTCGGTCTCATCACGGCCGCGTCGGTCGCGGTCCGGAACGTTCCCGCAGAGCGCGCCAACCACGCCTCCGCCGTCTTCCAGGCTCTCCAGAAGACCGGTGGTCCCCTTGGCGCAGCCATCCTGGGCAGCGTGCTCAGCCAGGTCTACCAACGACACCTACACCTGCCCGTGGGCCTGCCGGCCGATGTCGGGGCCACCGTCCGGTCGGGCGTCTTCCAAGGCCTGGCCGTCGCCGACCGACTCCCAGCGATCGGTCAGACCGTCCAGGATTCCTTCGTCGCCGGCATGCACGCCCTCATGTGGGTTTCGGTCGGCATCGCTCTCGCCGCAGCCGTCGCCTCGCTCGCGCTCCTTCCCCGGGACGCGACGCAGGCCCTCGGGTATGACGCACACCTCGACCCCGGACCACCGGTGAGCGACGAGCAGGCGCTGGCCCGCACGGACCGATGATGGGCGGGGACGATCACTACAGTTGCCGACATGGCGCTGCGCGACGCGATCCTGGCGACGCTCCTGGACGGGGAGTCGTCCGGATACGACCTCGCCAAGACGTTCGACAGCGCGGTGGCGAACTTCTGGATGGCCGCGCCCCAGCAGCTCTATCGCGAGTTGGAGCGGATGGAGGCCGAGGGTCTGGTCGAGGCGCGGCTGGTCGAGCAGACGCGGCGCCCCAACAAGCGAGTCTTCGACCTCACTGCGGCCGGACGTGATGCGTTGGTGGAGTTCACGACTGCGGAGATGAAGGCGCCGGCCATCCGGGATGGCCTCCTCGTCCAGGTGCAGGCCGTCGACGTCGCCGATGCCGATGTCATGCTGGGCAATATCGCTCAACGGCTGGACCTCGCTCGCACCCGACTGCGGCGCTTCGAACGGCTGCGCGACCATCTGCTCGGTGGGGAAGCCGAGGAGGTGTTCCTGCGCACCTCGCCGCGGATCGGGCCCTACCTGACGCTCCGTCGCGGGCTCATGTTCGAGCGCGAGAACATCGACTGGTGCGACTGGGCCCTCGGTGTCCTCGCCGCTCGGAGAGCGGACTGATCGCGCAGACCTGTGGCTCGACTGGGCGGCGTCCCGTCAGCGACGCAGGTCGCGGGCCTCGAGGTAGTAGCGCTTGTCGGGGGCCTCACCGAGCGAGAAGGCCTTGCGCGGCAGGGCCCCGTGCTCGGCGATATGCGTGAAGAGCAGGTCCTTGTCGAGCGACGCCAGCAGGAGGGCGAGATTGCCCGGCTGGGACCCGAGGTCGGCGGCGACGTCGGCGCCGTGGATGTAGTCCACCTCGATGCCCTCCGCAACGAGATCATCGACGATCGCCTGGACGATCGCGACCGCGAGTTCGGCCCCGCCGGAGGCGGTGACGACCCACGTGCCATCCGGATCGACGACGCCGAACCGGGGCCCCGCGGCGGCGTCCTCGGACTCCAGGACCTGCGTGGCGACGACGGCGTCGGGGACGGGCGCTGCGGCATACGACTGCGTGTGGGTGGCGAGTGCCTGCGCGACCCGCTCGTGGCTGATACCGAAGAGCACGCGGTGGATCGGCTCGAAGGTGAGCCCCGGGTCGTGGACGTTCTCCAGTTCGACGAGGGAGTAGCGCGCCGGGTGAGTGGCGCGTTCGGGTTCTGGGACGGAGGGTTTGACGTCGTCCCAGCGCTGCTTGGCGGAGGCGAAGCTGTGGTTGCCGTCGCCCATCACGAAGAGCACCGGATTGGCCGGGTCGAGGTCGTCCCGCAGCGCTCCGAGCGCGTCCGCGAGGCCGTCGTGATCGGCGGGGTCGCTGATCGCCCACCCGGTGACCTGCCCGCCGCCCGCCATGAGGGTGACGTCATAGAGAGGGGCGGTGGCGGCATAGCGCTGGGCGAGCGGCTCGATCACGGTGCGGCCAGGATCGGACAGGAGGACCATCGTGTGCGGCACCTCGAGGACGGCGCCGCGGCGGATGGCGGCGCGCTGCGCGACGCGTTCGGGGATGGTGCCCTCCGTCGCCCGGATGAGCGTGCGCGAGTCGGGGCTCCAGTCGTAGTGATCGAGGTCCAGGGCGATCACCAGACCCCACCGGATCGTTCCCGTGCCGGTCGTGCGGCGGACCAGGACGAGCGTGTCCGGGAGCGTGGTGAAGAGGCCCGAGCCGAGGTAGTCCGCCATCGCCGTGTTGATCCCGGCGATCCGGTCCTCGGTGTCTGTCCGGCCGAGATAGACCTCGGGCAGCACGAGCCGCAGCGTCGATGGGGCGTCGCCGACCGTGGCCTCGACCGCGGACCAGTAGTCCGGCTGGCTCGTGAATTGGTCGCAGGCGACGACCGCCCAGGTCTCCAGCGCGACTCCGTCCGCGGGGAGGAGCACGTCGGGGATCCGCACTCCGAGCGCCGCCAGTCTCGCCTCGGTGGGGGTGGTCCCGCCCGCCTTCGGGGCCACACCCTCGGGATGGAGATCGCTTGGAGTGTCGGGCTCGGTGCTCGCCATGCCCGTCACTGTCGCATACCCCCCGACGATGTCGGCCGGCCGGTCCAGCGCCTGGGCGCGGCCGCGGCACGCCATCTCACGCGGGCACCATGATCGACGTCTATTCCCCGAGCTGGGACGTCCAGGGTGCGCAACGCGCCGGGTCAGGAGGAATGCGTGATGGTGGCAGCGACCCGGAGACCGGCGCTGGTCGTGACTCAATTCGCCTTGCTCGCCGTCGTATGGGGGGCGAGCTTCCTGTTCATCAAAGTCGGATTGGAGGGCTTGTCGCCGGCATACGTCGTGTTGGGGCGGCTGCTCGGCGGGACGGCGGCGCTCGTTCTCATCTCGCTGGTCACCCGGACACGGCCGCCAGCTCGCGGTGCCGTCTGGATGCACCTCGGCATCGTCGGCCTGCTGCTGACTGTGGTGCCCTTCCTGCTCTTCGCGTGGGCGGAGCAGCACATCTCCTCGGGACTGGCGAGCATCTACAACGCGACGACGCCGCTGATGACCATGGTCATCGCCTTGCTCATGCATCCGGATGAGCGGCCGACGCGGGCGCGGTTGGCGGGCCTGGCGACGGGGTTCGTCGGCGTGCTCGTCGTGCTCGGCCCGTGGCGCGGGCTCGGTGGCGGCAGCGGTTCGGCGCAGGCGGCCTGCCTGTTGGCCACCTTCTGTTACGGCCTCGCGTTCGTCCACCTGCGCCGGTATGTCGCTCCCCTGGGCCTGCCGAGCGTCGCCGTTGCCGCCGCGCAGGTGTGGATCGGGACCGTCCTGATGCTCGCACTCACCCCAGTCCTGCGCGCGCAGCCGGTGCACCTGACCTGGCGCGTCGTTGCCAGCATCGCGATCCTCGGGATTCTCGGCACCGGCGTGGCCTATGTCTGGAACACCAATGTCGTCGCGGCGTGGGGCGCGACGAATGCGTCGACGGTGACCTATCTGACGCCTGTCGTGGGCGTGCTGCTCGGCGTCCTGCTGTTGTCGGAGCGGGTGAGCTGGAATGAACCGGTGGGCGCACTCGCCGTCGTGCTGGGCATCGCGATCAGCCAGAATCGCCTGCGCCTGCCCCGCAGACGCCACCGGGTCGTCGAGCAGGCCGAGAAGCCGGTGTGACGTCGCGCCGGTCGGCGCGTCGCGACCGGCGCGCCATCGCGCCGACTGCAGGACCCACCCTCGCCGCGATCATCGGCGGGTTCTGGGCGCCCAGGGTGCCGCGCTCACGCCAGGCCGAAGTCCGTTGCCCGGGCAAGAAGTTCGCGGCGGTTGAGTGCGCCGACCTTGGCGAGGATGGCAGCGACATGGGTGTCGACGGTGCGCACGGAGACGACCAGGTGCCGGGCGATCTCGGGATTGGTCATCCCGTGGATCAACAGCTGCGCGACCTCCCATTGCCGTGTCGTCAGACCGGCCGGGTTGTGCCGGGTGGCGGGAAGGGGACCCCGGGGCACTCCGGTGGCTCCACGCAACCGCAGCGACGCGCGCACGGACCTGGCCCAGGCCCGGGCACCCATCGCATCGAAGACGGCCAGCGCCGACAGCAGATCGTCGGTCGCGGGGCTGTGGCTGCGCGCCAGGGCGGCCTCGAAGCGGGAGCCGGCACGCGTCCATACGGCCTCCGCGTCGTGCCACCGTCCGCGGGTGAGGAGCCAATAGGGCTCGGCGCCAAGGTCGTCCGCATCGTCGAGCGCCACCGCAGGGGTCAGTCGCCGGCGCCAGTAGCCGAGTTCCGCACGCACCGCGGGGGTCCCGTGTTCCTGCGCGAGGTCGTATGCCGTGTGCACCTCCGCCGCGGCCAGCTCCGGCTCGCCGGCGAGGACCGCCGCCTCGCCGAGAGCGATGGCAGCCGGCCCGATGCGCTGGCACTCGCCGGTAGCCTCCGCGATGCCCCACGCCTCCCGGAGTTGGTCGAGATGGCCGGCCTCGCCGCGCCGGGCGCCGAGGCGGCCGATGAGGGTCAGCGCGGCACACCGAATGGGCGGCGAACCGTCCGCAGCGAAGGCGGCGGCCGGGAGGACTTCGTCCCAGTGGCCGGTGGCGAAGTGGAGCATGCCGAGGATGAGCTGGAGGTAGCGGGCGAAGGTGAGGAACTCGGTGCGCTCGGCGAGCGCGAAGCCGTTGCGGACGTCAGACTCGGCGGCCGCGAAATCGAGGATCTCCAGTTCGTGCCAGACGAGGTTGACGTAGGCGCGGCAGGCGTGTTCGGGTTCGTCGGCCGCGAGGGCGACGGCGAGGCTCTCGCGCAGGGCTGCCAGCGCGCCGGGCTGGCGGATGCGCAGGCCGGCGAGTCCGAGGTTGTTGAGCAGGTGCGAGCGGGTCGCCGGTGAGAGTCCCGGCATGGCCAGTCCCTGTTCGGCGAGCTCGGTTGCTGCGTGGTCGCGGCCCGCGAGGGCGTGCAACTGGGCCTGGTTGCTGATCGCCATGGCGAGCAGATCGGGGTCGCCGACGCCTTCGAGGACGGCCCGGGCCTGCTCCGCTGCCGATCCGGCTCCCTCGGGATCACCGGCCCACCAGCTGATCCGGGACAGCCAGCGCAACGAGGTGCCCAGGGCGTTGGTGTCGCCACCTGTGCGCAGCTCGACCGCGCGGCGCTGAGCCGCGACGGCCTCCGCGAAGGGCGCATCGACGGTGTAGCTCTCGACGGCGAGCGACTCCCAGAGGTCGGCTTCGTCCTCCGGGCTGAGCCTTGGCGCGAGGTCGAGAACGAGGCGCAGGTGTTCCACGGCCTGTCGATGAGCCCCCGCGGCAATCGCCTCGCGGGCGGCGAGAGGCCCGTAGCGCAGCATCGCGTCGCGATCCAGGGCGCCGCGCGCGTGGTGGACGATCCGCGAGAGGTTGAGTGCCGGCCGGCTGAGCAGTGCCGCGAGGACCGCGCGCTCGGCCGTGATGCGCTGGGCGGCCGGCATGGAGTGCAGGACCGCACGACGGGTGAGCTCATGCCGGAAGGTCACCCGGTTTTCGGCCATGACCAGCAGGCCGCTGCGTTCTGCGTCGGCGACCGCGCTGAGGCCCGCGCTCACCACCGCCTCGACGAGCCAGGGTTCGACGGCCGACGGGACGACGGCAAGACGGGTGACGGCATCCACGGCGGCCGGCTCCGCATGCGCCAGCCGGGACAACCGCGCCTGCACCGCGTCGGCGATGGTCAGGGGCACCCCCTCGCCCTCGCCCGAGGCGATCACTTCGGTGACGAAATACGGATTGCCCGAGGTGATGCCGAAGAGCCGGTCGGCATCGAGGCCGGCTGCGGCGCTCAGGGTGCGCACTGCTGTCAGGCTCAGACGCGCGGGATGGAGCCGAATGACCGGGGCCACCCGCGCTGCGAGGCCGAGCAGCCGGTGCAAGGGATGGTCAGCCGGCACTTCGTCGTCGCGATAGGTGAGCACGACGATCGCCGGGAGCGTGGCGATACGCCGCGTGAGATAAGCGAGCACGTCGAGAGTGGCTTCATCGGCCCAGTGGAGGTCTTCGAGGACCAGGACCGTTGGCCTGGCCCCGGTGGTCAGTTCATCGCGCAGCGCATCGAGGACCGGCGATCGGTCGCCGGCGCCAAGTGCGGCCCGAAGCCGCTGCCCGACAACCTGTTCCAGGTCGCGCAGCGGCCCGAGGACGCGCGGGGTGGCCAGGTCGTCGCACCAGCCCGTGAGGATCCGGCCTTCGGGCGGTAGCAGCGGCGGCAGTTGGCTCACCAGGGTCGACTTGCCGATGCCCGCCTCGCCCGAGACGAGCACGATCGTTCCGTGTCCGCTGGCCGCCCTGGTCGCGGCGGTCGCGAGCGCGGCCACCTCGGCGTCACGCTCGAGCACCATCGGCTCCATTCCGTCGAGTGTGGCATTGACGGCCCGGTCCTGTCAGGCGTTCGCGTGCGACCCGCACCCAGTCTCGGTAGGCCACCGGTCCGATCTCGGTAGGTGCGAGGAAAGATCTGGGCATTTCTCACCGACGCGCTCCGCGCACCCCTTCGCCTTCACTGGTGGAGCCGGGACGGACCCGGCACGCCGGGGCGAGTCCACGGCATACGGGAAAGGACACAACCATGCCGTTCATCAACGTCAAGGTCATCGAGGGCGTCTTCGACGCCGGCCAGAAGCAGGACATCATCGAGCGGTTGACCGACACCATGGTCGCCATCGAGGGCGAGTCCCTGCGGCCGGTCACGTGGGTGGTCGTCGAGGAGGTCCGCAGCGGCAGTTGGGGCATCGGCGGGGACGCGATGACCACACAGGCCGTGAAATCGCTTGCTGGTCAGGCTGTTTCGTGAATCCGACACCACGGTTGAGGGCGCTTCCGGTCGCGCTGGGGGCGGTCGGCGCGGTCTTCACTTTCGGGGTTTATCCGTTGACCAAGCTCTGGCCGAGTGGGTGGTCATGGCATGTCGACGGGCACTCGATGTATCTCGACATGATCCTCGGCCTCTATGCGACTCTCGGCGTCTTCCTCATGTATGCAGCGCGAGATCCGTTGCGGCACACGAGTCTCATCTGGTTCACCGTCTGGTCGAGCGTCGTGCACGCGTCGATCATGACGGTCCAGTCCCTGGGTGACCACCACCTGATGGGTCACCTCTATGGCGACGTCCTCGCGCTGTATGCCGTGGCCGCCGTCCTCGTCATCCTCACCCCGCGCGGCGTCCAGACGTCCGGACCCGCGCGCTCGACCAGGGAGTACACCCATGTCCGCTAGGGCCGCCATCACCATCACCACCGGGCTCGAGGATGCCGAGAAGGTGACCGTCGCGCTGCTCATGGCCGTGGCGGCCGCCGAGTCAGGCCGCCCCACGATGACCTTCCTCGCCAAGGAGGCCGTCCGGCTCGCCGTCGACGGGTTCACACGCGGCGTCGCGTGCGACGGCTGCCCGCCGCTGCCGGCACTGCTCGATCGGTATGCCGCGGCCGGCGGCCGCTTCATCGCCTGCGGGCTGTGCGTGAACGCCAAGGGCATCGCGACCTCGACGCTGCTCGCCAACGCGGAAGTCGCCGGGACGGTGCAGTTGTGGGAATGGATCGGCGACGGCGCGACGACGTTCTCGTTCTGAGGACGATGACTGGCGGTGCCGGCGCGGCCGAGGGAGGCCTGCCCCTGCACCGTCAGTCCGCGTCGCCGGTATCAGCACGAGCCGAGCGCGCTCCTTACTCACGTGACCGAGCACGCGAGGAGGAGTCATGCGCGAGGTCGAGGGCACCCGCACATTCCAGGCATCCGCAGAGGCGTATGACCGTTTCATGGGGCGCTATTCGCGCGAACTCGCCGGTCCCTTCGTGGCGTTCTGCCGACTCGGCGAAGGCGGGCGGTTCCTCGATGTCGGCTGTGGTCCGGGGGCGCTGACGGCGGCAGCGATCGCCCACCTGGGGGTGGCGAATGTCGCGGCAGTCGACCCGGCGCCCGGCTTCGTTGCCGCGTGCCGGGAACGGCATCCGGGCATCGACGTGCGGCCGGGGCCGATGGAACAACTGCCCTTCGATGACGGCGAGTTCGACTGTGCGGCAGCACAACTGGTCTTTCACTTCGTATCCGATCCCGAGCGCGGGGTGGCCGAGATGCGGCGGGTCGTCCGGCCCGGCGGCGTCGTGGTCGCGTCCGTCTGGGACTTCGCTCAGGAGATGGAGATGCTCCGCGCGTTCTGGGACGCGGCCCTGCGCCTCGACCCCGACGCGCCGGACGAAGCCCGAGTCCTGCGCTTCGGGCGCCCGGGTGAGCTCGCCAGTCTTTTCGAGGGAGCCGGGCTGAGCGAGGTCGAGGAGTCGACACTGACGGTGAGCACGGCATACGACAGCGTCGAGGAATTGTGGGCGACCTTCCTCGCCGGGATCGGACCTGCCGGGGCGTATGCCGTGGGCCTGCCACCCGAGCGCCGCGTGGCGCTGCGAGCGGCGCTGGTCGACCGCCTCGGGAGGCCGGCCGGACCCTTCCGCCTGACTGCCGTGGCCCGTGTGGCCCGCGCAGTCGTGCCGGCTTAGGCGAGCGAGTCACGGCAGACCGTGATGAGGGGCCCGCGACGGACTCAACTCCGGGCCCGGGTGCCGGTCGGGTTCGCGGGTGCGTGTCTCCTACCCGCCCGGTGGCACGTGTAGGTCGAGGACGGCCGGGGGGTGCGTCCAGATGGCGCGCGACACGGCTTCGGGGTATGCCGCGACCGCGGGGTGGGTGTCGAAGATCCGGGTCGCGCCCGTCGCGAAATCCGGCCACCCCGGGTCGCCGTCGCGCGCGAACCGCAGCGAGGCCGTGCGCATCTGGGCGGACACGGCATACGCCTCCTCGGTCGGTTCACCGATGAGCAGGGCGGTCTGCCCGGCCGTGAGATTGCCGAAGACGAGCGGGACGTCCAGGCCGTGGCACGCGCCGAGGACGCCGCCCATGCCGGGCGCGGGCCAGGTCAGCTCGTACAGATGGCAGCGCCCGCCCGCGCTCACCTGTGTCTCGGCGAGTTTGAGCGAGGGCATCCGGAAGAACCAGTCGGAGCGCACGACGTCGAAGCGCTCCTCCGGGTCGGGGAAATGCCGCGCGTATGCCGCCGGGTCGGGTGCGAACACGCGCGCGCTTTCGTCCGCCTCCTCGGGGGTGATCTGGCCGAGCCGCCCGGTCAGGGCGGTGAACAGGCGCTGCTCGTGCCGGGTGTGACCGACGAGCAGGTCGGGTGCTCCGGTCAGGCCCAGCCAGGGGGTCGTGGGGAGGACCTCGCCATCGACGACGGGCGCGAAGGGCACGCCGGCGTGGGCCGCGGGACCCCAGCGAGCGGCATACCGGTCGATGCCTGCGAGGACGGCGTCCACGGCGGCAGTCAGAAGGGGCGGGTCGATCGCAACGATTTCAGTTGCGGCGCAACCGATCTCGTCCGCGCACGCGGCGGTGACGTCGGTCGCGAGCGCGGGCGTGAGGTAGGCGCCCGACATACTCTGGACGATCGCCCGCCGGAAGAGGCCCGCGGCCCGGGGCATCGCGAGCAGCGCGGCGATCGACCCGCCACCGGCGGACTGACCGAAGACCGTCACCCGGCCGGGGTCGCCGCCGAACGCGGCGATATTGTCGCGGACCCACCCCAGGGCGGCGACCTGGTCGAGCAGGCCGCGGTTGGGCGGCATGCCGTCGAGCAGGCCGAATCCCTCGAAGCCGACCCGGTAGTTGACGGTCACGACCACGGCACCATCCCCATCGCCGGTGCCGGCGGCGAGGGTCGCGCCGTCATACTCCGGCAGATCGGAGCGGCCGAAGAGGTAGCCGCCCCCGTGGATCCACACCAGGACCGGGAGGGCGCCGGTGAGGTCGGGCGACCAGATGTTGGCGGTCAGCCAGTCGGCCTCGTCCCCGGTCTGCGCGCTCGGGCCCAGGCCACCGGCCTGCGGTGGGGGCGGCCCGAAGGACCGCGCCAGGCGGATTCCATCCCAGGCCGGGGCGGGTGCGGGGGCGGCGAAGCGGGCCGGGATGGTCGCGTAGGGGATGCCCTTGAAGACCGCGAGCCCGTTATTGAGTTCGCCCTCGAGGTCGCCGGCGGCAACCCGGGTCCGAATCGTCGTCATCGTGTCCTCCCGGGGCTCACTGGCATGTATCATGTGATACATGATCGCAGCGTATGCCGAGTCGCCGGCTCCCGTCCACCGACTTTGGGAGTTGCTCGCCGACGTCACGGCCTGGCCGCGACACCTTGACACATTTGCGTCGGTCACGCCGCTGTCCGGAAACGGTCTGCGGGTGGGGTCGCGGTTCGAGGTTCGCCAGCCGGGTCTGCCCGCCGCGACCTATGACGTGACGCAGTGTGAGCCCGGCCGGGCATTCACGTGGACGGCCCGCGCGGTCGGGGTGACAACGCACGCCACCCACACACTGAGCGAGCTTCCCGACGGGAGCCGGCTCGACCTGACGATCCACTGGACGGGGCCGCTTGCGCGCCCGGTCTCGCTGCTCCTTGGACGCCGGACGCGCGCCTTGATCACGTATGAGGCGCAGACCTTCGCGCGGCTGGCCGCCTCCGCGTGACCTCACCACGCGAGGACCTGCTGGCCAAGGTGGTCCTGCACTACGCGGAGCACGGCATACGGGACACCAGCCTGCGGTCCCTGGCCGCCGCGATCGGGACCAGCCAGCGCATGCTGCACTACCACTTCGGATCTCGTGAGGACGTCCTCGTCGCGGTGATCGACGCGGTTGCCGGCGGGCAGGCCGAGCAGATCGGCCGGCTCTTCGACAGCGAACCCGACCCGGTCGTCGCCGGGGAGCGCAACTGGGCGGCCACCGTCGACGGGGCCGTCGTCTTTGGGGCGCTGTGGTTCGAGTTGGCCACGCACGCGATGCGGCACGAGCCGTATGCCGCGCGGCTCGCTGAGGTCATGGTGAGCGCGCAGCTGCGCGAGTTCACCCGGCTCTATGCGAAGCGGACCACACCGGCGCATGCCGGTCGGCTGGCGCGGCTCACCCTTGCCGTCGGCCAAGGCCTGATCTTCGACCTGCTCATCGACGGCGACCGCGCCGCCGCCGACGACGCCGTGCGCGAGTTCAGCCGGATGATCCAGAAGGAACTTGCCGCGCCCTGAGGACTTCGCATCCAGGCAGATGGTGTTGGGCGAGTCAGGGTAGGACTCGGAGGGCGCTCCCGTCAGAGAGCCGAAGAATCGTGAAATGGCGGCGATCCAGTGTCAGGATGGTCGTCGTCCGATACTCCTGTGCCAGCACGAGGGACGACGCGTCGGCCACACCGATCGGAACATCTGCATAGCGCTCGACGACCGCGGCCGCCTGGGCCAGGCGATTCCGGTCCATGATCGCGAGTTCCCAGGCGCCGCCGCACAGCTCGGCAAGCACCGCCTGCTCGGCTCGGGATCCGTGGCGGCTCAGCACCAGGTAGTCCAGCTCGGCGATCACGAAGGGCGAGACGACGAGCGGTTCTTCGCTCGCCTCGATGGCCGCGGAGACGGACGTGTGCGCAGGTTCGCTCGCGTCGAAGTAGGCCAGCAACGCGCTGGTGTCGACGATCACGACCCGAAGCCCTCGGCCAGCAGTTCATCGACCCGGTCGGCCATCGGCTCGGAGCCGGTGAACAGGGCGCCTCGTGGTCGGACAACGTCACTCATGAGGGTGCGACGCAAGGCGTCGCGAACCACCTCGGCCTCGGAGATCCCGCGCCGGCGTGCCTCCACCTCGAGGGCGCGTTTCACGTCGTCGGGAAGGTACAGGGTGGTCTTCATGCCATATATGGTACCGGCGGTGGCATCCCAGAGGCCGGTTCAGCCCCGTCGAGAGGCCGGTGATCAGGGCCCGCTCGTGTCAAGGACTCCGCACGAGTCACGTCCGGCTCTCCGGCCGACCGCCTCGCAACCTGTTCGCTCGGTCGGCGGTCACCTGGCGTCCGCAATCCGATCGAGCAGGAGGCGCAGGGGCGCGGGGATCTGTTCCGGCGGCAGCGCGGCGGCGAGGGCGCCGGCCAGGAGTTCCTTGCGGCCCGAGGCGACGCCGCAGAAGCGGTGGAGCACCTCGTGGATCGGGCGGTCCACCCAATGCGGCTGTTGTCGGAGGGTGTCCAGCTTGTCGACGAGACCCTCGCCGGCGATGACCTCGATCGTCCGCGGCACACCCAGGGCGCGCAGTAGTTCCTCCTCCAGATCGCGCTGGCACACGAAGAAGCCGTATGCCGCCAGGTCACTCGCGTCGCGCACCGGGTGCCCCACCGCCGCGAGCGCCCGCTCGACGAAGCCGGTCTCGCCGGCGTCGCACAGGCCGAGCACGACGGGGCGCGGCCGTGCGGCATACGCCTCCGTCAGGGCGCGACGGATGTTCGTGACGCCGGCGAGGGAGCGCAGGTCGACGCCGGCGAGTGGGATGCCCCTGGTGGCGGCGAGCGCGCGGACCGCGGCGACATCGCTGGGGCCCTCGACGAGCACGACGATCCCCGCGGCGGGCCGGTCGACCCGCAACAGCAGGTGGAGCGGGTCGTCCGTCGGGTTCTCCGGACTGACCTCGCCCCGGCCGACGACGCGGAAGCCGGCGCGTTCCAGGGCCCGCCACGAGCGACGGTTCGCCTCGACGACGCTGACGACGACCGAGCCGGCGTCCGGCAGGTCGGTCCACGTGCGGGCGACGAAGGCGGCGATCATCGCGGCGCCGCGCCCGTGGCCGCGCCGCTCGCCGACGAGATAGTCGATGGTCGCGGCGCCCGCCGGGACCTCGCCGAGGATCGCGAAGTCGGCGAGGTTCTCCGCGTAGTCGGTGACGAGGGAGCGCTGGATCAGGCCGGCCGGCATTCCGTCGAGCAGAGCCAACCAGTCCTGATTGGGCTCGGCTCCGTCGACGCTCGGTCCGAAGTCGCGCTCCATCGCCTCCGGGCCCCACTCGTGTTGCCACCAGCGCTCGACCTCTGGCTGGGCGAGCCAGGAGGCGATCAGCGGGAAGTCCGCGCGGGTCACGCGCCGGAAGTTCCAGTCGTCGCTCACCCGGGCATTGTCGTATGCCGTCAGCCCTCTGGGACGTCCGCGAGGGCCGCCTCTACGGCCACGCCCGGCGCGTCAGGTGGCGAGCAACTCCCGGAGGTTCACATCGACCTCGTCGAGATAGGACTGCTCGAAGCCGAACAGCCCGAAGTGCCCGGCGATCGAGTGCAGCACCCGAAGCTCGCTGCCCGGTGTCAACTCCTGCTCGGCGGCGCAATCGCGCGGCGGGAAGAACATGTCCTGCTCGATGGGCATGACGAACATCCGCGCCGTGACACGGCCGAGCGCCGCCGCGAGATCGCCGCCGGTGTTGCGGGCGACGTCGCCGCGCTGCCACTTCCAGCCCATGGTGAGCAGGGCGTTCGGGTCCATCATCCCGAAGAGCAGCCGCATGAAGCCGTTCTGGAAGTCGTCGTAGGTCTCGAACCGCATCCCCTCGACCAGCGGCGGTATGCCGCGCCAGAACTCGGTCTTCCAGAAGTCCGTCGTCAGGCCCATGGTCGCCCAGATGTCGGCGTGCCGGTGCAGGCCGGCCGTGACATCGGAGGGTGCGGCATACTCCCCGCCGTTGAAGCCGGGGTCGCTGGTGATCGCGTCGAGCAGGGTGCGGGTGAAGAGGAAGTCGTGTGGCGTGTTCTGCGCCGTGCCGGCGATCGGGGCCGCGCGAAGCACCTTGTCGGGGAAGCGCACCGCCCATTCCCACGTCTGCTGCGCGCCCATCGACCCGCCGACGACGAGGGCCAGCCGCTCGATCCCGAAGTGCTCCCGGAGCAGCTGCTCCTGTGCGCGGACGTCGTCGCCGATTCGCACGTTCGGGAACTTCGACATGGCGATGCTCGGGTCGTCGGTGGTGTGCGGCGAGGTCGAGAGGCCGTTGCCGATCTGGTTGATCACGACGATGAAATAGCGCTCCGGGTCCAGCGCCCGCCCCGGCCCGATGTAGGCCTGCGCCCAGGTCGCGTGCGTGCCCGAGAACCACGTCGGGATGAGGATCGCGTTGCTCTTGTCCTCGGCGAGGGTCCCGAAGGTGGCGACCGCGAGCCTCAGGTCGGGGATGACCCCGCCCTCCTCCAACTCGAACCGGCCGATCGAGACCAGGTCGTAGGGCCCCTGGGCCTGCGCGGTGTAGAAGGGAATCTCCAGGGACATGCGTCCACCTCCGTGGTCGGGTCCGCCGCCGGAGCCGGCGGTCTTGGCCGTATGCCGCGTGCTCGCCATTGTGCCGCGCCTGACGCTCGCGATCCACAGCCACCTGGCTCGCGGTGAGCACACGCCCCTTGATCGCTAGCGGCTTGCGTTCAGTTGCTCCTCGAGTCGTCGTTGTCGTTTGTCACCATGGGACCCGATAGGTGTCAGCGCCTGCGTGCCTGAGGCTCGAATCTGCCTCAAGGCTGGGGCGGGTGGGTGAGCTGTTCGGTCAAGCTGGCTGGGCGGACCGGTGGCAAGGTGCCGCCGTGGACCGATTGCAGGGCGCGCACCGGCCGAGCCGAGATTTGCTGCGGCGCGCGCCGATGATCGCGGCCCATTCGGCTTCTTGGTCGACATCGCGGCAGCTCTGATCGACGCGGCCGGTGCGCACGCGCCGGGGTTGCTGACGCTGCCGCAGGACCGGGTGCGCGGGGACATCGGCTGCGTCCGCCGAGGATCGGCGCCACGTCGTCTCGGGCTGCGGATTCGCGGCTAATGCTGCTAATTAGCAACATCAGATGCTGCAAATTTGCCACATGGAGGGTCTCATGTATGTCACGAGATTCATCGAAGCGACCATCGCCCAGCGTTTCACCACGCACCCGGTCGTCATTATCGAGGGAGCGCGCTCGGTCGGGAAGACGCGTTTGTTGGCCAGGCTCCTGGAGTTGGGCACGATCGAACGGTCCGTGTCGTTGACGGACGCCACGACGCGGTCGGCGGCCGGACCTGGTGGAAGAGGTCGCGTCCGCACTCAACGATATTCTCGCCGCGCGCGAGCGAGAACCCGAACGCGACGCCGGCGTGGATGCAGGCAGCGAGCGGGCGCTCATCGGCGAGGCAGACAACCTCGTCGGCATCGCCACCGAGCCTCCGCGGAGGAGGCGGTCGTCATCCACCCGCTCAATCTGGCCGAAGTGCTGGTCGGCGCCGTCCGGGCCGGACGCGGGCACGAACTCGTCGATGACCTCCACGCCATCGGCGTTCGCGCCGCCGACAGCGCTGATGGCGAGCGGTTGAGCCTGGCGACTCTGCGCGTCGAGACCCGCCTGAAGCTGCCCGACTGCTGCGCATTGGATACGGCTCTGACCTCAGAGTCGACTCTGGCGACCTTCGCTGAGCTACTGGCCGCCGTCGCCCGTGCCCGCCACGTGCGTGTGGGACCTGCGTCGGTATAGCCCGTCGCCTCGTTGCCGCCGACAGCTCAGCTTTCAGGAGGCCGGGTCGAGCCGGAGCCGGGAAACGGTGGCCGTCGGTGACTCGGCCAGAGCGGCGTCGATGAGCCGCTGATCCGCGCTGACCAGCGTCATGCCGAGTCGCTCGGCCGTCGCGGCCCAGCACGCGTCATAGAAGGTCAGCTGGTGGCGGCGCGCCAATAGCGCGGCGTGGCGCAGCCAGTCGGCGGTCATGACAAGGGGTGTGCCCACGATGGTTCGCAGATCGTCGAGTTGATCGGCGACGCTGACAGGGTCCCAGCGCAGAGCACGGATCAAGACATTCCCTAGTTCGTATGCCGCGAGGTCGAGGATGTGCGCCTCGACGTCCCCGGCCACATGAGCCCGCAGAACGGCCCGCGCCTGATCGACTTCCGCCTCGCCGGCGGCGTGGAACCACTTGATCAGCACCGAGGTGTCGATCAAGAGATGCGTCACCGCCGGGCATCCCGGTCGGCACGCACCAGGTCGGCGGCCTCGAAGCCACCCGATGTCGCGAAACGCTCGCGCGATCGCTCCACCGCGGCGGTGACGAGCGCGCTGTCTCGCCGGTTCAGTTCACGTCGGGCGGCGGTTGCCAGGAATGCGCTCCTGCTCCAGGCTCGGCGCTGCGCCTCCGCGTCGATCTCGGCCAACAGGTCGTCGGCTAGGGAGATCATCACCTTGGACATACCGAGAGTATATCCATCCTTGTTTCCCAGGAGTCGCCGAGGTCGACAAGGTCAACGGAGCCGAGGTCAGTCAGGATGACGAACTCGTCCTCGACTAGGTGGAGCTGCTCGACTCCCCATGAGCCGAGTGGTACCGTCTGCTTGTACCAGTCACTGGAGGTCCATCGTGTCCGTCACAGCCAGTCAGGCCCGCAAGCAGCTCTTCCCGCTGATCGAACAGGTCAACAACGAGCGCATCACGGTCGAGATCACCTCGCGACGAGGCAATGCCGTGCTCATCTCCGCCGAGGAGTTCGCGGCGATGCGGGAGACGGCATACCTCCTGCGTGTGCCAGCCAATGCGAAGCGCCTGCTCGAGAGCCTGCAGCAAGCCCTATCAGGAGATCGCCAACAGCACGACCTCGTCGAGTGAGGCTGGTCTTCACCCCGAACGGTTGGGACGACTACACCCACTGGCTCCAGGCCGATCGGCAGGTTCTCAAGCGGATCAACCGGCTCATCGATGACGCTCTGCGCGATCCGACGATGGGGATCGGCAAACCGGAACCCCTGCGGCATCTGTTCGCCAGTGCGTGGTCACGCCGCATCACGGACGAGCATCGGCTGGTGTATCTGGTAGATGGCGAGGACTTGGTGATCCTGCAGGTGCGCTTCCACTACGAGTAGCCCGTCTGACTCCTGGTGTCCTGCGCGCCGTACCTCCCACCTCGCGCCGCGCAGCGACCGGGGCGAACCGTGAAATCTGCAACACCATTGGCGTCAGTCGACCGGGACATGCGCCAAACGGCATGCGGCCCGCGCACGGCCACTTTCGAGTCACCCCGTCACTGCATGGAGTTGGCCCGTGGAGTGGGCATCGTGGTGCCCGAGATCCGCCGCATCGACCGCAGTGAGCTACCGGTCCTGCCGGAGGCGACGTGACCGGGGGGACAGGACACGGCATACGCCGTCAAGCGTTTCGACAGAGGCCCGGCCGGTCGGGTGCACATCGAGGACCTCGCTCAAATGCGCGGGTTCTACCCGAGGACGAATACAAGGGCAGCTTCGCGACCGTCGCTGCCCTCGTCCACCGCGGACATGATCTCGAGCGGTCCAGTCGGTGACCCGGGCGCGGGTGGCAGCCTCCGCGATATCGACGTGGGCGGCGCCCTGGTGACGCGCCTTGGCGACGGCGGCCGGGATCAGGGCTGTGCGTGCGGCCGTGTCGCCGACCGGGCCGGGATTGGACAGTGGCGGGGTAATGCCGACGGACTCGAACAACTCCATCGGCCCCGGGAGCCGGGCTTCGAGGGTGAAGCCGTGGTCGGCCGGATCGGGGAACCCGATGGCGAGCCACAGCGAGGCAAGGGTTGGGCCGCACCGGTTGCTAGGCGTCCCCTGGAGCAGAACCTGCGGGTAGTCGACCTGCGGCTCGACGTCGGTGAGGCCGCCGTGCAGGATCGCCACCGCCTCCTCCGGGGGGAAGAGGTCCCCGCGCGGGATGAGTCGCCTGCCAGGTCAACGCGGCGGCGCGTTCAGCGAAGACCCGGCGCGCCGCGGCCGGCCCCGGCCGACGCCGATTTCCTCCAGAGCCAAAATCGCGAGTTGGCTGAGGAGTCACGGCGCCGTCAGGAGAGCGCGATAGCGGAACGTCAGCGGCGAGCGCTCCGGGAAGCCGGGCATCGGGCCGATCACGCTGTCCACCACCGTGAACCCGGCGTCCAGCGCCAGCGCAATCGGGTCGCGCGTCAGGTGACAGCCGCCGCACACGCGCCGCTGCAACGGCTCCCAACGGCGTTGCCGGGAGGCGATGGCGGGGTCGTCACTGCGGCCGTGTTCGAGGAGGTGAAGGCTGCCGCCTGGCCGCAGCACCCGGCGGATTTCGGCGAGCGCCACTCCGGGGTCGGGGATGGTGCACAGCGTGAAGGTGCACAACACCGCGTCGTATGCCGCATCCGCCTCCGCGAGTCGCTGACCGTCGAGCCCGCGGCGATGGACCGGGACCTCGCTGCGCTCGCGACGCCGGCCCGAGAGCTCCCAGGCGACGTCCGATGGCTCGACTGCGGCCACGGACGTCACATCGTCGGGATACCAGCGCACGTTCAGGCCGCTGCCGAATCCGACCTCCAGGATGCGGCCGGTCAGACCTCGGCAGGCCAGGGCGCGTTCGTCGCCGACGGCGTGGCCCTTGAGCGCCGCGTCCGTGACGCGGGGCAGCACGTGTTCACCCCACCAACCCATGGGGGACATTGTCGTCGTCAGCGCGTGCGCATGTCTCGGCGATGTTTGACGATCGAGAGCCCGAAGACCGCCAGGCCACCGAGCGCGAGCGCCGCGCCGACCAGGCTCGGGGCGGCATACCCATAGCCGCGGGCGATGACGATGCCGCCGAGCCACGCACCGAGAGCGTTGGCGATATTGAGCGAGGCGTGACTACTCGCGGCGCCCAAGGTCTGGGCGGAACGCGCGACGGTGATCAGCCGCAGCATGACGGCGACCGCGAGGCAGCCGGCGACACACGACGCCAGAAATATCAGGGACAACGCCGCCACGAACCAGTGCGCGGTGAGCGCGAGGGCGACCAATACCACCGCCATCGCGAGCGACGACAACACGATCGAGCGCAGGATCGACCAATCGGCCAGTCGCCCCCCGACGGTGTTGCCGAGCAGGCCGCCGAGGCCGAACGCGAACAAGGCGAGCGGGACCAATCGCGGCGGGGCGCCGCTGACCTCGGTGATGAGCGGGGCAACATACGAATACATTGCGAACATCCCGCCGAAGCCGATGGACCCGGCGATGAAGGTCAGCGCCACCTGGACTGAGCCGAAGGCGCGCAACTCATTGCGGACCGAGGCGCCATCGGGTGCCCCTGTGCGCGGGACGGCGAGCGCGATGAGCCCGGTCGCGGCGAGGGCGACGACCGCGACAGTCCAATAGCCGCTGCGCCAGCCGATCGCCTGGCCCATCCACGTCACCAGCGGCACGCCCACGAGGTTGGCGATGGGGATGCCGAGCATGACTCGGCCGACCGCGCGACCCGACTGGCCGGCCGGGGCAAGATCGATCGCCACGAGGGTGGCGACGCCGAAATAGGCGCCATGGGGCAGGCCGGCGAGAACGCGGGCGGCGAGGAAGGTCTCATAGGTCGGCGCCAGGGCCGATAGGACATTGCCCACCACGATCGCGGCGGCCAGGCCGAGCAGGAGACCCTTGCGCGGGCGGGGCGCACCCCACGCCGCGAGGACCGGGGCCCCGACGACGACGCCGACGGCATACGCGCTGATCGCGTGACCCGCCTGCGGGATGCTCGCGTGCAGGCCTGCGGCGACCTCCGGCAGGAGCCCCATCGTGACGAACTCGGTGATGCCGATCCCGATGCCGCCGAGGATCAGGGCGATCGTCGCCACGAGGGCGGGCCGGGCCGGGGCGATTGGGCGGTCATACGGCACGGGCGACATTGTGCGCGGCTCGCGGGTTCGGCGCGCGCGCGGTCCGCGGTGGGATGCTGCCGCCTCAGTGGCGGCGTCAGGTGGCGGGAGCGCGAGGCGCGCGACGGCGGGCAGCCCGGATCAGCGCCATCTGCTCCGGGAAATCGGCGCTGATCTGGGGGCCGATCTCGTCGCCGCCGTGACCGGTTATCTCCAGAAGGTGCACATGAACGGGTAGTCGTCCGTGTCGCCGATCCGGCCGCCCGCGGCGCCGGCTCGCTCGATGAGTTCATCGACTGCTTCGCGGCTGGCCAGGTCGAAGGAAACGGTGACCTTTGACGGGGTGTCGGGCCCGCCGATGACGTCCTCAGTGCCACCGACGCTGGCATACATCTCGCGGCTGCCGAGCATGACGTATTGCTCGGGCGCGATCGAGAAGCAGGACACCTTGTAGGCCATGGCGGCGCGTGACGGACGGGTGGCATTCTGGCTCCAGAGCAGCCATAGTGGAGCCATGCCGAACATTCAGGTCAAGGGCGTCCCCGCCCAGACCCACGCGATCCTGAAGCAACGGGCGACCGCCGCCCACCAGTCCCTCCAGGAGTATCTGCTGGCCCGGCTCATCCGGGAGGCACAACAGCCCACGATCGACGAGGTCCTCGAGCGGGCCGGGAGCCGCGCCGGCGGAGAGCTCGCCCTCGCTGACGCAGTGCGCATGTTGCGGTTCGAGCGTGCTCGTCGTTGATGCGAGCGTCCTGGCCGTCGCCCTGCTCGATGACGTACAGGACGGGGATCTGCTCCGTGCCCGGCTGCGCGGCGAAGACCTCGCGGCACCCGGCCTGATCGACCTCGAGGTCCTGTCCGTGTGGCGCGGGCTGGCTCGGGGTAGCCGCCTGGACGCACGGCGGGTGCGCCTGGCCATGGACGACCTGCGCGATCTCCCCCTGCAGCGGGTCGACCACCGGTCGCTGATGGTGCGTTGCTGGGAACTGCGCGAAAACCTGACGGTCTACGACGCCGCCTACGTCGCGCTCGCCGAGGCGCTGGATGCAACCCTGCTGACGGGTGATCGACGCCTTGCCCGGGCGCCGGGTCCCATGTGTGAGATTGAGGTCGTGAGGCCGGCTTCGCGACGAGCCTGATCCACGTGACGGAACGCCGCGGGCGCGAGACGGCGGGTCAGGACTCAGATTGCCACCCGAGAGGACGGCGCCGAGTCTCAGAAGCGTCACGATCAACCCGCCGTAGTCTCACCAAGTCCGAGAATCCTCGGCCACGTCTCAGACCCACACGCGCCGGATAGCGCCGGACAACACAGACACTCCTGCTGCTGTCAGGGGTGCTCGCGCAGGTAGCGGCCGAAGTGAGGCACGGTGAAGGCGACCTTGCCGCGCTCGGTGGAATAGATCAGGCCCTTCTTCAGCAGCGCATCGCGGGCGGGGGAGAGGGATTGCGGTTGCTTCCCAAGCCATTTCGCGACATCGGCAGTCGCGACGGCGTCGAGTTCGATGGTCAGGCTCGAGCCGTATGCCGCAGAACCCGACTCGCTCTCGACCGGCCCGCCGACGACCGCCCCGTCGGTGTCGATGAGCGCGACCGCAGCCATCGCGCGCAGGTAGTCGCGCTCGGCGGGGGTGGCGCGTTCATACCGGCTGCCGAAGAAGCCGACGGCGAGTTCGGCCTCGGCGCGCGGGACGGCGACGCGGACATCGTCGGCGGTGATCGGAGTCGTCGGCGCGAGATCCCAGACCTCCCGGCCATAGGCCTGGATGAAATAGGGATAGCCGCCGGTCACGGCATACATCTGCGCCAGCGCTTCCGGGTCGTATGCCGCGTCCTCCTCCGCCGCGGGCACGGCGAGCGCCGCGGCGGCCGCCTCCTGGTCGAGCCGGTCGATCAGGGCGTATCGAAACAGTCTCTCGGAGTATGACTTCGACGCGGACAACACCGCAGGGAGGTGGGGGAGGCCAGCACCGACCACCAACACCGGAAGGGCCGCCTGGGAGATCTCGTGGCAGGCGGCGCACAGAGCAGAGACGTCCTCAGCCCCGAGGTCCTGCATTTCGTCGATGAAGATCGCGACGCCGCGCCCGAGGTCGGCGGCCAGGCCACCGATGTCGGTGAGGAGTTCGACGAGATCGATCTCAATGTCGCCCGAATCCGCCCGTCCCGGAACGGCATTCGCCTCGATCCCGGGATTCCAGCGGTCGCGCAGCTTGGTGTTGGGGGCCGTCTCGCGCTGGGCGAAGGACTTGACGACGCCGAGGACGTGCGCGACCTGGTCCTCTTGCGAGTGGCCGAGTTCGCGCACGGCGACGTGGGCGGCGGCGGCGACGGGCCGGCGCAGGGTCTGGTCCGGGCGGGCCTCGAATTTCCCGGTGCCCCAGCCGGCGCGGACCGCCTGGCCGCGAAGGGCGTTGAGCAGCACCGTCTTTCCCACGCCACGCAGCCCGGTGAGGATCAGCGACCGCTCCGGGCGGCCTTTGGCGACCCGTTGCAGGACCACGTCGAAGGTCCGCAGCTGCTCGTCCCGACCGGCCAACTCGGGGGGACGCTGGCCGGCTCCGGGCGCATACGGGTTTCGGATCGGATCCACGATACGGAGCGTATGCCGGACTCTACGGATTTCGGCAGAACCCGGCATACGAGGAAATCGTGTCCGCAGCCGTGCCGTGCGCGAGACTTCCGGCGTGACCGCGCCGCTGGATGCCGCACCGCCCATTGCCGGCCTTGTCCTCGCGGCGGGCGCGGGGCGCCGGATGGGCGGCCCAAAGGCCCTGCTCACCCTCACCGACGGCGGGCCGACCCTCGTCGAACTCGCGGTCACCCGGCTCCTCGCCGGCGGCTGCCCGTCGGTCGTCACCGTCGTCGGGGCCCAGGCCGACACCGTCGGTCCGTATGCCGCATCCACGGGTTCAATCGTCGTCGTCGCCGACGACTGGGCGCAGGGCATGGGCGCCTCCCTCCGGCGTGGGTTGCAGGCGCTCGAAGCGACGCGGGCCGAGGCGGCCGTCGTCACGCTGGTGGACCTTCCGGACGTCATCGAGACCGTCATCGCGCGCGTGCTCGAATCGCTCGCTCGCACAGGTGAATCCGACGATTCCGCGGGTCTCGCGCGAGGCGCGCCATCGGCGGGGACAGGGGGAGGTGGGTGGGCGACGGCGCTGGGGCGCGCGGCATACGGCGGGAAGCCGGGACACCCGGTGGTCCTCGGCCGCACCCACTGGCCGGCGGTGCTCGCCTCGGCGACGGGGGACCGCGGGGCGCGGGCCGTGCTCGCGACGGGCGCGACCCTGCTCGTCGAGTGTGGCGACCTCGCCACCGGACGCGACTGGGACCGGCGGACCGATCAGCCGCCCCGCTCACCCGGCGCGAGGTCGTAGGCCGGCGGTGAGGTCGGCGACGCGCAGCCACGACCTCACCGCCACCCTCCGACCTCGGCCGCGCCGGCACGTAGGCATGCTCAGACGGCTCGTCTCTGCGCTACCGCTGACCGGCCACGTGCGCCACGATGGGGCCATGGACCTGCGCACGGCCTACCCCGCGCCGGCCGATCTGGCCACGGCGCTGGGCGAGACCGGCTATCTCACCGACGAGGCGCTGACGACCGTCACGTGGCTCGCCCTGCGCCTCGGCCGCCCCCTGCTCCTCGAGGGCGAACCCGGCACCGGCAAGACCGCCCTCGCCGAGTCGCTCGCGCAGAGCACCGGGCTGCCGCTGATCCGCCTCCAGTGCTACGAGGGCATCGACGCGACGCAGGCGCTCTATGACTGGGACTTCCCCCGCCAGATCCTCCACCTCCGCGCGGTCGAAGCCGTCCACGGCGCGGCGCCCGACCTCGACGCCGTCGAGCAGTCGCTCTTCGGCGAGCGCTTCCTCCTCGCCCGCCCGATCCTCACCGCCCTGCGCGCCCCGAGCGTCCTGCTCATCGATGAGATCGACCGCGCCGACGACGAGTTCGAGGCCTTCCTCCTCGAGGTGCTCTCGACCTGGCAGGTCACCATTCCCGAACTCGGAACGGTCACGGCCGCAACACCTCCGGCGGTGATCCTCACCTCCAACCGCACCCGCGAACTCCACGACGCCCTCAAGCGTCGCTGCCTGTATCACTGGCTCGATCACCCCGGCATCGAGCGCGAACTCGCCATCGTTGCGGCCCGCGCTCCCGAGGTCGACGCCGCCCTCGCGAGCCAGGTCGTCCGCGCTGTCCACCGGATCCGCGCCGACCGCGAGTTGCTCAAGCCCCCCGGTGTCGCCGAGACCCTCGACTGGGCCCGCGCCCTCGACGAACTCGGCACCCGTGATCTCGACACCGAGACGGCCGCGGCGACGCTCGGCGTGGCGATCAAGTACCGCGAGGACGCCCAGCGCGTCCTCGACGCTCTCGACCGAGTGCTCACGCCGTGACCACGGCGACCGTGGCTGCGACGAGGGAGCCTCGCGGCGGCACCGAAATCCTCCTCGGCTTCGCCCGGACCCTGCGGGCCGCCGGAGTTCCGGTCACCGCCGACCGTGAACGCACCTATCTCGAAGCCGTTGCCGCACTTGGGATCGGGGATCCGGCCGCCGTCTACCACGCCGGCCGCGCCAGCCTGTGCGGGTCACCCGCCGACCTCGAGCGGCACGACCTCGCGTATGCCGCGTACTTCTCCGGCGAGCGCGGTGGCACCAAGCGCCGCCCCGCCCCGCCGCCGCCCCCGGTCGCCAACGCCGCGCTCGACTCCCAGCGCACTGGCGACCCGTCCGCACGGGACGAAGCTCTCCGGGCCGACGCCAGCAGCACCGAGGTGCTGCGGCGGCGTGACATCGCCGCGCTCTCCGCCGACGAGAAACGTCGGCTCGCCGCCCTCTTCGGGGGACTCCGTCCGCGGGCACCGCGGCGGCGGGCGCACCGCCATACGCCCGCGCGGCGCGGCCCGATCGACGCCCGCCGCACGCTGCGCGACACCCTTCGTCGCCTCGGCGAACCCGGTGAGATCCGGCATCGCCGCCGCGGCCACCGGGCGCGCCGGGTCATCCTCCTCCTCGACATCTCAGGTTCCATGGGGCCGTATGCCGATTCCCTCCTCCGCCTCGCGCATGTCTTCTGCCGCAGCGGGATTCCCGTCGAGGTCTTCACGCTCGGCACCCGGCTCACGCGGATCACCCGGCCGCTGCGGCACCGCGACGCCGACCGGGCCCTCGTCGCGGTCGGCGACGCCGTCGCCGACTGGTCCGGCGGGACCCGGCTCGCCGAGGGCCTCGCCGCGTTCCTCTCGCGGTGGGGGAGAAGGGGTCTGGCCCGCGGCGCCGTGGTCGTCATCGCCAGTGACGGGTGGGAGCGGGGCGACCCGGCCGCGCTCGGCGAGCAGATGCGGCGCCTTCGGGCGGTGAGTCACGCGGTGGTGTGGGCGAATCCGCACCGGGGGCGGGCGGCATACGCGCCGGTCCAGGGCGGGATCGTCGCGGCGCTGCCGCACATCGACCACTTCATCGCGGGGCACTCGCTCGCGGCGTTCGAGGAACTGATCGAGGTGATCGCCGATGCGTGAGGTGCTGCCGGATCTGCTCGCGTGGTGGGAGGCGGGGGAGACCGTCGGGATGGGCACGGTCGTCGCGACGTGGCGCTCGGCGCCGCGACCCGCCGGCGCGTCGATGCTCGTCGGCCCCGGCGGCGAGGCGGTCGGGTCGGTCTCGGGGGGGTGCGTCGAAGGCGCGGTCTATGCCCTCGCCGAGTCTGTGGTTGCCTCGGATATCCCTGTCCTGCAACGGTATGGCGTGTCCGACGAGACCGCCGAGTCGGTCGGCCTGACCTGCGGCGGGATCCTCGACGTCTATGTCGAGCCGGTCAACCAGGCGCACTTCCCCGAACTCGGCGACGTCGCCGCCGATATCGCCGCGGGCCGTCCCGTCGCGGTCGCAACCGTCGTCGCCCACCCCGATCCAGCCTGGCTCGGCCGGCGCCTCGTCGTTCACGCGGACGCGCACACCGGAACCCTCGGCAGCCCTCGCGCCGACGCCGCGGTGGTCGACGACGCCCGTGGCCAGCTCGCGAGCGGTCACTCCGACACCCTCAGCTATGGCCCGGACGGCGAACGGCGGGGGGAGGGGCTGCGGGTGTTCGTCGCGGCATACGCCCCCCCGCCGCGGATGATCGTCTTCGGGGCCATCGACTTCGCCGCCGCCGTCGCCGAGGTCGGGTCGTTCCTCGGGTATGCCGTGACCGTCTGCGACGCCCGCCCCGTCTTCGCGACCGCCTCGCGTTTCCCCGCGGCCGGCGAGGTCGTCGTCAAGTGGCCGCATCGCTATCTCGCCGAGGAGGCCGACGCCGGGCGCCTCGACGCGCGGACGGTCGTCTGCGTCCTGACCCACGACCCGAAGTTCGACGTCCCGGTCCTGGAGGTCGCGCTCCGCCTGCCCGCGCTCGCGTATGTCGGGGCAATGGGGTCGCGCACCACCCACGAGGACCGGCTCGCCCGGCTTCGCGAGGCCGGCCTCACCGACACCGAACTCGCCCGCCTCTCCTCGCCGATCGGGCTCGACCTCGGTGCCCGCACGCCGCAGGAGACCGCTGTCAGCATCGCCGCCGAGATCATCGCCCTCCGGTGGGGTGGCGGCGGTGAGCGACTCGGCGGCCTCGCCGGGCCGATCCATCACGGACTCCCGGCGAATTGACAGGCGCCCAACCCTGTCCAAGAGGCGCGGAATCGGGAAGGATCGGGCGATCACGTCCCAAGAACGCAAAGGAGTCGAGGATGACTCGGATCACGGTGACGGTCGACGGCCGGAAGTACGTCGACGACGTCGAACCCCGGACCCTGCTGGTGAGCTATCTGCGAGAGAACCTGGGCAAGGTCGGGACCGTGATCGGTTGCGACACCAGCAATTGCGGCGCCTGCACGGTCCACCTCGACGGCCGCAGCGTCAAGTCGTGCAATGTTCTCGCGGTGCAGGTGGATGGGCACGAGGTGACGACCATCGAGGGCATCGCCGTCAACGGTGAGTTGCACCCGATGCAGCAGGCCTTCCACGAGAATCACGCGCTCCAGTGCGGCTATTGCACGCCGGGGATGATCATGCAGGCCATCGACCTCCTCACCGACAACCCCGATCCCAGCGAGGCCGAGATCCGCGCCGGGTTGGAGGGCAACCTGTGCCGGTGCACCGGCTACCACAACATCGTCAAGGCCGTCGCGGCGGCCGCGAAGGCAGGTGAGTGAGATGTCGGTCAGCCCCGACGCCCTGGTCGAGATCGCCGAGGAGGTCGACGCCACTGAGCAGGACGGCGGAGCGCGGCCCGAGATCGGCAACCGCCGCCTCCGCAAGGAGGACCAGCGACTCATCACCGGCCGCACGAAGTGGACCGACAACATCGTCCTCCCAGGGATGCTCCACCTCGCCATGGTCCGCAGCCCCCACGCCCACGCCAAGGTCGTCTCGATCGACACCGCGGCGGCCAAGGAGGCCCCCAACGTCGTCGACGTCGTCACCGCCGCCGACTTCCCTGACGGCATGGGCGTCTGCGCCAACGCCTGGCCGATCACGCCCGATCAGGTCACGCCCGACCACCTGCCCATGGTCGGCGACCGAGTCGCCTGCGCCGGTGAGATCGTCGCGGCCGTCGTCGCCCGCAGCGCCGCCGAGGCGCGCGATGCCGCCGAACTCGTCGATGTCGAATACGAGGAACTCCCCGCGGTCTTCGACGCCCAGGAGGCGATGACGGACGAGATCCTCGCCCACCCCGAGAAGGGCACCAACAAGTCCGCCTTCTGGCGGCTCGACTCCGCCGAGGGCGGCACCGGCGGCGACGTCGAGGAGGCGATCGCCAAGGCCCGCGAGGACGGCATCGTCATCGAGCGTGAGTATCGCCAGCAGCGGCTCGTCCCCGCGTTCATGGAGCCGCGCTCGACCGTCGTCGATCCGACGGGCGAACAGATCACGATGTGGTCGGCGACGCAGATCCCCCACATCCTGCGCTTCCTCATCGCCGCGACCACCGGTATCCCCGAGTCCAAGGTCCGCGTCATCGCCCCCGACGTGGGCGGCGGCTTCGGCGGCAAACTCCAGACGACGCCCGAGGAGTTCATCACCCTCGCCGTCGCCCGCCGTCTCGGCAAGCCGGTGAAATACACCGAGACCCGTTCGGAGTCTCTGGTCTCCGCCCACCACGGTCGCGACCAGTATCAGAAGCTCACCCTCAGCGCCACCAAAGACGGCACCGTCACCGGCCTCAAGGTCGACCTCCTCGCCAACCTCGGCGCCTATGTCGCCATCGTCGGCGGCGGGGTCCCCGTCCTCGGCGCGTGGATGTTCAACGCGATCTACAAGTTCCCCGCCTACCAGTTCAACTGCCAGACCGTCCTGACCAACACGACCTGGGTCGACGCCTACCGCGGCGCCGGCCGTCCCGAGGCGACCTTCGGCATCGAGCGGATCATGGACGAACTCGCGGCCGAAGTCGGGGTCGACCCCCTCGTCATACGGGAGAAGAACTGGATCACGCACGAGGAGTTCCCGTTCACCTCGGTCGCGGGAATGACCTACGACTCCGGCAACTACGAGGCGGCGACCGCCCGTGCCAAGGAACTCTTCGGTTATGACGACCTGCGCGCCGAGCAGGCCCAGCGGCGCGCCGCGAACGACCCGGTCCAACTCGGCATCGGCGTCTCGACATTCACCGAGATGTGCGGGCTCGCCCCGTCCCGGGTCCTCGGCTCGCTCAGCTATGGCGCCGGCGGCTGGGAGAGCGCCTCGATTCGGATGCTGCCGACCGGCAAGGTCGAGGTCGTCACTGGGACGAGCCCCCACGGCCAGGGCCACGAGACCGCGTGGAGCCAGATCGTCGCCGACCGGCTCGGCGTCCCGTTCGAGGACGTCGAGGTGCTCCACGGTGACACCCAGGTCGCCTACAAAGGCCTCGACACCTATGGCTCCCGCTCGCTCGTCGTCGGCGGCGAGGCGGTCGTCCGGGCCGCGGACAAGGTCATCGAGAAGGCGAAAGGCTTCGCCGCGCACCTGCTCGAGGCCAACCCCGACGACCTCGAGTTCAAGGCCGGACGCTATGGCGTCAAGGGCACCGACCAGGGCATCGGGATCACCGATGTCGCGCTCGCGACCTTCGCCTCCCACAACTACCCCGAGGGGATCGAGCCGGGCATCGACGCCGACGCGACCTTCGACCCCGACAACTTCTCCTTCCCCCACGGCACCCACCTGTGCGCGGTGGAGGTCGACACCGAGACGGGCCAGACCCGCATGCGGACGTACGTCTGCGTCGACGACATCGGCCACATCATCAACCCGCTCATCGTCGAGGGCCAGATCCACGGCGGCCTCGTTCAAGGCATCGCTCAGGCGCTCTGGGAGGAGGCGGTCTTCGACGACAACGGCACCCTCGTGACGGGTTCGTTCGTCGACTACACCCTGCCGACGGCGGCCGACACGATCTCCTTCGTCACCGAGAACACCACGTCGCCGTCGACGACCAACACCCTCGGCACCAAGGGCGTCGGCGAGGCGGGCACCATCGCGTCCACGCCCGCGGTCGTCAACGCGATCGTCGATGCCTTGCGCCCCTTCGGGATTCATGACATCCGTATGCCGTGCACCCCGGAGCGCGTCTGGCGCGCCATCCAGTCGGCCGGGTCGCACGACGGTGACGTAGCGACGCAGGCCCAGCCCCACTTCCACACCGATGCCCCGACCAATGCCGATCCCGGCACCACGGGTGAAGGGAGCGCCCAGTGATCCCCGCCGCCTTCGACTACGTCGCCCCGACCACGGTCGCCGATGCGCTCGCCGCCCTCGCCGAAGGCGGTGACGAGGCCAAGGTTCTCGCCGGCGGCCAGTCGCTGCTGCCGATCCTCCGGATGCGGCTCAACGCACCCGAGTCGGTCGTCGACCTCGGTCGCATCGAGGAACTGCGCGGCATACAGGAGGAGGGGGACAGCCTCGTCATCGGCGCGATGACGACGTATGCCGACATCCTCGCCTCCGATCTCGTCCGTGACCACGCGGCGCTCCTGCACGCCGCCATCGCCGAGGTCGCCGACCCGCAGATCCGCCACCGCGGCACCATCGGGGGCGCGCTCGTGCACGCGGACCCGGCCGGTGACGTGGGCGCTCCCGTCCTCGCCCTCGACGCCGACCTCGTCATCACCGGACCCGACGGGGAGCGGACGGTCGCCGCCGCGGACTTCTTCGAGGACCTGTTCACGACGTCCGTCGGCGATGGGGAACTCCTCACGGCGATCCGGATCCCCAAGCACACGGGGTGGGGCGCGGCATACGAGAAGTTCGTCCGCGTCGCGCACCAGTGGTCGATCGTCGCGGTCGGCGCGACCGTCCGAATGGACGGCGAGGTGATCGCCGAGGCCAAGATCGGGCTGACCAACATGGGGTCGACTCCATTGCGCGCCAACGCCGTCGAGGCCGCGCTCGCGGGTGCCGAGGCGACCGCGGACGCGGTCGGTGCCGCAGCCGCGGCGGCCGCTGACGGGACCACGCCGCCGAGTGACCTCAACGGCGACGCGGACTACCGCCGGCATCTCGCGACCGTCCTCACCCGGCGCGCGGTGCTCGCCGCGGCCGGACGGTGAGCCGATGGAACTGACCCACGACTTCACCGTGCCGGCGTCGATCGACTCGGCGTGGGCGACCTTCATGGACCTCGAACGCGTCGGTGGCTGCTTCCCCGGCGCCGTGGTCACCTCGGTGACCGACGACGGCTTCACCGGAACGGTCAAGGTCAAACTCGGCCCGATCGCCCTGGTCTATGCCGGGGCCGGTCGGTTCCTCGAACGCGACGACACGGCATACCGCGCGGTCATCGAGGCGAAGGGCAAGGACAAGCGGGGCAACGGGACCGCGGGGGCGACGGTGACCATTCACCTGAGCCCGTCGGGCACCGGGACCCGCGTCGACGTGACGACGGATCTGGCGATCACCGGCAAGCCGGCGCAGTTCGGCCGGGGCGTGATGCAGGATGTCTCCGACAAGCTGCTCCAGCAGTTCGTCGGGTGCATCGAGGGGCAGTTCGCCGCCTCGGCGCCGGCGGATTCCGCTGGGGGCGAAGGTGATTCGTCCGGGACGCCGGAGCCCGGCGCCGAGGGGTCGGTCGACCCGTCGGCGTCCGAGCCGGTGGTCACTCCGGTCGCCCGCGCCGCGACGTCCGCGGCACCGGCACGACCGCCCGCGGACGATGGCGGGGCGATCGACCTCGGCGCGACCGTCCTGCCCGTGGTGCTGCGGGCCTATGCGCCGTATGCCGCGGCCGCCCTCCTCGGACTCGCCGTCGGCGTGCTCCTCGGTCGCCGTCGGAGCGCATGACGCGCAGGCCCGCAGATCCGGAGCTTGCCACGCCGGTCATCGGATAGCTTGTTTCCGGCACGACCGAGGTCAGACGGGCTGCGTCATGCCCTGATGAGTGGACGGAGGCCACGGTGGAGGAGATCCCCCTCTATCTGCGCATCGTCATCATCCTCTTGCTCGTCGCCGGCAACGCCTTCTTCGTGGGCTCGGAGATCGCCATCTCCTCGGCGCGCCGCAGCCGGATCCGGCAGCTGGCCGAGAGTGGTGACGTCCGCGCCCGGACGGTGGTGCTGCTGCACGACGAGCCCGAGCGGTTCTATTCGGTCACGCAGGTCGGGATCACCCTGGTCTCGCTCGGTCTCGGTGCGGTGGGGATGGAGACGATCGGGCATGTCGCCGACCCGTGGCTCACCGCCCTCGCCGAGCGCGTCGACCACAACGGCGGGCTCGTCGGGCTGGCCCACACGCTCGCCTACGTCCTCGGGTTCGTCATCGTCTCCTTCGTTCACATCGTCGGTGGCGAGTTGGCGCCGAAGGTGCTCGCCTTCAACCGGGCGGAGCCGATCAGTCTCAAGGTCGCCCGGCTCATCAATTCGCTCTATCTGATCTTTCGGCCGCTCATCTCGGTCATGAAGTGGGCCTCCGACCTGCTGCTCAAACTGTCTGGCCGGCGCCTCGACTCCGGGGAGTCGAGCACCTTCACGATGTCGGTCGAGGAGATCCGGATGATCCTCGAGGCGAGCGAGCGAGACGGAATGCTCGCGCCGGAGGAGACCGACATGATCCGCGGGGTGTTCGCCCTCGATGAGCACGTGGTCCGCGAGGCGATGGTTCCGCGCACGCAGATCCGGGCGCTGCCGCAGGACACGACCCTCGATGAGGCTCTCGGATTCTTTCGCGACATCCCCCACGCGCGCTTCCCGATCTATGAGGAGAACCTCGACCGGATCACGGGCGTCGTCGCGATCAAGGAGCTGCTCGCGGCGCTGGCCGGGGCGGGCGCGGAGGAGTATGCCGCGGTCAGTGCCCGGCCGGTCTCCGACCTGGCCAAACCACCCTTCATCGTTCCGAGCACCAAGCTCCAGTCCGACCTGCTCAAGGACTTCAAGGCCCGCCGGCAGCAGATGGCGCTCGTCATCGACGAATACGGCGGCACCGCGGGGATCATCACCTTGGAGGACATCCTCGAGGAGATCGTCGGTGACTACGAGGACGAATACACCCGTCAGGCGCGGCGGGTGAAGAAGCTCGCGGGCAGTCAGTACGACATTGACGCCTCCATGCCGATCACCGATCTCGACGAGGTGCTGAGCTTCCCCTTCCCGCAGGGGACCGACTATGTCACCCTCGCCGGTCTCTTCTACAAGCTGTTCGGGTCGGTCCCCGAGGTGGGCGACTCCGTCGAACTCGAGGGCGGGCGGCTGACCGTCCTCGAGATGGACAACCACCGGATCACCCTGTTGCGTTTCGAGGACACCGCCGTCGACGAGCACGGTCAGGTGGTGCTCCGCGAGGGGACCTCGGCCGCCGACTCCGACTGAGGCGGCGCGGTCAGTGGTGGGCGAGGAGGGTGCGGGCGACCGCCTCGCCGGAGCGAACGGCGCCCTCCATATAGCCGTTCCACACCGGCGAGCACTCGGCCCCGGCGAAGTGGATCCGTCCGATCGGGGTCGCGAGCGCGTGTCCGTATGCCGTCCACCCGCCTGTCGTGAAATGCGCGCCATAGCAGCCGCGACTGAACTCCTCTGCAGCCCAGTCGCGTTCGGCATACTCGACGGGGTCGAGGGCCTGGGGGCCGAAGTAGCGGGCGAACGACCCGAGGACCGCGTCGCGGCGCTCGTCGAGCGGGCGTCGGCACCAGATGCGCGCCTCGTCGCCTTCCAGGAAGCCCATGAGCACGCCCGGAGTCCCGCTCGGCGGGGAGTTGTCGAAGGTGACCTTGACCGGTCCGGTGTCGGATGCGGCCTGGCCGTTGAGCCCGGAGGCGCGCCAGAACGGACTCGCGTAGGCGGCATACACCTTGACGACGGCCCCCGCCGGGAGCCGTTGGGTCAACTGATCGCGCCAACTCGGCAGCACCGGATCGTAGTCGAGGCGCCCCGCGAGCGTGGGCGGCAGAGTGACGACGACCTCGTCGCCGGCGAACGTCCGCCCGTCGCGCGCGGTCACGACGACACCACCCGTCTCCTGCCGTATGCCGCGCACCACCGCCCCGATGACCACCCGCTCCCCGAGGGTGCTCGCCATCGCCTCGGCGATCCGGATCGAGCCACCGACGATGCGGTCCTGTTGGGCCCCCGCGTCGGTGGAGAGGAGGGATTCGAGGTCGGTGCCGGAGTGGGCATAGAACAGCGCGTGGAGGAGCGAGAGGTCCCGTGGCTCGGTGGCGAACACCGCCTCGGTGGCCACCGCGAAATACGCGCGGCCGGCGCGGGTGCGCAGATTGCGCTCGATCCAGGTCGCGAAAGTCTGGGAGTCGAGGCGCTCGGCGTCCCGGCTTGCCCAGGGCCGGTCGAGGTCGATCCGCTTGGCGAGCCGCCCGAAGCGCAGCAGCCCCTGCCCCAGATCGGCGAGCGCGAAGGGGCTCAGGGGCGGCACCGCGCCCTTGTGCGCCTTCATCCGGCTCTGCCGGCCGAGGAGATCGACGAGGATCTCGCCCGCGTCGTTCCACGTCCGGAAGGTCTCGAGGCCGAGTTCGTCGACGAGCTCATACATGCGGGTCTGGGTCGGGCCGATCCACTGCCCGCCGAGTTCGATCGGCGTCCCGTCGGACAGGTGGCCGCCTTCGGTGCGTCCGCCGACGCGCTCGCGCGCCTCGATGACCCGGACGTCGCGTCCGGCGGCAGCCAGCAGTCGCGCGCAGGCCAGTCCGGCCAGGCCCGCTCCGACAACGAGTGTCGTCATGCGTCAGTCCTCCCGCGGCCGCCCGCCACAACCGTGGTCCCACACCCGGCGAGCGTGCCGATGGAGGACATCATGGCCCACGCGACGGCTCTCCGGAACGCTCCGAAGTGCGGGACCTTCGCGCGCGGCCGGTGTGGTCTGGCGGATGGCAGTGGGCCCTTGCGGGGGAGGTGGTCTCCGGCGGGGCGGGTGCCCGGACGGGCTCACCCGAGTCGGGGGGGAGAGAGACGCCGTATGCCGCGCGCCATACGCGACGAAGGGCTGTGTCGGAGTAGGCGTTGGCCAGCGACTCGTCGCCGCGCTTCCAGGCACCGAGCGCACGAGCGAGCAGGGTGACGTCGGCGATCGCGAGGTTGAGGCCCTTGGCGCCCGTCGGTGGGACGACGTGGGCGGCATCCCCGGCGAGGAAGAGCCGGGCGTGCCGCATCGGGGTGGTCACCCGGCAGCGCAGGGGGAGGATCGACTTCTCGGTGATCGGCCCCGTCTGGAGGGTCCAGTCGTTCTCGCCCGACCCGAGCCGGCGCGCCGTCGTCTCCCAGATCCGCTCGTCCGACCAGTTGGTGATGTGGTCCTCGGGCGCGACCTGGAGGTGGAAGCGGCTCACCGTCGCCGACCGCATCGTGTGCATGGCGAAGCCGTCGGGATGCCAGGCGAAGATGATCTGGTCGGTGGATGGGGCCACCTCGGCGAAGAACCCGAGCCAGCTGTGGGGGTAGCGCCGGTCGAAGCTGCGTTGGACGGACTCGGGGATCGACCCCCGGCTCACTCCGGCGAACCCGTCGCACCCGACGATGACGTCCGCGTCGATCCGGATCGACCGGCCGGTCGCATCGACCCCCGTGACATAGGGGGCGCTCGTCTCGACATCATGGAGTGCGACCTCCTCGACGTTGTAGTACATCTGCTGGCCGGCGGCGAAGCGCGCGTCGGAGAGGTCCCGGGTCAGCTCGGTCTGGCCATAGACCCAGACGGGCCGGCCGCCGAGTCCGACGAAGTCGACCGTCCGCTTCTCACCCGGCCACTGGACATAGACGCCGCGGTGTTCGAGCCCGTCGCGGTGGAGCCGCTCGCTCAACCCCGCCTCATCGAGGACATCGACCGACGCCGCCTCGAGGAGCCCCGCGCGGAAGCGTCCGAGCACGAAGTCGGACGACTTCGCCTCCACGATGATCGACTCGATTCCCTCCCGCTCGAGCAGATGCGAGAGCAACAGTCCGGCAGGTCCGGCTCCGATGATCGCCACGCGCGTCTTCATGGCGTCAGGCTATCCAGTCGGCGGTTGTGGCGATACCCGAGCCGCGGGGTCCGGGTGTCCCGCCAGCGCGTCAGACCGCGTCGTCGTCGCGCTCGCCGGTGCGGACCCGGACGACGGTCTCGACGGGCACGACCCAGACCTTGCCGTCCCCGATCCGGCCGCTTCGCGCGGCGCTGACACACGCGCGCACGACGTCGTCGACGTCGCGATCGTGGGCGAGGACCTCGATGCGCACCTTGGGCACGAAATCGACGACATACTCGGCGCCGCGATAGACCTCGGAGTGACCGCGCTGGCGACCGTATCCGCTGACCTCGCTGATCGTCATACCGTCGATGCCGAGGGCGGTCAGCGCCTCGCGCACGTCGGCGAGCTTGTGCGGCTTGACGACCGCGGTCACGAGCTTCACGAGGGATCCTCTCGGTGGGTGGTGAGCGAGGCGAGTATGCCGTGTCCGCTCGCGCGCCCGGTGTTCATGGTGTGCAGTTCGTATGCCGTTTCGGCGTGCGCCGCGAGGTCGATCCCGCTCATCTCGTCTTCGCGGTGAATGCGGAAGCCCATGGTCCGTTCGATGGCGAGCCCGAGGAGAGCGGACAGGACGAAGGCATAGACGAGGACGGTCCCGGCGCCGATCGCCTGGCGGCCGAGTTGGGCGACCCCGCCGCCATAGAACAGGCCGGACACCGCGGTCGGCGCGAGGTCGGTCGCGAGCAGGCCGATCCCGAGGGTGCCGACGATCCCACCGACGAGGTGAACGCCGACGACGTCGAGGGAATCGTCATACCCGAAGCGGTATTTCAGCCCGACGGCGAGGCAGCAGACCGCGCCGGCGAGCGCGCCCATGATCAACGCGCCGACCGGGGTGAGGGAGCCGCAGGACGGGGTGATCGCGACGAGCCCGCCGACGAGTCCGGACGCGGCGCCGAACGAGGTGAGGCTGCCGTCGCGGCGGCGCTCGACGACAAGCCAGCCGACGATGCCGCTCGCGCCGGCGAGCAGCGTCGTGACGAAGACGACGGCGGCCTTGTGCGTCGCGCCGAGCGCGGACCCCGCGTTGAAGCCGAACCAGCCGAACCACAGCAGGCCCGCGCCGAGCATGACGTAGGTCAGATTGTGCGGCCGCATCGGCTCCTTGCCGAAGCCGATCCGCTGGCCGAGGACCAGGGCGAGCGCGAGCGCCGAGGCGCCGGAACAGATCTCGACCGCGGTGCCGCCGGCGAAGTCGACGAGCCCGACCCGGTTGGCGAGCCAGCCGCCGACATGCGCGCCTGCGGAGACGTCGAAGACCCAGTGCGCGACCGGCGCATAGACGAGCACCGTCCACGCGGCGATGTAGACGAGCCAGGACGTGAACTTCGCGCGGTCGGCGATCGCGCCGGAGATGAGGGCGCCGGTGATGACGCAGAAGAGGCCCTGGAAGGCGGCGAAGAGGATGGCCGGGATGGGGGAGTCGCCGTTGGCGCTCTCGCGCAGCAGTTGCCCGAGGCCGGCGAACTGGGTGGGATTGCCGAGGAGGCCGCCGCCGATGTCGTCGCCGAAGGCGAGCGAATAGCCGACGAGGGTCCAGAGGATGAGGATGACCGCACTCGCGCCGACGGTCATCATCATCATGTTGAGAACGCTCTTGCTGCGGACCATCCCGCCATAGAAGAGCGCGAGGCCGGGCGCCATCAGCAGGACGAGCGCGCTGGCGGTGAGGAGCCACGCGGTGTCGCCGGCGTTCACCACGGCCGGGGCGAGGGAGACGATCACGAGGGGGCAGCGTATGCCGTGCTCCCCACTCCCCACGATGCGCGTCTCGGGACGTGGGCGCCGCCGAACCCGATCCCTGGCCGGGTCATGACAGGCCGCGCTCACCCCGTCCCGGCCGCGCGGACGGCGGCGACGGCGTCGGCATACGCATCCCCGAGCGCCATCAGCAGGTCGACCAGGAGCGAACGGACCTGGGCGCGCACGACTTCCGCCGACAGGCTCGCGTCTGGGGCCGCGTCGGCCGTCTCCCGCGCGATCGCCATGAGCCCCGCCCGCAACTCGGGCGGCTCGGCCCCGGTCTCGATCCAGCCCGCCATCGACTCGGTCGCCTCGGCGAGATGCTGCACCGCGTCGGCGTATGCCGTGGGCACGTCGTCGCGCACCGACAGCGACACGCTCGCCCGCCGGATCAGGACGCGAGCGTTGCGCACGGCTCGGTCCACGGGTTCGATGAGCCCGGCCACCTCCCGGACCTCGCCGATTCGCGCCCGCTGGAAGGGGGAGACCCGCAGGACGTCGAGCGCGTCGGTGGTGACCCCCCGCAACGCGACCATGTCGGACTCGGTGGCGCGCGCGTCGGCCAGGGTCCGGTCGATCGCCGCGACGTCGCGCTCGTCCAGGGCGACCGCGGTGCGGGACAACAGGTCCGACAGGGTGTGCAGGATCGCGGTCGCCTTCTCCCGCGGCCGGAACACCAGGGACGTCGGCACGATCGCCGCGAACAGCATCGCCACCGTGCTCCCGATCAACGCCTCGAACCACCGTCCGAAGGCGTGCGTCGGATCCGCGGACAACAGCGCGACGATCAGCCCCTGAACCCCCGCCTGCGTCACCATCAACGCGCCAGCCCCGACGAGCGACGCGGCGCTCATCGCCAGCGCGACGATCGCCGCGACCTGCCAGACGCCGAGCCCGAACGCGTGGACGAACGACTCCCCGATCGCCACGCCGACAGCGACGCCGACGGTGATCTCGACGGCCCGCTTGAGGCGCTGCCCGTGCGTCATCCCGAGCGCGATCATCGCCGCCACCGGGGCGAACAGCGGGACGGCGACGTCGAAGACGTAACGAGCCACGGCATACGCCACGGCCGCCGCGGCGGAGCACTGGAGGATGAAGGTCGCCTTCTGCCGGAACATGGCTGCCCGCCGCCGCGCCTCCTTGCGCGACAGCTCCGCGGACAGGTCGATGGCGCGGCTGCCGAAGCGCGCTCCGCGACGGAAGGCATCCACCGGGCGCGTGTTGGATGTCATGGTCCCATTGTCCCCTCGCCCGCTAAGTTGACCTTCATGCCGTCACCCGGGGAACCGCCTGCCGAGAAGGCATCCGACTCACCCGCGGTCAAGGCGTCCAAGCTCGTCCTCCCACCGGATGCGACCGTCGGTGACGCGTTCCGGGCGTGCCTGCGCTCCTGTCTCGATGACCATCTGGCCCCCAATGAGGCGCTCTTTCTCAAGGGACGGCACATGGACAACCTCCATCAGACGCGCGTGTCGTGGCGTCGGAGCCGGGCGGCGATGTCGTTGTTCGGACCGCTCCTCAAGCACGACGAGCGTGGCCAGGAGATCAAGATCCGGATGCGCGAGATCGTGCTCCCGCTCGGCCCCGCCCGCGATGCCGATGTCCTCCTCAAGCGCGCGGTCAAGGAGGAGTGGCCGGCGCGGCATACGAATCCCTTGCGCGGGCGACGCCGCTCGACGTATGCCGTGGCCGTCGCCCTCCTGCGCTCCCCCCAGTGGCGCGAGATGAAGGCGGACCTGCGGGCGTGGCTCGAGGACCCCAAATGGCTCGATTCCGCGCGCGACCTGCGCGACTCGCCCGCTCGGGTGCTGACGGACGCGGCGCTGGCGAAGCGGTATCTGCGGGTTGCCCACGCCGGGCCGTTCCTGGCGACGATGGCGCCGCACGGTCTGCACCGGGTGCGGATCGAGGGCAAGAAGCTGCGCTATGGGTGCGAGTTCTTCGAGAGTCTGTATGCCGATGCGCCCGGTTCGACGCCCGCCGCCTTCGCCTCGGCGCTGGGGGAGATGCAGGACGCCTTCGGTGAGGCGAACGACATCGCCGTCGCCGTCCACACGTTGTCGGCGCACGCGATCCCGACCGAGCACGTCGAGGGCCGCGCGGACCGGGTTCACGCGATCGCCGCATGGGAGGACGTCATGGAGCTGCGGCCCTTCTGGATCCCGGCCGACGTGCCGACGACGGCGCCGGATCAGATCATCACCGCGCGCGCGGTGCCGCTCGGCGGCGTGCGGGCGATCACGGTGCACCGGACCCTGCCGCATCGCGACCGCTCGACGGTGGGCGCGTGGTGCTTCGTCGACCACTACGGGCCGACGCCGCTCGACGGCGCGCAGGGGATGGACGTGCCGCCGCACCCGCACATGGGGCTGCAGACGGTGTCGTGGCTCTTCGAGGGCGCGATCGAGCACCGCGACTCGGGCGGCGGATATGGCCTCGTCCGGCCGGGGGAGGTCAACCTCATGACCTCCGGCCGCGGCATCTGCCACAGCGAGGTCTCCACCCCCGACACCAGGGTCCTCCACGGAACGCAGCTGTGGATCGCGTTGCCGCGCAAGGCGCTCGGCGTACCGCGGGGGTTCGAGCACCATACGCCCGAGCGGGTGGTGCTCGACGGGGGCGGGAGCGCGCGGGTCTTCGTCGGCAGTCTGTCGGGGCTGGCGAAGTCGCCGGTGACGACCTATTCGCCGCTCGTGGGCGCCCAGATCGACCTGCCGCCTGGCGCGCAGGCGCGGATCACCGTCAAGCACGACTTCGAACATGCACTGCTCGTCGACACCGGCGAACTCCGCCTCGGCGACGTCGTCCTTGGGCCCGGTGACCTGGGTGTCTATGACAGGGGCCGCAAGTCGCTGCGGATCGACCCGGGGCCGGATGGGGCCCGGCTGCTGCTGCTCGGCGGCGAACCGTTCGGGGAGAAAATCGTCATGTGGTGGAACCTCATCGGCCGCTCGCACGACGACATCGTCGCTGCCCGCCGGTCATGGGAGGCCGACGAGGCGCGGTTCGGTGCCGTGGAGGGGTATGCCGGTCCGGTCACCCGCCTGCCCGCCCCCGAGTTGCCGCACGTGCGCCTGCGTCCTCGCTGATCGCGGGTCCCCCGCGGACGAGCGGATGACCTCTCGACCGTGTTTATTTGATCTCTCGACGGGGTGGGTTGCGTCGAGAGGTCAAATAGCGGCCGTCGAGAGGTCAAATAGCGGGCGTCGAGAGGTCATTCAGGGGCGGCGGGGTCGGACCTGGGGACCCCAGACCCGGTCGATGTAGTCGCGCATGGAGCGATCGCTGGAGAAGTAGCCGCAGCGGGCGACGTTGAGGATCGCCATGCGGGCCCAGGAGTCCTGATCGGCGTAGGCCGCGTCGACCCGCGCCTGCGCATCCATGTAGGCCCGGTAGTCGGCGAGGACGAGGAAGCGGTCGTTGGTGAGGAGGTCACCGACGACGGGGTTGCCGGCCGAGCGATCGCCACCGGTGAAGTGCCCACTGCCGAGCAGGTCGATGGCCCGGCGCAGGTCGGGGTCGGACTGGTAGTAGGTGCTCGGGGCATACCCCCGAGCCTGGAGTGCGGCGACCTCGGGCTCGGGCATGCCGAAGAGGAAGAAGTTCTCGTCGCCGACGAGTTGGCGGATCTCGACATTGGCGCCGTCGTCGGTGCCGATCGTCAACGCTCCGTTGAGCGCGAGCTTCATATTGCCGGTGCCCGAGGCCTCCTTGCCCGCCAGCGAGATCTGCTCCGAAAGGTCTGCCGCCGGGATGATCTTCTCGGCGAGCGTGACGTTGTAATTGGGGGCGAAGACGACGACGAGCCGCCCCTCCATCCGCGGGTCGTTGTTGACGACGGCGGCGACCTGATTGATGAGGTGGATGGTCTCCTTCGCGAGGAAGTAGCCCGGCGCGGCCTTCGCCCCGAAGATGACGAGGCGCGCTGTGACGTCCTCGATCCGGATGCGGCCGGAGAGAACCTGCTCATAGATCGTCACGACATGGAGGAGCTTGAGAGTCTGCCGCTTGTATTCGTGCAGCCGCTTGACCATGACGTCGACGAGGTGTCCGTCGGGCAGATCGATCCGGGCGAAGATTCGTGAGAGGGTCGCGAGTCGTTCCTTATTGGCCTGTTTGACGGCGCGGAAGGCGGCGCGGAAGGCGGGGTCCTCGGCATACGGCTCGAGGTCGCGGAAGCGCTCGAGATCGGTGACCCAGCCGTCGCCGATGGTGTCCGTCACGAGGCCGGAGAGGTTGGGGTCGGCGAGGCAGATGAACCGGCGCGGGCTCACGCCGTTGGTGACATTGGTGAACTTCTCGGGCCACAGGTGCGCGAAATCGGGGAGCACCTTGTCGCGCAGGAGCCGGGACTGCAACTCGGCCACGCCGTTGACGCGGGTGGCGGCCACGGTTGCGAGATGAGCCATCCGGACCCCCTTCACGGGGGATTCGGTGATGATCGACATCCGGCCGAGACGCAGCTCGTCACCGGGATAGGCCTCCCGGACCTGAGCGAGGAAGCGGGCGTTGATCCCATAGATGATCTCGAGGTGCCGGGGCAGAAGCCTCTCGAAGAGACTCGTCGGCCACACCTCGAGGGCTTCGGGCAGCAGCGTGTGGCAGGTGTAGGCGAAACAGCGCGACGTGACCTCCCACGCCTGGTCCCAGTCCATGGCGTGCTCGTCGAGGAGCAGGCGCATGAGTTCGGGGATCGCGATGACCGGATGGGTGTCATTGAGCTGGAAGGTGATCTGCTCCGAAAGCCGGGTCAGGTCGAACCCCTGCGGAAGGGTCCCGTGAAGGTAGTCCTGGATCGAGCAGGCGACGAAGAAGTACTGCTGCTGGAGGCGCAGCTCCCGGCCCTGCGGGGTCGAGTCCTCGGGATAGAGGACCTTCGTGATGTTCTCGGCGAACGTCTGGGCGCGCACCGCCTCGACATAGTTGCCCGAGTTGAAGATCTGCAGGTCGAACGCGTGGGTGGCCTCGGCGCTCCACAGGCGCAGGGTGTTGGCGACGCCGTTCCGATAGCCGGGGACCATGTAGTTGTAGGGGATGCCGAGGACGTTCCACGCGGGCACCCAGCGGCGGCGCTCGCGGCCGGCGTCATCGGCATACGACTCGGTGTGGCCGCCGAAGTCGACCGTGACCGCTCGGTCCGGGTTGGGGAACTCCCACGGGGCGCCGAGGGCGAGCCAGGTGTCGGGCCCTTCCTGCTGGCGGCCGTCGGCGGTGAAGGTCTGCGCGAAGATTCCGTAGTCGTAGCGAATCCCATAGCCGATACAACTGACATCCATCGTCGCGAGGGAGTCGACGAAGCAGGCCGCGAGACGGCCGAGGCCACCATTGCCCAGGCCCGGCTCGACCTCCTGGGCGCGGATGAGGCCGAGGTCGAGGCCGAGGACGTCCATCGCCTCCTCGACGATGCCGGTCAGGCCGCTGTTGAGGAGAGCATTGCCGAGTTGCCGCCCGAGCAGATATTCGGCCGACAGGTAGCCGACCATCTTGGCCGGGTTCGCACGGCGCCGGGCGGCGGTCTGCAGCCAGTCGGCCATGAGATAGCTGCGGACGGTCCGGGCGAGCGCGAGGTATTGGTGATTGAGCGTCGAGCGACCCAGCGGAGCGCCCTCGCCGAAGTTGAGTTCCTCGAGGAACTCCCGGACGAAGGCGTCGACGGTGCGTTCGGGAGCGACCGCCGGCGCCAGGGCGAGTGGGTGGGTCGGCTCCCGCGCGGGGCCGATCCGGCGGAAGTCCAGCGTCGGGGCGTCGTGGTCTTCCGGGGCCCAGGGCCCCACCGGCTGGTCACTCATGGCCGCCCTCACCGTCGTCGGTCGATGCCCGACGCTAGCGCACAGGTGACCGGCGCGCCCAGCCCCTCGTGGATGGCCGGCTGGTGAACACGGCCCCAAGCGTGATCCGGCCGGGCCGTCAGTTCACGGAGATGTGGACGTGGTCCATGTGGTTCTGCGTCGGGCTGCCGCGGTCCTCCATCAGCCGCCAGACACCTGTCGACGGCATCCAGATCCGCTGCTGCCAGATGACGTATTTGATCCCGAACCGGCCCGCATTGGCGAGGGCGTATGCCGCGACGGCGTCTCCCTGCGCGGAACTGGTGATCATGACATCGACGGCGTGACCCGTCCCGTGGTCACCCCAGTCACCCGGGCGCAGACCGCCGATGTTGGTGATGCCGAACGTCGAGCGGACGGCCGAATAGACGGCCGCGGCGCTCGGGACGAGACCGAGTGCGGCACCCGCCGCGGCGTATGCCGTGGTCGACCCCCCGATCGGTGCTCCACCCGCCGCTGCGGTCGCCCCGGGCGAGGCCCCGTTCGCGACGGCGATCGCGGCCTCGACCGGGTCGGGCCTGGCGACCGCCTTGACCCCGAGCGCGCCGAAGGCCGACGGGCGTCGGGGTGCGTCGAGTTCCGGGGCGAGCAGGCCGGTGGTGGGGAGGGTGGCGTCGTCACCGGAGCGGGTGGAGAGGGAGCGCGAGGCCGCCGTTTCGGCGCGGGCGGCGAACCCGGCCCAGGCGCTGGCCTCGGTGATGGAGGGCGAGACGGCGCCGGACGCGATCGCCGCGTCGGCCGGGTCGGCGCGGGTGGTGGCGGACGCGGCATACGCCAGGCAGCCGGTGGCGAGCGCGGCAATAGTGAGAAGCTGGGCTCCGCGCGCGGCGAGCGGGGTGCGCGTGAGGGCGTGCACGATCGACGGGACCTTCCGTGGGGGACGCTACCAAGGTAACGATTCGGATACGGGCTTGTCACATCGTCCTCCGCCGGGACCCACCGTGTGGTGACTACGGTGGGCCCCGTGGCTCGATTCACTCGCGCGCAGCTCGAGTCCTTCCGGGGCGCCGAGGTGCCCGATCTCGTGGGTCCTGACCTGCGACTTCTCTTCGTCGGGATCAATCCCGGTCTGTGGACGGCGGCGACCCGGACCCACTTCGCCCACCCGGGGAACCGGTTCTATCCCGCGCTGCTTCGCGCCGGGATCATCGATCGGCGGATCGATCCAGCGGCGGGGATGACCGACGCGGACCGGGCCTATCTCGTCGGGCGAGGCATCGGGATCACCAATGTCGTGGGGCGGGCGACGGCGCGGGCCGACGAGCTCACTCGTGCGGAACTCATCGCCGGGGGCGAGGCGTTGACGGGGTTCGTCGCGATGCACCGGCCGCGGGTGGTCGCGGTGGCGGGGGTGACGGCCTATCGCGAGGCGTTCGGGCGGCGCCGCGCGGTGCTCGGCCGCCAGCCCGAGGAATTCGCCGGCGCGCCGTTGTGGGTGGTGCCCAACCCGAGCGGCCTCAACGCGCACGACACGATCGACACCCTCGCCATGGCGTATGCCGAGCCCGCCCGCGCCGCCGGGCTGCTCCCCTGATGGGGGGCGCTCCTCGGCAGACCCCGAGCGGGCTTATTGCGACGGGGCTGCATTAAGCTCGGCCGGGTGCACGTCCCCGACGGCTTCCTCGACGCCCCGACCTCCTTGGCCACGGCAGTGGGCGCCGCCGCGGGCGTCGGGCTGTGCCTGCGCGGAGCCCGGCGCGAACTCGACGACCGGACGGCGCCGCTGGCGGGGCTGGTCGCGGTGTTCGTGTTCGCCGCGCAGATGCTCAATTTCCCGGTCGGCGCCGGGACCTCGGGTCACCTCGTCGGGGGTGCGCTGGCGGCCGTCCTCGTCGGGCCGTGCACGGCCACGCTCTGCCTCGCCGTCGTCCTCCTCGTCCAGGCCATCGC
Organism: Dermatophilaceae bacterium; assembly: GCA_046330995.1. Lineage (GTDB taxonomy): Bacteria > Actinomycetota > Actinomycetes > Actinomycetales > Dermatophilaceae > Nostocoides_A. The sequence goes on from JAXLRS010000003.1 coordinate 401,021, forward strand.
CTTCGCCGACGGCGGGCTGACCGCGCTCGGGACCAATGTCACCCTCATGGGGCTGATCGGGGTCTGGACCGCGTATGCCGCCTTCCGTCTCGCCCGCGCCGCCCTCCCGACGCGGCTGGCGAGTGTGCCCGCGGCGGCGGCGTTCGGGGCGCTGGTGTCGGTGCCCGCGGCGGCGCTCGGGTTCGTCGGGCTGTATGCCGCCGGCGGCGCCGCGCCCATCCCCCTCGGGCCGCTGCTCGCGACCATGCTCGGCTGGCACCTGATGATCGGGCTGGGCGAGGCGCTCATCACCTATCTCGCCGTCGGCTCGATCGTCGCGACCCGGCCCGACCTCGTCCACGGCGCCCGGCGCGTCGTGGCCACCGACCGCCCACTCGAGATCCGCCCCGGGGTGGTGGCGTGAGGAGGCGAGCGGTCGGCATACGGACCCTGGTGGGGGTGGGGCTGGTGGTGTGCCTGCTGCTGGCGGGAGTCGTCAGTGTCTTCGCATCATCGAGTCCTGACGGTCTGCAGCACGTCGCCGACACGCTCGGATTCGCTTCCAGCGCAACGCCACACGCCAGTGACGGGTCGCCTTTGGCGGGCTATGGGGTCCGGGGTGTCCATGATTCCCGGCTCTCTGGCGGGCTCGCCGGCGTCATCGGGGTCGTGCTGGTCGGCGTCCTCGCGTTCGGGCTGACCTGGGCGCTGCGCAGGCGCGCGCCCGGCGGGCATGACCGCGAGGATCGCTGAGTGGGCGCCGGCCACCTGCCCCACCGCGGGGACTCGCACGTCCACCGGCTCCCCGCGCACACCAAACTCGTTGCGCTGCTGTTCTTCGTCGGCACGGTCGTGGTGACGCCACGCGAGGCGGTCCCGGCCTTCGGGGCGTATGCCGTTCTCCTCCTCCTCGTCGCTGCCCGCACCCGGGTGCCGCCTGGCCAACTCGGGCGGCGGATGATCGTCGAGGTGCCGTTCGTCGTGTTCGCGCTTCTGATGCCGGTGGTCGCGACCGGCCCGCGGGTCGATGTCGGACCGATGTCACTGTCCCGCGGCGGATTGTGGGGTGCCTGGGCACTGCTGGCGAAGGGGACGCTGGGCGTGCTCGCGTCCGTATTGTTCGCCGCGACGACCGAGCCGCGGGACGCGGTGCGGGCGTTGGAGAAGTTCCGGCTGCCGCAGCCGATCGTCCAGATCGCGTCGTTCATGGTCCGGTATCTCGACGTGGTCGCCGCAGAGATGCGCCGGATGCGGATCGCGCGCGAGTCGCGGGGATTCCGGGCGCGGTCGGTGCGGCAGTGGCGGGTGTTGGCGGGCTCGCTCGGGGCGTTGTTCATCCGGTCCTACGAGCGCGGCGAGCGGGTCCACCTCGCGATGCTGTCGCGGGGGTATGCCGGGCGGCTCCCCTTCGCGCGCGAGCTCACCGCGAGCCGGCGTCAGTGGGCGGAGGCGTTGGTCCTGCCCGGGGCGGGGATCGCCATACTCGCGGCGGTGGTGCTGTCATGACGACGCCGGTCCTCCAATTGCGCGGGGTCGCCTATGCCTATCCCGATGGACACCAGGCGCTCTTCGGCGTCGACCTCCATGTCCATCCGGGGGAGCGGGTCGCGCTGCTCGGACCCAATGGCGCGGGCAAGACGACGCTCGTCCTTCACCTCAACGGCATCCTCCGCGCGGGAGCGGGCACCGTCGCGGTGTCGGGCCTGCCGGTGCGCGACGACACCCTGCTGGAGATCCGGCGGCGGGTCGGCGTGATCTTCCAGGACCCCGACGATCAGTTGTTCATGCCAACGGTGCGCGACGACGTCGCGTTCGGGCCGGCGAACCTCGGGTTGTCCCGGGAGGCGATCGTGGCGCGGGTCGACGCCGCGCTCGGTGCCGTCGGGATGCTCGACCACATCGACCGGCAGCCGCATCACCTGTCCTTCGGGCAACGCCGGCGCGTGGCCATCGCGACGGTCCTGGCGATGGAGCCGGAGATCCTCGTCCTCGACGAGCCCTCGTCCAACCTCGACCCCGCCTCGCGCCGGGAACTCGCCGAGATTCTCGGCTCCCTCGACGTGACTGTCCTCATGGTCACGCACGACCTGCCGTATGCGCTCCAGCTCTGCGAGCGGGCCGTCATCCTCTCCGACGGCGTCGTCGCCGCGGACGGTCCCACCGCGCAGGTGCTCACGGACGCCGACCTCCTCGCGGCGCATCGGCTGGAGTTGCCCTTCGGCTTCGACCCCCGGGCCACGCGTCATTGACCCGGGTGGAGCCGGTGATGCGGTGTCGAGTGTGGGCGTCATGCGCGACTGGGCGTTCACCTACCCACTCTCGTCGCAGGCCCCACACTGAGGCCCGAGACCTCGGGTGGGTGGCGACGAGACCTCCGGCGGAGGGGTGTGGACCCGGGGAGGAGGTGCACGGCATACGGACCGGTGGAGGCTCGAGTCATGACCGCACTCGCCCTGATCCTCGTCCTCGCCGGCATGGCGTTCTTCGCCCTCCTCGCCCTCGTCCCGCTCCTGCTCGAGCACGACGCGGAGCGCACGGAGGCCGCGGAAGTCACCCCCACCCCGCCCCATCTGCCGCCAGCGCCGCTCCCGACGCGTGCCCGCCTTGCCTGATCAGGCGTGGAAGGTCGTCGCGTGCTTCGGCTGATAGATGAGGATGGCGTCGGACCCCGGGACCTCGACCTCCATGCCGACCCCGAAGCCCATGTCGGACGGCCCGGTGTTGATCGTCGCGCCCCGCTCGCGGATCGTCGTCGCCGCCGCTTCGATGTCATCGACCATGAGGCTGATCTGGTGGTGGCGCGGCGCGGTGAACTGGACGCCCTTGTGCTCCTCCGCCGTCGGGTGAATCCCGATCTCGCTCGGGCCGGTGGCGAAGATGAGCCAGCCGTCGACGTCCTGGCTCTCGTCGTCGCTGGTGAAGGGAAGGCCGAGGACGTCGCGGAAGAATGCCCGCGTCGCGGGGGCGTCGTCGCTGTAGATGAGCCCGTGAACGGCAGTGATCATCCCCCGACCCTATCCACCCCCGCCCCCACCCCGTCGAGAGATCAAATAGACCTCGTCGAGAGATCAAATAAACCTCGTCGAGAGGTCATCCTCCTGGCGAGATCACATCGACCCCAACCCACTCGACCGCTCATCGGGTCCGCCTCAGACAGGCACCAGGGTGCACCGGCTCTCCTCCAGCCGGACGTATGCCGCTTCGCCCACCACCCGCTGCCTCGCCCGGGCCGTGGCCGGTCGCCCGTCGGGGAGGATGATCGTGACGGCGACATAGCCGCGGTGGTCGACCTGGTCGTGCACCGGCACGCGCACACCTCCCGGTTCGCTCCGTCCGTCCGTCGCGGCTCCCACGGTCCCGCTCACCCCCTCCTCCACCACCAACCCGCCCGGAGGGACAGCGAGCGCCATACCCGCCGGCACCCAGGTGCCCCACCCCAGCGCCGCGGCGGCACCGGCGTCCAGGAACGGCCCATAGCCCAGGAACGCCGCCACCGACCGGCTGACCGGGTGCCGCCACAACCGCGCCGGCGTGTCGAGCTGACTGATCCGCCCGGCCTCCATGACCGCCACCCGGTCCGCCACCGCGAAGGCCTCGTCCTGATCGTGCGTCACGTGCACCGCGGTCGTCCCGGTCGCCCGGAGCGTGCCCCGCAGCACCCCGACCAGGTGCTCCCGCAGTGCCCGGTCGAGCGCCGACAGTGGTTCGTCAAGCAGCAGCAGCCGCGGCGCGGGCGCGAGCGACCGCGCGAGCGCGACCCGCTGCGCCTGCCCCCCGGACAGCGACGCGATCGGCCGGCGCCCGAACCCCGCCAAGCCGACCCGATCCAACAACTCGGCCACCCGAGCTGCGCGTTCGGCGCGAGGGAGGTGGGCCACGCCATACGCGACATTGCTGCCGACATCCCGGTGTGGGAACAACTGCCCCTCCTGGAACATCACCCCGAATCCGCGCCGATGCACCGGCACAGTGGTCAGATCCACGCCATCCCAACGGATTCGGCCCGACGCGAGGGGCTCGAGCCCGGCGATCCCACGCAACAGCGACGACTTCCCCGAGCCCGACGCGCCGAGCAGTCCGACGATCTCCCCGGGCGCGACGGCGAGGTTCACGTCGTCGACTGCGGTGGTCGTATGCCGCCCGCTTCCGTACCGCACGACCACGCCCTCCGCGCGCAGCCCCGTCTCCCCGGTCACCGAGGCGGTCTCCCGCACCACCGACCGGGTCACCACGGCAGCGCATCCCGCGGCCGGACCACCTCGGCGAGCAGCATGACCGTCGCGGTCAGCGCGGCGAGGACGACCGACGCCGCGAGGGCCGCGCCGAAGCTCGCCTCGCCCGGCCGCCCGATGAGCCGGAAGATCACCACCGGCAGCGTCGGCCGGTCGAGCCGCGCGAGGAACGAGGTCGCCCCGAATTCCCCGAGCGACGTGGCCATCGCGAACCCGGCGGCGATGCCGAGACCCCTCGCGAGGAAGGGCAGGTCGACGCTCGCGAGCACCCGCGCAGGCGAGGCCCCGAGCGTCGCCGCAGCCTCCCGCATCCGCGGATCGATCGCCCGGACCACCGGCAGCATCGAGCGGACCACCAGCGGCAGCGCGACGACCGCCTGCGCGATGGGGACGAGCACCATCGACGAGCGGAGGTCGAGCGGCGGCCGGTTGAGCGTGATGAGGAAGCCGAACCCGACCGTCACGGCCGACACCCCCAGCGGCAGCATGAACACGGCGTCCAGGGCCCGCAACCCCCGGCGCGCCACTGGCGTCCGTGGACGCCGGCTGACCACGAGGGTGACCAACACCCCGAGGACGAGCGCGATCAGCGTCGCTTCGAGCGCCACCACCACCGAGTTCCGTATGCCGCTCCACACCGGCACCGGTAGCGCCCGTCCGAGCGTGGTCGTCAGCGCGCGGTAGTGCGCGAGACTCCACTCCCCGCCGTCGCGCAGCGACCGGACGACCAGGCTGACCAGCGGCGCCCCGAGCAGGCCGAGGACGACGGTGGCGGTGACGAGACCGGGGAGGGCGTCCCGGCGCCATACCCACGGTTGCTCGGCGGACGCATCACCGCGCAACCGCAATGCCCGCTCCTGGCTCGCGGTCGTCGCATTCGTCACGAGCAGGCAGAGGGTGACAACGACGAGTTGCGTGATGGACAGCGCGGCGGCGGCGCCGAGGTCGAGCAGTTGTGTGGTCTGATACCAGATCTCCGTCTCGATGGTCCCGTAGCGCACCCCACCGAGGACCATGACGATCCCGAACGCGCTCGCGCAGAAGAGGAACACCAGCGATGCCGCGGACGCGAGCGCGGGCGCGAGGGCTGGCAGGGTGACGGTGCGGAAGGCGCGCAGGGGTGAGGCGCCCAGCGCGCGGGCGGCCTGCGGCATACGCGGATCGAGGCGGGACCACATGCCGCCGACCGTCCGGACGACGATGGAGTAGTTGAAGAAGACGAGCGCGAGGACGATCGCCGTGCGGCTCTGTCCGAGCCCGAGGAACCCGAGCGGCCCCGTCGGACCGAGAAGGGCGAGGAAGGCGGCGCCGACGACGACGGTCGGCAGGACGAACGGGACCCCGACGAGGGCGCGGATGAGCGCGCGGCCGGGGAATCGGCAGACATAGAGGACGTAGGCACCCGGCACGCCGAGCAGCACGGACGCGACCGTCCCGAGCGCGGCGAGCGTCAATGTCGTCGAGACGATCCGCCACGTCCGGGCCTGCTGGAAGACCTCGGCGAATGGTCCCGCGTCGAACCGCCCGTCGGCGACGAACCCCCGCCCCACCAGCGTCACCACGGGCCATGCGAAGAACACCGCGAGGAACGCCAGCGGCACCGCACCCGCCACGACCCAACCCACGGGCCACACACCTCGGGCGCTCGGCCACCGACCTCCCACGCGGTCGGTCACCCGATGACCTTGGCGGTCCAGTCCTTGATCCATTGGTCCCGCTTGGCCGAGATCTCGGCGGCGGGGACGGCGATCGGCGCCTTGGACAGGGGCGCGAACGTCACCCAGTCCGCGGGGAGCGTCGCGGTGTCGAGGACGGGATACATATACATCGACCCCGGGATGTCCTTCTGCACCGGCTTGCTCAGCAGGAAGTCGATGAACTTCCGGGCACCGGTCTCATTGGTCGCGCCCTTGATCACCCCGGCGTACTCCACCTGCCGGAAGCAGGTGTCGAGCAGGGCCACGGTGGCCGACTCGGTCCCGCCCTTGGGCACCTCGAACGCCGGCGACGTCGAATAGGACACGACCAGCGGCTTCGGACCCTTCCCGGATGACCCGGAGAACTCGGTCGAATAGGCCTCGGTCCAGCCCTTGACGGCCTCGACGCCGTTGTCCTTCAACGCTCCCCAGTAGTCGAGGTAGCCGGGATCACCCTTGGCCCCCACCGTCGCCGCGAGGAAGGCCAGCCCGGGCGAACTCGACGCCGGGTTCTCGACGACGAGCAGATCCTGGTAGTCCGCCTTGGTCAGGTCGTCGAGCGTCTTGGGTATGGCGATCCCCTTCTTGGCGAACCATCCCTTGTCCGCGTTGACGCAGACATCGCCGTAGTCGATCGGGGTGAGGGTGTCGCTGTCGTCCGCCTTCAGCGCGGCGGCGGACGCCGGGAGGTCGGGCGCGGCATACGGCGAGAGGATTCCCGCGGACTCCGCCCGCCCGGCGAAGGTGTTGTCGATCCCGAAGACGACGTCGCCGAGGGGGCTGTCCTTGGCCAGGATGAGTTGGTTGAGCACGGTCCCGGCGTCGCCGGGGGCGACGATGCTCACCTTCATCCCGCTCGACGTCTCGAACGCCTTGATCAGGTCCTCGTTGACCGCGAACGAGTCGTGCGCGACGACGGTCACGGTTGTCCCGGTGCTCAACGGGGCCGACGTCGCGCTTCCCGACGGTGTCCCCGACGCGCTCCCGGATGCGCTTCCGGAGGAGGTCGACGACGAAGTCGGCGACGTCGCGTCGGACCCGCATCCCGCAAGGGCGACGGCGCCGAGTCCGGCGAGCAGGACGGCGGCGTGTCGGATGGTGTGCATGAATTGTCCTCCAGTCTCAGTGGAGGGCCCGGCGTCGTGCCGGGGAGATGTCTCGACTCCCTACGCCGGTGCGAACCGGATCAGGTCCGAGGGTCTGCGCTCGCGCGCACTCTCAGCGCGCAACGGCGCTCCCCTGTCAGTCGGGCCAGCCTACACCGCCACCCGCTCCGTGCCCGGCCCGTGCTTGGATCGCCGAGTGCGTATGAACGAGTTCGGCCAACCGATCGGTGACCCCCTTCCCGCGTGGTCCCCGCGCCCCGCCATCGCCGCGGTTGTCCTGACCGGGGCGCACGTCCGCCTCGAGCCGCTCACACCCGGGCACGTGGACGTCCTCCATGCCCCGATGGTCACCGAGAGCGATCCGCGCATCTGGACCTATCTCACCGCGGGCGCGGGCATGTCGCGCCCGGCCTTCGCCGACTATGTCGACTCCCTTCGCGCCATCCCCGCCGGTCTGCCGTTCGCCATCCGCGCGCCGGACGGTCGCGGTCTTGGGATCGCGTGCTATCTGCGGATCGATCCGCCGAACGGTTCGGCCGAGGTCGGCGGCCTCGTCTATTCGGCCGCCCTCCAGCGCACGGTCGCCGCCACCGAGGCGATGGTCCTCATGGCGCGCCATGTCTTCGATGACCTCGGCTATCGCCGCTACGAGTGGAAGTGCGACTCCCTCAACGAGCCCTCTAGGCGCGCCGCCGCCCGCCTCGGCTTCCGCTACGAGGGCCGGTTCCGCAATGCGCTCGTCTACAAGGGACGCAACCGCGACACCGACTGGTTCGCGATGACCGACGCCGACTGGCCCGCGATCCGGGAGGCGTATGCCGCGTGGCTCGCCCCCACCAATTTCTCCCCGGATGGCCGGCAACGCCGGCCGCTCGCCGTGCCGGGCGCGTCCGCGCCCTGAGTCCGTGCCATCCCAGAGTCGCTGCCCTGGGTGACGGCATACTGAACGCCGTGCCCGGAGTCATCGCCGTCCTCAACGGCCCCAACCTCAACCTCCTCGGAGAGCGCGAACCGCACATCTATGGCGCCGAGACGCTGGCCGATGTCGAGGAACGCGCTCGCCGTGCCGCCGCGGCCGCCGGCTTCGAGGTGGACTGCCGGCAGAGCAATCACGAGGGCGCTCTCATCGACGCTGTCCATGAACTGCGGCAGAGCGCGGGATTCGTGGTCAATCTCGGTGCCTTCACCCATACGTCGATCGCGCTGCGCGATGCCCTCGCCGCGGTTTCCGGTCCCGTCGTCGAGGTCCACATTTCCAATGTTTACTCACGGGAAACATTTCGCCATTTGTCGTATGTCGCGCCCCTCGCCCTCGCGGTCATCTCGGGCTGCGGGACCCGAGGCTACGAGTTCGCCGTCACGGCGATCGCCGACCGGCTGGCGCGGGCGGAGTCCACACCCTGAACCTCGCGCCACGCGCGGGGCCCCACCCCGCGTCGTGGGGGGTGACGGAGCCACGATGAGACTCGTTGGACGACGGCCGATTCCATTGGTTCAATCCTCAACTAAGGATTACCTTACTCGCCAGTACGAATTGGGGTGGCGCCGTGACCCGCTTCAGCGCGCGCGCCCGCTGGAATCGTGCTAGCGTCTCCGGCGGTTGCACGAAAGCGTTTCTCAGCAAGTCCATCCGGGACGGTCGCTCGCCATGCGGGGTTCCGAGTGTGGGGGGTTTCAAGGCCCATGCGTGGGAGGGCACTGGCAGCTCGGGATTACGTGAATCGCGTATTTCCGTCGCTTCATGAAAGAAAGAGATTCACCCAAATGGCACAGGGCACTGTGAAGTGGTTCAACGCGGAGAAGGGCTTCGGTTTCATCGCCCAGGACGGCGGGGGCCCCGACGTCTTCGTCCACTACTCGGCGATCGACACCACTGGTTACCGGACCCTCGACGAGGCCCAGCGGGTCGAGTTCGAGGTCACCCAGGGTCCCAAGGGCCCGCAGGCAGACCGCGTTCGCCCGGTCTGACCCAGGCTCCTGACCGGGCGCTGGGCCCGGATCAGGTTCCGTCCCTCAACGACGGCCCCGTCCTTCCCGACGGGGCCGTCGTCGTCTCCTCCGGTGCACGTCGATCCGGCAGCAGAGTCCTGAGGGCGTCACTTGACCGGTGCCGCATTTGATCTGGCCCGGTCTCGAGTGCGAGGGTGTGCGATGGTGACGCCACGGCCGGCCTGCGATCGGTGATGTGGGCGCGCCAGGACTGACGTGGAAGGAGTCAGGTGGCGCTGGGTCCATCGGACGAGGGCACATCCTCTCGGGCGTCCGCGGTCGCCACGCGTTCCGCTTTGCGTGCCGCCAAGCGCCGCCATCGCCGACGCATCGGCCTCGGGGTGCTGGCCGCGCTGCTCGTGGGCCTGACGGTCCTGACCGGCGCGGCCTACCTGAAACTCAACAGCAATATCACCCGAATCGACGTCAGCCGCGTGCTCGGCAAGAGGCCCTCGACGTCGTCGGTGAGTGCCGGCTCGCCGAGCCCCCTCAACATCCTGGTCATGGGTTCTGACACGCGGCAGGGAATCGGGACCACCGAATACGGCCGGGACACGGTCGAGGGCGGAGCGCACTCCGACACCAACCTGATCGTCCACCTGTCAGCCGATCGCTCGCGTGCCCTGGTCGTCTCGATCCCGCGCGACTCCATGACCAAGGCGCCCAAGAACTGCGCCGACCCCGCGTCGACAGTCGCCAACGGCGAGGTCCGGCAGTGGAACTACAACTTCAACGCCGGCGGGCCAGGCTGCGTCATGAAGACGGTCGAGGGTCTGACCGGGATCTATCTCGACCACTTCATCGTCGTCGACTTCCGCGGCTTCCAGGACATGGTCGATGCTCTCGGGGGCGTCGAGGTGTGCACGGCCAAGGACATCGACGACGCCGACTCCCAATTCACGTTGAGTGCCGGCCGGCACCGCCTCGACGGCAAGCAGGCGCTCGGCTATGTCCGGGTGCGCAAGACCCTGGGCGACGGGAGTGATCTGAACCGGATCAAGCGACAGCAGGCCTTCCTCTCCTCGATCGCGCAGGAGGCGACCAGCAGTCGCCTGCTCCTGCGTCCCGATCGACTCTTCTCCTTCCTCAACGCCGCGACCAGTTCACTCACCTCCGATCCCGGGTTGAGCCTGACGACGATGACGTCGATCGCGCGCAGTGTGAGCAACCTCGGCGTCAAGAACATCGAGTTCGTCACCGTGCCGGTGGAGGTGTATCCCGCCGACCCCAACCGGGTCCAGTGGAAGGCGTCCGCCGACGATCTGTGGGCGGCCATTCGTGCCGACCGGCCGCTGCCGGGGACCGGTGACGTGGCGAACTCGACACCGACCTCAACAGCGACCGTGGACAAGCCACTGACCATCAGGCCCGATCGGATCACCGTGACGATCAGCAACGACTCGGGCGTGACGGGGCTGGCGCTGCAGGCGGGGGATGCCCTGCGCGTCCAGGGTTTCGTCGTCGACGGTTATCGCAATGGTCAGGCGGGTGCGATCAAGGGCACGCTCGTGCTCTATGGCACGGGCCAGAGCGAGGCGGCCCGCACCGTCGCCGCGGCCTTCCCCGGCTCCGTCATCAAGGCGGACCCTGCGGTCGGCCGGGTGATCGTCGTCCACCTGGGCATCGGGGCGGCCAATCCCGTCGAGGTGCCGAATCGCCTCGGCAACGCCGCGTTGCCGTCGATGACGGTGACGGCGACCAACTCCGACGACCTGCAGACCCGCAACGCGGGTCAGGACATCTGCAACTGAGGCCTGGTCGGTTCGCTGCCTCAGGTCGAGGCGCGATCGCCGAGGAGGTAGGCCGCCTCGACGATGTGGTCCAGCGCCTGTCGCGCCTCATCCTCGGTGAGGACGCCTCGGGCATAGGAGTAGGTCGCGCCCAGCCAGCCGAGGGTGAGCACCTGGAGCAGGCCGGTCTGCCAGGAGTCGGCGTCGCGGGCGAATGGCGGAGCCAGGCCGGGAGCCGAGCGCAGCCTCTCGTCGGTGGCGGCACGGTCCCGGCTCTCCGAATCGTGCACGTCGTCGGGCTCGGCCGAGAAGGCCGCGAGCGCGAGGCCGGGCAGGCGCGTGAACTCATCGAAGCTCGCAATGCAGAGCGCGCCGGGAGATGTCGACATTGCGGTCGCCCGGGGCGATCTGGTCGAGGACAGCGTCGTGAGCCCGGGTCTGGAGGTGAATCGCGAGGGCGAGGAGGAGGGCGTTCTTGCTCGGGACGATCGAATAGAGCGTGTTCAGCGACATCCGGCATTCGTTGGCGACCTTGCGCATGACCGGACCGGTGAAGTCACCTCGCTCGATGACGGCGAGCAGGCCCGGTAGGACCCGCTCGCCCAGGCGAGGGTCCGCCCCCTGGACATTTGTCCTGGACATCGTCATAGCGACACATTACCGGCAGGTCACCTGGTGCGGGTCGCTGGCGCTCGACACGGCCACGAACGGGAGGGGAGCTCGGCTCGCCCTCCCGTCGGGTCGTGCATGGCGGAGGCGGAGGGATTTGAACCCTCGATGGGCGATTGACCCAAACCGCATTAGCAGTGCGGCGCCATAGACCGGACTAGGCGACACCTCCCAGGCGCGGCAACGATATCCGGCCGGGCGCCTTCGGAGCAAAGCGGATCGTCCGGACCCTAGACAAGGAGCTGGCCGACGGTCGTGGAGCCGCGGAACATCCAGCCCCGCATGAGGAGATAGCGCACGACGGCACCGAGGACGGTCGCGATCGCGAGCGCCCCTGTCTCCGCCAGCGTCCCGGGGTGGGGAACCAGGGCGTGGACGAGCGCCAGGGAACCGGCCGTGACCACCCAGCTCACGCCGAGGAGGACGAAACCCTGCGCCTGGTGGCGCACCTGGCTGCCCGACCGGACGCCGAACGTCCAGCGCCGGTTCGCCGTGGTGTTCGCGAGGGTGGCGAGCACGAGGGCGAGGATGTTGGCGGCCTGGGCGGACGGCATACCGGCGGAGCGGAACCCGGCGAACAGCGCGAGGTGAAGGAGTGTGGACGCGCCGCCGACGACGGCGAACCGGAGTAGTTGGCGGGACATGGGGTCAGTTGGTCGGGGTCGTACCGGACAGCGGCGCGGTCAGGTCATAGAACGTCTGACCGCCGATCTGCACCGAGGTGTAGTTCGCCGCGACCCAGCTGTTGATCTGGCTGCTCGCATCGGAACCGCCGTTCTGCTGGCCGAAGCCGCCGCCGGCGAGGAAGTAGTGGATCTCACCGGCCTGGACGTCGGCCTGGAACTGCGCGAGCGTCGGGCTCGGATCGGAGCCGTTGAACCCCCCGATGGCCATCACCGGCAGCTGGGTGCCGAGCTGGAGCCCGGCCGCGTTCTGCGAGCCGACGGCCGCCGCGACCCAGGTGTATTTCTGCGCGTCCGCGGACAGTGCCGCGACGACCTCTGTCGACGGCAGACTCGAGTTGAGGAGGCCGCCCATGCCGCCGCGGGTGCCGGTGGTCCCGCCGGGCATGGTGGGCAGACCGTTCGCGGCGCCGCCGCCCGGCAGCGTGGAGCCGGCGCCGCCGCGCGTGGAGCCGGCGCCGCCGCGCGTGGTGCCGCCGGGGAAGCCACCCGGCCCACCGCGCATCCCGCCGAAACCCCCGCCCGAGGCCGGTCCCGCCGTGACGATCGATCCGGTGTGGGCGGTCGTCACCGTCGTGATGCTGTAGGCCGCGGGGCCGGCGAGCGCGGCGACGATCCCCGCCGCCGCGACGACCGGGATGGCCCGGGTGGCGAGTCGGGCCACGACGAGGAAGAGCAGCGCTGCCGCAATGCCGGGGACGAGGACACTGACTCGCAGCCAGTTTCCGTATGCCGTGCTCCGGCTCAGGAGCACGAAGGACCAGCCCGCGGCGGCGGCGGTCGCGGCGGCGAGGATGGCCCCGCCCACGACCGAGTCGCGCCGTTCCCACGCCTCGGCCGCACCCATGCCGACGATCGCGGCGACGGCGGGCGCGAGGGCGACGGTGTAGTACTCGTGGAAGATGCCTGCCATCATCGAGAAGACAGTCATCGTCACCAGGAGCCAACCGCCCCAGACGACGTAGGCCGCGCGGCGCAGGTCCGTCCGCGGCGCCCGGCCGCGCATCGCGATCCCCGCGAGCAGCAGGATCAGGGCTGCCGGGATGAGCCAGGAGATCTGACCGCCGACGCTCGAGGAGAACATCCGCCACACGGACTCGGTGCCGGAGTTCGGACCGCGCTGGCCACCGCCGACCGACCCGGTCTCGGAGCCGTTGAGCCGGCCGAGTCCGTTGTAGCCGAAGGTGAGTTCGAGGAAGGAGTTGGTCTGGCTCCCGCCGATGTACGGCCGCATGTCGGCCGGGACGAGTTCGACGACGGCGACCCACCAGCCCGCCGACAGGAGCAGGGCCAGGGTGCCGGCGAGGGCGCCGGCGATCCGGCGCCGAAGTGGGGCATTGGCGAAGAGGAGGAAGGCGAGGCCGAGGGCCGGAACGACGAGGAGGACCTGGAGGGCTTTGGTGAGGAAGCCGAAGCCGAGGGCGACTCCGGCGGCGACGAACCACCTGGTGCTGCCGTGTTCGATCGCACGTAGCGTGGCATAGGCCGCGAGCGCCATGAGCAGGGTGAGGAGGGCGTCGGGGTTGTTGAACCGGAACATCAGCACAGCGACCGGAGTGAGCGCGAGAACGACCCCGGCGAGCAGGCCGGCGGCGGCGTTCCAGTAGCGGCGGACCGCCGCATAGACGACGCCGACCGACGCGACGCCCATGAGGACCTCGGGGAAGAGCATGGCGAACGAGTTCAGCCCGAACAACCGGACCGACAGGGCCATCACCCAGAGTGAGGCCGGCGGTTTGTCGACCGTGATCGCGTTGCTCGCGTCGAAGCTTCCATAGAAGAACGCCTTCCAGCTCGCGCTGCCGGCCTGGGCTGCCGCGGAATAGAACGAATTGGCGTAGCCGTTGGCAGTCAGCCCGACGAGATAGAAGGCGGCGGTGGCGAACAGGAGGGTGATGATCGCCGGGCGGGCCCACGTGGGGTCGGATGCGTGGCCGCGCCACAGCCGCGCGATCCGACCGCCGTGTGGCGCGCCTGCGGCCGGGACGTCGGGCTGCGCGGGCGCGACCGGATCGGGCGAGGGCGCGGGCTTCTCGATGCCCGGCGCCGAGGAGGGGGTGAAGGTGGCGACGTCCATGTCCCTCACGGTCCTCCCCGGCCCTGTGCGCCGGCTGTGCCGTTCCTTGGCGGCGCGGGTGAGTTCGGGTGGTTCAGGCGGGGAGTTCGACGAGGAAGGTCGTCTCGCCCGGGTGCGATCGGAGTCCGACCCGGCCGCCGTGCGCGGTGGCGACGGCGGAGACGATCGACAGGCCGAGGCCGGTGCTGCCCGAGGTCCGGGTGCGCGCTTCATCCCCGCGGACGAACCGCTCGAAGACATTGCGCTGCAATGCTTCTGGTATGCCGGGTCCGTCGTCCGTGACGGCCAGTGTCACCCGGTCTCCCTGCTGGTGCAGCGAGGTGACGACTCGCGTGCCGGCGGGGGTGTGGGTGCGGGCGTTGGCGAGGAGGTTGGCGATGACCTGGTGCAGGCGGGCCTGATCGCCGGGCACTTCGACGGGTTCGTCGGGGAGGCTGAGTTCCCATTTGTGCTCGGGTGACGCGGCACGGGCGTCGCTGACGGCATCCATGGCGAGGAGGGTGAGGTCGACGGGGTCGTGATCGAGCGGGCGACCGGCGTCGAGACGGGCGAGCAGGAGGAGATCCTCGACGAGTCCCTGCATGCGGAGGGCTTCGGACTCGACGCGGCCGAGTGCGTGGGTCACCGCCGCGGGCACCGGCTCGCGCTCGCGACGGGACAACTCGGCATACCCCCGGATGCTGGCGAGCGGTGTGCGGAGTTCGTGCGAGGCGTCGGCGACGAACTGGCGGACGCGCATCTCGGATTCCTGCCGGGCCTGCAGCGCGTGATCGACATTGTCGAGCAGGTTGTTGAGGGCGAGGCCGACCTGGCCGACCTCGGTCCTGGGGTCGGCGTCGGGAACACGTTCGGCGAGAGCGACCTCGCCGCTGTCGAGGTGCAGATCGGAGACCCGGCTCGCGGTCGCGGCGACCCGCTGAAGGGGGGCGAGATTGCGCCGGATGAGATAGGTGCCACCCGCGCCGACGATGACGAGTCCGAGGAGGGTTCCGGCAGCGACGAGGCCGATGAGCTGGTTGGTGATCGCGCCGATGGCCCCGGTGGGGACACCGGTGATGAAGGTCGTGCCGGACTGGCTGACGGCGATGACGCGATAGGTCCCGACGTCGTGGCCGAGGTCGACGTCGACGGGAGTCGATCCGATGCCGGCGCCGAGGAGTCGCTGGATCTGCCCGTCCGACAGGCTCGTCGTATCGCCCTCGGCGTTCACGACGGAGTTGAGCGGCCCGAATCGGTCGTTGACCACGGCACCGTTCCGCAGACCGACGCGCAGGACCGCGGTCCCGCTGCCCGGTGGGGGAGCGTTGATGTGATGGTCGCCATCGCCGTCGGTGCCGAACGTGCGGCTGACCGTCTGACGCAGCGACGCGTCGACCTGCTGGGACAGGTAGCGCTGCGTCGCAAGGACGACCAGGGCTCCGGTGCCGAGGCTGACGGCGATGAACAGGGCGATGGTCGAGGCGAGCAGCTTGGCGCGCAAGGTCCACGACCGTGGACCACGGACGGAGAGGGGGCCGCGGTGGGCGGTGGTCGGCATACGGATCAGTCGGCGGGCTTGAGGACGTAGCCGACGCCTCGCATGGTGTGGATCATCGGGGAGCGGCCGGCGTCGATCTTCTTGCGGAGGTAGGAGATATAGAGCTCGACGACATTGGCCTGGCCACCGAAGTCGTAGTTCCAGACGCGGTCGAGGATCTGGGCCTTGGAGAGAACTCGCCTGGGATTGCGCATGAGGTAGCGCAGGAGCTCGAACTCGGTTGCGGTCAGGTTGATCTCGTGACCCGCGCGGGTCACCTCGTGGCTGTCCTCGTCCATCGTCAGGTCACCGACGACGAGGACGCTCGAGGACTCGTCGGCGACGACGGCGGTGCGACGCATGAGGGCGCGCAGCCGCGCGACGACCTCCTCGAGACTGAACGGCTTGGTGACGTAGTCGTCGCCGCCCGCAGTCAGGCCGGCCACGCGGTCCTCGACGGCGTCCTTGGCGGTGAGGAAGAGGACGGGCACGCCGGAGTTGTCCGCGCGCATGCGGCGCAGCACCTCGAGTCCGTCGAAGTCGGGGAGCATCATGTCGAGGACGACCGCGTCAGGTTGGAACTCGCGGGCGGCGCGGACCGCCTCGGTCCCGGAGGCCGCGGCCCGGACCTCCCACCCTTCGTAGCGCAGGGCCATGGCGAGCAGCTCCGTGAGGTTGGGCTCGTCGTCGACGACCAGGACGCGAACGGCGGTGCCGTCGAGGCGCTGCAACTTCGGAGCGGTGGCGGGGGTCGTGTTCATGAAGACCAGTCAACCGGTCCTCACTAAGAAAAGGAGAGCCCCCCGCTGTGGGGTTTCTGTGAGCTGCCTGTGCCGCCCGAGCCTCGGACTCAGAAGATGCGCCAGGACTGCGGGTAGATGTACGTGGTCGCCGTCCCTGCCTTGACCAGCTTCACGCCCGAGCCGTCGGTGTTCATGATGCAGAGATCAAGGTAGTAGTCACCGTTCGCCGAACACCGCGCGACGAACTTGGCGCCGTCGGGCGACCAGATCAGGGAGTCGGGATCATCGGCAATGTGGGCGTACTGCCTGGTCACGATGTTCCTCGTGTATGACGTGGCACCGTAGAGATAGTCCTCGTCGTAGCCCGCGACCCAGGTGCCCGTGGGATCGAACTCGGGCTGACGGGACGGCGTATCGTCACCTACTTCGGCTCCGGTGAGATCGATGACCTTCCCATCGTCCCCGCCGTGGTCCATCGCGCACACATACGAGATCGCGAGCTTGTCGCCCTTGGGGGACCAGTCGGGGTCGTAGGAGTACTCCGCGTAACACTCGGTGGTGGGGGGTTCGCCTTGATGGTCTTGAAGGTTGCGCCGGGAGTCGCGAGCATCACCGCGATCCCGCCCTCCTGTGGATTCGCGATGGCCATGCGCGCGAAGGCGATCCGTCGGCTGCGCGGACCCCAACTCGGGTCGGATTCGTCGATGTCGGGCGTATTGGTCAGCCGTTGGACGCCGGTGCCATCGGGGCGCATGAGGTAGAGATCCCCGTTTCGGTCGCCGAAACGCCGGTCGAAGACGATGCGAGTCCCGTCGGGTGAGACATCGGCGGTTCTAACGTTGCCCATTCTCGTCAATCGCGTCAGCCGGGTGCCGTCCGGGCGGATGGTGTAGAGGTCGTTGTTGATGTTGATCAGGATCCGGCCGGTCAGGGCCCGCTCGGCGGTGCCCGGATCGCGGGCTGGGCCGCGGTGGCGGCTGATGCCGTGCCGAAGGTCACGGTGGCGAGGGCGGCGGCGAGAACGGGAAAACGGCGCATGATGCCTCCCGGGTCATGACGGCGCCCGCTGGGCGCTGTTTGCTATGTCAAAACGCTACACCCGGCGCAGGAAGGAGGCAGAGCGAGGACGTGGGGGACATCATGGCCGGACAGGCGGCTCGGGCGAACCGGACAGGGCAGGCACAGCTTCGTCACACGTTCGTGAGGTTTCCTTGGAGACAGCTCGATCCGCCCACCAGAGAGAGATGTCGCGATGTCCGACCCGGCCGAAGGATCTCCAGACCAGCTCGACACCGAACCCGCTGCCCCGGCGTCCGCCGGGCACGGTGCGACCGCCCGCCACCCGAGGTGGTCCGGCAGGAGGACGGCGGTCGCCGGGGCCGTCGCCGTCGGGGTTGCGTGTGCGACCGCGGTCGGTGCCTCGGCCGCGGTGCCGCTCGGCAGCAATGTCCTGACGGGCGGGGACGGGCGCGGGCAGTTCGGTCCCGGTGGTGGTGGTGGTTTCGGTCCCGGCGGTATGCCGGGTGGTCGCCAACGTGGGAATGGTCAGGGTATGCCGAATGGCGGCATCCCGGGCCAGGGGATGCCCGGGCCGGGGACGAATGGGCCGGGGACGAATGGTCAGGGGGTTCCTGGGCAGGGAATGCCGGGCCAGGGATTGTCGGGCCAGGGATTGTCGGGCCAGGGATTGCCGGGCCAGGGAGTGCCGGGGCAGAGTGGAACGACGCTCGACCCGAGCGCCGCCACGGGCGGGACGGGGACGCACTGATGTTCCGCACCCGAGTGCACCGCGAGCCTCAACCCCCCTGCGGCCGGGGGGTGCGTCCGCTGGCGAGTCAGCGGCATACGGACTCCGGGCAGGTTCGCCGCCGCGACGGCGCTCAGCGAGGCGACCACGACCGCGGGATGACGTGGGAGGTCTCGGAGCCGGCCTTGAGCGCACGGACTCCCGTGCCGTCGCTCCTCATCACGCAGAGGTCGGGCCAGTAGTCGCCGGTGCAGTCGTATCTCATCGCGATCGACCGGCCGTCGGGTGACCACGTCATCTCGCTCGCGTCTTGATCGTCCGCGCCGACGGGCACGGCGATGGCGGCACCCGTGGCGACACTGACCTTGTAGCCGTAGCTCGGACCCCAGTAGTCCGGGGCGTAGTCGGTGACCCAGGTGCCCGTGGGGTCGAACTCGTTCTGGTCACCGGGAAGGGACCGGACGTGCGCTCCCGACGTGGTGATGAGTTCTCCGCCGACAACCGTGTGGTCACCGTTGTAGACGTGCGAGATAGCGATCTTGTCGCCCTTCGGGGACCAGTCGGCACGCTCGTAATACTCGGAGTAGTAGTCCGTGGTCGCGGGGTTGCGCCTGATCGTCGTGAAGCTCGCCCCCGGGACAGCGCGCATGACGGCGATCCCGCCGTTCTGCGGGTTGGTGATGGACCTTCGGTCGAAGGCGAGACGGGTGCCGTCGGGAGACCAGCTCGGGTACTTCTCGTCATAGGTGCTGGTGTTGGTGAGGCGCTGGATGCCGGTGCCGTCGGCTTTCATGACATAGAGGTCGTTCTGGCCGGCGGTCTTGCGGTGGAAGGCGATCCGAGTCCCGTCCGGGGAGTATGCGGCGTCGCCGATGAACCCGTTGGCGGACAGTTGCGTGAGGCCGGTCCCGTCCGGCCTGATCGTGTGAAGCACGCCGTTGACCGTGACGAGCAAGCGCGGGTTGACGACGCGGGGTGCTGGAGCCGGTGCCGACCCACGCGCTGCCGCGGGACTGGCCGTCAGTCCGGTCGCCAGGCCCACAACCGCGACGGCGACGAGGGCGGGCATGGTCAAGCGTGTGGATCCCATCGCGACTCTCCCGTGATCGATGGCGCCGATGACTCGGCACTCTAGGGGCTGACGCGAGCGGCGTCGTGGGTCCGGCGGAATGACGCCGCCGATGACCAGAAAGTGACCGAAGCCGAGGTGGCCGAGGTGGCGGGCGGTCGGTTCAGGGGGCGACGTGATCCTGGAGCCAGGCGCGCAGGGGGGTGAGGGTGCGCCATACGGCCGCGACCTCATCTCGGGTCCGGGGCGTCGAGAGCCACGGTGGCACGCCGAAATCGCGCATGAGGAAGAGTTCTTTGCGGCGCAGCAGGGCGATGCGCGGGTGATCCTTGGCGAAGCCTCGCGGTGCGGTCGCGACCTGCTCGCCGTGCGGCGCGAAACCGGCGCCCTCGAGGCCGGCCATGATCGCGACAAGAGACAGACCGGACTCGGGGGCATCGACAGCGGCCCGGAACCGGCGGGTCAGGTCGCTCGACGCGGCCCGGAATCCGCCACCGGCGACGAGACCGTCCGCGCTGATCCCGAGATAGAGACCGAGGGTGGTGTCCCGGCCGACGATCGCGCCCTGATGATCCTTGTAGGGCGATTTGTCGGCGCTGAAGCGGACATCCCGGTTGGGGCGGAACACCTTCGCCTCGCCGAATTCGTCGGCGAGGTCATCGAGGAGTGCCTCGAGGGGGCCGCGGACGGCCGCGGCATACGTCTGCTTGTGCGCCTGCCAATAGTCGCGGGAATTGTCCTGCTCGAGTCCCGCATAGAAGGTGATCGCCTCGGGCGGGAAACCGGTGAACGCCATGCGGGCAATTCTGCCGGGGTTCACGTCGACCTGCCGTGATCGGTGAGTGATACTGCGGCTATAGCCGCATTTTCACTCACCGATCGCGCGGCGGAGGAGTGCAGACCCGGCGACCGGTGTCCGGCATACGGGATCAGGCGTCGAGGCGCTCCTTGAGGCCATCGAGCTCAGCGGCGAGAGGGGCGGGGAGTTTGTCGCCGAACTTGGCGAACCACTCCTCGATCAGCGGGAGTTCCTTCCGCCAGTCCTCGACGTTGACGGCGATCGCCTTGGCGACGTCCTCGTCGGACATGTCGAGGCCGGTGGTGTCGAGGGCGCCCGGCGCGGGGACCAGGCCGACCGGGGTCTCGACGGCCTCGGCGTCGCCGTCGAGGCGCTCGACGACCCACTTGAGGACGCGGCTGTTGTCGCCGAAGCCCGGCCACAGCCACTTGCCGTCCTCGTCCTTGCGGAACCAGTTGACCTGGAAGATCCGCGGGAGCTTGGAGGCGTCGGCCTGCTTGCCGATTTCGAGCCAGTGGTTCATGTAGTCGCCCGCGTGGTAGCCGATGAACGGGAGCATGGCCATCGGGTCGCGGCGCACGACACCGACCGCGCCCGTCGCCGCCGCGGTCGTCTCGGAGGAGAGCGTCGCCCCGACGAAGGTGCCGTGGGTCCAGTCGCGCGATTCATAGACCAGCGGGACGGTCGTGGCGCGGCGGCCACCGAAGAGGATCGCGTCGATCGGGACACCGTCGGGGTTGTCGTATTCGTCGGCGATCATCGGGCACTGCTTGGCCGGAGTGGTGAACCGGCTGTTGGGGTGCGAGCTGAGGACGCCACTCTCGGGGGTCCAGTCGTTGCCCTTCCAGTCGATCAGGTGGGCCGGCTTCTCCTTGGAGATGCCCTCCCACCAGACGTCGCCGTCGTCGGTGCGGGCGACGTTGGTGAAGATCGAGTTGCCCTTGTCGATGGTGCGCATCGCCATCGGGTTGGTGCTCATGCCGGTGCCGGGGGCGACGCCGAACAGACCGAACTCGGGGTTCACGGCATACAGACGACCGTCGGGACCGAAGCGCATCCACGCGATGTCGTCACCGATCATCTCGGCCTTCCAGCCGTCGATCGTCGGCTCGAGCATGGCGAGGTTGGTCTTGCCGCACTGGCTCGGGAAGGCGCCGGCGACGTAGTGGACGCTGCCCTTGGGCGAGGTGAGCTTGAGGATGAGCATGTGCTCGGCCATCCAGCCGTCGTCGCGGGCCATCGCCGAGGCGATCCGCAGGGCGTAGCACTTCTTGCCGAGGAGGGCGTTGCCGCCGTATCCCGAACCGTAGGACCAGATCTCGCGCGTCTCGGGGAAGTGCGCGATGTATTTGGTGTCGCTGCACGGCCACGGGACGTCGGCCTCGCCCTCGTCGAGGGGCGCGCCGACGGAGTGGAGACCCTTGACGAAGTCGGCGTTCAGCTCCTCCATCTTCTCGAGGACGGGCGTGCCGATCCGGGCCATGATCTTCATATTGACCACGACGTATGCCGAGTCGGTGATCTCGACGCCGAACATCGGGACGGTCGCGTCGAGGTGGCCCATGACGAAGGGGATGACATACATCGTGCGGCCCTTCATGCAGCCGCGATAGAGGTCGGTCATCGTCGCCTTGAGTTCGACCGGGTCGATCCAGTTGTTGGTCGGGCCGGCGTCCTCCTCCTTGACCGAGGCGATATAGGTCCGGTCCTCGACGCGCGCGACGTCACTCGGGTCGGAGGCGCACCAGTAGGAGTTGGGTTTCTTCTCGTCGTCGAGCTTGACGAAGGTGCCCGAGGTGACCAGGTCCTGGTTGAGCTGCTCGATCTCCTCGTCGGTCCCGGTGATCCAGACGACGCGGTCGGGCGTGCAGAGTGCCGCCACCTCGTCGACCCACGCCTGAAGGGCGGTGTTGCTCGTGGCGGTCTCGGTTGTCATGCTCGGTGTCCTCCATACTGTGTGGCGAGGCCCCTTGCCCCACAATGATTCCCGCGCGGCCGCCGGTCAGTGGAGACACCGGAACAGCCGCATGGCGGCTTCTGTCGTCCACGGTAGCCCAGGCCCGTTCGCGACCCGCCGGTGGAAGCGCTTCCCATGTGTGGATCTCCTCACAGGCCTGGCGACGGAGTGGACAGGCCTGGCGACGGAGTGGACGACTTCGACGTCCATCCGAGACGTGTCATCGACCTCGGGCTCCTTTCAGCCCGTCGCCGACGAGCCTGAAGGACCACGGGATTCACCGCAGGCGAGGGTGCGGCTCGTTGGCATGACAAAGCCTTTGGGCGACGTGGCCACGCCAAGGACGCTTTCAGTACCGCCACGACGGTCCGGACGTCAAGAACGTCGGCGAGTCTGCTGCGTCACATTCACGCGTCGGAGCTCTGGCGTGGTGCCACACTCAAAGGTGGGCTTCGGTAGGGATCAGCAGGTCGCTCGCGGCCCACAGAATGGACGGCGTCATGGCCTCACGCGCGGATCGCCCGACCTTCCTCCTCCGTATCCGACGGGTGCACCGCCGGATCAATCCGGCCCGAGCCTGGGCGCAGCCGTGGCCTTGAGCCCGCGGCGCTGAGCCAGCTGCAGCTCCGACGTGTCGCGAGCCGCATTCCCTTTGGTACCGACGCGTTACCGGCCGTCAATTGACGCTGGCGTGGTCGGGACGGCAGCAATCTCACCCACGAGCCAGGAGAACTGCCCCTTCTCTCCGTGGCCACACGTCCATTTCCCTTCGCTCCGTGGCCACACGTCCATTTCCGATGATCTCGAGGAGTACCCCATGACCGACACGATCACCGCGGCAGAACCAGCCGTGGTGGATACGGAGCTGAAACGCACGGCCCGGACCACTGGGGCCCTGTATCTTGCGTTCTTCGTCGCAGGGATCCTCGGGACCTTCGTCATTCGCGGACAGTTGTTCGTGGATGGGGATCCCGCAGCCACCCTGTCCAACCTCACCAGGCTCGAGGGGCTCGCGCGACTAGGTATCGCTCTCGAGCTCGCCATCGTCGTGGCCCAGGCCCTGACGGCACTCTGGTTCTATCGCCTGTTCCGTGGCGTCGACCGTGTCGCTGCGGCCGCGCTGGTGCTGTTCGGGATGGCCGGCGCGACGGCCATCCTCGGCAGCGCGGCGCTGCTCGCCACCGCACACGAGGTGGCCGCCGACACCTCGCTGGCCACCGGCGTCGGCGCGGCCGGGACGGTACAGCTGCTCTACGTCGCCAGCGGTCACGTGTGGGGGGTTGCCGCGGTCTTCTTCGGGCTCTGGCTCATCCCCATGGGGTGGCTGGTCCTGCGCTCGCGATGGCAGCCGAAGGCGCTCGGGTGGATCCTCATCCTGGCCGGGTTCGGGTACGTTCTCAGCGCGTTCGCGGCATACCTGCTGCCGGACACCGGCCTCAGCCAACTCCTCACGCTGCCGTCCATCGTCGGCGAGGTGTGGATCATGGGCTACCTGCTCACCGTCGGCATCGCACACCGTCATGGGCGCTGAAGCAACGACCCGTCCAGGCGTCACCGCACCGCGCGCCGATCCGTTCTGGGCGAGGCTGGAGCGCACAGGCGGGATCGCGGGTCTGGTGTTCGTCGTGATGGTGCTGGTCGCGCTCGTTCTGATGGTCGTTGCCCCGGTGCCACCGGCCGAGGGCGGACCGCTGCTGGCCTACGTCGCCGCGCACAAAGGCGTCTACCTCACGGAGCTGATCTGTTTCGTCGGCTTGAGCGTGCCAGCGATGGTCGTCTTCGTCGCCGTCGCCAGGGCGCTCATGGGATCCGACAGAAGCATCGCCCTCATCGGCGGGATCCTCGGGGTCGCGGCGGAGACCGTTGCGCTGGCCGTGGGCAGCAGTCCCCAGTCGTTGCACGGCGGCCTGGTCATCCTGAGCAACTCCTACGCCGCCGCAGAGAGCGACGCCGAGCGCGCCAGCCTGGTCAGCGCCGCGGATGCGCTCATCGCGGCAACCAACGGAGCGCCCTGGGCGGGAGTGCTGACCGCCGCCGCCATCCTGGTCCTGTCCGCGTTGATGCGGCAGGGGGACTTCGGTCGGACACTCGCCGTTGTCGGGATGATCACGGGCGCGCTGGGCATCGTCAGCGAGGCATTCAGAACGGTGATCGGCCCGGCCTACCTGCTCTATGGCCTGTTGTTGCCGCTGTGGTTCGCCCTGGTAGGACGCCGGCTGTTCACGTGGGGCCGCAAGGGCACTTCGTCCTTCCCGGACGCGACCGGGTAGGCAGATGCAGGGAGTCCATCATGAAACCGACGCGCAGGATCTCCATCATCGCGGGGACGCTGTTCATCCTCGCTACCTCCGGCACCCTGATCGCCGAGGGCATTGCCCCCGAGCTGACCGGAACCGATTACCTCGCCGGTGTGGCCGCAGGGTCGGGCACGATGGCCACCGCGCTCCTCCTGCAACTGTTCGCAGCGGGGTGCAGTGTCGGCATCGCCATCGTGTTGTATGCCGTGTTGCGTCGCACCCACCCGACCCTTGCCCTGGGTGCGGTCGTCTTTCGCGCGATCGAAGCGGTCTTCTATCTCGTCGGAGTCGTGAGCCTGATGACGGTGCTCAGCATCGCCACTGCCCACGCCCCGGCGGCCGGGGGACCGTCCCCCTGGCAGACCGTAAGCGACACGCTGCGGTCTGCTCACGATCGGGCCGGCGTCGTCGCGGTGAGCGCTTTCGTCGTCGGCGGGCTTCTCTATTACATCGCCCTCTACCGGACCCGTCTCATCCCGCGCTGGCTGTCCGGGTGGGGCATTGCAGCGCTTCCCTTGATGGGCATGGCCTGCGGCCTGGCGGTGTATGCCGACGCGCCGGTGACGAACTACGTTCCGCTTGCCGCACCGATCGGCATCCAGGAGATCGTCTTCGGCATCTGGCTGCTCGCCAAGGGCTTCGACGCGGTCGAACCCAGCCAGCACGGATCGGTCGCGACCTCGGCCGACCAATGTATCGCCAGCCGTCCAGTGCAGGCCGCCACGCCGGGAAGGGGCCAAGCCCGATCGGGCACGGCTGCCAGCGACGCACCGATCCCAATCCGTGAGTGAGGAAACCGCCATGTCGACCCACATCCCATCCCAATTCGCCCCGCCTTCGTATCGAGGAAACGCCATCGCCGCAGGAGTGCTGCTCATCGTCTGCACGGTCATCAGCATCCTGAGCGCCGCACCCCTGGGCTCAACCCTGGACAACGGGGACTACCTCGCCCAGTTGCCGTCGCGGGAGAGCAGTGTGCTACTCAGCGCCGTCCTGGAGTTCGTGTGGGCAGCCACGGGGGTCGGGATCGCTGTCGCGTTGTACCCGGCCCTGCGCAGTCACAACCGTGGGCTGGGCCTGGGCGCTGTCGCCGGAAGGCTGGTCGAGGGCGTGTTCGTGATGGTCGGCTCCCTCGGCCTGCTGGCGGCGTTGACCGTGGGCCAGCATGCGCAGACAGCAGGCACGCCAGGGCCGGCGGCCCAGGCCGCCGGAGACTCCATGATGGCCCTGCGCCACTGGGCGCTCGGGTTCCTCGGACTGCTCACGTTTCTCACCGGGGCACTCATGTACTACCTCGTGCTGTTCAACGCGCGACTGTTGCCGCGCTGGCTGGCGGGATGGGGCATCGCGGCGGTGGCACTCTCCTATGTCGCTACCCTCCACGCCGGCTACACCCAGGCCTTCGGGTTCTCCACGGTCAACACCGTGCTCAACGTCCCGATCCTGCTTCAGGAGATGGTCATGGCGGTGTGGTTGATCGTCAGAGGGTTCACCCCCCCTCGCGCATGCGAACCCGAGCTTCTCGCCGCCATCGCCACCGATCCAGCCGGTGACCGCACGACAGCGCCGGTCGGCGCGACCGGCACCACATCCACCCCGGTCGCTGCCGCGTCCGGCCAAACCCCTGTCCCTCGTCACTGAACGGAGCGCATCATGTCAACCACCCTCCCATCGGCGGTCATGGAGTCCACCGGGACCGATCCCCCGGCACCGCCGTCCACGGCATACCCGCTGCAACTCGACGCGACCTTGGATGAGCCGCTGTCCAGGTGGCTGTGGCTCGTCAAGTGGCTGCTGCTGATCCCGCACTACCTGGTGTTGGTCGTGCTCTACGCCGGCTACCTGGTGGTCACGGTGATCGCGTTCGTGTCGATCCTGGTGACCGGACGATATCCGCGCTGGGCGTTCGACTACACCAGCGGCGTGCTGCGCTGGTCGTGGCGGGTGCAGTACTACGGCTACAGCGCTCTGGCCACTGACCGTTATCCGCCGTTCACCCTCGCCGACGTGCCGGACTACCCGGCCCGGCTGACCATCGCCTATCCCGAACACCCCTCGCGTGGAAAGGCTCTGGTCCAGTGGTGGCTGCTGCCGATACCGCACTTCCTCGTCCTTGCCATCCTCATCGGATCACAGTCCTCCACCGGTGACGGCGGCTGGGAACAGGGGACCAGCGTGCCGGGGCTGATCGGCCTGTTGGCGTTCTTCGCCGGTATCGCCCTGCTGTTCACAGCGTCCTACCCCCGCGGCCTGTGGCGTTTCGTCGTCGGCCTCAACAGATGGGTATTCCGGGTCATCGCCTACGCCAGCCTGCTGACGGACCGTTATCCGCCATTCCGTCTCGATCAGGGTGGCCGCGAGCGTGACAACGACATCGAACCCCGTAGGTGATCCGAGCCCACAGGCTCGGCACCACGAACCGACGACGCAAGCCCCGGCCCACTGGCGGCGGACCTTCGTCTGGCTGACCCTGGCGGGGGCGGCGGGCTTCTGGCTGGCGAACCTGGCGATCTCGTCGACGTCCATTGCGGCGGACTACCGGTCCGCCGCGTTCGCCGCGGCGACCGACCGCCCGCGGCGCTACCTGCTCATCGGCACCATGCTCAACGCCGTCCGCAGCACCGCTCTCGGCGTCGCCGTCGGGTATGGCGCCGAGCGCCAGCTCCGCGGTAAGGGCCAGGGGTCCTCCGGTGCTCACTCGGCCCCCCACAACACCGAAAGGCCGGATACGTCATGACTCGCCGTCGCCTGCTCCCCGAAGGCTTCTTCGGGCCTGTCGACTATGCCGCTCGCACCCCTTACCGTCGTCCGCCGGGCTTCTATCGACGGCTTCAGTCGATCGCGCCGTTCTTCAGGAGGCTCGGCATCACCCCCGCTTACGTGGTCGAGCTCGAAGTGCCGGGCCGTCGCACCGGTCAGCCACGCAGGACCCTGGCCTTGGTTCCCCACGGCTTGTCACTGATCACCGCGTCCCGGCCCCACAGCGGTCACGTCGTGGCCGCGAGGGTCGGCTGACGTGTTCCGTCAACGAAGCGAGGAGATCGCAATGACGAACATCCACACAGCCACACCGCAGGCCACGACTCCGGAGAGGACCAACTCGTGGCGAATGGGCGGCCTCGCCGCCTTGGCTGGAGCGGCGACGAATCTCACCGGCCTGGCCGTGTTCACAGCCCTCCTGCTGCCGAACGGACTAGGCGACACCGAGGCCGCCCCCGGCACAGTGGTGGGGCTCCTTGCCGACAATCACACCGCCATGCGCGCGTGGTACATCATCATCTACCTGGTCTTCGGCGCCTGCCTCGTCGTCCTGTCGCTGTCGCTCTCGGACCACCTCGAGTCTCGATCCGCCCTGGCGCACGCCGCGACCACCCTGGGCCTGATCTATGCGGTGCTGGTCATCGTCATCGGTACCCTGCAGATCACCGACCTGGACACGGTGGTCAGGCTCCATGGCCAGGACCCGGCACAAGCCGCCACCGCATACACCACGCTCAACTCCGTCGAAACCGGCCTGGGCGCCGGAGGCGGAGAGACGATCACCCTCGCGCTGTGGCTGCTGATGCTCAGCTGGGCAGCGCTGGGGGCCCGGGAACTCCCACGGTTGCTCAACTACCTGGGCCTGCTGCTCGGTGCAGCGGGCATCTTCTCGGTGCTCCTGAACTCCCTGCTGCTGATGTCGGTCAGCGGTCTCGGCCTCATCATCTGGCTGTTGTGGCTCGGCATCGCCATGCTTCGCGAGGGCCGGCGGGCGACCGACCCTCCGCACCGACCGTGACGACCGACCGATCCACCAACCGGCAGCGGCGGAGTAACGACATTCGCAAGATCACCCCATCGGATCGATTCCGATGCCATGGAAACGGAGTTGATGGACATGTCCACCATGCAAGCGACACGCACAGCGCCGACCCTCGGGAAGCGCCGGGACGACCCGGTCAACGTCAAGGTCATCCTGAGCGGACTGTGGACGGCGATGCTGTTCGTCTTCGCCTACGTCGACATCTTCGCCTACCTGCGCGCCGACGTCCTGCACGCGGCGATGGCCGGGAAGGTGGCGACCACAGGGTTCACGGTCAACCAGACCTTCCTGGCGCTCACCTTGATATACATCCTCGTGGCGGCGTTGATGGTGCCCCTGTCCTTGGTGCTCGGAGCCAGGGTCAACCGGGTTGTCCAATTCGTTGTGAGCGTCGCCTACACCATCACCATCATCGCCGCCGCGGCCGGCGAGTCGTGGGCGTACTACATCGTCGGCAGCGTCGTCGAAGTCCTGTTGCTGGTGGCGATCTTCCGGATCGCCTGGAAATGGCCATCGGCCCCCGTCCGACACGACGACGCGAACCAGCAGGCATAAGCCTCACGCCGCAGAGGGTGGGCCGAACCGTGGCCGCGTCGGTCTGTGGGCTGGTCCACCTTCCGGACGAGCCGTTGGATCTGGTGACCGAGATCAACGAGCGGGTCTTCGCGCCGCTGATCAAAGACCTGATCATCCGAGGCAACCAGGCTGCCTCATGGCACGTGCCGGACCCGGGCGCGACCGCACGGTATTGCGTCGTCATCGACATCGAAGCCATCAACCGGCTCCGAAGCGAGCCGGCCCGGGACCCGGAGCGCTCGGCCGTGGAGGCCATGCTCCGGCTGCTGGGCGCACCCAACGACAGCGAAAGCGAGCCGACGCTGATCTTGCTTCCGCAGTTGCGTCTTGCCGCCCACCTGACGCTGGCCGTCGCCGCTCTGTGGTGATCCACGTGTGGCGCCCTGACCGGCCGTAGCGCCTCTGGGCGAGGCTTGTAGCAGGCGACTGCATCCGCGACTGCGCTCATGATCGAGGAGCCCGTCGAGACGGAACTGGTCGGGACCGCGTGCGCGCGGGTGTAGACGTCGGCGAGGAAGGCGCCCGCCTCTCGGTCGTATGCCGAGACCACGCCCGGCACCATCTCGGGAGTGAGCTTCTCGACAACGGCGCCGCGCATCTCCGCGCCAGCCCAGCCGGCGGCCCCCTTGGCCGCTCCCTCGGCGACGAGGCCCGCGGCATGGCCCACCGACAGCGTGCTGAGATCGGTTGTCGAACCTCCTGGGACTCCCGCCTTGATCGTGCCATAGACGGCCTCGACCTGTGCCTTCGACATGTCATCGAAGTTGTCCGCCGCGATCGTCGCGAAATCGTGGACCTTGGACCGGTTCCCGCTGGCCAGGCTGAGCAGGTAGCAGTATTTCTGAAAGGCGGCCACTTCGGCGGCGCTCGGATTGGGATTGTTCCGGAGTTCCTTGCCCCACGCCTCGGCCCTGGCATAGGCCTGCGGGTAGTGGTCCTTGATGCCCGACTGCCCGATCACCTTCAACCGCGTGGCGATGTCGTTGACCTGCTGCTCGGTCGCCGGCTCATCGCGGCGCCATGGGTCATGTCGCCGAGGCGCCGGTGCGCCGCCGACGGCGCCGGTCGACTCACTCGCGCGGCGTTGCTCGGCCGCCTGCCGCTGGGCCTGGCGTGCATAGTCGTCGATCGCCTGGGCCAACTGGTCGAGGTGCCGGTGCTGGCGCTGCCAGTCACCGACCAGGGCCGACGCGTCGCGGCCGATCCACACTTCTTGGGCCCGGCGCAGGGATCGGTCCAGAGCGGATGTGATCGACCTGAGGGCGTGCGCGGCTGACGTCAACTCCTTGGCGACGGACTCGACGACTTCGACGTCCATCCCGAGACGTGCCATCGACCTCGTGCCCCTTTCAGTCCCGTGCCCCGACGAGCCTGAAGGACGACGGAGATCACGTCACGTCCAACGTTCGGGGGGCACGGGGGGCGCCAAGCCACCCACGGCAGGGCCGAGGCCATGCGAGGGTGCGGTGGAGGAGGACGACCGCGGTGCCCCGAGCGGCTGACGGTCGATCAACCCGCGGACGTCCCCGACGTCGCCGTCGTCGAGCGCGCCGAGCCGTTGGCCCTCGCGCTCACGGTGGCAGTCCCGCCGGCGTCGAGGTTGACGATCTCGACCTCACACCGGGCGCTCCCCTCGCCGTGCTCGGTCACATGTGCCCGAGCCTCGAGCACGCCGTTGCGGGCCGCTCGCAGGTAGGTGACGGAGACCGTCTCCGTGAGCACACTCGGCCCGAGCACCGATCCGGCCGCGAACGTCAGCGCGTTGTCGGCGAGGTAGGCATGGACCCCGCCGTGGACGAGCCCGAACTGCTGGCGGTGGTCGTCGCCGATCGCGAGCCGGAGGACCGCGTGACCGTCGCCGAAGGCCGTGATCTCGGTCCCGAGGAGGCGCGAGAACGGCTGGGCCGCCAGGATGGTTCGAGCCAGGTCGAGCCGAGCGTCCGGGTCATCCGGGACGAGGTGGGGGGCCATGACCCCATTATCGGGCGCTGCGGCGGCTAGTGCGGGACCTCACCGAGCCGGACGTATGCCGCACGCAACACCTCGACGAGCCCGTGACCGCCGACCATCAGCTTTGTGGGTGGCACCTGGTCGAGCAGGGCGTCGCTCGGCGCGGCGATCGGCATACGGGATGGCAGTGGTGCCTGGAGCGCGAAGAAGGAGTCGAGGCACTCGATGAGCGGCACGACGTGCTCGGCGTCGGCGGGTCGGTCGACCGGGTACGTGCCAGTGCGCAGCGCGGCCAGCGTCTCGAGCAGGTCCGCGCGGGTGCGCCCGCGCCACGCGAGGATGCCGAACGGGTCCTCGTCGAAAGACTCGGCCAGCAGATAGAAGGCGGCCGCGATGTGTTTGCAGGGCACCGACCAGTCCGGGCAGGTGCAATCCAGCGACAGCGCGCCCGCGCTGGCGGGGAACAGCGAGAGCCCGACCGAGGCGAAGGCGTCCTCGATGTCTTCGGGCATCTCGCCGGCGAGGAGCCGCGCGATGTACCACGCGTCGCGCGCGAGCTCCTCGGTGACGCGCGCCCACGCGGATTTGTCGAAGGGTGTGACGGCGATTCGCACGCGATAGGGCCGGGCGCGGGTGCCCTGGACCCATGCGCTCACCGCCCCCGGTTCGATGGTGAGGTCGATGACCTGCCCCTTGCGGGCGTATGTGCGACCCCGCTGGAGGCGCGCGCCGACACCGAGCGACTCGAGCACGGCGATGAACCGCTCGGACCACCAGGTCTGGGCGATCGCCCCGCGTCGGCTCCGGGCGCGTATGCCGTCCGCGACCGGCCGCGGCTTGGCCGGGGGTGGGTACCAGCGGCTACTCATCGGTGGCGTCCTCGGCGAGGGCGAACAGGTCGCGCAGCGCGCCCGTCGACAGTTCGGTCAGCCAGCCCTCGCCATCGGTCACGACACTGTTCGCGAGGGCCTTCTTGTCCTCGATCATCGCGTCGATCTTCTCCTCGAGGGTCCCCACGCAGACGAACTTCCGCACCTGGACGCGGCGCTTCTGACCGATCCGGAACGCGCGGTCGGTGGCCTGGTTCTCGACGGCCGGGTTCCACCAGCGGTCGAGGTGGATGACGTGGTTGGCGGCGGTGAGGTTCAGCCCGGTGCCGCCCGCCTTGAGCGAGAGGAGGAACAGCGGTGGGCCGTCGTCGGACTGGAACCGCGTGACCAGCTCGTCACGGCGCTGCTTCGAGGTCCCGCCGTGCAGATAGAGGATCTCGGTGTCGAATCGGGCAGACAGATGCGGCAGAAGCAACTCGGCGAAGTCGGTGTACTGCGTGAACAGCAGGGCCTTGTCGCCCTCGGCGAGGATCTCCTCGACGATCTCCTCCAGGCGGGTCACCTTGCCCGACCGCCGGCCGATGGGCGAGTGGTCGTGGAGCAGCTGAGCGGGGTGATTGCACACCTGCTTGAGTTTGGTCATCGCCGCCAGGACGTTTCCGCGCCGCTCGATGCCGGTGCTGGTCTCGATTCGCCGCATCATCTCATCGACGACCGACTGATAGAGGGCCGCCTGCTCGATGGTCAGGCGGTAATGCTGCGTGATCTCGATCTTCTCCGGCAGGTCGTCGATGATCGTCGGGTCCGTCTTGACCCGGCGAAGGAGATAGGGGCGGGTGATCGTCCGCAGCCGGCCGGCGGGCTCGGTCTCTCCGTGGCGTTCGATCGGCACGGCATACCGCGCGCGGAACTTCTCGGCAGACCCGAGGATCCCCGGGTTGAGCACATCCATGATCGCCCAGAGTTCGGACAGCCGGTTCTCCATCGGGGTTCCGGTCAGGGCCACGCGATGGCGGGCAGGCAGCCGCCGCACGGCCCGCGCGGCGCGCGACTGGCTGTTCTTGACCGCCTGCGCCTCGTCGAGAACGAGCCGTTCCCAGTCGTATGCCGCGAGCTCGTCGATGTCGCGTGTGGCGGTGTGGTAGGTGGTCACGACGAGATCGGCGGTGGCCAGGTGGTCCGCGAGGTCCGTCCCATGGCAGCGTTCCCGGCCGTGATGCGGATAGAGGCGCAGGTGCGGGGCGAAGCGGGCGGCCTCGCGCTGCCAGTTGCCGACCAGGGACATCGGGCACAGCAACAGGGTGGGGCGGGCGACGGGGCGTTCGCTGCGTTGGTGGCTTTCCAGGGCCAGCAGTTGGATCGTCTTGCCGAGCCCCATGTCGTCCGCCAGGCAGGCACCCAGGCCGAGGTCGGCGAGGAACGCCAGCCAGGACAGTCCCCGGGTCTGGTAAGGCCGCAGGTCCGCATGGAAACCGTCGGGAGTGGCGAGGGGTTGCAGGGTCCGTTCGGCGGAGCCCGTGAGCAGGTCGCCCAGGGGACCGTCGGCGTGGATCGCCATGACCGGCAGCGGCGTGTCGAGGTCGTCGGGATGGCGGGTGGCCAGCGCGATGACCTCGCCGACCGTCGAGGGGCGAGCGGCCTGACGGGCGAGGAAGTCCAGCCCTCGCTGCAGCTGGTCGGGGTCGACGACGACCCATTGGCCGCGCAGCCGGACGAGGGGCGCCTTGGTGGCGGCGAGCGCGGCCAGTTCCTCGTCGGTCAGCGCCTCGTCGCCGACGGCGAGCTGCCACGCGAAGTCCACCAGGGAGTCCCGGCCGAACCGGCCTCCGGTCACCGTCGAGTCGGTCGGGGTGGATGCGGAACCGCGCAGGCCGAGGCGCTGCCGATGCGACCACCAGGCCGGCAGGAGGACCCCGAACCCGGCCTGGTCGAGGAGGGCGGCTCGGCAGGTGAGGAAGTCGTGGGTGCCGTGGAGGTCGAGGGCGAGGGCGTCAGGGTGGGAGGTGTGCAGAGCATCGATGAGCGCGGGATAGATCGTGCTCGCCCGGCCGAGTTCCGCCAGGAGCAATTCGTCGGGGCGGCTCAGCCAGCGGGCGAGCCCGTCGCCGCCGCTCCACACCTGCTCCGCGGCCACGAGCAGGGTGGGGTCCTGCGCCGACTGAAGCCAGAACTCCAGCCGCCAACGGGGCGCGGGCGAATCAGAGGAATCGCCGAGGTCCCCAAGGGCGGAGTCGGAGTCGGGTTCCGCGAGGCGGAAGGTCAGTCGCGCCGGGCCGGCCGGCCCGGCGCCGAACTGGGCCCACGGCGCCAGCGCCTCGGCGAGGGCGGCCACCTCGTTGGGTGTGGCCTCGAACTCGGCCACCGGTGAGGTGAGGGCGAGGAGCCAGGCGTCGGTGGGCGGCATACGTCTCGGTCGTCGGCCGCGACGCGGCGGCGGCAGGCGAGTGCTCTCTAGACGCCGGCGGACGACGGCGTCGGTGAAAGTGGCGGTCGCGTCGCCGACCAGGGCGGTGGGGCTCTGACCGGCCGGGTCGCCGGACGCGGGGGCCTCGGCGCGGCATACGGGGGGCAGCGCAGCGGAGAGTGCGGCGGCGACGACGACGTCGGGACCTTGGAGGACCGGGCGCCAGCGTGCCTGCGGCGGCGTGTGCTCATCGCCCGGTTGGACGTCCGGGAGCACCCGGCCGCGCTCGGCCAGATCACGGGCGAACGCGGCGATGTCGGCGAGGTGGTGCATGGAGACGCCGTAGCGGGCCTCGATGATCGGCAGGTCGAGGACGTCGAGCGCCGACCTCGGATCGACGCGGACCACCGGCACGGTCCAGGGCAGCAGGATCGGCGGCTTCCCGCTCTCCCGGCGAGGCCGAAGTCGCGGAACCTCGGGTGAGTCGAGGGGCGAGCGGCTCGTGGACGGCAGCAGGAGCGTGGCCGTGCCGGGTGCCCCGGTCAGGCCGGGCACCGCGTCGGAGAGGTCGGCGGGAGCTGCCGCGAATGGGTGGGGTCGGGCGCTGCGGACCGCCTGGCTGGGGCTGGTGACGGGCGACTGCGAGTCTTCGGCCCACAGGCACAGCCCCCGGGTTGCCGACCAGAAACCGTGGACCACCAGCATGCAGTCTCCCGGGACCTGGTTCGTTCGGCGTGATCGGATCGACCCTACCGGTCGCAACCGACGCTCAGCGGGACCCATCCGGTCCAGGGATCGATGGCTGATCTGTGGATCCGCTGCTCCCGGCGGTCCGTGGCCTGCTCGATGAAGCAATGTCACTCCTGGTGCCCGCCTGGGTGGCACCGGATGTGACGTTGCCGGCACCAGAAGGCACCTGCGTAGCGTCAGGGGGGATGCTGGAGGTGGGGCCGGGTGATGTGCCGCGGACCAGCGACCTGAGCGAGGGATCACAGGGTGGGGCGCGAAGAGTTCTCGAGCCCATTCTTGGGCCAGCCAGGCACCGCCAACGCGGCTGGAAGGGGATATACGGACCACGTTTGCGCAGGTCACAGACCATTTTGGTTCTGCGCGCCCGAAGGTGGGCCCCAGCGGTGGCGCTGACGAAGGAAGCGCGCCCGAAGGTGGGCCCCAGCGGTGGCGCTGACGAAGGAAGCGCGCCCGAAGGGGGGCCCCAGCGGTGGCGCTGACGAAGGAAGCGCGCCCGAAGGGATTCGAACCCCTAACCTTCTGATCCGTAGTTTTCCGAATCGCCCGGTCGGGGCGTCTGGAGCCGACCCGGCGCGCCTGCAGCCGACACCACGCGAGGACCCAAAGTACCACTCTCGCAAGGCAACCGTTGGCTGCCGTGGCGTGACGGCTCTGGTCGTCTTGAGTCACCTGAACGTCGAGCCCGCGGGTTTGTGGGCCGTTTCTGGGCCGGCCCACACCTGGTCACCAGGGGTGCAGATGAGGCAGAAGGTGCCCCATCGCGGTGACGATGGCCCGTGCTTTCGGCAGGTCCTCGGCGATGTCATCACCGCTCAACTGCGGGCTGTCCAGCCGCGGGTAGTCGGCATCGTTGCGGGTCCGCCGCAGCCGTCCGAACGGACGCACCACAGCCCCACTTCGACCCAGCTGAGCGGCGACAGCCTCCTACACGGCGACATGCCCACCTTTGCTGGTCGCACGCAACCCCTGCACGGCCAAGACCGCGGCCATCGACTTGCGCGCCGCGGCATACAGCAGGTCATAGCCACCCGCAGGGTCAGCCTCAGCCACGAGCTGGGCCGAGCGAAGATGCCGCTCGGCCTCCGCCAGCAGGCGCGCCGCATTCTCCGTCGACGCGGTGACGTTCTCGAGGTCGCCCGCGGCCAGCATCGCCTCGACCTCTTCCCGGCCCGTGCTCCACCCGGTCACGGGCTTTCACCCCCGATGAGGGCAACCATCGGACGGGAGGTCACCGTCGCCTTGAAAGGGTCAGCGTCTGCCGCATCCCATACCTGGGGGCGCACGCGCCGTATCGACACCTCCCGACCCAGCCGCCCAGTTGCAGCCTGGGCCACCTCATCAAGCGCGTCCAGGTCGGCCGTGCCGACGACCAGCACATCAATGTCCCCCGGGACCGGGCCGGGTTGCTGGGCGTAGCGGGCCCCCCACGACCCGTAGATCCACGCCTGCCGCACCCCCGGCACCTCGGCCAGCAGCTCGCGCAACACCGGCACCGGCCCGAACGTCACCGCCATCAACGCCGCCAAGGGCCCAAAGACCGGGCTCTCGGTCTCGGCACGCACCAACCGCTGATTCCCCCGCTTGGTATGCCGCACCAGCCCGGCCTCCGCCAACCGGTCCACCTCACGCATCACCGTCGGACCCGACACCCCCACCGCCCGACCGATCTCCACCAGCGAGAACTCCTCCAGCGGATGCAGCATGATCCACGCGACGATGTCCCCCTGCGCGCGCGAGCGCAGCAGCGGTAGCAACGCCGGCGACCCTTCTTTCATGAAACCAACCTTAGCATCACTTTAATGAAGGCTTGCGGCCGTGACCGGCGCAGCATCCTGAAGGCCAACGGCCGACTCGCCAGACCTCTCGCCCCCAATCGCTGGCACGGCCACCCCGCAGTGAGCGGAAAGGGAGACGTGGATGTCCACGCGGCGACGCGCACCTAGTCGACCTGAG
The DNA here is from genome assembly GCA_046330995.1 of Dermatophilaceae bacterium. Taxonomy (GTDB): domain Bacteria; phylum Actinomycetota; class Actinomycetes; order Actinomycetales; family Dermatophilaceae; genus Nostocoides_A. The sequence continues at coordinate 437,576 of JAXLRS010000003.1, forward strand.
CGACGGCGCATCATCGGGTCCGCCGTAGGTCGAGCCAGGCCTCATCCCGGCGGATCCGGGTCGTCACTGGAGGGCGGAGCTGGGCCCTGTCTCCAGCGGGACACGGTTGACACCCATCAGCGCGACCTCAGGGCTGCAGCCGCAACTGCCGCAGGTGCGTTCGATACGTCCTGGCAGCCAGACGAGGCAGCATGAAACGCACCGGACGCGGGGCGTTGCCGAGCAGGCCGGCGATCACCTCAGGCGGTGCCTCCGCTCCGATCATCCCGAAGCTGAGCAACGACTCGCGCCCCTTGAACGCACTCCTGCCGGCCTCCCCGATGGCCGCCCACTCCCCGACCGTGACGAGCTTCGCGACGGCGGGCATCATGCGGGTCTCTTCGGCGTCCAGATGCTCCAGGAGTGGCCCGGCCAAGCGGTCGTACAGCCCCGCGAGCTCCGCGCCGGCATCGTGGTCGGCCGTCGCCGCCCAGGCCTGCCGCGCCGGCAGACATCGCTGCAGGCACCCCGCCACCACCTCGTGTTGCGTGCCCATCAGCTCGATCAGCGCTTGCAGCTCCGGGTCCGCCCGCGCAATGAGTTTCTGCCAGAGCATCTCGTCCTCGGTCTCGTGGTGGTGGTGCAGGAACCGCTCGACGAAGTCGAGGTGCTCGCTGACTCGGCGCGCTTGGGCCACGTCACCGGGTGCCGGTCGGACAGTGCGCGGCCCTGGCTAGCCCGCCAGGGTCGCGCACTGTCCGGTCGCCTGACCGCCCACGGTGTTGACGCTGCCGGGCGGGAAACCTCCGGAGACGGTCGGCGCGAGGCCGGAGCACTCCGCGGGATCGCGCGGGGGGTCCAGTGGAGTGGTCTGTCTCGCAGTTCGGGCACTTGGGCGCTGGCCTAGAGTCCCGACGGCACCCACCTGACCAGCGCCGGCAACGACGGCACCGTCCGCATCTGGGATCCGGTTGCCGCGGTCTGTGTCTGGATCCAAGGGGTCGTCGCCACCGACGACCTCGGCAGCCACGGCGTGGCCGTCTGGGATCCACGCTCTGACCAGATCCTCCACGCAACCGGCGATGCTTAGCGCTGCCTGGTCTGGATTTCGCGCGGCACGACCGACTGGTCCCGCGCGGAGATGATCGCCTGCAGCCTTTGACCTCGTCTGCCAGGAATCAGAAGGTTGGCCCCATGCGAGCACCACGTGGGGCTCAGGATCGCGCGTTTCAGGGCCAGCTGGCCCGATATCGCGACATCGTTAGACTCGCCTAGAGCGCGAATCTTGTTGTGCCGCGATGCACTTCGAAGCGCGCCCGAAGGGATTCGAACCCCTAACCTTCTGATCCGTAGTCAGATGCTCTATCCGTTGAGCTACGGGCGCTTGGCGCGCGCAGGGAAGCGCACGCCGAGGGACGATGCTACCCGGTCGCCGGGCCCTGGTGAAATCGGTTCGCCGGCGAGCGTGCTCCGGGCCCCAGCGGCCCGACCGCGACGCCGGACGCCTGGCCATGATCTCCGTTTCCCGCTGCCGCAGCCTCCCGTGGTCTCGCCGGGCTTCGTGGACCAACCGTGCGGAGGGACGGGGCCGCTACCGCGCCGTCGGTGCCAGACTGGCGGGATGAAGAAGCTCCTCAACGACCCCGCTGACGTGGTGACGGACAGCCTGCGGGGGTTCGCCGCGGCATACGGCGACCGGGTGCGGGTCGATCTCGACAACCGACTCGTCCTGCGGGCGGGGGGTCCGCGGGCGGGGAAGGTCGGGCTCGTCTCGGGCGGCGGCTCGGGGCACGAACCGCTGCACGCGGGATTCGTCGGGCGGGGAATGCTCGACGCGGCGTGCTGCGGTGAGGTGTTCACCTCACCCGTGCCCGACCAGATCCTCGCGGCGACGGAGGCGGTCGACGGGGGCGCGGGAGTGCTCCACATCGTCAAGAACTACACGGGCGATGTCATGAACTTCGACATGGCGGCGGAGCTCGCCGCGGACGCCGGACGCGAGGTCGCCAGTGTCCTCGTCGACGACGATGTCGCGGTGCAGGACAGCCTCTATACGGCGGGGCGGCGGGGCGTCGGGACGACGGTGTTGCTGGAGAAGATCGTCGGCGCCGCAGCGGAGGAGGGGCGCGACCTCGCCGGGTGCCGGGATCTCGCCCTGCGGGTCGTCGACGGTGGTCGGTCGATGGGGATGGCGTTGACGTCGTGCACGGTTCCGGCGGCGGGGAAGCCGACCTTCGCCCTCGGTGAGGGGGAGATGGAGGTCGGGATCGGCATACATGGCGAACCCGGACGTGTCCGTATGCCGCTCGCCCCCGTCCGCGAAATCGCTCGCCTTCTCGTGGAACCCATTCTCGCGGATCGCGATTTCACCGGTTCGCCGGTCATCGCGTTCGTCAACGGGATGGGCGGGACGCCGTTGTTGGAGCTCTATCTCATGTATGGCGAGATCGCCGCGTTGCTCGACTCCGCCGGCGTGCGGATCGCGCGGAACCTCGTCGGCAACCACATCACGTCGCTGGAGATGGCCGGCTGTTCGGTGACGCTGCTCAGCGTCGATGACGAGATCGTGCGGCTGTGGGATGCGCCGGTCAGCACGCCGGGTCTGCGGTGGGGCTGCTGATGGAGACGCTCACGACGGCGGCGGTGGGGGCCTGGCTGGCCGACTACGCGGCCGTCGTCCACGCCCAGGCGAGCTATCTCACCGAGTTGGACGCGGCCATCGGGGACGCCGACCACGGGAGCAATATGGACCGGGGGATGCAGGCGGTGGCGGCGCTGGATGCCGGCGGATTGGACTCTCCCGCAGCATATCTCAAGACGGTTGGGAGGACCCTCGTGAGCACGGTCGGCGGGGCGAGTGGGCCGCTCTATGGGACCTTCTTCCTTCGGTTCGCACCGGGGATCGCGGGCGCGGAGGGGAGCGCGGTGACCGAGTGCGGGGCTGGTCTGCGGGCGGGGCTCGCGGGGGTGGTCGACCGGGGCAAGGCGGGCGCCGGGGACAAGACGATGGTCGATGCGCTGGGGCCGGGGGTGACGGCATACGAGCGCGCGGTCGCCGCCGGCGGTGATCTGCGGGCGGCACTCGCGGCGGCTGCCGCCGGAGCGCGCATCGGGCGGGACGCGACGATCCCGCTCGTGGCGCGGAAGGGGCGGGCGAGCTATCTCGGGGAGCGCAGCGTCGGGCATCTCGATCCAGGCGCCGTGAGCATGACGATGCTGCTCGAGTCCGCGGCGCGCACACTCGGCGCATAGGCGCGCCCATGGTCGGCATCGTCGTCGTTTCGCACAGTCGGCCGCTCGCCCGGGCGGTGGCCGGGTTGGCGGCGCAGATGGCGGGGGAGCGGGCGCCGCGGATCGTGGTGGCCGCTGGACTCGACGAGACGACGCTCGGGACGGACGCCACGGCGGTCGCGGCGGCGATCGAGGAGGCGGCGGCCGGCGGAGTCGGAGTGCTCGTCCTGGTCGACCTGGGCAGCGCGGTCCTGTCCGCCGAGATGGCCCTGGAGTTCGTGGATCCGGTTGTGGCGCAGCAGGTTGTCATCACATCGGCGCCTCTGGTGGAGGGGCTGGTGGCGGCGGTCGTGACCGCGGCGACCGGGGCCGATCTCGCGCGGGTCGATGCCGAGGCGCGGGCGGGGCTGCTGCCGAAACAGGCACATCTCAGTGGCGCGGACTCGCCGTATGCCGCACCTGTGGTCGCCGAGGCGGGCGGGAGTACGCAGGTGGTCACCCCGGCGGCTCCGCTGCGGGCGAGCATCTCGGCGCCGGGGCCGCACGGGCTGCACGCGCGGCCCGCGGCCGCGCTGGTGGCCGCGTTGACCGGGATCGTTGCGGACGTGACGCTGCGGGATGCGGCCTCAGGGCGGCGGGCGGACGGGCGGAGCCTCGCGCAGGTGCTCGCGCTCGGGGCGACGGCGGGTGCCGGTCTGGAGCTGGAGGTGGCCGGAGCCGAGGCGGCGGCGGCGCTCGCGGCGGTTGTCGCGCTGGCGGACAATGGATTCGGCGAGAGCCCACCAAAAGGGGCGCAGACCGGTGGGGCCGACGCGGAACCGAGTCGGGCCGACACGTCCGCGGACGATGGCGCGGGCGCCGGGCCAGCGGACGTGGGTCGGGACTCGGGAAGCGCGGACCACGTCGCCGTGGGGCCGGTCGTGCGGATGGAGGACGACGTCGCGGGGGAGGGAGCGGCATACGTCCAGGGCGGGGTGGAGGTCGAGCGGGAGCGGAGCACGGCCGCCGTCGAGGCCGTTCGGGCGCACCTCCACGGACTCGCCGCCGCGCACCCGGTGCTCGCCGCCCAGGCCGCCATGCTCGGCGACCCGGACCTGAGCACCGGAGTCGCTGCTGATCTCGGCGCCGGTGTGTCCGCGCCCCGGGCCTGGACCGCGCGGCTGGACGCGGCGGCCGCGGGAATCGAGGCGCTGCCGGATCCGTATCTGCGCGAACGCGCTCAGGATGTGCGCGGTCTTCGACGCCTGGTCGTGACCGCGCTCGGGCGGCGGACGCTGGATGCGACACCCTTGGGGCGAGCCGGCGTTCTTGTTCTCGCCGAACTCGATGCCGCGACGGCGACGACCCTCGACCGGGCGGTGACGCGAGGCGTCGTGACGACATCGGGTGGCGGCCTGGGGCATGGGGTGCTGGTGGCGCGAGCCCGCGGCATACCGGTCATCACGGGGCATCCCGAGGCGGCGACGCTCGCCGCGGGGACGATCGTCGCGATCGACCCGGCCGACAATGCCCTGCTCATCGACCCGGCCCCCGACGAACTCGCGGAACTCGAACGGCGGCAACGCGATCGGGACCGGCACAGGGCGCGGGCGAGCGCGGGTGGTGGCGGCGCGGCATACACCCGGGGCGGGACGCGCATCCGCGTCGAGGTCAACGTCTCCGCACTCGACGACGCCGACCGCGCCCGCGGGTTCGGCGCGGACGGTCTCGGCGTCGTGCGCAGTGAACTGCTCTTCGCGACCGCCGTGACGCCGCCGACGGCCGCGGAACAGGCGCGGATCTATCGTCGCCTCGCATCGGCGGTTCCCGGCCCCGTGACGATCCGGACGTGGGACGCGGGCGGCGACAAGCCGCTGGCCTTCCTCCCGACGCTGCGGGAGGCGAATCCGTTCCTCGGGGTGCGCGGCATACGGCTGACGATGCGGGCGCCGGAGGTGTTCGCCGAACAGGTGCGCGCGATCTGCCTGACGGCGCTCGACGCCGACGTGCGGATGCTGCTGCCGATGGTGACCGATCCGGCCGAAGTCGCTTGGGCCGCAGGCATTCTCGCGTCGGCCCGGGACTCCGTCGCCGGGTGCCCCCCGGTGCCACTCGGGATCATGGTCGAGGTGCCGGCGACGGCACTGCGGATCGCCGACTATGCGGGATCGGTCGATTTCGTCAGCATCGGGACCAACGATCTGGCGCAGTACGCCCTCGCTGCCGACCGCGGGAACGCGGCCGTCGCCGGGCTCGCGCGGCAGGATCACCCGGCGGTGCTTGGGTTGATCGCGCACGTGTGCGCGCGCCTTCCCGGTGTCCCCGTTGCCGTATGCGGCGCGCTCGCCGCCGATCCCCACCTCACCGAGGCGCTGGTCGGGATGGGCGTGACCGAACTGAGCGTCCCGCCGGGCGCCGTCCCCAGGGTCAAGGCCGCGGTCCGCGACTGCGGCTGACTACGCAACGAGAACCCCTCCTCGCAACGGAAATCATCCGTTGCGAGGCGGGGTCGCGGCAGTGAGCGGAGATCTGACGGATGGTGCGTCAGCAGGACTGGCGCGAGCGGGCGTCGGTCGGATGAGAATCGGGCAGCCGATGCCGTGCGGAAATCCGTTGATCCGAGGGCATGATGGGGCGGCAGCGGGGCCGGCGGGGCACCGCCCGAAGCGGGGGAGTCGTCATGTGGGGACGGGTGCGGCATGCGGGGCGCGGGCGTCGAGGAGCGACGGTGATCACTCTGCTCGCGGCGATGGTGGGGTTCGCGGGATCGGCGCGCGCTGACGCACGGGACGGCCGGCTGGTGCGGTGGGAGGGGCACGATCGCTATCAGGTGTCCGCCCGGGTGTCCAACAGCTTTCCCGTCGGGGTGGCCCGGATGTTCGTCGCATCCGGCGAGGTGTTCACGGACGCCCTGTCCGGGGCGCCGATCGCCGGGCGTGACCACGCGCCGATCCTGCTGGTGCGTCACGACAGCGTCCCCTCGACCGTCCGTGACGCGATCGTCCGGCTTCAGCCGCGGAGCATCGTCGTGCTCGGTGGTGAGGCGACGATCTCATCCGCGGTGTATGCCGATCTGTCCACCCTCACCACCGGACCCACGACACGGTGGTCGGGTCCGGATCGGTATGCCGCATCCGCCGCGATGAGCGCCGCCGCCTTCGCGCCGGGCGTCACTCGGGCCTATGTCGCGTCAGGGACCGCCTTCCCCGACGCGCTCGCCGGCGCTCCGGCCGCCGGGTCGACGCCCGGGCCGATCCTCCTCACGGCACCGGACGCCGTCCCGGCCTCCATCGACGCCGAACTGAAGCGACTGGCGCCCAAGGAGATCGTCGTCCTGGGTGGAACCGCGACGATCTCCTCGGCCGTGGAGCAGGCGCTTGCCGCCGACACGACCGGTGCCGTCGTCCGGTGGTCCGGCGCGGACCGGTTCGCGACCTCGGCAGCCATCTCGCAGAGCGGGTTTCCCGGCGGCGCGGACACGGTCTTCATCTCCTCTGGCTGGGTCTTCGCCGACGCCCTGTCCGGGGCGCCCGTCGCCGGGGCCCGTCATGCGCCGACGTTGCTCGTGGAGTTGGACGGCATCCCCGACACGGTGGCCGCGGAGCTACGCCGCCTCCACCCGCGGACGATCGTCGTCGTCGGGGGACGGGCGAGCGTGTCCGATGAGACCTTCGGGCAGTTGTCCGACTACCTCGACTGAGGGCGAGCACGTCGCCTCCTGGATGGGCCGGCATGGACCGCGCTCCCTCCGAACGACCGACCGTGGCGCCGTCGCGTTCCCTCAGGCGCTCGCGCACCCGGGCCCCGCGGTAGTCGTCTGTGACTCTGAGCAGTTGGTCGTCTGGGACCTCGACGCGTGACCTCGGCCACGACTCGCGATCACTTCGTCGGTGACGAGGAGGCTGACGAGGCCGACGACGAGCTCGAGGCCTGCTCGAACACCGCATAGAACTTCGCCGCCTGTGAGGCGGAATAGGGCCCGGACTCCCCACACAACAGCAGATCACCGGAGCGCGAGGCGAGCAACACCTGGCCCTTGTCGAGCTGCGCCGCGGCGAGCGCGTCATCGAGGTCATTCGGTGTCGTCGACGTGATCCGGACCAGGTCTGCCGGTCCACCCCGGAACCAGTGCAGCGCGCGGAAGTTCGCGACGCCCGCGGCGTTGAGCTGCAGCGTGCCGAGGACCGCGGTCGTCGCCCGGCTCAATCGCGCATCCGTCACCTCGGGGCACTTCTCCAGCTTCTGGCTGGCCACCGGCTCGATCCGCATCGACACCGCGGTCAGCGGCGGCGCTTCCCGGCTGATCGCCGCGCGCACCGAGGGGACCAACAGGCCCAGGGTCGCGAGGGCCGCGAGGATGAGGGCAACGAGCAGCAGCGACACGGAGTTGTGCCGTGCCGGCGCGGGGGACCAGGAAGGTTCGGACATGACGGCCGGTCAGTCTACGCGGGGTCGCCGAACGGCATACGACCGATCAGCCGCGTCGCGCCTCCAGGAAGCTCGCGATGCGCTCGATTGCGTCGGTGAGGTCCTCGACGCTCGGGAGGATGACGAGCCGGAAGTGGTCGGGCCTCGGCCAGTTGAAGCCCGTCCCATGGGTGATGAGGATCTTCTTGGTGCGCAGAAGGTCGATGACGAACGCCTCGTCGTCGTCGATCGCATACATCTGCGTGTCGATGCGCGGGAAGCAATAGAGCGCTCCCTTGGGTTCGACACAGGAGATCCCGGGGATCGCATTGAGGAGTTTGTAGGCCGTGTCACGCTGCTCGAGCAGCCGCCCCCCGGGGAGGATCAGTTCGGTGATCGACTGATAGCCACCGAGGGCGGTCTGGATCGCGTGCTGCGCCGGGACATTGGCGCACATCCGCATATTGGCCAACAGGGTCAGGCCCTCGAGGAAGTCCGCCGCCCGCTCGCGCGGCCCGGTGACGACGACCCAGCCAGAACGGAAGCCGGCGACCCGATAGGCCTTGGACAGGCCGCTGAAGGTGAGGCAGACGACGTCGTCGCCGGCTGCGAGCGCCGCGTGGTGATGGGTCGCGCCGTCATAGAGGATCTTCTCGTAGATCTCGTCCGCCATGACGACGAGCTGATGGCGCCGGGCGATGTCGACGAGGCTGGCGACCATCTCCTTGCTGTAGACCGCGCCGGTCGGGTTGTTGGGGTTGATGATGACCAGTGCCTTGGTGGCCGGTGTGATCCGCGCCTCGATGTCCGCCAGGTCGGGCATCCACCCGTTGTCCTCGTCGCACAGATAGTGCACGGGCGTTCCGCCGGCGAGGCTGACCGCGCCCGTCCACAGGGGATAGTCCGGCGCCGGGACCAGGATCTCGTCGCCGTTGTCGACGAGGGCCTGGAGGACCATCGTGATCATCTCGGAGACACCGTTGCCGATGTAGACGTCGTCAACGTCGACGTCACGCATCCCCTCGCTCTGATAGAAGCTCGCGACCGCCGTTCTGGCGGAATAGATTCCGCGGGAATCGCTGTATCCCTGCGCCTGCGGCAGGTTGTGGATCATGTCCTGGAGGATCGCGTCAGGGGCCTCGAATCCGAACGGCGCCGGGTTGCCGATGTTGAGCTTGAGGATGCGGTGCCCCTCGGCCTCGAGCCGCTGGGCCTCGACGAGGATCGGTCCTCGGACGTCATAACGGACGTTCTGCAGCTTCGTCGACTGTCGGATCTGGCGCATGGGGGGATTCTCGCCGACGCTCCTGACAACCCGCGACGTCATTTCACCGGCGCGCGTGCTCCAGCCGCGAATCAGACCCCCGTCGTCGCGCGCGGATACGCCGCCTGCGGGTCCGTGAGGACATTGACGAGATAGGGCACGCCCGAGGCGAAGGCCCGCTCGAAGGCTCCCCGCAGATCCTTCGCCCTGGTGACCGTCTCCCCGGCACCGCCGAGGGCGCCCACGACCTGGTCGTATGCCGTGTGCGGTGCCAGGTCGGCCAATGCGTCGTAGCCGTAGAGCGCCCGCATCGGGTGCTTCTCCAATCCCCACGACGAGTTGTTGCCGACGACGATGACGACCGGCAGACCGTGTCGGACCAAGGTGTCGACGTCCATGAGCGACATTCCCGCGGCGCCGTCCCCGAGGAGCAGGACGATCTGCGGGCCGGCAAAAGCGGACCGCGCGCCGATGGCCGCCCCGAGCCCGGCGCCGAGGCAGCCGAAGGGGCCCGGGTCCAGCCATCGGCCCGGCCGCGCCGGCTCGACGAACTTCCCCGCCCACGAGACGAAGTCGCCGCCGTCGCCGATCACCACGGCGTCGTCATCGAGCAGGGGCATCAGGTCGCCATACACTCGGGCTGGGTGGATCGGATCGGACTCCGCGGCAAGGAGTTCCGCCTCTGCGGCGGCGGTCGCCGCGGTTGCGTCCGTGAGCTGCCCACGCCACCACGCCCAGTCCCGCGGTGCGGTCCCCGCGCGGATGCCGTCGAGGACGAGCGACAGATCGCCGTATGCCGATCCGGCCAACGGGCGGTGACGGCATACCTGCGCCTCGCTGTCGGCGAGATGGACGACCTGGGCCGACCCGCGGGGGCCGAACACGCCATACGCCAGACGGAAGTCCAGTGGCGTGCCGGCGACGATCGCGAGATCGCACTCGCCGAGGGCGACCCGACGGGCTCGGGTGGCGAGCAGCGGGTGTCCGCGGGGGACGATGCCGCGGCCCATGCCGTTGGTGATGACAGGTATGCCGCACTCCTGCGCGAGCGCGAGCGCCGCGACCTCGGCGCCGTCCGCCCACACGTCGCTGCCGAGGACGAGCACCGGCCGTTCGGCGCGGCTCAGGAGGGTCGCGATGGCGGCGAGCGTGTCAGGGTCCGGCGTCCGGTCGGCGCCGGACGCCGAAAACGGCGCCTGCGGCTGCTCGGGGAAGAAGGCGAGATCGATCGGGATGTCGAGGAACACCGGCCCCCGGTGTGCCTCCCCCGCGAGCGCGAACGCCTCGCTCATCGCCGCCTCGGCGCCGGTCGGGTCAGCAACCGTCCACGCGCGCTTGGTGACGCCCGCGAACAGAGGGGGCTGGTCGAGCTCCTGGAGCGATCCGCGGCCCCAGGTCGAGATCGCCGCCCGGCCACCGAGCACGACCAGCGGCGAACCGCCGAAGTGCGCCTGGGTGATCGGGCTGAGCGCGTTCGTCACGCCGGGTCCCGCGGTGAGGACGGCGAATCCGGGCGTGCGGGTGAGTTTGCCGACCGCCTCCGCGGCGAACACCGCGCTCGCCTCGTGACGCACATCGATCAGGCGTAGCCGCGGGTCCCCGCGCAGGGCCGCGTCATAGACGGGAAAGATATGCGCGCCCGACAGTGTGAACGCCAGCTCGACTCCGGCCTCGACGGCTGCGCGGACGAGTGGAGCGCCGGTCTGCGGCGCGCTCAGAGCGGGAACGGGAGCATGCATACCTCGTACGTTACTCGCCGGTATCAATTTCCGTCTGGTTGTCCCCGGCCTCACCTAGGGTGGGCGCCATGAGCAGCGCGACGACGCGTGCGCCGGTCGGACCATTGCCCCGGTCCGTCCGGATCGGCTATGCCCTCGGTTCGGTGGCGACCGGGTCGTTCGCGACCGTGCCGGGGCTGCTTCTCCTGCCTTATCTCACCGATCGCCTCGGCGTCGGCGTGGCGCTCGCCGGCCTGATCGTGCTGCTCCCCAAGGCGTGGGACGTCGTTCTCAACCCGATCGCGGGGCGGGTCAGTGACCGCAGCAACCATCCGGACGGACGGCGCCGGCCGTTCCTCGTGCGTGCAGGCGTCTCGCTCGCGATCCTGTTCGTGGTCCTGTTCAGCGGACCGACGGCGCCGATCGGGGTTGCTGCGGCCTGGGTCGTGCTGGCGTTCATCGGCTGCGCGAGCGCCTATGCGTTCTTCCAGGTCCCCTATGTCGCGATGCCCGCGGAGTTGACCGGCGACTATGCCGAACGCACGCGGCTGATGACCTGGCGCGTCGCAGTTCTCGCGCTCGCCATCCTCGTCAGCGGCGGCGTCGCGCCGGTGGTGCGGGACGGACTCGGCGCGACCTGGGGCTACCGCGGCGTGGGAGTGTTCGTGGGACTGCTCATTCTCGCCGGCGCGGTGGGGGCGTGGCGGGGGACGGCGGGTGCGGCATACGACACGGCGCCGGCAGCGAGTGCCGGACTGGGGGAGCAGTTGCGGCTCGTCGGGCGGCATCGCGATTTCCGACTGCTCCTCGGGACGTTCGTCATCCAGGCGTTGGCGACGGGGTGCATGCTCGCCGGCGTCGACTATGTCGCGACCTGGGTGGTCGGGCGCGGCGGGGCGGCGACCGTTCTCTTCCTCTGTTTCGTTGCGCCGGCCTTGCTCGTGTCACCGGTGTGGCAGGTGGTCGGGGCGCGGGTCGGCAAGAAGGTCGCGTATGCCGCCTCGTCCCTCGTCCTGTGCGCCGGCGCGCTCGGGGTGTATTCCGTGCGGCCCCGCCCTAGGGCCGCTCGCGGTCGCGGTCGCGGTCGTCGGTGTCGGCTATGCCGGCGCACAGATGTTCCCGCTCGCGATGCTCGCCGATGTCGCCGCGGTCGACGCCGCGCGGACGGGACAGAACCGGATCGGGGTATTCACCGGAGTCTGGACCGGCGCCGAGACGCTCGGGCTCGCCCTCGGGCCGGGTCTGTATGCCGCGGTGCTCGCCGCCGGTGGCTATGTCTCCTCCACCGGTGGTCCGGTCACCCAATCGGCGTCGGCGGTCTCGGCGGTCGGGCTCGGCTTCTCCCTCGTCCCGGCGGTGCTCGTCCTCGCCTCGCTCGCGCCGCTGCGGGGATACCGGCTCGACGAGGCCACGGTGCGCATGGACGGACGGACACAGGAAGGACATCCCCCATGACCGGGATCACCACTGCGGCAGAGGTGCTCGCACGGCTCGAGGCCCTGCGGGCCCGAGATCTCCCCGTCCACGGTGGGCGGACGCTCGCCTACGTCTACGACAGCGGTGTCGCGGAGGCGGACGCCGCGGGCCGCGCTGCGTTGGCCGCCTTCGGCGCCACCAACGGGCTCGACCCGACGGCCTTCCCGAGCATCCTGGCGATGGAACAGGACCTCATCGCGTTCGCCCGTGACCTGCTCGACGGACCCGACTCGACCGTCGGGGTCGCGACCTCCGGCGGGACCGAGTCGATCCTTCTCTCCGTCCTCGCCGCCCGCGACGCGGCTGCGGCGGGGACGGCGGCCGCCGCCCGGCCATCGATGGTGCTCCCGGCGACCGCACACGCCGCTTTCCGCAAGGCCGCGCACTGTTTCGGGGTCCGCCCGATCATCGTCGCGGTCGACCCGCAGACCTGTCGCGCAGACCCGGCGTCGATGGCGGCCGCCATCGACGACACAACGGTCCTCGTGGTCGCCTCGGCGCCGTCCTATGCCCACGGAGTCATCGATCCGGTTGCGGAGATCGCGCCCGCAGCTGCGGCCCGGGGCGTCCGCTGTCATGTGGACGCCTGCATCGGTGGGTGGGTCCTGCCCTTCCTCGAGGAGGCCGGTCAGACCGCCTGGTCCTTCGCCGTCGAGGGCGTGACAAGCATCTCGCTCGACCTGCACAAATACGGCTACACACCCAAGGGGATCTCCCTTCTGCTGCACCGGACGCCCGATCTGCGCCACAGCCACCTCTATGCGACGGCCGACTGGCCGGGTTATGCGGTGCTCAACTCGACGATGCAGTCGACGAAGTCCGGGGCGCCCGTGGCGGCCGCCTGGGCGGTCACCCAGGTGATCGGGCGCGACGGATACCTCGCGCTGGCCCGCGCGGCGCGGGAGGCGACGTTGGTGATCGCGCGGGGAGTGGACGGCATACGTGGACTGCGTGTCCTCGTCCGGCCGGATTCGACTCTGCTCACCCTGGCATCGGACCGACCGGGTGACGTCTATCGGATCGCCGACGCCATGGCCGCCCGCGGCTGGTTCGTCCAGCCCCAGCTTCCGTATGCCGCGTTCCCGGCCACCCTGCACCTCAGCCTCTCAGCCGCCACCGCCCCCCTCGTGGCCGAGTTCCTCACGGACCTGTCCGAGGTCGTCGAGTCGGTGGTCGGCGCGCCTCCGATCGTCGCCGATCCCAGCCTGGTCACGCTGCTCGGTTCCCTCGAGCCCGACCGGATGGACGAGGCTGTCCTCGATGGTCTGCTGGCGGTGGCCGGGCTGACCGTGCGGGACGGTGGCGCCGCCGGCGCCGGACCCACCCTCGAATTCGCAGGCGGGATGGCCGAGATCAACCTTCTCCTCGAACACACGCCGGTGCGTGTTCGAGAAGCGCTACTTCTCGGCGTGCTCGATCGCCTGTCCCGGCCGCCGAAGGCCGGGACACGGTGAGGGTGGTCGATCAGTCGTCGTTCAGGGGTCCGGCGGGCTCGTCCGCGGCGTTGCCGCCGTCCACCCGCGTCACCCCCAGCGCGGCGTCCAACGCCGCTTCGTCAAGGGGACCGTCATGGGACTTCACGGCCGACACGAGACCCGCCACGAGTTGCGTCTCCACGACGGCCGAGTCGTCCACCACATTTTGGAGATCCTCTGCCATGGAAGGACGATACCGACCGCCCGGTCGTCAACGGCGGCGGAGCGTGTGCTTGAAAGGGTGCTCACTCGGCCCTCTAGCATGGACCCCGTCCTGTTCACCTGCTCGCCACCTGGAGGCCGTTCGTGGCGCTGCGACTCGCCCGGCGCGATCCGAGCTTCTATGACCAGTTCGTGGTGTGTGCGGGACTTCTGCTGGACGCCTCGCGCGCGCTCACGGGGGCGCTGGCGACCGAACGCAAGGGACGCGCGGAGGCTGTCAGCCGGCTGAGGGATCTCGAGCACCGCCACGACGAGACCCGTCACGAGATCGTGCGCCTCGCCGGCTCCGCCTTCGTCACGCCGTTCGAGCGGACCGATATTCACGCGCTGTCCACCGCGCTCGACGACTGCATGGACCTCATGGCGTCCTCCGGTGACCTGCTCGATCTCTTCGCCCTGACCGACCTGCCCAAGGGCGTCGGCAAACAGGTCGAGATCCTCGGGAGGATGTCCGAACTCACCGTCCGAGCGATGCCGGCGCTCATCGACCGCCGGGGTGCGGTCGACTATGTCGTCGAGATCAACCGCCTCGAGAACGAGGCGGACCGAATTCATCGCCGGCTGCTGGCCAAGTGCCTGGACGCGAGTCCCAAGGAACTGGCCCACCTGCTCAAGGTGAAGTCTCTCGTCGATGAACTGGAGAAGGCGGCGAACGCCTTCGAAGGCGTGGCCCACATCGTCGAGGGCATCGCGCTCCAGGAATCCTGAGGCCGTGCACACGGCGTCGGTCATCCTCGTCATCGTCCTCGCGCTGGGGTTCACCTACACCAACGGCTTCCATGACTCGGCCAATGCGGTCGCCACCTCGATCTCCACGCGCGCGCTGACGCCGCGCATCGCGCTCGCGATGGCCGCGTTCGCCAACTTCCTCGGCGCCTTCTTCGGCGGCACCGTCGCCCAGACGGTCGGGAGCGGGATCATCGAGGCACCGGCCGGCAACCGTGGTCTGGCGATCTGTGCGGCTGCGCTGGTCGGGGCGATCTCCTGGAACCTCCTGACCTGGTGGCGGGGACTGCCCTCCTCCTCCTCGCACGCGTTGATCGGCGGGCTCGGCGGTGCCGCGCTCGCCGCCGGCGGCCAGGTGCACTGGAATGAAGTCATCGCCAAGGTGCTCCTTCCGATGGTCCTGCTGCCTGTCGCCGGGCTCGTCGGCGGCTACGCCGTGATGCGCACCCTCGTCCGGGCCTTCCGACGTAGCCACCCCGCCGATGTCGTGCGGGGATTCCGGCTGGCGCAGACGGTGTCCGCGTCGGCCATGGCGTTCGGTCACGGGATGCAGGACGCCGCCAAGGGCGCCGGTGTCATCGTGCTCGCGCTCACCGTCGGAGAGGCGCAACCAGTCGCCGCTCGGTCGGTTCCGTGGTGGGTGTTGCTGCTGTGCGCGCTCGTTCTCAGCGCTGGGACGTATGCCGGGGGGTGGCGGATCATGCGCACCCTCGGAAGGCGGCTGGTCGACCTCGACTCCCCGCGCGGGTTCGCGGCCGAGGCCACGGCCGCAGTCATGCTGTATGCCGCGACCGCCCTGCGTGCCCCTGTCTCCACCACGCACACCATCGCCTCGGCGATCATCGGTGTCGGGGTCAGCCGGTCCCGCAAGTCCATCCGCTGGGATGTCGTGCGCACCATCGCGGGCGCCTGGTTGCTGACCTTCCCCGCCGCCGGGGTGATCGCCGCCGTGGTGTCCACCATCCTCACCTGAGCGGGGGCGCACCTCGCGCCGCACCTGAGCGGCAGCCATCGTCGCGCCGCAGGCGGGGCGCACACCCCGCAACGGTGGTTCGCGGGACCGGCCCCCATGCGGCGAAGATGTCCGCCCCGGTTCATCTGGCGTTCATCCGCACGGGGCACGCGCGCCATCCGACCTTCCTAGCGTCAGGCCTGTGCGAGCACAGCGGCTCGCCTCCTCAACGCAACTCCGTACTCCGAGAGGTCCACCGATCGTGAAGATCACCCAGAGCGCCCGGATCGCCGCCTTCGCGGCCGTCGGCGCCGTCGCGCTGGCCGGCTGCGGCTCCGACAACAACGCGAGCACGAGTTCGGCCTCCAGCGCTTCCGGCGCGACGAGCGCGACGAGCGACACCGGCTCGAGCACCGACACCGACACCGGCACCGCCGCGGCCGATTGCGCCACGGGCACCCTCAACGCCGAAGGTTCCTCCGCGCAGAAGAACGCCTTCGAGGAGGTCGTCGCGGCCTACAACGAGAAGTGCCCCGACCTGACCATCAACTACAACCCCAGCGGATCCGGCACTGGCATCAAGCAGTTCAACGCCGGACAGGTCGACTTCGCGGGCTCGGACTCGGCCCTGAAGACGGAGGAGAAGGACGGCGTCGTCGAGGTCGATGCCGCGAAGAAGCGCTGCGGGTCCGACGCCTGGAACATTCCGATGGTCGTGGGTCCGATCTCGGTGTCTTACAACCTCCGCGGCGTCGACAAGCTTGTCCTGACCCCGGCCCTGCTCGCGGGCATCTTCCAGGGCGAGATCACGAAGTGGAACGACGCCAAGATCGCTGCGGCGAACTCCGGCGACGACCTGCCGGCCACCGACATCAAGCCGTTCTTCCGCTCCGACGAGTCGGGCACGACCGACAACTTCACGAAGTATCTCAAGGCCGCGGGCGGGGACGCCTGGAAGGCCGACCCGGGCAAGGTGTGGACCGGCAAGGGTGAGGGCAAGGAGAAGTCCTCGGGTGTCGCTGACGCGGTCAAGAGCACCGAGGGCGGCGTCACCTACGTCGAGTGGTCCTACGCCAAGGACAACGGCCTCGCGATGGCGCAGATCGACAACGGCTCGGGAGCGGTCGAACTGACCAGCGACGCGGTCGGGAAATTCATCAGCGCGGCCAAGACCGATGGCACGGGCAACGACCTGCGGCTGAGTCTGGACTACGCCACCAAGCAAACTGGGGCCTATCCCATCGGTCTGGTGACCTACGAGATCGTCTGCTCCAAGAACAGTGACCCGGCGAAGCAGGCCGCAATCACGTCCTTCCTCGGCTACTTCGCTCAGACGGACACCCAGAAGTCTCTCGAGGACCTTGGGTATGCGCCCCTCCCGGCCGACCTGCAGACCAAGGTCGCCGCGGCCGTAGCCGCCCTGTCCTGAGGTTCGCGCGCCCGGTCGATCACCGCAAGGGGGTGATCGACCGGGCGCGTCGGCACAGCGGCATACGAACGCAGTCCATCGTCAGGGAGAGGACCTCGATGCAGACCGCATCCTCGGCACGTCCGACCGACCGCGCCGACGCCCTTGGGCCGTCACCGCTCGATGGTGACCGAGCCGGCACCGGGAGGTTGGGCGACCGCCTGTTCGGCGGCGCCGCCCTGGGGTCCGGAGTGACGGTCGTCCTCCTGGTCAGCCTCATCGGGGTCTTCCTGCTCTCGCAGGCCCTGCCGGCCCTTGGTCGCAACCAGGCGAACTTCTTCACCTCGACCGAGTGGGTCGTCTCGGGCGACGGCCCGCGATTCGGTATCGCCAGACTGCTCTGGGTGACCGTGCTCTCCTCGATCATGGCCCTTGCCATCGCGGTCCCGCTCGGGGTCGCTGTCGCGCTCTTCCTCACGCAATATGCTCCCAAGTGGCTCACCCGACCGGCCGCCGCGACGGTCGACCTGCTCGCCGCGGTCCCGTCGATTGTCTATGGGCTGTGGGGCCTGCGTGTGCTGGGGCCCAAGACCGGCGGACTGCAGGATCTGCTCCGCGAGCACGCCGGTTTCCTGCCGGTGTTCTCCAGGAGCGCGGTCAGCAGTGTCACCACCATCTTTCTCGCGGGCATCGTCCTTGCCATCATGATCCTGCCGATCATCACCGCTCTGTCCCGCGAGGTGTTCGCGCAGACGCCCACGACCCACAAAGAGGGAGCCCTCGCGCTGGGGGCCACGAAGTGGGAGATGATCCGCACGGCCGTTCTGCCGTTCGGCCGTCCCGGAGTCATCTCGGCATCGATGCTCGGGCTCGGGCGAGCGCTCGGCGAGACCGTCGCTGTGATGATGCTCGTCTCCTCCCTCCCCACCGGCGCGCCCTGGTCATGGAGTCTCTTCGGCGGCGGAGAGACGTTCGCCTCCAAGATCGCGCTCGGGGCCGGAGAATTCGACACTCCACAGAAGACCGGCGCCTATATCGCTGCCGGTCTCGTCCTGTTCATCCTGACCTTCGTGGTCAATGCGATCGCCCGAGTCGTCATCGAACGCAGGAAGGCCTTCACGGAATGACCACCCTGTCCCAGGCTGTCAGCGTCCGCGAGAGCCGTCAGGTCGATCTGAGCGGCAAGTCCGGATCCCGGGCCCTGAAGAACTCGATCGCCACGGCAGCCATGTGGACAGCCTTCGGCATCGCGGTGATCCCGCTCGTCTGGATCCTCTGGACCGTCGCCGCCAAGGGCGGCGATCTCCTCCTCAACTCCACCTGGTGGGCCAACTCCCAGCAGGGAATCACCGCACGTCGCGAGGGTGGCGGGGCCACGCACGCGATTCAGGGCACCCTCCTTCAGGCCGGTGTGACGGCACTCATCTCGGTGCCGATCGGGGTGTTGACCGCGGTCTATCTCGTCGAGTACGGCCGCGGCAAGCTCGCTCGGCTGGTCAGCTTCATGGTCGACATCCTCACCGGTGTGCCGTCCATCGTCGCCGGCCTCTTCGTCTACGCCGTGTTCATGACGACGTTCGGGATGCGGCGCGCCGCGATCTATGTCTGTCTCGCGCTGACCCTGTTGATGATCCCGACGGTCGTCCGGTCAACCGAAGAGATGCTCAAGCTCGTTCCCAACGAACTGCGAGAAGCGGCATACGCCCTGGGGGTGCCGAAATGGAAGACGATCTTCTCCATCGTCCTTCCGACCGCGTTCTCGGGAATCATCACCGGCATCCTCCTGGGGCTCGCGCGCGTGATGGGAGAGACCGCGCCGCTCCTCATCCTCGGGCCCTACACCAAGGCGATCGCCTCGAATCTGTTCGACGGCAACATGGCCACGCTGCCGACGATGATCAATCAGGACCGGGACCAGGCCGTGACTCTCCCGGCATACGACCGGATCTGGGCCGCCGCGCTCACCCTGATCCTCCTCATCCTCCTCCTCAACCTGCTCGGCCGCTTCATCAGCAGCCGCAGCAAGGTCTAGTCCCGAAAGCGAGCCCGTGGCCAAACGTATCGACGTCAGCGACCTCGACATCTTCTATGGCAAGTTCAAGGCCGTCGAGGATGTCAGCATGTCCATCCCGCCGCGCGCAGTGACCGCCTTCATCGGCCCGTCGGGTTGCGGCAAGTCCACCGTCCTGCGCACCCTCAACCGGATGCACGAAGTCATTCCCGGGGCCTCCGTGGAGGGCAAGGTGCTCCTCGACGGACAGGACCTGTATGCCGCGGGCGTCGACCCCGTCGCGGTCCGACGCACCGTCGGCATGGTTTTCCAACGGCCGAACCCTTTCCCCACCATGACGATTCGTGACAACGTCGCGGCCGGCCTGAAACTCAACGGGGTCAAGGACAAGAAGCGGGTCGAGGAGACAGTCGAGAAGTCGCTGCGCGGCGCCAACCTGTGGAACGAGGTCAAGGACCGGCTCGACAAGCCCGGCGCCGGCCTCTCCGGTGGTCAACAGCAGCGCCTGTGCATCGCGCGCGCGATCGCCGTCTCTCCGCAGGTGCTGCTGATGGATGAGCCCTGCTCCGCCCTCGACCCGATCTCGACGCTCGCCATCGAAGACCTCATCAACGACCTCAAGCAGCAGTACACCATCGTCATCGTCACCCACAACATGCAGCAGGCCGCTCGCGTCTCCGACCAGACGGCCTTCTTCAATCTCGCCGCCACGGGGAAGCCCGGGAAGTTGATCGAGATGGACTCCACCAGCACGATCTTCAACAACCCCAGCGTGCAGGCGACCGAGGACTACATCTCGGGCCGGTTCGGATAGCGCACTGGCCTGGGGCGGTTCGGCCATCCGCGGGCACAGACACGCCGTATGCCGACCCTCACCACGGCGTGTCTCTGCCCCCGGACGGTTGGGCGACGAAGGTCAGTCGGTCAGGGGGCGGGGGAGGTGGCGTTCGACTCCGGCGATCCAGGCGTCCGCACCGGAGCCGGCCATGTGCACCACCACCATCTCCCCCTTGGCCATCCCCGAGTCCATCGCGCGGTGGAGTTCGGGGTGGGGCCGGCTCGGGTTCTCGTGGCGCAGGATGATGGCGAAGATCGCCGGCAACACGGGACGGTGGCTGCAGACCGCGATCGGGATGGCGCGCCGGATCGCCTTGCCCAGCAAGCGATCGACGCCCGTGGGGTCGGCGTCGAAGGTCTCCTCCGACAGGTCATCACGGTCGCGCAGCTTCATGCCGGCGGAGGCGGCATACGGCGCGAGGGTGTCGCGGCACCGGGTCGAGGAGGAGGTGAGCAACCGTTGCGGAGCATAGGAGCGCAGCAGCGGCACCAGGGCCTTGGACTGGTCGCGGCCCCGCGCGTCGAGCGGGCGCAGCCAGTCGGGCTTGCGCCAGTTGGATCGCGGCAGCGCTCGGCCGTGCCGGACGACCACGAGCGGCCACGAGTCCAGCGCCCCGCTTCGGTGCGCGGCCATCAACGCCCGCAACTGCACCCGGTCCCGGGAATAGTCGAGCCGAGCGTGCGCCGCTCCCGGATCCAGCCACGCCACATCATCGATCTCGTTGACGAGCTTTCCATTGCCGCCGATGACCCGCGCCGCCCAGTACCGGACCTCCTTGGTCGCCGGCGCGCCGCGCCAGTCGAGGAAGTCATAGGTCGCCGGCGGCAGAGGCAGCCCGAGCCGGACGACGAGCCCGGTCTCCTCCTCGGTCTCACGAGCGGCCGCCACCGGCCATCGTTCGCCCGCGTCGAGCTTGCCCTTGGGCCAGGACCAGTCGTCATAGCGTGGACGGTGGACGAGAGCGACCTCCAACTGGCCGTCGCGCATCCGCCACGGCAGGGTGCCGGCAGCGGGAACAGGTCTCATCGGGACGCCTTGCGGCGCTTCTTCGCGTAGTAATCGATCAACCGCGCCTGGAAATCCTTGAGCGGATTGCCTTGCGCGTCAAAGCGTATGCGCTCCCAGTGCCCGTCCGACTCCAGGCGCCAGCTCGAGAACTCACCGCTCATGCCCCGGCCGATCAGGCCGCTGAGGAAGGTGATCTGAGCGGGATCCTGCACCATGAGGAGGGTCTCGACTCGCCGGTCGAGGTTGCGGTGCATCATGTCGGCGCTGCCGATGAGCGCCACCGGTTCTCCGCCTCCGCCGAAGGCGAAGATCCGCGAATGCTCGAGGAAGCGCCCGAGGATCGAGCGGACCTCGATGTTCTCCGACAGCCCGGGCAGCCCGGGCCGGATGGCGCAGATCCCCCGCACGAGCACCTGCACCGCCACGCCCGCTCGGGATGCGCGATAGAGCGCGTCGATCAACTGCTCGTCGACGATGGAGTTGACCTTGATCCGAATCGACGCGGGCTCGCCGGCCTCGGCATACGCGATCTCCCGGTCGATCAGGTCGATCAGTCCGCTGCGCACGGTCCGCGGCGCCACCAGGAGGCGGACGAACTTCGCCCGGGGCGCCAGCCCGGACAACTGGTTGAACAGGCGCGTCAGGTCCTCCGCGACCGCGGGCTCGCAGGTCAGGACTCCCAGATCCTCATACAGCCGGGCCGTCTTGGGGTTGTAGTTGCCGGTCCCGATGTGGCAGTAGCGGCGCAGGCCGTCCGCCTCCTGCCGCACAACCAGCGATAGCTTGCAGTGGGTCTTGAGGCCGACGATGCCATAGACGACGTGGACGCCGGCGTGCTCGAGCTTTCGGGCCCACGAGATGTTGTTCTGCTCGTCGAATCGCGCCTTGATCTCGACAACGGCCAGGACCTGCTTGCCCGACTCCGCCGCTTCGATGAGCGCGTCGATGATGGGGCTGTCACCGCTGGTCCGATACAGCGTCTGCTTGATGGCCAGGACATGCGGGTCGGTCGCCGCTTGTTCGATGAACGCCTGGACCGAGGTCGAGAAGCTGTCATAGGGGTGGTGCAGGAGCACATCCGACTTGCGGATCGCGGCGAACACATCCCGCGGCTTGGCCGACTCCGTCGGCGCGAGGTCGACATTGGTGCGCGCCAGGAATGGCGGATAGTGCAGGTCCGACCGGTCGAGGTCGGCAATGATGTTGAGCCCGCGCAGATCGAGGGGAGCGGGCAGGCGATAGACCTCCGCGCTGTGCACTCCCAGTTCGCGCACGAGCAGATCGGTGATTTTGTCGTCCATCGCCTGGTCGATCTCGAGCCGGACCGGAGGACCGAAGCGGCGTCGCGTCAGTTCCTTCTCGAGTGCGGTGAGCAGATTCTCGGCGTCGTCCTCCTCCACCTCGAGGTCTTCGTTGCGCGTGACCCGGAAGGTGAAGCTCTCCTGGACGTGCAGGCCGGGGAACAACTGCTCCAGGTGGGAGGCGATCAGATCCTCGAGGGCGACGAAGCGGCTCGGGGGGGCGAGCGGGTCGGTGTCGTCTCCGGCCTCCACGGTGACGAAGCGCGGGAGCAGTGGCGGCACCTTGACCCGGGCGAAGTGCTCCTTGCCCGACTTGGGGTTGACCAGGACGACGGCGAGGTTGAGGGACAGGCCCGAGATATAGGGGAAGGGGTGGGCCGGGTCCACGGCCAGCGGCGTCAGGACAGGGAAGATCCGCGCGGTGAAATAGGCACCGAGCCGCTCCTGCTCACCCTCGGTCAGTTCGTCCCACCGGACGATGCGTATGCCGTTGTGCTCCAGCGCCGGACGCACGCGCTCGCCGAAGATGCGCGCCTGAGCCGCGGTCAGTTCCTGGGTGACCTCCGCGATGCGCTCGAGCACCTCACGGGGTTCGAGTCCCGACGCCGACCGCACGGCGAGCCCGGTCGCGATGCGGCGCTTGAGCCCGGCGACCCGCACCATGAAGAACTCATCGAGGTTGGAGGTGAAGATCGCGAGAAAGCGCGCCCGTTCCAGGAGGGGGATGTGCTCGTCGGCGGCGAGTTGCAGCACGCGCTCGTTGAACTGCAGCCAGGACACCTCGCGGTCGAGGAACCGATCAGCCGGCATGGCCTTTCCGTCTGCCACGTCCTCAGAACTCGCGAGGCGCACGAATCGTCCGTCGGGGCCGCGCATGATCGTGCGCCTGGGTGCCGTGGCAGCGGCTATCCGCAATTCACCGGTCGCGTGCGGAGCCACCGATTCGACGTGAATGCCCCCGGTGGTGTAGCTGACGTCGGATGCTGCCATGGGGTCATCTTGTCAGGTCGGACACCCCCCGACGAGGGCTGTCGGCGACTGGAGCGCAGGTCACGCCACGGCATACTGCGCGTCGGTCGCAAGGCTCGCGAAACCGAGCCGCCGATAGGTCGCCATCGCCGCCGAATTCTCCTCGTCGACATAGAGAATGACGGTGGCGAGGCCCTTCTCGGCCAGGTGCGCAAGTCCCGCTGACATCAACGGAAGAGCGAGGCCGCGGCCCTGCCAACGCGGCGCCAGTGCAACGACATAGACCTCCCCGGCGGGGGCGTCTCCTCCTGGTCCGGGCGCGGTGCGGGTGGGATCGATCTTGGTCCAGTGACTTCCCGCGAGTTCGCCGTCGGGACCCCATAGGAGGAGCAGGTCCTCCGGGGCGAACCAGTCCTGCCGCATCAACTCCGCCAGCGTGGCCCGGTCCACGCGTCCCTGCTCGGGGTGGTGGGCGAACGCCGCTGCGTTGACGGCAAGCCAGGCGTCCTCGTCGCCGTCGCGGAAGCTGCGCAGGGTGAGGCCGTCCGGGAAGGCCGGGGGGCGCACCTCGGCCTCGGTCAGCGGACGGGACATCAGGTGGAGCGTCCGGATCCGGGTCAGACCGAGGTGCCGGGCCAGCCCGCGGGCCGCGGGGAGGTCGCCATGCGCCCATACGGTCTCGACGGTCGTCGCCTCACGGAGGGCGGCGAGGAGCCCGCCGCCGATCCCCCGGCGACGCCACGCCGGGTCCACCACGAGTTCCGCGGCTCCGTCGTCCAGCACCATGCCGTATGCGGTGCACTCACCCTCCGCGCCCCGCGAAAGCAGCGCCGGAGGGCGGGCGAGCGCAATGCGGAAACGTTCCGAGATCGGCTCGACACCGTCCGTGGTGGTGGCCCGCCGGAGGAGTTCGCGAATCGCGGACGGATCCGCCGCCCCGGCCGGAACGAACGGGCCCACGTCAGCCGCCGACGTCGGCCGTCGCCGGGTCGTTGACGAAGCGATAGCCGACATTGCGAACGGTGCCGATGAGCGTCTCGTGGTCCGTGCCGAGTTTGGCCCGGAGGCGGCGGATGTGGACGTCCACGGTGCGGGTGCCCCCGAAGTAGTCGTAGCCCCAGACCTCCTGCAGCAGCTGTGCCCGGGTGAAGACCCGGCCGGGGTGCTGGGCGAGGTACTTCAACAGCTCGAACTCCTTGTAGGTGAGGTCGAGCGCGCGCCCGCCCAGGCGGGCGGAATAGGACGACTCGTCAATGGTGATCTCGCCGGCCGTGATCGGTAGGTCCTCCTCCGGCTCGGCCTCCTCGATCCGGCTACGCGCGATCCGCAGGCGCGCCTCGACCTCGGCGGGGCCGGCGGTGTCGAGGAGGACGTCGTCCACCCCCCAATCGGCTGTGAGCCCGGCGAGCCCGCCCTCGGTGAGCACGGCGATGACGGGCACGGACGTGCCGGTCGCCCGGAGGATGCGGCACAGAGACTTGGCGGCCACGAGTTCCCGGCGCGCGTCGACGAGGATCGCGTCGCCCGGGGGAGCGTGGACGAGGGCGGCGGCCTCCCCAGGGAGGATGCGCACGGAATGGCTGAGGAGGCCGAGTGCTGGCAGGACCTCCGCGCTCGGAGCGAGCGCGTTGGTCAGCAGCAGAAGCCGGGCCATACGAGGCAGGATAGGCCGTGATGACACTTCATGACTCACCTGCCCACCCGGCAGACGCCCGCCCCGGGACCGAAACGACGCCCGCGGACGGCCGGGTGACCGTGCGCTACTGGGCGGGGGCCCGCGCGGCCGCGGGCACCGATATCGATCTGTTGCACGGTGGTTCGGTCGCTGACCTGCGCGCGGAGGCGGTGGCCCGGCATCCCGGCCTCGCTCCGGTGGCCCCACTGTGCACGGTGCTCGTCGACGGGATCGCGCTCCCTGACGAGGCAGCCGTCGGCAGCGGATCCCTGGTCGAATTCCTTCCCCCGTTCGCCGGTGGGTGAGACGACCGTGAGCCTCGCCCCCGAGCCCCTTCCCGTCGCCACGCCGGCCACGGTCGGCCGGATTCCGGCGGCGACCGTCTGGGCGACGCTCGCCGGAGCGGGGTTGCTCGCGCTCTCCAGCGTCGCCGGGTCGACCTTCGTCGTCCTCGCCGTCGCCCTCGGCGGCTTCGTCCTCGCCTTCGGCCTGCCGCTGGTGACGGGCGCGACCAGCCTGGTGCGCTCGACGGGCGCCCTCGCCGCGGCCACCGTGCTCGCCGCGTGGGCGGTGCTCGTCGTGGAGGGTGAGCCGCCGCTGCGGCTGGTTCCCGTTGCCGTGGCCGCCTCGCTCGTCCTGACCTTCCTGGCCCAGCTGACGCGCTCGGACAATCGGCCGCAGCTGGCCCGCTGCCTCGTGGGCGACGCTCTGGGCATCACGGCGATCGTTTCGGGTATGGCGTTGGCCCCCCTCGTCGACCTGCGACCCGACGACGTTGTCATCGGCGCCGCCATGGCCGGGATCGTCGCCGCGAGCCTGCTCGATCCTCTGGTCGGCCGGACTGCGCAGGGATGGCTGCTCCCGGGCGCGCTCGTGCTGGGCGCCTCCGGTGCCGCAGCCGTCGGGGCGGCGGCGTCGCCCGGTGCCTCGCTGCTCGTCTATCTCACGTTGGGTTCGGTCGCCGGCGTGGGCGCCTGCGCGGTTCGGTGGGTCCTCGCCGACCAGTCGCCCGCCGGGCGCGGTGCCCTCGCCATCGCCGTGGCCGGCCTGCTCATTCCCGGCCTCGCGGTCTTCGCGGTCGCCCGACTCCTCCTGGGGTGACTTCCGGCCCGCCAGCGTCAGTAGACGAGCGCCCGAGCGCCCTCGGCCATCACTTCCTCGACGTATGCCGCGGCTCCCCTGATCTGCGCCCCGGCGATCAATTCCGCGGGAGTGAGTTCCCGACGGGCTGCGCACTGCGTGCACACGGTCACGGTGCCGCCCTCGATGAGCGCGCCGAGGAGATCGGCCGCGGGTGCGGCATACGGCAGGTCGAGGTCGGCAGACCGTCCCGGCACGGCGAGCCAGGCTCCTTCACCGGCGAGCCACACGCTGACGTCGACCCCGCTGGCCAGGGCGGTCGCGGCCACCGTCAGCGCCTGGTTCGCGCGTTCGGGCGCGTCGGCACCGCAGGTGAGCTTGACGACGAGGCGAGAGCGCATGGACGTCACCGTAGTGCGCCGCATACGGCTCGGCGCGCGCGCCCGCGAGCGGGGTCCTGACGAGCCCACCACAGGTGTCTACGCTGTCGAGGCATGTGGACCCTCGATGACACCATCAACCCGCAGATCGCCAAGCTCGCCTGGTTGGTCGGGCGCTGGGAGGGCGCGGGCGTGGTGGGCTACCCGACGATGGAGACCCCCCGCAACTTCGGCCAGGAGCTCACCGTCACGCATGACGGCCGGCCGTTCCTCGAGTGGCAGAGCCGCACCTGGCTCCTCGATGGCGAGGGCAATCTCGAGCGACCCTCGGCCCAGGAGTCCGGTTTCTGGCGCGTCACCCCGGACGGCGACGAGGCCGAGCTCCTGCTCGTCCACCCGACCGGGATTCTCGAGCTCTATTACGGCCCGATCGAGCCGGCCCGGATCACCCTCCGCACCGACAGCGTCGTGCGCAGCCCGCACGCGAAGGAATACAACGCGGCCTCGCGTCTCTATGGCCTGGTCGACTCTCAGCTGATGTGGGCGATGGACATGGCGGCGATGGGTCGGCCGCTCCAGTCGCACGCGTCGGCGCAACTCAAGCGCCTGGACTGACGGCCTCTCTCAAGAGTTCTCGGCGAGATATCCGGCGACGTCGTCCTTCTGGAGCGCCAGGCCGAGGCGTTCCATCTTGCGCTCGTCGACCAGGTCGATGGCGCCGCCGTTGGGCGCCGTGCCGTATCCCGTGAACGGCGCGGTGATGAAGACGATGTCGTCCGAGCGCACATTGCGAAGCGACAGCGCCTCCGATCGCATGAACTTCGGTGTCATAGCCCGGTCGACGGTGAGATTGCTCGTCGCGGCGTTCATGAAGTCGGCCAGCTTGAGCGGGTTGAGAAGCACGCCGGGGCTGAGCGTCTTGACCATGAGGGCCTTGATGAAGGCCATCTGGCGCCGTCCACGGGAGATGTCGCCTTCGGAGAGTTGGTGTCGCTCCCGCACGAAGGCCAGGGCCTGCGTGCCGTTGAGATCGTTCCAGCCCTTGTGGATCTGGACATTGTTGGCGGTGCTGGCCTCCTCCGCCCACACCCGGACCCCACCGACCGCATCGGTGATGGCGACGAATCCCTGGAAGTCGATCTGGGCCGCGTGGTCGATCTTGACCCCGAGCAGGTCCTGGAACGTGCGGACCAGAAGCGGCGCCTGGCCATAGGCATAGGCCGCGTTGATCTTGTCCTTGCCCTTGCCCGGGATCGTCACATAGAGATCTCGTGGGAAATGGATGAGATAGACCTTGTCCTTCTTCTCGGTCACATGTGCCAGGACCATGACGTCAGATCGGCTGAAGGTGTCGCCCGGCCGGGCGTCCGAGCCGATGACCAGGTAGTTCTCACCCATCCCGGTGACCAGAGGGGTGCCGGAATCCGTCGTCCCGGGGTCCCCGGAACCCCCGTCGCCGGTCGGCAGGAGGTCATCGGTCTTGATATTGCCCAGTCGCGAATCGAGGTACCAGACGAATCCGGCGGCACCGGCGAAGATCAGCAGCACGAGCGCCAGGAACGCCGCGAATGCCCGCCGCCCGCGCCGCCTGCGCCGGGCCGGTGGCTCCTCGGTCGTGCGCTCGTCCTCGTCCTCGAATTGCTCCAGCACGGCCACAGGATACGGGCGCGAACTTCGGGTTCCCCCCGCGGACGGTGACACACTGGCCGTATGCCGATCGCTGCCTCCCCTCTGCTGGCGCGCCCTGGCGCGGTGGTCGCCGAGGGCGCCGACGCCGGTGTCGCCGCGCACTATGGCGACCCGATGCGCGAGCAACGGCTTCTCGACGAGGGCCTCGCGTGTGTCGACCTGAGCACGCGTGACATCGTGACGATCGACGGCGCCGACCGCCTCCGGTGGCTGCACTCGATGACGACGCAGCACGTGAGCGAACTCGCGCCGCACACCTCGCGGGAATCCCTCGTCCTCAGCCCCAAGGGTCACATCGAGCACGACCTTCATCTCGTGGACGACGGCGCGCGGACCTGGGTCACCGTCGAACCGGGCACCGGGCAGGCTCTGGTGGCCTGGCTGACCTCGATGCGGTTCATGCTCCGGGTCGATCCGGCTCTGCGGACCGAGGAGTTCGCGGTCCTCGGGGAGCCGATCGCCAGCGAGACCACGTCAGGTGACCCCGAGGCCCAGGTCGCCTGGCGCGATCCGTGGCCGGATCTGGTGGGGGACACCGCGGCATACGGCCCGGTGGAGCATCCGGCAGCGGGACGGAAGTGGCGGGAACTGATCGTCCCCCGGGCGAGCCTCGCGGCGGCGGTGGGCGACCGGCCGCTGGCGGGGATCTGGGCCAGCGAGGCGCTGCGGGTGGCGGCCTGGCGTCCGCGGACCGGCTTCGAGACCGATCACCGGACCATCGCCCACGAGGTGGACTGGCTGCGGACGGCGGTGCACCTGCACAAGGGGTGCTATCGCGGGCAGGAGACGATCGCCCGGGTGCACAACCTCGGCCGGCCGCCGAGGCGCCTGGTCTTTCTCCATCTCGACGGATCGGGGCATGTCCTGCCCCAGCGCGGGACGCCGCTGACCCTCGGCGGACGCGAGGTGGGCCGCCTGACGAGTGTCGCCCGGCACCACGTCGACGGCCCGATCGCCCTCGGAATCGTCAAGCGCAACACCCCGGTCGACGCCGTGCTCGACGCGGGCGTGGTGAGCGCCGCCCAGACGGTGGTCGTCGCGCCCTGACCGGGGCGCCATGATGGAGGGATGAGCACCCTCATCACCGTGGCGCCCACCGGCGCCGAACATGCCAAGGCCGACGTGCCGCAGCTCCCGACCACCCTCGAGGAGCTCGTCGAGACAGCCCGCTCCTGCGAAGCGGCCGGCGCGGCCATGATCCACCTGCACATCCGGGACGCCGAGCACCGGCCGACCCTCGACGCCGGGCTGCTCGAGGCAGCGGTGGATGCGGTCCGCGGGGAGACCGACCTCGTCGTTCAGCTCTCGACAGGCGGGTCGGTGCACGACCCACTCGAGACCCGTCTGACGGTGCTCGACGCCGGACCCGACGCCTGCTCGCTGACCTGTGGGACGACGAACTTCGGCGATGACGTCTTCCTCAACCCCTATGGGTTCATGAGCGATCTCTATGTTCTGGCGCAGGAGCGAGAGATCGTCCCGGAGTTCGAGCTGTTCGACCTCGGGCAGGTCGCGTCACTCGCGCGGCTCATCGACACGCACGGGCTGCCCTTCGGCGGGCGGGTGCACGTCGACTTCGTCACCGGCGTGCCGGGCGGTATGCCGGGTACTCCCGCCGCGCTCCTCGCCGGAGTGGCCATGCTCCCGCCGGCGGTGACGAGCTGGGCAGCGACGGGGATCGGTCGGGCGCACCTGCCGATTCTCGCCACGGCGCTGGCGGCCGGTGGCCACGTGCGGGTGGGAATGGAAGACAACATCGTCTATGCCCGCGGGCAGCAGGTGCAGCACAACGCCGAGCTCGTCGCCCGGGCCGCCCGGCTCGCGACCGAACTGCAACGGCCGCCGATGACGACCGCCGAGGCGCGAGAGACGCTGGGGGTCAAGCGCCGCTGAGTCGTCCCACCTCGTCCGCCGACGCCGCGAAATCCTCCGCGCAACGGATGGTCGAGGGGGCACGGACGACCAGTGCGTCGCCCGGTCAGCCGGCGCTGTCCAGCACGATTGTGACCGGCCCGTCGTTGACCAACTCGACCGCCATGTCGGCGCCGAAGAGACCGGTGGTGACCGGAACGGCATACGACCGGATGGCCTCGGCGAGCGCCTCGACGAGCGGCTCGGCGACCGGACCCGGGGCGGCGCCGTTCCACGAGGGGCGGCGCCCCTTGCGGGTGTCCGCATAGAGCGTGAACTGGCTCACGAGGAGGACCGGTGCCCCGAGTTCCTCGACCGAGCGCTCTCCGCGCATGATCCGCAATTGCGCGATCTTGCGCGCGAGGAGAGCGACCTCGGCCGGTCCGTCCCCGTGTGTCGCGCCCGCGAGGACGAGGAGTCCCGGCCCGTTGAACGCGGCGATGACCTCGCCGCCGACGCGGACCGACGCGCCCTCCGCGCGCTGGACGACGGCGCGCACGTCAGAGATCGACGGCGAGAACCGCGCCGACCGGCTCCCCATGACCGAGGATCGGCGCGTCGCGCAGGATGTCGTATGCCGTGCTCTCCACTCCCAGCGCCGCCATCACGGCCGCGAGGATCACCGGCCGTGCCCGCTGGCCGCCGTCGGCGACCTTGAGTGCGATGCCGCCGCCGTCGGCGAGGCCCACGGCATAGACCGCCTCGGCGCCGTCCTTGGCGATGGCCCCCGGGGTGCCGCGCATGAGCGCGGTGACATCGCGCCCGGTCCCGCCGACATACTCCGGATGGGACCGCATCGCGTCGGCGATCCGGGCCTCGGGCATTCCGGGTGCGGCGGCAGCGAGCCGGCCGAAGGCGCGGGCGAGCCCGGTCAGCGTGACCGCCATGACCGGCGCACCGCAGCCGTCCACCGCGGTGGCGGCGACGGGTTCGCCGGCGAGGTCCTCGACGGTCGCGGCCATGGCGATCTGCAGGGGATGCGCGGGATCGCGATAGGTCGTTGCGTCCCACCCGTTGATCCGGCAGGTCGCGAGCATGGCCGCGTGCTTGCCGGAACAATTCTGGAACAGCGACGATCGCGGTCGGCCGGCGGCGATCGCGCGGTCGTGCTCGGCCGGGTCGACGGGGTAGTCCGGAGTGTTCTGCAAGTCGGCCTCGGTGACGCCGGCGCTCGCGAGGATCTCGCGAACCCCGTCGAGGTGGAAGGCTTCGCCGCTGTGGCTCGCGCACGCAAGGGCGAGCAGGCGCGGCGGCAGGTCGAGCCCGTGCCGCACCATCGCGAGCGCCTGGATGGGCTTGTTGCTCGACCGAGGGAAGGTCGGCGAGTCGGCCGCGCCGCGGGACAACAGCACCTCGCCGCCGGGGCCCAGCGCGACCACCGACGCGCGGTGGGCGGACTCGCGGAAGCCGTTGCGCACGGCATACGCCAGGATGGGCGCCTCGGTCAGGACGGTGTCGCTCACGGCGCCCAATGTAGGGGATTCCGGTCCTCGGCCATCAAGGCTTGCCATCCCGGTCGTATGCCGTTCCCGCCACCGCTGAATCCGTCCGCCGCGCGCCGGAGTCCCCCGGCGAACAACGCGAGACCCCCGCCTCGACGTGGCGGTGAGCCGTCGTCGAAACGGGGGTCCGCTGGGGGCGCGGTGGAGACTCGGGATCAGCCTCCGGCCCGAGCGCTCAGGCGCCGACCTTGGCGGCCGCGTCCTTGGCGGCCTCGGTGACCGCCGCGGCGCTCTTGCGGGCGCTCGTGGTTGCCGCCTTGGCCTTGGTCGTCATGGCGTCCGCGGACTTGCGGGTCGTCGTCGCGGTCTTGCGGGCGGCGGCGCGGGTGCGCTCGGCGCCGGCCTTGAGCTCGGAGGTCGCGAGTTTGGTCTCGTCGGACACGGACTCGGCGATCTTCACGGCCACCTTCCGGACCTCCTGGGTGCCCGTGGTGAGGGTCGCCATCGCCGACTCCTCGATCGCCTCGACCGACTTGCGGGCCGTGGTCATCGCGCCCTTGGCCTGGCTCTCG
The DNA here is from genome assembly GCA_046330995.1 of Dermatophilaceae bacterium. Taxonomy (GTDB): domain Bacteria; phylum Actinomycetota; class Actinomycetes; order Actinomycetales; family Dermatophilaceae; genus Nostocoides_A. Next base: position 469,289 of record JAXLRS010000003.1, read on the forward strand.
GTGGCCTTGACCTGGTGGACCAGGTCCTTGGTGGCCTGCTGGTTGCGGATACGGTCGACGAGCTTCTCGCCGCGATTGGCGAGGTCCTCATAGAACTCGATCGCGGTCTCGAGGGCGGTCGCGGCGCTCTCGCGAACGTGTTGGGGAGCGTCCTCGAGCTGCTTGCGGAAGGCGTCGAAGCGGTCGCTCGCCTTGGTCGGGAGGTCGCTGACGTCCTGGGCGCTCTTGGTCGCGTTCTCCTGGGCCATCGCGCCGACCTCGCGCATGCGCTCGATGGCCAGGTCGGTGACGCCGAGGGCGGCATAGAACGGGGTGCCGTCGCTGAGGGCGGACTTGACGTCGAAGACCGGGGTGGTGGTCATGATGGATTCTCCTTGAGGTGTCCGGGAGCGTTGTCCCGGGAGCGGGGCTTGGCCGGGTCTCGTTGTCGGCCAGCCTGTTTCCTGACCACCATTGTGCTTGCTCTAGTTAGCAAATGCAAGCCAGAGGAAGCATTTGTGGCGAAGGTCACACGGGGCATGGAGTTCGCCACTCCCGCGCCGAGCGCGGGACCCGACGGGGCTCAACCGGCCTTTTCGACGCGGGGGCGCGGGGCGTGCACCTGGAGACAGATAACGCGCGGGGCCCGGGGACCTGTCGTCACCCGAGCCCCGCGCGTGTCAGGGGCACCCAGCCGGCGGCTGGGCGATCGGCCTCACTCGCCGACGGTCTCCGCTGCGTCCTTGGCGGCAGCCGTGGACTTCGCGGCGGTCTTGCGGGCGCTCGTGGTCGTCGCCTTCGCGCGGCTGCGCGTCGCGGCGGCACCCTCCTTGGCCGTGGTCGCGGTCTTCTTGGCGGCGGCGCGAGTGCGCGTCGTCCCGGCCTTGACCTCCCCGGCGACCTCCTTGGCGTCGCTCGACACGGAGTCGGCAACCTTCTCGGCGGTCTTGGCGACCTCGTTGGCGGCCGTGGTCACGGTGGCCTTGGCGGACTCCTCGACCTTGACCGCGGCCTTGCGGGCGGTCGTCGCCGCGCCCTTGGCCTGGCTGCGGGTCGACTTGACCTGGTCCATCAGGTCCTTGGTCGAACGCTGGTTCTTGATCCGGTCGACGAGCTTCTCGCCGCGGGTGGCCATTTCCTCATAGGTCTCGGCGGCCTTCGTCGCCGCGTCACTGGCCGCGTCGCGCAGCGCCGCGGGGGCCTCCTGCATCCGGCTGGCCGCGTCGCGAAGCTGCGCCGGAGCGCTCTGAACCTGCTCGACGAGCTTCCCGGCGGCCTCGCGGGCCCGGGCCGGGAGGTCGGCGAGGTCATGGGCGCCCTTGGAGGCGTTCTCGGACGCGTTCGTCGCCGCCTCGCGGACCTTCTCGACAGCGAGGTCCGTCGCGCCGATGGACGCATAGATCGGGGTGCCCTCGGTGAGGTTCTTCTTGATGTCGAACTTCTTGCGCGAAGCCATGTCACTCTCTCCTTTGTGCCGGCGTCGGGCCGGGCGTTCTTATGGTGTGTGGTCGGGTCACTCGGCCGGCTCGGGCGCGAGCGGGGTCGGGTCGGGCGCGGGCGTCGCGGTCCGGCGGGCCCGGCGCGCGGTCGGCGTCGGTGTTCTGGCCGCCGGCCCGGGATCCGCTCTGAGCCCCGGTTCGCCGGCCACGAAGCTGTCATAGACCGCGAGCAGCGAATCCTTCTGCCGGCTCGTCAGACGTGGGTCACCGGCGATGACCCTGCGGGTGTCCGGAGCTTCCGGAGCCGGCTTGTCGTGCGGGTCGAGGAGGCCCGCCCGGACATACAGCGACTCCGCCGAGACCTCGAGGCCCTTGGCGAGTTGCTGGAGGATCTCGGCGCTCGGCTTCTTCAACCCGCGCTCGATCTGCGACAGGTAGGGGTTGGAAACCCCAGCCAGCTCAGAGAGCTGACGCACCGACAGTCGCGCATTCTGGCGCTGCTCCCGGAGGTACTCGCCCAGGCTGTTGCCCAGGTCGCCGAGCGGGTTGCGGGTCATGCCTCCATTATGCTTGCTGTGGTTAGCGATTGCAAACCCGTGCAAGCAGGAGGGGCGGTCGCCTCAATCGCACATGGGCGGGCCGTATGGTGTGCCCATGTTCACGACGGTGCAGCAGGCTGTCGCGCTGGTCCTCGGCATCGGAGCGCTCGGGCTCGAGGGGTTCGCGTTCGTCGATGCGCTGCGCCGCCGCCCGGATGCCTTCGTCGCGGCTGGCAAGAAGACCAAGCAGTTCTGGACGCTCCTGCTCGGTGCGTGCGCGGGCATCGGCATCGTCGTCCTGTTCAGCCCCCTCAGCCTCTTCGGGCTCATCGCCGTCGTCGCCGCCGCGGTCTATCTCACCGATGTGCGGCCCGCCCTCGACCAGGTCCAGGGGCGGGGCGGCCGGATGGGTCCTTACGGACCCTGGTGATCCTGGTGACCCCGTGGGCCGGGTGACCACGCGCGTTCCTGTCGAGCGCATCCGCACCGTCGACGGCCGGGTCGAATGCACTCGCCGCCCCGACGTCCTGGCCGTCGAGGAGCCCTTGGAGATCCGCGCCGCCGGCCAGGTCATCACCGTGACGATGCGCACACCCGGTGCCGACATCGACCTCGTCCACGGCTATCTCCTTGCCGAGGGCATCATCACGTCCGCCGACGAGATCCGCACGGCTCGCTACTGCGCCGGGTCCGTCGCCACGGGTCCCGACGGCGTGGAGCAGAACACCTACAACGTCCTCGATGTCGACCTCGAGGACCCCTCACGGATCCCCGGCGGGCTCTCCCGCACGGCCCTGAGTACCAGCGCGTGCGGCATCTGTGGCAGCGCGAGCATCGACGCGATCGCCGCCCGCCTCCCGGCGAGGCGGCATACCGACCAGTCGACCGCCACACTCACCCCCGCCACCATTGCCACCCTCGTCGACGGCCTGCGCTCGGGACAGGCGGTCTTCGATCGCACCGGCGGACTCCATGCCGCGGCGTATGCCGACACCACCGGCACGATCCACGCCCACGCCGAGGACGTGGGACGGCACAACGCGGTCGACAAGGTCCTCGGGGCAGCCCTCCGCGCGGGCGTTCTGCCGCGGGCTGACTCCGTCCTCGTCGTCTCCTCCCGCGCGAGTTTCGAGATCGTCCAGAAAGCCGCCATGGCGCAGATCCCGATCGTCGTCGTCGTCTCCGCGCCGAGTTCGCTGGCGGTCGAGACCGCTGCCGCCCTGGGCATCACCCTGGTCGCCTTCGCCCGGGGCGACCGCTGCAATGTCTATTCGGGCGTCGGTCGCGTCGTCCTGGCCTGATCCGCACGCGCCCGCGCCCGGGCCCGGGCCAGATCGGCGGGGGTGTCCACGTCCAGCGTCCACTCGCCGGCGTCCGGGACGAGCGCGATCGCTGCCCCGGCATAGACCGAGCGCATCGCGGGCCCCGCCGCGGCGACGCGTGCGCGGAGGGCGGGCACCCGCCATACGGCACAGAGGAAGGCCACAACACCTTCGGTGACGTATGCCGCCCCCTCACCGTCTCCGACCGCGCCCGCCAGCGTCGCCAGCGACGCCGTCGTCACGAACGGCTGGTCCCCGGCGAGGACGGCGACCAGGTCTGTCCCTGCCGGTAGTCCATCCAGCCCCGCGCGCAGCGCACTGACCGGACCACCGAACGGCGGGTCGTCCGTCACGAGCCGAACGCCATCGGGGACGGGCAGGTCGGCCGGCCCGACCACGACCGCAGGCCACTGCCGGCACGCGTCGAGAACCCTGGCGAGCGAGTGCCTTCCGGCCACGTCCATCGTCACCTTGCGCACCCCCCTCAGCCGGCTCCCGCGCCCGCCGGCGAGGACGATCGCTGCGCGTGACATGGCGACCACACTAGGGAGTCCCCACCTGGGCGAGCCTCATACCACGCGAGGGGCCGTGTCACAATGGTCCGATCCCCCTTTCTGCCGGTGCCCGAGGAGAGATGTGTCCAGCCTGCAAGACCCTCGCGGGGCGATGTTCACGGAGTCTCGCCCTTGGGGCCAGTTCGAGCAGTTCGTCGCCAACACCCCGGTGACCGTCAAGATCATCAGCGTCGACCCGGGCCACCGCCTGTCGCTGCAGTCACACTCGGGCCGAGGCGAGTTCTGGCAGGTGCTCGACGAGCCGATGGACATCCACGTCGACGGGATCGAGTGGACGGCAGTCGCGGGCGAGCAGATCTGGATCCCCGCGGGTGCCACGCACCGGATGGGCAATTCCGGCGCGCGCCCCGCGCGGATCCTCGAGATCGCCCTCGGCCTGTTCGACGAAGAGGACATCGTCCGCATCGAGGACGACTACGCCCGGGACAAGGACGCTCGGGCCGCCGCCGCTGGCTGACCGGGCTCACGCGCGCGGCGCCACGGCCGCCCAGTCGACCGTGATCTCGCCCAACCGCCATCGGCTCGTATGCCGCATCGGCCACCCTCGTGCGGCCACGCCCCCCGCGGCCGCGACGAACCGTTGCCGCGAGCCATAGCTGGCCATTGCCGCCGCACGGCGCCACTCCTCGCCGAGGTCCGTCAGCAGGGCGTGGATGGGCTCGCCAGGGACGTTTCGGTGGATCAGTGCCTTCGGCAGGCGCTCGGCGATCTCGTCGGGATCGGTCAGTCCCCCCAGCTTCCATGACAGCGTCAGTGTCTCTGGTCCGACGGCGGTGATTCCGACCCAGGTGGCCCGCCGTCCGATCTCGTCGCACGTCCCGTCGACCAACAACCCGTCCGGCGCGAGGCGGGCACGGACGAGGTTCCAGTGGCCGGGGACGTCGGACTCGGCATACTGGCGCAGGACGTTGAACGCGCGGACGATGACGGGACGGGCATCGGCGGGGAGCGGAATCTCGAATCCACCGAGCGCGAACTGCAGCCCTGGTCCCGCGAGCGCCGCCGCCGCGGCGACCCGTGCCGGGTCGATCTCGATGCCGACGATCTCGACATCCGGGCGGACCCGGCGCAACCGGTCACGAAGTTCGAGCGCGGTGACGGGGGACGCGCCATAGCCGAGATCGACGACGACCGGCGCCGGCCCCGCACGGCGCAACCGCCACGCCTGCGGCCCCGCGAGCCAGCGGTCGCACCGGCGCAGGCGGTTGGGATTCGTCGTCCCACGTGTGATCGCCCCGACCGGCGCCGTCCGTCCCACGCCCGCAGGGTATGCCGCGCCGTCGCCGGATAACCTGGCCGGGATGAGCTGGCGGCGCGAGGTGAGCCGGAGCATGGTGGCGTTCGCGCTCGCCATGCTCGGGGTTGTCGTGCTCGCGGGGATGACATGGATTCCGCCGTTCCTCGGCAAAGACAGCGGCGTCCACGTGACCCGGCCCGGCCTGCTCACGGTCGCCGAACTCGCCACCGGCGAGGTCGTCTTTCCCGACGGCGCGAGTGTGTCGCTGTCGCCCAGCGGATTCCGCTTCGCCGACGCCGCCGGCGTCCTCCTCGACACCGTGACCCGGGGATCGCCGGTGACCGTGCTCACCGGGGATGTGACCGGGGGAGGGGGCAAACGGCGTGAGGTCCTCGCGAGCATCGCCGCCAATGTCGCGATCGAGCATCGCCTCTCCGACGACGAGCTGGCCCGTTACACCGGCGTTGTCTACAACGACGACGAGACCGTCCGCCGGCCCCTGACCATTGACGTTGCCGAGGCGGCCGGCCGCTTCCGGGTCATCGTCCATGTGCCTGCGGTCGACGCGGTGGTCGTGCACCTGCGCTACGACCGCAACACCGTCGGCTATGCGCCGAGCGTACCCGACCGCAATCTCGCCACTCGCGCGTGGTGGATCCGCAACGCATGGCCCGCGTCGACGCCGATCTTCACGACGATGCGTGGCGTGTCCGTGGCGATCGGCCCAGCAGACGTCGACCGCGCCCTGGACCTGCGCGAGCTGGGCCGCACCGACATCCACATCTGGGCCGCACGGGTCGAGCTGGGGCTCACCCGCCTGCGCCCGCCCGTGGCAGACTCCGAGCCATGACCGCGCCGCTGCGACGTATGGCGATGATCAGTCTCCATACTTCTCCCCTCGCGCAACCCGGCGCCGGCGATGCGGGCGGGCTCAACGTCTATGTCCTCGAGACGGCCCGACGGCTCGGCCGGCGCGGCATCGACGTCGAGATCTTCACGCGCGCGACCTCGTCGAAGCAGGCCTCGCGCGCCGAGATCGGTGACCGGGTCGCGGTCCACCATCTCGTCGCCGGGCCCTATGAGGGCCTGGACAAAGATGCCCTGCCGGGCCAGTTGTGCGCCTTCGCAGCGGGATTGATGCGGGTCGTCGCGCACGCTCCGGAGGGTCACCTCGACGTGGTCCACTCGCACTATTGGCTCTCCGGTCAGGTCGGCTTCCTCGCCGCGGAGCGGTGGGGCGTCCCGCTGGTGCACACGATGCACACGATGGCCAGAGTCAAGAACGCTCACGTGGGGGCCGGCGACCGGCCCGAGCCGCGCGGTCGCGAGATCGGCGAGGTCCAGGTCGTCGACGCGGCGGATGCCCTGGTCGCCAACACGGTGGCCGAGGCCGGGGAACTCGTGTCGTTGTATGGCGCGGAGCCCGCCCGCGTCCACGTCGTCCCCCCGGGAGTCGACCTCGACCTCTTCACGCCGGGGCCGCGCACCCAGGCGAGGGCGGCGGTCGGGATCGAGGCCGACGAGGCGCTCGTGCTCTTCGTCGGGCGGATCCAGCCGCTCAAGGCTCCCGACGTCCTGATCCGCGCCCTCGCGCGCCTCGCCCGTGACTCCCGCGTGCGTGGTCGGGTCCGCCTGGTGCTCCTGGGGGGGGCGAGCGGCACCGGGTTGGCGCGTCCGGACGCTCCCCGGCAACTCGCCGCGGGGCTGGGTCTCGCCGATCGCGTCGACGTCCTGCCGCCGGTCGACCGGCCGACCCTGGCGCAGTGGTATCGCGCCGCCGATCTCGTCGCGGTCCCTTCGCGCAGCGAGTCCTTCGGGCTCGTCGCGATCGAGGCGCTCGCCTGCGGGACGCCGGTCGTCGCCGCGGACGTCGGCGGGCTTCCGGTGGCCGTCGGGCCGGGTGGTGTCCTCGTCCAGGGCCATGACCCGGCGGTCTGGGCGGGGGTGCTCGGCGATCTGATGGACGACCCTGTGCGACGAGACGCACTGGCGCGGGCCGGGATTCGGCACGCGGCGGGCTTTGGCTGGGAGGCGACAGTGGACCGATTGATCGAGGTGTATGCCGAGGCGATCGCCACGGCTGGACGCTCCCGGGCGGTGGCGTCGTGAGCGAGACGCTGCGCGACCTGATCGCGCGCGCCGTCACCGACCTCGAGCTCGAGTGGGAGCCCGGGCTGCGGGACGACGAGATCGTCGTGACCTTGCCCGGGGAGAAGAAGCTGCGCACCGTGGTCTCGCTCGTCGCGAGCCGGCAGTGGCTCGTCGTCTCGGCCTTCGTCATCCGCAACCCCGACGAGAACCACGAAAGCGTCTATCGCTGGCTCCTCCAACGCAATGTCCGCCTCCCCGGACTCGCGTATGCGATCGACCGCTCCGGCGATGTCTATGTCACCGGGCGCGTCCCCGCGCGGCTGGTGGACGCGGCATACGTCGACCAGATTCTCGGGGTGGTCCTGGAGGCGGCCGACGGACCGTTCAACGACCTCCTGGCCCTCGGCTTCCTCAGCTCGATGAAGAAGGAGTGGGCCTGGCGCGTTTCGCGGGGGGAGTCGTTGCGCAATCTCGAAGCCTTCCGTTCCCTGTTGGAGGGCAGCGAGGACGGGGCCGCTCACGCGGGGGACTCCTGACGTCGGCCCCGTGCGCTCGGGCGGTGCCGCGGTCATCACACCGGCCAGTCGCCGCCGGACCGTCCGCACTAGGCTGACGCCATGACCTACACGCTCATCCTCCTGCGGCACGGCGAGTCCGAGTGGAACCAGAAGAACCTCTTCACCGGGTGGGTCGATGTCGACCTCACGGACAAGGGGCGCGCGGAGGCGGCGCGCGGCGGGAAGCTGATGAAGGACGCCGGCCTGCTGCCGGATGTCGTGCACACCTCGGTCCTGCGGCGGGCGATCACGACGGCCAACCTCGCTCTCGACGCCGCGGATCGCCACTGGATTCCGGTGCGGCGCAGCTGGCGGCTCAACGAGCGGCACTATGGCGCGCTGCAGGGCCTGGACAAGGCGGCCACCCGCGAGAAGTACGGCGACGAGCAGTTCATGCTCTGGCGGCGCAGTTTCGACACTCCGCCACCGCCGATCGAGGCCGGCAGCGAGTTCGACCAGACCGGCGACCCGCGGTATGCCGAGGTCGACGTCCCCCTGACCGAGTGCCTCAAGGACGTCATCCCGCGGATGATGCCCTACTGGGAGAACGATATCCAGGCCGACCTCCGCGACGGCAAGGTCGTCCTCGTCACCGCCCACGGCAACTCCCTGCGCGCACTCGTCAAGCACCTGGACCAGATCAGCGATGACGACATCGCCGGCCTCAATATCCCCACCGGCATGCCCCTGGTCTATGAGCTCGGCGAGGACTTCATGCCGGTGAAGCCGGCCGCCTATCTCGACCCCGAGGCCGCCCGCGCCGCCGCCGAGGCCGTCGCCAACCAGGGCAAGAAGTAGTTTTCCGCCCAATGCCGCAACGTCCTGCGCGCGACGGAGATCCTCCGTTGCGCGCAGGACCTTCCGGTGCGCGACCGCTGACGGCCGGCTGGGCGACCGACCTGGCGATCCTGCGGCATACAGGCTCGCAGATCGACGACCGCGGAGACCACCTCGTGGTCCGCACGCCCCGCAACCCGACCTTCCACTGGGGCAACTTCGTGCTCGTCACCGAGCCGGCCGCTGCGGACGACGCCGAGCGCTGGCACACGGCCTTCACCGGTGAGTTCCCGGCTGCCACCCACGTCGCCCTGGGGCTGCCCCGCCTGCCGCTCGCCGAGCCCTATCTGCGCCTCGGGCTGGACGTCGGCACCGACGAGGTCCTGACCACCACGACTCTCCCCGAGCAACGTCCACTCTCCGGTCCGTATGCCGCGCGTCCCTTCGCCGGCGCCGCCGACTGGTCCGCACTCCTCGCCGTCAACATCCTCGAGAACCGTTGGGAGGGAACCCATCCGGTCGATGAGCACGCCGAGTTCCTGCGCGCGCAGCAGCGGTTGCGCCAGGAGATGGTCGGCGCCGGTCTCGCCCAGTGGTTCGGTGCCGTCGACGCCGACGGCACGCTCGCGGCCTACCTCGGCATCGTCGTGTGCGGCGAACTCGGGCGCTATCAGGCCGTGGGCACCCACCCCGACCACCGTCGCCGCGGCCTGGCCGGTCACCTCCTCGGACTCGCCGCCCGCTGGGCATACGAGCGAGGCGTGAGCGAGTGGGTGATCGTCACCGAGACGGTCAACCCCGCGGGTCGGCTCTATCGCGGCGTCGGGTTCGTGCCTGACGCGGTCCAGGTCAGCGCCTACCGGCACGCGTGAGGCGCCGACGGTTCACCCCGCCTGGTTCGTATGCCGCAGCGCCAGGAGGCGGTCCTCCTCGTCTTCACGGTCCTCGGCGACATCCCACTCGCCGGTCACGAGGAAGTTCACCCGCCGCGCTACCGACACCGCGTGGTCGGCGAACCGCTCGTAATAGCGGCCGACGAGGGTGAGGTCGACGGCCGCCTGGGTGCCGTGGGTCCACTTGTCGTCGAGCAGGTGGTCGAAGAGTTCGCGGTGGAGGGCGTCCATCGCATCGTCGTCACGCTCCAACGCCTTGGCTTCCTCGAGGTCGCGGGACGCGATGACCGAGCCCGCCTTGGCGACGATGCGTTCGGCGACCTGTCCCATCTGGACGACGGTCGCGGTCAGTTCCGCCGGCACTGCGGCCTCGGGGTAGCGCAGCCGGGCGACCTTGGCGACGTGCCGCGCGAGATCGCCCATCCGCTCGAGGTCGGCACTCATCCGCATCGCGGTGACGACGACGCGCAGGTCCGTCGCCACGGGGCTCTGCCGGGCGAGCAGGTCGATGGCGTGCAGGTCGAGATCCTCGCGCGCGCGGTCGATCTCGTGGTCGGCGGTGATGACCGCCTCGGCGAGCCGGATGTCGGCGTCGAGCAGCGCCCGGGTGGCGCGGCCGATAGCCGAGCCGGCAAGCCGGGTCATCTCGACGAGGTGGTCGGTGATGCGGTGGAGATCTTCGACGAAGGCGGTGCGCATGATGTCCTTCACGGGGTGGACGGTGGCGTCGCGGTCGAGGCTCGCACGGTCTGGTGAACGCGTCCGGGATACGAAGTGAATTCCTGGCGCGCGCCATGCGCGCCGGGATCGTCGGGCCGGGCACACGCCCCGGTAGCGCCCGGGTGAGCGCCTACGCTGGTCATGTGGATGTCACGACGGCCGCGATCCTCGGGGGGTGTGTCGGCATTCTCCTGGGCTCGATGTCCGTGGTGAGCCTCCGGCTGTCCGAGCGTGAGCAGCATCGGCTCCATGGCCGCCCGCCGCCCCCCGCCATCCCCGACGGCGCGTCGACGATCCTCGCTGTGCTCTCCTCGAGCGCACTCGTCCTCGACGCCGACGAACGGGTCGTCAACAACTCACCCACCGCGGTCGCGGACGGCTTCGTGGTGGGCGACCGGCTCACGCATCCCGAGCTCGTCGATCTCTGCCGGGCCGTCCGGCGCGACGGGGTCATCAGGGAGGTCGAACTGGAGCTGCTGCGCGGTGGCGTCGGGCCGCCGGTCTTCGTCCAGGTTCGGGCGGCGCCGGTTCTCGACGCTCACGTACTCCTTCTCATCGACGACCACACCCAGGTCAAACGCGTCGAGGAGGTTCGCCGCGACTTCGTCGTCAACGTCTCGCACGAGTTGAAGACCCCGGTGGGCGGGCTCTCCCTCCTCGCCGAGGCCATCGTGGACGCCCGGGGCGACCCCGAGGCGACCGAGCACTTCGCCCAGCGCATGCAACTCGAGTCGGCCCGCCTCGGGAAGCTGATCAAGGAGATCGTCGACCTGTCGCAACTGCAGTCGCAGGACATCCTCGCGGGGGCCGAGCCGGTCCGCATCGGCGAGGTCGTCGACGAGGCGATCGAGGTCAGCCAGCTCGAGGCGGGGGCCAAGAACATCGCGCTCACCAAGCACGGGGAGCACGACCTCTGGGTGCGCGGCGATCTCGGTCTGCTGGTCACGGCGGTGCGCAATCTCATCGGCAACGCGATCGCCTACTCCCCGCCCGCCACCGAGGTCGAGATCGACGCGCGGGTGGTCGAGGACGAGGCGACGATCACCGTCACGGACCGGGGGCGCGGCATACCGGCGGCGGAGCAGGAACGGATCTTCGAACGCTTCTATCGCGGGGACGCCGCCCGGTCACGGTCGACCGGGGGGACCGGGCTCGGGCTCGCCATCGTCAAGCACATCTGCACCAACCACGGCGGACAGGTGAGCGTGTGGAGCCAGGAGGGCCACGGCTCCGCCTTCACCATCCATCTGCCCCTGCTCGCTCACTCACCCGCCCTCGACGCGGACATCACCCGCGCCACCCGCCCGGAAGGAACCGCTGCATGAGCTCCCCGAGGATCCTCCTCGTCGAGGACGAGCCGTCGTACTCCGAACCCCTCACCTATGTCCTCAGGAAGGAGGGCTATCAGGTGACGGTCGCCGAGACGGGACCCGACGGCCTGGTGGCCTTCGATCGCACCGGCGCCGACCTCGTCCTTCTCGACGTCATGCTCCCCGGCATGAGCGGCATCGACGTATGCCGTGCGCTCCGGACCAAGTCGAATGTCCCGGTCATCATGCTCACCGCCAAGGACGGTGAGGTGGACAAGGTCGTGGGCCTCGAGCTCGGCGCCGACGACTATGTGACGAAGCCCTATTCCTCCCGGGAACTGCTCGCCCGGATCAAAGCGGTGCTGCGGCGGGGGTCGGAGCCCGAGGACCTGTCGCCAGTGGCGGTCTCCGCTGGACCCGTCTCCATCGACGTCGAGCGCCATGTCGCCACCATCCGGGGTGAGCCGGTGGCGCTGCCGCTCAAAGAGTTCGAACTGCTGGAGTTTCTCGTCCGCAACACCGGGCGGGTGCTCACGCGTGGGCAGCTGATCGACCGCATCTGGGGGTCGGACTACGTCGGGGACACCAAGACACTGGACGTCCACATCAAGCGGCTGCGCAAGAAGGTCGAGGAACTGCCCAAGGAGCCCGTGCACATCCTGACCGTGCGTGGACTGGGCTACAAATTCGAGGGGTGACCCGCGTCAAGGGTGTTGCCGGATCCGGAGCGGACCGGCCGATTGGGTGCTCGCCCAACGGCGACGCTCACGCGATCAGGACGGGGCCAGGCTGGCGTACTCGCCCGTCGCCGGCAGAACCGGAACCTGCACAGGTGCCGTTCCGCCGGACTTCGTGGCGACCTGGAGCGTGACCATAGCGCCCGGCTCCGCGGGCACATTCGTCACCTGAACCCTGCTGCCGTTCACGGACACATTCGCGGTCTCATAGGCCGGGATCGTCGTCTGGGCCGGCGCGCCGCCGTCCTGGAACCCGAACGTCACCGTCTGGTCGTCCGCTGTCGGGTTGCCGATCGCGGCACTGATGACGCCGGGGCCGCCCTTCTTGTCCGCGACGATGACGAGGTTGCGCACCTTGACCGTCCCGACGTCCACGGACACACCATTTCCCGTGTCGACGATGACGTCGGTCTGGCGCGGCGAGATCACCTGGCAGGCCGACAGCAGGGCGGTGCTCGAGGCGAGGACCGCCGCGGTCGCGGCGAGACGACGGCGTGGACGGTTCGACGAGATGGTGAGCGCCTTCACGGGCATCAGCGTAGCGGCTCCCCCCGCGGCGCGGAGGGCCCCTCCGGTGTCACCCGAGTGACGCGCGTGGCCAGCGCGTATGCCGCTTCGGAGCGCTCGGCCTCGAACGGCGCTCCGTGCTATCCTGAACGCCGCGAAAGGGGCTAACAACATATGGTGTTCAAGGTCGGCGAAACGGTCGTGTATCCCCACCACGGGGCGGCATTGATCGAAGAGATCAAGACGCGCGTCATCAAGGGAGAAGAGAAGCTCTATCTGAAACTCAAGGTGGCCCAAGGGGATCTGACGATCGAAGTCCCGGCCGAGAACTGTGATCTCGTCGGTGTGCGCGATGTCGTGGGTCAAGAGGGCCTTGACCGAGTTTTCGAGGTGTTGCGGGCGCCGCACACCGAAGAGCCGACCAACTGGTCTCGCCGTTACAAGGCCAATCTGGAGAAGCTCGCATCGGGCGATGTCATCAAGGTTGCCGAGGTCGTGCGTGACCTGTGGCGCCGCGACAAAGATCGCGGTCTGTCCGCGGGCGAGAAGCGGATGCTGTCCAAGGCCCGCCAGATCCTCGTGTCCGAGCTGGCTCTCGCCGAGAAGACCGACGAAGTCAAGGCCGAGTCCATCCTCGATGAGGTGCTCGCCTCCTGATCCGCATCACCCCGGACACAATCGACGCCGACCCCGCTCCCGGGGTCGGCGTCGTCGTCGTCGCGGCCGGGTCCGGATCCCGGCTCGGCGCCGGCGTGCCGAAGGCGTTCGTGCGCGTGGGCGGGCAGCGGATCCTCGACCGGGCCGTATGCGGCGCGCTCGCCGTCCCCGCGGTCACTCACGTCGTCGTGGTCGTCCCGGTGGCGTATGTCGACCGCGTGCGGGCCGACCTCACCTCCGCCGATTCCGGGGCCCGGGTCGACGTCGTCGCCGGGGGAGCCGAGCGCACCGACTCGGTGCGCGCCGGGCTGGCGGCGCTCGGCCCGGACGCCGTCATCGTCCTCGTCCACGACGCCGCCCGCTGCCTGACCCCGCCCGGGGTCTACGAGCGGGTCATCGCCGCGGTCGCCGCCGGCGCACCGGCTGTCGTCCCCGGCCTGCCGGTGGTCGACACGATGAAGGTCGTCGATGCCGACGGCCTGGTCGTCCACACGCCCGACCGGTCCAGCGTCCGCGCGATCCAGACCCCCCAGGGATTCACCCGGGCCGCGCTGGACCGGGCGCACGCGAGCGGGCAGCTCGCGACCGACGACGCCGCGCTGGCGGAGGCATGCGGCATACCCGTGCGGGTCGTCGACGGTGACCCGCTCGCCCTGAAGGTGACCACCCCGGCCGACCTCGACCACGCCACGCGGCTGCTGGAGGCGCGCCGGTGACCACGCGGGTCGGGATCGGCGTCGACGTCCACGCGTTCGCACCGGAAGGCAGCGAGCGCCCGCTCCGCGTGGCCGGGCTGACCTGGCCGGGGGAGCGCGGCCTCGACGGCCATTCCGACGCCGACGTCGCCTGCCATGCCGCCTGCGACGCGCTGTTCTCGGCCGCCGGCATCGGCGACCTCGGCGCCCACTTCGGCACCTCCCGGCCCGAGTATGCCGGGGCGCCCGGCACCGACCTGCTCGCCGAGGCGGCCCGGCTGGTCCGTGCGGCGGGCTACGAGATCGGCAATATCGCGGTCCAGGTCATCGGCAACCGGCCGAAGGTCGGGCGCCGCCGCGCGGAGGCCGAGGCGGCCCTGTCGGCCGCGGTCGGCGCCCCGGTGTCGGTCAGCGGCACCACGACCGACGGCCTCGGCCTGACCGGGCGGGGCGAGGGCGTGGCTGCGATCGCGACCGCCCTGGTCCATCCGGCCTGACGCGTTCGTTCAAGACGGAGCTCTCGCCCGGTCGCAAGAATGGGCGCATGACGATCACCACCTGCACCTTCACCGTCCCCTCGACCGAGCCGCTCGACTACCGCCCGGCGATCACGACGGCCCTGCCGACCGGCATCATGCACATGGTCAAGGAGTATGCCGGCGACGTCACCGGCACCAGCGTCACCGAGTTCGTCGCCTGCTTCGACCCGGCCAGCGGCGTCGGCACGTATGTCGCGATGGAGTCCTTCGAGGGCGTGTTGGCCGGCCGCCAGGGGGCGTTCAACTTCTGGCACGCGGCCAGCACCGACGGCGCTGACCGCGAGCATGCGTATGGCGTGATCGTCCCGGCCAGCGGCACCGGCGAGCTCGCCGGGATCACCGGCACCGTCGACCTGGCGATCGACCCCGACGGCACCCATCACTTCACGTTCGACCACTCCCTCTGAGGCTCGGCGGGCCGGCCGCTCACCGCACGGTCGCCGCCGGGCGCGACAATGCAGGGGTATGCCGTGGCCTTCGGCATCGCCGCCCTCCTCATGCTCGCCGCGGCGCTCGTCGCGCTCGCGCTCGTCACCATCCGCCCGACCGCACCCCAGGAGTCCCGATGACCCCCGTTCCCACCTTCGAGCTCAACAACGGCGTCACGATCCCGGTGATCGGGCTCGGCGTCTTCCAGACCCCGCCGGCCGAGACGGTGGCCGCGGTCCGGGCGGCCCTGGAGGTCGGCTACCGCATGGTGGACACGGCCGCGGCATACGGCAACGAGCGCGAGGTCGGCCAGGCGATCCGCGAGTCGGGCGTGCCCCGCGAGGAGGTCTTCATCGAGACCAAGGTGTGGGTCACCGACTACGGCCACGACCAGAGCCTCCACGCCTTCGACAAGGCCGTCGGCAAGCTCGGCGTCGACACCCTCGACCTGCTCATCCTCCACCAGCCGAACCTCGACGACTTCGACGCGACGATCGCCGCCTACCGGGCCCTCGAGACGCTGCTCGCCGACGGGCGGGTCCGGGCGATCGGGGTCAGCAACTTCACTCCGGGTCTGCTCGACCGGCTGCTGGCCGCCGTCGAGGTGGTGCCGGCGGTCAACCAGATCGAACTGCACCCCTACTTCACCCAGAAGGCGAGTGCGGTGGCCGATACCCAGCACGGCATCCTCACCCAGTGCTGGTCCCCGATCGGCGGCATCTCCTCCTATCGCGGGACGAGCGCGGCGACCCCGACGTTCGCCAACCCGACCCTGCTGGAGATCGGTGCCCGCCACGGCAAGACGTCCGCCCAGGTCATGCTCCGCTGGCACATCCAGGAAGGCCGGCAGGTGATCCCGAAGTCGACCCGGCGGGAGCGGATCGCGGAGAACTTCGACGTCTTCGGGTTCGAGCTGTCGGCGGCCGAGCTGGCCGCGATCGACGCCCTCGACACCGGCGAGCGGGGCGGCCCCGACCCCGAGCAGCCCCAGCCCGGCTTCCACCGCCTGATCATCCCCGACGCGTGAACCCCACCGGCACGACGACAGAAAGGCCCGCATTGACGGCCGAGGTCAGCCGTGGCCGACTCCACGGTCGCACTGCGTAATCTCATCCTTCGCCGACCCACCGCCGCCGAACCGAAGGACGAACGCTCATGATGGACACCGAGCTCACCACGTGGCTGCTGATGTGGAATGCGGAGCAGCACCACCACGACGTCGAGGTCGTCTCGCGGATGCCGGATGCGTCGATCCATCGCTACACCTACGCCGAGTTCGGGCCGCGAGCCAAGCAGCTGATGAACGCGCTCGACTCCCTCGGACTCGAGACGGGCGCCCGCGTCGCGACGCTGGCGTGGAACAGCTACCGGCACCTGGAGGCGTATTTCGCCGTGCCGTGCACCGGGCGGGTCCTGCACACCCTCAACCTGCGGCTGTCGCCGGCCGAGCTCGTGCACATCATGACCGACGCCGAGGACGTCGCGGTCCTCGTCGATGCCGACCTCGTGCCGCTGCTCGAACTCGTCGCGCCGCAGGTGCCCACGCTCGAGCACGTCATCGTCATGGGCACGCCGGAGCGTGCCGTGACGATCGCGGGAGCGACGGTGCACGATTACGAGACGATCGTCGGAGCGGCGTCCTCGGCATACGAGGAACCGACCCTGGACGAGCGCTCGGTCGCCGGCCTCTGCTACACCTCCGGCACCACCGGGCTGTCCAAGGGGGTGGCCTACACGCACCGGTCGACGGTGCTGCACACGATGGCCGCGGCATCCGCGGCCGGGGTCTCGATCGGGCCGTCGGACTGTGCGCTGCCGCAGGTGCCGATGTTCCACGCGAACGCCTGGGGCATCCCGTATGCCGCGGTCGCCGTCGGCGCGAAGCTGTGCCTCTATGGCGGAGCGCTCGTGCCGAAAGACTTCGTCGACCTCATGATCGAGGAGGGGGTCACCGTCTCGGCCGGCGTGCCGACGGTGTGGATGGGAATCGCGGACGAGCTCGAGCGACGCGGTCCGGGCGCGACCGAACTGCGCCATATCGTCTGCGGCGGCAGCCAACCGAGCCGGGCCCTGATCGAGCAGTATGCCGACACGCTCGGGATCACCGTGGTCCAGGCGTGGGGGATGACCGAGACCTCGCCGCTGGGCTCGGTCGCGTGGCCGCACCATCACCTGCGCCACCTCGCGCCGGAGCAGCTGCGCGAGCGGGTGTGGCGCCATGCCGGCCTTCCGGTTCCGGGCGTGGCCATCTCGGTGCGGGACGAGAAGGGAACGGGCGTGCCCGCTGACGGGGAGTCGATGGGCGCGCTCTACGTCCGCGGGCCGTGGGTGGCCGATGGCTATCTCCACGGCCGGGGAGCGGAGAACTTCACCGGCGACGGGTGGTTCCACACCGGGGACGTCGCGGTCGTGACGCCCGACGGCTACTTCGTCATCGCGGACCGGACCAAGGACCTGATCAAGTCCGGCGGGGAGTGGATCTCCTCGGTCGACATGGAAGCCGCGATCATGGCGATGCCGGCCGTGGCCGAGGCGGCGGTCATCGCCGTGCCGCACGAGAAGTGGGGCGAGCGACCGCTCGCCTGCATCGTCGTCCGGGACGGTCAACAGGTCACCGAGGACGACGTCCGGGAGCACCTCCTCGCGTCGGGCTTCATGGACTGGCAGCTGCCGGACCGGATCGAACTGATCGACGAGGTGCCCAAGACGGCCGTCGGGAAGTTCGACAAGAAGGTGCTGCGCCGCCGTCTCGTCGACGTGGCCGACGGCCCCGCCGTCGGTGCCGACGAATAGAGGTGGGATGACCGTTTCGTTCAAGACCCGCCCGGCCGGGATCGGGCAGGCTGGGTCGTATGACGACACCTTCGTTCACCGCCATCGGCCTGGTCGCCGAGGACCTCGCCGCCACCCTGGCCTTCTATCGCCTGCTCGGCCTGCCGATTCCGGCCGAGCTGGACACCGAGCCCCACGCCGAGATCACCATCGGGTCGGTGCGCCTGATGTGGGACCCGGTCTCGACCGTGCGGTCGTTCACCACCTACGACCCGCCGAGCGGGAGCCCGCGGATGGCGCTCGCCTTCGACTGCGGTGACCCGGCCGGTGTCGACGAGGTCTATGCCCGCCTGACCGGCGCCGGACACCACGGGGCCCTCGAGCCGTTCGACGCCTTCTGGGGTCAGCGCTATGCGACCGTCCACGACCCGGACGGCAACGGCGTGGACCTTTATGCCGCGCTGCCCTGAGGACAGGCTGATCGAGGAGTGATATCGCGGCCATAGCCGCGATATCACTCCCCGATCAGTCGGGTCGCTCGCCCCGACCACGACGAGCGGACGAGGGCGCCGGGTGGCCGGCCGGTCAGGTCGGCGCACACCCGGGTGAAGTGGGCCTGGTCGCTGAAGCCGGCGGCGGTCGCGGCGGCGGCGAGCGGCATACCCAGGCGGTGGTGGGCCAGGGCTCGGTCCACCCGCAGGATCCGGCGCAGCGTCGCCGGGCCATAACCGAACTGCCGCAGGCAGTTGCGGCGGAACTGGCGCTCGCTGTGGGCCAGGTCCCGGGCGATGTCGGCGACGGCGTGACCGGCGACGATCCGGGCGACCGTATGCCGGGTGCGGGCCAGCGCTCGCTCCTGCTCCAGGCCCAGCCGGGCGCCGACGAAGGCGGACAGGGCGTCGGCGCCGCGGTGGTGGGCGTCCCGGCCGAGGATCTGCGCGACCCGGGCGCCGGCGAGGTCGGCCAGGGGCACGCAGCGGTCCGGCACCTCGTCCGCCGGGACCGGAAGCACGAGCGGGAGGTATCCCGGCGGCAGCCGCAACCCGACGGCCGGCCCGAGGTCGGCGTCGGTGCGGTGGGCTCGGGTGTCGGGGCCGGCGACGACGACCCGGTCGCCGAGGAGGATCAGGTCCATGCAGCCATCCGGGAGGACGAGTCCGCCCCCCGAATCGCTGCGCCACCGGATCGCCCCCGGGATCGGGTCGTCGCGCTCGGCATACGCCATGACGGGAGTCTGCCCCAGCTCGCCCCGCCGATACAGCCCGTCGTGGTGCCTACGCGTGCCGGTCGGCGTTCGCGTGGATCGCGTCGTGGACGTATGCCGCCAGGCCAGGGGCCAACTCCTCATACGTCGCGGTGAACCGGGGGTCGGCGACATACATGTCGGCGAGCCCGCGGTGGATGGCATACGAGACGTCGTAGAAGCGGTCGTGGATGTGGCGCCGGTGTGCCTCGGCCGCGTCCATGGCCGCCGCGCTGCTTGCGGGCTCGCCGGCGGTCAGCGCGGCGACGAAGGCCGCGTTCACCGCGTCCATCTCCGCCTTGATCGCCGCCCAGTCCTGCGTGCCGTATGCCGCGGTGCGGGCCTGCGACTGGCTCCAGGCGGGCGTGTCCCCCCAGCGTTCCTGCGCCTCGGCGGCATACGCCTCGTCGAAGCCGTCGCCGAACATCTCCTTCAGTTCCTCGGTGGTCGCGGGTCGGTTGCCCATCGCTGCCTCCAATGCATGATCGAGTGCGGTGACGAGCGCGCGCAGCTCGTCGATTCGGGTGATGACCGTCGCGCGCTGGCGACGCAGGTGCTCGGCGAGATCGGGTCCGCCGTCGAGCAACTCGGCGATCTCCTCCAGGCCGAACCCGAGCCGCCGATAGACGACGATGGTCGCCAGCCGCTCCAGGTCCGCCGCGGTGTAGAGCCGGTAGCCGGACCAGGTCCGCTCACCCGGGGTGAGCAGCCCGATCTCGTCGTAGTGGTGTAGGGTGCGCACCGTCACGCCGAACCGGTCGGCCACCTGGCCGACGGTCAACTCCTGCGTCGTGGTCATGACGGTGAGCCTGGGGCCTGACGTCGCGTGAGGGTCAAGCCCGTATTTCTCGCCATGGGATCCTCTTCCTGGCGTGGGTGTCGGGCGACCGGACCGGGGCGCTCGGGCTGGGTGGGGTCGGAGGGCGTCATGTCCGATGTGGTCGTTGGCGGCTTCGGCGCCACGCGCTCACGCGTCGGGCTCCGGAGTGCCCTGATGGAAGCGCTGTTGCCAGCCCGTCGATGTGCGCTGCCACACGGAACTGCGCAGCCGGGACCCGGCGCCGCCGGTGCTGCGCCAGAGCAGGAGGATCAGGTCGTCGCTGAGGCGCTCGAGAGAGATGACGTCGAGTCCGACGGGGCCGGGGAGCGGCCCCATCGCCAGGGCGTCCGTGCGCTCCCACATCCGGCCGGAGGCGCCGATCTCGCGCCATTGCGGGTGCAGCAGCGCCCCCAGCGCGAGGGGGTTGGCGCGCACCGCGTCGGTCAGGAGGGCGCGCTCGCCGTCGATGACCTGCGCCTCGTCGCTCTCGCCGCGCACCTCGGGGCGCGCCACGGCCGGCGCGGTCGCCGGGCCGCCGAAGCCCGGGCCGGGGTCGGGGATCCGGCCCTCCTTGCAGGCCAGGGCCGCGGCATTGGCGAGCCGGTCGGCCGCCTCGTTGAGATCATGCCCGGAGTGCCCCTTCACCCAGGCGAACCGCACCCGGCGGCCCGTCATGGCCTCGTCGAGGGCCTTCATCAGCTCGAGGTTCTGCACCGGCTTGCCATCGGCCTTGACCCAGCCGCGGCGCTTCCACCCCGGCAGCCACTTCGTGATCGAGTTGATGACATAGGTCGAGTCGCAGTAGACAAGCAGATCCTCCTCGGTGCTGGCCGACTGCCGCAGGAGATCGAGCACCGCGGTCAGTTCGCCGATGTTGTTGGTCCCGTGGGCCCAGCCGCCACTGGCCCAGGTGCCGGCGTCGACGAACCAGCCCCAGCCGGTCGGTCCGGGATTGCCGAGGGCCGAGCCGTCGGCCGCCGCGATGATCGTCACCGGGTGACCTGACTCAGGCCCCGGCGGCGCCCACCGGAGGAGGCGGCCCGAGCCAACCGCTGCAACTCGGCAATGTGCCCGCAGAAGGCATGCCGGCCCGAGTCGGTCAGCGCGGCATACGCGCGCCCGTGGCCAGCGCCGAATCGCCGCTCGACCAGCACATATCCCGCTGACTTGAGGGCGGAGAGGTGCTTGCTCAACGCCGAGTCGGCGATGCCCAGCTCGGCGCGCAGGTGGGCGAACTCGACCTCGGCTGCGCTCACCAGGAGGCCGCACAGCTGGAGGCGCGTAGGCTCGTGAATGAGCGCATCGAAGCGCGGATGGGGCACGACGCCATCCTAAGCGCTCGTCTTTCCGCAGGGGAAAGACCGGGTCACATTGAGTGGCAACGATTTTCGCGGCCGGTGATGATCGGGTCTTGCGCGGGTCCGGCGGGTGGCGGTTGGCTGACCCCGATCAAGAGCCCGCCTGCCCGTGCGCCGCGCCCCCTGCCGCACGGGCAGGCGCCCATCACACCGAGGAGAGTCATGCCGCAGACGGTCAAGGGAGTGATCGCCCGCGCCCAGGGCGCGCCGGTGGAGTTGGTCGATGTCGTCGTCCCCGACCCCGGTCCCGGGGAGGCCGTGGTGAAGGTCCAGGCCTGCGGCGTATGCCACACCGACCTGCACTATCGCGAGGGCGGCATCACCGACGACTTTCCGTTCCTGCTCGGCCACGAGGCGGCCGGGATCGTCGAGGCGGTGGGTGAGGATGTGACCGAGGTCGCTCCGGGGGATTTCGTCATCCTCAACTGGCGCGCCGTCTGCGGTGAGTGCAGGGCGTGTCACAAGGGCAAGCCGCAGTACTGCTTCGCCACCCACAATGCGAAGCAGAAGATGACCTTGACCGATGGGACCGCGCTGTCGCCCGCGCTCGGGATCGGCGCCTTCGTCGAGAAGACGCTCGTGGCGGCTGGTCAGTGCACCAAGGTCGCGACCTCAGACCCGGCCGTCGTCGGCCTCCTCGGGTGCGGAGTCATGGCCGGGTTCGGCGCCGCGGTCAACACCGGTGGCGTCAAGCTCGGCGACTCGATCGCCGTCATCGGGTGCGGGGGCGTCGGCAATGCCGCCATCGCCGGTGCCAAGGTTGTCGGGGCGACGACGATCATCGCCGTCGACGTCGACGACCGGAAGCTGGAGTGGGCCCGGCAGTTCGGGGCGACCCACACCGTCAACTCTCGCGAGGTCGACGCGGTCGCGAAGATCCGCGAACTGACCGGCTCGTATGGCGCGGACGTCGTCGTCGAGGCCGTCGGCCGGCCCGAGACCTATCAGCAGGCGTTCTTCGCCCGCGATCTCGCCGGGACGGTCGTCCTCGTCGGCGTGCCGACCCCGGAGTTGAAGCTCGAACTCCCGCTCATCGAGATCTTCGGGCGCGGCGGGTCACTCAAGAGCAGTTGGTATGGCGACTGCCTCCCGTCCCGGGATTTTCCGACCCTGGTCTCGCTTTATCAGCAGGGGCGCTTCCCGCTCGAGCAGTTCGTCTCTGAGCGCATCGGGCTCGGCGACATCGAGGCGGCCTTCGAGAAGATGCACCGGGGCGAGGTCCTCCGTTCGGTGGTCGAGCTGTGAGCGACGCCGCTCCCGCGCTCGAGGTCGTCGCGGGGCCCACGTCAGGTGGTGTCCGGGTCGAGCGGCTCGTGACGTCGGGCATCTTCGCGCTCGACGGGGGCGAGTGGGAGGTCGACAACAACGTCTGGATCGTCGGCACGGATGACGAGGCGCTCGTGATCGATGCGGCGCACCATCCCGACGCGATCGTCGCAGCCGTCGGTGGGAGGCGGCTGCGCGCCATCGTGTCCACGCACGCGCACAACGATCACGTCAACGCGGCCCCGGCCGTGCGGGCCGTCACGGGCGCGCCGATCCACCTCCACCCGGCCGACCGCGTCCTGTGGGACCTGACCTGGCCCGGGGAGGCGCCCGACGCCGACCTCACCGATGGGCAGCGGATCGGGATCGGGGATGTGGAACTCGAGGTGCGGCATACGCCCGGACACGCGCCCGGCGCGATCTGCCTGTATGCCGAGCCCCTCGGCCTCGTGTTCACCGGTGACACGCTCTTCCAGGGCGGGCCGGGGGCCACCGGACGCTCCTTCAGCGACCACCCGACGATCCTCGCCTCGATCCGCGACCGGCTCCTGACGCTGCCCCCCGAGACGGTCGTGCACACCGGTCACGGGGACAGCACGACGATCGGCGCCGAGGCCCCAGGCATCGCCGACGCCTGACCGCGGTCAGCTCTCGCTGCTGCCTCGCCCCAGGTCCACCTCGGCGGCCGTCGCGACCCCGCCCGACGCGTTGGCGGTGCGGGAGAACGACCAATAGAGGTTGGTGTAGGCGATCGCGTCCTCCGGGCCGATCGGTGAGCCCCACGCGCGCATGTCCTCCGTCGTGTGCGCGTCGCTGACCAGCACGGTGTCATAACCCCGGGTCAACGCGCCGTGCAGCGTCGAGCGAATGCACGCGTCCGTCTGGGCGCCGACGACGACGAGCCGGCCGACCTCGAGGTCTGTCAGGAGCTCGCCAAGCTCGGTCTCCTCGAAGGAATCGCCGAAGCGCTTGTGCACCACCGGCTCCGATTCGGCCGGGACCAGCTCGCCGACGATCGCCCACCCCGGCGACTGGATCGGCATCGCGGCATCGGAGTGCTGCACCCACACCACCGGCGTGCCGCCCTCGCGAGCCCGATCGACGAGTCCACCGATGCTGGCGACGACCGCGTCTCGCTCGTGCGCCCCTTGGACGACATCCTCCTGGACGTCCACAACGAGCAGCGCCGTCCGGGCGCGTTCTGCGAATCTGCTCACTGCCTGCTCCTCTCACTGGTGTTCCTCGAGGCTAGCCGCCGCCACCGACAACCCCTCTGGTCGCTTCAGCCCCCGGTTGCTCGACGAGGTTATCCACAGGCGGCGGATTTCGGGATGCGCCCGCGCGCGCCCGCCCCTAGCGTGGTCAGTGACGGCGGGCCCGCAGGGGGTGCCCGCCACGAACGTCCGGGGGTCTCTCGTGCCGTCTGTCCGTATGCCGTTCACCCGCCTCGCCGCCCTCGCCGCGGCGGCGTTCGTGGCCATGCTCTCCGGTTGCTCGGGGGGCGACAACGCCGAGAACTCACCCTCCGCGGCCGCCGCGTCCGGCACCGCGGCCACGGCGTCCGGGGGCGCCGGCGCGGCGGGCAACTCCGCGGCGGGCAACTCCGCGGCGACTTCCGAAACCCCCGCCGTGGCACCGACGGCACTCCCCGTCATTGCGGCAAGGGCGGCGAAGGACGCCGACACGCCGCTCACGGTGGTCCTCAACGAGGTCCGGGCGTCCGACCGACTGATGACGGTGACTTGGTCGGTGCGCAACGACGGCGACGCACCCTGGAGCGTCGGCTCCTTCTTCTGGTCGGGCCTATATCAGACGAGCATCGCCGACGCCCTGCAGTCGGAACGCAATGGCAATGTCGATGGAATCTATGTGCTCGACCGGGTCAGCGCCCGTCGCTATCTCCCGGCGCGTGACCGGGACGGCAACTGCGTCTGCACGTCGCCGACGATCACCCTGTCCGTCGAACCCGGTCAGCAGACCCCACTTCAAGCGGTCTTCCAGGCGCCTCCGGCGACAGTCCCGGCCATCGATGTGGTCATTCCGCACGTCGGCACCTTCGCGGACGTGCCGGTGACCCGATGATCGGCCGGTTCACTGCCGCGTCAACGGTCGCGGTGCTCGGGTTCGGCGTCCCGCTGGCCTCGCCGGCTGTCGTTGGGGCGTCAGCCGACGCGGCGACGCCCACGGCCAGCGTCTCGTCTGACCTCCCGCCCGGCACCACCCTCACCGTTCCGGCGGAGGTGTTCCCCGACCCTGACCTCACCGCCGAGGTCCACGACCTCGTCTTCTCCGAAGCCAATCTCGATGGATCGCTCGTGGACGTGGGTGGCCGGAGGTTCCGGCTCGACGCCGACGTCCTCTTCGCCTTCGACCGATCCGATCTCACACCGAAGGCCAACGCGATTCTCGGGGAACTGGCCACGCGACTCCGGCAGGCCGGGGCGACCCGGCTGGGCGTCGACGGCTACACCGACGCGGTGGGCGAGGCGGCATACAACCTCGAGCTGTCTCGGCGGCGCGCCGAGGCGGTCGGCGAGCGCCTTCGCGACCTCCTCGGTCGAGCCGTGACGATCACCCCGACGGGTCACGGCGAGGACGACCCCATCGCGTCCAACGACACCCGCGCCGGTCAGGCCCACAACCGCCGGGTCACGATCGCCATCCTGAACTGACCACCGAGGGTGACGCCGCGGCGCCGCCATCCCGCGCCGAGCCCCATGCCCTGAGCTACCGCCTGGTAAGTCGGGTGATCACCCGACTTACCAGGCGGTAGGTGGTGGTGAGGCCGTGGCGCTGCCCTGTCGAAGCGCGCGTGGCGACCCCACCTCGGGCCGGCAAGTTGCGCCCCGGCCGGCAAGCTGCGCCCCGGCCGGCAAGCTGCGCCCCGGCCCGCAAGCTGCGCCCCGGCCCGCCTCAGCCGTTGCCGCCCTTGCCGCCGCTGGCGCCGACGCGGATCGCGTTGGTCAGCGGGTTGACGCGGGCGTCGCGGGGCGACAGAGGCGCCAGGCCCCAGGCCTGCTCGATCGTCGCGAGGATGGACGTGGTGTCGTAGGGCGTGCTGTCCACGCCGGAGTGCTGCATCCGCGCGGAGATGAGCATGGCCGGAATCCGGGTGCCCGGGCCCCACGCATCGACCGTCGGGACCGAGACGTGGTCGGCCTGGCCGCCGAACTCGTCATAGGTCACGACGACGAGGGTGTCCTTGGCCTGCGGCCCGGACATGACCGCCCGGAGCAGGTCGACGAGGTGGTCGCTGCCGGTGTGTTCGCTGGCATATCCCGGGTGCTCGTTCTCGGTGCCATAGGGCTTGACGAAGCTGACCGCCGGCAAGGTGCCAGCAGCGGCCGCGGCGAAGAACTTCGTCTCGTCCTGCAGGTGCGCCCGGCCCGGCTGACCCGGCGCATAGGCGGCGAAATAGTTGAATGGCTGGTGGTGGTATTGGAACGTCGGTCCGGGGTGCCCGGCCGCTGCGTCGTCCCACCCACCGCTGAACCACGCCCATGGAATCCCCTTGGCGGACAGGCGATCGCCGATATTGGGGTAGGTCGCATCGTCGATCAGCGGGATCTTCGCCCCACTCGCCGAGGCCGGAGGCGAGGACGGCTGGACGGTGTTGACGGCATACGCCCCACAGGCGCCCACCGCGTCGTCGACGGAGGGGTCGGCGCACTTCTGGGTCAGCTGCCCGTCGACGACGTCGGTCCGCGTCGGCGTATAGAGGGGGTACTTCTTGACCATGCCGTTGGCGTCGAGGACGGAGTACTTCGCCCCGAATGCGCCATGCGAGGTGTCCAGTGGCGCCCGGGCGGCGATGAGGAACTGATGATTGAGGAAGGACCCGCCGAACGCCGCCTGGAAGAACCGGTCGGCGATCACATAGTTGGGCGCGCCCTTGCCGTGGAGGTACTGATAGATCGGCAACTGCGTGGTGTCGTAGCGGCCCATCGTCAGCCCGACCGCGTCCGACCCCGTGACATAGCGGTTCTGCCGGCCCCGGTTGAGTTGGTACTGCTCCTGATAGAAGCGGTGAACGAGGTCTTCGGTGCACCCTCCAGGCAGGCCCTGGCCGTCGAGCACGCCATTGGGATAGAACGCGCCTTCCGGCGGACACGTCGTCGCCGTCGCCGGGATGTAGCTGTCGATCCGGAACGGCGAGTTGCCGAACCCGCTCGCCGCGACCCCGTGCGTCGTGTCGGTGCACGTCGTCGTGAGCGGGCTCGGGCTGGTCAGGTTGACGTCGTTCTGCAACAGACAGCCGTATGCCGTGCCGTCCTGGGCGACCTGCGTCACCGACGCGTCGCTCACCCGGTCCTTCCCGACCGCGCCCCAGCCCGCGAGGAGGTTGTCGAAGCTGTGGTTCTCCTCATAGATGACGACGAGGTTCTGGTATCCGCCGGGCAGCGGCCCGGTCCGTCCGTGGTTGCCGTCGTCGCCGATGGCCGCCGGCGACGACAGGGCGCTCACGGCGAGGGCGGTCGCGCCCGCCCCGATCATGGCGAAGGTCTTGCGCATGGAGTCCTCCGAAGGGAAGCCGCCCGGCCGGTTGCCGGACACGACCCACTGTGGCCCAGATCATCGTCCAGCGCGCGGTGAACGAGTGAACGACGCCGAACCCGGAGGCGACGAGCGGGCGAACCCCCTGCCCGTGCGAGCGGCATACGGTCGGGAACACGTCAGGCCGCCGACGTCACCCAGGCCTGCCACGGGTGCGGCACGTGGGCGCCGTGTCCCGGATCGATGCCGACGATCTCGCCCCCGTCGAACCGCGTGACCTCGTGCCCCGAGTCGTGATCGAGACGGGTCCGGGCAGCGATCGCCTCGGGCGCGCGGAAGCACCCGCGGTGCCAGTCATAGGCCGAGGAGTGCCCGTGGATCTGGCTGAACGGCATACGCATCCCGAGCCAGCTGGGAAGCAGTTCCGCGGACGCCGACGCCCACACGGGTCCTGCCGATGCCGACCGGGCGCCGCCGAGCATCACCCCGCCCCGGAAGACCGACGTCCTTCCCAGGGCCCCCATGGTGTTGAGCAACCGCGCGGCGCGTATGGCGCTCCCCGGCTGCCCGAGATCCTCCCGCCAGAAGCCCGCGGTCAGACCCGCGTGGGTGACGAGGATGTCAGCGTCCCCGGCTGGGACGACCGTCGCTACGTGCATGACCCCGTCTCCCCACCAGCGGCGCAGGATCGCGATGGTCTCGTCGTCGAGCCGCTGATGCCATTCGAACGTCGGGGCCCGGAGGTACTGCGCCTCGTGGTTTCCCACGAGTTGGACCCACCCGTGCGGCGACGCCGCGAGGAAGCGGTCGACGAGTTCGACGACCGCGCGGGAGTCCGGCCCGCGGTGGACGAGATCGCCGACCTGGACGATGCGCAGGTTCTCGGGGATGGCGCCGGTGTCCGGGTCCGCACCGAGCCGCGCCACCTCGGCCCGCAGCGCGTCGTGATGTCCGCCCACGTCGCCGATCACGGCATACCGCAGCGTTCGGTCGGGCGTCACCGGGCTCCGCCCGGGGTCCACTCGGCGGTGTCGGTGTAGGCCGCGACGGTTGCGAACCGCTTCTGTGCGTGCGAGATCTCCCGGACCGCCTGCGCGACGACGCTGCGGTCGATCGGCGACATCGCATCGAAGACGAGCTCGTCCGACGGCGTGACGCCGTCGCGCCACTGCATGAGTTGATAGCGCAACCGGAGCCGCTGGAGGACCTCGAAGACCTCGGCGAGGGAGCCGGCCTGCTCCTGGCTGAGCACCGTCGAGCCACCCGCGTCCAGGAGTCGCTGCCGGGTCGAGAGGGCGTTCGACCCGGCGACCAGCGCCGCCCATCGCGCGAGGTTGACCAGCGGGAGGAGGGCGTGCTCCTTGATGTCATAGGTCCAGGTCCGCCGCCACGGCTCGCGCAGCATCAGCGACCGCAGCCGGGCCCGTCGCGCGAGGGCGTCGGTGAGCAGGAGCCGCATCGTCAGGGGATGCTCGCGCAACTCGGCGACGACGAGATCGGCGGCGGCGGTCTCGTCCGTGCCGGCGAGCGGCCGGGCGTCGACGAGCAGCGACGTCATGATCGCGCCCTTGCCTGCGACCGGGTCCGCGAGCCACCCCCGGGCCGCTTCCCGCCACTGCTCGTGCGTGCGCGACAGGATCGTATGCCGTCCGCTCACCCCATGCTTGTCCGTCGCCAGGCCGGTCGCCTGGAGGATGCGGTCGACACCGGCGAGGGCCTCCCGGTGGCGGGCCATGACGTCCTCCGGCGTCCCGTCGGCGAAGGAGACGGCGGAGTCGATGTCGGAGGAGAGGACGGCCTCGCGCCGACCGTTGCTGCCCAGCGCGAGCCAGGTGAACGCCGACATCGACAGGTCCGGATGCTCGGCATACTCGAGTTCCAGGGCCCTCCGGACGAGGGCGTCCAGCAAGGTCGAATAGACCCCGATGACACGTCCGGAGGACAACCCCTGCTCGAGCAGCCGCCCGAGCAGGTCGGGGAACTGGTGCGCGCAGTCCACGAGATCGCCGGGGGTCGGTGCCCGGCGTAGGCGCTGGTGGATGGCGACATCCGCGGCCGTCGGGGTCAGGCTGATCTCGCGCAGTGT
>JAXLRS010000004.1:0-362492 GCA_046330995.1 Dermatophilaceae bacterium
CGAACGTTGGTTCCGGGATCTGGACCAGAAGGCACTGCGCCGCGGCGTGTTCAAGAGCGTCCCCGATCTCATCACCGCGATCGAGGACTACCTCAACGCCCACAACGACCAACCTCGACCACTGGTCTGGACCGCATCAGCCGAGTCCATCCTGGAGAAAGTCACCCGCGGCCGAGTCGCCCTCAACCAGGTAACCAACACTGGGACAGACCACTAGGGCACGAGGCCAACGTCAGAGGTGGCCCGAAGGTCTCGATAACCTGTGGTGACACGACGTGTGCGGAGCATGACCGAGAAGGAGAAGCCAAAGAGATGGCCAAGATCATCTACACCCTGACCGATGAGGCGCCGCTGCTGGCGACGTACTCCTTCCTCCCGATCGTCGAGGCCTTCGCCTCCACGGCCGGCGTGGAGGTCGAGACGCGCGATATCTCCCTCGCGGGGCGCATCGTGGCGGCCTTCGCCGACCTCCTGCCCGAGGACCAGCGCGTGGGGGACGCGCTCGCCGAGTTGGGTGAGCTGGCCACGACGCCCGAGGCCAACATCATCAAGCTGCCCAATATCTCCGCCTCGGTCCCCCAGCTCAAGGCGGCCATCGCCGAGCTGCAGTCCCAGGGCATCTCCCTGCCGGACTATCCGGACGAGCCCAAGACCGACGAGGAGCGCGACGCCCGCGCCCGTTATGACAAGGTCAAGGGCAGCGCGGTCAACCCCGTGCTGCGCGAGGGCAACTCCGACCGCCGCGCCCCCGCATCGGTCAAGAACTACGCCCGCAACCACCCCCACTCCATGGGTGCGTGGAGCAGCGACAGCAAGACCAATGTCGCGACCATGGGGCAGAACGACTTCCGCAGCAACGAGAAGTCCGTCGTCCTCCCCGCCGATGACACCCTGACGATCAAGCACCTCGGCACCGACGGCGCCGAGACGGTGCTCAAGGACGGCTTGAAGGTCCTGGCCGGCGAGGTCGTCGACGGCACCTTCATCAGTGCGGCCGCCCTCGACACCTTCCTCGCCGAGCAGGTCGCCCGCGCCAAGGCCGAGGACGTCCTCTTCTCGGTCCACCTCAAGGCGACGATGATGAAGGTCTCCGACCCGATCATCTTCGGCCACGTGGTCCGCGCCTACTTCAAGGACGTCTATGCGGCATACGGCGAGCAGTTGCTGGCCGCCGGCCTCGACGGCACCAACGGCCTCGCCGCCGTCCTCGCCGGACTCGACTCGCTCGACAACGGCGCCGAGATCAAGGCTGCCTTCGACAAGGCGATGGCCGACGGCCCCAGCCTCGCGATGGTCAACTCCGACAAGGGCATCACCGGCCTGCACGTCCCGAGCGACATCATCGTCGACGCCTCCATGCCGGCGATGATCCGCACCTCCGGCCACATGTGGGGCCCCGACGGCCAAGAGGCCGACACCCTCGCCGTCATCCCCGACTCCTCCTATGCCGGCATCTATCAGGCCGTCATCGACGACTGCCGGGCCAATGGCGCATACGACCCCACCACGATGGGCTCGGTGCCGAATGTCGGGCTCATGGCACAGAAGGCCGAGGAATACGGTAGCCACGACAAGACCTTCGAGATGTCCGCCCCGGGCACCGTGCAGGTCGTCGACCAAGCCGGCAACGTCCTGACGGAGCACCAGGTCGAGGCCGGCGACATCTGGCGGGCCTGCCAGACCAAGGACGCCCCGATCCAGGACTGGGTCAAGCTCGCCGTCACCCGCGCCCGCGCCACGGGTGATCCCGCGGTCTTCTGGCTCGACATGACCCGCGCCCACGACGCCAACCTGATCGCCAAGGTCGAGGAATACCTCCAGCAGCACGACACCGAGGACCTGGACATCAGCATTCTCGCCCCTGCCGACGCCGCGAAGCTCTCCGTCGAGCGGATCCGCAAGGGCGAGAACACGATCTCGGTGACCGGCAACGTCCTGCGTGACTACAACACCGACCTCTTCCCCATCCTCGAGCTCGGCACCAGCGCCAAGATGCTCTCCGTCGTGCCGCTGATGAACGGCGGTGGCCTCTTCGAGACCGGGGCCGGCGGCTCGGCTCCCAAGCACGTGCAGCAGTTGGTGCAGGAGAACTACCTGCGCTGGGACAGCCTCGGCGAATTCCTCGCGCTCGCCGAGTCCCTGCGCCACCTCAGCGAGACCGATGGCAACGCCCGGGCCGGCGTCCTCGCCGACGCCCTCGACAAGGCCACCGAGCGGCTGCTCGACGAGAACAAGTCGCCCGCCCGCCGGGTCGGCCAGATCGACAACCGGGGCAGCCACTTCTATCTCGCGATGTATTGGGCGCAGGAGCTGGCCAAGCAGACCGAGGACCCCGAGCTGGCGGCCGCCTTCTCCTCGACCGCCGAAGCCCTCACCGCCGGCGAGGCCCAGATCAACGACGAGCTGCTCGGCGTCCAGGGCTCCCCCGCCGACATCGGCGGCTACTACCGCCCCGACCCCGACAAGACCAGCGCCGTCATGCGGCCGTCCGCCACGCTGAACACCATCGTGGATCGACTGACGGAGAAGCCGAGCGCCTGAGTTGCGGATCGCCCGTTTCCGCTCCTCCCTCGACGCCGATGACGGCGGGATCTTCACCGCCGTCATCGCGTCGAGCGCGGCACTCGCCGACGAGCACGACATCGCCATCGCGGCCCGCCGCATCGCCGGGGACCCGGCCGGACTGCATACCCGCAGCAGGGCGCGCATCGTCGCGCTCCCCGCGAGCCTCGCCGGCCGCCTCCGCGCCACCAACAGGCTCGTGGCCGCCGCCGACCTGGTCACCCTAGAAGGTCCCTGGGATCCGTGGAACCCGCTCACCGCAGCCACCTGCGTGGCCCGGCGCACGCCATACCTCTGCGTGGCGCACGGCTCCTGGAGCCACTTCGTCAAGGACCGCTATCCCGCTAAACACCTCAAGAAGTTGCTGTGGTGGGGGCTCGTCGAACACTGGGTCGTGCGCGGCGGCGCGGGGATCTGGTGGACCACCGAGCGCGAGAAGCGCTCTTCGATCGGGACCTTCCCCGGCATCCCGGACCGCGACCCCGTGGTCGAACTCGCCACCGAGGACCTGCGCGGCAAGCGCGACACCGCTTCGCACGACCCCGGCGTCCTCCAGCTGGTCACCCTGACCCGAATCCACCCGCTCAAGCGGCTCGACGACCTCGTCCGGGCGGTCGCGGGGCTGGCGGCCGCGCCATACGGGCTGCGGGTGCACCTGAGCATCGTCGGCGACGGCCCCCCGGAGGTGATCGCCGGCCTCACCGCGCTCGCCGCCGACCTCGGGGTCGCCGACCGGATCACCTGGACCGGTCCCCTGTGGGGCGATGCGCGGATCGCGCCGCTCGCCGCCGCGGACGTCTATGTCTGCCCGGGGCCGGAGAGTTTCGGGATGGCTGTGGCCGAGGCCCTCTCGGCGAACCTGCCCGTCGTCGTCTCCGACGAGGTCGCCCTCGCCGGCGAGATCGAGGAGGCCGGGGCGGGAGCCGTGTTCCGGTATGCCGATGTCCCCGACCTCACCGCGGCCCTCGCCCGGGTGGCGGCCGCCGTCGCCGATCCTGGCTACGAGACCGCGCCCCGGCAGCTCTGGGAGCGGCGGTTCAGCCCCGAGGCCTTCCGCCGGCGCGTGCGCGAGAGCGGCCTGCTCGCCGCGGGCGTCCGATGAGCGCCCAACTCGGACTCGGCGAGTCCATCGACCTCGCGCACGTGCTGACCCATCACGTGCTCGCCGACGCCGGCGTGCGCGCGCTCTTCGTCAAGGGGCCCGCGGCGCGGGCACACGGGTTCCGGCCGCCGAGCTATGTCTCCTCCGATGTCGACGTGCTCTGCGATCCCGCCGAGTTCACCACCGCCTGCTCGGCCGCCGAGGCCGCCGGCTGGCAGCTCTATCCCGGCAACTCCCGGGACAGCCACCTGCTCGGCGCGCATGCGACGACCTATGTCGTGCCCGGCTGGCCCAGCACGGTGGACCTGCACAACCACTTTCCCGGCCTCCTCGCCCCGCCCCAGGAGGTCTTCGAGACGCTGTGGGCGGCGCGCGAGGAGATCGCCGTCGCGCACCTGCCAACCCCGGTGCCGCGCCCGAGCGCGCATTTCGTCGTGCTCGCCGTCAACTGCCTGCGCTCGACGGCGGCCGGCGTCGGCGAGCAGCTCCCCGAGTTGAGGACGGCGTGGTCCTCGCTGACATCGTCCGAGCGCGTCGAGGCGGTCGCCATCGCCCGCACCGTTGGTGCCCTCGAACCGTTGCGCGGCGCCTTCGCCGCCCTGGGCGCCGATGCCGGGGCGGTCGACCCGCGCTTCCGCCGCGGA
Organism: Dermatophilaceae bacterium; assembly: GCA_046330995.1. Lineage (GTDB taxonomy): Bacteria > Actinomycetota > Actinomycetes > Actinomycetales > Dermatophilaceae > Nostocoides_A. The sequence continues at coordinate 4,309 of JAXLRS010000004.1, forward strand.
CTGCGAGCCTGGCACGCCTTCCGCGCCGATCCCGGCGACTCCGGCGGCGCCTGGCTCGGCCGGGTCGGCTCCCGCCCTTGGCGCGACCGGCCCGCCCACCTGCTGCGCGCGGTCTGGGATGTCAACCTCGACCATTCCCGCACCCCCGAGGAATGGGCCGCGGCCGGGCCGTGGGGCCGCTCCCTCGCCCGCGTCGACCGCGCTCGCCGCGGGGGTCTCGCGGTGGCCCGTATGACGTCCGCTCGCCTGCGTCGCCCCCGCGGTGGAGGTATGCCGTGAGCTCCCCCGAGCCGGACGTGGTGGCGACTGCTGGCGCGGCGAGCGGCGGCCCGTGGCGGATCGCGCCGCGGGTGGCGTGGATCGAGAGCGGCGAGGAGGTGCTCGTGCTGGCGCTGCGGGCGCCATACGACCGGCTGCCCTATCGCCTGCCCGGCTCGGCCGCGCTGATCTGGCTCTGCCTGGCCGAGGGGATGGACTTGGCGGGGCTGATCGCCGAACTGGGCGACGGGCAGCCGGAGCGGGCCGGCGAGATCGAGGCCTTCGTGTGCCACCTCGAGGGCGAGAGACTCGTCATACCCCTGCACGGCTGACCCGGTCCCGCGCGGGGGCTGCATCCCGCGCGACCTTCGCCGGCAGCGTCAGGAGTGCGCGGCGAGGGGGGTGGGCACCTCGGCGAGGATGATCTTGTCGACATGCTCCGAGACGACGTCGACCGCACGGCGGCTGAGGCCGGTGTCGGTGACGAGGATGTCGACGCGGTCCAGGCCGACGATGGTGCCGAGGCCGACGACGCCCCATTTGGAGGAGTCGGCGGTGACGCAGACGGTGCGCGCGGCGTCGATGAGCGCCCGGTTGGTCTCGGCCTCGACGAGATTGGGGGTGGTCAGGCCGGCGCGCTCGTCGAGGCCGTGCACCCCGAGGAAGAGCAGGTCGACGTGCAGGCCGCGCAGGGCGCCGTCGGCGATCGGGCCGACGAGCGCCTCCGACGGGGTGCGCATCCCGCCGGTCAGCACGACGGTCTGGCCGGCCGTCTCGGCGCTGTCGGCGAGCAATTGCGCCGCGGGCAGCGAATTGGTCACCACGGTGATGCCGGGCACGGTCCGCAGTTCGCGGGCCACCTCCACCGTCGTCGTGCCCGCCGAGATGGCGATCGAACTCCCCGGCGCGACCAGCGAGGCCGCCTCCGCGGCGATCGCCGCCTTCGCCTGACGCATCAGCTGCGACTTCGCAACGAACCCCGGCTCGTCCGAGGACGGCGCGCTCGTCGCGAGATCGCGCAGATCCTCCCGCGCCACCGCCCCACCGTGCACCCGCTCCAGCAGCCCACGTTGCGCGAGCGACTCGATGTCGCGGCGCACGGTCATGTCCGAAACCCCTAGCGCCGCAACGAGATCAGCGACACGCACCGCCCCCGTATCCTGCACCTGCTGCAGGATCCGCGCGCGTCGCTGACTCGCCAACACCTCGCTCACTCCTCCCGCAGGACCGCGACGGCGCCGGGCTCCAGGGCGACCACACCGGCATACGGCTGCCCGGAGATCAGGTCGTGCCCGCTCGCCGGCACCTGCTGCGGCTCGTCGGTGTGGTTGAGCAGGAAGAGCCAGCTGCGCTCGCCGCTGCGGCGGCGCACCGCCTCGACCCCCGCGGGCACCTGCGCCGCCGGCCGGATGCCGGCGGCCCCCACCAGATCGGCGAGGATCTCGCGCCAGGTGTCGTCGTCGAAGCGGGTCCCGGCATACCACGCCGTCCCGGAACCGACCCGGCGACGGGTCAATGCGGGGCTCCCGGCGACGGGGCCCGCGGCATACGAGATGAGGACCTCGGCATCGGTGGCGGTGGCGAACTCACTCCACCGGGCGCCGGTGCCGCGGGTGAGGGCGACCGAGTCCCCCGGCAGGAGCGGGTTGAACTCCTCCACCCGCACGCCGAGCAAGTCGGTGAAGGCGCCGGGATAACCGCCGAGCCGGACGTGATCGTTCTCGTCGACCAGCCCGGAGACATAGGTCACCAGGACCTGCGCACCGCGCTCAGCGGCGGCCCGGATACTGGCGGCGTCGTCGTCGGTGACGAGGTAGAGGGTCGGGACGATGACCACGGCATACGCGCTGAGCTCGGCGCTGGGGTGGATGACATCGCAGGTAATCCCGCGCTCGCGCAGCAGGCGATGGGTGAGCTGGGCGATCTCGGGATAGTCGACATCGGCGCTCGGCATCGCCGGGCCGCTCCACGCCCACTGCGCCTGGAAGTCATAGAGGATCGCCACCGAGGCCTCGACGCGCGAACCCTTGACCTCACCGAGCGCCGCCGCGATCTCCCCGAGCCGCGCCACTTCACGGAAGCGGGCACTGTCCGCGCCCGCGTGCGGGACCAGCGCGGAGTGCCACTTCTCGGCGCCGGCGCGCGACTGCCGCCACTGGAAGAAGCCGATGGTGTCGGCGCCGTGCGCGACATGCGTGAGGCTGTCCCGGATCGTCTGCCCGAGGGCCTTCGCCGGATTGACCGGCTGCCAGTTCACCGCGCTCGTCGAGTGCTCCATGAGCAACCACGGCGCCCCGCCGGCGAGGCCGCGCGTGACATCTGCCTGGAAGCTGAGCTCCGGCCCGGGGTGGCCGAGCGTGTTCACGAGATAGTGATCGGTACTGACGATGTCCTGGTGGGGCGCCCACTGGTGATAGTCGAGGTGCCGGAAGCCGGTCATCGACATGAAGTTCGTGGTGACGGGGACGCCCGGCGAGAGATCGGCGAGGATCTCCTTCTCGCCGAGGAAATGCTGCAGCAGGGTGTCGGAGCCGAAGCGCTTGAAGTCCAGGACCTGCGTCGGGTTGTGGAAGGTCGGGGTCGTGCGCGGCGGCAGGATCTGCTCGAAGTCGGTGTAGCGCTGGCTCCAAAAGGCCGTCCCCCACGCGTGGTTGAGCCGGTCGAGACTGCCATAGCGTCGCTGCAGCCAGACGCGGAAGGCGGCGGCGCAGGTGTCGCAGTAACAGGGCAGGTTGTGGCAGGCGTATTCGTTCGAGACATGCCACATCGCCAGCGCCGGGTGCTGGTGGTAGCGCTGCGCGAGCTGGGTCACCAGAGCGCGCGCGGCATCGCGGAAGATCGGACTGCTGGGGCACCAGCTCTGCCGGCTGCCCGGATAGAGCGTGGTCCCGTCGATCGTCACCGGCAGGATCTCGGGGTATGCCGCGGTGAGCCACGGCGGCGGGCTCGCCGTCGCGGTGGCCAGGTCGACCGCGATGCCCGCCTCGGCGAGCATCCCCATGATCTCGTCGAGCCAGGCGAAGTCGTACTCGCCCTTGGTCGGCTCCAGCCAGGACCAGGAGAAAATGCCGAGGCTGACGAAGCTCACCCCGGCCTGCTTCATCAACGCGATGTCCTCTTCCCAGACCTCGCGGGGCCACTGCTCGGGGTTGTAGTCGCCGCCATAGGCCAGCACGTCATCGGGCCAGTTCCGCATGCCGCGCAGTCTTCCCGGACAGGCCCACAAACCCTGGTGATCGCTTGTGGTGATTACTGTTCGTTTCCACGAGCTCGTTCAAAGGAGAACATTCATGGCCCGTCCTCGGACTTTCGAGGAGTACCTCGCCTCACTCGTCCCGCCCTCGGTCCGCGGCGTCGACCGCCGCACCATGCTCGCGGGTGGAGTCTGCTCGGCGCCCTCGCCCTGGCCGGCTGCGGCGGCGACAGCGGCTCCGCTTCGAGCACCTCCGCTGGCGGGAGCGGCAGCGCCGCGGCCGCCACCGGTGAGGTCACCCTCGGCTCCAACCAGTCCGACGCCGTCCCGAAGGCCGCCATTCAGGCCGTCGTCGACGCCTTCCAGAAGGCCAACAGCGGCCTGACGGTCAAGGTCAACACCGTCGACCACAACACCTTCCAGGAAAACATCAACAACTACCTGCAAGGCTCCCCCGACGACGTCTTCATGTGGTTCGCGGGCTAGAAGTCGGCCGAGTTCGTCGCGTCCGCCAAGTCCATCGCGCAGTTCATGGACCGCGACACCCGTCCTGACTTCGCCTCCACGGTGATGATCCCGGCGATCCAAGAGTTCATCAAGAACCCCACGGACATCGACGGAATCACCAAGAACATCCAGGCCCAGAAGGTCAGCATCTTCGGATCCTGACCACCGTCGTATGCCGCGCCTGCCCACTCAGGTGCCGGCGCGGCATACGAAATCGGCGTGCGCGAGTTAGGGGTTTGGAAGTGGCGAGATATAAGGGGATCAACCAGATATCGGGGGTCGACCGTATCGTCGTCGCCCTGATGATCGTTGTGCCGACATTGCTGGTGCTCTGGCTGGTGTGGCTGCCGGCGATCGGCTCGGTTTGCTTTCCTTCACCACTGGAATGGCATCGGCTCGATCGGTGACGCCAAGTTCCTGGGTTTGAAGAATTCTCACGACGTGACGACGATCTACCCGCCGTTCTGGCCGGCCGTGCGACACAACCTGATCTGGCTGGCCGTGACCTTCTTGGTCGCCACCCCGCTCGGGATGTTCCTGGCGGTGCTGCTCGACAAGGAGATGCGCGGGTCGAGGATTTATCAGACGTCGTTCTATCTGCCGGTCGTGTTGTCGCTGGCGCTCGTCGGCTTCATCTGGCAGTTGGAGGCGGCCAAGGTCGACGGAGCCAACGAGCGGACCACCTTCTTCAAGATCGTCTTCCCCGTTCTGGCGCCGATCAACATCATCGTCCTGGTCGTCTCCGTCATCGAATCCCTGCGCGCCTTCGACCTGGTCTGGGTCATCAACAAGGGCCGCAACGGATTGGAGTTGATCGCCACCTTGGTCACGCAGAACATCGTGGGTGAAGCCAGCCGGATCGGCTTCGGCTCGGCCCTCGCCACGATCATGCTGCTGATCAGCTCTGTCTTCATCGCCATCTATCTGCGCATCGTCATGAGGGAGGAGCAGCGATGAGCGACACCACCGCCCCGCAATCCACGCCCGTGCAGGCGCTCAAGGTCTCCAAGGTCGCGACGGGATCGGGCAAGGCGAGCAAGGCCACGCAGATCTTCCTGGCCGTCATGGCGGTGATCTGGTTCTTCCCGATCCTGTATGCCGTGATGAACAGTTTCCGGGACTACGCCTATACCGCCAAGCACGGATATGTGTCGTTCGGCGGCTTCACGCTGCAGAACTACAAGAACGCCTTGGAGCGGGCGGATTTCACGCACACCATGATGAACTCGCTGAAGATCACCGTTCCCGCGGTGTTGCTGACGCTGTTCCTGTCGTGCTGCGTGGCCTTCGTGGTCTCGCGGTTCTCGTGGCGGTTCAACCTCGCGCTGCTAGGCCTGTTCACCGCGGCCAACCTGTTGCCGCCGCAGGCCTTGCTGATCCCGGTCTATCGGATGTTCCGGCAGATCCCGATGCCGAGCTGGATCAGTGACTCGGGCACGCTGCTGAACTCGCACTTGGGCCTCATCCTGGTGAATGTCGCGTTCCAGACCGGCTTCTGCTCTTTCGTGTTGTCGAACTATATGAGGACGCTGCCACGGGAGCTGTATGAGTCGGCAGTTGTCGATGGCGCCAGCGTCACGCGACAGTTCTTCGGCCTGACGTTGCCGTTGTGCCGGCCGCCGCTGGCGGCGCTGGCCACGCTGGAGACGACCTGGATCTACAACGAGTTCTTCTGGGCGACGGTGTTGCTGCAGCAGGGTGACAAGTTCCCGGTCACGAGTTCGCTGAACAACCTGCGTGGCGAGTTCTTCACGGACAACAACCTGGTGGCCGCTGGCTCGGTGCTCGTCGCGCTGCCGACGTTGATCATCTTCTTCGTCCTGCAGAAGCAGTTCGTGTCCGGCCTGACGCTGGGAGCGACGAAGGGCTAAGCCGGACCCGCGGCGGAGGAACGAGGTGGGGCGTCATGGGAGACAACATGGACGTACGCAACGGAAATGATCCGTTGCGTACGTCCATGTTGTGACAATGGGCGGGAAAGTGCGCCGCCGCCCGCCCGGATCGCCGTCAGTGGTGGGGGCGGGCGTCGGGGTCCGGGACGTAGTCGTCGGGGATCACGATGGGCTTCAGCCGCGCCCACGCGGTGAAGATGCCGCCGACCACCAGCAGGGCGATGCCGGCGATGAGGTTGGCATTGATATTTCCGGTCTTGTCGAGTTCCTTGTCGCCGAAGAGACCCATGATCGTCAGGATGACTCCGTAGACGAGCAAGAGGCTTCCGATGACATTGCGGACGTCCATTGCACCCGCGCTGTGACCTGCCATGACATTGACTCCTATCGACGCGGGCGGATCAGAAGATCGTATTGAGGACGATGGTCATAGCGAGCGCCACGCCAGCGAGCGGGACCGGACGGCGATACCAGGCCATGCTGGCCTCCTCCGGATCGGTGCGCATCTCCTTCGGCGTCTCGGAGTAGACCAGGCCGACGAGTTCCGAATCCGGCTTGGGCTTGGTCATCAACGAGACGACCACCGACAGGACGATGTCGACCACGAAGGCCGTCGAGGCGGCCGCGAACGCAAGGCCCTGGCCCGGCAGGGTGAACCAGTCACCGAACTTCGACCCCGCCCACAAGGTGACGGCCGAAACCGTGCCCATGACGAGGCCGACCCAGCCGGCGGTCGGGGTCATCCGCTTCCAGAACATACCGAGGATGAATGTCGCGAACAGCGGGGCGTTGAAGAAGCCGAACAGCGTCTGGAGGTAGTCCATGACGTTGCTGAACGAGCCAGCGATCGAGGCCGTGAAGATGGCGATGACCGTGGCGGCGACGGTGGCCAGGCGGCCGACCTGCAGGTAGTGCGAGTCCGAGCGGCCCTTGGCGAGGTAATCGCCATACAGGTCGTAGGTGAAGACGGTGTTGAAGGCCGAGATGTTGGCCGCCATGCCCGCCATGAAGGCGGCGAGGAGGCCGGTGATCGCCAGACCGAGCAGACCATTCGGCAGGACGTCACGCATCAGCAGGAGCATCGAGTCGTTGTAGGTCACGCCTTCACCCGATGACCCGCCCGCTGGCGCGCCACCGGCCTTGAGCTCGGCGATCTCGCTGACCAGGACCGCGGCGATCATGCCGGGGACGATGGTCAAGAAGGGCACGAACATCTTGGGGAAGGCGCCGATGATCGGGGTCTTGCGAGCCGCGGTGATCGACTCCGACGCCATGGCGCGCTGCACTTCGACGAAGTTGGTCGTCCAGTAGCCGAAGGAGAGCACGAAGCCGAGACCGAAGGTGATGCCGATGACCGACCAAAAAGAGTTGTCGAAGCCGGACAGCGCCTGGCCGGGCCAGGAATGCAGTTGCTCTTCGACGGTGGTAGTGACCGATCCGTCGACGACCTGCGGCTTGAGCTTGGCCTCCAGGCCGCTCCAGCCGCCGAGACGGTGCAGACCGATCAGCGTCAGCGGCAACAGCGAGGCGACAATGACGAAGAACTGCAGGACCTCGTTGTAGATCGCCGCCGACAGGCCACCAAGGGTGATGTAGGACAACACAATTGCGGCCGCTACGATGAGCGTGAGCCACATCGGCAGACCCAGCAGCGCGTGCACGATCGAGCCGAGCAGGTAGAGGTTGACGCCCGCGATCAGCAACTGCGCGGGGGCGAACGACACCGCGTTAACGAGGTGGGCTTCCTTGCCGAACCGGCGGAGCATGAACTCCGGGACCGATCGCACCTTAGAGCCGTAGTAGAACGGCATCATCACGACACCCAAGAAGAGCATCGCGGGGATCGCGCCGATCCAGAAGTAGTGCGTGGTGGGCAGACCGATCTGAGCGCCGGTTGCCGACATACCCATGATCTCGACGGCACCGAGGTTGGCCGAGATGAAGGCGAGGCCGGTGACCCAGGCCGGGAGCGAGCGGCCGGACAAGAAGAAGTCGGCCGAATCGGACACATTGCTCTTGACCATCCAACCGATGCCAAGAACGAAGATGAAGTAGATCGCGAGGATCGCATAGTCGACGAAGCTGGCGCTGATCAGCGTGTCGGCCGTCACCAAAGCAGGCAACATCCGTGTTTGCCTTTCGTCAGGGTGGAATGGTTCCGGACGACCAGCGACGCTAGTGACTCGCGCCCGCGCGTGAAGGCGGAGGCGCTGGGGGCGCCGGATTCGATATGCAATCGAGATCACACGACACGCCGCGGCAGGGGGGTTTGTCGCGAGGCGCGGCATACGTGCCGTATCGTGGTTGGTCCACCCCGGTCTACCGACCCGCGGTGCCGCGGCCTGAGCCCGGGAGGTGAGCAGTGCGGCTCGCCCACCAAACCACACCCTTTGATCAAGGAGCATTTCCATGCACACCCCCAAGCTGCCTGCGCGGCTGGGCGCCGAATTCCTCGGCACCTTCTGGCTCGTCTTCGCCGGTTGTGGCAGCGCGATTTTTGCCGCGCTCTACCTCGGCGGTGACGCCTCCAACGTCCAGCTCGGCATCGGCTTCACCGGTGTCGCCCTCGCGTTCGGGCTCACCGTGCTGACCATGGCGTATGCCGTGGGCCACGTCTCCGGCGGGCACTTCAACCCGGCCGTCACGATCGGCCTCGCGGTTGCCAAGCGCTTTGAGTGGAAGGACGTGCCGGCCTATATCGCCACGCAGGTCGTCGCCGGTCTCGTCGCGGGTGCGGCGCTGCTGACCATCGCCTCGGGCAAGGACGGTTTCGACCGCGTCGGTCACATGGCTGCCAATGGGTATGGCGCGTACTCCCCCGGCGGATATGCCATGGGCGCGGTGTTCCTCGCCGAGGCGCTGCTCACGGCGGTCTTCCTTTACATCATCCTCGGCTCGACTGACGGCCGTGCGCCCAAGGGTTTCGCGCCGATCGCGATCGGTCTGGGCCTCACGCTGATTCACCTGGTGTCGATCCCGATCTCGAACACCTCCGTGAACCCGGCCCGCTCCATGGGTGTGGCCTTCTTCAACGGTGACGGCGCGCCCGGCCAGCTGTGGCTGTTCTGGGTCGCCCCGATCATCGGCGCAGTCATCGCGGGAGCGACCTACGCCGTCATCACCGGTGCGACGCCGGAGCCGGACATCTCCGGCGAGGTGTCGACGCGCGAGGTCTCGAAGCGCGAGCGCGTCGCGGCCTGATCCGACCCGGGACTCATCCACCGGGTGCCCCGCGCGGCGGGGTCAGACGATGGGCGCAGACCCCTTCTTGGCACGGAATTCCGATGCCGAGAAGGGGTTTGTGCATTGGGTGGAAACCCAGCGGTGGAGGTGGGGCAGAATGGGGGGGTGAGTGAGGGGCCGTGGGAGATCAGCCCCGATGTCGCGTGGGTGAGCGGGGAGCGGTTGCTGGTGCTCGACCTTCGCCCACCCCATGGCCGTCGACCCTGGCGGCTGTCCGACTCGGCCGCGGTCGTCTGGGAGTGTGTCGCCGAGGGGATGACCCTCGCCGAGATCGTCGCGGAGATCGGCGACGTTGACGCCCCAGGGGTCGCAGACGACATCCGGGCCTTCCTCGACGAGTTGACCGCTATGGCTTACATCGGCCCGTGCGGCGCGAAGACCGCGACCTGATGGACGGGGGCCTCGGACTCGACGAAGCCTCCGAACTCGCCCACGCCCTGGTGGCCCGGGTGCTCGCGGACGCGGGGATCCGCTCGCTCTTCCTCAAGGGCCCGGTCGCGACTCGGCAGGGCCTGCGTCCGCCCCAGACCTCGACGGATGTCGACGTCCTGTGCGACCCGGGGCGCATCGCCCGGGCGGAGTCGGCGTTCGATGCGCTGGGCTGGGAGAGGTATCACGGCCGTGACTCGGACATGCGGGCGATCCGGATGCATGCCACGACGTACTGCATTCCCGGCTGGCCGTGCACCGTCGATGTCCACAATCACTTTCCGGGACTGCTCGCGCCCGCGCAGGAGGCGTTCGAGCACCTCTGGGCCGACCGGGTCGAGGTCGACCTCGCGCACCGGCCGGTGCCGACGCCGTGCCCGGAGGATCATTTCGTCGTCCTCGGAGTGCACCTCCTTCGCGGTCTCGCCGAGGACGGGGAGGCGAGCGCTGTCGAGCTGGTGTGCACCGCCTGGGACGGTCTCGGTCCGACCGCCCAGGCCAGGGTGCCCGACCGTGCCCGCGCACTCGGGGCGGTTGAGACGCTGCGCCCTCTCATCGAGTCCCTGGGTGCGGATATCGGCCCTCTGGACGAGCGATTCGAGGAGGCGCTCGGCTATTGGCGTCTACACCGGGCCCGTCCAGGAGACCCGGGCGTCGTCTGGGCCGAGCGTTGGCGCCGAAGCACGTGGCGTCACCGACCGGAGCTCGTGGCGCGCGCCTTCTGGGACATCTCCATGGACAACACGCGCACCCCCCAACAATGGGCGGCGGCAACGAGGTTCGAGCGGGCGGCCGGACGGGTGCGGCGGGCGGGGCGGGGGCTGCGGGCCACACCGGCCGCCGTCCGGGCGATCCTTGCCTCCTGGTCCGCCCGACGGGAGCGCCGGGCCGTGGAACCGACAAACGGGGTCGGCACAGACAGGCAATGATCGGGTCGATGAAGGGGTTTCGGGGCGGCGCTCAGAGAGTGAAAGTGAACGTCCCGGTGTAGCCACCCGGATTGATGACATAGGTTGCGGTGAAGGTTCCCGACGCGTTGTTGTTGCGCAGCACGAGGGCCGTCGCCGATCCACCGGAGATCGCGGCCGTCACCGGCAACTGCCAGGTGTTGGCGCCGACGCCACCACCGGAGATCGACGTGATGGTGATGGACGAGCCGGCCGTCGCGCCGGTGACGGGAATCGAGAGCGTGACCTGTTGAACTCCTTTCACCACCTTCTTCGTCCCGGTGACCGTCCCGATCTTGGGTGGACTGGCCGCGAAGGCCGGGGCAGCCGCGAGCGCAACGAGGGTCGGGGCGCCCCACGCGCCCGCTCGCACGAGTCCACGCCGGGAGACGGGAACCGCCTCGGACGTCCGCGCGTCGCTGCTCATCTGTTACTCCCCGATTGTCTGTGTTACTCCCCGATCGTCGGCACGAGCCGTATCTGAGCATAGTAGGACGGGTCACCGCCGTCGAGTCGTATTAAATATCGACACCGGGAACTCGGCCGTAGCGGTGCCGCGAGAGCGACAGAGACTCCTCGTGGAGCCACAACGGGAGTTCGGCGAGCGGATCCGGGGACACCGGCTGGGTCAGCACCGCGATATCGTGCTCGTGGCACCGTGCCCACACGTCGTCGCTCGCGGCGGTGAGCAGGCGGAGGCGGTCGGGAGGGTCGGCGGCAAGGTCGGCGAGCAGGGCCGCGTCGTCGCGGTCCGGGCCGTGAACCGCGATCGTGTGGGTGCGGCATACGGTGGCCGCGGTGTGGGCGGCGTCCAGGGCACCGGGCGGCGTGTCGGAACCGACCACGATGACGACCCGGCGCAGCGGGCGATAGCGGTGGAGGTTCGCCTCGCTGACCAGGGCGCTCGGGTCGGATTCCACGCCGAACCGGTCATCCCACGCCTGCCGGTATGCCGATCCCGCGGCGTCCGCGTCGATCGGCACCGAGGCGGGCACCCGGAAGGCGGCGACATAGTCCGGACCGCCGGCCTTGGGCCCGCCGCCGACCGAGGAGCGTTTCCACCCGCCGAACGGCTGACGCCGGACGACGGCGCCGGTGATGTGCCGGTTGACATAGAGGTTGCCCGCCAGAACGCCGTCCAGCCAGGTGTCGATCTCCCCCGGGTCGAGTGAGTGCAGGCCCGCGGTCAGGCCGTAGGGGGTCGCGTTCTGCAGGGCGAGGGCGTGGTCGAGGTCGTCGGCCCGGATGAGCCCGAGAACGGGACCGAAACACTCGGTGCGGTGGAACCACGAGCCCGGACGGACGTCGGCGCGCACGCCAGGTGACCAGAGCCGGCCGGTGTCGTCCAGCTGCCGGGGTTCGACGAGCCAGCGCTCCCCCGGGTCGAGCATCGTCAGGGCGCGCTCGAGGTTCGGCCCCGGCGGCGCGATGAGCGGCCCCATGATCGTCGCCGGGTCGGCGCCCCACCCGACGCGAACGGTGCGCACGGCCGCGGCGAGGCGGGCGAGGAAGTCGGGATCGTCATAGACCGGCGCCTCGACGATGGCGAGACTGGCCGCGGAGCACTTCTGGCCGGCGTGGCCGAAGGCGGACTTGACGAGGTCCTTGATCGCCGCGTCCTGGTCGGCGGCCTCGGTGACGACGATGGCGTTCTTGCCGGAGGTCTCGGCGAGGACGCGCAGCCGCGGTTTCCAGCCCAGGAAGAGGCGGGCGCTGTCGTAGGCGCCGGTCAGGACCAGGGTCCCGAACTCGTCGTGGGTGACGAGGTGCCGCCCGGTGTCGTCGTCGGGGCAGGCGAGGAACTGCAGAGCCGACTCGGGGATGCTGGCGGCGTGGCATTGATCGACCAGCCACCTGGCGATCCGGCGGGTCTCCGGGGCGGGCTTGAGGACGACGGTGTTGCCGGCCATGAGCGCGGCGAAGACCCCGCCGCCGGGGATGGCATAGGGGAAGTTCCACGGGGAGGCGACGAGGACGGAGCCGACGGGGCCGGTGCCGGCGGGGAGGGTGGCGGTGGCGTAGTAGCGGGCGAAGTCGATCGCCTCGCTGACCTCGGGATCACCCTCGCGGGCGGTCTTGCCGGCCTCGTCCGCCATGAGGGCGAGGGTGGCGAAGCGGTCGGCCTCCATCCGGTCGGCGACGGCGTGCAGGAGGGCGGCTCGGTCGGCTGGAGGGGTGGCGGCCCATTCGTGGCGGCCGGCGACGATGCGCCCGACGACGGCGTCGACCTCCTCGGTCGTGGAGCGGACCTCGACATCCACCTGGGGCGGGTTCGCCATCGCCTCGGCCAGCGCGGCGCGCACGGAGGCGGCGGTGAAGTCACTGTCGGGGGCGTTGTGGAAGCCGTCGTCGGGCATCGGGGCGTCCGCGGGGCGCCGCGGCGTCGCCGAGACCGTATGCCGCTCCTCCACGGCCGTCCGGAACCGCGCCGCCTGCTCGTCGAACGTCGGCGACCCCGGCTCCATCGTGAACATGGCCCGGAGGAAGTTGTCGCGGCCGGTGTTCTCATCGAAGCGGCGCGCCAGGTAGGCGAGGGAGGCCTCGATCTCGTCGTGCCGGACGATCGGGCAGTAGAACAGGAGCCGGCCCGCCTCGGCGAGGACGGCGCGGGCCTGCGCCGGCACCATCCCCTCGAGCATCTCGATCTCGACGCCCGACCGGCGGGCGGCCGGGAGTTCGCCGACCAGGGTCAGCGCCCAGGCGATGTCGAACAGGTTGTGGCTGGCGACACCGAGGCGGAGGGTGCCGGCGGCGACCGACGGGAGGGCGGCGTCGAGGAGCCGCTTGTAGCTCGCGTCGACCTCGGACTTGAGCGCATAGGGCGCCTGCACCCATCCGTGCTGCTCGGCGTCGACGCGCTCCATCGCGAGATTGGCGCCCTTGACGATGCGGATCTTGATCGGCGCGCCGCCAGCGGCGACGCGTTCGGCGGACCACTGGGCGAGGTGGGCGAGCACGTCGTGGGAGTCCGGAAGGTAGGCCTGGAGCACGATGCCGGCTGGGGCCGCCCGGAAATCCTCCTGCGCCAGAACGCGAGTGAAGGCCTCGACGGTGAGGTGGAGGTCGGCATACTCCTCCATGTCGAGGTTGACGAAGACCGGCGGGCGGGCCGCGAGGGCGACCCGGAAGATCGCCTCGAGCCGGCCGCAGATGCGGGCGACACTGTGCTCGAAGGCGAGGACGTCCAGTTGGGCGCAGAGGGCGGAGATCTTGACCGAGACGTAGTCGACGTCGCGCCGGGCCATCGTCTCGGCGACCCGGACGAGGCGCTGATCGGCCTCCTCGTCGCTGAGGATGGCCTCGCCGAGGACGTTGAGGTTGAGGTCGACACCGGCCGCGCGTCGGGAGGCGATGTGGGTGGCGAGGGCGGGATCCTCGGCGGGGATGACCAGGCCGTGGGTCTCGGCGACGATCCGGCGAGTCGCCAGCGGCATGACGAGCGGGGGCAGGCCGGGCGCCACCCGGGCACCGATGGCCATGAGCGCCCGGTCCACCAGTCCGAGAGACCGGGGGATGCCGTGATCGGCGACGATCCGGGCGAACCGGTTGGCCGCGCGGCGCGGGCGTTCGATGCGCAGGACCTCGTCGGTGAGGGCCTGGACCAGTTCGCGGCCCTCGGCGTCCTCGATGAGCCGGGCGAGGCGCCGCTGGCGGCGGCGTTCCGACGCGGTGATTCCGGCGTCGGCCTCGGCGAGCAGGCGGCGGGCGAGGTCGATCGCCGCCTCGATGCGGTCGGCGTCGCGTGGGTCGGTCACCTTGGGCACTGTACGCCGGAGGACCCGTGCGTGCCGGTGGCCGGGGCGCACTCAGCGGGCGAACCAGGTCGTCCCGTCGTAGGCGAGCGCCTTGCCCAGCCGGAAGGTGGACGAGGCCCGCAGGGGCGGGAGCGCGTCGAGGGCGAACCAGCCGATCTCCACGTTCTCGCCGTCGGCCGGGTGCGGGTCACCGCTGAGGTGGGTGCACAGGAAGGTGAAGTCGAGATAGGTCGCGACATCGCCATTGGGATAACGCACCTCGCCGGTCGCCGACACGGCCACCAGGGCATCCACCCGGGCGTGAATGCCCGCCTCCTCCTCGATCTCCCGGGCGAGCGCGACCGCCGGCTCCTCGAACGGCTCGATGATCCCGCTCGGCAGCGCCCACTCCCGGGTGTCCGCGCGCAACCCGAGGAGGATCCGGCCGGTCGCGTCGCGCACGACCCCGGTCGCTCCGGTCATCGGGATCAGGTCGTGCCCGACCTTCTCGCGGAGGCGGACGACGAAGTCGGGGATCGGCATACGACAATCCTGCCCGGTGCGTATGCCGATCCCGCCGTGACACGGCCGGGATCAGCGGGAGCGGGATCAGCGGGAGCGGGATCAGCGGGAGCGGGGCGGGGCGGCATACGCCCGGTAGAGGGCGTAGGCCGCGACCGCGCACAGGATGTGCCAGGCGGCGTGGCCCTGGAGGAGGGAATGCGGGTGACAGAGCGGGGTGCCGTCCTTGGCGAGATTCCAGATGCCGAAGGCGAGCATCAGGGAGCCGAGCGAGGCCGCCGCCCAGCGGCGATCGAGGCCGTCGCCGCGCCGGTCGAGGTGGACTTCGAGGGCGACGGCGGCGATGAGGGTGAGCGCGAACCCGAGGTTCCCCGCGGTCATGATCACCGGCAGCGGGCCACCGCGGCGCTCGAGGATCTCCTGGGCGACCACCGCGGCGACGAACACCCGGGCGAAGACCCCCGCCCCGCCGTGGACGAGGCGAGTGACGGCATACGCGAGGGCGAAGGAGGAGACGAGGTACATGCTCGTCATGTCCAGATGCCCGCCGGCCACGCTCTGCGTCGCGTGCATCGCGGCGCTGCCCGGCCCCAGCAGCACCACGAGTATGCCGAGACTCACCACGAGCGGCCGGCTCCGGGTCAACGGCGTTCGCGGCGGGGCGGTGCCCGCGTGCCACGCGATGGCGAGACCGGCCACGACGAAGCCGAGGTTGCTCACGGTGTTGGCGGGTTGCCGGAACCAGCCCGGGCGGGCCGCCTCGCAGAACCCACTCCCCCGGCCGACGTCTGGCCCGAGCCACCCCCGCGCGGCGGCGACGACGAACGCGGTCACGGACACGACCGCCACCGCGGCCGTCAGCAGGACGGGGAGCAGGTCGCGCGTGGCCGAGGTCACCCGAGGGTCGGGGGTTCGGGAGGCGAGTGCCATCCGCCAACGGTAGGCCCCACTGCTAGCGTCGGAGTATCGACCGCGTCCGGTTCGCCACGCCCGGGGCCCACGCGGCATACGACCTCGTCACCCTCGGAAGGATCGACAGTGAGCACTCCCGTCAAGGTCGCCGTCACCGGCGCCGCCGGCCAGATCGGCTACAGCCTCCTCTTCCGCCTCGCCAGCGGCTCCCTCCTCGGCCCCGACACCCCGATCGAACTGCGGCTCCTGGAGATCACGCCGGCGCTCAAGGCGCTCGAGGGCGTCGTCATGGAACTCGACGACTGCGCCTTCCCGACGCTGGCCGGTGTCGAGATCGGCGACGACCCGGAGAAGGTGTTCGACGGGGTGAATGCGGCGATGCTCGTCGGCGCGATGCCGCGCAAGGAGGGCATGGACCGGGCCGACCTCCTCGCCGCCAACGGCAGGATCTTCACCGGCCAGGGCGCGGCATTGAACAAGGTCGCCGCCGACGACGTCAAGATCCTCGTGACGGGCAACCCGGCCAACACCAACGCCCTCATCGCGATGACGAACGCCCCCGACATCCCGAAGGAGCGCTTCAACGCCCTGACCCGGCTCGATCACAACCGCGCCAAGTCGATGCTCGCCAAGAAGCTCGGCGTCGGCGTGGACGAGGTCGTCGGCCTGGCGATCTGGGGCAACCACGACGACTCGATGTATCCCGACCTGTTCCACACCACCGTCGGCGAGAAGGTCGCCGCGGACCTGGTGGACGAGGCGTGGATCACCGACGAGTACATCCCCAAGGTCGCCACCCGCGGCGGCGCCATCATCAAAGCGCGCGGTCTGTCGTCGGCGGCGTCGGCGGCCAATGCGACCATCGACCACATGCGCGACTGGCTGCTCGGCACCGGCGGAGCGGTGGTCTCGATGTCCGTCCCGTCCGACGGCTCGTATGCCGTGGAGGAGGGCCTGATCAGCTCCTTCCCGTGCACGGTGGCCGACGGCACCTGGTCGATCGTCCAGGGGCTCGACCTCAACGACTTCTCCAAGGAGCGGATCGCCGCCTCCGTCGCCCGGCTCGCCTCCGAGCGCGACCAGGTCAAGGCCCTCGGCCTGATCTGAGTTCTGTGTCTGATTGCTTTCGCTCCTCCTCAGGCGCCCGGGTCTGCTCCTTCGTCGCAGCCCCGGGCCACCTGCATCGTCGCGAAAGCGTTCCGCGTGACGACGTTCCCCGTCGTCGCAGCCCCGGGCGACCTGCATCGTCGCGAAAGCGTTCCGCGGGAAGACGTGCTCCTTCGTCGCAGCCCCGGGCCACCTGCATCGTCGCGAAAGCGTCATCCGCGCAGAGGTCACCGGGCGGGTGGCCGGGGACGGAGCAGGTCGCGGAGGGTGTCGACGGCGGCCTGGAGGTCGTGGCCGAGGGCGACCGCCGGCGGCCGTATCCCGCTCTGGGCGCCACCTCCGACGCCGATCACCAGGTCCGGCAGGCCGCCGAGCGCCGTGACCGTCTGCCGGGCCGCCCGCAGGTCCGCTCGGGTCGGCACCGCGACCACCGCGGCGCGGGCGCCGGTGGTGCGGACGGCGGCCAGCCAATCCGGGACGGGGAGGTCCGCGCCCAGGTAGGCCACCGGCATCCCGTGCTGGGCGGCGACCGCCGCGAACGCCAGGGCACCGATCTCGTGCCGCGCACCCACCGGGAGCCCGACCAGGGCGACCGGCTCGGTCTGCGCGGGTAGGGCGTCGTCCAGCCGGTCGGCGAGAACCCGCATCAGCACGTGCGAGGCCCCGTGCTCGGCGGCGACCGACAGGTCACCATCGGCCCAGGCGTCACCGACCGCGACGAGCAGCGGGAAGAGCCAGGTGCGCAGCACCTCCGGCAGGGGGCCGGCCGCGAACGCGACCTCCGCCGCCCGCGACAGGGCGCGGGCATCCTGCGCGTGGACGGCCGCGAGCGCCGGCCCGATGGGTGGCAGGGCTGGGCCGATGGTGGGCGCAGCACCCTCCCCCGCGTCCACCCGGTCGGGTGCCGAGCCGGGGCGGGCCCGCCGGGCGGCCACCTCGTCGGCGGCCTGGCGCGGCGAACGACCGAGGGCGACCAGCCCGGTCATGACCTCCAGGTCACGGATCGACGCGTCGTCGTAGAGGCGATAACCGCCGGCCGAGCGCGGGGGCCGGAGCACGGCATACCGACGCTCCCAGGCGCGCAGCGTCGCAGGCGGGATGCCCGTGCGCTCGGACGCCTGCTTGATCGTGTACACCGGGCGCCAACCCTAGTCCGCGCGGCGGTCGAGCCGAAGTTGGCGCACGTCGAGGTGACCCGAGCGGAAACCGGCCTCGGAGTAGGCGAGATAGAACTCCCAGACGCGCAGAAAGGTCGGGTCGAAGCCGAGGGCGAGCACGCGGTGGCGCTGGGCGACGAAGCGTTCGCGCCACAGGCGCAGGGTGCGCGCGTAGTCCTCGCCCAGGGACCGTTCTGCGGTGATGACGAGGCCGACTGCGGCGGCGTGGGTCTCGATGGCCTCGACCGAGGGGATCAGGCCGCCTGGGAAGACGTATTTCTGGATCCACCCATGAGCGTGCCGCGACGCGAGCATCCGGTCGTGCGCCATGGTGATCGCCTGGAGGGCCACGGTGCCGCCGGGGGCGGTGAGGCGCGCGAGCGCGGCGAAGTAGTCCGGCCAGTAGTCGTAGCCGACCGCCTCGATCATCTCGACGCTGACGACCGCGTCATAGGTCCCCTGAACGTCGCGGTAGTCGCGCAGGTCGATCCGGACTCGGTCGGCGACCCCCTCCTGGGCGAACCGTGCGCGGGCGAGGTCGCGCTGACGGGCCGACAACGTGATCGTATGGACGTCCGCTCCCCTGCGCGCCGCCTGGATCGCGAGCTGGCCCCACCCGGACCCGATCTCGAGGACCCGAGCGCCGGGCCCGACGCGGGCGTAGTCGAGCATGCCGTCGACCTTGCGGCGCTGGGCCGGTTCGAGGCCGTCGAAGCCGGCGGGATCCACCGGGGCGAACCACGCCGCCGAATACGTCATCGTCGGGTCCAGGAAGGTCGCGAAGACCTCGTTGGACAGGTCGTAGTGGTGAGCGATATTGGTCGCCGCGCCCTGGCGATCGCCGAGGTGGTGGCGCGGGTGGCGCGGTTCGGCGAGGCGGCGGAAGCGGGCGATGGACGGCGGGACGAGGTCGGTGAGTCGGGCGGCGAAGGGTGTCAGCAGGTCGGCGAGATCGGTGCCCGGTGCCGGGCTCCACTCCCCCGCCATGAACCCCTCGCCGACCCCGATCTTGGCGTCGACTCCGACGCGGTCGAAGAACGCCCACGAATGGATCCGCATCGTCGGTCGCTCGTGTGCGGATGCGGTCCCGATGACCTCTCGACGGGGGCTATGTGACCTTTCGACGGAGAACACCGGGGCATGCGGGGGAGGCGGGACGGAGGTGCCGTCGGGAAGGACGATGCGGACGTCGACGAGACGGGCCATGCGGCGGGCGAGGGCGCGGACCACGGCGCCGCGGACGGGCGCGTGGACGGGATCGGCATACGACCGGGACGGCGACAGCCGACGGGGCGCGAGCAGCGGGCGGGCGGCGCCGGCGGTCATCGCAGGTCCACGCGGATGCGGGTCTCGGCGGTCATCGCAGTCCTTCCGGGGGACGATGGGTGGGCCGGGGGACGACGGGAAGGCGCCTCCAGAGGCGGATGCCGTGGGCACGAATGCGGGCGCTGACCTGATGCGTGACGAGCGGGGTGGCGACGGCGGCCCGCGCGAGCGCCGGCCGGGTGAGCGGGCGGGGACGGCCGGTGAAACTCGCATGGAGGACGGGTATGCCGTTCTGCCGCAACGTGATCGCGACGCCGACGCGGTCCGGGGTGAGGGTGACGGCGACGGCATATGTCCCCTCGACCGTCAAGAACGGCGAGACATAGAACGCCTTGGCGACGTCCGCGCGCCCGCGCGCGTCGATGGGGACGAGATGGGCGTGGCGTTCGCCGTAGGTGTTGTGGATCTCGAGGATGACCCACGGCATCCGACCCTCGGGGGTGATCGCGAAATAGGTCGTCAGCGGGTCGAAGACGTGCCCGAAGGTGCGGGCGTTGGCGAGAGCGAGGACCCGGGTGTCGGGCTCGAGCACCGCCCCCTGCGCGGTCAGGAAGCGCTGGACGCCGGCGCGGAGGGAGTCCGTCCCGGGGCCGAAATGGTCGGCGGCGCGAATGCGGCCGAGGACCCCGTGGTCGGGGAGGTCGTCGACATCGACCAGCCACTGATAGGTGCGGGCGCGAACGCGGTGGGCGATCGGCACCCGGCGCTGGTGGTGAACCCGCCCCCGGACGAGCGCGGGCAGCGGGGGCACCGCCACCGTCGGTCCCGTCACCAGCGGCCGCCGAGTCGCTCGGCCGCGGCGAGGCCCGACCGGGCGCCGTCCTCGTGGAAGCCCCAGCCGAGGTGGGCGCCGGCGAACGCGAGCCGCGGCCCGCCCAGGTCGCGCAGCGACGCTGCCGCGGCGACGGAGGCACGGGTGAAGACCGGATGGTGATAGGTCGCCCGGGCGAGAATCGTCTCGGGTGCCACCTGAGTTTCGCCGTTGAGGGTGACGACATAGTCCCGGTCGGCGTCGAGGCGGTGGAGCTTGTTCATCCAGTAGTCGACGCGCACAATCGGCTCCTCCCCCGCGCATGTCGCGCGCGAATAGTTCCAGCTCGCCCGCGCGCGGGCGCGGGTCGGGAGCAGAGAACCATCCGTGTGCAGGACGATCTCGTTGCGAGAGTAGGGAATCGCCGTCAACGCAGACTTCTCTGCCGGGGTCGCGTCAACGAGCACGCCGGCGGCCTCATCCGCGTGCGTGGCGAGGACGACGCGGTCGGCCGCGAGACAGGAGCCGTCCCGCAATCGCACTGAGACGCCGTCGTCGTGCCGCTCGATCGCCCGGACCGGAAGACCGGAGCGCACGTCGGGCAGCCCTGCGGCCAGCGCCTCCACATAGCGCGCCGACCCGCCGGCGATCGTGCGCCAGGTCGGCGAGCCGGTGACCGAGAGCATGCCGTGGTTGTCCAGGAAGCGAAAGAGATGCGCCGCCGGATAGGCCGCCGCATCTCGGGCGCCACTGCTCCAGACGCATGCGACGAGGGGGGTCGCGAAGTGGCCGACGAAGTAGGCAGAGAAGCCGCCGCGCGCGAGGAACTCCCCCCAGCTGATTTCGCCGAGACCACCACGGAGGGCCTGGCGGGCGAGCCGATGGAAGCGAGGAACCTCGGCGAGCAGCCGCGCGAACCGCGGATCGGCGAGCCGGCGCGGGCTGGCGAGTAGGCCACCGAGACCGCGGCCACCGGCATACGAGAGCCCGCACTCGCGACAGGTGATCGACATGCTCATCTCGGTCTCCACGGTGGCGATGCCGAGGTCGGCGAGGAGGCGCAGGAACGTCGGATAGGTGCGCTCGTTGTGCACGATGAAGCCGCTGTCGATCCCCAGTCGCCCTGCGGGAGTGTCGATCTCGTGCGTGTGCGCGTGCCCGCCAAGCCGCGTCCGCGCCTCCACGAGGACGACCTCGTGGGTGCGGTTGAGCACATGGGCAGCGGTGAGGCCGGAGATCCCCGCACCGACGACGACGGCGGTCGGGCGGGGGGGCGTGGTGTCCATGAGCACCTCCTTTCGATCCCCATCCTTGCACACGCATGTCCAATGTTTGTATAAGGTTCCCCCATCAACGCCGCGGCGCACACGATCAAGGAGGTGGGGCCGGTGACCGAGGTCATGTGGTTCCGCCGCGATCTGCGCCTGCACGACAACCCTGCCCTGCTCGCCGCGAGCGAGTCCGGCACGGTCGTGCCGCTCGTCGTCCTCGACCCGGCCCTCCTGGGGGCGCGCACGCGGCCGCGGGTCGCCGCCTATCTCGCTGCCGTCGCCGCGCTCGACGACGCCCTCGACGGGCGCCTCGTCGTCCGGTCGGGCTCGCCGCGAGCGGTCCTCCCCGCGGTCTGTGCCGAGTCAGGCGCACGGGGCGTCCACCTCTCCTGCGAGACGACGCCCTATGGCGTGCGCCGGGACGCCCGGGTCGCCGCCGCGCTCGCGTCGCGGGGAATCGCGTGGCACGCCACCGGATCGCCGTATGCCGTGGGCCCCGGCCGGGTGCGCACCCGCACCGGGACGCCATTCTCGGTTTTCACGCCGTTCTCCCGCGCCTGGCGGGAGCATGGCGCGCCCGGCCCGGCCCCCCGCCCGGCCCGCCTCGACATCGCCCACGGCCTCGCGTCCGAACCACTCCCCCGCGCGGAGGTGGCGCTCGACCCCCAGACTCCGGTGACCGAGGACGAGGCACGCACGGCCTGGCGGGCCTTCCTCGGTGGGAAGGCCGCGGCATACGGACGGGCGCGGGACCGCCCCGCGCAGGCGGGCACCTCCCGGCTGTCCACGGCGCTCAAACTCGGCACGATCCATCCACGCACCCTCCTGAGCGACCTCGCGGCGCGAGGTCTGACGGACACCGGCGGCGGTGCGCGCTTCGTCACCGAGCTGGCGTGGCGCGAGTTCTATGCCGATGTCCTGTGGCACCACCCCGCGTCGGCGTGGCGCGACCTGCGCCCGGCCCTGGCGACCATGTCGTATGCCGATCCCTCCGATCCCGTTGTCGCCGAACGCTTCTCGGCTTGGCGCGAAGGGCGGACCGGGTTCCCCTTCGTCGACGCGGGCATGCGGCAACTGCGCACCGAGGGGTGGATGCACAACCGTGTGCGGATGGTGACCGCGAGCTTCCTGGTCAAGGATCTGCACCTCTGGTGGCCCCTCGGCGCCCGTCACTTCCTCGACCAGCTGAGCGATGGCGACGTCGCGTCGAACTCGCACGGATGGCAGTGGGTCGCCGGGACCGGGACCGACGCGGCGCCCTACTTCCGGATCTTCAACCCGGTGAGTCAGGGGCTGAGGTTCGACCCGGACGGGGCCTATGTGCGCCGATATGTGCCCGAGCTGGCCCACCTCTCCGGCGCCGCGGCGCACCAGCCGTGGACCGCCACCGAGGGATATGCCGGCGGCTATCCGACCCCGATCCTCGACCACGCGGCCGAGCGGGCGGATGCGCTGGATCGGTATGCCGCGGCACGGCACACCCACCCGGCGGGTGCGTCGTGACGCGGGGGCTCGGGGTCGGTGCAGAGCTGCGGGCGTTCCTCACGGCCGCGCTCGTCGCGCCGGTGCCGCGGGATCACGCCCAGCCCGATCACGAGTTCCGGCGGCGCCGGGTGGTCGCGACCGCGACCCTCATCGTCGGGGCGGCCGTCCTGGCTCTCGCCCTGCGCATCCCGCCGGGCGACGCGGCCTTCTATCCGGCGACTTTCGCCCTGGCCGCCGTGTGGACGTCGGGGGCGTTCCTCTCCGGGCCGCTCCATCTCGGGCGGGCCCACACCCGGGCAGGCCGCAGCGACGCCCGGCCCTGGGTGCAATCGCTCGCGCTCGGCGGCCTGCTCGTCGGGATCTTCCTCGCCGGAGCGGTGGTCGTCGCCAAGATCCCCCCGTTGCTGGATGCGGTCGATGCGGTGCTCGACCACGCACGGTTCGGCTCGTTGCCAGTGATCCTCGCCATCGTCATTCTCAATGGGATCGCCGAGGAGCTCTATTTTCGTGGGGCGCTCTTCGCCGCGGTCGGTCGTCGGCACGCGGTCGCCGTGACGACTGTCATCTATGCCTTGACAACGGCCGGCACCGGCAACCCGATGCTCGTCCTCGCAGCGGCCCTCCTGGGTCTGCTCACCGGCCTGCAACGCCGCGTCACCGGCGGCGTGCTCGGCCCGATCCTCACCCATGTCCTGTGGTCGAGTTCGATGCTCGTTCTGCTCCCCGCGATCCTGGAGGTTCTGCGATGACTGACCAACTCTCACAACCCGATCCGGATGGGTTGACCCTCGTCACGGGAGCGTCGGGCTACATCGGCGGCGCCCTCATCCCCGCGCTGCTCGAGCGGCGGCCGGTGCGGGTGTTGACCCGCTCGCGGAGCGGAATCGCCGACCAGGAGTGGGCCGGCCGGGTCGAGGTCGTCGTCGGGGACGCGGCGAACGATGAGACTCTGCGGCGTGCGCTCCACGGTGTCCAGGTCGCCTACTACCTCATCCATTCGATGGACGGCGGCGACTTCGAATCCCGCGACCGCGAGCTGGCGCGCTCCTTCGCGCGCCTGGCCGGCGAGGCGGGAGTGCGCCGCGTCGTTTATCTCGGGGGCATCCATCCCGACGACGGCGAGCTCTCGCCGCACCTCGCGTCCCGCGCCGAGACCGGCCAGATCCTCCTCGACGGTCCAGTGCCCGCCGCGTGCCTCCAAGCGGCCGTCGTCCTCGGTGCGGGGTCGGCCTCCTTCGCCATGCTGCGCCATCTCACCGAACGACTGCCGGTGATGGTGACGCCCGCGTGGATCGACTCCCCCGTCCAGCCGATCGCCGTCGACGATGCCGTCCGCTGCCTCGTCGCCGCCGCCGATCTGCCACCCGAGACGAACCGCGCGTTCGACATCGGTGGTCCCGACGTGCTCACCTATCGCGACCTCATCGGGACCTATGCCGCGGTCGCCGGCCTCCGCTCTCGCCGCATCGTCAGCGTCCCGGTCCTGACACCGTGGCTGGCAAGTCACTGGGTCGGTGCGGTCACGCCGGTTCCGGCGGGGTTGGCGAAGCCGCTGGTCGGCAGCCTGGTCCACCCCGTGGTGCGCCGGGAGAGCGACTTCGACGCCCACCTCGACACCCCCTGCCGGATCGGGGTGAGCGAGGCGATCCGGTCGGCGCTGGCGGAGGCGCCGGCCGACACGGGACGGCGCCGGCTGGCCACGTGCGCGGGTGCCGTCGCCGCCTGCGTCGTCGTGGGCTCCCTTGCCACGCAACCGAAGTCGCGGTGGTACCGCGCCCTGGAGAAGCCGCCGTGGCAGCCGCCGCCCGAGACCTTCGGGGTGGTCTGGACGCCGCTCTATGCGATCATCGCGGCGGTCTCGGCACAGCACCTGACCACACTCGACCGGGAGGGACGCGGGGCGGAGGCCACGGCATACTCACAGGCCCTGGGGGTCAACCTCACCCTCAACGCATTGTGGAGCGTGCTCTTCTTCCGCGTTCGCCATCTCCCGGTCGCGACGGCCGGCGCGGCGGCGCTCGCCGCGTCCAGCACCGATCTCGCGCGCCGCGCGGCGAGCACCGGACGACGCCGCGCAACCCTCCTCGGGACGTATGCCGCGTGGACCACCTTCGCCACTGCCCTCACCGCCGCCGTGTGGCGGCGCAACCGCGGGAGCCGGCGATGACCGGACCGTTCGCGTCCCTGCGCGACGAGGAGTTCGTCAGTCTGACCACGTTCCGCCGCACGGGAATCGGCGTGTCGACGGCGATGTGGTTCGCCCTGGATGGCGAGGATGTGGTGGTCTCCACGCCGGCCGGTGCCGGGAAACTGAAGCGATTGCGGCATACACCCCGGGTGACGCTCCAGGCGTGCACCCGCCGAGGCGAGCCGAAGCCCGGTGCAGTCGTGTTCACCGGCGTGGCGCACAGCGTCCAGCGTGCGGAGGTCGAGGCGGCGCTCGCGGCGAAGTACGGCTGGCAGTGGCGGGTGGCGCTGCGCATCGAATGGCTGATCAGCCGGGTGCGGCATCGGCGCCCACCCCCGCCGCGGGCCGCCCTGCGGATCACACCGGTGGAGCCAGGCCGGTCCGACGCTGAACCGGCCTTTCGACGACCCTGAAGCGGCCCTTTCGACGAAGGGCTGCCGGGACCAGAACCAGAAGGAGAACTGAGATGACCGAGATCGTTGAGCGCACCGTCCATACCCACACCGCCCCCGGGATGGTCTCGGCCTATCTCGCCGACTTCCGCAATGCCGTCGAGTGGGACGCCGGGACGGTCTCATGTGACCTCGTCTCGGGCGACGGCGGCCCGGGCAGCCACTACCGCAATGTCTCGCGCTTCGCCGGCCGCGCGGTCGAGCTCGACTACGTCCTCGAGGAGGCGAGCGCCCAGCGCATCCGGCTGACCGGCCGGGCTGGGCCGACCACGGCCCACGACACGATCACCATCCGTCCCGACGGGGCGGGCGGCAGCCAGGTGGACTACCACGCCGAGTTCGAGTTCGGCCTGGCCGCCCGCTTGGCCGCTCCCGTCGTCCGCCTCCTCCTCGACCGCCTCGCCGACGACACCGCCGCCACCCTCGCCGCCGCCCTCGATGCCCGCGCGACCCACCCGTCCCAGCCGGCCGCCCCGACGCCGGACATGGCTGGTTCGCTCCGGCACAGGTCCGACACGGTCACGGGCTCCCCCAGGCGCGTCCTCGGGGCCGCGTCCGACCGCGCCCTCGACCTCCTCGTCGTCCCCGGCTTCACCCGCCTCGGGTCCGCCGTCCGCGCGCGCCTCCCCGGCTACCCCTGCGACCCG
The DNA here is from genome assembly GCA_046330995.1 of Dermatophilaceae bacterium. GTDB lineage: Bacteria > Actinomycetota > Actinomycetes > Actinomycetales > Dermatophilaceae > Nostocoides_A. The sequence continues at coordinate 30,330 of JAXLRS010000004.1, forward strand.
GCCCCGGGGGCCCTCGCCGGTCAGCACATCGCGATCACCGGCGCTTCCACGGGAATCGGCGCGGCCGCGGCCCGCGGCGTGTCCGCCCTCGGCGCGCACGTCCACCTCATCGTCCGCGACGTCGCCAAGGGCCAGGGGGTCGCCGACACCCTGTCGGGCCCCGGGACCGTCTGGCGCTGCGACGTCGCCGACCTCACCTCGGTCGCCGCGTTCACGCGGAAGTTCCGGTCCGCCGGCATCCACCTCCACGGACTGGTGCACAACGCGGGGGCCATGCCCGCGGCATACGAGAGATCCCCGCAGGGTCATGAACTGACCATGGCCCTCCACGTCCTCGGCCCGGTCGCCATGACCGATGCGCTCGCCCCGCTCCTGCGGGACGGGCGGGTCGTCTTCGTCTCCTCGGGCGGGATGTATCTGCAGGGGCTGCGGGCCGACGACCCCGCGTACACCACCGAGGACTACCGCCCGACCCGGGCCTATGCCCGCAGCAAACGCGCCCAGGTCGAACTTCTCCCCCACCTCCAGAAGCGCTGGGGGGACTTCGGGATCAGCGTCAGCGCGATGCACCCCGGCTGGTCGGACACCCCCGGAGTCGTGAGATCGCTGCCGGGCTTCGCCCGGCTCACCGGCCCGCTGCTTCGCTCCGCCGAGGACGGCGCCGACACCATCGTCTGGCTCCTCGCCCGCCCCGAGGACGGTCCCCGGGCGCGCCTGTGGCACGACCGGCAGGTACGCCCGACGAGCCGCTTCCCGGTCCGCGGCGCGAGCGACGCCGGCCGGGCGCAGCTGAGCGAGTGGCTCGAGGAGGCCCTCCGCGCGTAGGCTCTCCGGTTTGTGCGCGCCCTGCGCCCCTACTGGCTCCTCCTTCGCGCCGGCTTTCGCAGCCAGGCAGCTTATCCCCTCGCTGCGGCGGCGGGGATGTTCACCAACTCGGTCTTCGGCCTGCTCAAGGCCGCAATCCTCACCGCGGCGGCGACCGCGGCGGGTGGGAACCTGGCGGGCTACACCGGGGGCCAACTCCTCGCGTACGTCTGGCTCACCCAGGCGATGATTGGCCTCGTCGCCGCGATGAGCACCGCGGAGATCGGCGAACGCATTCGCACCGGGGACGTCGCGACCGACTTCACCCGGCCGCTGGACGTCCAGGGCGCCCATCTCGCCACCGATCTCGGCCAGTCGTTCTTCTCGATTCTCCCCCGCGGCCTGCCCTGCGTCGCCGTCGGCGCGCTGGTCACCGGCATGACCCTGCCCACGACGCTCGCGCCCTATGCCTTCGGCGTCATCAGCCTCGTCCTCGCCGCCGTCCTGTCCTTCCTCTGCCGGTATGCCGTGGGCATCCTCGGCTTCTGGGTCGTCGACCCGCGCGGGATCGCGACCTTCTATCTCGTCCTCTCCAACTTCCTCATGGGCCTCTTTCTCCCGGTCGCGATCTTCCCCGGCTGGCTCGCCGCGCTCGCCCACGCGACCCCGTTCCCGAGCATCATGATGACCCCCGTCGACGTCCTCATCGGTCGCCTGGACGGCACGGATGCCATGGGCGCCATCGGGATTCAGCTCGCCTGGATCATCGCCGCCGGCGGTCTCGGCCGTCTCCTCACCGCGCGCGGCCGGCGCATCCTCGAGGTCCAGGGTGGCTGATCGTATGCCGCGCTCCCCCCACGCCGCGGTCCTCCGCTCCCGGGTCCGCGCCCAGGCGAGCTATCCGATCCCGTTCGCCGTCGACCTCGCCGCCGTATTCGTCATCGGCGTCCTGGAGTTCGCCGAGGTCTGGGTGCTCTTCCACCGCACCGGCGTCCTCGGCGGCCTCGACATCCGGGGCATTCTGCTCGTCTTCGGACTCGCCGAGTTCGCGTTCTCCCTCGCCGACCTCGTCGCCGGCCACCTCGACCGCCTCCCGACCTATCTGCGCGCCGGCACCCTCGAGGTCTTCTATCTGCGCCCGCAGCCGATCCTCCTCCAGCTCATGTCGAGCGAGATCGCCCTCAAACGGCTCGCCCGCGTCGTCTTCGGGATGGGCGCAATCGTCGTCGCGGTGCGGATCAACCCCATCGACTGGACCGTGGACCGAGTGGCGGTGCTCGCGCTGACGCTGGCGTGCGCGCCGGTCCTCTATGGCGCGCTCTTCGTCCTCGCCGCCGGTCTCCAGTTCTTCCTCCTGGACGGGCGCGAGTTCACCAACGCCTTCGTCTATGGCGGCCGGTATGCCGCGACGCAGCCCGCATCGATCTGGCCCCAGTCGCTGGTCGCCGGGTTCGCCTTCGTCATTCCGGTCGCCTTCACCGCCTACCTGCCCACTCTCTGGCTGCTCGGCCTCCCGGGCGGAGGGTGGCTGCCTGCGGAACTCGCGTGGGCACTCCCCCTGGCGACCCTGTGGACCGTGGCGCTCGCGGGCGTGGGGTGGCGGACCGGCATACGGCACTATCAGGGAGGTGGCGGGTGAGCGAACTCGCGATCGAGACGCACGAGCTGACCCGGACCTTCCGGCGCCGGGGGCGCGGGGACCTCACCGCCGTCGACCGCCTCACCGTCACCGTCGCGCACGGCGAGGCCGTCGGCTACATCGGCGCCAACGGTGCCGGCAAGTCGACGACGATCAAGCTGCTCTGCGGCATCCTCGTCCCGAGCTCGGGCGGCGTCCGCACCTGCGGGCTCGCCCCCGTCCCGGACCGGCGTCGCCTCGCCGCCCGCATCGGCGTCGTGTTCGGCCAGCGGACGCAGTTGTGGTGGGACCTGCCGGTGCGCGAGTCCTTCGACCTCCTCGCCGCCATTCACCGTATGCCGACCCCCACCGCCCGCACCCGGATCGCCACCCTCGTCGATGAACTCGACATGGCCCCCTTCCTCGCGACCCCGGTGCGGCAACTCTCGCTCGGCCAGCGGATGCGCGCGGAGATCGCCGCCGCCCTCATCCACTCGCCGCGCCTGCTCGTGCTCGACGAGCCGACCATCGGCCTCGACGTCCTGTCCAAACAACGGTTGCGGGAGTTCCTCATTCGCGAGCGCGCGGAGCGCGGGACCACGCTTCTGCTCACCACCCACGACATGGGTGACGTCCAGCGCCTGTGCGACCGGATTCTCCTCGTCGACCACGGACATCTCGCCTATGACGGCACCCTCGCCGGGCTGTCCGCGCGGGTCGGCGCCGGACGGGTCCTCGTCCTCGACCTCGACGCACCCGGCCCGGACCTCGTCGGCATCCCCGGGACTCGGCACCTCGCCAGCGAGGGTGGCGGGCTGCGTCAACGGCTGGCGTATGACGCCTCCGTCACCACGCTCGGTGCCGTCCTGTCCGCGGTCGGGGAGGCACGCGGCATACGCGATGTGACGGTGGAGGAACCCGATATCGAGGACGTCGTCCGGCGGATCTATCTCGGCGGCGCGGACGGTGGCATGTCGACCTGAGCGACGTGCTGACCACGCACTGATTCGCGGCCATGGTGGTCATCGTCGCAGGTCAGCGACCTGGAGACGTCCGCAAACCATCGTTCAGCAGCCTGCTAGGCGACCGGTCCCGACGAGGTCGTCACCAACTGCGCCGGCACGTCGGTGACGACGAGGCGGCCGACCACGTCGGCGACGCTCGCGCGCGCATCGGCCGGCAGACCGGCGTCCGTGACCAGCGTGGCGACGGCGTCGAGTCCGACGATGGTCCCGAGTCCGACGATGCCCCACTTCGTGTGATCGGCGACCACACACAGCGACCGCCCGGACTGGATGAGCGCCCGATTCGTCTCCGCCTCGACGAGATTCGGAGTCGTCAAGCCGGCCTTGAGATCGAGTCCGTGGACGCCGAGAAAGACCAGGTCGACGTGGAGGCCACGCAGCGCCTGGACGGCGATCGGGCCGACCAGCGCCTCGGACGGGGTGCGGGTGCCGCCGGTGAGGACGACCGTGTGTCCTGCGGCGGACGCCGAGCCCGCGAGCGCCTGGGCCGCTGGCACACTGTTGGTGACGATGGTCAGCCCCGGGATGGCGCGCAGCTCCCGGGCGAGCGCGACCGTCGTCGTCCCGGCGGACAGCGCGATGGCCGCACCGGGCTCGACGAGGGTCGCGGCCTCGCGGGCGATCGCCGCCTTCGCCCGCTGCATGAGATGCGACTTGGCCGCGAACCCCGGCTCGTCGGCGCTCGGCTGGGTGCGGCTCAGTTCGGCGTGGTCACCGGCGGCGACGGCCCCGCCGTGGACGCGTTCGAGCAGGTCACGGCGGGCCAGATGCTCGATATCGCGACGGACGGTCATGTCCGAGACGCCGAGCTCGGTGACCAGGTCTGCCACCCGGACCGCGCCGAGCGCGTTGACCCGCTCGAGGATTCGCGCATGGCGTTGGCTGGCGAGCATGACTACCCCTCTCGGACGACGGCGACCCCGGCGGGTTCCAGCTCCAGCCGGTCGGCCGGGGATCCCGAGATCAGCTCGAAACCGCTGAGCGAGAATCTTATCCGGGCGCCGGAGTGGTTGATCAGGAAGGTCCAGGAGCGCCCGTCGTCGGTCCGGCGACGGATCGCCTCGACCCCCGCGGGCAATCCGGGAACGACCGGTGCCACACCGGCGTCACGGACGATCTCGGCGAGCAGCGCCGTGAGGGTCGCCTCGTCAGGCAGCGTCCCGAGATACCACGCGGCGCCGGTGCCGACCGGGCGGCGGGTGATCGCGGCGGCACCGGCGCACGGACCGTTGGCGTATGCCGCGCGCACCTCCGCCGTCGTCGCATGGCACCACTCCGACCACCGCCTTCCGGTGCCGGGGGGCGCGTCGGAACCGGGGACGGACAGCGCGACCGACTCGCCGTCCAGCAGCGGATCGAACTCCTCGATCCGGATGCCGAGCAGGTCGCGGAAGGCGCCGGGATAGCCCCCGAGCCGGACGTGGTCGTGCTCGTCGACAATGCCGGAGAAATAGGTGACGAGGACCTGGGCACCGGCCTCCGCGGCGGCGGCGATCGCCCTCGCGTCCGTCTCCGTCACCAGATAGAGGGTGGGGACCACGACGACGCGGTAGCGCGACAGATCGGTCGATGGATGGACGACGTCGGCGGTGATTCCGATGTCCCGCAACGCCTTGTGCACGCACTGCGCGACCTCGGGATAGTCGACTGCGGCGCTCGGCATCGCCGGTCCTGACGCGGCCCACAGGGACTGGACGTCGAAGACGATCGCGACTGACGCCTCGACCCGGGACCCGGCGACCTCACCGAGCGCACGCGCGGCGGCGCCCAGGCGGCATACCTCCGCGAAGCGCGCGCTCTCGGGGCCGACGTGCGGCACGAGAGCGGAGTGCCACTTCTCCGCTCCGGCACGGGAGGCCCGCCACTGGAAGAAGCCGATCGTGTCCGCGCCGTTCGCGACGTGGGTGAGGCTGTCCCGGATCGTCTCACCGCCCGCCTTGGCGGGGTTGACCGGCTGCCAGTTGACCGCGCTCGTCGAATGCTCCATGAGCATCCACGGCTCACCACCGGCGAGACCGCGGGTCACGGCCCCCTGGAAGGACAACTCGGCGACCGGATCGGGCAACGTGGCGACGCGATAGTGATCGGTCGAGACGACGTCCTGGTGGCGTGCCCACTGGTGGTAGTCGAGGAGGCGGAAGCCGGTCATCGTCATGAAGTTCGTCGTCACGGGCACCCCGGGCGACAGGTCGGCGAGGATCGCCTTCTCCTCCAGGAAGAGTCCGAGCAGGGTGTCGGAGCCGAACCGGCGGTAGTCGAGCACGTGCGTCGGGTTCTGAAAGGTCGGCGTGCGGCGCGGCGGGAGGACCTGCGCGAAGTCGGTGTAGCGCTGGCTCCAGAACGCAGTCCCCCATGCGTCGTTGAGGGAATCCGTTGTCCCATAACGGTTCTGTAGCCAGATGCGGAAAGCACTCGCGCAGATGTCGCAATAGCATGGGAGGTTGTGACAGGCGTACTCGTTGGAGACATGCCACATCGCCAGCGCCGGATGCGGGTGATAGCGCTGGGCGAGTTGCGTGACGAGCGCCCGCGCGGCGTCGGCGAAGATCGGGCTGCTCGGACACCAACTCTGCCGGCTCCCCGGCCACATGACCACTCCGTCCGCCGTTCGCGGCAGCATCTCGGGGTATGCCGTGGTGAGCCATGGCGGCGGACTCGCCGTCGCCGTCGCCAGGTCCACCGCGATGTCCGCCTCGGCCATGAGGTCCATGACCTCGTCGAGCCAGTCGAAGACGAACTCCCCTTTGTGCGGCTCTAGCCACGACCAGGAGAAGACCCCGAGCGTGACGAAGCTGACCCCCGCCCGATGCATCAGTTCGACGTCCTCACGCCAGACGGCTCGGGGCCACTGTTCGGGGTTGTAGTCGCCGCCATACGACAGGCGACCGGTCGGCCAGGCTCGCATGTCTGGGAGTCTCGACCTCAATCCAACCATTGTCAACAAATTCCGACACTGACTTGGGGGTATGCGGACGATCCCTGTTGACATGCGCGACGGGGAGGGCCATGCTTCATCCTGAGTGATCACTTCTGGTGATTACTGTTCGAACTGGCCAGATCTGGCGGCTCAAAGGAGAACCCCATGCCACGCCCCGCGACCTTCGAGGAATACCTCGCCTCACTCGTCCCCCCCCTCGGTGCGCGGCCTCGACCGGCGCACGCTGCTCACCGGAGGCATCGGCCTGGGCGCCCTGACCCTGGCCGGGTGCGGCGGCAGTGACAGCGGATCCTCTTCTAGCACAGGAGGTTCGACCGCTTCCGGCGCCTCCGGCTCGGCCGCCGCCACCGGAACGGTCACGCTCGGCTCGAACCAGTCCGACGCAGTGCCGAAGGCCGCGATCCAGAGCGTCATGGACGCGTTCCAGAAGGCCAACAGCGGACTGACCGTCAAGATCAACACCGTCGACCACAACACCTTCCAGGAGAACATCAACAACTATCTCCAGGGCTCACCGGATGAGGTGTTCATGTGGTTCGCCGGCTACCGGATGCGGTTCTTCGCCGCCCAGGGCCTCGCCGGGGACATCTCCGACGTCTGGACCGGGGTGCAGGGACTGAACGACGCGCTCAAGAAGTCCTCGACCGGCGATGACGGCAAGCAGTACTTCATGCCCTCGACCTACTATCCATGGGCGCTCTTCTATCGCAAGTCGCTCTGGCAGGAGAAGGGCTACGAGGTGCCCACGACCCTCGACGAACTCAAGACCCTCGGCGCCAAGATGAAGAGCGACGGTCTCGACCCGATCGCCTTCGGCGACAAGGACGGGTGGCCCGCGATGGGCACATTCGACCAACTCAACATGCGGGTCAACGGCTACGACTTCCACGTCAGCCTCATGGCGGGCAAGGAGGACTGGGCTGGCGACAAGGTCAAGAAGGTCTTCGAGACCTGGCGCGACATCCTCCCCCTCCACCAGGCCGACAGCCTCGGCCGGACCTGGCAGGAGGCGGCCCAGAGCCTCCAGCAGAAGAAGTCCGGGATGTATCTCCTCGGCATGTTCGTCGCCCAGCAGTTCGAGAAGGGGGCCGAGCAGGACGACCTCGACTTCTTCACCTTCCCCGAGATCGACCCCACCATCGGTGCCGATGCGATCGAGGCCCCGATCGACGGCTACATGATGTCGGCCAACCCCAAGAACGAAGCCGGCGCCAAGGCGCTGCTCGGCTATGTCGGCGGCGCCGAGGCGCAGGGCCTCGCGGTCAAGTCCGACCCGAGCGTGATCGCCACCAACAGCGGCGTCGACTCATCGGGCTACACCGCACTCCAGAAGAAGGCCGTCGAGTTCGTCGCCTCCGCGAAATCGATCGCCCAGTTCATGGACCGCGACACGCGCCCTGACTTCGCCTCCACCGTGATGATTCCCGCGATCCAGGACTTCATCAAGAACCCGAACGACATCGACGGCCTCACCAAGAACATCCAGGCCCAGAAGGTCAGCATCTTCGGCTCCTGACATCCGGCAGCCGTATGCCGCGCAGCGCCTCCCCCAGTCGCCGGCGCGGCATACGGAAAACATCTCGGGAGAGTGAGGGTTTCGCAGATGGCGCGATATAAGGGAATCAACCAGCTCTCCGGCCTGGACCGGATCGTCGTCGCGGCGATGATCATCGTCCCCACCCTGCTGGTCCTCTGGCTGGTGTGGTTGCCGGCGATCGGTTCGGTGCTGCTGTCGTTCACGAACTGGAACGGAATCGGCCCGATCGGCGACGCGAAGTGGATGGGGCTGAAGAACTACCACGACGTCGTGACGATCTATCCGCCGTTCTGGCCGGCTGTGCGACACAACCTGATCTGGCTCGCCGTGACCTTCTGCCTCTCGACGCCCCTCGGGATGTTCCTCGCGGTTCTCCTCGACAAGGAGATGCGCGCCTCGCGGGTCTATCAGACCGCGTTCTATCTCCCCGTCGTCCTCTCGCTCGCGCTGGTCGGTTTCATCTGGCAGCTCATGTACAGCCGAGACCAGGGCTTGATCAACGGGCTGACCGGCAGCACGATCGACTGGTATGGCGACCCGAAATACAACCTGTGGTCGGCGCTGGTGGCAGCGTGCTGGCGGCATACGGGCTACATCATGTTGCTCTATCTGGCCGGGTTGAAAGGCGTCGACGCGTCGCTGCGGGAGGCCGCCCGCGTCGACGGGGCGAGTGAGAAGCAGGCCTTCTTCAGGGTCGTCTTCCCGGTGCTCGCACCGATCAACATCATCGTCCTCGTCGTCTCGGTCATCGAGGCGCTACGGGCCTTCGACCTGGTGTGGGTCATCAACAAGGGCCGCAACGGCCTGGAACTGATCGCCACCCTCGTCACGCAGAACATCGTCGGTGAGGCGAGCCGGATCGGCTTCGGGTCGGCGCTGGCGACCTTCATGTTGATCATTTCCTCGGTCTTCATCGCCATCTATCTGCGGATCGTCATGAGGGAGCAGCGATGAGTAATGTCAACGGCGATGTCGCCGTCGTGCCGGTGGCCACCCGGAATCCGTTGAAGGTCAGCAAGGTGGCCACAGGGGCGGGCAAGGCGAGCCGGCCCACCCAGCTCTTCCTCGCGGTCATGGCGCTGATCTGGTTCTTCCCCCTCGGATATGCCCTGCTGAACAGCTTCCGCGACTACAACTACACGGCTCAGCACGGCTACGTGTCGTTCGGTGGCTTCACGATGAAGAACTACAAGAACGCGTTCGAGCAGGCGAACTTCGCCCATACCTTCATGAACTCGGTGAAGATCACCGTGCCGGCGGTGCTGTTGACGCTCTTCCTGTCGTGCTGCATCGCCTTTGTCGTCGCGCGATTCTCGTTCCGGTTCAACCTGGCCCTGCTTGGGCTCTTCACGGCAGCGAACCTCCTGCCGCCGCAGGCGCTGTTGATCCCGGTCTATCGGATGTTCCGGCGTATCCCGCTGCCGGCCTTCCTGTCTGACTCCGGGACGCTGCTCAACACCCACCTGGGCCTGATCCTCGTCAATGTCGCCTTCCAGACCGGGTTCTGCGCCTTCGTGCTGTCCAACTACATGAAGACGATCCCGCGGGAGCTTTATGAGTCGGCCGTGGTCGACGGGGCCGGCGTGCTCCGGCAGTTCTTCCAGTTGACGCTGCCCCTGTGCCGGCCACCGCTGGCCGCACTGGCGACCCTCGAGGTCACGTGGATCTACAACGAATTCTTCTGGGCGACCGTGCTATTGCAGCAAGGCGACAAGTTTCCGGTGACGAGTTCGCTGAACAACCTGCGCGGGCAGTTCTTCACCGACAACAATCTCGTGGCCGCCGGGTCGGTGCTCGTCGCGCTGCCGACCTTGATCATCTTCTTCCTGCTGCAGAAGCAATTCGTCTCCGGCCTGACGCTGGGCGCGACGAAGGGCTAGCCGGCGGGGTTCGCGCGCTGACCGGCGGTCGCGGTCAGCGGCTGCACGGTCAGCGGCTTGACGGTCAGGTCTTCACGATCAAGGACTCGCGGCGAGGAAGAGGAAGGCCGCGAGCAGCACGAGATGGACTCCGCCCTGGAGCCGGGTGGCCCGGCCGGGGACGATCGTGAGCACGCTGACGACGACGGTGATCGCGAGCAGGACGACATGGGTCGGGCCGAGACCCAGGCGCAGATCGCCGCTGAACCAGATGGAGGCGAGGGCGAGCGCCGGAATGGTCAGCCCGATGCTCGCCATCGCCGAGCCGAGAGCGAGGTTGAGGCTGGTCTGAACCCGCTCGCGGCGCGCGGCGTTGACCGCGGCGAGGGTCTCGGGCGCGAGGACGAGCAGGGCGATGACGACCCCGACGAACGAAGCCGGGAGCCCGAGGGCGGCGACCGCCGATTCGATGGCCGGCGACTCGACCTTGGCCAGGCCGACGACGGACACGAGCGAGACCAGGAGCAGACCGAGGCTGATGAGGGATCGCCGGTCGCTCGGGGGGTCGGCGTGCCCGTCGTCATCCTTGTCCCACAGGGTCCGGCCGTCCCGCGCGACCGGGAGGAAGAAGTCCCGGTGCCGCACGGTCTGGGTGCTGACGAACAAGCCATAGAGCGCCAGGGAGGCCACCGCCGCGAAGGTCAACTGTCCCGGCGTGAACACCGGGCCCGCCTCCCCGACGGTGAAGGTCGGCAGCACGAGACACGTGACCGCGAGGGTCGCAACGGTGGCGAGCGCGGCGCCGGTGCCTTCCGGGTTGAACCGGACGGTGTGGAAGCGCACCGACCCGATCAGCAACGACAGGCCCATGATCCCGTTCACGGTGATCATGACGGCCGCGAAGACGGTGTCCCGGGCGAGGGTCTCCGCCTTGGCCCCGCCGCTCGACATGAGGGTGAGGATGAGCCCGACCTCGATGATCGTCACGGCGACGGCGAGGATGAGCGAGCCGAACGGCTCCCCCACTCGGTGCGCGACGACCTCGGCATGATGGACCGCCGCGAGGACGGCGCTCGCGATGATGACGGCGACGGCGGCGACGGGCACCGTTCCGAGATGCCGGCCCCAGGTCAGGGCGAGCGCGCACAGGGCGACGACGGGGGCGACGGACGTCCAGGAGAGGCGGTGCATGGTCCGGTCGACCCTATCGTCATACCCGATCTGGATGTCCGACTCGGGGCTGGATCTCAGACTCGGGGCTGGATATCAGACTCGGGCGCGCAGGTCGAGCGCGAAGCCGGCGGCCGCGAGTGCGGCCCCGATGACGAGGAGGAGAGCGACATCGAGGACCCGGTTGCGGGTGACGAGGCCGCCAGCCAGCCGGGGCGGCAGCACCATACGCAGCATGGCGCCGAGACCACAGCCACCGGCCATCGTCACGGTCGCCCGGAGCAGGTGATCGGTCGCCGCCCAGGCGACGCCTGCGGCGAAGACCACGGCCACGAGCCACCACACGCCGAGGCGCGCGACGGCGGGCGGCCGCGGCTCCGGGCCGCGCGGCCGGGGGGTGGGGCTCATTGCGTCAGGCCGGCCTCGCGTTCGGCGGCCTCGACGACATTGGTCAGGAGCATCGCGCGGGTCATCGGCCCGACTCCACCAGGGTTGGGGCTGACCCAGCCGGCGACCTCACGCACATCGGGGTGGACATCGCCGGCGACCACCTTGCGCCCGTCCTCGGCGATGATCCGGCTGACGCCGACATCGAGGACTGCGGCTCCGGGCGCAACCATGTCGGGAGTGATGATCCCCGGCACGCCGGCGGCGGCGACGACGATGTCGGCACGCCGCACCTCGGCAGCGAGATCCCTGGTGCCGGTGTGGCAGATCGCGACGGTCGCGTTCTCCGAGCGCCGAGTCAGGATGAGCCCGAGTGGGCGCCCGACCGTGATGCCACGGCCGACGATCGCGACCCGCGCGCCGGCGATCGGGATGCCATAGCGGCGCAGCAGTTGGATGCAGCCCATCGGCGTGCAGGGCAGTGGCGCCGGGCGGCCGAGGACGAGCCACCCGAGATTGGTCGGGTGCAGCCCGTCGACATCCTTGGCCGGGTCCACCCGCGAGAGGATGGCGTTCTCGTCCAGGCCGGTGGGCTGCTGGACGAGAAACCCCGTGCACGCAGGGTCGGCGTTGAGCTCCTCGACGACGCCGAGGACTTCGCCGAGTGTGCTGCCCGCCGGCAGATCGCGCCGCATGCTCCGGATGCCGATCTCGGCGCAATCGCGGTGCTTGGCCCCGACATACCAGTGGCTGCCGGGATCGTCGCCGACCAGCACGGTCCCGAGCCCGGGGACGATCCCACGCTCGGCGAGCGCGGCGACGCGCACCGCGAGTTCGGCCTTGATGGTCGCGAGGATGGCGGCGCCGTCGAGGAGGGTCGCGGTCATAGCGCTGATCCTGACACAGCGCGCGCCGACCGATTCACCGCGTCCGCTGCCGCACAATGGCAGCCATGTTGCGTGTCGAGACCGCTCGGGCCATCGCCGCCGCCGGCGTCCTCTGGGAGCCCGTCGCCGGGGACCGGTTCACCATTGCCCAGGACGAGCTCGCCGGGCAGATCTTCTGGATCAGCGACCTGACCATCGAGGTCCACCACTATCAGGATCAGACCATCCTCGGGTTCAACGGGACGACCGAGTGGGCCCTTGACTCGGTGCCGCTGGAGGTCGCGATCTGGCTCCCCCGCGAGGATCAGTTGCGCGCGCTGCTCGGCGAGCGACTCGAGACGCTCCGCCGCACGGATGAGGGCTGGGAGGTGACGGTCCGCACGGGCGGGCAACGCACGGCATACGTCCAGAAGGATGTCGAGGAGGCGTATGCCGCGGCGCTGATCGCCGTCGCCACCATCTGACCCGTAGCGTCCCGCCGCGTCGCACCCAACCGGGTAGCGTCCCGGCGCGTCGCTACACCGAGGGGCGCGCGACGCGTGCCAGGGTTGGACACAGGAGGTCGCGGTGGCGAAGGTGAGCAGGCGGGCGGCGGTCATGGCGACCGGAGGAGCGTTCGCGAGCGCCCTCACCGCATGCGGGACGGACGAGGACAAGTCGGGCGATACCGGCGGCGACGGCGTGCCCAAGCCCAGCGCGAAGGCGACACCGATCGGTGACGGGTCGACCGCTGACACCGGCCCGCAACCGAACCAGCCGAAGCTGCCCGCACTGACGGCCGGCCACGCACCGCCGCAGTTCGTCGTCTTCTCATGGGACGGCGGCGCCGAGACCGACGACCACATGCTGACGCGCTTCCGGCGGGTCATGCACGAGGTCGGTGGCTCGATGACGATCTTCCTCAGCGGGGTCTATCTCCTGCCGCGCGCCAAGGCGGACGATTACAGACCGCCGCGCAATCGCGTCGGCGCGTCGGACATCGGCTATCTCACCGATGCCTCGATCCGGCGCACAATCACGGGGATTCGCGACGCCTGGCTCGAGGGACACGAGATCGGCACGCATTTCAACGGTCACTTCTGCGCCGGGTCCGGCGGCGTCGGGAACTGGTCGAGCGCCGACTGGGCGAGCGAGATCACACAGGCGATGTGGATGGTGGCGAACTGGAGGACGACGACGGGGTTCACCGATCTGCCGCCCCTGCCGTTCGACTATCGCCGGGAACTCATCGGGTCGAGAACCCCATGCCTGATGGGACAGAAGGCGTTGCTGCCGACCGCGGTCAAGGACGGATGGCGCTATGACAGCTCGGCCGGCGGGCCGCAGGTGTGGCCACAACGTTATGAGTCGTCGCGTCTGTGGATGCTGCCGATGTCGCTGATTCCCTTCCCCGGGCACACTTTCCAGGTCATCGCCATGGACTACAACTACATGGCGAATCAGTCCGGGCCGAAGCCGCTGCAGGAGAGCAAGAACTTCCCGAAGTGGCGCAAGGAGGCATTCGGTGCGCTGAAGGCGGGCTTCACCCGAGCGCACAAAGGGAACCGGGCGCCACTGATCATCGGCAACCACTTCGAGACGTGGAACGACGGGATCTATATGGACGCCGTCGAGGAGGCCATGCGCGCCTTCGCCACGGAGCCGGACACCCACCTCGTCTCCTTCCGGCAGTTGGTGGACTGGCTCGACGCGCAGAATCCCGCGCTCGTCCACGAACTCCAGTCGCTGCCCGTGGGTGGGGCACCGTCCGGGGGCTGGGCGACCTTCGGGGCCTCGACGCTCGCGCCCACCGGGGCCTCCGGTTCGGCGACCTCCACGGCCACGGGGTCCGACAGCGGCCAACCGGGGAAGGGCCTCGCGGAATAGGGCCTGTCCGAGGCCCGTGTCGACACGGAAGGCGGCACGGCATACCCAGAGACTCTTGCGTTGCAAGGTAGCCGCGCGATACCTTGTGACGCATGACAGCGGACGACGGCAGGGCGCTCGCGCAGCTGCGTCGCGGGGCGCTCGAGCACTGCGTCCTCGCGCTGCTTGACGGGGCCGAACGATACGGCTACGACCTCGTGGGCGAACTCGCCGAGGCCGGCCTCGTCGCGAGCGAGGGCACCGTCTATCCGCTGCTCAGCCGGTTGCGCAAGGACGAACTCGTCACGACCACGTGGCGGGAGTCGGAGTCCGGACCACCCCGGCGCTACTACTCCCTCACGCCCGCCGGCCGCCGGGCGCTCGCGGAGTTCCGTCCGGCCTGGCGCGAGTTCCGCGCCTCGGTCGACCGTCTCGTCGATGGAAAGGCAAGGTCATGATGTCGCCCACCACCCACCCGCTGCTGGCCGACTATCTCGCGCGTCTGCGGGTCGCGGCCCGGCAGTTGCCTGCCGAGGACGCTGCCGCGCTGGTCGCCGACATCGAGGAGCACATCGAGGCGGCCACCGCGTCGGGTGTGTCAACGGAGGCCGACGTGCGCAACCTCCTGGACCGGCTCGGCACTCCCGAGGCACTCGTGGCCGAGATGATGCCGCCGCCGGTCACGCCGGTCGCGCCCGTTTCTGCGCGGCGGCTCGAGTCGCCGGCCATCATTCTGCTCTTCGTCGCGGAACTCCTCGCGCTCACCTTCCTCGGCGTGGGTCTCGGCGCGCTGGCGTGGATCGTCGGCCTCGTGCTGGTCGGCCTGGCCACTCGGTGGACGAGTCGCGAGAAATGGCGCGCGGCAGCGGTTCTCGGATCCGGCTACCCCATCACGGCGATCGGGATGTTGCTGGGTGGTCTGGTCGCCTTCCGAACCGCGAGCGGACCCTGCGCGGGC
The DNA here is from genome assembly GCA_046330995.1 of Dermatophilaceae bacterium. Lineage (GTDB taxonomy): Bacteria > Actinomycetota > Actinomycetes > Actinomycetales > Dermatophilaceae > Nostocoides_A. The sequence continues at coordinate 45,358 of JAXLRS010000004.1, forward strand.
ACCCCGAACGGCGCCCAGACCTGCACCGACGGTGCGTCGACGTCGGCCTGGGTCCCGATCGTCGCCGGCGTGCTCTATCTCGGCTATCTCGCCCTCCAATCCGTCACAGCGCGCCGCCTGATGCGCGCCGCTCGCTGAGTGTCGCCGGTGCGCCGCCCTGTGAAGATGGAGTCATGACGACCCTGACAGTGCCGGCGCGCTTCAACGGACCACCGGAGTCGGCGAACGGCGGCTGGTCAGCCGGACGGCTCGCCGGGCGATGCGAGACGAGCGCCGCAGAGCCGGCCGTCACCGTCCGCCTCTGCGCGCCACCCCCACTGGAGGTCGCGCTGCGTGTCGAGCGGGATGGCGGCGCCGTGCGTCTCCTGGACGGCGAGACCCTTGTCGCGACGGCGAGTGCCGCGCCGTCCCCCGGCGAGCCGGTGAGCGGCCCGGTGACGTATGCCGAGGCGGTCGCGGCGGGATCGGCATACGAGGGACTGGCGGAGCATCCGTTCCCGACGTGCTATTCCTGCGGGACCGACCGAAGCGACGGCCTCGGTCTGTGTCCTGGGCGAATCGACGGCGGCGACGGCGCATATGCCGCGGCCTGGAGCCCGACCGAGGTCACCACCGAGAACGTCTGGGCGGCCCTCGACTGCCCCGGCGGTTGGTCGGCCGGCATCGCGGGGCGTCCGATGGTCCTCGGAACCATGACCGCCCAGGTCGACGCCCTTCCGGAGATCGGCGAGGAGTGCGTCGTCATGGCATGGCCGTGTGGTGGGTCGGGACGGCGATTCGAGTCGGGATCGGCACTGTATGGCACCACCGGTCGGCTACTCGCTCGCGCGCACGCGGTGTGGATCGCCGTCGACCCCGCGGCGGTGCGGCCCCACGGGCGGTGACCGGGCGGGCGTCGCCGGTCAGTGGGCGAAGTGGCGGGTCCCGGTGAAATAGAGGGTCACCCCGGCCGCTTCTGCGGTGGCGACGACCTCCTCGTCGCGGATCGAACCCCCGGGAGCGACCACGGCCCGGACGCCACCGTCGATGAGGAGACGCAGCCCGTCGGCGAAAGGGAAGAACGCGTCGGACGCCGCCACGGCACCGTCGGCGCGGCCGGCACCGGCCCGTCCGACGGCGAGGCGGCACGAGTCGACGCGGTTGACCTGGCCCATTCCGATCCCGACGGAGGCGCCATCGCGGGCGAGGAGGATCGCGTTGGACTTGACCGCGCGGACGGCCCGCCAGGCGAATTCGAGGTCGGCCAAGGTCGCCGCGTCAGCTGGACTGCCCGCGACGAGCCTCCAGTGCATGGTGTCGTCGCCGCCGGTGATCTCACCGCTCTCGGACTCGACCACGGCATCGAGCGCGTCGACCGACTGCATGAGGAGACCGCCGGAGATGGGTCGGATCTCGGCACCGCCGCGCGACCGCGACATGCCCTCGGGCAGGCGAATGAGGCGCCGATTCTTCTTCTCGCGCAACACTTCCAGCGCGTCAGCGTCGAACGCGGGGGCGGCGACGACCTCACTGAAAGTCTCGTTGAGCGCGCGCGCCGTCGCGAGGGTGACCGGACGGTTGGTCGCGACGACCCCGCCATAGGCGGAGACAGGATCGCAGGCGTGAGCCGCGGCATACGCCTCCTCGACGGTGCTTCCGACAGCGATTCCGCACGGATTGGCGTGCTTGATGATGGCGACCGTCGGCTGGTCGCCGTGGTCGTGCGCCGCGCGGACCGCCGCGTCCGTGTCGACGTAGTTGTTGTAGGACATCTCCTTGCCGTGGATTTGCTCGGCGGATGCGAGCCCCGCGGTCCAGCTGCGATAGAGCGCAGCGCGCTGGTGGGGGTTCTCGCCGTAGCGCAACGTCTGGGCCTTGGTCCACGATGCCCCCACCCAGGCGGGGAAGCCGCTGCCGCCGGAGGTGTCGGCATAGGCGTTGCCGAGCCAGCTCGCGACCGCGACGTCGTAGTCCGCGGTGTGAGTGAAGGCGCGCGCCGCGAGGAGCTTGCGCTGCTCGAGGGTGAATCCACCGGCGCGGACGGCCTCGAGGACCATGTCGTATGCCGCGGGGTCGGTCACGATGGCCACGCTCGGATGGTTCTTGGCCGCCGCGCGCACCATGCTCGGGCCGCCGATGTCGATCTGCTCGACACACTCGTCGGGGCTGGCGCCCGAGGCCACGGTCGCGACGAACGGATAGAGGTTGCAGACGACGAGTTCGAACGGCTTGATCCCGAGGTGGGCGAGCTGCTCTAGGTGGTCGGGTTTGCGGGTGTCGGCGAGGATGCCGGCGTGGACCTTGGGGTGGAGCGTCTTGACGCGGCCGTCGAGACATTCGGGAAATCCGGTCAGGTCGGCGACCTCGGTGACCGGGAGGCCGAAGGACGCGATGAGCGCAGCGGATCCGCCAGTCGAGATGAGCGCGACGCCCTCCTCGTGGAGGCCGCGTACCAGGTCTTCGAGCCCGGTCTTGTCATAGACCGAGATGAGGGCCCGACGAATCGGGCGGACATCCTGGCTCGGTCCGGGCGGGGTGACGGTGCTGCTCACGGAGGGCCTTTCGCCGTATGCCGGGGCACCCAGGCGGGCGATGCACCCGGCGAGGGACTTCCCGGTGGTAGGCCCACCTGCGCCAGTCGTCGGTTCTGCCCGATCTTATCGGGGCGCGCGGCGGCTTCGTCCCGCGTGGGTTGGGAGCCGATGGTTCCTCCGGATGTCCGGACGGGAGATCAGAACGGCGGATCCTCGACTGTCCGGGGAGGTCGGGCTGGTGGGCGTCGCCGAGAGTGGCGAGCGGCTTCCCGGGCAGCGGCCTCGGCTGCCCGCGCCGGCGCTCGCCCCTGCGCAGCAGCGTGTTGGGCCCAGAAGAACTCCGGATCGAAGGGCGGCTCGACGGGTGGGGGCGGCCGGATGGCCGCTGTCGTGCCTGGCACGCGTGTGCAGGAACTCGGATCGGTCAGGGCAGGGGACGCTGTTTCACGCGATGGTGGCGTCGGCACAGGCACATCAGGTTCGCAGCGCTCGTGGGTCCGGTGGGCCAGGGCCGAGCGTGATCGAGGTCGCAGAAGCGGGCAGCGACAGGGCAGCCGGGGAACCGGCAGTGCCCGTCGCGGGCTTTGACGAGGCGAGTCAAGCGGCGCCCCGGACGGAAGCGGTCGCGGTCCAGGGCATTGCCGGCGTCGAGGAGGGCCCCAGGGCCGGGGTGGCAGGGAAGGCGGACCAGGGTGGTGGCGCCGGTCACTCCGGCCATCGTGTAGAGCGCGTTGAGCCAGACACGAGTGGCGAGCCAGGGCGTCGTGAAGACGCCCCCGGCTCCGAACCCTGCGCTTGTGACCTGGATCAGATCGTCCCCACGTCGCCGCAGCAGGCGTCGGCCACCGTCGAGGAGGCCGTGATCGCGGCCACCGACGCGCGGCGCCGGGGTCGGACACAGGTCAGCATCGTTGTCGGGACCGGGAACTCCCGAGCCACCGTCTTCGTCGCCAGGGTCGCCATCGGGTACGCACTCCCACCGCAGGCATCCGTGACTTCGTCGTCGTCGGGGTCAGCACCAGTGGGCTGAGCGTCGTCGTCGCCCAGGCCCCCGTCGCCCTCGTCAAGGTCGTCCTCGTTATTGAGCACGTCGGCGGGGACGGTCACCTGCACAGTCGCGGTCACGGTCGCCGCTCCCGTGACCAGATCGGTCAGCGCCTTGCCACGTGCGCGTTCCAGGCTTTCACGCACCCCATCTCGGACGTATTCCCGGGCGAGTTGGTCGATCGCCGCCCACGCGGTCACCGCGTCCTCGCACGGGAATCGGCCGTACCCCTCATCCACCCCGGCCGTGGACGAGGCCCACCGCCGCAACCCGACCCGTTTGCGATCCTCCTCCACCTGCTGGCGGACGGCCTCGGGACAGAGGAACTCCATCAACCGCTGCGCCCTCCGACGCAAGTGCGGCGCGGTCTCTCGATCGAACCACGGATCCAGAGCCTCGACGATCGCCTCGACGACCTCCGTGGGAACATCCCCCTCGACGGCGCGCGCGATCACCCGCGCCTTGTAAGGATCCAAGCGGCCCGAGACCATGCCAGCGTGCAGCCCGTGCAGGCCACGCCCGACGACCTCCCCCGACTCCGAATCGAGGAGTTCTTCCCCGCAGCGGGACAGGGCTTCCTCCACCCGAGTCCGCGCGTGCGTGGCCCCGATGGCAAGCCGCATCCCGAGGATCGGGGCCACGTCCATCGAGCACCACCCCAACGGGTTGACCTGCTCCACGGGCTGTCCGTCCGGACCGGTCGACACATCCAACGCCGCGAGCCGAGTGATCGCCGCGTCCTGCGCGGCCGTCACCACCGACAGGACCTCCTGACAGGCCACAACGAGATCAGCCCACCCCCGACAGCGACACCAGTCCCGCGGGCCGGGAGGCGACGTCCACCAACACGTCGGCGGCGGCCCGCACGTCCCGAGCAGCTGTCACCGCGCTCGGGTTCGCCCCTGCGTGCATCTCCCGCCGACCCCCTTCGGTCGCTCACTCCCGAATCGGCGACGACCTCTCGGTGAAGGAGATCCGCCGCCGTGGCCCCCCGGCCGATCCTGACACTTTATCAGAATACCTGTTCGATTACGAGCTTTTGTCACACGCCTCGGTCATCGGTGGATGCCCCTGCCTCCGGAGCCCTTCCGGTGGCCGCGATCGCCACCGACTTCATCCTCGCAGAGCCACCGACAACCCAGTGACCAGCAGAAACGTCATCGGCACGCGCCGTCACCCTGGAGTGGAGCGGCACGCGCATCCTGTGGCCGGGGAACCCGAACACGTCGACGGCAACCCCCCACCGCTAGGGACCCGCGCGGTGCGGGCGCGGTCAGGGCGGTCGACGGGAGCGGACGCCCGGTCACGCCGGCAGCCCCTCGCGCGCGAGGGAGCCGACGACCTCGACCAGCATCGCTCGCTCCGCCACCTTGATTCGTTCGTGGAGGCTCTCCTCGGTGTCCCCGGGTTCGACCCGCACGGCCCGCTGGTCGATGATCGGGCCGCTGTCGACGCCCGAGTCGACCCAGATGCACGACGGCCCGGTCACCTTGACGCCATGTGCGAGCGCGTCGCGCACGCCGTGCGCACCCGGAAAGCTCGGCAACAGGGCGGGGTGGGTGTTGATCATCCGGAACCGCTCCACGACGCCCGGCCCGAGGATGCGCATGAACCCCGCGAGCACCACCAACTCCGGGTCGTATGCTGCGAGCTCGCCCACCATCGCCGCATTCCACTCCGCTCGGCTGGCGAAGTCGCCTGGCTTCGTGACGAACGTCGGGATCCCGGCTCGCGCCGCGCGTTCGAGGCCCACCGTCGCGTCGCGGTCGGCGCCGGCGGCGACGATGGTCACGGCATACGACGGGTCCGCGGAGGCGTCGATGAGGGCCTGAAGCAGGGTGCCCGACCCCGAGACGAGCACGACGACGCGCACGGGTCAGCGGGCTTCCGGATCGGGCTGGTGGATGCCGAAAGTATTGCCCTCGCTGTCGAGGAAGTAGCCCTGCCACGCCATCCCGGGGAGCGCGAACTTCGGCAACGCGACCCGTCCGCCGGCTGCCTCGATCCTGGCCGCCGTCGCGTCGTAGTTCTCCACACCCATCGTCAGCACCGCAGCATTGGTGCCCTGCTGCTCACCGACCGGGGCCGGGCGTGCCACGAGCCCACCGTTGATGCCCGGTGTGCCCTCCTCGCCTGTGGTCACGCCGAAATAGGGCGCGCCGACGAACCCGCTGTAGTCCTCGAAGGTCCACCCGAAGACGCCGGCATAGAACGCCTTCGCCCGGTCGAGGTCGTCGGCCTGGATCTCGAAATGCACTGGTCGTCCCATGCCGGAAACTCTAGGACAGGCCACCGACAACCCCCTCAGGACCGACAGCCTCGCGACCGGGATTCCTCCCCCAGGACCGACGACCCCACCACCGACCATCTGGTGTGCCACCGCGAGCAGACCGGCACCATCGGGCCCGCCAGTCCGACGTCGAACCGCTCAGCGGCGCAGCCGCCACCAGTCCCGCGCAACCGTCAACCCGGCCCCAACCAGCATCAACCCACCCAGAGCGATCGCCAGCCAGGGCGCCGACGTCCCGATGTCCCGCAGCTTGCCCTGACCCAGACTGCCACCGCCGAGGATGTCGAGCGCCGCCAGGAGCGCCGCGCTGAGCGCCACGGTCGTCGCGGCCCCGAGCAACTTGACTCGCCCACTGGCGAGCCGCGGGATCTCAGCGAGGGTGCGGCGTGCGGCATACGCACCGAGGGTGACGGGGAGGAGAAGCAGGAGGGTGGCATACCAGCCGAAGGCGCCCGGCCCGGGCGCGGCGGCGAGCACGGGGATCTGCGGCAGGACGCCGGTCGTCGCTCCGGACACGGTCACCGAGGTCCCCTCGGTCAGACTGAACCCGGGACCGGCGAGGAACCCCAGCGCCCACAGCGCGAAATTGGGGCCCGCGAGCAGTTGCCCGGCCACCAGCGCACTTCCCCCGATGAATCCCGGCGACAGCGTCGCCGTCACCGTGTGCACGCGACCCCAGTTGAGGACGACACCGACGATCACGAATGCGAAGCCGGTCGCCAGCGCGACGAGACTCGTGCGCAGGGCGGGCCGCAGACATCGCCGCAGCGTCCGCGGCAGGTGGTGTGCGACGTCCTCCAGCCGTCCGCGCCGCCCCTCCGCGATCAGCACCCCGAGGGCCGGTATGCCGACCACCGGCGTTCCGAGCGATCCCCACCGCACGTGGAGTGGGCCGGCGAAGGTGAGGGCGAGCGCGAGGAGGGCGAGCGCGGCATACCCCGCGAGGAAGGAGAGGTAAGGAAGACGGCGGGGTCCGGTGCGCGGGAGCGCCCGACGGGCGCCCATCACGGCGGCGAGCACGAGCAGCGCCGACGCCAGCAACGGTGTCGCCGCGATGACGACCCGGTCGACGCCGAGGCGGGCGCCCCCCGACAGGAGCCAGAATGCGGACCCGGCGCCGAAGAGGTCACCCCAATCGAGGTCGGCGTGGGCGGCGAGCGAGCCGACGGCACCGACGAGCGTGAGAACGACGACCAGCGACACCGCCGCGCTCGCCGCTCCCCCGAGTAGCGGACGCAGCCAGGGGCGCGCCGGGTCAGGATCCGCGGGGGCAGAGGGGCGCGGTATGCGGAGTGCGGGCAGGACGGTCATGACGGGACCCATCGTCGCCCAACAGCCGACCGATCGGGCGGAGGCAACGCCGACACGGCCCCGAATCGGTTCTCCGGAATTCCCCCGGTAGCGTGGGCAACCCACGGGGCGGGCTGAGCGTCCGGAAAGTCATGACTGTCGTCGCCAGCGCCCCCGCCCGGGGGATGTCGCCATTCGTGGTGGAAGGGACGATGGTGGAGAGGCTGGACTTCGATCGCTTCTATCGTGAGACGTCCCCGCGCGTGATCCACCTCGTCTATGCGACGACCGGCGATCTCACCCTTGCGCAGGACTGCACGCAGGAGGCCTATTCGCGCGCCTGGGAGCGGTGGGGGCAGGTCAGCCGGGCCGACGACCCGCTCTCGTGGGTTCGGACCGTGGCGCGTCGCCTCGCGATCTCGCAGTGGCGCAAGAACACGAACCGCACCGAGGCCCACCGACAGCTCTCCCTCGTCGAGCAGACCCCGACGATCTCGCCGGACCGCGTGGTCGTGGTCGAGGCGCTCAGACGACTGTCTCCCGCGCACCGGGAGGTGCTCGCCCTGCATTACCTCCTCGACATGAGCATCGAGGCGATCGCCGCCGACCTCGGCACCCCCGCCGGGACGATCAAGGCCCGCCTCCACCACGGCCGCAAGGCCATGCTCGATGCCCTCGGCGGATCGGAGGCGCGCCATGGTTGACCGTATGCCGCATGGCCGCGACGACGGGAGCGCCACCTCGGGCGCGACACCCGACGGAACTCCCGACGGGAGTCCCGACTGGACTCTCGAGAACGACGACATCGTCCGTCGCGCCCTGCTGTCCCTCCGTCAGGACGTCGACGCCCACGCCTCGGCCGGGGTGGACGTCGTCAAACGCGTCGGTGACCGACGCAGGCGGTCCCGCTGGCGGGTGGCCGGCCTCGGCCTCGCCGCCGCGAGCGTCGCCATCGCGGCCGTCGGGTTGTCGGGGGTGTTGCGCCCGAAGCCGGGAATCGGCGATCCCGCCACCGACGGGTCGACCTCGCTCTCGCGGACCAGCCTCCCGACGGCGGTCAGTTCGAGTGGGCCCTCGTCGGCCGGGCCGCCCTCGGCCTCCTCCTCGTCCTCGGCCTCCTCCTCGTCCCCGGCCTCCTCCTCGTCCCCGGCCTCCGCCTCGTCCGCGGTGTCCTCCGACGCCACCCCGGGAAGCGCGCTCTGGGCGGACATGCTGAAGGAGCACTCGATCCTGCCGACCGCCAAGGAGTGGCAGGCGGTGCTCGGGGTGCCGGCGGCGCCGTCGGTGACGCAATCCCCGGCCGGGGTGGGAGATCTGCTGTGCCGTGCGGCATACGCCCCGGGGACCCCGGTGACCGCACAGGACGTGACCGTCGACGCCAAGGCGGGACCGATGGCGAAGCAGGTGACCTTCATCTATGCCTCCGAGGAGGCGGCGATCAAGGCGTCCAGCGCGATGAGCGAGGCCCTCGGGAACTGTCCGGATCCGAAGCCCGAGACGATCACCCAGCAGTCGACGGACGTCTATTCCGAGCACCCGGTCATGTGGTCGTTCGCCGACAGCGACGGCAACACCGGGTGGGTCACGGTGACTCAGCGCGGGCGGTCGGTGAGCTATCTCGAGACGTGGTCGGCGGGCGCCGGGCTCTCCCTGACGCAGTTCGCCTGGGTGACCAACCTGGTGGAGAACCGCCTCGAGACGTATGGCGAGGGCGCCGGTTCGGGGACGAAAACCCGCTACGTCGCCGGTCCCTCGGGCAGTGTCCCGCCGGATGCGGCCTTCCTCGACCCGGCTGACTTCGCCTCCACGACGCTGACCGGCGGCGCGGCGACGGAGGCGGGGGCGGGTGAGTTCGACGGCTCGCCTCAGGTGACCCAGGCCTGCGACACCGACACGGCGAGAACCGGGACGTTCGGGCTGATGAAGGTCAAGAAGGCCGGCGTCGACGCGAGCTACTTCGCGACCCAGCGCGTGCGGGACGTCGGGGCCGGGGCGTCGGACGCCGCCGACCTCGCGGCGGCCGAGGTCAAGCGGTTGAGCGGCGGCTTCTCCGGGTGTGACGCGACCGCGGGCCAGACGCGCACCACCGCGGCGGCCGGACCCACCGACGGCCAGTGGCGGTTGGAGACCACCTTCGGCGACGGGACCGCGCCCTTCGTCGAGTATGCCGTGGTCGCCGCCTCGACGGGCACGCCCGGCTATGTCTCGACGATCGTCCTCACCGTCCCCACGGGGAGCTCCGTGCCCGCCGACGACTACTGGGCCGAGCTCACCCGCCTCGCCGACCTCGTCACCAAGGGCTGAGGGGCGCCAGAAAGAGACCCTCACGCGACGTCAAGTCTCGAGATGGGCGACCTGACGAAACGACGACGTCGAGCGTCGTCCCCACCGTGCGCCAGACGGTCATCGGGCCGGACGGGCGGTGGTATCCAGAGACGCGGAACGGAAGCCGGGGTCCATGGGAGCAACTGGGCAACGCTGAGGATCGTGCGGCGACGCCCCTGCCCACCACCCTGCCCGCGATGACGGCCTTCCTGAACATCGGCCACCCGGCGCGGAATGGACCCGTGGAGCGGCTCGTCGCGATCAGCGATGCTGTTCATGACCACATGGTTCCGGCGAGGTCGCGGGCGGCCCTTCTGCGCTATCTCGCGGCGACCGAGGGGCTGATCAACGAGGGCACGGCCACCGACCGTGTCGGTCGGCCGGCTCTCGTCCTCGCCGTCGATTCCGACAGCAGCGGTCTTCCCACACGAACCCGGATCTTGATCGATCCCGGCGACGGTTCGGTGCTCGCGGTCGAGGAGGAGTTGACCCGCGACCCAGGGCTCTCGACATCAAGGTGCCGGCCGTGGTCAGCTACACCCTCTTCCTCGGCAGTCACTACTCTTCCGACGGACCCCGATAGCTCGAACACGCCGACCTGGGTTATCCACAGGGCGCGACGACTCGGCGCGCGGGGGGCGAGCGGGCGGCATACGCTCGGGCGGACGAAGGGGGTCGATGTGTCCGGGCAGGTCTGGTGGGGTGTGGCCGGGGGCGTTCTCGGGGTCGCAGGTGGCGTCGCCGGGTGGCGCTTCCTGCGCGCCGGCGGTCATCGGTATGCCGATGACACCCGCCCGCAGCGCCCCCACATCTGGCTCCCGGTCACCGCGCCCGTCCTTGCGGCCGTCGCCGGCTGGCGGCTCGCCGACCGGCCGTGGCCGGTGCCGGTGACCGTCGCCGCTGCCGTCCCGCTCCTGCTCCTCCTCGCCGCCGTCGACATCGAGGTCCACCGCATCCCCCGCCTGCTCACCTGGCCGGGCCTGACCGCCCTGGCGACCCTCCTGGGCGTGGCGGCGGCCGCCTGGGGCGGGTGGTCGGCATACGCCCGCGCGGTGGAAGTCGCGCTCGTCGCCTGGGTGTTCTTCCTTGTCCTGCACCGGCTCTCGCGTCGTGCGCTCGGCCGCGGGGATGTCACCCTCGCCGGCCTGCTCGGCCTGCTCCTCGGCTGGTTCGGCTGGAGCGCTGCCCTCGTCGCCCTGTATGCCGCATTCCTCCTCGCCGGGGTCACCGCCGCCGCGCTGCTGGTCACGCGGCGGGCCACGCGGCACACGCGGATCGCGTTCGGTCCGTCGATGATCGCCGGCACGCTCGCCGTGCTCCTCGCCCAGTGACCGTCGCGTGACCCACCAGGCCCCCCGACCGCGCACGGTCGGGGGGCCTGGCCCGGGACCTTCTGCCGTGGCTCCTCATCGCTCGGGCGACCGGCTGGAAGAGGCTACTTCTGCAGGCCGCGCATGATCTCGCGCATGAGTTCAGCGGTCTCGGACGGCGTCTTGCCGACCTTGACGCCGGCGGCCTCGAGGGCCTCCTTCTTGGCCTGCGCGGTGCCGGACGAGCCGGAGACGATCGCGCCGGCGTGGCCCATCGTCTTGCCCTCGGGGGCGGTGAAGCCGGCGACGTAGCCGACGACCGGCTTGGTCACGTGCTCCTTGATGTAGGCCGCGGCCCGCTCCTCCGCGTCGCCACCGATCTCGCCGATCATGACGATCGCGTCGGTGTCGGGGTCGTTCTCGAACGCCTCCAGGCAGTCGATGTGCGTGGTCCCGATGATCGGGTCGCCGCCGATGCCGACGCCGGTGGAGAAGCCGAAGTCATTGAGCTCATACATCATCTGATAGGTCAGCGTCCCCGACTTCGAGACCAGACCGACGCGGCCGGGTCCGGTGATATTGGCGGGGATGATGCCGGCGTTGGACTTGCCGGGGCTGATCAGGCCGGGGCAGTTGGGACCGATGATCCGGGTGCCCTTGCCGAGGCTGTAATTGAAGAACTCGGCCGAGTCCTTGACCGCGACGCCCTCGGTGATGACGACGGCGAGCGGGATGCCGGCGTCGATCGCCTCGACGACCGCGGCCTTGGTGAACGCGGCGGGGACGAAGATGACCGTGACGTCGGCGCCGGTCGCGGCCATCGCGTCGGCCACCGTGCCGAAGACCGGGACGGTGACGTCACCGGGGAAGGCGACCTGCTCGCCGGCCTTGCGCGGGTTGACACCTCCGACGATCTGGGTGCCCGAGGCGAGCATCCGCGTGGTGTGCTTCATGCCCTCGGATCCGGTCATGCCCTGGACGATGACCTTGGAGTTCTCGGTGAGGAAGATTGCCATGGCTTGTGTATGCCGTCCTGTTCCTTGGTCTCGTCAGTTCGCGGCCGCGGCCAGCTCGGCGACCCGGCGGGCCGCACCGTCCATCGTGTCCACCCGTTCGAGTTTGGGTAGCCCGGCCTCGTCGAGGATGTGGCGGCCGAGCTCGGCGTTGTTGCCGTCGAGGCGGACCACGAGGGGCTTCGGCTCCTTGCCGTGCTCCGCGAGGATGCCGTATGCCGCGACGATCCCGTTGGCGACCGCGTCACAGGCCGTGATTCCGCCGAAGACGTTGACGAAGACCGCCTTGACCTGGGCGTCCTCGAAGATGACGTCGAGTCCGTTGGCCATGACCTCGGCGTTGGCTCCGCCGCCGATGTCGAGGAAGTTGGCCGGCTTGGCCGCGCCGCCGGTGAACTCCTCGCCGGCGTAGGCGACCACGTCGAGGGTCGACATGACAAGGCCGGCACCGTTGCCGATGATCCCGACGTTGCCGTCGAGCTTGACGTAGTTGAGGCCCTTCTCGACGGCTAGCACCTCGAGCGGATCGGTCTTGGAGTGGTCGACGAACTCCTCGTGCTCCGGGTGCCGGAAGTCGGAGTTGGCGTCGATGCTGACCTTGCCGTCGAGCGCGACGATGTCGCCGGCACCGGTCTTGACCAACGGGTTGACCTCGACGAGCGTGGCGTCCTCGTCGCGATAGACCTCCCAGAGCCGCTCGAGAACCGGGGCGACCTTGGCCCCCGTCTCCGCATCGAAACCGGCCGCGGCGACGATCTCGGCGGCCTTGGCCGCGTCGACACCGACGTTGGGGTCCACGACGACCTTGGCGAGGGCCTCGGGCCGCTCGACGGCCAGCTGCTCGATGTCCATGCCGCCCTCGACGGAGCACATGGCGAGATAGGTCCGGTTGGCCCGGTCGAGCAGGATCGAGAAGTAGTACTCCTCGGCGATCGACGCGCCCTGGGCGATCATGACCTTCTTGACCGTGTGGCCCTTGATGTCCATGCCGAGGATCTGCTCGGCATACGTCTGCGCCTCGTCGGGCGACTTGGCGACCTTGACGCCGCCGGCCTTGCCGCGACCCCCGACCTTGACCTGGGCCTTCACCACGGTGACGCCGCCGCTCTGCACGCCGATGCGCTCCGCGGCCTCCCGGGCCTCCTGCGGGGTCGTCGCGATGGCGCCGGCGAGCACGGGGACACCATGCTTCTCGAACAAGTCGCGCGCCTGGTACTCGAATAGATCCACGCCTGTTTCCGTCCTTCGATGCGTCGCTGCTGCGAAGTGGCTGATGAGCCGGCCCACACGGGTCCAGATGAGCCTAGACCGCCGGGACCGGTGCTCGACACCACATCCGGCGTAGGCCTGGTCACTTCTGCGTCAGGACATCTCGGTCCAGGTCCAGGTCGCGCCCTTGTCGTGGGACCAGTAATAGCCGCGAGCCGAGTCGACGGCGACGAGATAGAACCAGTTCGGGCCGGGTGCACCGACCCACCCCCAGCCCGTATCGGGGACCGCGGGGTCGGTGACGGCGCTCCACGTGGCACCACCGTCGGCCGTGACCTTCAGCGAGCCGTGGACGTCCGCCGACCCGCCCGACGTGGCGACGAGGTGGTCGGCGTCAGTGGCGGCGAAGGAGACGCCGCCCGCGTTGACGAGTTGGACGGGATCGCCCCTGACTGCGGTCCACGTCGCCCCGTCGTCCGCCGACCGGTGGATGGAATAGAAGATCGACCCGGCCCCCGCTCCGTCCGGGCATGCGGCCAGCAGGGTGTCGCCCGAACTCGGGGCGACGATCCGGGCGCTCGCCTGGCCGCCACAGCCGGGGTCGAGCGGCGTGGCGCGCCCGCCCGCGTCCGCGGCGAAGGGGGAGGCGGCACCGGCCGTCCCGATCGGAGAGACGATCGCCCGCCCCTTCCACCACGCGACCGAGGCCCCGAGGACCCCGTCGGTCTTGGTCGTCGCCACCGGTGTGGTCGCCGCGGTCGCGTTCGCGGGGGCGATCTGAGTGAGCAGGTCGCCCTTGCACCGGGTTCCGTCGCACGCCCCGCTCGTCGAGACGATCGCGACCTGGCCGTCGGCGAGGGCGAGGTCCAGGACGCTCTGCCCCGCGTGCGCGTAGGTGTGCCACGTCAATCCGCCGTCGGTCGTCTGGAGAATCCCGTCGCCGAAGACCCAGCCGACCCGCGCATTCGCCATCCGGATCTGGGTGAACGACCCCTTGGCGCCGACCGCGGGCATGCCGCCCGAGACCGGGGTGTCGGGGAAAGTCGCGACCCGCTGCCAGGACGTGCCGCCGTCGGTGGACCGGACGGCGACGAGACAGTCGTGGTCGGTGCACATGCCGACCCCGAGCGCGAAAACGGTCGAGCCGTCCGCCTGGGACATCGAGATCGTCCGGAAGGCATTGGGCATCGGCAGTGCCGTGTTGACGGAGGCGGTCATGGACGGTGTCGTCGACGACGCTCCTGCCGTATGCCGCGTGCTTCCCGACGGCGTCACCCCCACCGAGGCGGTGGTGGTCGGGGATGTCGGCGTGGTGAGGGCGGTCGTGCTCGATCCGTGCCCGGCGACGTCGGTCCCGTCGGTGGCGCCGGGCAGGCCCCGACCCACGGCATACCCGATCCCGCCGACGAGCACCGCGGCCGCCGCGGCAGCGGCGAACGTCGACCAGCGCGAGCGGCGCCCCCGGCGACCGGCGGCGGCGATCGCCTCCCAGCGCTGCTCGTCAGCGGGCTCACGGGTGATGGACGAGCGTTCGCGCGCGAAGAACTCCTCGATCGGGTCGGGGCTGGTCATCGGGCACCTTCCAGGATCACGGCGAGCTTGCCGCGCGCCTCCCACAGGTCGCGCTTGACGGCGCCGTCGGACTTGCCGAGCTGCGCGGCGACCTGGGCGACGGTGAGATCGGCGAAGTAGTGGAGGAGCACGGTGACGCGAAGCCGGTCCGGGAGGGAGAGGACAGCCTCGCGCACCGTGATGGTCGTCGCGGGGTCGGGCGTGTGGGCGGTCTCGAGGGCGTAGCCGACCTTGCCGTAGGCGACCGCCTCGCGCCCACGCTTGCGCCAGTGATCGCGGACGAGGTTGGCGGAGGTGGTGTAGAGCCAGGCGCGCGGCTCGGACACCTCGCCCCAGTGGCGCAGGAGGCGGATGAATGCCTCGGTGGCGATGTCGTGGGCGAGGTCGCGGTCGCCGACGAGGCGCGCGGTCCAGCCGGCGAGGGTGCCGTAATGCGCCTGATAGATCTCGCGGACGGCGAACTCGTCGGCGCCGATAACGGCACCCGACATGCGCACTCCCTCCCACCGAGCCTGCCGCACGGGCATTGCAATCGTCGTCACGCACGATACGACGCCGTACCGGCAACCCCGGTTGGGTGTCCATCGATCTGAGGACTGAGCGCGCGCGGCATTTATCACAGATTCCCCACCCCCACCCGCAGAAACCCTGCTGAATTTTGTGTAACGAAACCGTCACGCTAGTCTCGTTGTCGAGCAATATCACGCGCAACGAAGCGTCCCCCCACTTCCCCTTCGTGTGTCCCCCCTGCCCGGGCCCCCAAGCCCCCGCTCGTTAGGACTCCCCCGTGTCCACCTTTGACGGTATGCCGCGCCCCTCCGCGCCCGCCCCCGCCTCGCGTCACCTTGTCCGTCGCATGGTCGTCGTGCCGGCCGCACTGGGCACCGCAATCGCCCTCACCGTGGCCGGCTCCGCCATCGCCCATCCGTCCGAGGGCAGCCGCGCGGTCGCCGACGGAGCGGTCGTCGCCGCCGCGTTCGCCACGCCGGCCGCGTTCGGCGGTCTGTATGCCGCTCCGGCCGCCAACCCTGCCCGCGACGCCGAGTCCGTGGCCGCGCAGGCGGCCGTCGCCCGCTCGGACGCCGCGCAGGCAGCCAGCCGCCAGGCCGCCGAGCGGTCGGCTATCTCCCTGGCCCAGGGCTCGAAGGACGAGCGCGAGCGCGCCATCGCGACCGAGAAGCGGGATGCCGCCGCGGTGCGCAAGGCAGCCCGGCTCAAGGCGAGGCGCCTCGCCGCCGCCCACCGTTGGGTGCTGCCGATCAAGCACCCACTGTTGACCTCGCACTTCGGCTTCCGATGGGGCCGCCTCCACGCCGGCCTCGACTTCGGGACCCCGGTCGGGACCAGCCTGTTCGCCATGTCGAGCGGCGTCGTGACCAAGACCGGTGACGGCGGCGGCTATGGCAACAAGATCGAGATCACCTATTGGGACGGGACCGTGTCCTACTTCGCGCACATGAGCGAGATCGACGTGAAAGTCGGCCAGAACGTTCGTCCCGGGACCTACGTCGGGAAGTCCGGCAACACTGGCCACTCCACCGGTCCCCACCTCCACCTCGAGATCCACCCCGCCGCCGGCGACCCGATCGACCCGCTGCCCTGGCTGAAGAAGCACGGCATCAACGTCTCTGGCGTCTGAGGGCTCCCCGCGCCTGCGCGAGGCGAGCCGGCTCGCTCTCCCGACGGTGCTGATCGAGCGCGGGCTCCCCGCGCCTGCGCGAGGCGAGCGGGGGGTATGCCGGTGAACCCCTGGATCGCCGGGTCCCTCAGAGCTTCTCCAGCGGCGCATAGCGCAGTAGCAGCCGCTTGACGCCGGAGTCACCCCCGAAGTCGACGTGGGCGACGGTCTTGTCCCCGACTCCGTCGATCCGGACCACGGTCCCGAGGCCGAAGGAGTCGTGCGAGACCCGGTCCCCGGGTTTCAGGGCGAGGATCGGCTTCGTCCCCGGTGAGCGCACCCCGGGTGTCGCGGCGAGCCGGGCCAGGGAAGGCGCCGACACGCTGCGCGCCGACGCCTCGACGAGCCGCTCCCACTCGACGAGGTCGGCCGGGATCTCGTCGAGGAAACGGGACGCGGGCTGATACTGCGGGCTGCCCCACGCCCGGCGCACCGTCGCCCGGGAGACGTGAAGGCGTTCGCGGGCGCGGGTGATCCCGACATACGCCAGCCGCCGCTCCTCCTCCAACTCTTTGTCGTCGTTGAGGGAACGCAGGTGCGGGAAGGTCCCGTCCTCCATCCCGGTGAGGAACACGACGGGGAATTCCAATCCCTTGGCCGTATGCAGCGTCATCAGCGTGACGACACCTCCGCCGTCCGTGTTGTCGGGGATCTCGTCGGCGTCGGCCACCAGTGACACCTGCTCGAGGAAGTCGTCGAGCGCGATGACCTCCCCGGTCTCCATCCGGACCTCGTCGAACTCGCGCGCGACCGAGATCAGCTGGTTGAGGTTCTCGATCCGCGTCTCGTCCTGGGGGTCGAGGCTGATCTGGAGTTCGCGCAGGTAGCCGGACTCGGTGAGGACGGCTTCGAGCAGGTCCCCGACCCCCGAGCCGCCGTCGCGGATGCCGCCGAGCCGCTCGAGCAGTGCGGTGAACCCGGTGATCGCCGTCACTGACCGGGTGGCGATGCCCGGCGCGTCCGCGGCCCGGCCCAGCGCGGCGACGAAGGGGATCCGCTCGCGCTCGGCGAGCGCGGCGACGCACGCCTCCGCGCGATCGCCGATCCCGCGCTTGGGGACGTTGAGGATGCGCCGGAGGTTGACGGTGTCGGCCGGATTGGCGATCACCCGGAGATACGCGAGGGCGTCCTTGATCTCCCGCCGCTCATAGAACCGGGTCCCGCCGACCACCTTGTAGGGCAGGCCGACCCGGACGAAGACCTCCTCGATGGCCCGGGACTGGGCGTTGGTCCGATAGAACACGGCGACGTCCTTGGGTTGGACCCCGTGATCGTCCCCGAGCTTGTCGATGGTCCGGGCGATGAACCCCGCCTCGTCGTGCTCGCTGTCGCCGACATAGCCGACGATGACCGCGCCGTCCCCGGCTTCGGACCACAGCCGCTTCTCTCGCCGCGCCCCGTTGTGCCGTATGACGGAGTTGGCCGCCCGCAGGATGGTCTGGGTCGAGCGGTAGTTCTGTTCCAGGAGAATGATCTCCGCGTCGGGATAGTCCTGCTCGAACTCCTCGATGTTGCGGATGCTCGCGCCCCGGAAGGCATAGATCGACTGATCGGCATCGCCGACGACGACGAGTTCGCCCGGGCGGACCTCGGGCCCCCCCTCGCGCGCGGCCCGGCTGGTCCCGGGGCCGCCGACGAGTTCGCGGACAAGGACATACTGCGCGTGATTGGTGTCCTGATACTCGTCGACGAGGATGTGCCGGAAGCGGCGCCGGTAATGCTCGGCGACGTCGGGGAAGGCCTGGAGGATGTTGACCGTCGTCATGATCAGGTCGTCGAAGTCCAGAGCGTTGGCCTGGCGCAGGCGGCGCTGATAGGCGGCATACGCCTCGGCGAGCAGTTGATCCTGCTGGGCGGGCTGGTCGTCGGAGGCGACCCGCACGGCATACGACTCCTCGTCGATGAGTTCGTTCTTGAGGTTGCTGACGCGGTGACTGAAGGAGCGGGGGTTGTAACGCTTGGGGTCGAGATCCATATCGCGCAGGACGAGTGCCATGAGGCGCTGGCTGTCGGCGGCGTCATAGATCGAGAAGCTCGACTTCAACCCGACCTTGGTCGCCTCGCGGCGCAGGATGCGCACGCACGCGGAATGGAAGGTCATCACCCACATGGCCTTGGCGCGCGGGCCGACGAGGCCTTCGACGCGCTCGCGCATCTCGGCTGCGGCCTTGTTGGTGAAGGTGATGGCGAGGATCTGTCCCGGCTGGACCGAGCGGTGGCCGAGGAGGTAGGCGATCCGGTGGGCGAGCACCCGGGTCTTGCCCGACCCGGCGCCGGCGACGATGAGCAGCGGCGGACCGTCGTGCACGACCGCCTGGCGTTGCTGGGGGTTGAGGTGAGCGAGGAGGGCCTCGGGGTCGGCGACCTTGGGCTGGTCAGCCCGGTGCGGGCGCGCGGGACCCTCGTCGGTCATCGCCCAGGTGGGGATGCCGGCGTCGGTCACATCGGCGGACCACTCCGGAAACTGCTCGAACAGGGTTGTCATCTCGGGAAGTCACCCTACGTCGCGCCACCGACGACCCTCGGTCTTTGGCGCGGTAGGCGGCGGCGACCTGCGCGGATGCGGTGGCTCCGCCGTGTCGCGAGGGGTTGTCGGTGGGGTCCTGCAGGCTTGGGAGCACGCCACAACAACGACGACGCAGGGGGAGCAGATGGGACGCGACGACCAACGACGACGGGTCCGCAACGCTGGAATCGGCCGCGGAGGCCCGGGCGACCGGGCTAGCGTTGGCGGCCATGCACCTCGCCCTGCCGTCGGTCGCCCTTCACCGCTCCTATCTCGACGCGGTCGATGAGTTCGCCGGCGCGCACCGGGATGGCGACGGTGAGTGGGAGTGGATCGATGAGGACGGCCGGGTCCACCCCTTCACCCGAGCGGAGTTGGAGACCGCGGACGGGTTCGCGCGATTCGTCGCGCACCAGGCCGATCCCCACCGGCGGCAGCTGCCGGGCTATGTGCCCTGCACCTACTACTGGATGGTCGAGGACGGCGCCTATCTCGGCTCGCTCGCGCTCCGCCACGACCTCAACGACTTCCTCCGGCGGGAGGGCGGGCACATCGGCTATTGCGTGCGACCGAGCGCGCGGCGGCGGGGCTACGCGACCCGTGCCCTCCGGCGCTCCCTGGACGTCTGCCGCTCGCTCGGCCTCGACCGCGTCCTGGTCACCTGCAACGACGACAACATCGGATCCGCCACGGTCATCGAGACCAACAGCGGGGTTCTCGAGGATGTGGTCACCGCCGCGGACGGCCGGCACGTGCGACGGTACTGGATCACGCTGGGCACGCCGGATGGGTCTCCCGGCGTCGCACCGGCGGCGGAGAGCGCGCACCGGGTCCTCGATTCGGACTGGACCACCGATCCGCCGCGCGCACCTGACTCCGATGGGTCGGCGGCTGGCGAAACGCTCGGGGACGGGGAGGCGCCCGCGGCTGGTGAGGCGCCCGCCGCTGGCGAAGGACGGACCGCCCGCGCCGTCGCCCCGGGGGAGGCGGCCCCGGCACTCGACCCACGCATCCGGCCGGCTCGTCCCGGGGACGTCGCGGCGATCCTGCGGCTCGTGCGGGACCTCGCGGCATACGAACGCGAACTCGACGCCGTCCAGGCGACCGAACTCGACTTCCAGCGGGCATTGTTTCCGGCGGAGGGGACGCCGACGGCCAACGCCCATGTCGGTGTCATCGACGGCGAGGTCGTCGGGATGGCGCTGTGGTTCCGCACGTTCTCGACGTGGACGGGCAAGCCCGGAATCCATCTCGAGGACCTCTATGTCGACCCGGCCTATCGCAGTCATGGCCTCGGCAAGGCGCTCCTCCTCGAATTGGCCAGGGTCTGCGTGGAGCGAGGTTACAAGCGTCTGGAATGGTGGGTGTTGACGTGGAACTCGCCGTCCATCGAGTTCTATGAGGCGCTCGGCGCGCGGGCGATGGACGCATGGATCGACTACCGCATCGACGGCGAGACCCTGACCCGACTCGGAGGTGGCTCATGACAACGACCCAGGCCCTCATCGTCCCCACGAACGGCGGCAGTGATGTCCTGACGGTCGAGGAGCGCGACATCTCCGCCCCCGGACCCGGTCAGGCACAGGTCAGGGTCGCCGCGGCCGGCGTGAATTTCATCGACGTCTATCAGCGGCAGGGCGTCTATCCGATCCCCACCCCGTTCACCCTCGGGATGGAGGGCGCCGGGGAGGTCGTCGCCGTCGGCGACGGTGTCGACCTCGCCGTCGGTGCCCGGGTGGCCTGGGCCATGCAGTCGGGCAGCGCCGCCGGGCTGGTGACCATCGCCGCCGACCAACTCGTCCCCGTCCCCGACGGCCTCGACCTGGACGTCGCCGCGGCGGCCATGCTCCAGGGAATGACCGCGCATTACCTCGTCCATTCGACGTATGCCGTGCAGCCCGGCGACCAGTGTCTCGTCCACGCCGCCGCCGGCGGCGTCGGTCAGCTCCTCGTCCAGCTCATCGTCGCCAAGGGCGCCCATGTCCTGGCGACCGCGGGGTCCGGTGACAAACTCGCGATCGCCGAGCGACTCGGGGCCGGGACGCTGATCAACTACCGCGAGGAGGACATCGCCCAGGCGGTCCGCGCCGCCACCGACGGCCTCGGGGTTCAGGTCGCCTATGACGGGGTCGGCAGGGACACCTTCGACGCCTCCCTCGCCTCGCTGCGAACCCGGGGGATGCTCGTCCTCTTCGGCGGCGCCAGCGGGCAGGTGCCGGCGTTCGACATCCAGCGGCTCAACGCGGCCGGCTCGGCCTATCTGACCCGCCCCTCCCTCGGTGCCTACCTGCGCACCCGGGCCGAACTCCTCTGGCGCGGAAGCGACATCCTCGACGCGCTCGCCGACGGGAGCCTGCACCTGGAGATCGGCGGCCGGTGGCCGCTGACAGAGGCGGCCTCGGCATACGACGCCCTGGAGTCCCGGCAGACCACCGGCAAACTCCTACTCATCCCCTGACGTGTTGGCTCGGCCCACCGCCTGGCGTGATCAGGTCGGCCTGCTGGAAATGCGTCGGGAACCCTCGGAAGGCTCGGTCTATGGCGCTCACGCCGGATCGGCGGACGAGGTCTCCCAGAGCGCAGCGACGGCGGTGTTGACAATGCCGAGCAGTCCGGCGTAGTCGATCAGCCGCTGGTTCTCAGCCCCCCGGCGAGCCCGGGCGGCGGCCATCTCCGCACAGGCCGCGCAGGCGATGGCCACCGCGAGTTTGACCCCGATCTTCGCGTGGTTGAGCGGGTCTTTCTGCGACTCGTGAATCCCCACGAGCGCCAGCCCCGTCAACAGCTGGAACCGCGCCCCCCACACCACGACGGTCAGACCGGCACCCGACTCGACCCCACGCGCGCGCAGGCTGATCCAGCCGCCGACGATGCACGCCATGCCGATGAGGTGGACGAGGACGAGCGCATTGGTGAGGACCTCCATGCCGTGCACCCTACGTGCCGGGACCAGGTCAGACGAGCTTGCGTCCCATCGCCCAGGCCGTGAGCTCGTGCCGCGACGACAGCTGGAGCTTGCGCAACACCGACGACACATGGGTCTCGACGGTCTTGACGGAGATGAACAGCTCCTTGGCGACTTCCTTGTATTGATATCCCCGCGCGATGAGCCGCATGACCTCCCGCTCCCGCGCGGAGAGCCGGTCGAGTTCCTCGTCGACCTCGGCGATCTCCCCCGCGGCGGCCCCGAACGCGTCGAGCACGAACCCGGCGAGCCGCGGGCTGAAGACGGCATCGCCGTCGGCGACACGGCATACGGCCGTCGCAAGGTCGGTGCCGGTGATCGTCTTGGTGACATAGCCGCGCGCCCCGGCGCGAATGACCTGGATGACATCCTCGGCGGCATCGGAGACCGACAGCGCGAGGAACCGCACCGGCTTGCCGCGGCGGCTGTCGACGGCGACGCACCCGGCGAGGACGTCGACGCCGCCGCGTCCGTTGCCGCCGGGCAGGTGGACGTCGAGCAGGACCACGTCGGGCAGTTCGCGCCGGATCACGGCGATCGCCGTGTCGACGTCAGGGGCCTCGCCGATGATCTCGAGCCGGCCAGCGGCGACGTCCATCAACTCCGCCTTGACGCCGGTCCGGAACATCCGGTGATCATCGACGACGACGACGCGGATCGGATCCTGGGGCGCGGCGGGGGTCTTCATGCCCTCAGTCTGCATGCGGAGTCTCCTTGGGAGGCGGGAGGGTCAGGGTCCATTCGGTCCCGGGGTCGAGGCGGCGCACCGAGGCGCACCCGCCGTGTCGGGTCATGCGGCCGATGATCGACTCGCGAACTCCGAGCCGGTCCTCGGGAATGGCGCCGAGGTCGATCCCCGGTCCGTGATCGCGGACGAACGCCTCGACACCCGCGCGACCGGCCTCGATATAGACCGACACCGGCGGCTTCCCGTGGCGGACGGCGTTGGTCAACGCCTCGCGCAGGGCCCTGACGAGCGCCTGGGCGCCGTCGTCCATGTCGCGGTCGCCGGTCATGACGAGATCGATGGGTATGCCGTGCACCCCCTCCACGTCCCCGATCACCTCGGCGAGGGCGCCGGAGAGCGAGGTCGGGGCGGACGCGCCTCCGCCATAGAGCCACGTTCGCAGCTCGCGCTCCTGCGCGCGGGCCAGGGTGGCGACCCGCGCCGCGTCGGTCGACTGGCGCTGGATGAGCGCGAGCGTCTGGAGGACCGAATCGTGCAGGTGAGCGGCCATGTCGGCGCGTTCGTCGGCGCGTTCCCGAGCGGCCTGCTCGGAGCGCAGCTCGGCCATGACCCGCACGCCCCAGGGTGCGACGAGCAGCCCGGCACCGAGAAGGACGACGAGAACGGCGATGACGATGTCCCAGGTCTGGGAGACGGGAACATCCCGGGTGACGAGCG
Organism: Dermatophilaceae bacterium; assembly: GCA_046330995.1. Taxonomy (GTDB): domain Bacteria; phylum Actinomycetota; class Actinomycetes; order Actinomycetales; family Dermatophilaceae; genus Nostocoides_A. The sequence continues at coordinate 68,479 of JAXLRS010000004.1, forward strand.
CGAGGATGCCGCCGGCGGTGACGACGACACCGAGCCCCAGCCGAAGCGCTGTCTGCCAGCCCGAGCCGACCAGCCAGCGGTTGCGCCGGGCTGTGTCGAGTTGGGAGAGGCCGATGATCGCGCCGACGGCGATGACGAAGAGCGGCAGCAGCACCCCGAGCCGCAGGTCCATCCCCGCGCCCTGGCCGATCCACGCCAGTCCGAAGAGCCCGAGGACGGCGCCGAGCAGGACGAGCACCGGCCCGTCACTGCCGGCGAGCCGTCTGGCGACGGTGTCGGGTGCCTCCACCGCCCCCGGCTCCTCCTCGGCCTCGGGGGTCAAGGCCCAGAGCATGACGTAGCCGACGATGCCGGGGCCGAGGAGGAACAGGGCGATCATCGCGAGGCGGACATATCTCACCGGCCAGCCGAGATGCGCCGCGAGCCCCGCGCACACGCCGGCCACATGACGTCCGGCCAGCGGCCGGATCATCCGCGGTGGCGGCGGGGCCAGGATGGCCTCGTAGGGGGTGGGCACGGGTCCAGTCTGACCGACGCCGCCGACAACCGAAACGCGGCGGCGGCCGTTCGCACCGATCCCGGGGCAGGCTCAGGGGCGACCCGCACACCCGTCGTCCCGCGAAACCGGCAGGATCAGCGTATGCCGTCCACCACCGACACCGACTCCCTCCTCGGGCGCCTGCTCGACTGGGTCGGCGACCTCGGTGTCGTCCGCCGCGCGGACGACCGCTGGATCGCCGGCGTCTGTTCCGGGGTCGGCCGCAGACTGGGGATCGATCCCGTCGTCGTCCGGGTCGCCGTCGTCATGGCGACGCTGCTGAGCGGCCTCGGCCTGGTCGCCTATGCGTTCGCCTATCTCCTGCTGCCGACCGAGGGGGAGGCGGCGCCGCTCGCCCGGGCGCAGGCCGCTGGCACCCCGGCGATCGCCCTTCTCGCAGGTCTCGGACTGCTCGCCGTCGCCGGGGTCGGGGTCGGATTCAGCGGCGTCGACGCCGTCGACTGGTCCAACGGCAGTGACGTCGTTCCGCTGCTCCTCCTTGGCTTCGTCGGCTACCGGATCGCCACCGGACGCGGACTCCTGGCGCGCCGGAGGGGTCGCGGGCCGGCGCACCGAACGCGGAGTTCGGCTCCGGCGACCCGCGATACCGCGCGCCCGCCGGCGCCCATGCCGGTGGTCGATCCCGCGGTCCCGCAATACGGTCCGCCGGTCCTGATCCCCAATCCCCCGATGGGCTCGTATGCCGCCCCGGCGCACCCCACCGCGTCCATCCCCGCGCACGCCACGTCCACCACCATCGGGCCCGCTTCGGCCGGCCCCGCCCGGCCCGCGGCGCGTGCGACGACCGACCCGACCGCGCACGCGAAAGGGACACCGCCCGTGCACGACACGGCGACCCCCGCGGTGGTCCGGCGCACCGCTGGTGGCACCTTCGCCTCTGGCCGGCCGAGCGTGGCCGCACCACCGAAGCCGCGCCGGGGGCGGCACCGCCGACTCGGCCCCACCGGGACGGTGGTGGCGCTGGGAGGGGGGCTCGCGGCATACGCCATCGCGGTGTTGGTGCATCCCGGGACCGGCGCGGCGGACGTGACCATCGGGCTCGGCGCGGCACTCGGCTTCCTCGGCGTGGTGCTCCTGGTCGCCGGCGCGCTCGGACGGCGCGGGGGGCTGATCGCGCTCGTCGCGGTCCTCCTCGCCGTCACCACCGCGGCGTCGGCCGCCGGCGGGCGGGACGCGCTCGACGATGGTGTGGGGACCCGAGCCTGGGCGGTGACGGGGACGTCGCCGACGGCATACCGCCTGGGGGTGGGCGAGGCGAGCCTCGACCTCACCGGTCTGCCCGCGTCCTCCGGGAAACCGATTCGCATCACCGCGCACGTCGGAGCCGGGCAGCTGCAGATCGTCGTGCCTGCGGACCGGACCGTTCGGGTGACCGGCCGGATCGGCGCGGGCGTGCTCACCGAAGCCAGCACCGACATCGCGTCGAGCGATCCCCCCGACGCCCTCCTCCTCGATCACACCGTCGGGACCGGGACCACCGACGCCGAGGTGGTCGCCGACGTCGGCGTCGGCGCCGTCCAGATCGTCCGGAAGGCGCCGACCACGTGAACCGCACGCCCAGACGCGTCGCCACCGGCCCCCACCTGGGGACGATCCTCCTCGGCCTCGTCCTGCTGGCCGCCGGGGTCGCGGTCGTGGCGATGGAGGTCTCCCCCGGCCCGGTGGACTGGAATCGCATCGGCCCGTATGCCGTGCTCGCCGCCGGCGCCCTCCTCGCCCTGACCGGCGCGCTCGCCGCTCTGGCTCGACGCCGAGGCGGGGGCCGATCACCATCCGCTAGCGAGGGATCCCCAGCCAATCGGTGACCCGGGGGTGGGCGATCAGGGGGGCACGGGGGAGAGCGGGCAGGTCGGCGAGCGGCACCCACGCCGCGCTCGCGGTCGTCCCGTCGGCGTCGTGGACGACGAGGGGCTCCGGCTGCGGGACCGTCGCCCGATAGATCAGCCGCACCACCTGATAGTCCTCCCACCGCCCCGACGGAGCGCGACCGACCCAGCGCGACGTCACGAGGTCGATGAGCTCGACCGGCCCGAGGTGTTGGCCCGTCTCCTCCCACACCTCACGGCGTACGCCGATGGCCGGATCCTCGCCCCGGTCGACCCCACCCCCGGGCAGCGTCCAGTCCCCGCCGCCGCGAAACACCCGGCCGGACAACTCGGTCAGGAGGATGGCGCCGTCGCGGATGACCACGGCACACGCCGACAGCCGCTGGTGCACGCGCACCTCGACATCATGCGGGGGCGGCTCCTGCCCCGGCGCCGCGGGTAGCCGCGTCGTCGCACTGCCCTCCCCGATGAGCGGCACGACGCTCGCGCGGATCACCGCCCCCTCGTCTCCCTCCCGCGCGAACGCCTCCGCGACTGCGGTGTAGCTCCACCCGCGCGCCGCGAGTTCCTCCGCGGGGTCCGCTCCGTGCGCGAGGATGAACTCGGCGACCAGGTCACCGAGCAGAGTCCGCCCCTCGATCCGTATGCCGCGACTCACCCCGCTCGCATCCTCTCCCCCATCACGGTCCTCGCCCGCTCATAGACCGCCTCCACCTCACCGACCACCCGCGGCCACGCCTGCTCGGGTGGCGTGGTCCGGTTGTGCGCCGCGATCCCCTGCCGGAGAATCGAATCCGTCGCGAGCCGGGCCACCGCGTCGACCAGCCCGGCGTCGTCGTCGGCGAGCAGTCCCTCGACCCCGTCGGTGACGAAGTCGCAGACCCCCGACCCCGCGACCGCGACGACCGGCAGCCCCGCCGTCCGCGCCTCCAGGGCGGCCACCCCGAACGCCTCGAGCCGGACCGGGGAGAGATAAAGGTCGGACGCGGCATACGCCGCGGCGAGTTCCGCGCGGGCGACCCGTCCCGCCAGCGTGATCCACGGCGAATCCCGCACGAGCCGGCGGGCGGGCGGCAGCAGGGCCCCGTCACCGAACAGCGTCGCCGTCAGCGCCACATCTGCCGGCACTCGGGCCCGGACCGCTCGGAGCATCCGGATCAGTGCCGGCACTCGCTTGCGCGGCGCGAATCGCAGCGCACTGACGATGCGGATCCCCGCATGCGTCGACGGTCCCCTCGGCGGCTGCCATCGAGCCGGGTCGATTCCATTGGGCAGCAGCGAGACCCGCGCGCCCCCGGCAACCGCGGACACGCGCGCCGCAGCCATCCCCGACACCGCTGTCAGGACCGCCCCGCCCTGGGCGAGCCGCGGGATCAGGCCGGAGACGGCATACCCCCGCTGCGCCAGCGGCTCGAGCACGCAGTGCCAGGTCACCACGGTCGGGATCCGCAGGTCGAGCGCGAGCCGCGCCATGTCGGAGGCGAACGGCGAGATCACCCCCATGTGGACGTGCGCGACGTCGACGTCACCGAGTTCGCCGCGAATCCGCCTCGGCGCCAACGGATTCACCGGCAGACCGAAGGGCGTCCGGATCGTGTGCCGATGCACCGTCACCGGCCCGTCCGCCTCGACCACCCGCCCGTGCTGGCCATCGGAACCGACCGTCGCCGTAAAGACGTGGACCTCATGCCCGGCCTCTGCGAGCCGCCGCCCGAGGTCGCGCACCTGCGACTCGATGCCGCCGAGCCGGGGCGGATAACAGTCGGAGAGAAGGGCGACCTTCACGCGTCCGTCCTCAGGCGTCGAGCCGGTTGACGACCGCGGTTCCGTCGGCGAGGTCGAGCGACCAGCCGCCGAGCCCGCGGACGGTGACCGGAGGCCCACTCGGCGGATACGCCTCGACGACATCGGCGTCGACATAGACGGTCGTCCCGGCCACAAGGTCGAGGACCGCATCGGCGGCCCGCTCGCTCGCGAGGCGCCCCGACGCCGCGAGGAGGCACACGGCATACGCCGGGAGCGTATGCCGACCGCCCCCCACCCGCTGACTCGTCGCTCCCCCGCCGAGCGCCTCCGCGACGACGGGGTCCACGGCACTGCGCAGACCCTCCGGTCCGAGGGTGAGCCGGCGCGGGAGAGTCAGGCAGCCCGCAACGGGATCCGCGGCATCCTGGTCGGGTCGCGACTTGACCCACCCGAGCAGCAGCGGGCCACCGGGGCCGTCCACGACCTGGGGGGCATAGCAACTCGCGCCGGCGTCGACGACACCCGTCTGCCCGGTCGCACGAAACCGCGGTGTCCCGGAGTCCGATGCGGCGCCCGATCCGGGATCCGATGCGGCGCCCGATCCGGAATCCTCGATGACCCCGCGGGCCCACAGAACCTCCAGCAACTGGTTGTCCCGCCACCGCGAGACGACGAGGACCGCCTCGTCACCGAAGACCGCGAGCTGGGGACACTCCCAGATCTCCGCGTCGGGCAGCCCGGCGAGGACGGGATCGGACAGGTCGGCGAAGTGCCCGGCATAGCGCCAGTCGAGGACGTCCTCGGCGTCGAAGAGCAGCACCGCCGGCCCCGACCCGACGTCCGCGCCGAGGATGGCCCAGCGCCGGCCTCCCCAGGTGAACGGCACCGGGTCGCGCATGATGACGACACCGGTCTCGTGTGGCGTCGTCCCGACCACGACCGGCTCCGACCACGTGACCAGGTCCGCCGATCCCCATCTCAGGCAGATCGTGCTCTGGCCGTCGGATTCGGCGACCCCGGAATAGGCGACCGCGGGCCGGCCGAGCCCTGGCACGAACGAGCCCGACCAGCACCCGAAGGCATCGGGACCACCCGGGACCGGCCCGAAGGCGACCGGATGGTGGGTCCACGTCACCAGATCGGGGCTGCTGACATGGCCCCAGTGGATGCGCTCGTGCACGGGTGCGGAGGGGTTGTGCTGATAGAAGACGTGCCAGGCGCCCGCGGTATGAGTCATGCCGTTGGGGTCGTTGAGCCAGCCGACGTCCGGGCGAATGTGGAACCGCGGCAATGTGACGGGCGCGGAAGACATGATGGGGGTCACCTCGTGCGGATCGGATTCGGCCGTGCGTCGGGCGTTTCGCATCCTGGCACATCGGGCGCCGGTGCGAGGATGGGGCCAGTGACCTCGACATCACGGCGACGCACGCTCGTCGCCTTTCACGCGCACCCGGACGACGAAGCCCTGCTCACCGCCGGGACGATGGCACGAGCCGCGGCCGAGGGGCACCGGGTCGTTCTCGTCCTCGCGACCGACGGAGGGCTCGGGCTCGCCTCCGAGGCATTCCACGGTGACGATGGGCTCGCCGGGGTCCGCCGCCGCGAGGCGCACGCGAGCGCCGACGCCCTCGGGGTGGCCCGCGTCGAGTGGCTCGGCTATGCCGACTCCGGTCATGGCGAGCAGCTGTATGCCGATCCCCCCGGTGCGGTCCGCTTCGTTCGCGCACCTGTGGCGGAGGCGGCCACCCGGCTCGCGGCGGTCCTCGCGCAGGAGTCGGCCGACGTCCTCCTCTCCTATGACCGCAACGGTGGATATGGCCACCGCGACCACGTCCACGTCCACGCCGTCGGCGCCGAGGCGGCGCGCCTCGCCGCCACCCCGCGCCTTCTCGAGGCGACGATTCCCCGCGACCTGCTCGCCGCGGGGGTGCGCCTGTCCGCCAGGGTCTATCCCTATCCCCCCGAGTTCGACATGGACGCCTTCCTGCGGGCCTACAGCGCCCGCTCCGAGGTGACCCATCGAATCACGGTCCGTCGGTATGCCGCGGCGAAACGCGCCGCGATGCGCGCCCACGCCTCCCAGGCGACCGCCGACGGCCGGGACCGCACCCTGGCGGCATTCCTGCGGATCCCGCGCCCGGCCTACGACCTCGTCTTCGGACGCGAGTGGTATCGCGACCCGGCCCACCCGCCCGGTGCACCGATCAGCCGGGACATCTTCGCGGGGCTGGCGTGAGCGGCATACGGCTCGGGCGAGTGCACCTGACCTTGCGGCGCGTGGCGGAGATCGTTGTCGGGTTCGGCCTCACGGCGTTCCTCCTGGGGTGGGGGCTGCCGCATTTCGCCAAGACGAGCTGGACCGCGGTGTGGGCGATCGTCGCGCGCCTCTCCCCGGGCCAGGCCGGTCTGTATCTCCTCCTCGTGCTGGTCGGGCTGTGGTGCTACACCTTCACCTTCACCGCTTCGCTGCCCGGGTTGAGCCACGGGCGGGCGTTCATCGTCAACATCGCCGGATCGTCGGTGAGCAATCTGCTGCCCGGCGGCGGGGCGGTCGGGCTGGCCGCGACCTTCACGATCTGCCGGTCGTGGGGATTCCGGCGCCGAGATGTGTCGACCTCGGCGATCGTCACCGGCGTCTGGAATGTCCTCGCGCGCATCCTGCTGCCGATCGTCGCCGTCGCCGCGCTCGCGCTCGGCCGGCGAGACCTGCCCCCGATCATGCGCGACGCCGCGATCGCCGCGGTCCTCAGCGGAGTGGGGCTGGTGGCCCTGTTCGCCGCGTTCATGGCCTCCGAGCGGGCGGCGGCCCGGATCGGGCACGGCCTCGACCGCCTCGTCGGCCCCCTCACGCGGCGGATGCACCGGACGATGTCGGTCGACGCCCTCGTCCGGGACCTTCGTGCGCGCATCGTCGGGGTGGTCCGGCGCGGCTGGTTCGGCCTGACGGTGGGGTTGGTCGGCTATTTCGGCTTCTACTACGTCCTCTTCGTCGTCATCACCCGGGCGACCGGTGTGGACCTGTTCTTCGGGCAGTTGTTCGCGGCCTTCGCTCTGGGCCGTCTGCTGACGTCGGTCGGGGTGACACCCGGCGGTGTCGGCGTGACCGAGACGGGCACGGCGGCGGCCCTCGTCGCGTGGGGCGCCGACCCGGCCCAGGCCACCGCGGGGGTCGTGCTCTTTTCGATCTTCACGCACCTGATGGAGGTGCCGCTCGGCGCCGTGGGCTGGCTCGCGTGGACACTGCTACCCCGGCCGGACCTGCGCGATCCCGTCGACGACGTCGCCGAGCCGCCGCCTCAGCCGACGAGCCGGCGCACCTGACGGGTGCGGGCCTCGTCGGCGAAGGCGTCGTCGAGGGGCTCGGGGACGAAGGCGGCTCCGGTGGCCAGTGGCACGGCATACGAGAGCAGGCCGTCGGCGAACCGGGGGTTGGCCGGGAGGATCGGCCCGTGGAGATAGGTGCCGAAGACGTTGCCGGTCCGGGCACCCTCGGTCCGGTCCTCGCCGTTGTTGCCGAAGCCCGACCGGATCGTCCCGAACGCCGCCTGCCCCGGCCCGAGGGTCGTCGCGCCCGAGTGGTTCTCGTAGCCGACCAGGTCACCGAAGTCCGTGGTCATGACGACCGGACCGATCATCCGCCTGGGATTCCCGTGCGTCGTCACATCGAGTATGCCGAGTCCCGGCAACCGTGTCCCGTCCACCGTGACGAAGGCGTTGCCGAAGAGCTGATACATCCCGCAGATCATCAGCATCGGCGTGCCGGCGGCGGCGAGCTCGCGCAACCGTGGCGCGATGATCGCCAGGTCGTCCTCGACCCGTGCCTGGCCGGAGTCCTGGCCGCCGCCCCCGAGGACGAGGTGGGCCTCGTCGGGGAACACCCCGCCCGGGTGGTGGTCGTGGAGAACGGGGGTATAGCCGTGCCACCGCAGCCGGGCGAGCATCGTGCGGGTGTTGCCGAGGTCGCCATAGATCGACATCTCGCGCGGATAGAGATGGACGACGTGCACCTCGCCCTTGGACTCGCTCGTGGATGCGGTCATGACGCCTCCTCGCCGAACGCCGGCAGGTCGTAGCGCGCGGCGAGCAGCTTCCGCAGCGCCATCATCGCGGTGTAGGTGCAGAAGATTCGGACCGGTTCGCCGCGGTGGCCGGCGAGGAAGCGGGTCAGGGCCGCCTCGAGGTCGGGCTCGACGGCGGCGACGGGGACATCGTCATACTGCAACCGCAGGGCCATGTCGTAGGCCCGCACGCCCGAGGTGAGCGCGACGCCCACCTCGCGGAGGCTCTCGAAGGAGACGTCATAGAGCCAGGAGACGTCCCGCCCGTCGGCGTAGTTGTCGTTGATCGCGATCATGGTTCGCTCGGGCGTTGTGCCATAGGTCGCCAGCGCCACGGTGAAGCCTGCCGGGTTCTTGACGAGGACGAGTTCGACGGGGGTGCCGCCGGCGTCGATCAGCTCCCCGCGCCCGAACGGTGCGGTGACCGCGGCCAGAGCGGAGGCGGCCGTGGAGGCGTCGAACACCTCGCCGAGGAGTTGGTGGGCGCAGGCGGTGGCGGCGGTCGCATTGATCATCGCGGCGAGGCCGCGCTGCTTGGTCTGCAGTGGGCCGACCCGGCCGGTGGCACCGTCCGGGCCGACGAGGATCTCGAAGGAGCGGTCGTCGACCGGCCGCAGGAGGGTGTCCGCGGCGCCGACCGGCGGTGGGGTGAAGTCGTCGCCGAAGCGGACGTCCTGCTCCTGAAGTTCCACGAGCCGGTCGGCGACCGAGGCGTCGAGCCCGAAATAGTCCACGGCGACAGTGGGTTTCAGCGTCGGTGCGATCCGGGCGACGAAGTCGTCGTCGCGGTTGAGGACCACCCCGGTCGTGACGGACGTGGCGAGCTGGGCCAGGAGCTTGGCGGTGTGATCGATCTCGGCGAACCGGTCGAGCTGGTCGCGGGCGACATTGAGCAGGAGCGCGTGGGTCGGGGCGACGGCGTCGGCGAATCGGAGTGCATGGGCCTCGTCGAGCTCGAGGACGGCGATGTCGGCGTCCAGGCGACCGCCGATCCCGACCTCGCCGAGGAGCGCGGAGATGACGCCGCGCGTGAAATTGCTCCCCGTGGGGTTGGTGAAGACCGACTTTCCGTGGGCGCGCAACAGGGCGACGAGCATCCGGGTCGTCGTGGTCTTGCCGTTGGTGCCCGTGACGACCACGATCCCGCCCGGGAGACGGCCGAGCGCGTGGCCGAGGATGCCGGGGTCGAGGCGTTCGGCGACGAGTCCCGGCAGGGCAGACCCACCGCCCCGGCGGCGAGCCGCGGCCCGGGCGAGCTTGCCTGCGGCGATCGCGGCTGAGGTGCGCAGCATTCGAATCAGGAGCCCTCCTCGAGCTCGGCGTTGACATCGGAGGCATAGCGCCCGGACCGTTCCTGGCCGGACATTGCCCCGATCGCGTCCGTGACGGCGTCGGTGATCGCGCGGAGCAATTTCGCCTTGACGAACTGTGCCTGCAGGGTCGCGACATCGATCGGCGGGCCGAACGACACGGTGACCCTGGCGGGGCGCGGCAGGCGCGCCTCCGGAGGCTGCACGTCCTGGGTGCCGGTCAACGCGCACGGGATGATCGGCGCCCCCGTCGTCAGGGCGAGCCGCGCCACGCCGGTGCGTCCGCGATGAAGGCGGCCGTCCCTCGACCGGGTGCCCTCGGGATAGATCCCGAACGCGCCGCCCTCGGCGAGGACCCGCTCGGCGATGTGCAGGGACTCGGCCGCCGCCCGCGCGTCCTCCCGCTCGACCGGGATCGTCCCGAACGACCGCATCCACGACTTGACGAAGGCGCCCTTGAGCCCGGTGCCGCGGAAGTACTCGGCTTTCCCGAGGAAGCTGACTCGACGTCCGGAGGCCAGCGGGATGACCATCGAGTCGACGAAGGAGAGGTGATTGCTCGCGATGATCGCCGGCCGGCCCTCCGGCGGAATGTGGTCCCGACCGGTCACCGTCATCCGGGTCATCCCCTTGACGACCGGTCCGATGACGACATACCGCATGAGTCCGTCGAGGATGCGGTTGCTCCCGCCGAGGTCCGGATCGCTCATGCCCCCCGCACCGCTCACGCCGCTCCCTTTCGCTTGGGCCACCAGGTGCTTCCCGGCAGGATGTGCCGGTCCACGACGACCGCGCAGAGGCCGACCGTCAACCCCGTCACGAGGATGACCACGGCGGCCGCGCCATAGAACAGCGTATGGGCGCGCGATCCCGACAGCGGATGCAGCCCCGTCGCCCACCAGCGCCAGAAGGCCAGTCCCGCCCCGACGACGGCCAGCGCCGGATGCCCGACCGCGCGGTCGAATCCGGCCGCCCGCGCCCGGGGCCGGGCGGAATAGCGAGCCGACACCGCGAGCGCGAGTGCCGCGACGATCAGGACGACGCCACACGCGGCGACGACGTCCGACGGGCGGTGCCACTGCCAGGCGAGGACGCCGATCCCGACGGCTCCGGCGACGAATCCGCCGAGGAGGCTCCCGACGGGCCGGGCGACCCGCGGGAGGGCGAGGACGAGGCACACCCCGATGACGAGCGCCCCGGTCGTGTGCCCGCTGGGCAGGCTGAGCGGAGCCTTGGGCAATCCGGCCGCACGGTGGAGGACGTTCTCCTTGAGGTGGTCGGTGCTCCAGAGTGCCACGCCGGCGAAGGCGGGGATGGCGAGGGCGAGACGCAGATGGCGCTGGAGCAGCGCGGCCACAGCCGTGACCAGGGTGACGAGGAGAATGGGACCGGCGTCGATGTGATCGACGACCCCGTTGACCAGGCCGCTGTGGCGGAGGCCGGGTGCGGCATACGCCTGCCGGACGTCCTCGTCGAGCCGGGCGGACGTCGCGTGGCCGAGACCGAACCAGGCCGCCGCGCCGAGGACGAGGAGACCGCCGAGGAGGAGGGCGAGGAGATCGCCATACGCCCGGGCAGTCCGCAGGCCGTTCACTCCCACTCGATCGTGCCCGGAGGCTTGCTCGTCACATCGAGGACGACGCGGTTGACGCCGGGGACCTCGTTGGTGATCCGGGTGGAGATGTGGGCGAGCACGTCATAGGGCACGCGGGTCCAGTCGGCGGTCATCGCGTCCTCGCTCGAGACGGGACGCAGGGCGACGGGATGACCATAGGTGCGCCCGTCGCCCTGGACGCCGACCGAGCGAATGTCGGCGAGGAGGACGACCGGGCACTGCCAGATGTCCCGGTCGAGGCCGGCGGCGGTGAGTTCCTGGCGGGCGATCCGGTCCGCGGCGCGCAGCGTCTCGAGGCGCTCGGCGGTCACCTCACCGACGATGCGTATGCCGAGTCCCGGTCCCGGGAACGGCTGTCGCCACACGATCCCCTCGGGAACGCCGAGTTCGAGGCCGACGCGACGGACCTCGTCCTTGAACAGGTCGCGGAGGGGCTCGATGAGGGCGAACTGGAGGTCGTCGGGGAGGCCCCCGACGTTGTGGTGGCTCTTGATATTGGCGGTCCCGGTGCCGCCGCCGGATTCGACGACATCGGGATAGAGCGTGCCCTGGACGAGGAACTCGACGGGGTGCCCGTCGGCCGCGGCGTGCCCGACGACATCGCGAGCGGCCTGCTCGAAGACCCGGATGAACTCCCGGCCGATGATCCTGCGCTTCTCCTCGGGGTCGGACACCCCCGCGAGGGCCTGGAGGAAGCGGTCGCGGGCGTCGACGACGACGAGGCGGATCCCGGTCGAGGCGACATAGTCCTGCTCGACCTGCTCGGCCTCCCCCGCCCGCAGGAGGCCGTGGTCGACGAAGACGCAGGTCAACTGGTCGCCGACGGCCTTGTGGACGAGGGCGGCGGCGACCGAGGAGTCGACGCCGCCGGAGAGGGCGCAGAGAACGTGCTTGTCGCCGACGCGCTCGCGGATCGCGGCGACCTGCTCCTCGATGACGCTCCCGGCGTCCCAGTCGCCGGCGAGGCCGGCCCCGCGGTGGAGGAAGTTCTCGAGGACCCGCTGGCCGAAGGTCGAGTGGACGACCTCGGGATGCCACTGGACGCCATAGAGCCGGCGGACGTCGTCCTCGAACGCGGCGACGGGGGCGCCGGCCGACGAGGCGGTCGCGGCGAGGCCGTCGGGGAGGTCGGTGACGGCGTCGCCGTGACTCATCCAGACGGACTGGTCCACCGGCTGCCCACGAAAGAGGGTCGAGTCGGTGGCGTCGATGCGGACGCGCGTGGCGCCATACTCCCCCATGCCGGTGTGGGCGACCGTGCCGCCGCTGGCCTGGACCATCGCCTGGAAGCCGTAGCACATGCCGAACACCGGAACTCCGGCCGCGAGGATCGCGGGATCGAGGGTGGGGGCGCCATCGGCATAGACCGAGGAGGGGCCACCGGAGAGGACGATCGCGGCGGGATCGCGGGCGAGCAACTGCTCGACGGTCAGAGTGTGCGGCACGACCTCGCTGTAGACCTTTGCCTCGCGAACCCGGCGGGCGATGAGTTGGGCATACTGCGCGCCGTAGTCGACGACGAGCACGGGTCGGCGGCCTGCAGTCACGTGGGAACTCTAGTCGCACGCACCGTCAGGGCAGGCGAGGCTCCACCTCGGCCGCGACGCGTCGCTCGACCCAGAAGCTGAGGAACGGGACACAGCCGGCGAGCATGACAAGGACCATCCTGGGAAGGCTCCAACCGACCTTGAAACCGAGATTGGCCGTCGCGACGACATAGAGCATGTAAAGGAAGCCGTGCGGCTGCGGCCACCAGCTGAGGGCGTCGTTCTCGAACCCCCAGTGGAGGATCATCTCGAGGACGAGGACGAGCAGACCGATCCCGACGACGAACGCCATGACCTTGAAAAAGGTGAAGGCGCCTCGGGCCTTCGGGTCGGTGATGGGGGCGGCGGTCACGAGTGGCTGGCTTCCTTCGGGGGATGGGACGTGGCCACCATAACCGGGACACCTTCGTCGCGATGTGCCTGGTGGACCATGCGCACCCACAGATAGAGGGCGAAGGCGGCGAAGATCCACCACTGGATGGCGTAGGCCGCATTCCGCCACTGGAGTCCACTCGGCGGGAGCGGTGGCGGGACCCGGGTGAGGTCGGACATGGTGGCTGCCGGTGGTGCGGGCCTCTCGTCCTGGACGAAGCCGAAGGCGTTGTAGAGGTCACCGGACCAGGCGTTGACCAGGCGGGAGAGGTCGACCGAGGTGAGGATGCCGTCCGCGCTCGTCCGGCTCGGTGCCTCGCCGGGCGCGAGGGAGGCGCGGATCGTGAGTTGTGCGGTGGGCGGCGGCGGGGCGGTCGGAGTGGGGGTCCAGCCGCGCAGTAGCGGGAGGGTGGCTCCCGTGGAGGTGACCGTGAACGGCGTGACGACCCAGTAGCCGGGGTGGCCGTCGAGCAGGCGACCCGAGACGAGGACCTGGCCTGCGGCATACGTCCCGGTGGCGGTGATCATGCGCCCGCTGCCGTCGGCCGGGAACGGCTCGTGCGGCGCGAGGAGGGCGGTGACGTCGACCGGTGGCCGCGCGCCGGCCTCCTTGACCGCCGCGACCCGGGCCTTGTCGTGCGCCACCCCGAGCTGCCACCGGCCGAGTTGGACGAAGGCGACGATGACGAGGATCACGACCCCCAGCAGCCCCAGCCAACGGGGTTTGAGGGCGGTCCGGAGCACCCCTCCAGGCTATGCCCCCGTCGAAAGGCCGGTTCAGCCCCGTCGAAAGGCCGGTTCAGCCCTTGAGCTTCGAGTCGTCGAACACGATCAGGCTGCCGCCGTAGCACGCGACCCAGACCTGCTTCTTCGTCGGCTCGTAGGTGATGCCGATCGGGGAGGCATCCGTGCTGACGGTCTGGAGCACGGTCATGTCGGAGGTCCGGATCTTGCTCATCGACGCGGAGCCGTAGTTCACGGCATAGATCGCCCTGCCATCGCTCGAGATCGTCATCGACCGCGGCTCGCTCGCGGTGCGCACCGTCGCGAGCACGGCTCCGGTCGCGCGGTCGAGCTTGCTGACCGTTCCGCTCGTGTTGTTGGTGACATAGAGGTATTTCGCGTCCGGGCTGATCACGAGATGCCGCGGACCGCTGCCCGGCTGGGCGAACGTGGTGACGGCCTTGGAGGCGAGATCGACGGTGACGACGCGCCCGGAACCCATGAGCGCGACATACGCCGTGGTGGAGTCGGGTGAGACGACGATCCCGCGGGGGTACTTCCCGCCCAGGTCGATCTGCGTCGTCTCCGTGTTGGTCCTGGTGTCGATCACCGACAGCGTCCACGAGCACCAGTTGCTGACGAGGACCTTGGAGCCGTCGGGGGTGACGGCGACATACTTCGGGACCGCACCGACCGGGACGACCTTGTCGACCGCGAGCGACTTCGTGTCGATCCGATAGACGTATGACGTGGCCGTCCCGTCCCCGGCGTTGCACCGGTCGAGGCCCTCGGGGCCGAAACCCTCGCCATACATCGAATAGTTCGACACCCACGCATAGCGGCCGTCGGGGGTGAACGCCGCCTCCACCGGCGCCCCCTTGGAGACGCCCGGGTGCCCGGTGATGCCGAAGGCGGAGAGGTCGACCGTGTCGGGAATCGTCTTCAGGAGCGCCCCGTCGGCGCGAAAGACGCTGATCGTGTGGTGATACATCATGTTCTGCGCGAACAGCAGGCCCGCCGGACCGGCGACGATCGACTTGGGCGAGAGGTTCGCGGCGGCGATCCGCATCGTGCGGACCATGGTCGTCGCGTCGGCGGCCCCGGCCGCGCCCTGGGGGGCGTCGGGGCTCGGCGTGGGAGCCGCGATCTCGGGAGTGAGGCCCGTGTCGGCGACCTTGGCCGGCAGGGTCGAGGAAGACCCCGGTTTCGCGGGTGAACTCGCGGAGGATCCGCCGCCGGAGAACAGGCCGCCGACGAATCCGACGAGCCCCTTGACGACGAACCACGTGGTCGCGAGCAGCGCGACGAGGATGAGCAGCGCGACGATCCGCCGCACTGTGTAGTTGGGTTTCGGACCCGGTGGACGCCGGCGCGCAGGCCCGCCCGGTCCCCCGCCGGACCCGCCGGTGCGGGGTCCCGACCGCCTGGTCGTATGCCGTGTGCTCACCTCCGCGCGCGGCGCGGGAAGCGTGTGGACGCGTCCCGTCTCGCCGTCTCGCACGGTCGGTGCGGTCACCCCGGAATGCAGCCGGGCAGGGGATGGCGCCACGTCCACCACCTCGTCATCCGGCAACGACATCGTCACGCCGGTCAGCGTATGGCGCCCTCCACCGCACCCCGCGGCGCCACGCCCGTGCGGGACGGCGTGTCGCGGACGTCGGCGAGCGAATGCCATACGAATGTGCCGGAAGATGCCGCAGGGGCGTGCGGAACGGGTGTGACGAGTGGCGAGGTGGGGGCGGAGTGGATGGTGAGCGGGCGGCATACGGAAAATCGGTGTCGGGTTGTCGGTGCCCGCGCGTAGCGTGGTCGGCTGTCATGAAAGCGCACGTCCGAGATCCCGGCCTCCCGCCGACGACCACAGCCGCCGCATTCCTCCTGTGGGGAGCGCGGCTCCAGTGGCGCACCCTCGTGGCCGGGGTGATCTGCGGAATCGTGTGGATGACGGCGCTGAGTCTGGTGCCCGCGGCGATCGGCCGCGGCGTCGACGAGGGGTTGGTCGGAGGAGACCGTTCAGCGCTCGTGCGGTGGGCGGGCATCCTCACCCTGCTCTCGCTGGTCATCGCCGTGGCGGGAGCGGTGCGCCACTGGTTCGCCGTCCAGAACTGGCTCGACGGTGCCTTCCGCACCATCGTCGCCACCGACGCGGCGGTCACCTCACGCGGCCAGGAGATCGCCCGCGTGTTCCCGACCGGCGATGTCGTCAGCGTGACGACGACGGACATGGAGCGCGTCGGCCATGTCTACGACACCTCTGCCCGCTTCTCCGGCGCGATCGTCAGCTATGTCGTCGTCGGCGTCATCCTGCTGCGCGCGTCGGTCCCGACCGGCCTGGTCGTCCTCGTCGGCGCGCCGGTGCTGCTCGGCCTGCTCTCCCTCGTCATCAGGCCCCTCCAACGTCGCCAGGCGGCCCAGCGTGAGGAGTCCGGCCGGCTCACCACGCTCGGCACCGACACCGTCGCGGGACTGCGGATCCTGCGCGGGATCGGCGGCGAACGCGAGTTCGTCGGACGGTATGCCGCGCAGAGCCAGCGCGTTCGCGCCGCGGGTGTGCGGGTGGCCGGCTACCAGGCGGCGCTCGACGCCTCGCAGGTTCTCCTGCCGGGGCTGTTCGTCGTCCTCGTTGTGTGGACGGGAGCGAGGGCGGTGGTCGCGGGTGGGCTGACGACGGGCGAGCTGGTCGCGTTCTATGGATACGCGACGTTCATGGTCTTCCCGCTGCGGACGGTCACCGAGATGGTCGAGCACGTCACTCGCTATCGCGTGGCCGCGGCCAAGATCCTCGGGATTCTCCGGGTGCCCAGCGATCACGACGGGTCGGCGGTGGTCACGGGGCGGGTCGACGCGCCGGGCGGCGACCTCATGGACGACGTGAGCGGCGCGTGCTTCCGCGGCGGCGAATTCACCGCGGTCGTCAGCGCGAAGCCCGAGGAGTCGGTCGCCCTGGCCGACCGGCTGGGTCGGCTCGGCGCGCCGCGCGGCCGGGTGAGCCTCGGTGGTCAGGACCTCGCCGGCGTCCCGGTCGCGGCGGTCCGGTCGACGGTGGTCGTCAACGACCCGGAGGCGCGATTGTTCGCCGGGCCCCTGCGCACGGAACTCCGGGCCGGGCGACCGGCGGCGGACTCGGCCGTGGAGGCCGCGATCGACGTCGCCGCGGGCCGGGACATCCTCGACTCGCTCCCCGACGGGCTGGACGCTCAGATCGAGGAGAAGGGGCGCGGCTTCTCGGGCGGTCAGCGGCAGCGGATCGGGCTCGCCCGGGCGCTGGCGGCCGACCCGCCGGTGCTCGTTCTGCTCGAACCGACGAGCGCGGTGGACGCGCACACGGAGGAGCGCATCGGCGCGGCACTCGCCCAGGCGAGGCGCGGCCGGACGACCGTCGTCGCGACGGTGAGCCCGCTCGTCCTCCACCACACCGATCGCGTGATCCTGCTCGAGGACGGGCGGGCCGTGGCGAGCGGGACGCATGCCGAACTCGTGGCCGGCCATGCGGCATACCGAGACATCGTGATCCGAGGAGGTGACGACTGATGACAACGCTGCTCGATCCCGTGACGCCCGCCGCGGCGCCGCCGCCAGCGCCGAGGCGCGGATGGTTCACCGAGCCGACCGAGGCCGACACGGACCCGCTTCGTCGCACCCTGCCCGTCGCCGAGCCGGCGCAGGTCTGGGCGCACACGCGGCGGCTGCTTCGCCACCACCGCGGCGACCTCGGTTCGGTCGTCATCCTCCACGCGCTCGCGGCGCTGTCGGGGCTGGTCGCGCCGTGGTTGATCGGTGACCTCGTCAACGCCCTGGCGTCCGGGACGACGGCCGGCCATGTCGACGCCGTCGTCGGATTGCTGCTGCTCGCGGTCGCGGTTCAGACGCTCGTGACGTGGTGGGCGAGGCGGGTGAGCTTCGTGTTCGGGGAGAGCCTGTTCGCCGATCTGCGGGAGCGGTTCGTCGACCGGGCGTGCCGGTTGCCGCTGTCCACGCTCGAGCGTGCCGGCACCGGCGATCTCGTCGCCCGCACCACCAACGACGTCGAATCGCTTTCGTGGGCAGCGCGATTCGGCCTCCCGTCGATGTTCGTCGCGTCGATCACGGTCGTGCTCACCGTGCTCGCCGCGGTCTGGGTCTCGCCACTGGGCAGCCTCGCGCTGCTGGCGGCGTTGCCCTTCGTCGTGCCGGCCACCCGGTGGTATCTCCGGCGCGCCCGCGCCGGATACCTGTGGGAGCGAGCGCAGTGGGCGGTCCTCAACGGCGTCGCGGCGGAGTCGGCGCAGGCCTCCCGAACGATCGACGCACTCGGACTCGGGCGGCAGCGCCACCAGCGGCTGGTCGAGGCGACCGACGGCGTCTATGACGCGGAGTACTACACGCGCCGGCTACGGATGGTCTGGTTCGTCCCGACGGAGTTCTCGTATGTCGTTCCGGCGGCCGCCGCGCTCCTGTGGTGCGGCGTCCTCGTCGACCGCGGGTCGCTGAGCGTCGGCGCGGCGACGACGGTGATCCTCTATCTGCGGCAGCTGGTCGACCCGTTCGACGAGCTCGTGTCGTGGCTCGATGAGATCCAGGTCGCCGCGACATCGATGGCCCGGATCATCGGGATCGAGTCGGTTCCGGACGACCGGGTCGCCTCGGGTGCCACGCCGACAGGGGACGCCATCGCCGCCGACGACGTCCGCTTCGGCTATCGCGCGGATCGTGAGGTGCTCCACGGGATCTCGCTCGGCCTTGTTCCCGGGGAACGGCTCGCGATCGTCGGGCCGTCCGGGGCCGGCAAGTCGACGCTCGGGCGATTGCTGGCCGGTATCGACGGCCCGACGTCGGGGTCGGTGACGGTCGGCGGCGTGCCGCTGATGGACCTGTCGATGGAGGCACTGCGCGGCGAGGTCGCACTCGTCACTCAGGAACACCATGTGTTCGTCGGGACGCTGCGGGACAACCTGCTGCTCGCCCGGCCGGACGCCACCGATGCGCAGATCGAGGCTGCCCTGGCGTCGGTCGACGCCTCGGACTGGGCGTCGGCGCTCCCGGACGGACTCGGGACGCAGGTCGGCTCCGGCGGCGTGGAGCTGAGCCAGCCGCAGAGCCAGCAGCTGGCCCTGGCCCGGCTCGTCCTCGCCGACCCGCACACGCTGGTGCTCGACGAGGCGACGTCGCTACTCGATCCCCGGGCGGCGCGGCACCTGGAGCGGTCGCTCGCCTCGGTGGTCGCCGGCCGGACGGTGGTCGCCATCGCCCACCGCCTCCACACGGCTCACGACGCCGACCGGGTCGCCGTGGTCGAGGACGGCCGGATCAGCGAGTTGGGATCGCACGACGACCTGCTCGCTCGTCGCGGGCCGTATGCCGCCCTCTGGCGCTCCTGGCGCGCCGTGTCCTGACGGACTCGGCGCCGCCCAAGGGCTCGCCCGGGCTGCCCATCGCGGGTACCTGTGTAGATGCCACCGCGTCCGGTCCAAACTACGCAGAAATGGGGGAGCCGATTGACAGGTCCTTGACTCCCCATGACCCCTGAGCCTCTGCGAGGTTGTTCATATGGTCGCGATGAGGTGGTCGGCCTGCCCCTGTCGGCGGCGTGATGTCGTAGGGGGGTGGCGATGCTCGCCCCTCCGTCGAGGCGTAGTAGGCTGATGGCGGTGAGGCGCAGGGCGGCGATCACGTGGGGGCCGTTGCCGGCGCGGAGTTGGTGTCGGTCTGCCCCCGCAAGCGGGAAGTACCCGCGGTCGTAGGTGACGTCGCGGACCCAGTGAGGGGCGTTTCCGATGCCCCAGTGACCTTGGGTCCAGGTGGTGATCGTGCGGGGTTGAGCGTGGGTCAGGGATACCGAGCTGACCGCACAGACGACCTCGATGTGTTTGCGGCCGTTGATGATTCGGATCCGGCGAACGTGGAGGACTTGGGTTGCGCCGGACCACTCGATCCAGGTCGGGACCTCCAGGCGGGCAGGTCCGCGGCCCATTCCGCGATCGCCGCCAGGGTCCGTTGACCGGCCAGGACCGCGGCCAACGCGATCACATCGACGGTGGCCAGGTCGTGGCGCCGGCCCTGCCGGGAGCGGGTATCGGGGATGGTGGACAGCACCTCCCACACGGCGACCGGAACCTCCACCCCGGGATGGATATCATGGCGGACAGGGCGTCGGCTGTCGGGCTGAGCGAGGATACGGGTGCGGGCACGAGCGTCTCCGTTCGGATCGCGTTCGGACGTAAGCACCCCCCACGATCCTGCGCCGCTCGTGCCCGCCCAGCTTGTCCACCCGGCGTGTCACATCACGATGCAGACACGCCGGGCCCTAGAGAATGAATCGGCCCTGCCCTTGACCCCCCCCCCCAATTTCGGAGGATCATCTGCCGCGTGAACGCCAGTCAACGAGTTGCCGCAGCCATGGTCGCAGCAACCATGCTCAGCCACGCAAACACGAGCCCCGCATCAGCCGTTACGGAGGTCGACCATGCGTGCATAGACATTCTCTCGAATCGCAACTTGACCTACAAGTTCGACGCAAGCTGGTCGACGATACCCGACGCCGCTTACATCGAGCCCTACTTGTCAGTTGGCCTCCAATCGGTTGAAGTTGAAAACTTGATGAGCGGAGCTAAAGTGGTCAACTGGAGCCAATCCACCGGCAGTGACTCAAGCGTCAACCTTCTGATGTCAATATCCAGCAGCATGTCCGACTTGGCCTCAACTACGTGCACCCTGTCCGGGTCAAGAGCAAAGATCACATTCAAGGCGTCCTTCATTGAAACGGCCGATCATCCCAATCTATGGAATTCGGTGAGGCACGAATCCATGCACGCACTTGGCTTGACCCACACTGGAAAGTATGATTCCCGCGATGGAGGCGGGAAATACGCCACTATGAAAACGTGCGACAGCCAGGTGAACAGCTATTCCAGCATCGTTCAGGACGATGCATCAGGCCTACAGTTCGTTGGTTCGTCTACGAGCCAGAATTATCGAGTCCTGAGCGCCGATCCCGGGCTTGATAGCACATATCACTACTTCGGCGTGACCGGTGGAGGCTCAACAAGCCCATCTCTGAGCGGAGGCGTCGATGGCACCGGCCGACTAGTCTTCACATCTCCTGGCGGCAGTTCCGCGGTGTATAGTACCACAAGAGTTATGATGGGAACACCGGATCGTGCCTATGTGGCACGAGGGGCTGCGCGGGTTACCAATGCAAATGCCGAGTCGGCAACACTGAATATGGAACTCTGGAGTCGGTGGGTGGACTATCCGTCCAATACCCAAGGCAATGCCAATGGCTGCAGTTACGATAGGCCTTATATTTGGGAACCCAACAACGAACCCCTGGGGGCCAACATGGGCACAATGACTAAGCGGGAGAGAAGCTCCACTGCCTACCTGTCGACGGCCTGGTCGACCCGCTCAAGTTCACCGATCAACGATCCGACCAATCCGAACTTCGTGCCCAACCCGGAGATCAAGGACGCGCACGACCTTCAGTGGCGCGCTGTTGCACATGCTTTCGACTCCTCCGGAAACCCACTTCAAGTGGACCTGGACAATCTGCGCGTCGAGTCAAAGTCGATCTGGTCATGAGGCTTCTCTGGTCCTTGGCGCTTTGTGCGTTGACGCTGATGGCGTGTGGCAAGGCGGAGCCAAGGTCGGGTTCTGATCCGTCGTTCTCGATCGCCTCCTTCACTGACTGCCCCGGGGGGCCCGGGGGAGAGCACTTCGGCAACGACTGGACTCAGGTGGCGTCGAGTGCCACTGTCAGCCGGTTCGAGATCGCCGCGATCGAGAGCGAGACCGATGAATCCATGCGCGTCTCGGTCACCGAGCACGGGAAATCGAGCGGGCCGCGGGTCACCGAGATCGGCCTGTCCGACCCTGCGAAGGCCGCCGTCCGGTGGGGGCTGGCCACTCACGCCCGGTTGACCGTGCTCAGCAACCGCGTCAGCAGCACGCCGCCATTCCTCGCCGGCTCCTTCCTCATCGTCATCCCGAGGGACAGCGAGGCCTTCTTCGCCGGGGAGTGCGCCACCCGCGATATCAACGATCCGATGCGCAAGCTCCTCGGTCCCGACTTCGGCCGACAGGTCGCCGCGCTGGCCGACGGGCCCATCACTCTCCCCGATGCCTCCCCTGCGAGTTCCGTCACCTATCTCTCCCCGGGCGATGCACCGCCCGAACTCCTCGACTCCCTGTCCCACATCACGATTCAGTTCGCTCTCCCTCGCCAATGGGCGGATGCCGAACTCGGCGAGAGCTACGTGCTGGCCACCGAGGTGGAGGCCGGCTGGAACGACGCGCTGCCCCTGACCTGGAAGGATCCCGACCCCACGTCCACGCGCATCGGCGCCTACCTGCCTCCGAAGGGTCGGTTGACGGTCTGGATTCTCGGGGGTGACGGCGACCCAGCAGCTAAAGTGCGGCGCCTGGCCGACCTCGACTGCGCCGAACTCCTCGACCTGGCCTCTCGGGGGACGAAGGCCGACACAGATGTCGTCGTGGTGACCGTGGCCAGCGACGCCAGCGCAGCCGAGGTCGTCGCGGGCAAAGGTGCGGTCACTGCGCGCGCCGCACCAGTGACCTGACCGCAGACAGCGAGCCGTTCGGCGTCACGCCGCGGGGGTGACCAGGGGGCTTCCGAGGGCGGGGTTGACAGGTGGCACCGGCTCGAGCCGGACGTATGCCGATCCCTGCCTCGGGCGGGGATCCGCCTCACCGACGTTGGGCCAGAGCGACATCGCCCGCTCCGCCTGCGCCGTGATCGTCAACGACGGGTTGACGCCAAGGTTGGCCGAGATGGTCGACCCGTCGGTCACGGAGATCCCCGGGTAGCCCCACACCCGGTGGTAGGCGTCGACGACGCCCTCCTGCGGGCTCGCCCCGATGACGACCCCGCCGAGGAAGTGCGCGGTCAACGGGAACCCGAGCAACTCGCCCCAGTTGGCGCCCGTGACCGTCTTCATCCGGAACCGGCGCCCGAGGGCCGCAGCCAGCTCACGAGTGGCCTTGTGCCCCGAGGGGATCCACGGCGGGTTCGGCTCCCCGTGCCCCTGGACCGAGGTCAGCCCGATCCCACCGAACCGCTTCCGCCGGCCCGACACCGTCACCGAGTTGTCCCGGGTCTGCATGACCAGCGCGATGATCGTCCGTTCCGACCACCGCCGCGGCGTGAGCATGAGCAACTGCCGCGGGTTCTTGACCGCTGACCGCCGCAGTGCCCGCATCCGCTCCCGGACCGTGTCGCCGGGGACCATGAGCGACTGGAGCCCGGCCATCGAATTGGACCCGGCGCCATACCGGACGTTCTCGACGTGCGTCTCCGGATCGGGGTGGAAGGACGAGGTGATCGCGACCCCCCGGCTCAGGTCATCGTCGTGCGGCACTCGCGTCAGCGACGCCCCGAGCAGCGACTCGGAGTTGGTCCGGGTCAACTCGCCGAGCCGCGGCGACAGCCGCGGCAGCCGCCCGCTCGCCTTCAACCCGTGCAACAGCCGCTGCGTGCCCCACGTCCCCGCGGCGAGGACGACCTGACGGGCGACGACGACGCGCCGGTCCTTCCGCGCCCACGCTCCCGTCCGCTCACTGACGATCTCGTATGCCGCGGGCTCACCCCCCGCGTCCCCCACCGGCCGCAGGTCCACCACCGTCCGCAGCGGCTGGATGACGACGCCGAGTTTCTCGGCGAGGGCGAGATAGTTCTTGACGAGGGTGTTCTTGGCCCCGACCCGGCAGCCGACCATGCAGTTCCCGCACTCGGTGCACCCCGTGCGCGCCGGCCCCGCCCCACCGAAGTAGGGATCCGCCACTCGCTCCCCCGGCTTCCCGAAATACACCCCGACCGGGGTCTTCCGATAGGTCCCCTCGACGCCCATCGCCTGCGCCGCCTCGCGCATCGCCTGCTCCGCCGGCCCGTCGCACTCGTTGACGACGACGCCGAGCATCGCCGACGCCGTCGCATAGTGCGCCGCCAGCTCAGCCCGCCAGTCGGTGATCCCCGCCCACTGATGGTCCTCGAAGAACGGCGCGGGCGGGACATAGAGCGTGTTGGCGTAGTTGAGGGACCCACCGCCCACCCCCGCCCCGGCGAGGATCAGGACGTCGGGCAGCTTGTGTATCCGCTGCACCCCGAAACACCCGAGCTTCGGCGCCCACAGATACCGCCGGGCGTCCCAGTTCGTCTTGGCGAAGTCCTCGTCCGCGAACCGGCGCCCGGCCTCGAGGACGAGTACCCGGTAGCCCTTCTCCGCCGCCCGCAGCGCGGCGACCGAGCCACCGAAGCCCGACCCGACGATGACGACGTCGTAGTCCGTCCGCACCCCGTGCGGCGTCACGCTGTCCGCCGACGCCGTCACGCCACCCGCACCGACCGCGGATGTCACTGCAGCCCAGCGCCCTTCATGACCTTCAACGCCACCGTCAGCACCTTGGTGAAGGCCTCGTCGGACAGCCCCATCGCCGGCGCGATCGGGATGAGCCGCTGCGCGGTGACATTCTGCGACTCGGTGAACCGGAGGATGCCCTCGTCTCCGTGCCGTCGGCCCATGCCGCTCGCCTTCATCCCGCCCATGGGGGCGGCGACGCTGCCCCAGGCCGCGGCATACGCCTCGTTGATATTGACCGTCCCGGTCTTGATCTGTCCCGCGATCCGCCGGCCACGCGCGACATCGCGAGTCCAGACCGACGCATTGAGGCCGTATTCCGTGTCGTTGGCGAACGCGATCGCCTCGGCGTCGTCGCCGACCTTGTAGAGCGAGACGACCGGCCCGAAGGTCTCCTCGTCCCGGCACAGCATCTCGGGCGTGACCCCGCTGAGCACCGTCGGCTCGTAGACATACGGCCCGATGTCCGGCCGCGCCTTGCCACCGGTCAGCACGGTCGCGCCCCTGGCGACCGCGTCGTCGACGTGCGCCTGAACCGTCCGTAGTTGCGCCGGCGAGGCGAGCGAGCCGAGGTCGAAACCGAACTCGAGGGCAGTCCCGATCTTCATCGCCTTCACAGCGGCGACGAACCGAGGGACGAACGCGTCCCACACCCTCTCGTGGACCAGCAGCCGCTCGGTCGAGATGCACAGTTGCCCCGCAGAAGAGAAGCACGCCCGCACCACCCCCGGCACCGCCCGGTCGAGGTCGGCGTCGTCGGCGACATAGACGGAGTTCTTGCCACCCAACTCGAGCGACGCCCCCACCAGGCGCACCGCCGCCGCCTGCGCCACCCGCCGGCCCGTCGGCGTCGATCCGGTGAAGCACACATAGTCGGCGTGGTCGAGCACGGCCGCCCCGATCGTCGACCCGGACCCGAGGACGACCTGGAGAACGGCGTCGGGCAGCCCGGCCATCTTGAGCAGTTCGACGCCGGCGAGCGCGCACAAGGGGCTCTGCAGGTCGGGCCGGAGAATGACGCAATTGCCGGCCATCAGTGCCGGCAGGGCGTCGGTGACCGCCAGCGACAACGGATAGTTCCACGGCGAGACGATCCCGATGACGCCCTTGGGGAGATAGGACTCGACGCACTGCGTCAGGAGCGGGAAGACCCCGCGCTTCGGCTTCGGCGCGAGGGTCCGGGCCGCGGTCGCGGCATAGTGCCGGGCGACGATTGCGCAGTCGGCCACCTCCTCGAACGCCTGGATCCGGGTCTTGCCCGCCTCCAACTGGACCAGGTCCATCAACTCGTCCTGATAGTCGAGGACCAGGTCATGGAAGCGCCGCAGGATCGCCGACTTCTCCTTCATCGGCACCGCCGCCCACCCCGCCTGCGCGCCGCGGACGGCCGCCTCGGCCCGCTTGACATCCTCCAGGGTCGACAGCGGCAGGTCCCCGAGCACCTCCCCGGTCATCGGTGTGATGAACGTATGCCGCTCCGCCCCAGGGCTGCTCACCAGCTGGC
Organism: Dermatophilaceae bacterium; assembly: GCA_046330995.1. Taxonomy (GTDB): domain Bacteria; phylum Actinomycetota; class Actinomycetes; order Actinomycetales; family Dermatophilaceae; genus Nostocoides_A. Next base: position 94,088 of record JAXLRS010000004.1, read on the forward strand.
GTTCGAGCCGCTCGAGCAGCGCGGGGTCCATGATGGGTTCGGGTGTGGTCGGCAGGTCGGGCACAGCCTGCAGGGTCGCCGTCATCATTCCAGCGTAGGGACCGTCAGGGCATCGCCATAGGGTCGTCGTCACCCTCGCGAAGTGGCGGTGGTCACACCGCGCCTTACGGTCGCCGAACGTGCTCACGTGCCCGTGACGCCGTGGCGGTGCGCGACCCGCGCGGCATCCTGCCGGGACCCCACTCCGAGCTTGCGGAGGATGTTGGAGACATGGACGCTCGCCGTCTTCACGCTGATGCCGAGATGCGCGCCGATCTCCCCGTTGCTCCGGCCGGCCGCGAGGTCGGCGAGGATCTCCCGCTCCCGCGGGGTCAGTCCGGCCGCATCCGGCGCCGGCGCGCCGACGGGCGCGTCGTGGCCGGGATCGAGGTCGATCCGATACCACCGCGCGGCCCGCTGCACATCGTCGACAAGCGGTTCGAGGTCCAGATCGACAGCGAGGCGATGCGTCTTGCGCAGGGTCGCGATCGCCTCCGCACCACCCCCAGCGCGCAGCCGCTCCTCCGCCTCCCGCCACAGGACGTATGCCGCGGCCACCGGCCCCGCGGCACTCTCCCCTGCTGCTCGCCACGCCGCGAGCACTTCGCCCTGCCCGTCCGCCTCGGCGCCGGTGCCGTGGTCCGCCTGGGCCCGAACGCGTTCGGCCGTCTCGAGTGGAATCTCGTCGCCATCCCACGCACTGGTCAGCGCCACCAGCACCTCGGTGGCTACGAGCGCGTCGACGGAGGTCGCCGGGTCGTCACCGAGATCGGCGACGGCCCGCCACGCGAGCGAGAGCAAGGCGTGCGGACGCCGCAGATCCGCCTCCGCGGCCCCCTCGAGTCCTTCGCGGGCGAGCGACCAGGCGGCCGGTGGCTGGCCGGCCCACAGAGCGACCTCCGCGGCAACCTCGGTGATTGCCAGGCGCCACGTGGGTGGGGTGTCGGGATCGTCGGCGAGGTCGAGGGCCTCGGCGATCCACGTGGCGGCCTGCTCGGCGAGTCCCGTCAGCGCCGCGGCCTCGGCCGCGCGCATGAGGATCGGCGCCCGAATGAGGCCCTCGGGAGCCAGCGCGACACCGCGCCGGCCCAGGTCCATGGCCTCGCGGAGCCGTCCGAGACGCAGCAGCGCCTCGACGGCGTTCGCCATCAGGACGCTTCCGCTGTGTCGCAGCACGCCCCAGCGGCCGAGATCGTCGATCCCCGTGCGGCACACGGCATACTGCCCCTCGGCGTCGCCCGACAGTCCGAGGATATTGCCGAGATTGACGTAGGCGGCCACGAGATCGTCCGCCCCACCCGCCTCGCGGGCCGCAGCAAGCGCCGCGCGGAGGTGATCGAGGGCCTGCGGCAGGTCGCCCGACAGGGCCGTCGCGACACCGAGCGCATTGTGGGCGATGCCCGCGAAGCGCCGCCGTCCGGCTCGCTCCGCGGCGGCCAGGGCGCGCGTCCCGAATCTCTGCGCGTCGTCGATCCGCGACCACGCCGCCGCGACCCGCGCCGACCACGCATAGACCGCCGCGACCAAGGCGTCGTCGCTCTGCTGGACCAGCGAACGCGCCTCCGCCAGAGCGACTTCGGCCGGCTCGCCCTGCCCCGCGACGAAGTGGACAGCGGCGCGGGTGGTCAGGATCTCCGCACGCAGCGCCGGCTGCTCCCGCTCCTCGAGCGCGCGTCCCAATGCTCCGATGGCCGCCTCAAGGTCGCCGGCCAGCGCCGCCGCCCGCGCCCCATCCACACGGATCCGGGCGAGACCGACGCCGGCATCTCTCCCGAGCAGCTCCGCCCGCTGATAGAGCCGCGCTGCGTCGGCGAATGCCCACCGCCGGTTCGCGACCTCGGCCGCCGCGACGGTGGCCGGCAACGCCTCGGCGACGACACCGGCCGCATCCCAGTGCCGGGCGCGGGCGAGAACGGACTCGTCGTCGACCCGGCCCACGACCGCCCCGGCAGCCCGCGCGTGCAGGCGGCGCCGAGCGGAGGGGAGGGCATCGGCATACGCCACCTCGGCGCATGCCGGATGCCGGAACGCGACCGCGTCGATGTCGACGACCACGACATGCCGGTCGACCGCCGCGCGCAGATCCCACTCGAGCTCCTCCTCCGACCGATCGACAACGGCCGCGAGCAGTTCGGGGGTCGCGTGGCCACCGAGGACGGCGAGCCCGTGCGCGAGGCTCCGAGCTCCGTCGGGCAGGGCGTCCAACCGGGCCGCAAACAGCGCCCACACACTCGGCGGCAACTCCGGCGTGGCCTGGTGCCCGGCGAACTGGAGCACGAGGAACGGATTGCCCGCGGCCCGCCGCGCGACCTCCACGGCCCCCGCCGGGTCGAGTGACGCATCGCCGTGAGTCGCGAGAGTGGCCGCCTCCTCGTCGGGGAGCGGTCCGAGGGCGAGGACGCGCGTCTGCCGCAGCCTCCCCAGTTCGGCGATCGCCCGGTGGGCGTCGTCGGACGGTGATCCGGCGTCATCGCGGCAGGTGACGACGAGGGTGACCGGAACGGCGGTGAGGGTGGCCGCGGCATACGTCACGAGGTCGAGCGTGCCCGGATCGGCCCAGTGGAGATCGTCGAGCACGAGCGCGACGGGGCCCGTCCGGCCGAGGACACCGAGCAGGTCGACGACGGACTGGAACAACCGCAGCTGGGGGGACGTCGCGGGCGACAGCCCGGTCGGGACGTCCGCGCCGGCCTCCCCCGCCATCAACCGTGCGAGGTCGGGGAATCGCGCGATCTCCCGGTGTCCCTGCGGTTTCGTATCGAGCCGGCGCAGCGCCTGGACGAGCGGGGCATAGGGCAGCGGCTCGCCGACGACTGGCGCGCACGCACCCGACAGGACGATCGGGCGAGCCCGGCGCAGCGCCTCGGTGACGAGGCGGGTCTTGCCGATCCCCAGGTCACCGCGGACCACGACGACGCGCGGCTCCCCTGCGGCAGCCTCCTCGAGGGCGGCGACGACTGTCGCCACGGCCGCGTCGCGACCGACGAACGGGACGTCCGCCACGCCACCTCTCCTCACCGGCTCCCGCCGTGTCCTCGGTTTCCACCGAAACGCTGTCGTGACCCTATCGGCGCGCCTATCGTCGAGTGATCCCCTCCCACAAAGGAGCCCGTATGCCGCACCTCCTGACCCCTCGCACCCTCACCCTCGCGGGACTCGCCGCCGGTGCGGCGGTCGCGGTCGGGGTGGTCACGGCCTACCCCGGTATGGCGGTGTTCGACCCCGGGACGCCCGGTCGGGACGTCCACATCGGCCGCGACGACGACAACGCGGGCAATCCGCTGATCCAGCCGCCGGGGGTGAGCGTGCCGCAGCACATGGACGATGCCGACGTCATGTTCGGGCGGGACGGCGACGACCTCCTCATCGGGCGGCGCGGGAGCGACACCCTCCTCGGCGGGCCGGGATCCGACATCCTCGTCGGTGGGCCGGACGGGGGACGCTCGGGCCGCAACGACACCCTCATCGGGGAGGACGGCGACGACCTCGCGATCTGGTCGCCGGGGGACGGCAACGATGCGTTCGCAGGTGAGGACGGGGTCGACGCGCTCATCCTCGGGCTCGCCGACCGGAGCGGACCGAGCCTGGGGCTCACGGCATACGGACCGCGGAGGATCCCGCGGGTGGACGTGACCGGGCGCACGGGCACGAGTTGCACGATCGTGCCCGTGAGCCTCGACGGGGCTCCGGTGGACCAGTACCTCATCCGGTATCTCGTCGGCGGTTCGCCGATCGCGTCGATCCGGGTCAAGAACGTCGAGAAGGCCTATTGCGCAACGGGATCCGCGGGGAAGGTGCTCGTCGCAACGCTCGCCGGGGACGCCCCGACGTTCGCCCCGGTGTCCGAGGCGTCCGTGCCGGGGTTGGTCGGCGCGATCCTGCGCTGAGTGGGTGGTCTGAGGCGTCTGAGGTAGCTGCCCGATGTGCGCCGTATGCCGCCCCGCGCACAGTTGGCGCATCAGCCCGCCGGAGTCGCCGGAGGGCCCGAGCCGGAAGGCACGACGATGCGCATCACCACCACCTCCCTCGCCGCGGCGCTCGCCGGAGCCAGTGTCGCGCTGACGCTCAGCTCCCCCGGGGCGATCTCGGCCCTGACCAGGCAGGCCCCAGTCGGCAAGACCTTTTCGATGGTCCGGTCCAATGGAACCCCCGCCACGTGTCTGCCGGCCGCGAAGGCGACGGTCACGGTCACCAAGCAGGGAACGACCGAGAAGATGGTCGTCAAGGCGAGTGGCCTGCGGCCCAACAGCGACTACGACCTGTTCGTCATCCAGGTTCCCGACGCACCGTTCGGGTTGTCGTGGTATCAGAGCGACCTCCACGCCGACGGCTGGGGCGCGGGGCAGGTGACCGTCGTCGGGAGGTTCAACCAGGAGACGTTCACCGTGGCGCCCGGCCCCGCCCCGGCTCCGGTCGTCCACGGCGCCCTCGACGCCGCGGTGAACCCGGTGACCAAGCCGGTCCACCAGTATCACCTCGGCCTCTGGTTCAACTCGCCCGCCGACGCCGCCGCCTCCGGCTGCCTCAACGCGACGACCCCGTTCAACGGCGACCACACCGCGGGCGTGCAGATCCTCAGCACCCGCAACTTCCCCGCCGCCGCCGGCCCGCTGAAGTCCATTCCGTGAGTCGTATGCCGCCCCTCCCCACGGGGTGATCCGTCCGGTTCGCACGTGGTCAGACGTGGCGTTCGGGCGGGCGAGATGCGGTGACGCACTCCTGTCCGAGCGGACGCAATGGGGACCTTGGGACGCAATAGGTAGGTGCGCCCCCAAGGACCCTATTGCGTCCGCACCGGGGTGGTGTCCGGCTCAGCCAGCGCCCTCCAGTGCGCGCACGCTACGCAGCGAGACGGCGGTCCCGGCCGCCACCGACCCGGCCAGCGCCAGGAGAACCGCGACGGTGGGGAGCACCGGAATGCGCGTCTCCCCCGAGTCGAGGACAAGCATCGCCGCACCAAGACCCGTGAGAACGAGCACGCCCACAAGCGTCAGCCCGAGACCGAGAAGGACCGCCTGCTCCCGGACCAACAGACGACGCGTCCAGCCCCAGGGGATCCCCAGTTGCAAAAGTGTTCCGACGAAGCGCCGCATGCTGCGCGCACGCACGCCGGCGATGGTCGCGCTGGCGAAAACGAGGAGCGCGAACAGGCCACACGCGGTCACGAACACGGGAATTGGGGCGAGTTCCCCCGACCGGTGCGAGGCGAAGCGCACCTCGTAGGGGTCGTATCCCGCTCGGGCGACCAGTTCCCGAAGGTGTCGCGCGCGCTCTGGGTCCACCCCGGCATACACGAGGGGTCCCGACGTGACCTGTATTCCGGCGGCGCGTGCGGTCGCAGCCAGGACCACTCCGCTGTCCGATCCCGCCCAGGCCGGGTCGGGGGCAAAGGACCGAACTGCGACCCCAAGGGCGTGTCCGGCAGAGTCGGACAACCGAGTCCCGCTTGACAGCCCGACCCACGAGAGCATCCCGCCTGCCGACAGGGCCCGACGTTGTTCGTCCGTCAAAGCCGCGCCGAATGCCGGCTCGACGTCGGCGACGCTCTCGACGGCCCACACACCGGCCAGCTGACCCGGCGCGGTGACCGGGGAGCGGAGTGTTCCGAGATAGCCGAGCCGGATCGGGTCCGTGAGTCCCTCGCGCTCAAGGACGCGGACCACGCCCCTGGTCGGAGGCGAGAGCGTCCCTGATCCACCGGCGACGACCAGTTGATCCGGCGCGGCAGCCGCCACCATGGATGCCTCGCTCGTCGATGCCGCCGACGCGATCATCGCCAGAAGCGACAGCGGAAGTCCGACCAGAAGGGCAACCGAGAAGACCCACGCTCCTGCGCTGGCCCGGCCTCGGTCGATCTGGCTTCGGATGAGCACCTGGGCGTGTGTTCGGCGTGGGAGGCCGCGCGCAAGCACCGTGACGATGTCTGGAGTCGCGAGAGCCAGGCCCACCGCGACCCCGGACACGAGGAGCATCGCTCCCGTCATCGAATGCATGGCGAGCGCGATTCCCGCACAGGCGAAGCCATCGCCCAACAGGGCCAGCCGACGGAAGAACGCAGCCCGGCCGGGAGCCAAGCGGGCTGTGACGTCCGCGGAGCTCAGTGCCTGACCGAAGACGAGGATTGCCACACACGACCCGACAGCAGCCCTCATGAACACCCACCACGGCCTCGGAATCGCCGACAATTCCTGGGGCGACCAGCGAGCCAGCAGCGGACGCACTATCCCCGCCAGCAGATCGCCAATCAGGGAGCCCACGCTGCACGCGATCACGCTCACGATCACCATCGTCGCCAGGAGGCTGAGCCTCGCGAGGCGACCTGGCACACCCAGATCGATCATCCGGCGAAGGAGTCGACGATGGCGCGTCAGCCTCCCGGTCACGAGGTTTGCTCCGGCGAGAAATGGAAACAGAAGACCCGGAACCAGGAACGCGAACGGAATCCGGTCGAGCCAGTTGCGCCCGCCGGCTGCGACGCTTGCTGCATCGGTGCCGGACGCATGAATGGCCTGCATTGCGACATCAAGGCCATGGCTGCGGCCGATCGAGGCGAGGGTTCGTGGCAGAACTTCAGCGGCTGGGTCCGGAGAGAAGAACCGGACGATGGCATCCATCGGACGAGCATGCATACTGCGTGCGCGCAGCTTGGCCCACGTCCCGGGTGCGGCCAGGATGAGCACCCCGTTGGAGAAGCGGTCATCCACCACACCGACGACCTCGAGCCGCGCACCTCCGACCACGTCCAGGCGGTCGGCCGCCGTCACATACGACAAGGTCGGCTCAGACACCACCACTTCGTCCGCGCTCCGGGGTAGGTGCCCAGCGAGGAGGCGATATCGCGTAGTGAATGTGTCGGGGCCCCAGTCCATCTCGCGATACGTGGACGGAGGCGGCTCCGCGACCGCGGGCATGACATCGACCGAGTCGACGCTCACCGCACCGCGGACATCGGCGGCGAGGTCGGTATACCAAGCCGGGTCCGCGTATCCCTCTCCGGATGGGTTGACTGCATAGGACACGTGAAAGCGGCCCAGGTCTCGATCTGCCAGCTGTCGGGGGCTCAGGGACCACGCACTCACACTGGCGTGCAGCGCGCAGACCAGCGAGACCACCCCGGCGACGATGAGAGCCGGTCCCAGCCACAGTCGCCGGCGCAGGAGGTATCGGACGATAAGCACACTCGCTCGCAACCGGCTCGGTTGGTCAGGTGAGAACACCATCGACCATCTCCAGGCCCGATCGCCGAACAATTGCGCCGCAGGGTCGTGCGAACTGACCAGGACCGCGACTCCCTCGTCGGCGAGTGCGCGCAGGAGGGCCATCAGAGCCGAGGAGTTCATGGTGTCGAGGGCGCCCGTCGGCTCATCGGCGAGGAGCGTCCGCCGACCGCCTGCAAGGGCCCGGGCAATCCCCACGCGCTGCCGCTGCCCTCCAGACATGTGTTCGGGATAGCGGTGCCCCAAGTCAGCGACGCCGACGCGCTCCAGCCACGTATCTGCCTCGGTGTCCGCTTCGCGCCCATTCCACCCTGCAACCCGCAGGGGGAAGGTCACGTTCTCATGCGCGGTGAACTCCTCGATGAGGTTGTCCGTCTGGTAGACGACGCCGATATGCGCGAGCCGGATGCGAGCCCGCTCATCCTCACTGAGACGGCCCAGCGGCACGTCACCGACGGCGACCTCTCCTGATGTCGGGACGTCGATACCACTGAGCAGTCGCAGGAGTGTCGACTTCCCACTTCCCGAGTGGCCGTGAAGGACAACGAGTTCCCCGAACCTCAACTCAAGATCGACACTGCCGATCGCCACGACCGTCTCGTCGCCGTCGGGGAAGACGCGGCTGAGCCCGGTGGCCGCCACGGCCACCGGGATCAGGTCACCGGTCTCAGCATGCATGGTTGGTGCGCCAGGACGTCACCATGTCACTGTTCGGCCATGACGGCGACGACGGCCGCCCTCTGACTCCATGTGCCCATCGATGATCCCTTCCCTCCGTCGCGCCCGTGTTGGCCGACAGCTCGACTCTCTCTCTGCCCGGGTGCAACCGCTCACGCCGACTCATCACCTTGTGTGAACAAACTGTCAGCACGATGTTCCTGATCCGTCAGCCGGACCGGCGACGACGTGCGCAACTTCGGGCTTCCACACCGGGCCGGCCGGACGGGCCCGCTCAGCTCGGCTGGTGAGGAGAGACCACGACGTCGATCCGCTGGAACTCCTTGAGCTCCAGATACCCGGTCGTCGCCATGGCCCGTCGCAGGGCGCCCATCAGATTGGTCCGGCCGTCGGCGGCGCGGGAGGGGCCGAAGAGAATCTCCTCCATCGTCCCCGCAGAGCGGACCTTGACCCGCTCGCCGCGTGGCAACTCCGCGTGGTGCGCCTCTGGCCCCCAGTGATAGCCCCCGCCCGGTGCCTCGGCCGCCCGGGCGAGCGCGGCGCCGAGCATGACGGCATCGGCGCCGCACGCGATCGCCTTGACGACGTCCCCGCTGAACCCGACGCCACCGTCGGCGATGACGTGGACATACCGCCCGCCCGACTCGTCGAGATAGTCCCGCCGCGCCCCGGCCACGTCGGCGACCGCCGAGGCCATCGGCGCGTGGATGCCGAGCGAGGTGCGGGTCGTGTGCGCCGCCCCGCCGCCGAACCCGACGAGCACCCCGGCGGCCCCGGTCCGCATGAGATGGAGCGCGGCCGTGTAGCTCGCTGCACCGCCGACGATGACCGGCACGTCGAGTTCATAGATGAACCGCTTGAGGTTGAGCGGCTCCGCCCGGCTCGACACATGCTCTGCCGACACCGTGGTCCCGCGAATGACGAACAGGTCGACGCCCGCCTCCACCACATGTCGCGAGAACTGCGCCGTCCGCTGCGGCGACAGCGCCGCCGCGACCGTGATCCCGGAGGCCCGCATCTCCCGGATCCGCTCGACGATCAGTTCCGCCTGGATCTCGGCGCGATAGATCTCTTGCATCCGCGCCGTCGCCTCCCGACGCGGCAGGGAGGCGATCTCCTCGAGCAGGGGGGCGGGATCGGCATACCGCGTCCACAGCCCCTCGAGGTCGAGAACCGGGAGCCCGCCGAGCCGGCCGAGTGCGATCGCGGACGCCGGCGACATGACCGAGTCCATCGGCGCGCCGAGGACTGGGATCTCGAAGTGATAAGCGTCGATCTGCCAGGCGAGCGAGACATCCTCGGGATCGCGCGTGCGCCGGCTCGGCACGACGGCGATGTCGTCGAAGGAGAAAGCCCGCCGCCCGCGCTTGCCGCGCCCGATCTCGATGTCAGTCACGATCTCAAGGCTATCCGGACGTATGCCGACCGCTCGCCGCCGCGGGCATCCCGCCACGCAGGCACACCACTGTCCTTCGGCATCGAGCTCACGCTCGGCAGTGTCTCGGTCATCACTGACCCTTTCCCGCCAGCCTCGCTGTCGTGTCCGGCCGGTCCACCGATGGTCGGACAGTCTCCACACCCGAAAACGAAGTTACTTCGTCAGCGGCATGAGAGAGATGTGTGGAGAGTCGCCGCAGCCGGGCTAGTGGGGGCAAGTGGGGCATTGAGGTTGTCCCAAGTTCCACGGAACTCGGGACAACCTCCCTCCGGGGTGACTCCATGTTTGAGCGCGCTGGCGTGAATCTTCACGCCGCGTAGTGCGCGAGTACTCGGCGGATCGCCTCTGAGCGGCTGACGTTGTCTCGGCCGGCGACCGCGTCCACAGCCGCGAGCTCTTCGACGGTGAGGCGGACGGCGACGACTTGCGTCGGCTCGGCGCCTCGACCGGGACGGCCTCGTCCGCGCCGGTTGAGCTCCTCGACGTCATACCCAGACTCGGCCTCATCGGCCCACCGCTGGATCTGCTCCTCAGTGACCTCGTCCTCACGCATACCAAATATCGTAAACGAAAATGGGATCTTGGACACCTGTCGCCTGGCTCCGAGACCCGAGTACCAGAAGTGGTGCCTGCCCGGCTCTTCCCCGAGATCAAAGCATGCCGTGGCCCCCAGGCCATTGCGCGAATCCGTGGTTACCCTTCGATGAGGCCAGTTGTGGTGTCGACGATGACAAGCCCAAACCCACGAGCCCATCCACGGATCGAGACATCCCCCCGGCCGAGGGGATGTCTCGACGCGCTGCTGGATGCCATGGGCATCACGGTGGAACCGTTCACGCCGGTCACGCACGTCGAGCGCGCAGCGCTCATCGAGAGTTCGGTCGGGGGTCCGGCCACCCGGCCCGCCTCAACTTCGGTGACTGTCTCGCTTATGCCTTCGCGGTCGCCGAGAACGAACCCCTGCTCTTCACGGGCGACGACTTCCCGCACACCGGCGTCCGAGACGCCCGCGCGGAGGCGGCGGACGCGGCGTCGGCCAGCCGCGAGGGACGCGGCACCTGACCGACGCGGGGTCGCGATCGGCCGCCCTCAGCGGCCCCGGTAGTTCGGCGCCTCCGCGACCATCTGCACATCGTGCGGGTGGCTCTCCCGCAGCCCCGCCGACGTGATCCGGACGAACCGGCCCCGCTCCTGCAGCTCCGGCACGGTCCGCGCCCCGACATAGAACATCGACTGGTGCAGCCCGCCGATGAGCTGGTGGGCGACGGCGGCGACCGGCCCACGATAGGCGACCTGGCCCTCGATCCCCTCGGGCACGATCTTGTCGTCGCTCGCCACATCGGCCTGGAAGTAGCGGTCCTTCGAATACGACTTCTTGCCGCGGGAACTCATCGCCCCCACCGACCCCATCCCGCGATAGGTCTTGAACTGCTTGCCCTGGATATACACGGTCTCCCCCGGCGACTCCTCGCAGCCGGCCAGCAGCGAGCCGACCATCACCGAGTCGGCCCCGGCGACGAGCGCCTTGGCGATATCGCCGGAGTACTGCAGACCCCCGTCCCCGATGACCGGAACGCCGGCCGGCTTGCCGGCGAGCGCGGCATACATGATCGCCGACACCTGGGGCACCCCGACGCCGGCGACCACACGCGTCGTGCAGATCGAGCCGGGGCCGACCCCGACCTTGACCGCGTCGATACCCGCCTCGACGAGGGCCTTGGCCCCCTCGTAGGTCGCGATATTGCCGCCGATGAGCTGGACGTGCGCCGTCGCCGGGTCGGCCTTGAGCCGCCGGACCATGTCGAGCAGCAGCCGGGCGTGCCCGTGCGCGGTGTCGACGACGAGCACATCGACGCCGGCCTCGACGAGCGTCGTCGCCCGCTCCCACGAGTCCCCGAAGAAGCCGACGGCCGCCCCCACCATCAGCCGGCCCGAGCCGTCCTTGCTCGCGTTGGGGAACTGCTCGTTCTTGACGAAGTCCTTGACGGTGATGAGCCCGGCCAGGCGCCCCTGGTCGTCGACGATCGGTAGTCGCTCCCGCTTGTTCTGACGCAGCAGGGCGATCGCGTCGTCACGGGCGATCCCCACCGGGGCCGTGAACAACGGCATCGGAGTCATGACGTCGGCGACCTTGGTGCTCCCCCATTCGGCGACCGGCGTGAACCGCAGGTCGCGGTTGGTGATGATCCCGAGGAGGAGGTCATCGACGCCGACGACCGGGAGTCCGGACACGCGGTACTGCCCGCACAACTCGTCCAGGTCCTCCAGCGTCGCGTCCGGCCCGATGGTGATCGGGTTGGAGATCATCCCCGTCTGCGTGCGCTTGACGAGGTCGACCTGATAGGCCTGGTCGGCGATCGACAGGTTGCGGTGCAGCACCCCGATGCCCCCGTGCCGGGCCATGGCGATCGCCATCCGCGCCTCGGTCACGGTGTCCATCGCGGCCGAGATCAGCGGAACGCGAATCGCGATCTCGCGGGTGAGCCGCGTCGTCGTGTCGACCTCGCTCGGCACGATGTCGGATTCCCCCGGCAGCAGGAGGACGTCGTCATAGGTGAGCGCGACCGGTGGTTCGATCGGTGTGGGCGACCCTGGCGTCATCTGGTGATTCTAAGTCCGGTGACTGACAGGGGTCGTATGCCGCCGGCGCACCTCTCCCGCACGCCTCGCCCGACACACAGATCACGCCGGAATCACGCGTTCTTGACCAATCCTTGAATCAATCCTTACTCGGAGCTTGCCCAACGCACCGATGCGCCGAACTAGCCTCCCGGCTGTAATCGGTCGACCCCAAGGGCAGGAGCGGGTCGGCACCCGACGGAGGGGGTTTCGCCGCAATGGCTGAAACGATAATGGTTCCGCCGCTCGCCACCGAGTGGGAGTGGCAGTTCGAGGGCCTGTGCCGTGGCCTCAGCCCGGAGATGTTCTTCCACCCGGAGGGCGAACGGGGCTCTGCGCGGCGCGTCCGCGATCACGCCGCCAAGGAAGTCTGCAGCCGGTGTCCCGTCCTCCTCCAGTGCCGGGCCCACGCCCTGGCCAACCGCGAACCGTATGGCGTGTGGGGCGGCATGAGCGAGGACGACCGCCTCGCGCACTACGAGATCGCCGAAGCGTCCTGACGACGCCTCGTCCTGACGACGCCTCGTCCTGACGACGCCTCACCGGGCCCGGTCAGCGGGCACGCGGCATACGACCCGATCCACGTGACCGGGCACGCCATTCCCGCGCAAGAGCCGCTCGCCAGGGCGGCACCCGCACACCCTCACGCGCCAGCAGCGCGCGGGCTCGGGCCCTGGACCGGAACAGGCCCACCAGTCCAACGACATAGAACGGCACCTGGGCGGCCAGCGCGAGCCGGAACCGTCCCAGGGTGTACGCCCCGTCCGGGCACATGGCGTCGAGGGCGAGCCCGATCGTCTGGATCGCCAACAACGTCGCCGTGAAACCGCCGAGATTGACCACACCATTGGCCGTCCCCAGCCGCGCCGACGGCGAGGACGTCCGGGCGAAATCGAACCCGATCGCCGATCCCGGACCGCCCAGCGCCAGCCCCGCGCAGAGAACGACGAGCAGCCAGAGGGGCGCCGGTCCCGGCCACAACCAGATCGCCGACCAGGGCACCAGCGAGGCTGCCGTCATCGCGAGCACGAGATTGCTGCGCCGAAGGGGGTGCCGGCCCACGAGCACCCCGAGCAGCGGGCCGGCCACCGCGCCCACGACCACGAGGAGAGTCAGCAGCGCGCTCGCCTGCGCCGGGCTGCGGCCTTCGCCTCGGGTGAGATAGGGGAATCCCCAGAACAGTGCGAACACCATGACGGGGAAGCCGCTGGACCAGTGCGTCCACAGGCCGAGCCGTGTCCCCGGGTGCCGGAGCACGGTCAGGACAGTGCGGCCGACCTCCGAGGCGGTCGGCGCCGAGCCGCGCGGCACCGGGCCGTGCGGGGTGTCCCGCAGGAAGGCGAGGACGCCCCCCGCCACCACCAGCGGCAGCGCGGCGGCGGACAGGAACGCCGTCCGCCAGCCCGCCACACCGAGCAACCAGACGAACGGGATCGCGCTCCCGATCTGCCCGAACTGGCCGAGCAGTCCGACGCACTGGGTGAGCAATGGCACCTTCCGCGGCGGGAACCACGACGGCAGCAGCCGTATGGCGCTCGTGAAGATCAGCGCGTCCCCCGCCCCGAGGACGACCCGCGCCGGAATCGCCTCGCCGACCCGGGTGGCCAGCGCCATCCCGATCTGGCCGAGGCCGATGACGACGAGTCCGCCCGCGATGGCCGCGCGCGAGCCGAACCGATCGATGAGGACGCCGGCCGGGATCTGCATGAGGGTGTAGACGAGCAACTGGACGACGACGAACGTCGAGATGATTCCCGCGCGGGCATGGAAGTGGGCGACCGCCTCGAACCCCGCGACACCGAGGGTGGTGCGACAAAGGACGGCCGCGGCATACGCCGAGACCGCGAGCGCGAACATCACCCACGCACGAACTCCCCCCGCCGGCTCGGCCGGCGAGGGGAGTTGCGTCACAGGACCAGTGTGCCTGCGCAGACGCTCCGCTGGCGCTTTCGTCCACCAGCGGGCCGCCCGATCGGGTCAGAAGTCGATCCGCCAGATCCCACGCCCGTGCGTGCCGATGACCGCGGCGCGGGCACCGGGGACGGGGCGGACGCTGTTGGCGGCGGAGTTGGTCAGACCGGGAGCGCGACGCCACGCGGTCGGGTTCGACGCCGAGGCGAGGAAGACCCCGACGTCCGTGCCGAGGACGAGGTTGCCCGAGACGATCGCGAGCGCGTCGCCGGGGGCGTCCGGCAGGTTGCCGGAGATATTGCGCCACGTCCGTCCACCGTTGGTCGACTCGAAGACGACGCCCTCGCCGCCACCGGGGATCCAGCGCCGGGAGTAGCCGTTGTAGACCGCATAGACGTGGGCGGGGTTCGCCGGGTCGACGGTGACGCCGGCGACGAAACGGTTGGGCAGGACCGGCGAACTGATCCGGTGCCAGGTCCCGCCGTAGTTGGTGTCGATGCCGGTCTGGAAGGTCGGGCTCGGGTTGGCCTGCCCGTCGATCCACGCGGCATACACCGTCTTGCCGTTGGCGGCGATGGCGGTGCCGAGGCGGGGCAGTCCGACGCCGTCGGTGCCGAACGTGTGGATCGGCGTCCAGTCGCAGGCGGAGCCCGCGCAGGCGGTGTTCCAGCCCTTGGTGGTCTTCCAGAGCTTGGATCCGGCGGCATACCAGGTGTTGGTGTTGCTCACGTCGGCCTGGAACGGCGCGATGAACCGGGCACCCGGGTCACAGTTCGCACCGGTGTAGTTGCCGCAGGTCGGGGCGACATTGGTGAAGGAGTGGCCACCATCGGTCGTGGAGTACATCAGGAGGCCGACATACTCCCCCACCGCGCGGCTCGCATTGGCCGGGTCGACGAGCACATAGCCCCCGTCGCCACCCGCCGGTTCGACGTTGATCTGGCCCGGACGCAGGATCGTGGTGCCATTGTCCTGGAGGCCGCCCCAATAGGCCGTGCCGGCGCCCAGTCGGCCGGCCGCGGCGTCGTAGTACTGAAGGGTGAACATCGTCGAGTTGAGGCTCGCCCAGCTGCCCAACCCCGTGTGACTCGCGGGCCGAGAATAGACGCCGCCGTCGTTGCCGATGACGACGCGCCCACCGGCCAGCGCGACCGCATGCTGGTCGGGGTGCGTGGTCTTTGGGCAACTCGTGCCGCAGGCGAGTCCGTAGTTCCAGTAGGGGCTGATCGTCGTGAAGGACCTGCCGCCGTCGCGCGTCTCGTAGACCTCCTCGAGGCCGAGATAGACATGGTTCGCATTCGCCGGATCGACCTGGATGAACTGGTTGTACCAAGCCTGGATGCCGGGGTGATAGCCGGGGAAGGTCAGCGCCGAGCCGGTCGTCATCAGGGACTCGGCGTCGGCGATCTTGCGCCACGGCCCGAGCGCGGTGCCGGTGTCGGAGACGAAGACGCCCTGGAGGATCGAGTCCTCGCCGGCGGCGAGCATCTTGGGTGACTGGATCACGGCATACAGCCGATCGCCCGTGGCGGAATAGGCGAAGGTCGCGCGGCCGATGTCGGTGGCGTCGATCGCGCCCTTGGGCGTGACCTTGTGGAAGGAGCCCCTCGCGCCGCCCCTCGTCGAGACATAGAAGCCGTTGTATGCCGATCCGCCCCGCCACCCGAGAACGGCCAGGACCTGCGTGCCGTGCGTTCCGGGGCGCACGACGACATCGGTGATGAAGGACGTCGAGTAGGGCGAGTCGTCCGGGTTGGGGTCGGGCTTGAGAATCAGCTGCCAGGCCCCGGCGTTCGTGGTGCTGGAGTGGCGATAGAGGCCCTGGCTGGTCGCGGCATACATCGTCCCCATGCCGTCGTCGACGAGCCGGAAGACCTGGCGGCTCATGAGTTCGGTGCCGCCGACGCGGCTGAAGCTCGAGCCGCCATTGGTCGAGCGATAGACCCCGACGCCCTGATAGGAGTCGGAGTTCGTGTTGGACTCGCCGGTGCCGACCCACAGCGCCCTGTCATGGGCGAGGGTCAGGGCTCCGATGGAGAGGGTCGGCATCGCGTCCCAGATCGGGACCCAGTGGCGGCCGGCGTCGGTGGATTTCCAGACACCGCCGTCGGCGGCGCCGGCGTAGTAGGTGCTGCCCGAAACGGCCAGGGCGGTGGTGCGGCCGGCGACGCGCTGGAAGCCGGAGCCGGCGTTGGACCAATAGGGGTCGGTGTAGCCCGTGGGCTCGGCGTTCATGGCGACGGAGGTGAGTTCGCTGGCCCGGGCCCGGGCCAGAGGCACCTTCGCCGCCTGGGCGCGGGCCGCCACGAGTGCGTCGGCGGGAACGCTTTCGGCGGGGAGGCTGCGCTGCTGGGCATACTGCTCGGCCATGTCGGCGACTTCGAGCGAGTCACCTTCGTCGGCGGCGCGGAAGACGGACCCGGGAAGCTGGTGGGTCTGGAGGCGGGCCCACTGCGGCGTGGGGGCGGGCGTGCTCGCGGCGGCCACAGTGGTGCCTGCGGCGGCGAGGGCGATGGCGAGGGTGGTGATGCGGCGCGTTCGTGAACTGGTCATCGATCCTCCGACGATGGGGACGGGCCGGCCGATCCGCCCAGAGAAGCCCCACCGCCAAACTCCCACGCGGTTCCCGCCCCCGTCCAGAAGCAGCGCTCTCAGGTTCTTCCCAGGTTTGAAGGGCGGGAGGGCTGGCCGCCTCTGGTCGCGAGCCGGATGGGCCGAATTCTCCTGACCCACGTCCCTCGAATGACCGACAGGCCGGAACGCGAGGTGCGTGCGA
Source organism: Dermatophilaceae bacterium (assembly GCA_046330995.1). Lineage (GTDB taxonomy): Bacteria > Actinomycetota > Actinomycetes > Actinomycetales > Dermatophilaceae > Nostocoides_A. The sequence goes on from JAXLRS010000004.1 coordinate 110,766, forward strand.
GGGTGGTTCGCGAGGCGGCAGGGGGTGCCCGCCCCTCAATCACGAATGGAAAGGAAGCGTGACCCGCGTGGACCAGAGTCAGACGGACCAGCGCAAGTCCGGATCTCTCCTCGGATATCTCCTCGGCGCCATTGGCATTCTGATGCTCGGGGCCACTTTGATCAAAGCGTCCATCATCGGGTTCTATCCCCACGACATGCCGATCCTCGCCGTGCTCGCATTCGGCGGAGCGGCGCTTCTCTGGATCGCCGAGAGGCTCATGTGACGAGCCGGGGACGACCCCATCGCCGGCATACCCGGCCGCCGAACTGACCGAGCCGCGTGCTCAGCTCACTCCTCGTCGTCCCCACCCGACGCCGGCGCGGCGGAGGAGATCGCGCCGAGGTCGAAGGGCGTGCGCTGATAGACGCAGTAGTTGAGCCAGTTGGCATAGAGCAGGAAAGCGTGGGAACGCCACGTCACCATTGGCTCACGGGCCGGATCGTCGTCGGGGTAATAGTGCCGCGGGACTTCGATGTCCAACCCGCGGCCGATGTCTCGGTCGTATTCCTTCTTGAGCGTGTCCCATTCATATTCGGGATGCCCGGTGACATAGAGTTCGCGGCCGTCGGGGGTCCCCGCGAGATAGACTCCCGCCTCATCACTGACGGCGAGCAGGTCGAGCCCCGGCGTCGCCTCGATATCTGCCGCCCGCGTTTCGGTGTGCCGCGAGTGCGGCGCGGGGAACACCGCGTCGAATCCGCTGAGCACGCGGTTGCGCGGGTCGAGAACGCGATGGGGGAAAACGCCGAACATCTTCTCCGACAATGGATACTTCTCGATGCCGTATCGGTGCTTGAGACCCGCCTGCGCTCCCCAGCAGACGTGCAGTGTGGAGAACACATGGTCGTGACTCCAGTCGATCACGGAGCACAGCTCGGGCCAGTAGTCGACCGCCTCGAACGGAAGTGTCTCGATCGGCGCGCCCGTGATGATGAGGCCGTCGTATTTCCGCTCCCGTGCCTCCGGGAAAGTGAGATAGAAGGCGTCGAGGTGCGCGGCGGCGGTGTTGCGCGGATCGTGCGATTCCATCCGGACGAGAGTGATCTCGAGCTGAAGGGGGGTGTTGCCGAGAAGGCGCAGGAGCTGGGTCTCGGTCGCCATCTTGGTCGGCATGAGGTTGACGATGGCGATATGCAGCGGCCGGATGTCCTGGTGGAAGGCCCGGCCCTCGGTCATGACGAAGACATTCTCGCCTTCGAGGATGCGCCGCGCCGGCAGGGCGCTGGGGATGGTGACGGGCACCGTCGTCTCCTCTCGGTGGCGTGCGTGTCTCTGCGTGTCGCGTGGGCGTGCCGTGGCGTCGCGTGGTCATTGTCGCCGCCCTGGGCCGTATGCCGTTCTCCCGTCCGCATGCCGTTCACCCCCCCACTCCCACCCCCACCCCCCACCCCCCGGCCGCCCGTCGAGAGATCAAATAAACCGCGTCGAGAGATCAAATAAACCGCGTCGAGAGATCACCTGAGCCGCGTCGAGCGGTCACCCACCCGCTGGCCAGAGGAGGGCGAGGGCCGCTTCGAGGATGGGTCGGTTCGCGGGGAGCCAGTTGACGCTCCAGACGTCCTCAGGACCGAGCCAGCACAGCTGCTCGTGATCCTCCAGCGGCGCCGGTAGCCCGTCACTCACCTCGGCGAGCCAGACCCGCATTCGGTATCTCGCCCCGAGCGGCCACCACCCCTCGATCGGCCCGTCCACGGCCATTCCCAGCACAAGGCCGACGCCGAGTTCCTCGCGTAGTTCCCGCCGGACGGCGGCCTCTGGCGACTCCCCCGGCTCCACCTTGCCACCCGGGATCTCCCAGCCGCCGGCCAGAGCAGGAGGTTCGGTTCGCTGGGCGGCGAGCACCCGGGTCGGCACCACGAGAGAGTCGACGAGCAGCGCCGCGACCACGTCGATCCGCGGCCAGCCTCGGGGAGGTTCCGCCGCGGCATACGGATCTGACGGAGAGTCGCCCAGCCCGACACCGGACGCTTCCCAAGGCTGCCTCCCGGACGCCGAGTCTCCGGTCACGTCGCGTGGAGCCGCCGGGCCGCCTCGGCGATTGACCCGGTCAGGCTCGGATAGACGGTGAAGGTGCTCGCGACCTGGTCGACGTTGAGCCGCAACGTCACCCCCAGCGTCACTGGGAAGATCAGCTCCGAGGCCCGGGGCGCGACGATGACGCCCCCGAGCAGCGTCCCGGATCCGCTCTCGGCGAACAGCTTGACGAACCCGTCGGTGATTCCGAGCATCTTCGCCCGCGGGTTGCGCGCCAGCGGCAACGTCGTCGTCCGCACCCGCAACCCGAGGGTGTCGATGCTCTTCTCTGACACCCCGACCGTCGCGATCTCGGGATCGGTGAAGATATTGGCCGGGACGATGTCGAGGTTGAGTGGAGCCACGGCGTCGCCGAGGGCGTGCGCCATGGCGATCCGCCCCTGCATCGCCGCCACCGACGCGAGGGGGAGGACACCGGTGCAGTCGCCCGCGGCATACACCCCGCGGACGGAGGTCCGCGAGACCCGGTCGACGACGATGTGTCCCGACGAGGAGAGCGCGATCCCGGCCTCCTCCAGGCCGAGCCCCGCCGTCTGCGGGACCGAGCCGACCGCGAGCAGCGCGTGGGAGCCTTCGACCACCCGGCCGTCCTCGAGGGTCACGGTCACACCGACCATCTCACCGGACGCATCCCTGACGACCTTGGCACCCCGCATTCGCGAACGCGACAGGACCCTCATGCCGCGGCGGCGGAACACCTCCTCGATCACGGTGGCGGCATCGGCGTCCTCCCCCGGCAGCACTCGGTCGCGGCTCGACACCAACGTCACGCGCGCCCCCAGCCCGAGGTAGGCCTGCGCCAGCTCCGCACCGGTCACGCCGGATCCGACCACGATCAGATGCTCGGGCAGCGCCGGAAGGGCATAGATCTGCTGCCACGTGAGGATCCGCTCGCCATCCGGCACGGCCGTCGCCATCACCCGCGGCCTGGCCCCAGTGGCGACGAGGACGACGTCGGCGTCGAGCATCTCGGCGGACCCGTCCGCGAGGTCCGCGCGCACCCGCCCCGCCTCCAGGACGTATGCCGCGCCGCGCACCACCCGCACGCCGACCTCGCCGAGCCGCCCGCCGATGTCCTCACTCTGCGCCCCGGCGAGATCGAGGACCCGCCGGTTGATCTCGGGCAGGTTCGCCTGCGCTGCGACCATCTCATCGCCCTCGTGGTCGACGAGGTGGACGCCGAGGTCAGTCGCGACCTCCAATTCGCCCAGATAGTCCGCGGTCGAGATGAGGGTCTTGCTCGGGACGCAGTCGGTGAGGACGGCGGCCCCGCCCAGGCCGTCACGATCGACCACCGTCACGGAGGCGCCCTGCGCCGCGGCCACGAGGGCGGCTTCATAACCCCCCGGCCCACCGCCGACGATAACGACTTGACCGCGACCGTTCATCTGGTGCTTGCCCCTCGGGTGACCTCGTGTCATCTTCTATCCACGCCGTGCCCCAAGCATGGCCGAAAGCCGCTCCCGGCCCCAATCGGGAGCCGATCGATCCGGAGGATCCGTGTCCACACCCACTCGACGCTTGACCACGCTCGCGGTCGCCTTGACCGCCGTGGCCACGGTCGCCGCCTGCGCACCCAAGTCCGACTCGAGTTCCTCGTCGACGACGAGCGCCACAGCCGGCGGCGGTGATGCGAAGACAGCGACCTCGGCCGAGGCCCTCGGCGGGATGGACGCCCTTGTCGCCGCCGCCAAAAAGGAGGGGCAGCTCAACGTCATCGCCCTGCCTCCGGACTGGGCCAACTACGGCGAGATCATCACGAAGTTCACCGAGAAGTACGGCATCAAGGTCAACAGTGACCAACCCGACGCCTCCAGCGCCGACGAGGTCACCGCGGCCACCAACCTCAAGGGTCAATCCAAGGCTCCCGACGTCTTCGACCTCGGTGCGGCGGTCGCCGCCGCCAACACCGGGATGTTCGCGCCGTATCAGGTGACGACGTGGAAGGACATCCCCGAAACCCTTAAGGACGCCAACGGAACCTGGGTCAACGACTACGGCGGCTATATGTCGGTCGGCTACGACTCCTCCGCCGTGCCCGATCCCACGAGCATCGATGACCTGCTCGGTGCGAAGTTCAAGGGCAAGGTCGCGCTCAACGGCGACCCCACGAAGGCCGGCTCGGCCTTCGCCGGCGTCCAGATGGTCTCGCTCGCCAAGGGCGGCACCGCCGGCGACGTCGCCAAGGGCGTGGACTGGTTCAAGCAGCTCAAGGCGGCCGGCAACTTCCTGCCCGTCGACCCGACCCCCGCGACCATCGAGTCCGGGGACACACCCGTCGTCTTCGACTGGGACTACCTCAACGTCGCCGCCGGCAAGAACGTCGACACGTGGAAGGTCTGGGTGCCCGACGGCGTCGCCCTCGCCGGCTACTACGTCCAGGCGATCAACAAGGACGCCCCGCACCCGGCGGCCGCGCGCCTGTGGCAGGAGTTCCTCTATTCCGACGAGGGCCAGAACCTCTGGCTCAAGGGCGGCGCGCGCCCCGTGCGCATGGAGGCGATGACGACCGCCGGCACGATCGACAAGGCGCTCGCCGACGCACTCCCCAAGGTGACCGGCACGACGACGGTCCCGACCGCCGACGACGTCACCAAGGCGACCGCCTATCTCACCGCCAACTGGGCCAAGGCCGTTGGCTGACGCCTCGGCGACTCGCCCGCGGAAGGCGCTCGGCGGCATACGTCCGTCGGGCGCCCTCGCGGGCGTCGTCCCGTTCTTCGCCTACACCGCTGTCTTCCTCGTCATCCCGACGATCGTCGTCGTCGTCGCCGCCTTCGTCAGTGAGGGCCGCCCGACGCTCGGCAACATCCGGGCACTCGGCAGCGCGAACTTCCTGACCGCCCTGAAACAGTCGCTCATCCTCTCGATCGTCACGGCCTTCGTCGGCGCGGTCGTCGGCGCCGTCCTCGCGTATGCCGTGAGCACGGCGAAACCGAACGGCATACTCAAGCGGTTCGTCACCTCGTTGTGCGGGGTTCTCGCGCAGTTCGGCGGTGTCGCGCTCGCCTTCGCCTTCATCGCGAGTTTCGGGGCCCAGGGGATGATCACCGCCTGGCTCAAGAAGGCCGGCATGGCGCCGAGTTCGACCCTGTGGCTCTATGACTGGAACAAGGGCGTCCTCCTGGTCTATCTCTATTTCCAGATCCCCCTCATGCTCATCGTCTTCCTCCCCGCCGTGGAGGGGTTGCGGCCCCAGTGGCGCGAGGCCACCGAGACACTCGGCGGGACGACGTGGACCTATTGGCGCCGGGTCGCCATGCCGATCCTGTTCCCGTCCTTCGTCGGAGCGACGCTCCTGCTGTTCACCAATGCCTTCAGCGCCTACGCCACCGCCGCGGCCCTGGTGTCCCAGGCGGAGCCGCTCGTTCCCCTCCAGATCGCCGGCACCTTCACCAGCGAGACCGTCCTCGGCCAGGCCAATGTCGGCAAGGCCATGGCACTGGCGATGGTAGTCGTCGTCGCGATCGTCATGACGCTCTATACGTGGCTCGACAAGCGCTCGTCGAAGTGGCTGGTCCGGTGAGCCAGCGCGCGGCCTTCCGCCGCAAGCAGTCGGTGTTCCGCTGGGTCACCGTGACAGCGGTTCTCGCGTTCTTCGTCCTCCCCCTGCTCGGAATGCTCGACTTCACCACCAAGGTGCGCCGCGGGGGCCGGACGCTCGCGACGTGGAGAACGCTCAGCCACGTCTCGGAGATCTCGGCGAAATACCCTGCCCTCAAGGAGGGCTTTCTCGCCTCGATCGGCCTGTGTGTCATCACCGTCGTGCTCATGCTCGTCCTGCTCGTGCCGACGATGACCTGGGTGCGGCTGCGGTTGCCCCAGCTCTCCCGGACGGTCGAATTCCTGTGCCTCCTGCCGCTGACGGTCCCGGCGATCGTCCTCGTCGTCGGCCTCGTCCCGGTCTATGCATGGGTCTTCTATCTCTTCAACGAGTCGACGCTCTGGCTCGGCCTGGCGTATGTCGTGCTCGTCCTCCCCTATGCCTATCGCGCCCTCGACGCCGGGCTGCGCGCCATCGATGTCAAGACGCTGTCGGAGGCGGCCCGGTCACTGGGGGCCTCGTGGTTCACCGTGATGTGGCGGATCGTCCTCCCCAACCTCCGCACCGCCGTCCTCTCGGCCTCCTTTCTCTCCGTCGCGCTCGTCCTGGGCGAGTTCACCATCGCCAACCTCTTCTCGCGACGCAATCTCCAGGTCGCCATGTATCAACTGGGCAAGTCCGACGCCAAGATTTCCGTGGCCGTCGGGCTGCTGTCGCTCGTTTTCGCCTTCGTCGTCCTGTTCGCCATGTCCTTCGTCGGCAGCGGAGCCGGTGGACGGCGCGCCCGTCGCGCCCTCGCACCTGTTGCTCCCTCCGCCCCGCCCGCCGGCCCCGCCAAGGAGTCCTGAGTGACCGTCGCCTCCCCCAACTCCGATCGCGGCGTCGCCGTCGAACTGACCGGCCTGCGCCGGACGTATGGCGCGGTCAACGCTCTCGACTCCTTCGACCTCCACCTGGCGCCGGGTGAGTTCGTCGCCCTGCTCGGTCCATCGGGTTGCGGGAAGACGACGGCGCTGCGTTGCCTCGCTGGCCTCGAGGATCCCGACGCCGGTCGGATCGAAATCGGCGGCCGGGATGTCACCGCGCTGCCGACGAACAAGCGCGACCTCGGGATGGTCTTCCAGGCCTATTCCCTGTTCCCACACATGACCGCCCGCCAGAATGTCGAGTTCGGTCTGGAGATGCGCCGCCAGGACAAGGCGACGCGCGCCAAGCGGGCGGCCGACATGCTTGACCTTGTCGGTCTGTCGACCCAGGCCGACCGTTATGCCCACCAGATGTCCGGCGGTCAGCAGCAGCGGGTCGCGCTCGCCCGCGCCCTGGCGATCTCCCCTCAGGTCCTCCTGCTCGACGAGCCCCTTTCCGCCCTCGACGCCAAGGTACGGACCCAGCTGCGCGACGAGATCCGACGCATCCAGCTCGAGGTCGGGACGACGACACTCTTCGTCACCCACGACCAGGAGGAGGCGCTCGCCGTCGCCGACCGGGTCGGGGTCATGCGTTCGGGGAAGCTCGAGCAACTCGCGGCGCCGCAGGAGCTCTATGCCCGCCCCGCCTCCGCCTTCGTCGCCGACTTCGTCGGCCTGACCAATCGGCTTCGGGGGCGGTCGGACGGAAAGCTGGCCGAGGTCCTCGACGCGAGCCTCCCCCTGCTCCCTGGCTCGGGCACCGGTGACGTCGACGTTCTCGTCCGCCCCGAGCATATCGACGTCAGCCCCGACAGCGCCGGCAACGCGTCCGTCGTCAGCGCGAGCTTCCTCGGCGCGCACGGCCGGGTCATCGCGGCGGCCGACTCCGGCGAGCGCGTGATCGTGCAGGTCTCCAGCGCGGCCCTCCCCGGCTTCGCCCCCGGCCAGCGCGTCCGCCTCTCCCCCCGCGGCGACGCCGCCCTCGCCGTCGCCCGCTGACCCCTCCCCGTCGAGAGATCAAATAGCCGGCGTCGAGAGCTCAAATAGCCGGCGTCGAGAGATCAAATAGCAGGCATCGAGAGGTCATCAGGCCACCCGAGGGGCTCAGATTCGCCCGACGATCCGCGCGAGCAGGTCACCACACCGAGCGGCCGCTGCCTGACCGGCCTGGACCACCTCGGCGTGGGACAGAGGGGTGGCGGAGATGCCGGCGGCCGGATTGGTGACCAACGAGATGCCGAGGATCTCCATGCCCACCTGCCGGGCGGCGATCGCCTCCAGGGTCGTCGACATCCCGACCAGATCACCGCCGAGGATGCCAGCCATCTTCACCTCGGCGGGCGTCTCGTACTGCGGGCCGCGGAACTGCACATACACACCCTCGTCGAGCGCAGGGTCGACCTCGCGGGCCAATCGCCGAAGCCGCGAGCTGTACAGATCGGTGAGGTCGACGAAGGTCGCACCCTCCAGAGGGGAGGCGGCCGTCAGATTGAGGTGATCGCTGATCAGCACCGGCGTGCCGGGCGCCCACTCTGGCCGCAGTCCACCACAGCCGTTGGTCAGCACGATCGCCCGGCAACCCGCAGCGGCCGCGGTCCGTACCGCGTGCACAACCGCCCGGACGCCGCGGCCTTCGTAGTAGTGCGTCCGAGTGCCGAAAACCAGCGCACGCCGACCAGTGTCGCCGATCGCCACCGATCTCATCGTCCCCGAATGTCCGACCACTGCCGCTTTGGCGAACCCCGGGATCTCGGTGTTGTCGACGGTCGCCAGCGTTTGCCCGACCCGATCGGCGGTCTCTCCCCAGCCGGACCCGAGGACGAGGGCGATGTCATGTCCCGTGGCACCGGTCTTGTCCGCGATCGCGGCCGCGGCCTGCCGCGCGACTTCGAACGGGTCGGTTCCCTGGGCGTCGAGCGGGTTATCCGTCACGGCGTTGTTCACACGGCGAGCGTAACTGCCACACCCATCCCGAGGCGCGGGACCGGGGTCCCGGGGGGACCCCCCCGAGGGCCCATCGCGGGATTCATGCGACGTCGGCTCGGCCGAATGATCTCTCGACGCGGCTTATTTGATCTCTCGACGCGGCTTATTTGATCTCTCGACGCGGCTTATTTGATCTCTCGACGTCATTGGCCGTATGAGGTGCGGAGGTCGCGAAAGAGCAGTTCGTTCATCCGCCGCCGGTAGTGCCCGACGGCGGAGGGATCGTCGACCGCCTCCGGCGACTCGATGGTGAAGCGCAGCCGCGTCTCCCCGTCGGCGGGCAGGCACTCCAGGACGATCCGCAGGCGCGGCCGGGCCGGCCACAGCGACGACCACACGACCTCGCGCGGCTCGAAAGCCCGCAGCACATCGGGCATCGCCTCGTCCTCGGCCAACTCCATCCACGGACGGCTGCCCGAGACTCGCCGTTCCACCAGGTCGGCCCACACGATCGGCACCGGCGCGGGCAGGCGACGGGTTCGGTCGCCGAGAATGTGCCAACTCATGGACGAATCCTGGCCGACTCCTTCCGGCCGCGACAAGGTGATCGCGTACAGTCGCGGGCGTCGGCCCGGGGGATGGGCCGCGTCCAGCGTCAGCCGAGGAGTTCGTCCGTATGCCGTCATCCATCCGCCGCGACCTCACCCGCCTGCTCGACGCGGCGCGCGCCTGGGCCGCCGACGATCCCGACCCCGCCACCGTCGCCGAACTCACCGCGATCATCGCCGAGGCCGAGGCCGGAAGCGAATGCGCCGCAGCCGATCTCGCAGACCGGTTCGCCGGACTCCTCCAGTTCGGAACCGCTGGTCTGCGCGGCGCCCTCGGGGCCGGACCCAACCGGATGAATCGTGCCGTCGTCATCCGGGCCGCCGCCGGCCTGACGGCCCATCTCGCGACGATCTCCGACATCCCGACCGTCGTCATCGGCTACGACGCCCGCCTCAACTCCGACGTCTTCGCCCGCGACACCGCAGCAGTCGTCACCGCGGCCGGCGGCCGGGCCTACCTGCTCCCGAGGCCACTGCCGACCCCGGTCCTGGCGTATGCCGTGCGCTACCTCGCCGCCGACGCCGGCGTCATGGTCACGGCCAGTCACAACCCCCCGCAGGACAACGGCTACAAGGTCTATCTCGCCGACGGTTCTCAGATCGTTCCACCGGCCGATGCGCTCATCGCCGACCGGATCGCCGCGGTCACTTCCGTCACCTCCATCCCGCGCGCACCCGAGGGTTGGGAGGTGTTCGACGAGAGCCTCTATCGCGACTACATCGTCGACACGACGTTCACTCTCGCCGAGGACAGCCCCCGCGACGTGACCATCGTGCACACCGCCTTGCATGGCGTGGGCTCGCAGACTCTCCAGGATGCGTTCGCCGCCAACGGTTTCCCGGCGCCGATCCCCGTCGCGGCCCAGGCCCAGCCGGACCCGGCCTTCCCCACCGTGACCTTCCCCAACCCCGAGGAGCCAGGCGCCATGGACCTCGCCCTCGATCTCGCCGAACAGACCGGTCCCGATCTCGTCATCGCCAACGATCCCGACGCCGACCGCTGCGCCGCCGCGATCCCCGGGCCGGGCGGGTGGCGCATGCTGCGTGGCGACGAACTCGGTGCGCTCCTCGGCGCCCACCTCATCGCCCGAGGCGTTCCCGAGGGCGGCCGGTTCGCCAACTCGATCGTCAGCTCGCGTCTTCTGGCCGCCATGTGCGCCGCCGCCGGGATCCCTCACGAGGAGACCCTCACGGGCTTCAAGTGGATCTCCCGCGCCCCCGACCTCGCCTATGGCTACGAAGAGGCCCTGGGCTATTGCGTCGCACCGGATTTCGTCAAGGACAAGGACGGGATCACGGCGGCTCTCCTCCTCGCCGAACTCGCCGCGATCCGCAAAGCCGCCGGATCCGACCTTCAGGCGGTCCTCGACGACCTCGCCCGCGCCCACGGCGTCCACGCGACCGACGCCTTCTCCGTCCGGGTCGCCGACCTGGCCGACATCGACACGATCATGGCCCGCCTCCGCACCGAGCCACTGACGGAGATCGCCGGGCTGTCCGTATGCCGCACCGACGACCTCGCGCGCGGCGACGGCGGGCTGCCCCCGACCGAGGGTCTGCGTTACCACCTCGGCGACGACTCCCGGATCATCGTCCGCCCGTCCGGGACCGAGCCCAAGCTCAAGATCTATCTCGAGGTCATCGAGCCGGTCACCGAGGAGCTACCGGCGGCCCGGGTCCGCGCAGCAGACCGGTTGCACGGCATACGCACGGCGATGGAAGCCGCCACCGCGCCCTGACCCGTCCCAGCCGGCGAAACTCGGCGGCGGGTAAGGCTCGACATACTCGGTATAGCCGTGCAAAGATCCCCCCGGGGGACACTCCCCCGAGCCATCACGCGAGGGAGCGGGCATGAGGATCAGAGCAGGGCTGGGATTCGGCACGAGCGCAGCGGCGGCGCTGGCACTGGTCGCGGCAGCGGCGGCTACCCCGGCGTCGGCGACCATGGCCGCCGGAGGTGAGCACGGCGGCATACGCACCCTCGCCCCCGCAGTGACCACTTCCGCCTCACGGCCCGTGATCCTGCCGACTGGCGACCGAGTCATCCTCGGCCGCAACGCCACGGGTGCCCCCACCCTCACCGTCACCGGCCGCATGAGCGGTGGAGCGGCGACCTCTCTGCGCGTCGGGGGCGCGACCTACGTCGTTCCGCAGAGTGTCCGCGCACTTGTCGGCAGCACACTCGACCTCGCGCTGTTCGACGCGACCGCCATCGCGGCCCGCGGTGGCCGCACCCCCGTCACGGTGACGTATGCCGCGGCCTCCTCCCCCACGGCCGTCCCCGGGGTGGAGATCACCTCCCGGGACGGCCTGCGCGGAACCGGTGTCATCACGGCCGCGAGCAGCCGCGCACTCGGCGCCGCACTCGCTGCGCACCCGGCGAGCGCACTCTTCGCCGGAGTCAGCTCGCTGCGCGCCGCGTCCTCGCCGGCGCGCACCACGGATGCCCGCTGGCCGATGCACACCCTGACCATCAAGGCCATCGATCGGGACGGTCGCCCCTATGCCGGGCTCGTCGGCTACATGAGCACCTCGGACGCCGGCAAGCCCAATGGCGTGGCCGTCACCAACTACAGGGGAATCGCCAAGATCAGCGTCCCGGCGGGGATCTACACCCTGCTCGGCGCCGGGTTCGCCCCTGACGGCAGCGACGGTTTCATCACTCTCAGCCCGGAGTTCACGGTCTCCGGGGCGCGGGAGGCGTCGATCGATCTGCGCACGGCCACCACACCGACGACGGCAACGATGCCCTGGGCGGTCGACCCGACGACCGACACGGCGGTGACGACGCTCGACCGGACCGTCACCACGGGCGAGGAGAGTTCCGGCTGGTCGATGATGATGATCGGTTCCCGGGCAACACGGATCTACCTGTCCCCGACAGTCGGAACCCTCCACGGGACGCAGTCGGTCAGCCGTTACGACTACGGTTCCTCGCCGGCCGGGGCACCCGCTCCCTATCGCGTCGACGTCATGCAGGCGGTCGACGGCCGGATCCCCACCACCCCCATCCGATTCCGGCACACCAGCGGAAACACCCGGACGATCCGCACCACCTTCCACGGTCCGAGCGATCTGTCGACCTCGATGTTCGGCACGACGATCAGCACCGCTCGTGGTGGCGGTGGTGTGGGCACGTCCCTCGCCGCACGACGTCTCACCCACTACGTCAGTGCCTCGCCGGGCACCTACGTCGATTCCGAGCTCACCCAGGACATGAACTGGGATACCTATACCGCCAGCGGCTGGTTCCGCAGCTTCGCCAAGCTCGGCACGGCCGGGACGACGACGACGGAGTCCTGGGGCCGGGCCGCCCTGCACAGCCGGTTCCTCACGCCCGACCTCAACGACATGTTCCCGATGGCGTGCTCGACCTGCATCAAGGACGGTGTCGTCGGGCTCATCTCCCTGCCCATGTCTGACGCGGCCGGTCACATCGGCAACCCGGACATGAACGCCGACGGGACGATCAAGGGGTCGTATGCCGTGCTCGCCGACGGCCGTGAGATCGCCTCCGGCGTCGGCTTCCTCAATGCCGGGGCGTCCTATCCCGCCGGGACCAAAGTCATCACCGGCCGTCAGAGTGCCACTCGGGGTGGCGGGATCTTCCCGGTCACCACGAGCCTGACCACCGAGTTCTCCACGCCGGTCAAGGCTGCCCTCCCGCTGCAGGACGGCCTCGGCTGCCCCCTCGGCGACGAGGCGGGCTGCACCATGCTGCCGATGCTCTCGGCGCAGTACTCCGCTGCCGTCGACCTCGACAACCGTCTCCCGGCCGGAAAGCAGGCGATCGACATCGATCTGGCCCAGGCGGGACGGACGAGCCCCGTCGGGATCACGGGGGTCAAGGCGTGGGTCAGCTACGACGGCAGCACGTGGGTCAGCGCCCCGGTCACCGGCAGCGGCGGCCACTACGCCGCGACGGTCACCATCCCCCGCGCCAGCGCCGGTCGATCGGTTGCCGGGCTGAAGATCACGGCCACCGACAAGGCCGGCTCGACGCTCACCGAGACCATCGCCGGCGCCTTCCGGTTGCCGCGATGACGGACCCCGGCCACGCTTGGCGCACCACATCGGCACCGACGCAGAGGGGATTCGAGCAGTGAGAACGAGACACACCTGGGCGGGCGCGACTCTCGCCGCGCTCGCCGCGGTCGGTCTGGCGAGCACGGCCGCGCCGGCGACCGGCGCGGCGCCAGCCGGAGCGCCCAGGGCCGGTGGACAGGCCTGGGCCGGACTCGGCATACGCACGCAGGCCGTCCGCGCGGCGCTCGCCCCCGCGGTGGTGACGCTCCCGACCGGTCAGCGCATCGGCCTGAGCCGCGGAGCCAACGGCGCACCGGTGACCACCCTTCTGGACGGCAAGGCGTTCGCGGCGACGAAGGCGGCGTTCGGTGACGCGGCATATGTCATCCCCGCGAGTGTGCGAAGCGTCGTCGGATCGCGTCTTGACCCGAGCCTCTTCGACGTCGCCGCGATCGCCGCCCGTCCCGGTGGCCGCACCCCCGTCACCGTGACGTATGCCGAGGCCTCCTCCCCCACGCCCGTCCCCGGTGTCGAGATCACCGCTCGCTCCGGCCTGACCGCGACCGGCTACATCACCCCCTCGAGCAGCCACGCCCTCGGCGCGGCCCTGGCGACGACCTCCGCGGACCGGCTCTTCGCGCACGTCAGCGGCGTCCGGGTCAGCAATCCGGCGAAGACCACGGACAGCCGCTATCCCATGCACACGCTGACGATCAAGGTCATCGGGCCCGACGGGAAGCCCATGGCCGGCGGGGTCGGCTACATGGGGCTGGATCCGAGCAAGGGCGTCGGTGGCTTCGCCTTCGCCAACTACAAGGGGATCGCCAAGATCAGCGTCCCGTCGGGGGCCTACACCCTCCTCGGCAGCGAATTCTCGGCGGACTTCTCAAAGGGCTACCTGGTCCTCTCGCCCGAGTTCACCGTGACCGGCCCCGGGGAGGCGACCCTCGACTTCCGGAGGGCGACAACGCCGGTGTCGTCCACGGCATACCGGCCGATCGCCGACGGGGTGATCGACACCGAGTTGGGCCGGCTCGTCTCGGACGGCGGCGGCTCCCTCGGGTTCTTCCTCGGCATGATGTCCAGCACCGACACCCGCTACTTCGTCGCACCGACCAGGGGCCGGCTTCACGGCGAGATCATGCTCGCGCAGTTCCTCGCCGGTGGGTCGCCCGCGGGTGGCCCGTCCTATGTCGGGAACTTCGCCGGCTCGCGCACCGGTCGCCTCCCGGACGCTCCGATCCGGTTCGCCGCGACGGCGGGCAACACGATGCGCCTCAACGGCATGGTCCACGGACCCCGCGACCTGTCCACCTCGCTGATGTCGACGGTGGTGGAGACGGACGCCAGCGGGCTGGGCTTCGGCGTTCCGCTGACCTCGCGCACCCCCACTCGCTATGTCAGCGCCGGCACCGGCGTCCAGAACGGCACCGATCTCTATCAATCGGTCGACAACGCGACGGAGACCGTCCAGGGGTTCCAGCGTCACCTCGCGTCCCCGGGAGCGCCCGGGACGACGGTCACCGACCACTGGATGACGGCCCCGATGCACAGCCGGTTCGTCACGCCGGCGCTGAGCGAGAGCCTGGCGTTCTGTTCGGCGTGCATCAAGGATGGCATGGTGATGATCACCGCGCTGCCGATGTCGGACGCCGACCCGAGTCACTTCGGCAATCCCGATGTGGCCGGCGGCGAGTTCCAGGGGACGTATGCCGTGCTCGCCGACGGCGCACCCCTCCAGTCCGGGGATGGTTTCCTGTTGTTCTCCGGCGGCAGATATCCCGCCGGTACCACGGTGCTGAGCGGTCGCCAGACGACAACGCGCTCGGGCGGGATCTTCGCCAACCGCACGGTGGTGACGACGGAGTTCGGCACGCCGGTCTCGGCCGCGATCACGGTGCCCACCGGTCAGGAATGCCTGCTCGGCGACGGCTGCCGGATCTTGCCGATGCTGTCCGCCGACTACGACGCGACCGTCGATCTCGACAACCGGCTCGCGGCCGGGAAGCAGACGATCGGCCTGGCCATCAACCAACTCGGTCGCACCAGGCCGGTCGGGATCACCTCCGTCAAGGCGTGGATCAGCTACGACGGCACGTCCTGGACCGCCGTGCCCGTCGCCGGGAGCGGCGGCCACTACACCGCGACGCTCACGGTGCCCAAGGCCGGACCCGGCCGGGCGACCGTCGGGATCAAGGTGACCGCGAGCGACGCGGCCGGCTCCACCCTCACCGAGACGATCGGCGGCGCCTTCCTCCTGCCGCGCTAGGCACCCCACCGCCCCGGCTCCCCGGACGACCACGAAAGGCCGGCCGGACCCGAGACGCCGGCAGAGACCCGGACATAGACCAGATACGACACGAAAGACGGAGAACATCATGCGAATCCCCACCCTGCGCGCCGGCCTCGCGACGAGCGCCGCCGTGGCCGCGGTCGTGGCCGGCCTGGCCCCGAGCGTCGCCTCTGCCGCCCCTGCGGGCAGCGGCGCCCGCCCGTTGCAGCCCTGCACGAGCGACACCCGCGAGGGCTACTCCCACTGCATGTCGCGCTTCCGCGCCCCGTCACCCGGGGCGACCGACCGCGCACCGGACGGCTACCTCGCCAGGGATTTCCGCTCGGCATACAAGCTGCCGTCGAAGGGGGCGAGCGGGACCGTCGCGATCGTCATCGCCTTCGACGTCCCCAACGCCGAGAAGGACCTCGCGGTCTATCGCAAGCTCAACGGCCTGCCCGCCTGCACGACCGCCAACGGATGTTTCACCAAGGTCAATCAGAAGGGCGAGAAGAAGAACTACCCGCCCGCGGACGGCGGTTGGGCCCTCGAGGGGTCAATGGACCTCGACATGGTCTCGGCGGCCTGCCCGACCTGCAAGATCCTCCTCGTCGAATCCGACGACAACTACAACGACAACCTCGCCGCGGCCACCCGGACGGCGTGGCGTCTCGGCGCCCCGGTCATCTCGCACAGCTACGGCGGCAACGAGTACGGCGGGATGTGGTCCTTCCGGGACGCCTACGAGCACACGGGCGCGATCTCGGTCGCCTCCAGCGGTGACTACGGCTTCACCGCGGCGAGCAGCCCCGCGGTCTTCCGCACCGTCCTCGCCGTCGGCGGGACGTCGCTGACCAAGGCGAGCAACGCTCGCGGCTGGGACGAGGACGTCTGGGCCGGCGCGGGGAGCGGGTGCTCGGCATACGTGCCGAAGGGCTGGGTGCAGAAGGACCGGCACTGCCAGATGCGCACCGTCGCCGACGTGTCGGCGGTCGCCGACCCGGAGACGGGTGTCGCGATCTATGACACCTACGAGAACCCGTTCGGCATCCCGCCGGGCTGGATCGTCGGCGGTGGCACCAGCGCCTCCGCGCCACTCGTCGCGGGGATGATCGGGCTTGCCGGCAATGGCGCGACCTACCGCAACACGACCCCCTATCTCAAGCGGTCGGCGTTCTTCGACGTCGTCGGCGGCAGCAACGGCTCCTGCGGCGGCGACTACCTCTGCACCGGCACGAAGGGCTACGACGCCCCCACGGGCATCGGCACCCCCAACGGCCTCACCGGCCTCTAGTTCTGCGCCCAGAGCGGGAAGTCCTGCGCGCACCGGAACTCTTCCGTTGCGGGCAGGGCTTTCCGTTGCACATCCCGGTGCGCTTCGACACCGCCGGCCGTCCGTGCGAGGATCACCGGACACCCCCAAGCTCGTCTCGCCGACGGTCGGCCGGGTGCGCGGTTACCAGGGCGTCGCGCAGCACCTCGACGGCACGCGCAGTCGGCGTCACCTCGGTGCGCGCCTGGATGTCGTATGCCGCGGGCCCCTGGATCCCGGCCCCCGTCACCGGCTCCGGCTATCCGACGATCACCGTCCCCTCCAGCGCCCTCGGCACCGCAGCGCTGCGGGTCGCGATCACCGACGCCTCCGGCTCGACCCTGACCGAGACCATGCGTGGGGCCCTCCTGCCCCCGCCCCCTGATCGCCGGCCCGCCACCGGCGAGGTCGGGTCGGCGAGCGCGCCGACCCACCCCCGTAGACTCGCCGGGTGACCAGCGCCACCGTCGTCGATGCCACCGAGCGTGCCCGGGACTTCCTCGGGGTGGCGCACCTGACCAACGACGCGCTCACGACCTGGCTCCACGGACTTCCCGGCGTCGACCAGGTCGGTTGCGAGGCGCGCGCCGCATCCCTCGGCACACGCTCGATCAAGGCCGCGAGCAAGGCCTGGGCGATCGACACCGCGATCTCGATGATCGACCTGACGACTCTCGAGGGCAACGACACCCCGGGCAAGGTCCGCGGGCTCGCCGCGAAGGCCCTCATCCCCGACCCCTCCGACCTGACCACCCCGCGCCCGGCCGCGATCTGCGTGTATGGCGACATGGTCGCCATCGGCCGCGCCGCCCTGTCGGGCAGCGACGTCAAGGTCGCCGCCGTCGCCACAGCCTTCCCCAGCGGCCGGGCGGCGATGGAGGTCAAACTCGCGGACACGGCATACGCCGTCGCCGCCGGCGCGGACGAGATCGACATGGTCATCGACCGGGGCGCCTTCCTCGCCGGTGACTATCTCACGGTCTTCGACCAGATCGCCCGGGTCAAGGAGGCCTGCGGCGGCGCCCGGCTCAAGGTCATCATGGAGACCGGCGAGCTCTCCACCTATGACAATGTCCGCCGCGCCTCCTGGCTCTCGATGCTCGCCGGCGGCGACTTCATCAAGACGAGCACCGGCAAGATCTCCCCCGCCGCGACCCTCCCCGTCACCCTCGTCATGCTCGAGGCCGTGCGCGACTGGCGGGCCGTCACCGGTGAGATGGTCGGTGTCAAGCCCGCGGGCGGCATCCGGACCAGCAAGGACGCCCTGAAGTTCCTCGTCGCCGTCAACGAGGTCGCCGGCGAGGACTGGCTCGACAGCCGTTGGTTCCGGTTCGGGGCATCCAGTCTCCTTAACGACTTACTCCTGCAACGGCAACGACTGCGCACCGGGGCCTACTCCGGCGCTGACTACATCGCCGACGACTCCCCGTCCACCGCCTACTGAGGACGCCGAATGCCGAAGTTCGACTACGCCCCCGCGCCCGAGTCCCGCTCGGTCGTCGACATCCGAAGCAGCTACGGCCTCTTCATCAACGGCCGGTTCGTCGACGGCTCGGGGACGTCATTCACGACGATCAACCCGGCCACCGAGGAGTCCCTCGCCGACATCGCCGAGGCGAGCGAGGCGGACGTCGACGCGGCCGTCACGGCGGCCCGTGCGGCATACGACCGCGTGTGGTCGCGGCTCAGCGGCGCCGACCGCGGGAAGTACCTCTTCCGCATCGCCCGCCTCCTCCAGGAACGCGCCCGCGAGTTCGCCGTCCTCGAGACCCTCGACAATGGCAAACCGATCAAGGAGAGCCGCGACGTCGACGTCCCGATCGCGGCGGCCCACTTCTTCCACCACGCGGGCTGGGCCGACAAGCTGGAGTATGCCGCGCTCGGCCCCGACCCGCGGCCGCACGGTGTTGTCGGACAGGTCATCCCGTGGAACTTCCCGCTGCTCATGCTCGCGTGGAAGATCGCCCCCGCCCTCGCCACCGGCAACACCGTCGTCCTCAAACCGGCCGAGACCACGCCGCTGACCGCCCTCCTCTTCGCCGAGGTCTGCCAGCAGGCCGACCTGCCACCCGGCGTCGTCAATATCGTCACCGGCGCGGGCGCGACCGGCCAGGCGATCGTCGACCACCCCGGCATCGACAAGATCGCCTTCACCGGCTCGACCGCGGTCGGCAAGATGATCGCCCGGGCCATCGCCGGGACCCGCAAGAAGGCCACCCTCGAACTCGGTGGCAAGGCCGCCAACATCGTCTTCGACGATGCCCCACTCGACCAGGCGATCGAGGGCATCGTCAACGGAATCTTCTTCAACCAGGGGCAGGTCTGCTGCGCCGGCAGCCGGCTGCTGGTCCAGGAGTCGATCGCCGACGACGTCGTCGCACGGCTCCAGCGCCGCCTCGCGACGCTTCGGGTCGGCGATCCGATGGACAAGAACACCGACGTCGGCGCGATCAACAGCCGCCGTCAACTCGACCGGATCACCGAACTCAGCACAGCCGGTGAGGCCGAGGGTGCGACCCGATGGGACAGCGGATGTCCGTTGCCGCAGAACGGATTCTGGTTCCGCCCCACGGTCTTCACGGGCGTCTCGCAGACCCACCGGATCGCCCAGGAGGAGATCTTCGGCCCGGTCCTGTCGGTGCTGACCTTCCGCACTCCCGGCGAGGCGGTCGCCAAGGCGAACAACACGCCATACGGCCTCTCCGCCGGCGTCTGGACCGAGAAGGGCTCGCGCATCCTCTGGATGGCCGACCAGATCCGGGCGGGCGTGGTCTGGGCCAACACCTTCAACAAATTCGATCCGGCGAGTCCCTTCGGCGGATACAAGGAGTCCGGGTATGGCCGCGAGGGTGGCCGCCAGGGTCTCGCCGCCTATGTTGTGACGGAGGGAGCACGGTGAGCCGGGTCGAGGTCAAGAAGACCTACAAGCTCTATGTCGGGGGCGCCTTCCCCCGCAGCGAGTCCGGCCGGTCGTATGCCGTGTCGGACACCCGCGGACGATTCCTCGCCAATGCGGCCCTCGGGTCCCGCAAGGACGCGCGGGACGCCGTGGTCGCCGCGCGCAAGGCGCAGCCGGGCTGGGCGGGCGCCACGGGATACAACCGCGGGCAGGTGCTCTATCGCGTCGCCGAGGTCATGGAGTCCCGGAAGGCGCAGTTCGTCGAGGAGGTCCGGCTCGCGGAGGGCGTCACCGCTGCCCGCGCCACCGCCCTCGTCGAGGCCGCCATCGACCGCTGGGTCTGGTATGCCGGGTGGGCCGACAAATACCCTCAGGTCCTCGGTGGCCTCAACCCCGTCGCCGGGCCGTTCTTCAATATCTCTGTGCCCGAGGCGACCGGTGTCGTCGCGGCCCTGGCCCCGCAACAGAGTTCCCTGCTCGGGCTGGTCAGCGTCCTCGCGCCGATCGTCGTCTCGGGCAATACCGCGGTCGTCCTCGCGAGCCATGACCGCCCGGTCCCCGCGATCACCCTCTCCGAGTCGCTCGCCACCAGCGACGTTCCCGGCGGCGTCGTCAACGTCCTCACCGGCGATCCGGCGGAGATGGCGCCGTGGCTGGCGTCCCACCGCGACGTCAACGCGATCGACCTCACCGGCGTCGCCGATACGGATCTGGACTGGGCCGATCTGGAGCGGGCCGGCGCCGACAATCTCAAACGCGTGCGCCGCCCACTGGTGACTGATCACGGTGCCACAGAACCCGATTGGATAACGAGTCCGGGCCTCGGCCGGCTCGAGTCATTTCTCGAGACCAAGACCGTCTGGCACCCCAAGGGGCGCTGAGACTCTCAGGTCTGGGCTCGAGGTCAGAGCGCGTCAACGTCGAGGTCGACCTGGATCTCGCTGGCCAGGCGCTCCAGGTCCGCCCGCAGGGCGCCCAGATCGGTCGCCTCGGGCACCGAGGCGACGAGGTGGGCCTCGAAGAGGTGGCCGCCCGCCATCGGCGCCGAGGTCGTGGTGGTGGCGAGTTCGTCGACATTGACCCCGTGCCGGGTCAATACGCCCGAGACGGCCCCGACGATCCCCGGGCTGTCGTTGCCGACGAGATCGAGCCGTATGCCGCGTGCCGGCTCCTGCGCGACCTCGCCCTCCGCCGTGTGCACGGTGACATCGAGCAGGCCGGACAACGGCGCGAGGGCCACGCGGAAGTCAGCGGCCCGTTCATCCGGGACCGTGACGACGACGATGCCGGCGAACTTGCCGGCGAGTTCAGCGAGTTGGCTGCGCTCCCAGTTCCCGCCGTTCGTGGTGACGATGTCGGCGAGGGCGCTGACCAGTCCCGCGCGGTCGTCGCCGATGACGGTGAGGATGAGGGTCTGCACGTCCTCGATCGTAGCGAGGACGGTCCGGCACGCGGGGCGGGCCGCGGCATACGGTATCCCCCGTGCCTTCCCCGTCCGCCCCGCCCTCGCGCGCCCGGGTCGTGCTCCTCTGCGGGCCGAGCGGCGCCGGGAAATCGCGCCTCGCGCAGCAGTTGCACGCCCGGCACGGATGGCCGGTCATCGCCCTCGACCACTTCTATCGCGATGTCGACGACCCGGGGCTGCCCAGGCAGGCGAGCCTCGGGATCGTCGACTGGGACGACCCGGCATCGTGGGATGCCGGCGGCGCGGAGGCCGCGCTCATGGCCCTCGTCGAGACGGGTTCGACCCGGATTCCGGTCTATGACCTCGCGACGAGCAGGCGGACTGGGGTCACCGAACTCACCAGCCGGTCGATCGATCTGCTTCTCGCCGAGGGGATCTTCGCCGCCGAACTGGTCGACCGGCTGCAGCGTGCCGGCCTCCTGCACAGCGCCTGGTGCGTGCGGGGCAACCGAGTGGTGACGATGGTCCGACGGTTCGCCCGCGATCTGTCCGAGGGGCGCAAGCCGCCGCGCGTCCTCGCCCGGCGCGGGTGGGCGCTGATGCGCGCCGAGCCGGAGGTCGTTGCCCATGCCGAGGCCCTCGGTGCCCGTCCGGTCAGCCAGTCGATGCTCGCCCGGACACTCGAAGCGGGCGCTTCCCACGGCTGATCCGCCGGATCAGCGCGTGAAGTGCGCCTTCGCCATGTTCCCCGGTCCTGGAATCGAGAGGTTGATCATGAGAGTGGAGAGCCCGCAGTTTGCGAAGGAGGGCAGGGTGTAGGTCCCGGTCATCCAGTAGTCGTAGGCCGTCCCCGGGCCGGTCCCGGTGACATGGAAGCGGCCGTCGAGCGTCTGGGTGAACGGAGCGGTCTTGCAGGAATTGCCGACGAGGTTGATGCCGAGACCGACCGGCCTGATCGAGACGATCTGAACGCTGACTTGCTGCGTCGTGTGCAGCACCCAGTCCCAGCCGTCGAAGGTGATATCGGTCGTCGACTGGCCGACCTGGGTGACCTTGGTGGTCACATCCGCCAGGGGAAGCGCGCCGATCTTGAGGCGGCTGGTCCCGGCGGGTATGGTCGCGGCCCCGACGATCGTCCGCTTGTCGCTGTCGAGCACCCCGACGAATGTCCCCGTCGGATACGTCGTCGTCTGGTTCATCTTCTTGATGGTCGTCGTCAGATCGATATTGGCGATCGCGTCCGCGGTCCAGGCCTGAGCTGGCACGGCGGACGCGCCGGCGACCGCGAATGCGGCCGCCACGGCGGCGAAGCCAGCGCGGATGAGGGAGCGAGTGACGTGACGGCGCATTGAGCCCTCCGGGTTTGATCGATACTCAGGGTATCGATCAACTTACCCGCGGGCCACGCCCTGTCAAGGGCGAGGCGGCACTCACACGACGCCCAGTGCGGCATACCCCGGTTTGACGAGGCCGTCGATGATCGCCAGCCGCTCGTCGAACGGGAGGAAGGCCGACTTCATCGCATTGATCGTCGCCCAGCGCAGGTCCCCCAGGCTCCAGCCGGCCTGATCCACGAGTTGCTGCATCTCGCGCCCCATCGTCGTATTGCTCATCAACCGGTTGTCGGTGTTGACCGTCACCCGGAAGCGGAGGTCCTTGAGCATCGTGATCGGATGTGCGGCAACGGAATCCGCGGCACCGGTCTGGATATTGCTGGTCGGGCACATCTCCAGCGGAATGCGGGCATCGCGGACGTATGCCGCGAGCCGCCCCAGCCGCGGCGCCTCGCCCGAGGCGTCGATATCGTCGATGATCCGCACGCCGTGGCCGAGCCGGTCGGCACCGCACCACTGGATCGCCTCCCAGATGCTCGGCAGGCCGAACGCCTCGCCGGCGTGGATGGTGAAGTGGGCGTTCTCCCGCTGGAGGTATTCGAAGGCGTCGAGGTGGCGGGTCGGCGGATAGCCGGCCTCGGCACCGGCGATGTCGAAGCCGCCGACGCCCTGGTCGCGATAGCGGACCGCGAGTTCGGCGATCTCCCGGGACTTCGCCGCGTGCCGCATCGCGGTCAGCAGGGCCACCATCCGGATGCTGCACCCGGCGGCCGCCGCCTCCGCTTCCCCCTCCCGGAAGCCGGCGTTGACCGCCTCGACGACCTCCTCGAGTCGCAGGCCCGAGTGCAGGTGCTGCTCGGGAGCGAAGCGGGATTCGGCATACACCACGCCGTCGGCGGCGAGGTCGAGGACCTGCTCGCGGGCGACTCGGCGCAGCCCGTCGACGGTCTGCATGACCGCGACGGTGTGGACGAAGGTCTCGAGATAGCGCACGAGCGAGCCGGAGTCGGCGCTCTCCCGGAACCAGCGACCGAGGTTGGCGGCGCCCGTGGCCGGCAGACCGGCATACCCGATCTGGTCGGCGATCTCGATGATCGTCTGCGCCCGGACCCCGCCGTCGAGATGATCGTGCAGGAGCACCTTGGGCGCGGCGGCGACCTCGTCGCTGATCCGATAGCCGGTGTCGGGGGCGACCAGCGCGCTCATGCGTCCGCGTCGATTCGGTCGATGACCAGGGGCAACTGGTCGGGCCGCGAACCCTCCGGTGCGATCGTGAAGGAGCCGTGCAGCACCTGGCGCGCTCGGTCGAACCGGTCCGGGCTGTCGGTATGCAGCGTCATGAGCGGTTCGCCGGCCCGCACGACGGCCCCCGGTTTCGCGTGGAGTTCGATGCCGGCGCCGGCCTGGACGTCGTCCTCCTTGCGCGCGCGTCCCGCACCGAGCCGCCAGGCGGCGACACCGACGGCATACGCATCGAGGGCGGTGAGCACCCCGTCGGCCGGCGCGAGGATCTGGTCGAACTCGGCGGCCTCGGGCAGGGGCGCATGGGGATCTCCGCCCTGGGCGCTGATCATCCGGCGCCAGACGTCCATGGCTCGGCCGTCGGCGAGCGCCGCCGCGACGTCGTCGCCACCCCGGCCGGCCGCGGCGAGCATCTCCTCGGCGAGCCGGACGGTCAGTTCGATGACGTCCGGGGGCCCTCCGCCGGCCAACACCTCGACCGACTCGCGAACCTCC
This sequence comes from Dermatophilaceae bacterium, assembly GCA_046330995.1. Classification (GTDB taxonomy): domain Bacteria; phylum Actinomycetota; class Actinomycetes; order Actinomycetales; family Dermatophilaceae; genus Nostocoides_A. Next base: position 134,813 of record JAXLRS010000004.1, read on the forward strand.
AACGCGTTGCCGACCGTCAGGCCGAGCGGCACGTTCATATTCGTCAGCAGCGCAACGGTCTTCACGCCGGCGTGGGTGCCGAGCTCGACCATGGTCCGGGCCAGCTCGCGCGCCGAGTCGACGGTCTTCATGAAGGCGCCCGAGCCGACCTTGACGTCGAGGACGAGCGCCCCGGTCCCTTCGGCGATCTTCTTACTCATGATCGAGCTGGCGATCAGCGGGATCGCCTCGACGGTCCCGGTGACGTCGCGCAGGGCATAGAGTTTCTTGTCGGCTGGCGCGAGCCCTGCCCCGGCGGCGCAGATGACCGCGCCGACGTCGTCGAGCTGCCGGAGCATGGACTCGGTCCCGAGCGCCGGGTCCCAGCCCCGGATCGACTCGAGCTTGTCGAGCGTCCCGCCGGTGTGGCCGAGGCCGCGCCCCGACAACTGGGGGACGGCGACGCCGAAGACGGCGACCAGCGGGGCGAGGGGCAGGGTGATCTTGTCGCCCACACCCCCGGTCGAGTGCTTGTCGGCCGTCGGCCGCGAGAGGGAGGAGAAGTCCATCCGGTCACCGCTGGCGATCATGGCCGCCGTCCACGTCGCGATCTCCCGGCGCGTCATCCCGTTGAGGAGCACGGCCATGGCGAGCGCCGACATCTGCTCGTCGGCGACGACACCACGGGTGTAGGCGTCGATCACCCACCGGATCTGCTCGTCCGACAGATCCCGGCGGTCGCGCTTGGTGATGATGACGTCGACGGCATCGAAGGCTTCACTCATCCCGGCATCATCGCAGAACGCCCGGACTCCGCCCGGGCGGCCGCGCAGCCGGGTGCACCCCCATTGAGCAGGATCTCGCTGCCGGCCACCTCAAGCACAAACGTGGTTGCACGCCGCGATCACCACTGCGACCATCCCGCCGGGAAGAGCCAGACCAGGCACGCCGCCCTCGGGTGACGGGCGCGCAGGACGTGCGGCGGGCCGGGTGTCCATCAGATCCGGCCACTCCCACGCAGAGCGTGGCGGCCGGGTCGCTGGCTATCGCGGCTTGCAGCCGGGCGATGACCGCGAAGGCGGCCACCACCCGGGTCAATCTCGAACCACGCCCGTGCAACCTGGCTCGGTGCGCGCCTATGGCTCAGCTGCCCGCCAGCCGCTCCAACTCCTCCGGCCCGAAGGCCTGAGGCAGCACGTCACGCATGGTCAGCACGCCCTCAGGGGTCATCAGCAGGCAGTCGGCGCCGCCGTTCTCCCAGAGAAGTTGCCGACAGCGCCCGCAGGGCATGAGGGCCTGGCTGTCCGCGCCGACGCAATAGACAGCCGCGAACGTCCCGCCCCCGCCCAGGTGCAGCGCCGACACCAGACCGCACTCCGCGCACAGCGCCACGCCGTATGCTGCGTTCTCGACGTTGCACCCGGTATACGTCCGTCCGTCGGTGGTGATCCCGGCGACCCCGACGGGGAAGTTCGAGTATGGGCAGTAGGCCCGCCCCATCGCCTCGACCGCCGCCAGACGGAGGGCCTCCCAGTCGATCCCGGCCACTAGTGCCCTTGGCCCTTGCGATAGATCTGGCCGTCCGCGGCCGGCATTCGCAACCGCTGGGAGGCGAAAGCGAGAACGAGGAGCGTCGTCACATACGGCAGCGTGCCGGCGAGTTCGCCCGGGACGGCGTCGGTCGCGGCATACCACCACGCGGTCAGACCGGCGAAGACGAGCGATGCGACACCCTGAACGACGCGACCCTTGCGCATTTGCCAGAGCCCCACAAGGAGCATCAGCACCGCGACCAGGAGGAGGATCGCGTGGACGCTCTGCCCGCCGCGCAGACGGATCGCGTCGGTGTAGCCGAAGAGCGCCGAACCCGCGAGCAGCCCGCCAGGACGCCAGTTGCCGAAGATCATCGCCGCGAGGCCGATATAGCCACGGCCACCGGTCTGACCGTCGCGGAAGAGGTTCGAGGCGACGAGGGTGAGGAAGGAACCGCCGAGGCCGGCCAGCGCACCGGAGGCGAGCACGGCGATGAACTTGTAGCGGTAGACGTTGACCCCGAGTGACTCCGCCGCCGCTGGTGATTCACCACACGAGCGCAGCCGCAGGCCGAAGGCGGTCCGCCACATGACCCACCACGTGCCGACGAAGAGGCCGAGGGTGATCAGGGTGAGGATCGAGACATCGGTCGTCAGACCGCGGATGACTCCCGACAGATCGGACAGGAGGAAGATCCGCTTGCGTTCGAGCGTCAGAAGCGGGTCGCCGAGGAAGGGCACCGAAAGGTCCGGCGGCCTGGGCAGGGGCGGCGACTGGGTTGGCCCCCCGCCGGGAAGACCGGTGAAGAAGCGCGAGGCGAGATACTTCGCGATCCCGAGGCCGATGATGTTGAGCGCGACACCGGAAACGATGTGGTCGACGCCGAAGTAGACGGTCGCGACCGCGTGGATGAGACCACCGACCATGCCGCCGATCGCCCCGCCGAGGATGCCGGCCCACGGGCCCCAGTGATAGGCGCAGAACGCCGACGACCAGGTCCCGAGAATCATCATGCCCTCGAGGCCGATGTTGACGATGCCGGCGCGTTCGGACCAGAGGCCGCCGAGCCCGGCGAGGGCGATGGGGACGGCGAGACCGAAGGCGGCCGCGATCGCGCCCGAGGAGTCCAGGTCGTTCGCGCCAGTCACGACGCGGAGGACGGAGACGGCGAGCAGTCCGCCCAAGGCCACCATGGCCCACCGCGCCAGCGCGCTGCCGCCTCGGGCGGCGGGGGCTGGTGCGGAGTCCGGTGCGGGGGCCGTGGTTGTGATGATGGTCATGCCTTCGCTCCTGCCTCGGTGCGCACGGCCCTCTGGGCGGCGAGTTGCCGAGCGACCCGTTGCTGCTCGATCCGCAGGTCGAGCCGGCGTGTTCCTTCGTAGGCGATGACGACCGCGAAGAGGATGATCCCCTGGATGATGTAGACGAGTTCGGGGGCGACCCCCGCACGGATCTGCAGGCCGTTGGCCTGCGTGTCGAGATAGCTCCACAGCAGCGCCGCGAAACCGATGCCCACCGGGTTGTTGCGTCCCAGCAGCGCGATCCCGATCCCAGCGAAGCCCAAGCCGGCTTGGAAGGTCGTCCCATAGCTGTGGTCTTGACCGAAGAGCAGCGGCATACCCACGAGCCCGGCGAGCGCACCGGAGGCGATCATCGACGTCATGACCATCCGCGGCACCTTGACGCCACTGGCCACCGCCGCCGTCTCCGACCTTCCGGTCGCTCGCAGGTCGAAGCCGAACCGCGTCTTGCCGAGAACGAACCAATAGAGAAAACCCACGAGCAGGGCAAGCACGATCAGGCTGTAGACGCGGTTGCTGGCGCCGGGGATCAGTTTCCACCCCGCCAACTGCGACGATTCGGGGATCACCTTGGTGCTGATGGCATTGGAGCCCGCCTCCCGGACGGCGACCTTGAGCAGAAGCCACGAGACGACCCCGGTCGCGATTGCGTTGAGCATGATCGTCGAGATCACCTCGCTCACCCCGCGCCGGACCTTGAGGTAGGCCGCGATGCTCGCCCAGAGCCCACCCGCCACCATCGACACGACGATGGCGACAAGGATGTTGAGGGGCCCGGGCAGCCACGCCTGCCCCGCGAAGAGGGCTGCCGCGAAGGAACCGACGCGGTATTGCCCGTCGACGCCGATATTGAAGAGGTTCATCCGGAAACCGACGGCGACGGCGATGGCCGATAGGTAGAGCACGATCGCCCCGTTGACGATATTGGTGATCTGGCGTGGCTTCGGCGTGCTCAACATGGTGATCCAGACATCACGCACCGGATCGCCGAGGGCGAGGAGGACGAGCGAGGTCAACACGAAGGCCACGAGCAGCGCCAGCACGGGTGCCGACGCGGACAGCAGCAGGCGACGCAGTCGGGCTGTGGTCATCGGACGTCCTCCGTGCCGAGGCCGATGGGGCGGTCTCTCGAAGTGTCCTGGGGTTCGCGATGGGACCCGTCGGCGCCGGTCATTGCCGAGCCCAGATCCTGGCTGGTCACGGTGTCGGGATCGAAGGTGCCGGTCAGCCGCCCCCGGAGGATGACCCGGATCGTGTCCGACAGGCCGATCAGCTCTTCGAGGTCGGCACTGATGAGCAGGACGCCGAGCCCGTCGTGTCTTGCCTGACGGATGAGATCCCAGATAGAGGCTTGAGCGCCGACGTCGACGCCCCGGGTCGGGTGCGAGGCCACGAGCACCTTGGGATGGTGACTCATCTCCCGGCCGACGATGAGCTTCTGCTGGTTGCCACCCGAGAGCGAACCCGCCGTGACGAGGATCGACGGAGTCCGGACGTCATACTCACGGACGATGCGCGCAGTGTCCGCCTTGGCGGCCCTGGAGTCGATCAGCTGCCCGCGCACATTGGGCCGCTCCGTCTGATGGCCGAGGATTCGGTTCTCCCACAATGGCGCATCCAGGAGGAGTCCGTGCCGGTGGCGGTCCTCGGGGATATAGCCCACGCCCGCCTCGCGGATCTCGCGGACCTCCCAGTCGGAGATGTCGACGCCCTCGAGTTCGACGATGCCGGCGGTCGGCTCGCGCATGCCCATGATGACTTCGACGAGTTCCGCCTGCCCATTGCCCTCGACCCCGGCGATGCCGACGATCTCGCCGGCGTGAATGTCGAGATCGATATCGGTCAGGAGGCCCCGGCCCTCATCGCCGGCGAGGGTGATATCGCGCAGGCTCAAGACGACCCGGTCGGTGACCGTCGACTCGGAGGTCGCTGGGGTGGGCAGCTGGGAGCCGACCATCAGCTCGGCGAGCTGTCGGGCGTTGACCGACTTGGGATCCACCGAGGCGACGGTGGTCCCGCGCCGGATGACCGTGATGTCATCGGCGACGGAGAGGACCTCGTCCAGTTTGTGGGAGATGAAGATGACGGTCAGCCCGTCGGCCTTGAGTTCGCGGAGGTTGTCGAACAGCTCGTCGACCTCCTGCGGCACCAACACGGCGGTCGGCTCGTCGAGGATCAGGATCTTGGCGCCTCGATAGAGCACCTTGAGGATCTCGACGCGCTGCCGGTCACCGACTCCGAGATCGGCGACGAGATCGTCCGGGTCCACGTCGAGGCCGAACTCCGCCGAGATGCGCCGGATCTCCCGGCGTGCGCCCCCGGCGATGCCGTGCAGGCTCTCGGCACCGAGCACGACGTTCTCGAGGACAGTCAGGTTGTCAGCCAGCATGAAGTGCTGGAAGACCATGCCGATGCCTGCTCGGATCGCATCGGAGGGGCTGTGCAGCTCGACCTGAGTGCCGTTGACCCGGATGGTGCCCTCGTCCTGGCGCTGCACGCCATACAGGATCTTCATCAGGGTCGACTTGCCAGCGCCGTTCTCACCGACGAGCGCATGCACCGTGCCGCGGCGCACGGAGAAGGTGATGTCCTTGTTGGCCACGACCCCGGGAAATCGCTTGGTGATTCCCGAGACCTCGACGGCGAGCGGATCACTCTCCGCCGACGGGCTCGCCAGTGCAGTGATGGCACGACCTCCTTATCTCGAGCGGCCGCCACGGCGACCGGTCCCCGAAATGCCGAAAGCCGGGGCCTGGGTGAACGCTACCGCGCTCCCGGGCCCCGGCTCATGCAACCGGGCCGTGAGCCCCGCCGACGTCGGCGCCGAGCTCACGGGCAGTGCTCACATCGTCGACGGAACCTTGATCTCGCCGGAGATGATCTTGGCCTTGAAATCATCGAGCTTGGACACGATGTCATCGATGTGGCCGCCGGTCGTGCTGTAGCCGACACCGTCCGCCTTGAGGTCATAGACGATATTGCCCGCGGCGTTCTCGCCCTTGACGGCCTTGGAGATGTAGTCGTAGACCGCGACGTCGACCTTCTTGAGCATCGAGGTGAGGATGACGTCCCGGACGTCGGCCTCGGCCGTCTTGGCCTGGTCGGAGTCGACACCGATCGCCCACGCCTTGGCCGCCTTGGCCGCCGTGAAGACACCGGCGCCAGAGCCGCCCGCGGCGTGGTAGACGACATCCGCCCCGCCCTGGAACATGCCCTCGGCCGCCGTCTTGCCCTTGGCCGGGTCGCCGAAGCCGCTGAAGTCCGGCGGCTGGGTGAGATAGGTCGAGTCGATCTTGATCTTGGGGTTGACCGCCTTGGCGCCGGCCTCGTAGCCCGCCTGGAACTTGACGATCAGGGGGACATTGACGCCGCCGACGAATCCGATGTGGCCGGCCTTGCTCGTGAGCGCGGCTGCCGCGCCGACGAGGAAGGAGCCCTCGTTCTCGGCGAAGGTCAACTGGGCGACGTTGTCACCCGCGGAGTCCTTGGACGCGTCGTCGATGATGGCGAAGTGGACGTCGGGGTTCTCCTTGGCCACCTTGCCGACGGAGGGCGCATACGCGAACCCGACGGCGACGATGTTGGTGAAACCGGCATCGACGAGCTGGTTGAGGCGCTCCTCGCGGGCCGCCTCGTTCTCGCCGTTGACGGCCGTGGCCTCCTTGACCTCGAGACCGAACTCGGCCTTGGCCTTGTCGAGCCCGGCCGCAGCGGCGTCGTTGAACGACTGGTCACCGCGACCGCCCACGTCATAGGCCATCCCGACCTTGACGTCGGAGGCCGCCGGCGCGGAGGTAGAAGCCGACGCCGAGCCGGAAGCGGACGCCGAGTCCGTCGTGGTGGACTCCTTCGACGTGGAACTGCCGCAACCGGCCAGGGCCATGGTGCCGACCGAGATCACGGCGGCAACCTTCAGAAGTGGACGCAAGGTGCATCTCCTCACTCAAGTGATATCGGCACAGATTGTCACGCGCCGACTGGCGCCAGGATAGTTGGCCGCGCGTCGGCCCCCGACACGCTGGGACGCGTGTGACGAACCGTTACGAAGTCGCGACGTCAGAGGCCGTATGCCGCGCGATCGCCGTCAGCGCGACCGCCCCGAGGAGCTTGGCCCCCGCGTCGATCGCCCGCTCGTCGACGATGTAGTCGCCTTGGTGGAGGTCGTAGGTCCGGCCACCGGCGGTGCGAGTGCCGAGCCGGGCCATGGCCCCGGGAGCGTGATGGAGATACCAGGCGAAGTCCTCGCCGCCCATGGACTGGCCGGTCGCGACGGAGGCGAGGCCGACCGTCGCCGCAGCGGCGCGGAAGTCGGCGATGGCGTCGGCGGTGTTGACGACCGGGGGTACGCCCTGGACATGGCTGAGGTCGGCCTGGACTCCGAACGGGGCGGTGACCTCGTCGACGATGCACTCGAGGAGCGGGCCGAGCCCGCGCCATACGTCCTGGTCGAGGACGCGGAGGGTGCCCTCGGCGAACCCCGTGGATGGGATCACATTGCCAGCCCGCCCCGCGTGGACCTGGCCCCAGACGATCAGCGCGGCGGCCCGCGGATCGACGCGGCGCGACAACAGCGTGGGGACGTCGGTGACGACCTTGGCGAGGGCGAAGGTGAGATCCTCGGTCAGGTGCGGGCGTGAGGTATGCCCGCCGTGCCCCTTCAGCGAGACGGTGAGCCGGTCGCACGCGGCCGTCAGCGGCCCCTCGCGCAACCCGACCTGGCCGACGTCGAGACCCGGATCGCAGTGGACGGCGTATGCCGCGTCCACCCCCACCATCCCACCCTGCGCGATGACATCATCCGCGCCGCCGGGGATCGACTCCTCGGCGGGCTGGAAGAAGAGCCGCACAGCGGCATCGGCAGACTCGAGGTGGGAGCTGAGGGCGTGCAGCGCCAGCCCGGCCCCGAGGAGGGCCGCCGTGTGGACGTCGTGTCCGCACGCGTGGCAGGTCTCGGGACTGATCGAAGCGAAGTCGAGACCGGTGCGCTCCCGCACCGGAAGGGCGTCGATGTCGGCGCGCAACGCCACGCGATAGGCCGCGTCCTCCGGCCCCAGGTCGGCGACCAGGCCGCTCCCCTCGAGCCGGCGGTGACGGATGCCCGCCGCCGCGAGACGCTCGGCCAGGACGGCGGTCGTGCGGAACTCCTGCCGGCTGAGTTCGGGGTGCTGGTGGAGGTCACGCCGGATGGTGACGAGATCCGCGCCGTGCGCCTCGACGGCACGACACAACTCGGTGAAGGGGAGGACGGTCATCGATGTCGATTTTATCGGCCAGGCGGCCACGGTCAGACCAGGCGACCGCGGCCGGTGGCCTTGAGGTGCTCGACGACGAGTCGGACGTCCTGGGCCCGGTCTCGGGTGGTGACCAGAACCGCGTCGGGGGTGTCGACGACGACGATGTCATCGACGCCGAGGAGTGCGACCAGGCGTCCGCCGGCGGCGACGACGACGCCGGCGCTGTCGAGCGCCTCGACGAGGGTGGGTTCTCCGACGACGACGCACCCCTGTGGGCCGGGTGTCAGCATGGAGCCCAGGGACGCGAAATCGCCGACGTCGTCCCAGCCGAAAGCCCCGGGGACGACCACCACCTGGCCTGCGTCGGCGGCCGGCTCGGCGATCGCATGGTCGATGGCGATCCGCGGCAGGGTGGGCCAGAGATCGACGAGCCGTTCGGGCTCGGCGGCGATGCGGCGCAACGACTCGGTGAAGCGCGGCTGCCACTGGGCGAGCAGGTCGAGGAGACGGGTCGCCCGGACGACGAACATCCCGGCGTTCCACCGAAACTCGCCGGTTTGAAGATAGGCGGCCGCCCGCTCGGCACTGGGCTTCTCGACGAACTGACGCGCGTGCCGGGCGGTGCGGAAACCGGCCACGGGCTTGCCGGACTGGATGTAGCCGAAGCCGGTCGCGGCATACGTCGGGGTGATTCCGATCGTGACGAGGTGGCCGTCCGCCGCGGCGGTGATCGCCTCGCCGATGCACTCGTCGAAGGCGCCCTCGTCGGTGATGACGTGGTCCGCGGCGAACGAGCCGAGGATCGCGTCCGGATCGCGCGCCTCCAGGACGGCTGCGGCGAGGCCGATCGCGGCCATGGAGTCCCGCGGGCTCGGCTCGGCCAGAACATTCTCCGGGGGCAGGTGAGGCAGCTGACCACGGACCGCTTCGGCATGTGCGGTTCCGGTGACCACGACCACACGGTCGCCGGCGAGCGGCTGGAGGCGGTCCACGGTCGCTTGAAGGAGGGTGCGGCCGACGCCGGTCAGGTCATGCAGGAACTTCGGGCTTCCGGCCCGGCTGACCGGCCAGAGACGGGTGCCTGCCCCGCCAGCGGGGATCACGGCGCAGAAGGAGTCGTATGGCGTGGCCACGCCCGCACGCTATCCCCCCGCGCCTCCCCCGGTCGAACTCGCTGACGTGACCGGCTCACGCCCGGTCAGCGACGGCTCAGCGACCGGGTGGCGCGCAGGGCCAGGCCGGCGACGGCGGTGGCTGCTGCACCCAGCACGGCGCCCGCTGCCACACTCGTGCGATCGGCCGCCCGCTGGTCGAGGGTGGGCAGTCCGAGCGCGGCCCGCGCGGCGGCCTCCTGGGGAAGGGCCGACGGAGCCCGCGCGGTCCACTCGGCCGCGGCCTGGTCCCGGGTCGCTGGACCCTCGGCGAGCTTCTTCTCCTCCCCTGCACTCGTCGTCGCCCGCGCAAGGTTGATGTCGTCGATGTCGTTGGCCGCCCAGGCCGCCGACAGCAGCATCCCTCGCGCGATGAGGTTGAGGAAGGCAAGCAGCCCCACGACGAGCGCGATCGAGGCGAACAGCTTGTTGTGCATCGTGCCGGCGATCAGGCGCGTCCCGAACGTCTGGAGGAAGGTCATGACCACGCCGCCGAAGATCGCACCGTTGCGCAGTGCCCGCCACGGCAGATCCACCCCGGAGAGGACTCGCAGCATCAGCGCGACGAGCAGGCCATTCGCGAGAACGGACACCACCAGGCCGGCGAGCGTGACGATCCAGGTCTGCCCGCCGAGGCCGATCCAGGACGCCACGGTCGAGGCGACCGCACTCGTCATCCCATTGAGGACGGCGACCAGCACGACGCCCAGCCCGAGCGTCGCGAGGACGCCGAGGTCGCGCAGCTTGTTCATGACGAAGTTCCCCGGCTGACCGCTGACCCCGAAGATCGCGCGGATCCCGTCGCGCAGCGCGGAGAGCCAGCCGAGGCCGGCCCAGAGCAGGCCGAGGACGCCGATGATTGCGGTGATGCTCAATGTCGACCCCGTGGGGATCTGCATCGGGATGAGCCCGTCGGGGTTGGCGTCGGTCTTGACGAAGCCCGGGAGCTGACGGTCGATCGCGTCCTGGACCCTGCTCAGCATCCCCGGGTGACCGCGCAGGACGAGACCGAAGATGGTGAACCCGAGTGCGATGGCCGGGAAGAGCGAGAAGAAGGCGAAATAGGTCACACCGCCGGCGAGCAGTCCGCCCCGCGCATCGCCATAGCGCTTCCACGCGCGCATCGCCGAGCTGGCCTTCAGCCGCGCGACCAGGCCTTTCGCCGTATCCATCGGAGTCAACTCTCTCGCAGGTCGAAGGCCCGAACCGGCCGCCAGACATCGTCGGCTCCATGGTGGTACAGATGGAAGGCCGGAACGGCGAAGACGACCGAGAAATCGTCGAGATCGACGAAGGCGGCGTCGAGTTCCTCCTCACTGATGTTGTGAGCGATGGTCACATGGGGGTGGTAGTCGAACTCGAGTTCCCGGGCGACCGGCCCCTGCCGGATGGCGGTCTCGAGGGCCTCGCACTGCGCCACCCCCTGGGCGAGTTGGACGAACACGACGGGCGAGACCGGCCGGAATGTCCCGGTCGACTCGAGGGCGATCTCGAAGCAGTCGTGCGCCGCAGCCACGACCTCGAGGTGAGCCTCGAACTCGTCCATGTCCGCGACGTCGACAACCGTCGGCGGCAGGAGCGTCACATGCGGCGGTATGGCGTGCGCCAACGGATCCCCGAACGACTCACGTCGTTCCTGAAGGTAGCTGGCGTGCGGTTCCGGGATCGCGACGGCGACGCCGATGGTGGGCATGACCACGCAGGCTATCCGGCGACCCCGCGCGGCAACAGCCCGACCGCGTTGCGGACCCGTGTCAGCACATCCGCGGCGACCACGCGGGCCTTCGCGGAGCCGGCCGCGACGATCCGGTCGAGTTCCGCGGGGTCGGCGAGCAACTCGCGCATACGGTTCTGGAAGGGGTCGAGCGCGGCGACGACGATGTCGGCGACTTCGCCCTTGAGGTCGCCATAGCCGCGTCCGGCGAAGGCCGCCTCGAGGTCGGGGATGGGCGTGCCGGACAGGGTCGAGTGGATGACGAGCAGGTTGGAGATGCCCGGTTTGGCCTCGGTGTCATAGCGGATCTCGCGCTCGGCGTCGGTGACCGCGGACTTGATCTTCTTGACGATCCGCTTGGGGTCGTCAAGAAGATCGATGAGCCCGAGGTCACCGGATAGCGTCTTGGACATCTTGGACGTCGGCTCCTGCAGATCCATGATCTTGGCGCTGCCGGTGAGGATGTAGGGGTCCGGCACGGTGAGCAGCCGCCCGAAGCGCGCGTTCACCCGCTCCGCGAGGTCGCGAGTCAACTCGAGATGCTGGCGCTGGTCCTCGCCGACGGGGACGAGGTCGGCGTCATACAGCAGAATGTCGGCGGCCATGAGGATCGGATAGGTGAACAGGCCGACGTTGGCGGACTGCCCCTTGGCGGTCTTGTCCTTGAACTGCGTCATCCGGCTCGCCTCGCCGAATCCGGTCTGGCAGGACAGGATCCAGGCGAGTTCGGTGTGTTCGGGAACGAGGCTCTGAAGCATCAGTGTGGCGCGATCGGGGTCGACGCCGCCGGCGAGGAACTGCGCGGCGGTGACACGGGTGCGGCGCAGCAGGATCTCGGGGTCGGTCGGGACCGTTAGGGCGTGGAGGTCGACGACGCCGTAGTAGGCGTCATAGTCGTCCTGGAGCTTGACCCAGTTGACGAGCGCGCCGAGGTAGTTCCCGAGGTGGAGCGAGTCGGACGTCGGCTGCATCCCCGAGAAGATGCGCGTCGGGCGCGCGGGAGTGGCTGAATTGTCACCGGGCATGCCGGTCATTCTGCCAGCCGCTCCCCGGTGGCTCGACGCGATTACGCTGCCGTCCATGGACGCTGTGGTCGCTTTCCGGGACGCGTTCGGCGGCGAGCCCGCAGGCGTGTGGTCCGCGCCCGGGCGGGTCAATCTCATCGGGGAGCACACCGACTACAACGGTGGTCTTGCCCTGCCGGTCGCGTTGCCGCAGAGGACGTATGCCGCGGCCTCCCCCCGAGGTGACCGTCTGCTCCGCGTGACCAGCGTCCAGACCGGTGACCTCGCCGTGGTGCGCCTCGACGAGGTGGCGCCCGGGGCAGTCGGCGGGTGGTCGGCATACGTCGCCGGGGTGCCGTGGGCGCTCGAGCAGGCCGGGTATGCCATATCCGGCCTCGATGTCGCGATCGACGGCCGGGTGCCCCTCGGCGCCGGCCTGTCCTCCTCGGCCGCCCTGGAATGCGCTGTCGGAGCGGCACTTTCGGACTTGTGTGGGTTGGGGTTGTTGGCGTCGGACGCGGGGCGGGGGGAACTCGTGACCGCGTGCCGGCGGGCCGAGAACGAGATCGCGGGCGCGCCGACCGGCGGGATGGACCAGTCCGCGTCGCTGATGTGCCGCGCCGACCACGCCCTCCTCCTCGACTGCCGGGACGGCCATACCGAGCAGGTGCCGTTCGCCCTCGGTGACGCCGGGCTCGCCCTGCTCGTCATCGACACCCGGGCGCATCACGCTCTGGTCGACGGGCAGTATGGCGCGCGGCGTGCCTCGTGCGAAGCGGCGGCGAGAACCCTTGGCGTGGAGACGCTTCGGGAGATCGACGGCGCGGACCTCGGGGCGGCGCTCGGACGGCTCGCCGATGACATCGAACGGCGCCGGGTGCGGCATGTGGTCACCGAGATCGACCGCGTGGTCGCGACCGTGACCGCGCTCCGCGCCGGGGCGTATGCCGAGGTCGGTCGCCTCTTCGACGCGAGCCACGCGTCCTTGCGGGACGACTACGAGGTGTCGTGTCCGGAGTTGGACGTTGCGGTGGCGGTGGCGCGTGGCGCCGGGGCACTCGGGGCGCGTATGACGGGTGGCGGCTTCGGGGGCTCGGCGATCGCGCTCGTGCCGGTCGAGTCGGTGTCGGCCGTGGTCGCCGCCGTGGAGAAGGAGTTCTCCGACAACGACTTCGACGCGCCCGCCTGCTTCCCCGTCACCGCCTCGACCGGCGCGGCCCGCGACTGGTGACCTGGAACCGCCAGCGGCCGGTGAACTTCACGGGCCGCGGGCTGGATCACCGCAACGCACGCGCCAAGCGCATCTTCACCGAATCTGGCAACTGAGTATCGATAAAGGCATTCAAGCGCTCAGGATCAGGCTCCGCGCGCTCGGCCACAGCAACTTCCTCCCATGTTCCGTAGTCACTCGCATCCGCGAAAGTCACGACTCCCACTCCATGACTTCGCGCAATACTGACGATTGTCTGTATCGTCTCATTCATTGCCGATTGCCTTTTCACTGGAACGTGCAGCATGACGTAGGCATGCGTAGCTGCACGACGGTGGGCGAGCGCCTCGTAGACGCATTGAACGTCCACTGCGTCAGCCGGCTTGACCTCGTATGTGACAACCTCGAGTATCTTCGACGGAAAATACAGTAGGTTCAACACTTCGACACTAACTAGATCTGGCCTCGACCACGTTCCACCAGTCGCCCGTCGGCCCTGCCGAGCAACCACTTCTACCGCGAGCAGCGACGCACGGCGATCTCAGGACCAGGCGCCTCGGATTACTTCCGCCAGTGGACTGTAGAGTCCTTCTTCCCTTTGTGCGACCCTGGCCGCTATCGAAGCCGCCTCATCGATACGCGCAACCGGCACGGTAACCGTCACTTCATTGGCGGGTGCCATCTCCGCCAGACGGAAGACGGTTCCACCCCGACCAACACCTCTTGCAATCAACCCTCGGTCCACGAGTGCGTCACGCGCTACCCAATATCGCTCTTCCTCCCAGTCCAAGTTCTGGCGAGCTTTTCCATTGCCGATCGTTGTTCCGTTGGCGGGAATAACCGCTAGAAGCGCGCTTTCATCCGCGCTGAGTCTATAGTCCGGCATAAACTTGCTACTCTTTCTCTCCGGTGCCTCGCCGACGTGGCGTTACAATTGTTTGCCCTAAGCAATGGAGCAACGACTTAGCCGATGTGTTGCCATGGCTACATGGAGGTTGTGCCCTTCTCACGGCAGCGCACCCTACCTCATAGCGAGCATAGACGGGGGCCAGCCTCAGCACTGGCCTGTCATCCACGGACGCGGTCCGCATGCTCAAGAGCAACGAACTCATCGACGCGATCGTCGAGATCCCTGCCGAACCGTCCTCAACGGGGTAGAGGAGGCGCCTGTCTGGCCTCATCGCGCTGGCAACCCAGCGCTTATGGATGCATGCCGAACCACGTCGCCCGGCGTGCCTGACATGTCACGGGGCCCTTCCTACACCGGGGGCGATCACCTCGATTCCGACGGACCGCGCGGCGTCACGGAGTCGATGATCGTAGGTGAGCACGGCGTCGACATCCAGCCGGATCGCGGCCTCCAGGTGCAGGGCGTCGAGCGTTCGCAGATGCGTCATGGGCAACAGCCCGGCGGACCGATAGGTGGCCCGGTCGAGAGCCGCCAGCGCCACGCCGTCGAGGATCGCGCTCACTTTCGCCTGATCGCGCCCTTCTCTCACCGCCATTCGACGCAATTCGGTTTCGAGCAGATCACACGAGACGAGCGCGGCTGACGTCTGGTCGAGCCATGTCACCAGCTTTCGGGTTTCGGGCTGTGCGATCAGGAGCGCACCCAGCGCGGACGTGTCGACGTAGACGATGTCGACGTCCGTCACAGCCTGTCCGCCCGCAGCTCCTCCATGATCTGGGCCATCGGGCGGTCACCCTGCGCCGGCACAGGCGTCAGCGCCGCCCAACCGCCGACCCGCTTGGCCGGCCGGGCAATGGGCAACGTCGGGTCGGGGGCATCGAGGGGCACGATTCGGCCGACAGCGATGCCGCGGTTCGTGAGCACGAAGGAGTGACCCTCGGTCACTGCGCGCAGCACGCGACCGGACTCATTGCGCAACTCACGATGCGAAAGGCTCTCAACCTGCGGCTCACCCAGTCCCACCCCTTCAGCGTAGCACCCGCGCTACATACCTGCCGCAGAGTCACACATAGGCGTCTCGCCGGTGGCGAATGGTGATCACGCGCACCACCACCCGATCCTCATGGATCTCGTAGATCACGCGGAACTCGCCCCGCCTGGCCGACCAGCGACCAGCCAACTCGTTGCGCAGCGGCTTGCCCGCCCGGTGAGGCTTTTCGGCGAGTACATCCACGAGAAAGTTCAGACACGCCGCCGCAACAGCCTCGGGCAGAGTCTCCGTCAGCGCACGTCGGGCAGCAGGAGCCAGCTCGATGCGGTAGGTCACCGAGCCAGCCGGCCCAGCGCGCGCATCTCGGCCTGCACCTCATCAAGCGAGTAGACCTCGCCGCGCGCGATCGCCCGCTCGGACTCTCGGATCTCGGCCATGGCCTCTGGATCACCCAAGATCTCAAGGGTCTCGATCAGCGAGTCATAGTCGCCGGCGCTCAGCAGAACGGCGGCCCGGCGCCCGTTCTTGGTCACCTCAATACGCTGGTGGGTGCGTTCGGCCTCCTCGACGAGACGCGAGAGTTGCGCACGAACTTCGGCCAGAGGCAGCGTAGTCATGTACACAATTGTAGCGCGTCCCGCCGACCAGTCCACAGCTACCTCGCCGCAGCAGCGTGTGTTCACACCTGTGGGCGCACCCGGGTGACCATGACGTGGGTCACGAAGTGAAGCGGAACTCAACCACTTTCCGGCTCTTGTGACTATCGACGAAGCACCATGCCACCGGCAAGGTCGGTGGGTTCGTCCGCCGAGACTGCACGAGCGGCGAGCCCGCCTACTGCTCTGGCACACCAGGTGGCGAACCCAGAGCGGCCTGGAGGCGGGTCCTGATTCGCTGCTTGCGCTCCTCAAAGAACGACGTGAAGTCAGCTAGACCGAGTCGAAGGCCGTCGAGGTCGTTCTCGGCGAGGTAGGTGGCTCGCTTGTCCTCGCTCGGGAAGGCGGTGTTGATCCACTCCGCAGGCAGGCCGTCCTGCTTCTCGATGTTGGCGGTTCCTGCGAGCAACTGGAGGTTCGGCAGGAGGTTCACGGCCGCCAGATAGTCGTCGACGCTGTCGAGAGGGACACCGGCGTCGAGGAGCTTCGTCTTGGTGAACCGGGACTTGGGGAAGATGTGGTCTTCATGGAACTTCTTGCTCAGGTCCAGCCCCGGGTACAGGACCGAGAGCACGGAGAACGTTCGCTGGCCCGCGTACTTGAGGTTGAGCAGCTCGTCGATCTCGGCGTTGTCGAACGCGAGGCTCTTGCCGGCGGCCGCCATCGCCTCCTCGACCGCTGCGACCGGGAAGCCGTTCGTCGAGTTGGTGCTGAGGACATCGCGGATGCGGGTGAGGAGGGTGTCGAGTCCCGACCCCCAGATGCCGCTCTTGACCAGCGAGCGGGTCACCCACCGTTGGAGGGCGAGGCGGTCGGCGGCGTCCGCGGTGGAGTCGAGGTAGGAGTCGCCCGCACCCCGGAGGTGCAGGTAATGCGCGACCGGGACGATCACGCTGTTCGCGGTGAGGTTGCGTTCGTTGTACCCGAACTGCTGAAGCAGCGTCGCGGCGCGGAGCAAGGCTCCCTTGATCTGCGGCCAGGCTGCCTCCACCTTAGCCATGTTCCCTTGAGTGAAGTTGGTGACCTTGAACCGCACGTCCACGTCCGCGATCGAGAGCGCGGTTTTCAGCACCACATCCTTGGAGAAGGAGAACTGGCGCCCGGCGTTGCTGTTGATCTCTGCGACCAGCGAGCGGACTTCCTCACGAGCGTCCAGCTCTTGCCACTGGTTGGTGGCCATCGAGAGCAGTAGGTCGGAGTAGGAGAGCGTGGTGCCGCCGCTGTTGACGCGGACGAAGATTTCGAGCACCTTGTCGGGGTCCTGATCGGTGACCAGGAAGTAGTTCATCGGTTTGAGAACCCGCACGGCCTCGTACAGGTCGTAGAGCCGTTGGAATGCGTCAGCCGATCCGGCGATACTCCGTTGCTCCAGCTCTCGCATGATCGCCGGGCCGGCGTTGGCGAGATCGAGGACGGCGCCGACTCGGAACCACTTGTCGGCCTCACCGTCCGTCGGGGAGGCCTCCCGATCGGTGAGGAAGCGCAGGTTGTACTTCGTGCCGAGTTCCTCGTCGTCGGGCTCGTCGACGAGGTTGAGGTAGAGGCGCTTGACGGGGAATGCGTCCGCGCTGTTCCACCAGGCGTACTTCTTCTTCTCGGCGAAGCTGCCGTACAGCGCGATGTTCAGCGAGGTGAGCCGCTGCTGTCCATCGAGCACCGCCGTCGTGCCGCTCCCGGAGGGAACCGTCGCCTTGTCAGCGTAGGGGTTGTCGCGTTCGTGGTAGTTCGTCAGGAACTCGTAGAACGTGTACGCCTGCGCGGTTTCAGGCTTGACGTCCCAGAGCAGGAGCGACCCGACGGGGTACCCACGCATGAGGCTGTCGACGAGCTTGATGATCTGGTGGGCGCCCCAGACGAACTCGCGCTGGATCGCCGGCATCAGGTACTCGCGCTTGTGGATAGCGGTCAGCATCTCTTCGATGCTGCGCGGAGTCTGGAACGACATGCGGCTCCCGTCGGCTCACCGGCAGTTTCCGGCCCGGCCGATCTTAGTGGCGTCGGAAACGGCTCAGGCGCAAGACGACGGGGCCGGTAGGCACCGTCCCCTCCGGCCCTGGCTGTACGTCTCGTCGTGGCGGGTGCACACGGTCTCGACTGCGGTGGCGATCAGGTCGACGTCGGCGAGATAGGCGACACGCTCGCGGCGTGGCCTGAACGCGGTCGCCGCGCCAGTCGCTCACGCGGTGCGCAGTGGCTGGATTCGTTCCAAGGAGTCTCCGAGGGCATCCATCTCGACCTCCAAGTCGTAGTGAGACTGCAGGTTGATCCAGAACTGCGCGTCTATCGCGAAGTACCGGCCCAAGCGCAGCGCCGTATCGGCCGTGATGCGTCGCTGGCCGTGCACGATCTCGTTGATGCGACAAGGCGGAACACCGATCGCTACGGCCAGCTTGTTCTGGGTGATCCCAAATCCCTTGATGAAGTCCTCCATGAGGATCTCGCCAGGATGCACGGGAGCCCACTTCTCAGTGGTAATCGACGAGCTCGACATCATCAGCACCTCCTTCCGTCCAGGTCAACCAGACTCGCCACTGGTCGTTGACGCGGATGCTGTGCTGACCCGCACGGCACCCCTTCAGCGCCTCCAGTCGATTGCCCGGAGGAACGCGAAGCGAATCCAGGTAGCGGGCAGCATGAATCGGCGCCAACTTGCGGATCGTTGCCTGCTGGACTCGGGGATCGATCGACGGCACCTTCTCGCGGTGCCAGAGTCGCTCGGTCGCCTGGTCGGCGAAAGACCTGATCACGCATCACGCGTATACCGCGACGCGTCAATAACGCTAGACGTTAAACCTGAACTCGACCACGTCGCCGTCGACCATGACGTAGTCCTTGCCCTCCAGCCGCGCCTTACCGGCCGCCTTGACCGCAGCCATCGAGCCCAACTCGTCGAGATCGGCATACGAGACGACCTCGGCTTTGATGAAGCCCTTCTGGAAGTCGGTGTGGATCACCCCGGCGGCCTGCGGCGCGGTCCACCCCTGCCGGATCGTCCAGGCGCGCGACTCCTTCGGTCCGGCCGTGAGATAGGTCTGCAGGCCGAGGGTGTGGAAGCCCACCCGGGCGAGTTGGTCGAGCCCCGACTCCTCGGCTCCGAAACTCTGCAGCAGCTCCAGGGCCTCCTCGGGCTCCATGTCCATGAGGTCCATCTCGAGCTTGGCGTTGAGGAACACCGCATCGGCAGGCGCGACGACCGCGCGCAACCGCTCCTGCAAGTCGGTGTCGGCGAGCTGGTCCTCGTCGAGGTTGAAGACATAGATGAACGGTTTGGTCGTCAGGAGCCCCAGCAATGATGCGGACGCGAGGTCGACACCGGCGGTGGCCCCACCGGCATACAACGTGGTGCCTTCCTCGAGGACCCGTTGCGCCGCAACGGCATTGTCGTACGCCGGCCGGCTCTCCTTCTTGATCTTCGATTCCTTCTCCAGCCGCGGGACGGCCTTCTCGAGGGTCTGCAGATCGGCGAGGATCAACTCGGTGTGGATGGTCTCGATGTCACCGGCGGGGTCGACCTTGCCGTCCACGTGGACGACATCGCCGTCCTCGAAGGCACGGACCACCTGGCAGATCGCGTCGGCCTCCCGGATGTTCGCGAGGAATTTGTTGCCCAGGCCCTCACCCACCGATGCGCCCTTGACGATGCCGGCGATGTCGACGAACGACACGGTCGCCGGCAGGATGCGCTCGGACCCGAAGATCTCGGCGAGCCGCGTCAGCCGCGTGTCCGGCAGCGGAACCACCCCGACATTGGGCTCGATCGTCGCGAATGGGTAGTTCGCTGCCAGAACGTTGTTCTTGGTGAGGGCGTTGAAGAGGGTCGACTTGCCGACATTGGGCAGTCCGACGATGCCGATGGTGAGCGCCACGAGGACGAGAGTCTAATCGGCCGTATGCCGCGGCCTCGCCCCCGCGCCCAACCCGGGCCGCACAGGCCAACCCAGACAACCTTTCCCTCGGTTCGGACGTCGGCCGGGTTGGGGGGTGCAGCGGGCACTCCCGCACTCGAGGGAGAGGGAGCTCGGATATGGACCAGCACGACTCACCGACGGCGACCGAGGGCAGATCGAGGCGTCACCGACGGAGGCGAGCACGCGGCATTCTCGCGGCGGCTGCGTCGGTGTGCGTCGCGGTCGCGGGCCTGTCCCTGGCCGCGTCCGGGCCGGCCTCGGCGGCCACCTGCGACGGCGTCTGGCGCGTGACCACCGGGTTGACACCGCCCGGGGCGACCACGCGCGCGATCCTCCCGCTGTCCAGAACCGAGGTCGTCACCGCGGGCGGAGATGGTTCCGCCGAACTGAGCCGTTGGGCGAATGGGCGGCTGACCACGGTCCGGCCGCGCGACCTGATGTTCGTCGATCAGGTGCGTGGGAGCCGGTGGACGGATCTCTATGTCCACGGCATGGACACGAGGTTCGGCGAGCAGATCCTCCATTTCGACGGGAGCAGGTTCACCGAACTGACGGGTTTGGGCGCGGCCCTCGGAGCCTACGGCTATGTCAACGCCATGGAGGTGCGCGGGAACACGGTCTATGCCTTCGGGGGGCGCTTCAACGCCACCGGCTCGATCACCCAGGTTCTCAGGTGGACCGGCCGATCGTGGGTGCAGGTCCGCAACAACCTCGCCGACTCGGCCTACTCCGTCCCGTTGACGAGCGCGACCAGCCCGACCGGTGAGATCTATGTCGCCGGCGAGGACGTGACCTCGACGCTCGAATACCCGATCTGGCGCAGCCCGTGGCTCGGCCGCGTCGTCGGCGACCGGGTCGAACGGATCGCGACCCCGGCGCCCGGTGGCCGTTCGACGGTTCCGCAGGCACTCGGCTTCGACGCCCAGGGCCGGGTCGTCATCGGCGGCACCACCGGCGCCGACTGGGTGACCGGTCTCTGGCCGTATGCCGCGACCCGCCAGCCCGACGGCCGCTGGGCCCTGTGGAAGGTCCCGTCGACCGTCGCGCAACTGTCGGGCCTGAGGGAGCTGGCCACTGTCGGCACCCGACTTCATGCGGCATCGGGTGGCCTGATCACCGGCCGGAGTTATGCCGACCTCTCCGTCCTGCGCGGCAGCGCGTTCTCCAACCCGATCCTGCCCAACGCGACGGCGAACGAATCGCCGTGGGCACTCGCCGGGCTGCCGACGGGTGAGGGCTGGCTCGCGACCGTCCAGAACACCGAGACGAGTCGGATGTGGACCGTATGCGGTATTCCCACCTCACGCAGCACCGACGGCTCCGAGGACTCCGCCCCGGCGACGGTCGTCGACGCGCCCGCTCGGACGCGCGCGCCCGGAGGGACGCCGTCGCCGATCCCGGACGCCGCCACCCGGGCAGGGGTCGCGCGGGAGGCGCGCATACGGCATACGACCACGTTGGCGGACGGGCTCGCGGAGCCGGGGAGCTCACCGTCCACCCGCGGCGCCGAGCCGGTGTCCGGTCCGCTCGTTGAGAAGTTGCGGGCCACGGCCCGGCTCTCGTCCTCGACGGTGTTCGCCGCACGCGCCGCGTGCGATACGGCCCGCCCCGGCGAGCACCGCTGCCTCGCCCAGGTCGTGACGACGCTGACGAGTTCGGGCCACCGCGATCCGGTGACGGGCGTCCCGGTGGGCTATGGACCGGATCAGTTCCGGGCGGCATACGGCCTGCCGTCGAGCGGCGGGAAGGGGCGCACGGTGGCGATCTCGATCGCCTACCACCACCCCAACCTCGCGAGCGACCTCGCGACCTATCGTGCAGCCGCCGCACTCCCCGCGTGCACGAAGGCGAACGGGTGCCTGCGCGTTGTCGGCCAGAGCGGCGGGCGGCCCCCGACGGAGATCAACGACGGGTGGGCGATCGAGGCGACGCTCGACGTCACCGCGGTCTCCGCGACCTGCCCCGACTGCAAGATCCTTCTCGTGGAGGCGAATTCACCGTCCGATCTCGATCTCGCCGCGGCCAACCGGACCGCGGTGCGGCTCGGAGCGTATGTCGTGAGCAATAGTTTCGGCCGCGACGAGAGCGTGGACGATCCGGCCGTGGCGGAGACCCTGGTCCCGGCGACGGTGCCGCTGGCCGCGGCGACCGGGGACTGGGGCCACGGGGCGATCTTCCCGGCCACCGTCCCCCGCGTCATCGGCATCGGCGGCACGCGCCTGCTCGAGGCACCAGGTCAGCCGCGTGGCTGGGCCGAGAGCGTGTGGACCGACTCCGGTGGCGGGTGCTCGGCCCTGCAGCCGCGTCCGGCCTGGCAGACGGCCTCGCCATGCTTCCGCGGAACGACCTCGACAACGAGTCTCGCGGCCGACGCCGACCCGGCGACCGGCGCGGGAGTCTATTGGACCCCGTCGGATCCATCGACGCAGGCCGGGTGGTATCTCGTCGGCGGCACCTCCCTCGCCGCTCCCCTGATCGCCGGGATGTCCGCGGTGACCGGGCACCGGCTCGCCGAGCGGGAGATCTGGTCCGGCGGGCTGCGGACGTATGACGTGCGCTCCGGCGGTGCGATCGGCTGGTGCGCCCCGACGTGGGAGTGCACGGCGGTTGCGGGCTACGACGCGGCCACCGGCTTCGGCGTCCCCCGCTGGTGAGTCGGCCACAAGCCTGATCCCGGTCCGGCGGTTCGGGAAGGACACTGTCCGTGCCCGAGGCGCCGGGCGCGGGGTTCCCGAGGCGCCGGGCGCGGGGTTCCCGAGGCGCCGGGCGCGGGGTTCCCGAGGCGCCGGGCGCGGGGTTCCCGAGGCGCCGGGCGCGGGGTTCCCGAGGCGCCGGGCGCGGGGTCCCCGAGGGCCGGGCGCTGGTGACCCTCCGCGCTGCCCTCGCCCGGCGGGCCGGCTCAGTCGCGGCGCAGGTGGATGAGGATCGCCTGCTCGGGATGGAGGTTGGGCAGGGCCAGACCCATGGTCATCAGCACCGCGCCGGAGATCCGCGTGCCCGGATGCGCCACCCACTCCGGCCAGCTCAGCTGCTGGGTGGACGGAACCTCGCCGAGGAAGGCCGGCGAGACGGCATACGACGCGGCCGGGTCGAGCCCGTCGAGGCGGAGGTGCCCGCCGCCCTCGACGACCTCGGTGCGTAGCCGGGCAACGGAGAACACCGCCTCGCTCCGGTCCCCGGCGACGACCCCGTGGACGATCAATGGACGATCAGGCGTGTCGATCCGCACGACGTCACCCGAGTGCAACAACGACCGGTGCGCCTTGTGCCACTCGATGGCCGTGCGGAGCATCACCAGCTCGCCGTCGGTCAGGCTCGACACATTCCACTCGACGCCCATGTGCCAGAAGACCGCGCTCGCGGCGCGCATCGCGAACGACGCATTGCGGCCGGTGGTGTGGGAGTGCGGCCCCCCGATGTGCGAACCGATCAGCTCCGGCGGCACGACCAGGGAGGTCCACAGATTGATGCGCTGCCGCTCGAGCGCGTCGATCGTGTCCGAGGCCCAGAGCCGGTCGGTGCGCGCGAGGATGCCGAGGTCGACCCGGCCACCACCCGAGGCACAGGTCTCGAAGTCGACGCCGGGATGACGCCGGCGCAACTCGTCGAACAGCGCGTATGCGGCGAGGGTCTGCGCCCGGACGGCCGGCCGCCCGTCGTGCGCGGCGTCCACGAGATCGCGGTTGTGATCCCACTTGACGAACGCGATGGCGTAATCGGACAGCAGGGTGTCCAGCCGCTCGAGGATGTGGGCGAAGCAGTCGGAGTCGGCGAGGTCGATGACCCGCTGACGGCGCCAGAGCATGGGCTCGCGCCCCGGGACGTGGAGCACCCATTCGGGGTGCGCGCGCACGAGATCGCTGTCGGGATTGGCCATCTCCGGCTCGACCCAGATCCCGAAATCCATTCCCCGGGAACGGACATGGTCGATCAGTGGGGTCAGGCCGTCGGGCCAGACCTCCTCGGAGACCACCCAGTCCCCCAGGCCCCGGCTGTCGTTGCGGCGCGAGCCGAACCACCCGTCGTCGAGAACGAAGCGCTCGATCCCCGCGTCCGCGGCGCGGTCGGCGAGCGCCGTGAGGACGTCCAGGCGATGGTCGAAGTAGACCGCCTCCCAGGTGTTGAGCAGGACGGGCCGCGGGGTGCGCGGGTGCGACGCCCGGGCCCGGACATACCCGTGGAAGGCGGCGCTGATCCCGTCCAGCCCACGATCGCTGTAGGCGGCGAGCACGGGCGGGGCGGTGTAGGTCGCGCCGGGATCGAGGACCACCTCGCCGGCGGCGAGAAGTTCGCCCGCGCCGAGCTGGGCGCGACCGACCGGGCTCCGCTCGGCATACAGGCGGGAGTCACCGGACCACATCAGGTGCAGCGCCCAGACACGGCCATGGCGGAACCCGAACCCGGGATCGCCCACGCACAGGGCGAGGGGGGCATCGTGACCGGTGCGGCCGTGCCGGCACTCGCGGATCCACGTGCCCATGCCGAGCGGCAGCCGCTGCGGCGCGCGCTCGCCGCACCACCGTCCGGTGAGGTCGAGGATCTCGACCGCCTCCATGGGGATCGGCACCGAGGCCTCACACGCATCGAGTCGGTATGCCGTCTCGCCCGAGTTGCGGACTTCCGTCGCCATCTCGAGCAGACCGTCGGGGTGGATGACCTGGGTGAGGACGACCGCGAGCCCGGCATCCGGGTCCTGCGCCTCGACCCGCAGCGTGGTCTCGTCGCTGTCCACCCGAGTGGTCCGGAAGCGCGGGGCGAACCGCGTGCCGTCCGCGGCCGAACCGGCGAGCGCCGGCCTCAGCCGCCAGCCGTCGACCCCGAGCGGCAGCAGGCGCCGGGACATCGGCTCGTCCGACGAGGAGTGCGTGACGACCTGCCGGATGGCCGCCACCAGCTCGTCTTCACCGACCCCGTCCGGGAGCCGCGATCCCCAGTGGAGGACGACCGGCAGCGCGTCGCCGTCGGTGCGGGCCACGAGGGACGTCGTCGCGCTGCGCAGGTGGATCAGGGTCATCATCGGCTCCTGGCTCGGGTCGGGCTCCGATTATGACGTGGCCCGCCGACAGCCTCTCAAGAGCCGCGTGGGGCGCTGTTCTCGAGGTAGCTCGTGCCGGCCAGTCCGTCGACCTGAGACAGGAGCGCGGCGTTGTAGGGCGCGACGTGATTGCCCACGTCGGCCAATGGACACCAGTGCGCCGCGGCGATCTCCCGGCTGAGGAAGCGCGAGGGATCGATCGCCCCGGAAACGATCCGGCCGAGATCGAACAGAAAGAGCATCGCATCGTCCCAGCCCCGCCAGGGCGGCAGCCAGTTGACGGCGATCAACCGGCCCGCCCGGACGTCGAGGCCGAGTTCCTCGTGGACTTCCCGCTCGACGCAGGTCGCGGGAGACTCGTGGGGATCGACGACGCCTCCGGGCAGGTCCCATTCCTTCTTGTAGGTCAACTGGCAGAGCAGGATCTCGTCGCGCTCGTTGCGCAGGAGGCCCTGGGCGATGACACGCTTCGTCGGGAGCCGCTCGTTGAGCCACGCGATGGCGGCGAGCCGGCCCTCCTCCGTGCTCAGGTCCGGCCGGTCAGCCATGGACGACGCCGCCGTATGCCGCGGCCACCCGCTGGACGACGGCGCGGTCGTTCGCGGCCCGGACCTCGTCCGGGATCGGCGGGATGATGTCATCCCACAGGGCCATGAACGTGCCGCGCAGCTGCGGCATCCGCGCCGGGCGGGCGATGAACCAGATGTGACCGTGCGCGCCGCCGTCGCCCCAGCGGGCGACGTGACAGCGGCCGACGCTGGGCAGCGCTTCGATCGCAGCGGTGAGGAGCACGGTGAGGATGCCGAACTCGGCCGCCCGCTCGCGGGGCAGGTCCGCGAGGTCGAGATGCGCGCGCGGCTCCAGGATCAGCAGGACCGGGGCGCCCGAGGAGGGTGCCGCCTTGATCTGCCAGTGATCGTCGCTCCAAAGGACCCGCCAGCCGGCACCGGCGGCCGCGTCCTGACACCAGCACGTGCCGGGGTCCTCCCCGAGGCGGGGCGATTCCGCGTCGACCAGGGGTTCGAGCGTCCGCGCGCGCAGGTCCCCCTCGACCGGGAACGACGGCCACGTCGTCAACCCGTCCGCCGGGAGCGGCAGGTGCCCGCCGGTGGACTCCTGTGCGGCGAGGACGCGGGCGGCATACGCCTCGATGGACTCCGGTAGCGGCATGACGGTGAGGTTAGCGCGGTGACGGATTCGCAGCCCACATGCACGCCTTCTCGGGCCGCTGACCTGCGGCGACACTCCTCGAATGGCGACGGGACGGGGGTTGTCGGTGGGCGATGAGAGGGTCATCGACATGGACGGATGGATGTGGGCGGTGATCGGGTTCGCCGTGGGAGTCGCCATCACGGCGGTGTTCCTGCGGTTGTCGTATGCCGCGCGCTCGGCCGCCGTGGGCACCGAGCGCGATCTGCTGCGCGAGCGGGTGAACGATCTGGAGGCATCACTGGCCGAGGATCTCGAGACCGCCTCGCTGCTGGCGCCGCTTCGGGACGCGCTCGGGCGGGTCGAGGGCAAGGTCGGGATGCTCGAGCGGGACCGCGTCCAGCAGTTCGGGACGATCCGCCAGGTGCTCGCGCGGGTCGAGGACGAGACGGCGAGCCTCGGGCGGCAGACCGCGGCACTGGCCGGGTCGCTCAATGCATCGTCGACCCGGGGGGCGTGGGGGGAAGTGCAGTTGCGGCGGGTCCTCGAGCACGCGGGGATGCTCGATCGCTGCGACTTCGAGGCCCAGGTGGCGGGGACCAGTCGCCACGGATGTGGGGTGCGCCCCGATGTGGTGGTGCGCCTGCCCGGTGACCGGGTGCTCGTCGTCGACGCCAAGGCGCCGATGACGGCCTTCCTCCAGGCGCAGGGCGAGGAGGTGGAGGCAACGGACCGCCGCCGGCTGCTCACCGAGCACGCGAAGGCCCTGGCCGGTCACGTCGCGTCATTGGCGGCCAAGGACTACTGGTCGGCGTTCACGACCTCGCCGGAGGCGGTCATCTGCTTCGTGCCGTCCGATGCAATGCTGGCGGCAGCCTTGAGCGCCGACCCGGCCCTCCACGAGAACGCGATGGCGAGCCGGGTCGTCCTCGTCGGGCCGGGATCGCTGCTGGCGCTGCTGCGGGCCGTCGCCTTCACCTGGCAGCAGAACGCCCTCACCGCCAACGCCCAGGAGTTGCTCGTCGTCGGCCGCGAGCTCCACGCGCGGCTCGGCACCATGGGTGGCCATGTCGCCAAGCTCGGGCGGAGTCTCGCGGGGAGCATCGAGGCCTACAACGGCTTCGTCGGGGCCCTCGAGTCTCGGGTGCTGGTCAGTGCCCGTCGCTTGCAGGCGCTCGGGGTCGCGAGCGCGGGGTTGGAGGCGCAGGTGCCGGTGACGACGGGGCCGAGACCGCTGACGGCATACGAACTCCTCGACGCCGTCGCCGAGCCCGACCGACGGCCGGACCTGCTGCTCGATCTGGATGGCGACGCGGTTCCGCAGGCCACGACCCGGGATCAGGCGGGGTGAGCACGATGACGGCCGCGCCCCACCCAAAACAGCCGCATGCGTCGGTCAGTGCAGCGAGCCGGCGTCGTGACGCATCTTGTCGGAGAGCCCGCGGGCCTTGAGGTCACGCCGGATCTCGTTCGGCAGCGAGAACACGAGGGACTCCTGGGCCGCCACGACCGGGGTGACCTCGTCGAACCCACGGTCTGCGAGGAAGTCGAGGACACCGCGAACGAGGATCTCGGGTACGGACGCGCCGGACGTCACGCCGACGGTCGCGACGCCCTGAAGCCAGTCAGGATCGATCTCCTCGGGATAGTCGACCAGATGGCCGGCACGCGCCCCGTGTTCGAGGGCGACCTCGACGAGCCGGACGGAGTTGGAGGAGTTGCGCGAGCCGACGACGATCATCAGGTCGCACTCGGGAGCCATCTGCTTGACCGCGAGTTGGCGGTTCTGGGTCGCATAACAGATATCGTCGCTGGGCGGGTCCTGCAGCGAAGGGAAGCGTTTCCGGAGCCGGCGCACCGTCTCCATCGTCTCGTCGACGGACAGCGTGGTCTGGGAGAGCCAGACGACCTTGTCCGGGTCGCGGACGGTGACATTCGGGACGTCGTCAGGCCCGTCGACGAGCGTGATGTGCTCGGGCGCCTCGCCGGAGGTCCCGATGACCTCCTCGTGCCCCTCGTGGCCGATGAGGAGGATGTCGTAGTCGTCGCCAGCGAACCGGACCGCCTCACGGTGGACCTTGGTCACCAGCGGGCATGTGGCGTCGATCGTCTTGAGGGCCAGGGCCTGCGCCTCCTGATGGACCACCGGCGCGACGCCGTGCGCCGAGAACACGACGGTCGCCCCCTCGGGGACCTCGGCGGTCTCATCGACGAACACCGCCCCGCGCTTCTCGAGGGTGGTGACGACGTGCTTGTTGTGGACGATCTGTTTGCGGACATAGACGGGCGGACCATAGAGCTCGAGCGCCTTCTCGACGGTCACCACGGCCCGATCGACCCCGGCGCAATAGCCTCGGGGCGCGGCCAGGAGAACCCGCTTGGGCGTGTCGGACATGCCTCGATTCTAGGTTGTCGGCGCGCTGGGCAGGGTTGTCGCACCCACGGCCTACGCTTCCCTCTGTGTCAATGCCCCCGCCCAAGCTGCCCGATCGCGCGGCCGACACGACCCCGGAAGCTCCTTGGCCGGTCCGGCTTCTGAGCCTCAAGATCGGGGACTATGTGGACAAGATGTCGGTCCTGTGGGTCGAGGGACAGGTCGTCCAACTGACCCAGCGGCCCGGCGCCAAGACCGCCTATCTCACGCTCCGCGACGCCGACGTCGACATGTCCCTGTCCGTCGCGATCTCCGTCAACGCTCTCGCCGCCATGCCGCGCACCTTGGCCACCGGCGAGCGGGTGGTCCTCCAGGCCAAGCCCGCATTCTGGAACCAGCGCGGCACGCTGATGCTGGACGCCCGGCAGATCCGTCCTGTGGGAGTCGGCGAACTCCTCGCCCGCCTCGAGTACCTCAAGGCGACGCTGCGGTCCGAGGGCCTCTTCGACGCCGACCGCAAGCGTCCGCTGCCGTTCCTTCCCCACACCGTCGGCCTCATCAGCGGCCGGGGCAGCGCGGCCGAGAGAGATGTCGTCGAGAACGCCCGCCGCCGGTGGCCGGCGGTCCGGTTCGAGATCCGGCCCGTCGCGGTTCAGGGCAGCACCGCCGTCGGGGACGTCTGCCGCGCCCTGGCCGACCTCGACGCCCTCAGTCACGTCGAGGTCATCGTCATCGCCCGCGGCGGCGGGTCGGTCGAAGACCTGCTGCCGTTCAGCAACGAGGCCCTGGTCCGCGCGGTCGCCGAAGCGACAACCCCGGTCGTCAGCGCGATCGGGCATGACGTGGATACCCCCCTTCTCGACCACGTCGCCGACCGGCGGGCGTCCACCCCGACCGACGCGGCCAGGCTCGTGGTGCCCGACGCCACCCGCGAGCGCGCGATCGTGACGACGAGCCTCGTGGCGTTGCGGCGCACTGGGGCCGACCACGTGCGGCGGGAGCGGCGGCGGCTCGCCGAGTTGACCGAACGACCGATCCTCGCCGACCGCACGGCATACATCCGCGCGCGACGTGGGGAGATCGAGGCACTTCAACGACGCGCACGCCTGCGCGCCGAGGCCGCCCTCCATCGACAGCGCGACGCGGTCGCGAACCTACGCGCCCAGGTCCGGATGCTCTCGCCGCAGGCGACGCTCGACCGGGGCTACGCGATCGTCACCGAACCCGACGGAACCATCGTCACCGACCAGTCCGGGATCGCCGTCGGCGACCTGTTGCGGGTGCGTGTCGCCCGCGGCGACTTCGCCGTCCGCGCCACCGACTCATGACCCCGAAAGGACTTGTTCATTGGCTCGCACGACCCACGGCAGACCCACCGACACCCAGCCCACCGACATCGACCCGACCCTCGCCGACCTGACCTACGAGGGGGCGCGCGACGAACTCGTCGCCATCGTCACCCGGTTGGAGAGCGGCCAGGCCGGCCTGGAGGAGAGCATGACCCTGTGGCAACGCGGTGAAGCGCTCGCTGCTCGCTGCACCCAGTGGCTCGACGCCGCCGAGGCCACCCTGAAAGGCGACGACTCCCCGTCCGCGCAGTCCTGACGGAGTCAGCCGGCGAACAGCTTCAGATGGTCGGCGAAAACAGTCAGATCCGCCACCGACGCGTCTCCGGTCACGAGAGTGGTCAGGTGTCCGGTCCCGCCGGGACGGTTGACCAGACTGTTCTGCGTCTTGATGTCGCGCACATAGACATCCCAGGTGCGGCCGCCTGCCGTCGCCGTGCCCGTCTTGGGCGCGCGGTTCGTCTGCGCCCGGATCCATTCGGCCGTCCCATCCATCGTCTGTTCGACCGCGGCATACCGGCGATCCGGCGTCTGATAGCCGACGTGCCAGACCTTCAACCCTCCGGTGGAGGGAAGGAAGCGGACATCGCTCGGGGTCCAACCATCCGGAAGACCGACGGGCACCTCGATCGGCCAGTGCGTGTCGCCGGCCACTTGGCGCCCCAGGGCGGCGATATCGACCCGGGGAGCCGACACGGTGTTGGGCCGGGGAATCATGAAGAAGAGGACGGCCATGAAGCCGCCGATCACCACGAGCGAGCGCACCATGTTGAGGACGGATCCGCGCGCATACATGCTGGCCGCCGGCGGCGCTGACGGTGACCCCACGTCGCTGCTCATGTGCCCTATCGTCCACCACGGGAGGGACTACTGCGGACCGACGCGGCGGCGATAGGCTCGAACGGACGCCGTGCGTCATGCCGGTGCTTGATCCGTTCTGCCGCAAAGGAGCACCATGCCTGGTTCAGCGTCGACCTTCCTGCTCATCGGCGAAGCACTCATCGACATCGTCCAGAGGTATGCCGAGAATCCCGTCGAACACGTCGGCGGCTCGCCGGCGAATGTCGCTGTGGGGGTCGCGCGACTCGACAACGAGGTCGAGTTCGCCACCTGCTTGGGCGACGACGCCCGCGGCGAGCGCATCCGCACGCACCTCGCGCGCCGAGGCGTGACCGTGGTGAGCAAGCCGACGGACTACCCGACCTCGACGGCGCAGGCGAACATCGACGAGACCGGCGCCGCGACGTACCTCTTCGACATTCACTGGGACCCAGGCACCATCGAGGTCACCGACAACATCGGCCACATCCACACCGGATCCATCGGCGCGGTCCTGCTCCCCGGCACGGACGACGTCGTCACGGCCCTGAAGAAGGGCCGGGAGCAGGCCACCATCTCCTACGACCCGAACGTCCGGCCCACGATCATGGGCGACATCGACAAGGTGCGCGCACAGATCGAGTCGATCATCGGCTACTCCGATGTCGTCAAGGCGAGCAGCGACGACCTCGAACTGCTCTATCCCGGCATGAGCATCGAAGCGATCCTCACTCGGTGGGGCACTCTGGGCCCGACGCTCACCGTCGCGACCCGGGCAGCCGATGGTGTCAGCTTCCGCTTGACGACCACCGGCGAGTTCGTCACCCTGGCGGCGCCGCCGACCCGAGTGGTGGATACCGTTGGGGCCGGAGACTCGTTCATGGCGGGCCTGTTGTCCGGGTTGTCATCGGCGGGGCTGATCGGGAGCGCCGAGGCGCGGGACCGTCTGCACCGGTCGACGATCGGTGATGTCACGCCAGCCATCCAGCGGGGCAGCCGCTGCGGCGCGATCACGGTGTCACACGCGGGCGCCTACGCCCCGAGCCTGGACGAGTTGTGACCTGACCGACCGAGCACGAGGAGCTGGAACCCATGGCGGACTTCGACTACGCGGACATGCTGCCGATCACGGCGGATGACACGCCATACCGGCTCCTCACGACGGATGGCGTCGAGGTGGTGACGGGCCCGGACGGTGCCGAGTTCCTGCGCGTCTCTGACGAGGCGATGCGGCTGTTGACCGCGACCGCGATGCACGACATCGCGCATTATCTGCGGCCGGCGCACCTCCAGCAGTTGCGCAACATCCTCGATGACCCCGAGGCGTCCAACAACGACCGATTCGTCGCCCTCGACCTGCTCAAGAACGCCAATATCGCGGCCGGCGGTGTCCTGCCCATGTGCCAGGACACCGGCACCGCGATAGTCATGGGCAAACGTGGACAGCATGTCCTGTCCACGGGCCCCGACGAGAAGGCGATCGCCCGCGGCGTTTTCGACGCCTATACGACCCTCAATCTCAGGTACAGCCAGATGGCACCCCTGACGATGTGGGACGAACGCAACACGGGGAGCAACCTGCCCGCGCAGATCGAGCTGTATGCCGATACCGCCCCCGGTCATGAGACGACCTACAAGTTCCTCTTCATGGCCAAAGGTGGCGGGTCGGCCAACAAGTCCTTCCTCTTCCAGGAGACCAAGGCAGTCCTCAACCCCGACGCGCTCATGCGCTTCCTCGACGAGAAGCTCCGCTCCCTCGGGACCGCCGCCTGCCCGCCTTATCACCTGGCCATCGTCATCGGCGGGACCAGTGCGGAGTTCGCGCTCAAGACCGCGAAATATGCGAGCGCCAAGTACCTCGACACCCTTCCCACAGAGGGCTCGATGACCGCGCACGGATTCCGCGACCCGGAGCTCGAGGCGAAGGTTCTCGAACTCACCCGGCAGTTCGGGATCGGGGCACAGTTCGGGGGCAAGTACTTCTGTCACGACGTCCGCGTCATCCGGCTCCCCCGGCATGGTGCCTCCCTCCCCGTCGCCATCGCCGTGTCGTGCTCGGCCGACCGCCAGGCACTGGGCAAGATCACCCGAGACGGGGTCTTCCTCGAGCAGCTCGAGACCGAGCCGGCGCATTTCCTGCCCGAGCAGACCCACGACACTCTCGGAGGGGATGCCGGTGACGTGGTCACCATCGACCTCGGCCGCCCGATGCCCGACATCCTCGCCGAGCTGACCCGGCACCCGGTCAAGACCCGGCTGTCCCTCAACGGCACACTCGTCGTCGCGCGCGATATCGCCCACGCCAAGATCAAGGAGCGGCTGGACGCTGGCGAGCCGATGCCGGAGTACCTCAAGGACCACCCGGTCTATTACGCCGGCCCGGCGAAGACCCCGGACGGTCTGCCGAGCGGCTCCTTCGGCCCGACGACCGCCGGACGCATGGACTCCTATGTCGATCAGTTCCAGGCGGCCGGCGGGTCGATGGTCATGCTCGCCAAAGGCAATCGCAGCACGCAGGTCACCGACGCCTGCCGCACGCACGGGGGCTTCTATCTCGGCTCCATCGGCGGACCAGCCGCCCGGCTCGCCCAGGACTGCATCAAGTCCGTCGAGGTGCTCGAATACCCCGAACTCGGCATGGAGGCGGTCTGGAGGATCGAGGTCGAGGACTTCCCCGCCTTCATCGTCGTCGACGACAAAGGCGACGACTTCTTCGCGACGACAGCCAAACCCCTCGGAACGACGGTGCCCAAGCGCCCGGGGCTCTCATGACGCTCATCCCCGACTCTTCCGCGCACGCGTTCGACGATCTGCTCGCCGCCAACGCCGCCTTCGCCGAGGACTTCGCCCTCGGGGGTTTCGACGGGGTAGCCAAGGCGGGTGTCGCCGTCGTCACGTGCATGGACAGCCGGATCGATCCGCTGGGGATGCTCGGCCTGAAGCCCGGCGATGCCAAGATCTTCCGCAATCCCGGTGGGCGGGTGAACACCAACGCCCTCGAAGCCCTCGTTCTCGGGGTGCACCTGCTGGGGGTCGATCGCATTCTCGTGGTGCCGCATACGCGCTGTGCCGCCGCCTCCAAGTCAGAAGCCGAGTTGCGCGACCTCGTCGGCCGGTCGGCCGGCATGGACGCGTCGTGGCAGGGTTTCCACGTCGTCGGCGACCAGCGTGGGGCGCTCGTGGAGGACGTCAGGGCTGTGCGCAGCCATCCGCTCATTCCCGATACCGTCGTGGTCGGGGGCTTCCTGTATGACGTGGACACCGGCCTCCTGGGGCGGGTGTGTTGAGGCCGCGCCAGCGCAGCCAACCCGGCACTCGGCCGATTTCACCGGAGCATGCGTGGCGTGCCTTGGAGGCGGGGAACGCCCGGTTCATGGCGGGCGAGCGCATTCACCCCAACCAGGATGTCCATGTCCGGCATCGGCTTTCGGCCAAACAGTGGCCATTCGCCGTCTTCTTCGGCTGCGCGGACTCGCGAGTGGCGGCCGAAATCGTCTTCGACCAGGGTCTCGGCGACCTCTTCGTCGTGCGAACGGCCGGCCATGTCGTCGACCCCAGCGTGCTCGGCTCCCTGGAGTTCGGCGTCAAGAAGCTCGAGGCGCATCTGATCGTGGTCCTCGGTCACGACTCGTGCGGCGCGGTCGCGGCGGCGATTCACACCGTCGAGTCGGGTGAGATGCCGGGCGGCTACATCCGCGACATCGTCGAACGCGTGACCCCGAGCGTCCTGACGGCCCGGAGGGAGCATGCCGAGCCGACGGTCGAACAGGTCGAGCGCGCGCATGTCCGGGCGACCTGCGACCTCATCGCCGACCGGTCCGCGATCATCACGACGGCGATCGACCGTGGCCAACTCGCCATCGTCGGTGCCGAATACAAGCTCGCCGAGGGCGAGGCGAGGCTGATTCACGTGATCGGTGACATCGGAGTGTCCCCGCCTCCGCGGGCTCCCTGAGGATCGACCGGAGAGCGGCGGATTCCGGGTGGACAGGCGACGCCTGGAGGTTGTCAGCGGCTGCCCATAGCGTTATCCGCATGACCTCGATGTTCAGCGCGGACGCACTGGAGCGCGCCCGATCCTTCGCCGACACCCGAGCACGCCCGCTGGAGCGGGTGCGGCTCGCCCACCTCCTCGGTGAGGCCGAACCCGGTGATGTCGTGTGCGCCCTCCGCGCTTTCGCGACGACCGACGGCGGCCTGGGGCAGGCGCTGGAGCCGGACTGCCGGGCGCCCGAGTCAAGTGCCCTGGCGGTCCTGACCGGACTCGACATCCTGCGCCAGCACAGGGGTTCGGACCCCGCGTCGCGCCACCTGCTCGGGACCCTCATTGCGTGGCTCGTCGCCCAGGTGGAGCGCGACGAGCAGGGGCGTTGCGTCTGGCCGTTCCTCCCCGCGACAGCCCAGGCCAGCCCGCATGCGCCGTGGTGGGACCAGTCCCAGCCCGGCGAGCTGGCGGCGACGTTCGCGGGCTTCGTCGCCAACCCCGGCGTCGCGCTCACCGCGCACCTGTGGCGGGGGGAGGTCGCCATGCCGGGGAGCGTCGCCGCCCAACTCCTCGACGCCCTCACGCGGCAGGCGGTGGCCGTGTGCGACGCGGGCCTCTCCGCGGAGGAGGTCAATGCCCATGACGCCCTCGCCCACTTCGCCGCCGAGCCAGCCGTTCCGGCTCCGGCGCGGGAGGTGGCGGTCGCCTACCTCCGGCGGGTGCTCCCCGACCGGGTGATGTCTCGGGAAGGGGACTTCGCGGCATACGGCATTCACCCGCTGTGGATCGCCCCGGGTCCCGACCATCCGCTCGCGGCGACGCTGGCACCGCAGATCGACCTCGCCCTCGACCACACGATCGCGACGCAGGACGCGGACGGCTCGTGGGCGCCGTTCTGGGACTGGGGTGGGTGGGACCACGCGTCGTGGGCGATCGCCGAGCAGGAGTGGCGCGGGTGCCTCGTCGTCCGCAATGTCGCCGCGCTACTGGCCCACGGACGGGTGGTGGGCCACTGACGCACCCACCCGGGCATAGATTCACCCCATGCCGCTCAGCGACGAGTCGAGGCAGTTGCTCGCCTTCATCCGCGACGGGGTCATCGGCGACGATCAGGTGATGGACACGCCATACGGTCCCCGCCGAGTGACGTATGCCGATTACACCGCCTCTGGACGAAGCCTCACCTTCATCGAGGACTTCATCCGGGGGGAGGTCCTCCCTCGTTATGCCAACACGCACACCGAGGCCAGTGGGACCGGCCTGCAGACCACCCGGCTTCGGGAGGAGGCACGCGACATCATCCGCCGAGCCGTCCGCGGCGACGACGAGACGGTCGTGCTCTTCACCGGCTCCGGGTGCACGGGGGCGATCGACAAGCTCATCGGTATCCTCGGGCTGCGCATCCCAAGCGCCCTCGAGGATCGCCACCACCTGAGCCGCCACATTCCACCCGACGAGCGCCCTGTGGTGTTCATCGGACCGTTCGAGCATCACTCCAACGAGGTGTCGTGGCGCGAGACGATCGCCGATGTCGTCACGATCCCCGAGGATGCCGACGGGCACATCGACCAGCGGCGCTTGCAGGTGGAACTCGAGAGTCATGCCGACCGCCCCCTGAAGATCGGCTCGTTCTCGGCCGCGAGCAATGTGACGGGGATCGTCAGCGACGTGACGGGGATCGCCGCGCTCCTGCACGAGCACGGCGCCTTGTCCTTCTGGGATTACGCCGCATGCGCGCCCTATGTCGAGATCGCGATGACGGCGCCCGCGGGAGGTGAGCACACGGCATACAAGGACGCCGTCGTGCTCTCTCCGCACAAGTTCATCGGCGGACCCGGGACGCCGGGCATTCTCGTGGTGCGGCGCCAGTTGCTGACCAATCGGGTGCCGACGGTGCCGGGCGGCGGGACGGTGCTTTATGTCAACCCGACCGAGCACCGGTATCTCACCGATCCCGCCCATCGCGAGGAGGGTGGCACGCCCGCGATCGTCGAATCGATCCGGGCTGGGCTGGTCTTCCAGCTCAAGGAGGCCGTCGGCACGGATGTCATCCGGCAGCGTGAGGACGAGTTGCTCGACCGCGCCGTGACCGCGTGGCAGTCGGAGCCGGCTCTCGAGATTCTCGGCAATCTCGCCGCCCCGCGACTCTCCATCGTCTCGTTCGTCGTGCGGGGGCCCAGCGGTCGGTATCTCCACCACAACTTCGTCGTCGCCCTGCTCAACGATCTGTTCGGGATCCAGACCCGAGGCGGATGCTCGTGCGCCGGACCCTATGGCCACCGCCTGCTCGCTATCGACCTCGACCGCAGCCACCAGTTCGAGCGCCAGATCGCGACGGGCTGCGAGGGCATCAAACCGGGCTGGGTGCGCGTGAACTTCAACTACTTCATCGACGACGACGTGCTCGACTTCATCGTGGACGCGGTCCTCTTCGTCGCCCGCAACGGGTGGAAGTTCCTCGGAGACTACCGATTCGACTCCACGACCGGGCTCTGGCACCACCGGGCGGGTCCGGTCGAGCCGCCACTGCGGCTGGCCGACATCTCGTATGCCGCGGGGTCGATGACCCACCCCCGTCACCACGCGACGGCCCCGGTGAGCGCGCTGCGCGATCACCTCGCCGAGGCGCAGGCACTGGCCGAGCGGACCGGAGTGCCTGACCTGGCCGAGGGCCCCGGCTGGGAGGGCGATCTGGAGGATCTGCGCTGGTTCGAACTGCCTTCGGCCTGCGTTCGGGGCTGAGCCTCGCGAGACGACACCGGCTACCGCCTGGTAAGTGGGGTGATCACCCCACTTACCAGGCGGTAGCTCGAGATTTCGGGGATGTCGTGCCACCCCGTCCGGTTCCGCCGTCGCGACCCGGTCGAGGCCCGTGATCAGAGCGCGAGCTGGGTGCGCACGACGGCGGCCAGCCGGTCTGCCACCGCGTGCGCGTGGTCCTGGGTGGGAGCCTCGACCATCACCCGGACCAGGGGCTCGGTGCCGGACTTACGCAGCAGGATCCGGCCGTCCTCCCCGAGTGCGACGGACTCCGCCTCGACGGCGGCCTGCAGCGTCGAGTCGGTGTCGACCCGTGCGGTGTCAACGCCCTTGACGTTGACGAGGATCTGCGGCAACCGGGTCATGACCGACGCGAGATCGGCCAGGCTGCGCCCGGTCTCGGCCACCCGCGCCGAGAGCATGAGCCCGGTCAGCACGCCGTCACCGGTCGTCCCGTGGTCGAGCAGGATGACGTGACCGGACTGCTCGCCGCCGAGGTTGTAGCCGCCCTCGCGCATCCGCTCGAGGACGTAACGGTCGCCCACCCCGGTCTTGAGGACGTTGACGCCCTCGCGTGACATCGCCTGCAGGAGACCGAGGTTGGACATGACGGTGGCAACGAGCGTGTCATTGGCGAGCCGCCCCTGCGCCTTCATCGCCAGCGCGAGGATCCCCATGATCTGGTCGCCGTCGACCATGGCCCCGGTCGCGTCCACGGCGAGACATCGATCGGCGTCCCCGTCGTGAGCGATCCCCAGGTCAGCACCACGCGTGACGACCGCCTCCTGGAGATGTTCGAGGTGGGTTGACCCGTATCCGTCGTTGATATTGAGCCCGTCCGGATCGCACCCGATCTCATAGACATCGGCGCCTGCCAGCCGGAAGACCTCCGGGGAGACCGCGCTCGCGGCGCCGTGCGCGCCGTCGATGACGACGGTGAGTCCGTCGAGACGGTTGGGCAGGGCGGCGAGGAGGTGCGCGACATACCGCGCCTGACCCGCACGGTTGCTGTGCACCCGGCCGACCTGGGCGCCTACTGGCCGAGTCCAGTCCTGCCCATAGAGAGCGGCGATTTCGTCCTCCACGGCGTCGGGCAGCTTGTGTCCCCCGGCGGCGAAGAACTTGATCCCGTTGTCCGGCATCGCATTGTGCGAGGCGGAGAGCATGACCCCGAAGTGGGCGTCCATGTCGGCGGTGAGGAAGGCGACCGCGGGAGTCGGCAGGACCCCGACGTCATGGACATCGACCCCGGCGGCGGCCAGGCCAGCGACGACCGCCGCTGAGAGGAACTCGCCGGACGCGCGCGGGTCCCGCCCGACGACCGCCTTCGGCTTGCGTCCGGCGGCCCGCGCCGGCGCGCCGAGGACCTGGGCCGCCGCGATGGACAGCCCGAGTGCGAGTTCCGCGGTGATCTTGTCGTTCGCGAGCCCGCGCACACCGTCGGTGCCGAAGAGTCGAGCCATGTGGTTGTCGTGCCTTCCATCAACGGGGGTCGCCGCGATCGGCAACGCTCGATCCTAGAACCCAAATCCGCGGGCAGAGACACGCCGTATGCCGCCCCGCGGCACGGCGTGTCTCTGCCCGCGGACAGGAAGAGACGGGGCGCCGAGGGCGCAACAGGCGCAACGACCGAGCGCAGCGAGGTGCAGCGCCTTCCGGGGGGGACACGGGGGGCGGAGCCCCCCGTGGGGGGAACCGCGAGCGCAGCGAGCCTGGTTCCCCCGAACAGACGGACAGGACCGAGCGCAGCGAGGTGCAGCGCCTTCCGGGGGGGGACACGGGGGGCGAAGCCCCCCGTGGGTGGGTCAGCGCTTGCTGTACTGCGGCGCCTTGCGAGCCTTCTTGAGACCGGCCTTCTTGCGCTCCGGGACGCGGGCGTCGCGGGTGAGGAACCCGGCCTTCTTCAGGGCCGGGCGGTTCAGGTCGGGGTCGACGCCGTTGAGGGAACGGGCGACGCCGAGGCGGACCGCGCCGGCCTGGCCGGAGGGGCCACCGCCGTGGACACGGACGAGGACGTCATAGGCGCCGTCGAGCTCGAGCACCTTCAGCGGCTCATTGACGATCTGCTGGTGAACCTTGTTGGGGAAGTAGTTCTCGAGCGAGCGCCCGTTGATCGTCCACTCGCCGGTGCCCGGGACGATGCGCACGCGGGCGATCGCCTGCTTGCGGCGGCCCGTGCCGCCGCCAGGGGCCGAGGCGGAGGGCTTGCGCGCCGGCTCGCCGGAGACTGGTCCCTCGGACTCGGAGGTGTATTCGGTCAGCTCGACGTCGTCGTCGAGTGCGTAGGTCGTGTCAGTCACGGCGTGAATTCCTTTGTGTCGTTGAGCGATCGGCGCCGTTACTGCGCGACCTGGGAGATCGTGTAGGGGCTGGGTTTCTGTGCGGCGTGCGGGTGCTCGGCACCGACATAGACCTTGAGCTTGCTCAGTTGCTGACGGCCGAGCGTCGTCTTCGGGATCATGCCGCGGACGGCTTTCTCGACAGCCTTGGTCGGGTCGCGGTCGAGCAACTCGGCATACGTCTCGGACCGCAGACCACCCGGGTAGCCGGAGTGCCGGTAGGCCCGCTTCTGCTGGAGCTTGGCGCCGGTGAGAGCGACTTTGTCCGCGTTGACGATGATGACGAAGTCGCCGGTGTCGACGTGGGGGGCGAAGGTGGCCTTGTGCTTGCCGCGCAGCAGCGCCGCGGTGTGGCTCGCGAGCCGGCCCAGGACAACGTCGGTGGCATCGATGACGTGCCACTGACGCGTGACCTCGCCCGCCTTGGGGGTGAAAGTACGCAACCTCTTGCCTTACGTTTTAGGAACGGATCAGGTCGTATGCCGCGTGCGCCCGCCGGGCGGGACCACTCGGGTGCCGCTCGGGGCCGGAGTCGCCCGACAGGGGCGCACGGCACAACAGCGCTCAAGTTTACGGGTCACCGTGACTGGCCCCCAAATCCACCCACGGCGGCACCACAGGGACTCTGACCAGCGGGTTCTTCCCTCCGTGGCTATTTCGCAAAGTAGTTGTGCAAACAAACTGTGCATAGGTATTCTGCGATCCATGAGCGAATCAGCCGAGTTCATCCGCCTCGATGCGCGAAGCGTCAAGGTCCTCGCCCACCCACTGCGCTCGCGCCTGGTGGGAGCGCTCCGGATGCAGGGACCCTCGACC
This sequence comes from Dermatophilaceae bacterium, assembly GCA_046330995.1. Taxonomy (GTDB): domain Bacteria; phylum Actinomycetota; class Actinomycetes; order Actinomycetales; family Dermatophilaceae; genus Nostocoides_A. The sequence goes on from JAXLRS010000004.1 coordinate 175,027, forward strand.
GCGACCGCCCTCGCCGCGACTCTCGGCACCAACTCGGGTGCGACGTCGTATCACCTCCGCAAGCTCGCCGAGGCCGGCCTGGTCGTCGACACCGGCGAGGGCGATGCCAAGTCCCGGGTTTGGGCGGCGGCGTCGGAGTTGACTCAGTTCGAGGCGAGCGACTTCGACGACGATGACGATGCCGCCTCGGCGATGGGCTGGCTGACACGTGATTGGCTCCGTCACTTCACCGACAAGTACGGCCGGTGGCTCGATGTCCAGGGGAACTGGCCCGCCGTGTGGCGCGACCGCGCGAGCATGAATGACGACATGGTCGTCGTCACGGCCGATCAACTTCGCGAGATGCACCACGAGATCGACGCGGTCATCGCACGCTACCGCCGCGTCGGACAGGGAAATCCGGAGGCGAAGCGGATCGCGGCCTATCTCGTCTTCTATCCGGTCGACATGGACAAGCCGCCGCGCCGATGAACCCGACGACGCCGAAGAACCCGGCGACGCGGCATACGACGACGTCGTTGCGCACCGCGACGCGCGTCTTCTACCTGCTCAACTTCACCCGGTGGTTCCCGGTCGGTTTCGTCGTCGGCATCTTCGTCCTGATCCAGACCGGTCGCGGCCTGACCATCGCCGAGGCGATGACGGCTGCCGCGACTTCCGGGCTGGTCTGTTTCGCGCTGGAACTGCCGACGAGCGGTTTCGCCGACGCGTTCGGACGGCGGGCCGTCTATCTCAGCGCCGCGATCGTCAACGTCCTTGCCGGACTGGCCTACCTCTTCGCCCAGAACTTCTGGCAGTTCGTCGGTGCGGCCGCCCTCATGGGCACCTTCCGGGCCCTGGACTCCGGCCCTCTGGAGGCGTGGTTCGTCGACACGGTCCACGAGGACTCGCCGGGCGCCGACGTCGATCAGGAGTTGTCCCGCGCCGGCACCGTCCTCGGACTCGCCATGGCGGCTGGCGCCCTGCTCAGCGGTGGATTGATCTGGTGGCACCCCGTCAAGGCCTTCCCGGCCATCGACCTCGCTGTCGCGGTCTTCGCTGCCCTCAACGTCGCCCACCTCGTGGTCACCTGGACGTTCCTTCGCGAGTCGCCCCGCCCTGTCTCCTCGCAGGAGCAGGAACGGCGGGCGTGGACGTCGGTCCGCGAAGCGCCCGGCGTCGTCGTCTCGGGGCTGCGCCTGCTCGCCGCCAACCGGGTCCTGCGCGCTCTCATCGGTGCGGAGATCGCCTGGTCGATCGGGATGGTGGCCTTCGAGTCGCTGCTGCCGTTGCGACTCGAGGAACTCCTCGGCACGGCGCAGGCGGCAGGTGCGCTGATGGGTCCGGTCGCGGCGATCGGCTGGGGCATCTTCGCCCTCGGAACCTGGATCGCCGGCCGGGCCTCGAAACGCTGGGGCGTGGCGCGCGCCGCGATGCTCGGACGGGCGCTCAATGCCCTCGGCGTCCTGTTGATGGCGTGGGCGCTGACCCCGGCGGGCCTGGTCGCGGCCTACCTGTTCACCTACACCTGGCACGGCGTCAATGGGCCGCCGCATGCCGCCCTGCTCCACCGTGAGGCCGCGGCGCGCAACCGCTCGACCGTCCTGTCGATCAACTCGATGTTCGCCTTCCTCGCCTTCGGGATCGCGGGCCCGCTCGCCGGTGTGCTCGCCGACAACGCCTCCGTTCGGTTGGCGATGCTCGTCGTGGGCGTCCTCTCCCTGCTCGGCGTCGCAGGCTACCTCCCCGCCCGCCACGCCGAACGGGCTCAGGGAGCGAACAACGCGGCAGGGAAATAGTCATCTCCCGGGCGAGTCAGAACGGTGCTCGCCGAGCGGGTCATGTCGCTGAGCGCATAGGTCTCCACCAGCGGGCGCGAGAAGTCCTCGTTGAGAATGCCGAGAAGAAGGAGGTTCTGGTCGGTCACCTGGATATCCAGAATGCCGGCCTTCAGGTCGTATCCCTTGACCGCCATCGTGCGCAGGTCGACCACCGAGACGTGCCGCAGCGTCGACAGGTCACCGAAGACCGGGTTGATGAACGTGTGGGCGATGACCAATTTGTCCCCGACCAGCCGAAGCCGGTAGGGGAGGTCGGCCGTGAGATCGACCTTCTCGACCGCCGTCGTCGCCGGATCGAGGACGACCAGATCCCGGCGCGGGGACGTCGAGGTCCCGTCGTCGTCGGCGGTCAAGGGGAAATAGAGCTTCCCCTTGTAGGCCACCAAGCTGGCCACCGGACCGTGGACAAAGGACAGATCGCGGCGGGCGGTCTCCTTGAGCGTGGCAGCATCCAGGGTCAGCAGCCGGTAAACGTCGGCGGCCGCGTTCCCGGCACCCCCCGTGGAGGCGATCGCATAGACCTTGTCCCCGGCCAGCGCCATCGCCGTCACGAGAACGGAATCGACTTTGCCCGACGCCTCGCGGTTGCCGTCCTTGTCATAACGCCAGAACTCCGTGGCGCCGTTTCGGGTGTTCGAGGTGACGAAGCGAGTCCCGTCGGTGTCGAACGCGAGGGGGATGACCCCGCCGGAAAGTTCGACGACCCGCGCGGTGCACGTGCTGGCATCCCAGTCGGTCAGGTGGGTCTTGTGGGCACCCAGCGGGCCGTTCGACAGGACGTACTGGTGCGTTCCGATCGCACCTCGCCGGCGATCCCGGTGATGTCCTGGACGTCGATCGTATGCCGCGCCGTCCCCCCCGCCTGCACCACCTCCGCCACGCTGGCTTTCGTCGATTCACTGGTCCACACGGCCGCCGGCCCGGGCGAGCACGATCCGTTGCTCCGCGCACCATTCGGCGAGGTCGACGACTCCTTCGTGCATCCACCGAGCACGAGGGTGGCCCCCAGAACTGCTACCCAGATCGCTTTCACGCCGACAACTCCAGTCACCCCCGTGCCGAACTGGTCCGTCGCGAGAGTACCGGGTCGTCACCCTCCCCGCCCTCTGCGAGCGCGGCGCGTGCCCTGGTGCGGCACAGCGGATCCACCAGGCGTGAGTCAAACCCTCAGCCAGGCAAGGACGGCGAGGACGCGGCGATTGTCGTCGGTATCGATGGGCAGGTCGAGCTTGGTGAAGATGTTGTTGATGTGCTTGGCGACCGCCTTCTCGGTGACGAACAGCCGGCTGGCGATGGCGCCATTGGAACGCCCCTGCGCCATCAGTTCGAGCACCTCCCGCTCCCGCGGCGTCAGCCGCGAAAGTGGCACATCCCGCTGCCGGTTCATCAGCGCGGCAACGACTTCCGGGTCCAGGACGGTCCCGCCGGCGGCCACGCGCCGGACACTGTCGACGAAGTCGCCGGCGTCGGCGACCCGGTCCTTGAGCAGATACCCCACCCCACCCCGCCCGCTCGCGAGCAACTCCCGCGCATACAGGTGCTCGACGTACTGACTGAGCACCATCACGGGAAAGCCCGCCCGCGCCGACCGCGCCGCGATCGCCGCCCGAAGCCCCTCATCGGTGAACGTCGGCGGCAACCGGACATCGAGAATGGCAGCGTCGACGTCGGGCCGCTGCAATGCCGCGTCCAATCCCGCCGTCCCCTCCAGTGCGGCCACGACCTCACAGCCGTATGCCGTGAGCAACCGGACGAGTCCATCCCGCAGCAGGGCATGGTCCTCCGCGATGACGACCCGCACGCTCATCCCTCCTCCCCTCACCCGGCCCTCAGCATGTCAGAGCGACCGACCGTCTCCCCTCTCGCCCATCCCACGTTTCCCGTCGTATGCCGTGTGCTCCGGTCCGGCGACGAGCAGCGACATCGTCACCGTCGTCGGCCCCCCGATCGGACTGTCCACCACCACGGTCCCGTCGAAGGCGGCGAGCCGTCGCCGCAGGCCGGACAGGCCGCTCCCCCGGGCGGCATCGGCTCCCCCGCGTCCGTTGTCGCCCACCATCAGCCGCAGCCGTCCGTCGAGGGCCGCGATGACGACCCACGCCGACGACGCGCACGCGTGCTTGACGACATTGGACAGGCACTCGGCCACCGCGAAATAGGCCGCCGTCTCCACCGCCGCCGGAAGCCGCGCCGGCAGCGCGGCGTCCACGGTCACCGGCATCGGCAGGTCGAGCGCCAGCGCCTGAACCGCCGCGATGAGCCCCCGATCGGCGAGCACGGGCGGATGTATGCCGCGCACCACCGCCCTCAGGTCGCCCAGGGCCGCACCCGTCGTCTCCCGTGCCTCCTGGAGCAGGTGCCGAGCCAGCGCCGGGTCCCGGTCGAGCAGGTCCGCGGCCATCCCGAGGGTCATCCCGAGTGCGACGAGGCGCGCCTGGGCGCCGTCGTGAAGGTCGCGTTCGATCCGGCGCAACTCGGCCGCGGAGTCGTCGATCGTGTCCGACCGCGAGGCGGTCAGATCCGCGACCCGTTGGTGGAGTTCGGCATTCGGGTCCGGACGGAGGATCGCCGCGTCGAGTTCGCAGCGCCAGCGCAGGAGGCGATCGCCGAGCAGCCACCACACGCCGATCGAGCCGACCGCACACCCGGCGAGCACCAGGCACGTGGTGGCGTGCGCCGCGGGATCGGTCGCGAGGAAGACGATGGTGAGGACCACCATGGCGAGCGCGCCGAACGGCAGTGCCCCGGCGAGGGTGGAGAGGAGCAGACCGAAGCTCGCGGCATACAGCATCCACAGGACCAGCTGCCAGAACGCCCGAGACCCCGCCCACTTCCCGAACTGCACCCACGGATTCCAGTGCGTGCGCCCCGGCGTCTGTGCCGGGACGGGATGGCCGAGGAAGCTGCCAGCCATCGCCGTGTGGACGCGGGCGAACGCCGCGAGCGCCGGCACCAGCGGGACCAGGACGAGCACGCCCACCGCGACGAACAGCAACCCGAACCCGAGCGCCGCCGCCGACACGAACAGCGCGAGGGGCACCGCGAGCATGAGGTGACCCAGGCCGACCCCGGTGGCGAGGAAGGGCGTGCGGCGGGTGTCGGTCATGGCTCCATGGTGGCCGACGCGGCATACGCCGCGCAGTGGACCCAGCACCACCATCGAGCGGGGTCTCAGCGCTCCCGACACCAGTGCGTATGCCGCGCAGGCTGGTTCCCGACCAGCTCACCCCCGACCGGAGGCACCCATGTCTCGCCTGTCCATCCTTCCCATGCGGGCCGCGCGGTGGAGCGCGACCCATCCGTGGCGCGCGATCACCGCCTGGCTCGCCCTCGTCGTCGTCGCGGTCGGCCTCGCGCTGGCCGTGCCCGTCACCCAGACGACCGACGCCGACTACCGCATCGGGGAGTCCGGGCGCGCCCACGCCATCGCCACCGCTGCCGGCCTCGCCCGGCCGCCGGTCGAGAACGTCCTCATCACCGCCCGCGACGGCACTCTCGACGCGAAGGCGGCCGCATCGGCTGCTTCCCGCGTGACCCACGCCCTCGCGAACGTGCCCGGGGTCCGCGCGATCGATCCGCCCGTCCCGAGCCCCGATCGCAGCGCTCTCCTCGTCACCGTCGAACTGGCCAAGGGAACGACGGATGTCACTCCCCTGCAACGGATCACGGCCGCGACCGCCCGCGACTTCCCCGGGCTCCGCATCGGCGAGGCGGGCGACGCGAGCATCAACGCCGAGATCAACGACCGGGTCGCCCGCGACCTCCACTCGGCGGAGTTCATCAGCCTTCCGGTCACACTCGTGCTCATGCTCCTCGCGTTCGGTGCGCTCATCGCCGCCGGCGTTCCGGTCCTGCTCGCCGGCACCAGCGTCGCCGCGACCATGGGCCTGGCGGCGCCGATCTCGCACCTCGTCCACGCCGAACCGTCCGTCAACTCCGTGATCGTCCTCGTGGGGATGGCGGTCGGCATCGACTACTCCCTCTTCTATCTCAAGCGCGAGCGCGAGGAACGCGCCAAGGGCGCGACCACCCTCGACGCCGTCACCATCGCCGCGCAGACCTCCGGCCACGCGATCCTCGTGTCCGGCGGGGCGGTCATCGCCGCCATGTCCGGGTTGTATGCCGTGGGCTTCGCGACCTTCGACTCCCTCGCCACCGGGGCGATCGTTGTCGTCGCGATCGCCGTCGCCGGCTCCATCACGGTCCTGCCGGCACTCCTGGCGACGCTCGGGCGGTTCGTCGACCGACCTCGAATCCCCTTGTTGTGGAGGCTCAATCGCCGGATCGGGCAGGGCGGCATCAGTCGCCGGTTGCTAGCGCCGGTCCAGCGCCATCCCGCCGCTGCGCTCGTCGGCTCGCTCGCCGTCACCATCGCCCTGGCGTTCCCCGCCCTCGGGATGACCGTGGGCCGGGCGAGCTTCGCGACCCTTCCCCAGGACCTGCCGACCGTCGCGACGGCGAGCCGGATCGCCGACCGGTTCCCGTCCCAGGGCACGACGGCGACGGTCGTCGTGAAGGCGCCCGCTGCGGACGCCGCCCGGGTGCGCGCCGCCTTGTTGGGGCTGTCCGCGCAGGCGGAGCACGCGGCATACGCCCGGGGGATGGGGGTCGACCCGATCACCGTCTCCGCGGATCGCACCGTCACCACGCTCGATCTCGCGATCCCCTATCCCGAGCGCGACCCGCGCGTCGGCGAGGCGATCACTGCGATCCGGACGGGCCTGGCGCAGCGCGCTCTCGACGGTCTGCCCGCGGAGTATGCCGTCGGCGGCGACGCGGCATGGAGTCACGACATCCTCGCCCGGGAACGTGGCCGGATGCCCATCGTCCTCGGCGCCGTCCTCGCCCTGACCATGGTCATGATGCTGGGCGCGTTCCGGAGCGTGCCGCTCGCCCTCGTGTCGACCGGATGCAATCTGCTGTCGGTCGGTGTCGCGTTCGGCGTGCTGCGCCTGATCTTCCAGGACGGACGGCTCGAGCCGCTGCTCGACTTCACCAGCCCGGGCTACATCATCGAGTGGATCCCACTCTTCGTCCTCGCCATCCTCGTGGGCCTGTCGATGGACTACCACGTGTTCGTCCTCAGTCGGGTCAAGGAGTATGCCGCGCAAGGGCTTCCGATGCGCGTGGCGGTTCGGCGCGGGGTCGGCGACACAGCCGGTGTCGTGACCAGCGCGGCGGCGGTCATGGTGTCGGTGTTCACGATCTTCATCACACTCAGCATGCTCGAGATGAAGATGATGGGTGTCGCGCTGGCCGTCGCGATCCTCATCGATGCGACCGTGATCCGGCTGGTCCTGCTGCCCGCCGCGCTCATCCTCCTCGGCGACCGCGCCTGGTGGCCGAGCCGTCCGGGCCGGGTTCGTCGTCGGGTCGCAGGCACCCGCCCCGGTCGGCCGGTTCCGGCGCCGAGTCAGACCGAACCCACCCGAGTCGGCCGGCGTCAGCACCCAAGCGTGTCGCGATAGGTCGGCACGATGAGGTGGCCCTCCGTCCGGACGTCGGCGGCGATGCCGTGCTGCGCCAACACCGTGGCCACGGCCTCGCCGTCGAGGCGTCCGCTCTGGACGAGCGCCTGCGACAGGGCGATGAGGGCGGCCTTATGGTCGGCGAGCTCCGAGCGCGTCTCGGCGACGAGGCGGGTGACCATCTTCTCGATGTCGGGCTCGGGGACAGTCCGGTCCATGGAGTACTCGTTGCCGAGCATGTAGTTCGCCTGGAACTCGTGGTCGAACCCGTGGCGGCGGATGAAGTCGATGATCGTCATCGTCGCCCGCTCCCGATCGGCCGAGCGACCGACGGAGGCCAGGCCCTTGCCGAAGACCAGCTCCTCGGCGATACCACCGGCGAGCGCGACCTTGGCCTGCCGGATGAGCGACCCGGCGGTCTCATAGATCGGGTGTGGCGAGGTGAACCCGCTGACATAGCTCGACGCGACCCGCGCGGTGGGGCGCAGGGGTGCGAGACCGAAGAGCACGGCATACATCACCGCATGTCCGGCCTCGTGCACCGCGACGTTGGCGATCTTGTCCATGGGGCTGCTCTCGCGGATGCGGTCGAGGCGGCCGGTGTAGGGCAGGACGACGGCCCGGTCACCGACACGGCAGGTGAGGGCGCGGGCCTCGACGTCGTAGGCGAGGGTGATGCGATCCTCGCCCGCGAGGACGGCCTCGAAGAGGAGCTTGGCGAGATTGCTCTCGAGGATGTCGGCGACGCTCGAGAAGACCGGGCGCACACCTTGTACGGGGAAGACCCCATTGCGATAGATAAGGTCGTGGACGGACTCATCGACTGTGACGGCGACCCCGAACCGCCGGGCGGCCCGCTCCCGCACCTTCTCGATCTCACGCGCGATGAGCTCGATGAAATCCTTGTGCCGCAACGAGGTATAGATCAGGTGCGTGTTGCCGAAGCGGGCCACCTGCTCGGGCTTGAAGCGCCGCGCGAGCGCATTCTTGATGTCGACCACGGTGACCTTGTCGGCGTATGCCGCGAACACGTCCGCATCGACGTCAGCCTCGGCACCAGCCGCGGCCATCGTGAACGCCTCGTCAAGGTTGCCGCTGATGAGGATGAGGCTGCGGGAGCAGTCGATCGGCTCGTAGACGACCTTGCGGGCCTCGGCACTGCGCGCCCGCTCCAGCGCCTGCTCGGGGGTCAACCGGGCGAGCACCTCGATGTCGTCGACGAGGCGCAGCTGGGTCTTGAGGTGACGCGCCTCCCAGATGCCGATCGTCGGATCGCCGAGGTCCTCGCCCGCCTGGCGGCGACGCGCCTGTTCGGCGACGGTGAAGGCGAGGCTGGCGATGAGGTACTGCACGTCGGGGTTCTCCCGACGGGCGAGCCGGCCATCGCTGAGGAGTTCCCAGAAGTCGCTGAACTTCGTGTTCGGGACCGGGTTGCCCTCGTGGTCGAGGGTGTTGAACCGCTGGATCTCATCGAAGAGCATGAAGGTCGGGCGTCCTTCAAGGGCGCCGGAGTCGGAGAGCCGCGAAACGACCGACGTGTGCCACGTCGTGCTGTCGGCGTTGCTCAACTCGATCTCGACGAAGCGGTCGGCGATGTCGAGAGCGCGCACGAGCCGGCGGACGAGGTCGGTCTTGCCGACTCCGGTCATCCCCCACAGGTTGACGATGACGGGCCGGGAGAGCAGCTCTGGCGCGACGAACCAGATCATCACGGCGTCGCAGAGCTCGTCGATGATCTTGTCGATGCCGACGAAGTGCACCTTGAGGGCGCCGCGCGCCCGCTCGAGGCACGCCTGCCGCATCGCGATGGCCTCCCGGTCCAGTTGCACCGGCAACTGGTCGAGTTCGTCCTCGGTCGTGGTCATCGCGCCATCGTGGCACGGACCCACGAGTCCGGCCACCGAGGCACCGGTGGCCTGCGTCAACGCTACGTCAGAAGGCGAGTCGCCAGCCGAGGGCGAGCGCGGCATACGCCGAGGTGAGGCTGAGGACGATGTTGAGGAGGGCCGCGGCATACGACCCGGCCTGGGCGAGCCGGACGGTCTCATAACTGAACGTGGAGAACGTCGTCAGGGCCCCGCAGACGCCCGTCCCGACGAGCCACCCGACCCACGCATGGCCCGGATGTGCCGCTACGAAGCCGGCCACGACACCGAGCACGAAGGACCCGATGACGTTGACCGCGAACGTCCCCCACGGCACCACGCTGTCGTGCCGCGACTGGATCTGGAGGTCGACGAGATACCGCAGCGGCGCCCCGACCGCCCCGCCGAGGAGGACAAGGAGGGCCGTCACGCGCCGTCTCCGCGGGCGGCGTACTTGACGACGTCGACCGGATCGAGCATGACCAGGCCCTCGGCGACCAGCTCCTCGACGGTCGGGAGGAACGCGCGCATCTTGTCCTCGGACGAGACGATGAGGACGACGACGGGCAGTTCGTCGGTCAGTGCGAGCAGGCGGTCGGTGTGGATGCGACTGGACTTGCCGAATCCCTCGATCCCCCGCAGGACCGTCGCCCCACCGAGCCCGGCCGCGTGGGCGCGGTGGACGAGCTCGGTATAGAGCGGGCGGTGATGCCACTGGTCGTTCTCGCCGATGATGATGGTCAGGCGCATCGCGCGGCCGCGGAGCGTCATGATTCCTCCGGGGGGATATGGCTGCGGCGCAGTCGGTTCCGTCTTGCGGAGACGATGCCACGAGTGAGGACGATCCCGCCCCAGCACGCGATCAGACCGGTGACGAGCGTGCCCAGGACGTAGGCCGTGAGCCTCCCCGGCGCGCCCGCCCCCAGCAGCGTGTGCGCGTCGAGCATGTAGGTCGAGAACGTCGTGAACCCGCCGAGCACCCCGACGGCGAGGAAGGGGCGCAGATGACGGTGCGGCGGCCACACCTCGGTGACCAGGACGAGGAGGGCACCGAGAATGAACGCCCCGGTGAGGTTGGCCGTCCACGTTGCGATCGGTATGCCGCCCCGCGCGTGCGGGATCGCCTCGGCGAGGGCCCACCGCGCGAGGCTCCCGAGCGCCCCGCCGGCCGCGATGACGAGCAGGATGTCCCAGCGCTCCCGAACCGTCGCGCCGAGTCCCGGGCCCCGGGCCGGCGTCGCGGAGGTGGAGCGCGGCATACGGACGATTCTCCTCCTTCGTCGTCGCTCGACACCATTCCTGACGCCTCGACGGTCCCGGCCGGGTCGGCGTGCCGCGGCGCGAGATGGGCGGATCCATGCACGACGAGGCCGGCACCGACGCCGCTCACGCCGGCCCGCACAATCGCGCCTGGACCCCACTGCGCGGCATACCGCAACGGTATGATGACGGTATGTCGGTGCAGATGACGATCCGCGTGGACGATGACTTGGCGGCTTTCGTCGATGAGGCAGCCCGGGCGGGCGAGGGCAGTCGGGCGGACGTGATCAACCGGGCGCTCAAGGGCGAGATGCACCGGCGTGCTGCGGCGCGAGACGCGCAGATCTATGCCACCACCGTGGATCCTGATCTGGACTCCGACGCCTACGCCGCCTGGGCGGCCGCGAACGCCAACCAGGTCGCGGCCGACATCGACTGATGCACGCCATTTGGCTGGCGCGGCTCGACAAGGTCCGCCCGGTGCTGATCCTCACGCGCGAAGAGGTCAGGTCCGTCCGGGATCTGATCACGGTGGCGCCGATCACCTCCTCGGTGCGCGGACTGACCAGCGAAGTCCTGGTTGGCCCGGACAACGGCGTGGATCGGGCGTCGGTGGCGAATCTGGACCTCATCACGACGATTCCGCGCAGATCGCTGATCCGCCCCGTGGGCGCCCTCCTCGCCGACCAGGAGCCGTATCTCACCCGGGCATTCCACGCCGCATTCGACCTCGAGGGGTGACGGGAGCGAGGGCATCGCAGCATGCCTCGCCAAATCCTCACGCCCGCTCACCGCAGCGCGGCGATCGCCCCACGCACGCGAGCCAGGGTCGACGGGTCGGTCGCCCAGCCGAGTGCGCCGGGGAACTCGACCGAAGCGGTCGCGACCTGCGCGGCGAATGCGAGGACAGCGGCATATGTGCTCGGATCGCAGGCGTAGGCCAGGGCGGCGAGGGCGGCGCCATGCAGCACGTCGCCGGCGCCGAGGGTATCGACGACCTGGTGCGCCGGCGGCACCGCAATCGTCTGTTCCGTCGGGCCGAGGCGCAATCGGATCGATGCGGGTCCGGCCGACGCGGCGGCCATCGCTGCACCGGCGGCCAGGCACCACGTCAACGGGTCGCTGCCGTCCGGGGAGCGGAAGTCGGCGGAGAGCAGGGCGAGGTCGACCTGGGGCAGCCACGCCTCCATACCTGGTTTGTGGCTGCCGCCGTCGAGCAGCACGGGTATGCGGCGCGCTCGCCCCGCGCGGGCCAGCTCACCCGCGAGCAACCCGCCGTGACCGTCGATCAGCACGGCATCGGCGCCGGCGACGGCATCGAAAGCAAGGTCCGCGAGCCGATCGGTCGCGAGCGCGGCCGGCGGCGCGCCGCCGGAGATCACGGCCCGCGCGCCCGTCGCCCGGGTCACGATCACGGTGGACATCGGTGACAGATTCGGTTGCTCGGCAACGGGGTCGATCCACTCGACGCCCTCGCCCGACAAGGCCGAGCGGACAAACCCGGTCAGGGGAGACTGGCCAAAGGGCGCGATCACGGTCACCTGCAGGCCCAGCGCCGCGGCGACGCGTGCGGCGTTGGCAGCCGGACCGCCGACCTCGATCCGCTCCGCGACGCCGACGACTTTCTCGTCGGGCCCGGGCAGCGCGTCCACGACGTGCACCAGGTCGACCGTGACGAGTCCGGCGCAGACGACCGAGCGCGGCACGCGGCTCACGACGGTGTCACTCTCGCGAACCACTCGCCCACGGCCGGAGTCTCCGGCAGCGGTCGCGTGCAGATTTCGGCGGCCTCGTCGGCCGGCACGCCGAGCATCCGCAGGACACCGGCCGACACGGCGTCGATGTCGTCCTCGCTCAACCCAGGCCCCGTCGTCGCACCCCGCATCAGCCCGAGCAACACCCCGCCCACAGCCAGCAGGTGCACCTGCGGATCGAGACTGGCGAAGCGGCCGGACGCGACGCCGGCGCCCAGGTCCGCCAAGGCGGCCTGCCGCAACCCGCGGTCGACGAAGAGGATCTCGCTCCCCCGGGCAAGCAGAGGGGCGAAGAGGTCCGCGCGCGCGGTGCCCAGGCGTCCGGTGATCCGGAAGCTGCGGGCGAACACCTCGGCCGGATCGGTCAGCGATTCGGTCACCGACCGGATCCAGCCCGCATAGGCGTCGAGCAACTCGAGCACGGCTTCGGTGAAGAGTTCGTCCTTGCCCTCGGGGAAGTGGTTGAAGAAGGAGCCGAAGCCGACCCCGGCGCGCTTGGTGATCTCCTCGATGCTGGCCTGCTCGCGGCCGTCGGTCAGCAGTTCCCGGGCGGCCCGGAGCAACGCCGCACGAGTGCGCGCCCGGCGCCCAGAGTGCCCGGCTCCCATCCCCGTGCTCCCGGACACCGCGCCGCTCGCCATCGCTTCCTCCAAAGTTGATACCAGCATCATATTGCACTTGACAACCTCTCTGCCCGTATCTGATGATTCCATCATCAATAATCTTGATCATTTCATCACACACTCAAGGAGCACCATGACGCTCATCGAACAGACCGTCCGCGTCGGCGCCCGTGACCTCCACGTCGCCACCACCGGCACCGGCCCGGCGCTTGTCCTCCTGCACGGCGGCGGCCCGGGCGCGAGTGGCGTCGCCAACTGGACCCGCAACATCCCGGCCCTCGCCGCGCACTTCTCGCTCGTCATCCCGGACCTGCCCGGCTATGGCCGGTCGAGCAAGCACCTCGACCAGGACGACCCCTTCGGCGATCTCGCTGCGGCCGTGGGCGGCCTGCTCGACGCGCTGGACATCCCGCGAGCGCACCTCGTCGGCAACTCCTATGGCGGTAGCGCGGCCCTTCGGCTTGCCCTCGACCGGCCCGATCGCGTCGACCGGATGGTCCTCAACGGCCCCGGCGGCATCGGCACCACCCGTGCCCTGCCGACGCGCGGCCTGAACCAGTTGCTCGACTACTACGGCGGCGAGGGGCCGAGCCGGGAGAAGATGGCGATCTTCATCCGTGAGTCGCTGGTCGCCGACGCCTCCGCGATCACCGACGAGGTCATCGACGGCCGCTATCGCGACAGCCTCGACCCGGAGGTCATCGCCAACCCGCCACTGCGCCGGCCAAGCGGTCGCACCGCGCCGCGCACCATCTGGCGGATGGACCTCACGCGCGACCCGCGCCTCGCCACGTGCCCGACCCCGACCCTGGTCATCTGGGGCACTCTTGACAAGGTCAATCGGCCCAGCGGCGCCCCGCGCCTCGCGCACACGATGCCGGACTGCAGCGCGTATCTCGCTGCCGGAGTGGGGCATTGGGTTCAGTGGGAGACCCCGGACCTCTTCAACCGGCTGGCCCTCGACTTCCTCGGGGCCGGCGCGTGACCCGCCCGGATGTCTTCGGTGCGGTCCACCTCGGGTATGTCGCCATCGAGACCCAGCGCTTCGCCGACTGGCGCCGATTCGGCGCCGACGCCATCGGCCTCCACGTCGATGAGTTGACCCGCGACACCACGCGGTTCCGCGTGGATGAGCACGTATGCCGCTTCCTCCTCCAGCGCGGGCCGGCCGAGGATGTCACGGCGCTGGGTTGGCAGGTCGACGATCACGCGACCTTCGAGACCATTCTCGCCCGAGTGGCCGACGCTGGGCTGCCGGTGACCGAGGGCACTCCCGAGGAGTGCACACTCCGTGGCGTCGAGCGCCTTTGGCGCTTCCCCGGGCCGAAAGGCATGAGCACCGAGATCTTCACGGCCGCAACGACATCCACGACTCCGTTGCGGATGCTGCAGTCCGGCTTTGTCACCGGCAACGGCGGCATGGGCCACGTCGCGATCACCGCCCGCGAACCCGAGGGCATCCGTGGCTACTACGACCGGGTTTTCGATGCGCGGTTGTCGGACTGGGTCCGCGAAAATATCGCCGGGGCCAGCCTGCGCATCCGCTTCCTGCGGGTCAACGAGCGCCACCACTCGATCGCCGTCGCCGGCGTCCAGGGCCTGCGCATCGATCCGATCCGGACGCGGATCCAACATCTCAACACCCAGGTCGAGTCGCTCGACGACCTGCTCGCAGCCTACGAGCGGGTCATCGCCCACGGCTTCCACATGCAGTGGAGCGTCGGACAGCACACCAACGACCGCGAGCTCTCCTTCTATTGCGTCACGCCCTCGGGCTTCGAGTGGGAGCTCGGCTGGAATCCCATCGTCGTCACGCGCGAACTCGAAGAACGCTGGGCGCCAAGGACATACGATTCGATCTCGATCTGGGGGCACACGCCGATCGGCGAGTCCGTGCTGACCCGCCTGACGCAATTCCGGTATGCCGCGGCCTCCCTCCGCGCGGACCGACCCGAGCTCCCGGCGCTGCGATGAACGACACTGAGGCCGCGCACGGGGGTGACGGAACGGCATACGACGTGTGCGTGATCGGGCTCGGCCCGACCGGGCTGGTCATGGCGCACCTGCTCGCCCTGCGGGGCGTTCGGGTGCTCGTGCTGGAACGAGAGCCGGACTACTACGGGATGGCGCGGGCGGTCTACACCGACGACGAATGTCTGCGCATCCTGCAAGCGGCCGGCCTTGCGGACGAGGTGCACGCGGACATGGTCGTCGGCCTGCCGGTGCAGTGGGTCCGGGCGGACGGGCGGGTGCTCGCGCAGTTCCACGATCCGAGTCGCCGCAACGGCTGGCCGACGTCGAACTTCCTCTATCAGCCCGACTTCGAAGCCACCCTGGAGCGCCGGCTGAGGGAGCGCCCGGGCGTGACCGTCCGTCGCGGCCGGGCCGTGCTGGACGTCGGTCAGGACGGCGATGGCGCGTGGATTCGTCACCAACAATGCACGGGCGCGGCATACGGGCGACGGGAGGCCGAATTGGTGGCCGACACCATGGAGACGACTCGGGCCGTCTATGTCATCGCTGCCGACGGCGGGCGCAGCACCGTCCGCACCCAACTCGGAATCCCCATGTCCGGCAAGAGCTTTCCGCAACGTTGGCTGGTTATCGACCTCCATGCCAGGGACGGCGCGGATGCCTTCGGCCACTTGCCCTATTTCGACTTCGTCTGCGATCCAGCGCTCCCGACCGTCAGCTGCCCGCAGCCGAATGGTCGGCACCGATTCGAGTTCATGCTCCACGACGACGACGATCCCGCGCAGTTCGAGGCCGCCGATCACGTCCGATCGCTGCTAGCGCGTCATGTCGATCCGGACGCCGTGATCGTCGACCGGCAACTGGTCTACACGTTCAACGCGCTGGTGGCCGACCGGTGGCGCGCGGGGCGGATCTTTCTGGCCGGGGATGCGGCGCACATGACACCGCAGTTCATCGGCCAAGGTATGAACTCCGGCATCCGCGACGCGGACAACCTTTCGTGGAAGATCGCCGATGTGCTTCTGCGGCAAGCCGATCCAGCCCTGCTGGAGACCTATGAAAGCGAGCGCCGGCCGCATGCCGAATCGATGATCGGCGTCAGCGTGCTCAATAAGGACATCGTCTCGACCAGCCGCCCGACGGCGATCCGCGCCCGCGACTGGGGCATCGGCGCCACGATGAAGGTCCCGGGGCTGCGCCGCGTCCTCACCGAGGCGAAGATCAAACCGCGCCCCCGCTTTCGGCGCGACACCTACTTCGGTATGCCGCGTGGCCCCCTCGGCGCGGCCGGAACCTTGGCGCCGCAGCCGGCGGTCCGGGGACCAGGTGGCCGGGCGACCCGCCTTGATGACGCGATCGGCCCGGGCTGGGCCATTGTCGGCATCGGCGTCGATCCGCGTGCCGTCGTCGATGCTGGCGATTGGACGCCGGTCCGGCCGAGGTGGGTGTCGCTCTTCCCCGCAGGCTCGCGCTCCCGCGGGCTGCCGGCGCACGGGGCCTCGTCCGGCGAGGTGATCGACCTCGAGGCCGGCGACGCCGTGCTTGGCCGCTGGCTGCGGCGGACGGGCATCCGAGCCGGAGACGTGGTGATCCTGCGCCCGGACAACTATGTCTTCGGCGTCGTCCGGGCGACCGCACGACGCACGGCCAGACTCCGCGTCGGCGTCGATGTGCCGGCCGCCGCTGTCGCAGCGATGCGAGAGGTCTACCCGGGCCACCAGGAGGTGCCGGCGTGAGCAGCCCCCGACGGATCGACGTCCATCACCACTACCTGCCCCCGGACTACGCACTGCTCCTGCGCGACAAGGGCATTCGCCCAGGCGGCATACCACTCCCGCGCTGGGCGGCCGCGCTCTCATCGAAAGTCATGGCCGCCAATGACGTCGAGACCGCGATCGTCTCGCTGTCGACGCCCGGCGTCTGGTTCGGGGATGTCGGCGAGTCCCGTCGGTGGGCCCGCCGGGTCAACACCTTCGGCGCCGGACTGGTGGCGGACAATCCACGAGGCTTCGGCTTCTTCGCGACGCTGACGCTTCCCGACGTCGACGGGGCACTGGTGGAGGCGGCATACGCGCTTGACGTCCTGCACGCCGATGGCATCATCCTGTTGGCGAACAACGCCGGGATCTACCTCGGCGATCCGCGCTTTGCTCGACTGCTGGCGTTCCTCGACGAGCGCGGCGCGGTCGTCCTGATCCACCCCGGCGAGTTGCCCGGTGAGCCGGTGGACGGCCTACCGAGCTTTGCGGCCGACTTCCTGTTGGACACCACGCGCACGGTGCTGAGCCTGATGCTCAGCGGTGCGTTGGAGACCTACCCGCGGATCCGCTTCATCCTCGCCCACGCCGGCGGCTTCGTCCCGTATGTCGCGCACCGGCTGCTCCTGGCGACCCTGCGTGAGGAGCCGAAGATCAAGCTGGCGGGCATGCTGGTCAACCGCAAACGCGCTGTGGCGCAGCGGATGCAGGTGTTCAAGCGCTTCTGGTACGACACGGCACTTTCCTCGACGCCCGCGGCCTTCCCGAGCCTGCTCGCCGTCGCCGACCCAAGCCGCATTATGTTCGGGTCGGACTTCCCCTTCGCGCCGGCGCCGGCCGTGAAGTTCATGCGGGCCGAGTATGAGGATTTGCCGCTCCCCGGTGATCTGCGGGCTGGCATCGACCGCCGCAACGCCGAGGCGCTCTTTCCCCGGCTGGCCGCCGCAGCGCCCCCGAAGCCTTGACCCAGCCTTGACCCTCACACGATGGCAGAGTCCATGATCGAGTCATGACACTCACGCCAGCCGCAACCACCCTCGACTGCACCGACGTCCCCGCCGTCTCGGCCTTCTGGTCAGCGGCCCTCGACCGTCCGCTGGATCCTGGCGCCAGCGCCTACTTCGCGAAGATTTCCGCGCAGGGCCCCGGCGCGAGCACCTGGATGTTCATCGGCGTGCCCGAACCCAAGACCGCCAAGAACCGCCTGCACATCGACTTCGTCAGCGACGACCGCGCAGCCGACGTCGAACGGCTCCTCACTCTGGGCGCCACGAAGGTCGGCGACTACGACGAGTACGGCCACCGCTGGAGCACCCTGCGCGATGTCGAGGGCAATGAGTTCTGCGTCGCCGACCCGCACTGACCTGGGCTGGCCCGTCGGTCAGCGGGGTGAGGCGGTGGCCTGGTGCGTCGCGGCGTCGTAGCTCAGCGTGACGGGGGCCTTGTCGGCCGGCACCGAGAAGGGGATATTGGCGCCGTCCTTGGCGCCGCCGGCTCCGTAGTTCTCGTCCCACGACCCGCCGATCGCGATCTTGAACTCGTAGTCGCCCTTCGGCAGCGTCGTCAGCTTCAGCGTGAACCTCCCGTCGCCATCCGGATCGGTCAGCGCGGTCGTCGCACACGCCGGCTGCCAGTCACCGGGGCAGCCGGCCTCGTCCTGGAAGGTCCCCGCCGCGATCACCTGCTCGCCGTCGGCCTGTGCCACAGCGACTTTCGCCGTCATCGAGCCGTAGGACGTCTGCCCGTCGAGGGTGCGCGCGACGGCCACCACGTCATACGCCCCCGCGTCGAGAGTGCCGGTGTCGACATAGAGCCCGTATGCCGGGTTGTCGTCCGTCCCGAGGACCGTCCAGTCGGCGCTCCCCTGCTTGCGCAGCGCGAAGGTCACCTCGGCGGGCACCGCGGATCCGAGGGTCGCACTGATCTTGGCCTGCCCCTCCAGCATCCCGTCGGTCCCGCCGGCGAGCGTGACGGTGGGCGCCTGCGCCGCCTTGGGGATCGACGCCCCGGCCTTCAGCACCGCGATGCCGCGACCGGGGACCGTGACCCGCAGCGCGCCGTCCGCGCCCGCCGTCGCGGCAGCGCCGCCGACGAGCGAGCTGAAGGCGATGCCGGGTGAAGCCGTGGGGACGTCGACGGTCTGGTCGTCCTTGGCGTTGTTGACGGCGACGAGATACTCGACCCCGGAGTCCCGGTCGATCCGCGAGAAGGCGTAGACACCCTCGCCGTCCGCGGCATACCGCTCGATCTGCATGCCCGTGGCGAGGGCAGGGTTCGCTTTCCGCAACGCGGTCAAGGACGCAATGTGTTGGTAGAGCGGCACTTTCGTGTCATAGCGATCCCGGGCCCCGGGCTCACCGCCGACGATGCGGTCCGCGGCATACTGCTCCACCCGGGTCTTGAACAGGTCCTGGCGCGCATCCTTGTCGCCACCCCAGCCGACGAACCCCTGCTCGTCGCCGTAGTAGGTGACCGGCTGCCCGCGGGTGAGATACATCAGCGACATCGCGAGCTTGTCGCGCTGGAGCAGGTCGGCGTCGTCGTCCGCAGCGCCGACGAGGAAGGACCCGATCCGGCCCATGTCGTGGTTGCCGAGGAAGGTCGTCAGGTCATAGGCATTGGAGTCGGCGTCGAGATAGGTGTCGTCGGCGGCATACAGCTTGCTCAGCAACTGCGCCGAGTGACCCGACACGAAATCGACTGCCGCGCTTTGGAATCCGAAGTCCAAGGTGGCCGGAAGTCGTCCGGTGGTGGAGTAGACCGACATCGCGGCGGGCGAGGTGTCATAGACCTCGCCGAACATGAAGAAGTCGTCCCTGCCCGTGGCGCGCGCGTGCGCCATCAGTGCCGGACCGAACTTCTGCCAGAACTGAAGGTTGACGTGTTTGACGGTGTCGATCCGGAATCCGTCGATACCGAAGTCGATCCATTTGTCGTAGATCGCAATCATTCCGTCAAGGACCTTCGGGTTCTCGGTGAAGAGATCGTCCAGGCCGCCGAAGTCGCCGTAGGTCGATGATTCACCCTCGAACGTCGAGTTGCCGCGGTTGTGGTAGAGCGTCGGGTCATTCAGCCACACCGGCGTCTTCGCTGTGGCATCCGCTGCGCTTCGGAAGGTGGGCACATAGGGGAAGGACGTCGCGGGATCGAGTGCCGGGAAGCCGTCGCGGTCCGCGATCTCGGCGTCGTCAAAGGCCTTCCCGGCCACATTCTTGTACGGGAAATCCGCTTTGGAGACATACGAATACGTGCCGCCCTCGTAGTCGATGACGTCGGCGGTGTGATTGGTGACGATGTCGAAGTAGACCTTCATCCCTTTGGCGTGCGCCGCTGCGATGAGCGCGGTCATCTCGGCATTGGTGCCGAGATGCGGGTCGATGCGCGTGAAATCGGTGATCCAATAGCCGTGATAGCCGGCGCTGGCGTCCTCGCCACTGCCCTGCACCGGCCGGTTGGCGAAGGACGGCGTCAGCCAGATCGCCGTCGTCCCGAGGCCCCTGATGTAGTCGAGCCGGTCCTGCAGGCCGGCGAGGTCGCCGCCGTGGAAGAACCCCTTATCGGTCGGGTCCAAGCCCGTCTCCAGTCGGCCGCCGCTGAATCCACCGGTATCGTTCGCCTTGTCCCCGTTGGCGAATCGGTCGGTCATGACGAAATAGAAGTTCTCGTGTCGCGGCGTCGCGACCCGCTTGGCCAAGGCCGCAACCTCGGCGCCCGACAACGCCACCGGTCCCGTATGCCCGCCCGCCGCACCGGCGCTTCCACTGGCCGTGCCGCGCGGCCCCGGCTCGGAAGAACCGGCCCGCGTGACCACGGCATACGCGACCAGCGCCCCGATCACAATGCCGACCAGGGCGAGGATGAGCGAGCGACGGCGGATCACCGGGGCAGGCTATCCCGCGGACACCGAGCACACCGGCGCGCGGGCGACCTCAGGACGGGCGACGCGGGCCCTCGGGCCGGGTGATTGCGACCACGGTGACCAACGCGTCAACACCCGCAAAGTCGGCGGGATTGGTGGTGAACAGCGGAAGGCTGTTCGCGCAGGCGACGGCCGCGATCTGAAGATCGGCGACGCGCCGGCGCGGCCTACGGCCGATCCCGGCCACCGCCGCGCAGATCCGACCGTAGGCCCGAGCCGCGGATGCATCGAACGGTAGGGGGTCGAATTCATGCTCGGCCCGCTGCAACACGTCCATGCGGGCGGCGCGCTCGCGTCGGGCCACGAGGTCGTCACCGACCACGAGGTGCACGCCGGCACACAACTCGGCCAGGGTCACGGCACTGATCGCGAGTTCGTCCGGAAGCGCGCTCGCCGGAATGTGGGCCCTGAGGATCAGGATGTCGGTGTCGATGAGACCCCGGCCGGGGTGAGCGTCCCGCGGAGCGTCAGCGCTCATACGGATCGAAAGCCGAGACGTCGATGGCTGCGTCCTCCTGGCGCCGCCACGCCGTGAGGTCCGGCGAGGCCGCCCCGGCAGAGGACGCTGCGAAGTCCGCGCGGCTGACGAATCGTCGACGTCGGGGCAACGGAACAAGTTGACCGATGTCTCTGCCGTCACGCGTCACGGTGAAGGACTCCCCGGCCTCGACGGCGTCCATGATCTCGCGCGATCGCAAGCGCAGGTCGCGTTGGTTGATGGCGACAGGCTGCGTCATGGTCGCAAAGTGGCACGCTATGCCACTGTGTGGCACGGCTGGCGTGACGCGAAGACGACAGCACCACCTTCGCACGGACGCACCACCCGCCACCTGGACGCAGCAATCTCCACACGGACGCAGCAACCGCCGATGGACGCAGAAGCTTCTGCGTCCATCGGCGGTTGGTGCGTCCGCTGGGGAGGGGGTTGGGTGTCAGGCGTCGGGAGACGGGGCGTCAGACCACGGCAGGGTCGACGGGGCACGCGGCTCCAGAACGAGCTGACGACTGTGATATCGTTAGATATCACCGGAGGTGCTCATGCCCGATGTCTTGATCCGAGACTTTCCCCTCGACGACCTTGCCCGCCTCGACGAGCAGGCTCGCCGGCTTGGACTCTCCCGCGCAGAATTCGTTCGCCGCCACCTGCAACGGATCGCTCGCCGGACCGAGCATGCCGTGACCGCCTCGGACCTCAGGGCCTTTACAGCCAAAGTCCCGGATCTGGCTGATGCTGACGTCATGCGCGACGCCTGGTCATGACCACCTGGCTGATCGACAAGTCAGCGCTCGCGCGTATTGGCCACAGCTCCGATGCCGAGGTGTGGGCGAGTCGGATCGACCGCGGATTGGTCGGCATCACCACCGTCACCTTGTTGGAGGTCGGCTACTCAGCACGCTCAGGTCTCGACTTGGCCCGGGCGCTGGACGGCCCGCCGATCGCCTCGATGCCCATCGAGTACCTCACCCCGGCCATCGAGGAGCGGGCGATGCAGGTCCAACGAATCCTCGCCGAACGTGGCCAGCACCGCGCACCATCGATTCCCGACCTGTTGATCGCGGCGGCCGCTGAGCTTGCCGGGCGCACGGTCCTTCACCTCGACAAGGACTTCGAACTCGTGGGCGCGGTCACCGGCCAGAGCCTCGAGCGCCTCGCGTCGTGAGAGTCGTGGCCGACCCGGCTCAGCGCGGGCGGACCACGCGGGTCTCGTCCCAGACCGGCTCGGCGGACTCGTAGACCCGGCCGTCCGCGCCGAAGACGAGGAAGCGGTCGAACTGCCGGGCGAACCACCGGTCGTGCGTAACCGCCACCACGGTCCCTTCGAAGGCGTCGAGCGCCTCCTCCAACGCCTCCGCGGAGTGCAGGTCGAGGTTGTCGGTCGGCTCGTCGAGCAACAGCAGCGTCGCGCCGGACAGCTCCAGCAAGAGGATCTGGAAGCGGGCCTGCTGCCCACCGGAGAGCATCTCGAAGGTCCGCTCCCCCGCCATCGCGAGCCCGTAGCGATCGAGGGCCTTGGCCGCCTCCTCGCGCGGCTTGCCGGCGCGGTACTCATCGCCGCGATGGAGGATCTCCAGCAGGGTGCGCCCATGCAGGCTCGTATGGTCGTGCGTCTGCGCGAACCAGCCCGGGCGCACCCGCGACCCGAGCCGGGCAATCCCGGTGTGCGCCACGGGAGTCGGCGCGAACTCCCCGACCGGCCGGTGCTCGCTGCCCGGGTCGCTCCCGCCGGCCGCGAGCAGACGCAGGAAGTGCGACTTGCCCGACCCGTTGGAGCCCAACACCGCGATCCGCTCGCCGAACCACAACTCGGCGTCGAAGGGCCGCATCAGTTGGGTGGCCGCGTCGCCGTCGGCGGCGCCGATCTGCAGCTCCAGCCGCTCGGCCACGACGGCGCGCTTGGCCGTGCGGCCGCCGGTGAGCCGCATACGGACGTTCTGCCGCAACGGAACTCGCTCCGGCGGTCCGGCCTCCTCGAACTTCGCCAGCCGAGTCTTGGCCGCCTGATAGCGCGAGGCGAGACCGTCGTTGTAGGCCGCCTTGACCTTGTACATCTGGACGAGATCCTTCAGCTTCTGCCGCTCCTCCTCCCAGCGGCGCAGCAACTCCTCGAGCCGCTCGTTGCGCTCGCGCCGGGCCTGCTCGTAGGTCGTGAACGACCCCGGGTGCACCCAGATCGTCGCGCCCGCCGGGTTGGGTTCGAGGGTCGCGATCCGAGTCGCCGCGCGGGAGAGCAACTCGCGGTCGTGGCTGATGAAGAGCACCGTCTTGGGCGAGGCGACCAGCGCCTCCTCCAGCCAGCGCTTGCCCGGCACGTCGAGATAGTTGTCGGGCTCGTCCAGGATGAGCACCTCCTCCGGGCCGCGCAGCAGCGCTTCGAGGACGAGCCGCTTCTGCTCACCGCCGGAGAGCGTGGTCACCTTGCGCCACTGCGCCTTGTCGTATGCCGTGCCCAGCGCCGCCATCGTGCACTCGTCCCAGAGCGTCTCGATCTCGTAGCCGCCGACATCGCCCCAGTCGACCAGCGCCTGCGCGTAGGCCATCTGGTCGGCCTCCTCGTCGCGCTCCATCATCGCCAGCTCGGCCCGGTCGATCTCGGCCGCGGCCCGGCGCACCGGCTCGGCGGCGGCCATGAGCAGCAGGTCGCGGACGGTCTTGTCGTCGCGGACCTGGCCGATGAACTGGCGCATGATCCCCAGCCCACCGGAGCGAACGATGGTCCCGTCCTGGCCCGGCAGGTCGCCGGCGATCAGCCGGATCAGCGTGGTCTTGCCGGTGCCGTTCGGCCCGATGAGCGCGGTCCGGCTGCCCTCCCCGACCCGCAGGTTGACATCGCGCAGCAGCGGCCGCCCGTCGGGCAGGGTGAACGAGACTCCGGAGATGTCGACGTGGCCCACGACCGACGATCATCCCGTATGCCGTCCGCTCGCCTCAACGCGATTACTCACCTCCAGCCCCGTCGAGTGGCCGGTTCAGCCCCGTCGAAAGGCCGGTTCAGCCCCGTCGAGTGGCCGGTCTTTCCCGGGGTCGCGCGCTGCGGGGCGGCTGCGCGTCAGCGGGTGGGCGAGAAGGGCAGCAGTTCCTGCGGCACCAGGCCGGTCGCGATCTGCTGGGCCAGGAGCTGGCCCGTGACCGGGCCGAGGGTGATGCCCCACATGCCGTGCCCGCCCGCGACATACACGCGCGGGTTGGCGGTGACGCCGATCAGCGGCAGGCCGTCGGAGGTGCACGGCCGCGACCCGACCCACTCGTCCTTGCGGTTGTCCAGGTCCGCGCCGGCGAGCAGCGGGCGGGCGGCCTCGACGATCGCCTTGACCCGCCGCCGGTCGAGCGGCGCCTCGGGCTTGCGGAACTCCATCATCCCGGCGACGCGCAGCCGGTCACCGACCGGAGTGCAGGCCACGCGGGCGGCCGGGAAATAGACCGGGCCATTGGGCACCCGGTCCATGGCGACCGAGAAGCTATAGCCGCGGCCGGCCTGGACGACCTTTTTGACGCCGAAGTCACGGGCGAGCAGACCGAGCCAGGCCCCCGTCGCGATGACGACCGCCTCGAACTGCTCGGTCTCGCCGCGTTCGGTGGTCACCGACATACCGGCCGGGTCCTGGTCGATCCAGCGCACGGGGGTCGCGATCTCCAGGCGGGCACCACGGGCGCGGACCGAGTCGGCGAGGGCGTTGACATACACGCCGGGGTTGACATAGCGCTGGTCGTGCAGGAGCAGCGCGGCGCCGATCTCGTGGGACAAGGCGGGCTCGATCGCGCGTGCCTGGTCCCCGGTGAGCACGTCGAAGCGGATGTCCTGGCCGGCCTCTTTGATGTGCGTCATCTCTTCCAGGAGAGTCTCGCGCTCGGCTTCGGTGCGGTAGGCCGCGATGAACGACTTCGCCTCATACGTCGCGGCGTCGACGCCACCGGCCCCCAGGGCATCGAAAGCGGCCAGCGCGCGGTCGTTGATCGGGACCAGCGAGCCCATCGCCTTCTTCCACGCCGGCATCGTCGAGCGCTTGGTGAAGCCGGCGACGAACTTGAGGAAGAACTTGTCGGCACTCGGGGGCACGTAGACCGGGGAGCTCGGGTTGAGGACGGCGCGCAGGCCGTACTTGAGGACCGCGGGCTCGGGTAGCGGGGTCGCGATGCCCGGGGTCAACCAGCCGGCATTGCCCCACGACGACCCGGAAGCGACATCCTGGCGGTCGAAGACCGTGACGTCCATCCCGTGCTCCTGCAGGAACCACGCGGTCGAGAGGCCGACCATTCCGGCGCCGACGATGGCGATCTTCTGTGAACGAGCGGGCGAAGCGGGCACGAGAAACCTCCAAGAGCGATGCGTGGACTTCCATGGTCCTGTGTGCCCCTTGCTCACTCCTTGTGCGCTTCGCATTGTCGTATGCCGCCTCTTTGTGCGTAGCGCACTAAGCTCGCCTGATGATCGCCCTTGCCGATCTCGCCTCCGCCCTGCGCGGCCACCTCGAGGTCACGGTTCGGGTCGAGGACGTGGCCGTCGACGACATCGTCGTCATGGAGTCGGCTCGCGAACACATCGCCGGGCCTGGTGATCTTGTCCTCGGCATCAGCCTCGACACCGTCAAGCGGGCGTTATCCGCCGTCGACCGACTGGCGGATCGGGGTGCACCTGCCCTGGTGATCCGGTCTCCACTGGCCCACCACGAGTCGGTGATCGGCGCGGCGCACCGCCGCGGCCTGGCCCTCGTCGCCCTGGCGCCCAATGCCGGCTGGGCGCACCTGATCCAGTTGCTACGCGACATCCTTGACCGATCGCTGACCGGCGCATCCGCGCTCGGGGATGATCTGTTCGCACTCGCCGACGCGGCAGCAAACCGCACCGAGGCGGCCGTGACAATCGAAGATGCCCACCACCGGGTGCTCGCCTACTCGGCACGCTCGCATGGTGCCGACGCGACGCGCGTCGAGACGATCGTCGGCCGACGTGTCCCGCCGTCGGTCGTGCGCGACTTGCGCGCCCGGGGCGTCTTCCGTCGGATGACCCGATCGGCCGATCCCTTCTTCCTTGCGCCGGGGGCGACGCCCGAACTCGGGGGCCGCTTCGTCGTCCCGGTGCGGGCCGGCGGCGACTGGCTCGGGTCGATCTGGTGCGCCCTCGACCAGCCGCCACCCGATCCGGTCGTCGCAGACCTGCGCACGATGGCCTCGGCAGTAGCGCTCTACCTGCTCGACCGTCGGGTGCAAAGCGATGTGACTCGCCGGGTATGGCTTGATCACCTACGCCAGGCGCTGGTGGAGCCGAGTGGCGACTCGCGAGCCTGGCTGCCGCCAGGCCCCTGGCGCGTGGTGCTGCTCGGCGGCCGCCCGGACCCAGCGGCTCGGCCGCAGAGCGCGGCGCGGCCGGAGAGGACCATGCACGAGCGTGGATCCGGTTCTGCGGCAGGTGGTTTGGCTACGGGCTACCCGCGAGAGGGCGATCCGGAAGACCCCGCCGAATGGGGCTGGCCCGAGACCGGTGAGGACATGCCTGCCGCGAGCGACCGGGCGTCCGGTGACCGATGGGCCATTGCCCTACGGCGACGGGGGTGGCAACAACCGGCCGTCGTCGAGGTTGGCGATCACGCCTTCGCGGTGGTCACCGACGCCGAGGACGCAGCCGGCCGGGGTCGTGTCAGCGGCGACCCCGGGCAGTGGCGCTGGCTGCGCACGGTGATCAACGAGCTAGCCGATCAGGGCGTCGAGGTCACGGCGCGCACTGGCACCCGCGCGGCCGTGGTCGAGCACCTACCGCGCTCGCGGCGCGAGGCGCTCGACGTCGCCGAACTGTCCGACGGTGGTCCTGAGGGGCCCAGCCACCGCGGCTCCCCGGTCCCGGTCGCGGTTGCCGAGGAGTGTTGGGCGGCCCTGACCATCGCGCGCGCGTCCCGCGTCCTGCGCGACGAGCCGGTGCTCGGCCCACTATCCCCACTGATGGGTGACGCGCCGGCGGCGGTGAGCGATCGGCATACGCTCTCAGCGTTCTTGGACCACCACGGCGCCCCCGGCCGGGCGGCCGAGGCGCTAGGGATCCACGTCAACACACTTCGCTACCGGATGGCCAGGATCGCTGCTGACCTCGGGACCGACCTCGACGACCCCGACCTCCGGCTCGCCCTCCAACTCCTGCTGCGCGCCCACCCCTGACCCGTCCCCATCACTGACCTGCACAACCACATGTGCATGTGTAAACTTCGACAATGAGCACCCTGGAGCGACGCCTGCACCTCATGATCGACCAAGCGCGCTACGACCAGCTCACCGCGGAGGCCACGCGCACCGGCCGGTCGGTTGCTGACATCGTCCGCTCCGCGATCGACCTGCACTTCGATGAGGACCGCGACCAGGCCCGTCGTGCGGCTGCAGCCCGGTTCCTGCTGGCATCGGCGGACTCGGATTCGGAGCCAGGTGAGACGTGGGAAGAGATGCTGGCCATTCAGGAGGCCGAGTTGGATCGTCGGCTCGACCTCGCGTGAACCCGCGTCCGAATCTGTTCCTCGACACCCCCGTCTT
This sequence comes from Dermatophilaceae bacterium, assembly GCA_046330995.1. GTDB lineage: Bacteria > Actinomycetota > Actinomycetes > Actinomycetales > Dermatophilaceae > Nostocoides_A. The sequence continues at coordinate 202,479 of JAXLRS010000004.1, forward strand.
CCTCTACGCCTTGGGCAAGGCTGCCCCCGCCAAGGCCGCCGCCCAGGCCCTGCTTCGCGAGGCATCGGCCGGGCTGTTGCGCCTCCACACGGGGGCGGAATGCGTTCAAGAGGTGATCTTTCACCGTCTGCGTTCCGGCTCCCGGAACCTTGCGATCAATCAGGTCCACGCGATCAGAGAGCTATGCATCGTGCACCCGATGGACGATGCCGTCTTGGATCGAGGGCTGGGGTTGATCGAGGAGGCTGGGGCGCGCGGGCGCGACGCTTTCATCGCCGCCACCGCCCTGCTGGCCGGATTCGATCACATCGTGACCACCGACGCCCGGTTCGTGGAGGTGCCCGGCCTGCGCCCCGTGGACCCGCGCGACCTCGCCGGCTGACCCGGCACAATCGCCCGTATGACCGTCCGTATCGGCATCGTCGGCGACCTCACCCCCGCCTACCCCTCCCATCGCGAGATCGAGGCCGCGCGGGGCCTGCTCGGCGACGACGTCGCGACGTCGTGGATCGCGAGCGACGGGTCGGACGCCGCCTCCATCGCGGCGGGAGCCACGGCATACGACGGTCTGTGGATCGCTCCCGGCAGCCCGTATGCCGATGACGCCGCCGTCCTGGAGGTCATCCGGTGTGCGCGCGAACGCGGCATCCCACTGCTCGGCACCTGCGGTGGCTTGCAGTATGCCGTGCTGGAGTTCGTCCGTAACGTCCTGGGCAGCCCGGGGACGCACGCCGAGACCGATGGCCTTGATGGCGCGAATGCCGTTGCCCCACTCTCCTGTTCGCTCGTCGGCCAGGAGCGCCTGGTGACGCCGGTGCCCGGGACGTGGTTCGCGGACCTGGTGTCCGGCGAGCCCTTCATCGGGATGCACTACTGCGGCTACGGCCCGACTCAGAAGACCATCACTGACCTGACCGAGAACGACTGGCAGGTCGAGGCGAGCGCGCCCGATGCACCCGCGGAGGTTCTTCGATTGACCACGCACCCGTTCTTCGTCGTCAGCCTGTTCCAGCCGCAGATCGGGGCCATCGAGCGCGGCCAGGTCCACCCGCTGCTCTATGCCTTTGTCCTGGCTGCGCGTTCTCCAGGACCGAGCGACTGAGCCTTCTCCGCACAATCGGCTGGCGCCAATCCTCCCTGAACAAGGCCCAAGCGAGCGGACATCACATACGGAGTTCAGTTCGGATTTCCCGGAAAGTCTTGCAACCGCACGCTTTTCAAAATCCCCCCGCGAGAAATCAGATCGACGCGCGGATTTGTGTCGGCCAATAGACGTGACTCGTATGGCCGCGTTGGCCACCACGCCGCAAACCAGCCTCCCTGCACAGTAGCGTCAACGTCGCCATGGGCGCGGGTGTGAACCACCAAATGAACCATCCCTTCAGGCATCCGCCCAAAGATCATTCGAATGTGACCACCACGGTACGCCAAGGCGCTCGCGGTCGAGGCGAATGCTCCTCGATGACGAACAGTCGTGACGGCGACGTAATCCGACCCAGCCCGCCCAGACGCGGGGGTCGCAAGACAGCATGTGATCTCTTTACTACTCACGACTCCCGCAATCGTGAGCGTAAAACGACCCCGCTGATCTGTCAGCTCGGAAGGCGCCGCCGACAGATCGCGTGGTAATGGACACTCCACCGGCGTAAGAGTCCCTGGGAGTGGTGGGCTTTGAGGTCATCTTCGTTGCCTACCGGTCGCCCTCGGTGAGGGCGACCGGTTCATTGTCCTTGGTCTTGCCGATTTTGGCCATGGATTCCTCGGAGAGGTAGCGGCGTTCGTCGGTGGCCCACTCGTCGTGGGTGTCGGCCAGAACGGCTCCGATGAGGCGGATGACGGCGGCCTCGTTGGGGAAGATGCCCACGACACGGGAGCGTCTCTTGATCTCCTTGTTCAGCCGCTCGATTAACCGGCCTTGGTGGTCGGGGCAAGCCGTGGGGTTAGTGGGTCAGCGTGGTTGGAGTCGGTCGAGGTGGCCCTGGAGGGCTTCGGCGACGCGCTGGTGTCGGTGCGCCTCACCGTCCCAGCCCCGGGCTTGTGCGTCGGCGTGCAGGGCGCGGATGTCGGTGAGCTGATCGGCCAGCACAGGAGCGAATTCGGTTGCGGGAGTGTAGCTATCACAGGTCTCACAGATGTTCGCGTAGGGGCAAGCGCCTTGGGCGGGGTGGCGTGAGCAGTAGCCGTGCGCTACGCGGGTCTTGAGCATCTCGGAGGCCAGCCAGGCGACCTTGTCGGGGACGATCGGGCGTCCCACCGGGGTCAGGGTGAGCTGGCGGCGCATGGTCCCGATGGCCTGGTCGTAGGCGCTGCGCAGGGTCGGGGAGGCGAGGGTGGCGTACCGGATCGTCATCTCGGGGGTGACGTGCCCGAGGAGTGCCATCAGTGCCTGCAGCGACATGCCGGCGTTGGCCAGCGTCGTGGCGTAGGTGTGCCGCAACTGGTGCGGGGTGACGGTCAAGGCCCTCCCGCCGGGCTCGCGCAGGTCGGCGGCGGCGACGGCGGCGAGCAGTCCGTTGCGCAGGCGGGTGGCGCCGAGGCGGCGGCCGTGCTCGGTGAAGAGGAAGTCGGTGGGATTGCCGGTGCGCGGATGCCGGAGTGGGCGGTGCGTGCCGCGGCGGGCGGCCCACCGGTCCAGCACGTCCAAGGTCGGGGCGTCGAGCGGGACGGATCGCTCGGTGCCGAGCTTGCCGATCGGGACCCGCAGCCAGGTCCCGGTGGGGCCGTAGTCGATGACCGCGTTCAGCTCGAGGTCGAGCAGTTCCCCAACCCGAAGGCCGGTGCCACGCAGGACCTGCAGGCCGGTGCGCGCGAACGCGTCGGGCAGGTTGGCGACGGCGGCCATTAGGGCGGCGTCGACGTCCGGGCTCAGCGCCCGCGGCAGGGCCCGGTCAAGCTTGGGGATGTCGGTGGCGAACACCAGCCGCCGGGTGGGCGCCTCAGCCCAGCCCCATGCGGCGATGTCCTCGAGCATGTTCCGCAGCGTCAGCACGGTTGACTGGGCCACGGCCGCGCCGATCGGCTGGGGCCGGGCTTTGCGCCCGCGCCAGGGCCGGGTCTTGTTCCAAGCCAGGAACTGCTCGATGTGGTGGCGTTGCAGGTGACGCAGGCTGGTGACCTCGCGGTGGTGGGTGGTGAGGAACTCCGCGAACGGCAGCAGGTCGTTGACCAGCGACTCCACCGACTTGGGTCGCAGCACGGTCGCGCGGGTGGTGACGTAGCGCAGCAGGGTGGCCCGGATCGCCGGGGCCATCTCCACATCACCGAATCGCTGCTCCAGGGTGCGGCCCCAGGGCCGTCGGCGGGCAGGGTCGTCCAGCACGCGGAGCTGGAACAGCAGCTGGCGCAGGCTGGACAGGCGGGCTCGGTAGGCGCGCAGCGACGAGGGCGGGACGGTGGGCGTGTCCTGCAGCTCGTGCTGGAACCGTTGCAGCACTTCGGCATCCAGTGTGCTCAGCGGCCTACCGTGCCAAGCCAACACGACGGCCAGGCACTCGTGCAGCACGGTCTCGACCCACCCCGAGGTCCAGCCCAAGGCCAACCCCGCGTCGCGGGCGATCGCGAAGTCCGTCCGGTGCTGATCTTCCAGGATCGCGCCGAGGCCCTGGAGGTGCTTGCCGGTGGCCAGGCCGACATCGAGGCGCAGGCGGCCCGTGCCGATCGCGAACACCAGCAGCGGCCACGCCCCGGTACGGCGCAGCTCCAGGACTCGGTGCCCGGTCGGGCGCTGCATCCAGGCGTGCAGGTCGGGATGGGCGGCCAGGAAGGCTCGGGCGGTCCGCAGCCGGTCCCGGTAGGCACGGTCCGACAGACCCAGCCCCTGGCAGTGCTCGACATACGCCGGCAGCAGCCCATGGTCGTCGGCGGCGCCCGCCCGCGCCATGGCCGCGCTCATCGGGCACCGGCCAGGGTCACCCGGGCGGCGGCGTACTCCGCTGCCAGATGTTCGGTGGACAGGTGCACGTACAGGCTGGTGGTCTCCGGGCTGGCATGGCCCATCAGCTCGCGCAGCGCCAGCAGGTCGATTCCCGCGGCGGCCAGCTGCGTGCCGTAGGTGTGCCGCAACCGGTGCGGTCTCACCCGCACGGCGCCCGAGGCGGCGCGGTGGCGGCGGAACAGGGACCGCAGTCCGGCCTCGGTCACCGGGGAGCCGGCGCTCGGGCCGCGCAACACCACGAAGCACTCCGCGGTGCCCAGCCCGGGCGGTCTCTCGTGGCGCAGGTAGGCGCCGAGCTCGGCGAAGAACACCGCGTCGACCGGCACGCAGCGTTCCCGGCCGCCCTTGCCGATCACGCGCACGCGGCGCCGGCCCTGGTCGACGTCTTTGAGGAGCAGGCCGCGGACCTCGGCCGAGCGCAGCCCGCCCAGCAGCATGGCCAGCACCATCGCCCGGTCCCGGTGGGTGGCCAGGCTGGCCAGGAACGCTTGGACGTCGGCCAGCTCAAGGGACTCGGGCAGCCTGCGCTGTTCGCGGACCAGCCGTCCGCCGCCGCGGGCCCGTCCCGGGCCGAGGTGGCCCAGCATGCCGCGCGCGGTCGGGCGCAGGCCCTGCCCGCGACGCGGTGCCGGGACGGGATTGGCTGGCACGACACCGCTGATCATCAGGTGCTCGAAGAACGCCCGGACGGCGGCCACGCGCCGGTTGATCGTCGCCGGCGCCGCTCCCGGTCGTGCCAGGCGCACCACCCTCGAGCTGCTGCCCGGCGCCCGCACGCCCTGCCAGTCCACCCACGCGAACACGTCCATCGGCGCCACCTCGGCCAGCGGCAGGCCCTGCTCGGACAGGAACCGGGCGAAGTTGGCGACGTCGAAGGCGTACGCCCGGACCGTGGCCGGCGAGAACGACCGGGCCCGCAGGTGGTCAAGGAACGCGTTCGCATCAGCCGTCCCGGCCCAGTCGCCCGCCAGGCGGTGTCCGACCTGCTCCACTCGCACCGTGACAGCCATGACGGGCTCCTCTCCTACCGGCAGGATCCACCCGCTCCCCGTCCATCTCTCGGAGGTCAGGCCGCGGCGGTGAGGGTGTCGCCGCAGGGCCGGTTAACCGATAGCGGATTCGTGGACCAGATCTTGCGCCAGTGCTCGCGCGGGAACGCCGCGAACGCCAACACCTCAGCCTTCGCCTCGTCCATCAACGTCCCGATCTTGGGGTAGCGCCCGGACAGCTCGACGGCGACCTTGTCCCACTGCTTGCTCATCGAGCCCAGGTCGGGTTGAGCAAAGATGGTCCGGAACACCGCCGCCACCATCTCAGTCTCCGCCTTGGCCACATGCGCGAGCACGTTGCGGATGAAATGGACCCGGCACCGCTGATGCGAAGACCCTTGCAGTGCCCGGGAAATCGCCGCCACGAGGCCGGCGTGCTGGTCGGAGATGACGAGCTTGACCCCCGTGAGGCCGCGCTTCTTCAACGAGGTCAGAAACCCGCGCCAGAACACCTCATCCTCGCTGTCGCCGACATCCAGGCCCAGGATCTCCCGCCGGCCCTGGCCGGTGACGCCGGTGGCCACGACGACGGCCTTGGACACGACCATGCCATGCTCGGTGCGCACGTGTAGGTAGGTCGCGTCCAAGTAGATGTACGGGAACTCGACATGGTCCAGGCGGCGGGTCCGGAACGCCCCGACGGCCTCGTCGAGGCCGGCGCAGATGCGTGATACCTCACTCTTGGAGATCCCCGTCCCGCCCAGGGCGGTGACGAGGTCGTCGACGGAGCGGGTCGAGACGCCGTGAACGTAAGCCTCCATCACGACCGCGTACAGGGCTTGGTCGATCCGTCGCCGCGGGGACAGGATGCTCGGGAAGAACGAGCCCGCGCGCAGCTTGGGGATGCTCAGCTTCACATCGCCGGCGTGGGTGGTGAGCAGCCGCGGACGGGACCCGTTACGTTCGGTCACCCGCGCCTCGGACCGCTCATAGCGGCCGGCGCCGATCACGCTCGTGGCTTCGGCGTCGATGAGTTCCTGCATCGCGACACGGACACACTCGCGGATGAAGTCGGTGCCCTCGCCAGTGCGGAACACCTCCATCAACTCGGACAAGGCAGAATCAGGCAAGGCCATCGGTGAGGTCTCCTTCGATGAGTGCTAGGCGGTACACATCGAAGAATCTCGCCGGTGGCCCCCTCAATCAGGAAGCCGCGCCGTCACCCAAACCCCACCACTCCAGGGGGCGCTTTCCCACCGGCTTTGTCCCTTTCTGTTGTCCAACTAGGGGCTGCGCCTGCCAACCGTCGAAGTATCCCTGGATCGACCAACCCTTGTATGCACAAATCCCTGCCAGCACAATGATCGCGAGAAATAGTGTCATCCACCACGGGGGCCGGAATCGAGAATTGGAATGTGCATTCTCAGGCAGGAGGGACTTGGATTCCATTTCGGCTATTCCATCCTCATCGCAGAGGCCGGCGCGACCCGGGCGGCGCGCCAGGCTGGCCACAGGCACGCGAGGGTTCCCGCCGAAACGCCCACCACTGGGCCAGCGACAAAAAACCAAGGGGCGAAGACCGCTGGCCACAACTGTGTCCGATCCGTCAGGAAGCCAAGGATCGACCCCAACGCCGAGCCGGCCACGCCCCCCGCAAGGCCCACAAGGGAACCCTCGAGGACGAAGATCGACCCGACCACAACACGAGATGCACCCAAACAGCGTCGGAGCCCGATCTCTCCCCGCCTGCCAAGGACGGAGATGTAGTTCGTCGCCCCCACGATGGCCGCCGCTAGCAAGGCGATGACCAGACCAGTCCACGCCAGCACGCGCGATATCACGGTTGAGACGCCGTCGCGAATAGCCCGCAGGTCGAGCACGTCGGAGATGCGAACCTGCGCGGGGTTGGTGGGACGCAGCACGCTCGGCAGGGCCAACGAGACCGGTCCCGCACTCCCACTCGCTGTGATGACGACCATCTCGGTTTGAATCTTGTCCGTGTTCGCCAATCGTCGCAGCCCACTCGGCGAGATCACAACCGAATTGGCCAAGGAAGGATCCCGGTCGGCTCGCTCGATCAATCCAGCTACGTCGAATCCAGCGTTTCCGATCCAGATCTTCACACCGGGGCCGGCACCCGAAATGCCCAAATCCTTCGCGGTCTGGACGCCCAACAAAGCGACACCGCTCGACCAGGTCGAGTCCAATTGGGACGCTGCCGTCTTCTGGCGCACCACAGCGCGCACAGCCGCCAGATAGTCGGAGTCGGCTGACACGACACTCGCGCTCGCTTGAATGAGGTAGCCGGCCGCCGAAGACAGTAGCCCAATGGTCTGAGGGCCCTCCCAAGGCAGCTTCTCCACTCCGACAGCTTCGACACGGGGCAAGTCGCGAGCTGCCCCGGCCTCCGCGTCGCCAAGTGACCCGTCGAGAGCGCGGAGACGAATGGTGTCGAGCTGTGTAGGCGTGAGGCTCGCTCGGACTGCGGCGCTCGCACTGGCGCCCACGATCAAAGAGGCAACCAGACCCGCGGCACCGACCGCGAAGGCGATGATGCCGACCATCGTTCGGATGGGACGCTCGGTCAGCGAGTCCAGCGCCTCCGTGACGGCAAAGGCGGCCGACCGCCGAAACCGTGTCATGTCAGCCGACCGTCCACCAAGGTGAGAACGCGGTCAGCGATGGCAGCGACACGCGCGTCGTGCGTGACGACAACGACCATGCGGTCAGCGCTAGGTACCGTCCGCAGCAATTCGAGAACCGAGAGCGAGTTGGCGATGTCCAAGTTCCCCGTCGGCTCGTCTGCCAGAACCAGCCCAGGCTCCGCCACCAAAGCCCTGGCGATGCCCGCGCGCTGGCGTTCTCCGCCCGACAAATCTCCAGAACGAGCAAGCGCCCGCTCACGCAGACCCACCCGCTCAAGGGCCGCCCAAGCTGCCGACTCGGCACGTTTGCGCGGTTCCCCCAGTGTCCTCAAGCCCAAACTGACATTCGCAAGCACATTACGATTCGGCAACATATGTGACTGTTGAAATATAAATCCCATGCGACGCCCCCGCAACTCATCGCGGGTTGCGCCCGGAAGGTTCGCGACGTTGACCCCGTCCACGTCAATATAACCCTGATCAGGATCGTCGAGCAGGCCGATTAGATTGAGGAGAGACGACTTTCCCGAACCCGATGGTCCCATGAGAGCAACGATCTCGCCCGGGCTCAGCGTCAAGGTCACGCCACGTACCGCATGGACCATCGGCGGACCTGGATAGCGACGATGGACGTCTATCAGGGAAACACGCATCTCAGGGAGTGATCCGTACGGACGCACCGTCGAGATTGATCCCGGCGACTGCCAGCCACCCATCTGCCTGGCGTAAGACGGTTACGGACACTTCGCGGTCCCCTTTCGGCCCCTTGAGTATGACGAAGGTCCCTGATCCGCGTTGGCGGATCGCGGCCAAAGGCACAGCAGTCGTCGACTCGGTATTGGCAACCTCGGTGAACGCATTGAGCAGCCGTTCCGCCTGGAACCATGCCGGAACCTCTGCATCGGGGTTGATCACAATGTCATAGCCCGGCAACTCATTTCCCGGTGCAGCAGGACCACCCGACGCACCGGAAGCCCGACCCGGCGCGGACCGAAACCCGCTGCGCTCAATAACCTTGCCTCGTAGAGGCTCCCCCACTGCACCGAGGGGTTCCATTCTGACGGCCGTCTTCTCGACAAAGTCGCGACCTCGGTCCAGGGGAACCCGACACATCGCCGTCAGCTCTCCGAACACCAGCCGCGCAACCGGATGCTTCGAGTCGGAAACGTCGGTCCCTGGCTGTGCCACCTCGCTGACCCGACCCCACCCACGTGGGATAAGGGCTACTGAGCCGAGTTGAAATATCGGGCGACCTTGCGTATCCCGCGGCACCGAGGCACCTACCGCGTCATACAACTTCCGCAACGCCTCGCCTTCGACCCATCTGAAATCCTTGCTCTCGGCCCGCAGCACGCCAATCTCCCGCAGAGCTCGGGTAAGGGCCAGCACATCGCCTCCACTGTCGCCCACGTGAATATCTCGATAGAGAACTCCGTCGACGTGCAGGGCGATGATCGGGGAGCCGGAAACCTCCGCAATCAAGCCCCCCGAGCCAACCTTGTCGTGGAGTCTCAGCCCCGCGCGGGTCACAACGACCCTTCTCACATCGCCGGTGACAGGAGCGGGTACATCGACCTCATGGGCGGCGGCCACCACGCATGCCACCCCTTCTTGGTCGATCACCACGCGGTGAACAACGGGGGCATACGCTGCGATGGACTCGTTTGCGACACGAGGGATGGACGAAGCTCTGCGTGCCCCAGCCCAGTACCCGACGCCTGCTGCGCCGCCGACCAGCAGGAGCGTGAGGATCACCACGAGGATCGGCGCGAGGAACCTGACCCGGCCGGCGGGCCGCGAACCAGTCACCTGGCTCCCAACACTTTATCGGCGGCTGCCCGCATGGGAAGCCACACCTGGCGGAATGCCTCCAAGTCGGTTTTATGCTCGTCGATCATTTTTTGCTGGCGATCAGCATCGAGGTTGGCAAGTTCTTGCACCAGCCCCAGCTTGTCTTTGCATCGCACGTCTGCAACGGCGGTCTTGAGTTGTTCTTCCACCGTCATGCGATCAAGGTCAGCGGGAATCCAGTCGAGATCCGCACCGGCCACGGTCCTTCGCGGAGGCACATACCCGGCCTCCGTCATACATGATCGCCACTTGTCGATTGCGCGCATTGCCTCATCAACCGTCGAGAGTGGTGGCAATCGCATATACTGGTACGTCCGCATAGTTTGTGGCGTGAAGTAGTCCGTCTGATGCAGCCCAGACGTCTCGGGAGATTGCAGACATGCGTCGTAAGCCTTCTGTTGTGCAGCCGACAGTTCCGCTCCCTTGGCGGCGACCCCAGGCGGCTCGTAGCCCCGCTGTCGGGCGTCGACCATACGCCAGACTCCGTACCGCGCAGTGCTCTGATAGGCGGGCAAGACCTCTGTGGAGGCCGGTTCATGCGGCTCGCCCGCCTCATCCATGCACCGTGCAACGACAACGTCAAGCGCGGTCGCCAGCCGATTGGTGTCCTCCAACGTGGGCCAGTATCGATCGAAAGGCAGAGTCACCGTACCCGTGTCCGCGTCGACAGCGGCCGTCGCACCAGCAGCCGTTGGCAACTCATGGCTGGTACATCCCGCCAGGACCAGGACCAGCGTCCATCCCGTGATGCGGGACGGGGCGAACGCGGACAATGCCCTCACATGCCCCAAGGATTGACTGCCTCTTTGGCATAGTCCGTGCAGGCGACGGCGCCATCTGTTCGCCACGCGCATATGCCGACCCGGACGATCTGATCGCCATACAGACCACTCGCCGTGATCGAGGAACTCGTGGAGACAGTTTCCCCGCATCCTCGGCCCTCGGTGCTGCGGGTCGTCAAGTAGTGCCTAGTGTCGTAGACGTCTCGATAGTACGCTCGTCCGTAGGCTGCCTTCGCGTCGCAGAGCGTGTCCTTGACGCCGACATACGGCACGCCTGCATATAGACCCCTCCACCCCGAAGCGTCGGAGAAGGTGACGTCGATTCTGGCGTAGGCCCCGGTTGCCGTCGCGGTCTTGGTCGTGCTCGCCGCGTGGGCTGCGACGGCGGCACCCAGAAGAGTCGCGACCGCACCGCCAACGCTGATCCAAAGACGTGACTTCTGGCGACGATACACGCGTCCCCCTTCAACGTTGCTTCAACGTTGCTTCAATTTGAATTCAGACCGATAGCCCCACGCTCGCAACCGGAACGCCGAACTGTTTGCCAATGGAAACTGAGACGGCAGGGAGTCCTCCGGTGTCGGATAGGCCATCGGGTCTCCTTCACACAGCCCGGCCCGACTCTCAGGTCAGAAAGGTGCGAAGGATGCGATCGGCGGCGTCGACGGCGCTGACCCGGCCGGCGCGGACGTCTGCCTCCAACCCAGCGCGCTGCTCGCGCACCAGCGGATGGGCGCGCACGGCATCCTCGAGATGGGCGTCCACCATGGCCCACATCCAGTCCTGTTGCTGCTGGGCGCGCCTGGCGGCGAGCGACCCCTCAGCCTCCAGGTGCCCCCGGTGGTCCAGGACGGCCTGCCACACCTCGTCGAGGCCGTCCCCGGTCTGCGCGGAACACGTCAGCACCGGCGGGCGGCGAACATCCTTGCCCGGCAACATCAACCGCATTGCGGCGCTGAGGTCCCGCGCGGCCACGCGCGCCCGGCCCTCGCCGTCACCGTCGGCCTTGTTCACGGCGATGACGTCGGCCAGCTCGAGGATGCCGCGCTTGATCCCCTGCAACTGATCCCCCGCCCCGGCCAGCGTCAGCAGCAGGAAGGTGTCGACCATTTCCGAGACAGCGATCTCGTTCTGCCCGACGCCGACGGTCTCAACGATGAGCACGTCATAGCCCGCCGCCTCGAGGATGAGCATCGACTCGCGCGTCGCCCGCGCGACCCCGCCGAGGTGCTTCCCGCTCGGACTCGGCCGGACGAATGCCTCGTCCCGTGAGGTCAGCTCGGCCATCCGGGTCCGGTCGCCGAGAATCGAGCCGCCGGTCCGGCGCGAGGAGGGGTCGACCGCGACCACCCCGACTCGCGAGCCCAGCTCGATCAGGCGCACCCCCATCGCGTCGATGAAGGTCGACTTCCCCGCCCCGGGCACCCCGGTGATCCCCACCCGCACCGACGCGCCCGTATGCGGCGTGATCGCCGCGATCAGCTCGCTCGCCTGCTCCCGGTGATCCGGCCGCGACGACTCGACCAGCGTGATCGCGCGCGCCACCTGGGCGCGCGACCCGTCGAGGACCCCTGCGACCAGCGCCCCGACATCGACCGTCGGCCTCATGGTTTGCCCTGCTCCCGCGGCTGGAGTGGAGATTCCACGCGGGTTACCGTGCCGACCCGATCGATGGCCCGATCGAAGGACGCAATGTGTCCGACCCCTGAGGACTCGGCACACGCGACCAGATAGGCCTCGGCGAAGTCCAACCGCAGCACTTCGTAGACCTCCACCGCCCTGAGGATCAGGTCGACGTCCAGACACGACACAGCCGGGAACCTGACCAGCGACCGAACCGCCGTGGCAACGCGCTGCCTGGGTGCCTGATAGAACGACTCGAGGACGTAGATTGTCTCTGCCACAACCAGATCCGTGAGCAGCAGGCTCCCCGGAGCCGCGGCTCGGAGGAAGGCGGTTGCCCGCGCAGCCATCGGCGCCGGATCGCGCGTCAGATGTCGGACCAAGACGTTGGTGTCAACGAACGCCTTGGTCATCGTCGATCACGTGAGCGTTGCTCCCTCGTCAACCGCCTGACATCGTCCCAAGCGGCATTGCGCCGTGCTGCCGGAACGGCGATGGATCCTTCGAGATCCAGGAAGTCAGGGATCCGAGCCAGCACGGCGCGACCTTCCTCAACTCGGAAGACGATGTCGTCTCCGGCCTCCACACCCAGCGCGTCTCGCACCGACTTGGGCAGCGTAATCTGCCCCTTCGACGTGACCTTGGCCGCGACATCCATGACCACTCCTTACTCGTCTCCTAAAGTAAGGATAGCTCAGGCATCCAGGCGCGCCCGGAGGTCCTTGATCAGGTCGACGGCCGCGCGGGAGATCACCGTGCCGGGCGGATAGATCGCATCCGCGCCCGACTCGCGCAGCTGCGCGAAGTCCTGGCTCGGGATCACGCCGCCGACGACGATCATCAGGTCCTGCCGCCCGAGAGCATCGAGCTCCGCCCGCAGTGCCGGCACCAGGGTCAGGTGCCCGGCCGCGAGCGAGGACACCCCGACGATGTGGACGTCGGCCTCGACGGCCTGCCGTGCCACCTCGGCGGGGGTCTGGAAGAGCGGGCCCACGTCGACATCGAAACCGAGGTCGGCGAAGGCCGTCGAGATGACCTTCTGCCCGCGGTCGTGTCCATCCTGGCCCATCTTGGCGACGAGGATGCGCGGGCGCCGGCCCTCGGCCTCCTCGAACTCCTCGACCAACTGCTGCGCCGTCTTGACGCCCTCGTCGTCGCCGGCCTCTGCGGAATACACGCCACCGATCGTACGGATCTGGGCGGTGTAGCGACCGAAGACCTCCTCCATCGCGCTCGACATCTCGCCGACCGTCGCCATCGCCCGTGCGGCCTCGATTGCGCACGCCAGCAGATTGGTCTCCAGCGTCCCGTCCGACTCGCGCGCGGCGGCGGTGAGCTTGGCGAGGGCGGCCCGGCATACGTCCTCGTCGCGCTCGGCGCGCAGCCGCTCCAGCTTGGCGATCTGTTGCGCACGCACGGCGGCGTTGTCGACCTTGAGGACGTCAATCGCCTCGTCGTCGTCGACCACATAGGTGTTGACGCCGATGACCGGCTGCTGGCCGGAGTCGATCCGCGCCTGCGTGCGCGCGGCCGCCTCCTCGATGCGCATCTTGGGGATGCCGGCTTCGATGGCCTTGGCCATGCCGCCGGCGGCCTCGACTTCCGCGATGTGCTCCCACGCTCGGGCGGCGAGGTCGTGCGTCAACTTCTCGACGTATGCCGATCCGGCCCACGGGTCGATGGTCCGGCAGGTGCCCGACTCCTGCTGGATGACCAGCTGGGTGTTGCGGGCGATGCGCGCGCTGAAATCCGTTGGGAGAGCGATGGCCTCGTCGAGCGCATTGGTGTGCAGGGACTGCGTGTGGCCCTGCGTCGCGGCCATCGCCTCGATGCACGTCCGCACGACATTGTTGAAGACGTCCTGCGCCGTCAGCGACCAGCCGGAGGTCTGGCTGTGCGTCCGCAGCGAGAGCGACTTCGGGTTCTGTGCGCCCTGCTCCTTGACCAGCCGAGCCCAGAGCAACCGAGCCGCGCGCAGCTTGGCCACCTCCATGAAGAAGTTCATCCCGATGGCCCAGAAGAAGCTCAGCCGCGGCGCGAACTTATCGACATCGAGCCCGACCGCCTTTCCGGCCCGGATGTATTCGACGCCGTCCGCGAGGGTGTAGGCGAGCTCGAGATCCTGCGTCGCCCCGGCCTCCTGCATGTGATAGCCGGAGATCGAGATCGAGTTGAAGCGCGGCATCTTCTGGGAGGTGAACGCGAAGATGTCCGAGACGATCCGCATGCTCGGCGTCGGCGGATAGATGTAGGTGTTGCGGACCATGAACTCCTTGAGGATGTCGTTCTGGATGGTCCCGGCCAACTGCTCGGGCGCGACGCCCTGCTCCTCCGCGGCGACGACATAGAGCGCGAGGATCGGGATCACCGCGCCGTTCATCGTCATCGACACCGACATCTGGTCCAGCGGGATGCCGCTGAAGAGCGTGCGCATGTCATAGATCGAGTCGATCGCCACACCCGCCATCCCGACGTCACCCTGCACCCGCGGGTGGTCCGAGTCGTAGCCCCGGTGCGTGGCCAAGTCGAAAGCGACCGACAAACCCTTCTGTCCCGCAGCGAGATTGCGCCGATAGAAGGCGTTGGATTCCTCGGCGGTGGAGAAGCCGGCATACTGTCGGATCGTCCACGGCTGGTTGACATACATCGTGGGGTACGGCCCGCGCAGGAAGGGCGGCGCGCCCGGGACCGTCTGGAGGAAGTCGAGGCCGTCGAGATCGTCGGACGTATAGACGGCCTTGACGTCGATGCCCTCCGGTGTCATCCACGCGGGAGGCAGGTCACCGGTCACGGCGTCCGAAACGGCTTCGCCGCCGCTGAGCGGAGCGGTCGTGAAGTCGGGAATGGTCGTCATCGCGCGGCTCCTTCCGCCGGGGCGCCGAGTCTGTCGAGGAGTCCACTCAAGAACGCGACGACATCCATGCCGTCGTAGATCTCGCCGTCCACGTCTGTCTCCCCCAACTCCCGCGCCCGGCCCGCGACATAGATCGTCTCGGTGCCGGCCTTGCGAAGGGCGGCGACCGCGTCGGCCGCGCCGGCGGCATACCCCTTGGGGGAACTCGCCAACACCACCGGGCCCGTATGCCGTGCCGCCCCCGCCGCGGCGGCCGCACCCTCGACGGTGGTCGCGACGATCCCGCCAGCCGCGAGCAGGTTGGTCACGAACATCTCCCGCACCCCGAAATCGCGGCGCGTCCCCAGCGCGACAACCGTGACCGCGGGCGGGGAGCCGTGCTGGGCGGCATACGCCGAAGCGCGGTCACGCAAGACCTCCCACACTTGCGAATCCCGTTGCGGCGCAAGGCCACCAGCGGGCGCCGACACCCGGTTGCGACGCGTCAGCCCAGTCTCCCCGGCGAGGGGGAACATACTGACGCCCGTGATCGGCTCGCGCCGGTTGGCAATCCGAATCGCCTCCTCGTCGTGGGTCGCGGCGATGCGCGCAGCGACGATGCCATCGGCGAGGGCCCGCGGCATACCGCCCGCGGCCTCAATCTCCTGGAAGGTCGCCCACGCGGCGGCGGCGAGTTCGTCGGTCAGCGCCTCGACATACCAAGAGCCGCCGGCGGGGTCGGTGACCCGCCCGACATTGGCCTCGTCGGCGAGGACGATCTGGGTGTTGCGGGCCAGGCGGCGCGAGAATTTCTCAGGCAGCCCGGCGACCGTGTCATAGGGCAGAACGGTGATCGAGTCCGCTCCCCCGACGGACGCCCCGAAGGTCGCGAGCGTGGCGCGCAGGACGTTGACCCAGGGATCGTCGCGGGTGAACATCCGCAGCGCGGTGACCGCATGCGTGCGCACGCCGCGGTCGGGCCCGGGCACCCCACACAGCTCGCCCACGCGGGCCCACAGCCGGCGTAGAGCCCGCAGCGAAGCCGTCGTGAGGAACTGATCGGCGGTTGCCGAGACACGAAACTCGATGTGCCCGAAGGCATCCGACGGGGCGACGCCGTCTGCCTCAAGGGCGCGAAGGTAGGCGACGCCGGTGGCCACGGCATAGGCGATCTCGTCGACGGCACTCCCGCCCGCGTCCCGGTAGACACGCGAGTCGACGGTGATCGCCCGGACGCCCGGGACGTCGGCCGCCTTGACGACATGGGCCGCGAGGCCACCGAGATCGACCGCCTCCCCGGTGCGCGCGCCGGCACCGAGCGGGTCGAGGCCGAGGTTGCCGGACGCGCCGTCGACACCCGTGAGGACACCGAGCAGCGCATCGGCGGCCGCCACCTGGTCGGTGACCGACGAGACGACGACCGGGGCGAGCCCGAGCTGGACGTCGGCGAGCACCTCGGCGAGATCGCCCGCGGCGAGCCCGTCCGTGCCGACCTGAACCCAGACGGAGGTGACCCCGTGCTCGAGATCGTCGACAACGGCGGCTCGGGTCACGGCGACGTCGGGGTCGTCATGGAGCTGGCGGACATCCCACGGGACGTCGCTCGGACGCAGCACACGGCCGCGGGTGAACGGCATGGCGCCGGGAGCTCCGAGCGGCGCCGCCTCGGCGGGTGCGAGATAGAGCGGGTCGATGGTCAGGCCGCCGGGCAGGCTCGTGCGCAGGCTCGCCTCGGCGTCGTCGGGCGTGAGCTTGGCGTCCTCGGCTCGGGACTTGTTGACGACGCCGGCCACGAGGGTCTGCCACGCCTCATGGCTCTGGGGCGGGAAGTCGCCGGCCAGGGGCATTGTCGTGCTCGTGCCGTTGCCGGACATTGGAACGCTCCTCGGGTAGGGCTTGAGCGGCGTGCCGGACTGGCGGTCGGGCGCCGCTGCCGATCGTTTCCACCCTATCGACCCGCACCGACCGCCCCGAACCGATCTCGGGAGAGCTTGCGCACAGCGCCGGACGGAGGGCTCCTCGGGGACCTATCCGGTCGTGGCGCGTGCGGTCTCGGCTCGACGTGCGCGCGCTTCATCCGCCCGGGCGGCCAGGTCGTCGTCCGGCGGATAGCGCACCTCCTCGAGGCTGAGTCCGTGGGCGGGCATGACCTTCACCCGCGGATCCCGTATGCCGCGGCGCTGCACCTCCGCGGGGAAAGTCACCTCCGCGCGCCCCATCCCGACCGGGACGACCGCGCCGACCAGGGCGCGGACCATCGAGTGGCAGAAAGCGTCCGCCTCGACCGTCGCGACGAGGGTGCCGTCCGCGTCCCGTTCCCAGCCGTATGCCAGCAACGTCCGGATCGTCGTCGCCCCCTCACGGCGCTTGCAGAAGGCGGCGAAATCGTTGAGTCCCAATAGAGTCCGCGCCGCCATGTCCATTGCGACGACGTCGAGGCGATCCGGGACGACGACGGTGTCATGCCGGCGCAGCGGGTCGAGGCTCGCCCGGTCGTCGCAGATTCGGTAGCGATAGCGCCGGGACAGCGCGGAGAAGCGCGCGTCGAAACCCGGGGGCGCGGCGGTAACCCTGTGGACGACGATGTCGGGGGGAAGCACGGCGTTGAGCCGGTCCATGGCCGCGCGGTCCGGGGTGCGGTCGCTGCGGCCGGAGAGCGCGGCATACGGCTCGTCGGGAATGTCGCTGTGCGCGACCTGCCCGCGCGCGTGCACCCCGGCGTCGGTGCGCCCGGCGACGACCAGACGCACCGGATCCGGCACCCGCAGGATCGTGGTCAGCGCCGCGCCGAGCTCGCCCTCGACGGTGCGCCGCCCCGGCTGGGCCGCCCAGCCGGAGAAGCCCGTGCCGTCATAGGCGAGGTCGATCCGAAGCCTGGGCACCGCGCCAGCCTAGGCGGCCCGCTTCACGCCCGAGTGCGGGCGTCCCGACGAGATGCGCATCCGCCCACACCGGCCACAGCCGCTCGGACGGATCGGTGTCAGCGAGGAGCGCCATAGCCTGGGCCGCCGTGGCCGGACGACGGGCGGGGTGGGGTTCGACCATCTGGGTCACGACGGCGGCCATGGCGGGGGTGCAGCCGCTGTCGAGTCGGGGCAGGAGGCTGTCGGCCGAAGACTCGGAGTCGTCGTCGCCGACGAGAAGTTCGGCGAGGACGATGCCCACGGCATACACGTCCATTCCGGGTGCGACCGGCGCACCGCCGAGATACTCGGGTGCCTGATAGCCCTCCGTCCCATTCGGCAGTCCGTTGCTTCGCACATGGCCGAGCGGCCGGGCGAGTTCGAGGTCCAACAGGACGATCCGCCCGTCCCGCAGCAGGATGTTGGACGGTGTCACGTCGAGGTGGGCCACCCCCTGCCCGTGGAGGTAGTGGAGCACCGAGAGCCATGAACTCCACCTCCTCTCGCCCGTGCAGCGAGATCGACCACGTGATCCGCGGTCGCGGCGAGGGCGCGGTCGTGGGTGACGATCACGACCGTGCGAGCACGGCATACGTCGGCGAGGGCGGCCATCACGATGGCTGCGGCGTCGCCGTCGAGACCGGCCGTCGGCTCATCGAGCAGGAGCACCGAGGCTGACGTCGCCACAGCCCGGGCGATGGCGATGCGGCGACGCTGACCACCGGACAGAAGCAGCCCGGCCTGGCCCATCGGCGTGTCATATCCCCGAGGCAAGGTCATGACGAACTCATCGACCCAGGCGATGGCTCCGGCGGCCTCGACGATGGTTCGGTCGATCGCCGGATTCCCCATCGCGATGTTCGCCGCGATCGAGGCGTCGAGGAACCACGACTCCTGCGGCACGTAGGCGATCTGCGCCCGAAGTGACGCCACCGAGCATTCGCCAATATCCACGCCATCCCAGCTGATCCGGCCACGGGACGGTTCGCAGAAGCGCATCAGGAGGGCGAGTAGCGTGCTCTTCCCCGTGCCAGTCGGCCCGACCAGAGCAAGGGTCCGGCCGGCAGGGACGACGAAGGAGAGATCGTCGTGGACGGGTGCCCCGGCGTCATACGCGAAGCTCACGCGATCGATCGTGATGGCCGACCGGAGCGGGGCCACGTCCACGACACCTGAGGACGCGCACGACCTGGGCGTCGAGAGGATCTCCCGCAGGCGCGCCCGGCTGGCGGCCGACCTGGCCAGCATCGTCGACATCCGGCTGAGCTCCCGGATCGGCGCATAGAGCGAGCCCAGATAGGTCAGGGCGACGATCAACGTGCCGAGCGTCATCGTGCCCGCCCGGACCCGCCCGGCGGCGAGAACCAGGACGACGGCCGTGCCACCGGCGAGAATCAGTTCGGCGACCGGCGCCAGCCGCGCTTCGATCACGCTGGCCCGAAGCTCTCGCCGCTGGCAGCTCGCGCTGGCCGCCGCGAAATCGGCCAGTCCCTGGGGTTCGAAGCGGTAGGCCTGGATCAGCGGAATATTCCGAAGCAGGTCATCGGCCCTGGTGGTCATGAGCGCTTCGGCGTCGCGGGCCAACCCCGTTGCACCGCGCACCGCGCGTCGCCGCAGCACCACCACGGCATACAACGCCGGGGTCACGAGCACCCCGGCGAGGGCGAGCTGGGGGTCGATGCGCCACAGGATGGCGATGGTTCCGAGGATGAACAGCGACTCGGGAATGGCCGTCTCCCACCAGGCCACCAGACCGCCCTGATGGCGGTAGACGTCGACCGTGAGCCGATTGACCAGGTCCGCGCTGCGCTGCGTGTCGTGATAGCGCGGTGACTGCCCAAGCAGGTGATCGAGCAGGCGCACCCGGGTGCGATGCCCGATGGACTCTGCCGCACCCACGACGAAGATCCCGGAGACATAGGCCGTCGCTCGCGTCCCGACCCCGATCGCGACGATGGCGACCGCCGCGATCAGCACGACGGTGCTTGGGGACAGGCCGTTCAGCAATGCCAGGGGGCCCGCTGCGGGTCGGCCGCCGAGGGCATTGTCGATGACGATCTTCAACGGCCAAGGCGTCGCGAGCTCCATTGCGGCGGAACAGATCACGAGCAGACTGGCCACGGACAGGCGGGCGATCTCGGCGGTCGTGAGGGCCCGGGCGCGGTCGGCGATCGAGGACGTATGCCGCATTCCGGTCACCTCCTCGTGCCGCTCACTGGCCCCTGTCCGTGTGGCCGATGGACGTGAACATTAGGAGGCGATACCGCAGGAGAAGGTCAGGGCAGGCTCAAGCTTGGATCAAGACCGTGGGCGTGCCGGCGTGGTCGGTCCGGGCCACGATGCCGAAGCACGCGCCGTGGCACGGGAAGGCGGTCCACCCCCGCACCTACCGCCTGGTAAGTCGGGTGATCACCCGACTTACCAGGCGGTAGGTGCCGTGGTGCCCCCACGCCCAAGGCCCCAGGCCGGGAAATTCGGCGGTCACCCGGCGCGCGCGGGCAGCCAAGGGCTTCCTGGAACGGCGCGATCTAATGGCGCGCAGGTGGCACCGTCCCCCAGACCTGACGCACACCTCGCGCACCCGCCCCGTCTGGGTCCCACGGTCTGGAGTGGACGAGGCCGGTTCAGGTCCATCGAGAGGGTGTGGCGGAAATGACGAGCGGCCCCACAGGATCGCTCCTGCGGGGCCGTCGGACGTATGCCGTGTGGCTCAGTCCTCGTCGACCTGCTGCTTGGCGGCACCACCGGCGGGCTTGAAGCCCGCGGCCTCGGCGGCAGCGGCGTCGGCGAACCACACCTCGGCCTCGGTCGCGTCATACCACTGCGAGCCGGGGACATGGAAGAGCATCGAGTCCTTGTTGCCCTTGACGTCGTGGCCGGCCGGAGCCGAGCCGTCGGCGTTCGGCTCCGCCGACCCCGCGCCGTACTCCGCCTCGACGAACGCCGCCGGCGCGTCGTCGACCTGCTGCTTGGCGGCGCCACCGGCGGGCTTGAAGCCCGCGGCCTCCGCGGCGGCCGCGTCCGCGAACCAGAACTCGGCCTCGGTCGCGTCATACCACTGTGAGCCGGGCACGTGATAGAGACCGCTGTCGGCGTTGCCCTTGACCGTGTAGCCGGCCGGAGCCGAGCCATCGGCGTTCGCTGCGACCGCACCCGCCGGGAGCTCGACCGCAGTCGCGGCATCCTCGACGGCGCCACCGGTCAGCCCGGCGGCCTTGGTCGCGGCCACCGGCTCGGTGTCCGTGAGATCCGCGACGGGAGCCGCAGGGATGGCCTCGGCCGCGACAGCAGCGGCCCCCTCCGCGCCCGCGTCGGTGTCGGCGACCGCAACCGCCGCGACGTCGTCAGCCACAGTGTCGGCCGCCGCATCCTCGGCGGAGAGGGCCGCGTCGTCACGCGCCGCGCCCGCGGCGTCCTCGATCTCGGCAACCGGCGCGTCCTGGACCTCGGAGGCGGCGGGCGCCTCGGCGAACGGCTCGACCGCGTCCTCGACCGGCGCGTCCTGGACCTCGGAGGCGGCGGGCGCCTCGGCGAACGGCTCGACCGCGTCCTCGACCGGCGCCTCCTGAACGTCCGCGGCCTTCTTGTCCGCCTTCGCCTTGTCCTTGGCGGCCCGCTTGGTGGCGCCTTCGGCCTCGCTGACCACGGCCTTCTTGGGCTTGGCCGAGACGGGCTCGCGGACGAGCTCGATGACGGCCATCGGCGCGTTGTCACCCTTGCGGGCGCTGATCTTGATGATGCGGGTGTAGCCACCCTCACGCGCGGCCATATCCGGCGCGATCTCCACGAAGAGGCGGTGGACGACGCCCTTGTCGCGGACGACGGTCATGACTCGGCGGCGGGCGTGCAGGTCACCCCGCTTGGCGAAGGTGATCAGACGCTCGGCAAGCGGACGCAGCCGCTTGGCCTTGGCCTCTGTCGTCGTGATCGCGTCGTGCTCGAAGAGCGCGGTCGCGAGGTTGGCGAGGATGAGCCGCTCGTGCGCGGGGCCGCCGCCCAGGCGGGGACCCTTAGTGGGGGAAGGCATGTCTATCTCCTAGTGATGAAGGTCGCTCAGAGCTGCTCGTCCTCGGCGAAGGACAGGTCGTCGTCCTCGTCGAAGTCGTCATAACCGTCGGACATGGCACCGGGGTCGAATCCGGGCGGGCTGTCCTTGAGAGACAGGCCCATGCCGTGGAGCTTGGCCTTGACCTCGTCGATCGACTTCGTGCCGAAGTTGCGGATGTCGAGCAGGTCGGCCTCGCTGCGGGAGACGAGCTCGCCGACGGTGTGAATGCCCTCACGCTTGAGGCAGTTGTAGGACCGGACGGTCAGGTCGAGATCCTCGATCGGCAGGGCGAGGTCGGCGGCCAGCGCCGCGTCGGTGGGGCTCGGGCCCATGTCGATGCCCTCGGCTTCGACGTTGAGCTCTCGGGCGAGCCCGAACAGCTCGACGAGGGTCTTGCCAGCGGACGCCATCGCGTCGCGCGGCGACATCGAGTTCTTGGTCTCGACATCGACGATGAGCTTGTCGAAGTCGGTGCGCTGCTCGACACGGGTCGCCTCGACCTTGTAGGTCACCGCGAGGACCGGCGAATAGATCGAGTCGACCGGGATCCGGCCGATCTCCTGGTCGCCGGCCTTGTTCTGCTGCGCCGAGACATAGCCACGCCCACGCTCGACGGTCAGCTCCATCTCGAGCTTGCCCTTGTCGTTGAGGGTCGCGATGTGCAGGTCGGGGTTGTGGATCTCGACCCCGGCCGGCGGGGCGATGTCGGCCGCGGTGACCGCGCCGGCACCCTGCTTGCGGAGATACATGACCACGGGCTCGTCCTCCTCGGACGAGACGACCAGGCCCTTGATGTTGAGGATGATCTCGGTGACGTCCTCCTTGACCCCCGGGATCGTGGAGAACTCGTGGAGCACGCCGTCGATCCGGATGCTCGTCACGGAGGCGCCGGGGATGCTCGACAGGAGCGTGCGGCGCAGGGAGTTGCCGAGGGTGTAGCCGAATCCGGGTTCGAGGGGCTCGATGACGAACCGGCTCCGGTTGTCGGCGACGACCTCCTCGGAGAGGACGGGACGCTGTGCGATCAGCACTGACTTCTTCTTTCCCGACGGCACCCGCTATTTGATGCCGACGTATGCCGCGGTCTCCCGCGACGAGGCGCGTCGCCTCTGTCTGCGACGCACCCCATCCGGCTTGCGCCGGAACCCGACTCGCGCCGGGACGTAAACCCGAGACGGGCCGAACCCGACCCGAGCGGGCCTGCCGGACGCAGGTCTGTCGCGCCCAGCGCGGCATACCTGCGGCCGGCCCGAGAATCCGCGAGCTTGCGAGCCTGGATTCTCGGAACAGAAGGTCAGCCCTCGCGAAGCGAGGACCGGGCCTTCCGGGCTGGATTCTCGGAACAGAAGGTCAGCCCTCGCGAAGCGAGGACCGGGCCTTCCGGGCTGGATTCTCGGAACAGAAGGTCAGCCCTCGCGAAGCGAGGACCGGGCCTTCCGGGCTGGATTCCCGGAACAGAAGGTCAGCACCCGCGGAGCGGGTACCGGGCCTTCCGGGGATGACGGGGCGGAGCCCCGTCGGTTAGTTCTTGCTGTAGAGCTCGACGATCAGCTGCTCGGTGAGCGGCGTGTCGATCTGCTCGCGGACGGGCAGCTGGTGGATCAGGATCTGCAGCGTGCCGGGCACGACCTGCATCCAGGCCGGGACCGGGCGCTCGCCATAGGTCTCCTGACCGAGCTTCCAGGGGAAGGACTCGACCGACTGCTTGCGCCAGGTGATGATGTCGAACTGCTCGACGCGATAGGACGGGACATCCACGCGCTTGCCGTTGACCTCGAAGTGGCCGTGCGTGACGAGCTGACGCGCGTGCCGACGGGTCCGGGCCAGACCGGCGCGGTAGATGACGTTGTCGAGCCGGGACTCGAGGATGGTCAGCAGGTTGCTACCGGTCTTGCCGGGGCGAGTGGCCGCCTCCTCGTAGTAGCGACGGAACTGCTTCTCCATGACGCCATAGGTGAAGCGGGCGCGCTGCTTCTCCTGGAGCTGAGTGAGGTACTCCTTCTCCTGGATCCGGCGACGGCCATGCTGACCCGGGGGGAAGGGACGAAGCTCGAATCCCTTGTCGCCGCCGACGAGGTCGAGCTTGTAGCGGCGGGACTTCTTGGTGATGGGGCCGGTGTACCGAGCCATGACTAACTACTCTCCGTTTCGGGAAGCGGGCTCAGACGCGGCGGCGCTTGGGCGGGCGGACACCGTTGTGCGGGCTGGGGGTGACGTCCGAGATGGCGCCGACCTCCAGGCCTGCCGCGGTGAGGGAACGGATCGCGGTCTCACGGCCCGAGCCGGGACCCTTGACGAAGACGTCGACCTTGCGCATGCCGTGCTCCATCGCGCGGCGCGCGCAGGCCTCGGCGGCCATCTGCGCGGCATACGGCGTGGACTTGCGGGAGCCCTTGAAGCCCACCTGGCCGGCGGAGGCCCAGGAGATCACCGCACCGGTCGGGTCGGTGATCGAGATGATCGTGTTGTTGAACGTGCTCTTGATGTGGGCCTGGCCCACGGCGACATTCTTCTTGACCTTGCGACGGACCTTCGTCGCGCGAGCCTTGGGAGGCATTACTTACCAGCCTTCTTCTTACCGGCGACGGTGCGCTTCGGGCCCTTGCGGGTGCGGGCGTTGGTCTTGGTGCGCTGACCGCGCACGGGCAGGCCGCGGCGGTGGCGCAGGCCCTCATACGAGCCGATCTCCTGCTTGCGGCGGATATCGGCGGCGATCTCGCGGCGGAGGTCACCCTCGATCTTGACGTTGCCCTCGAGGTAGTCACGGAGGGCGACCAGCTGGTCGTCGACGAGGTCCTTGACCCGGGTCGACGGGTCGACGCCCGTCGCGGCCAAGGCCTGCTTCGACGTCGTGCGACCCACACCGAAGATGTAGGTCAGGGCGACCTCGACGCGCTTGTCGCGCGGAAGGTCGACTCCAACAAGACGTGCCATGTCAGTGGCATTCCTTTTCTGTGCGTCCGGAGGTGTCGAAGCAGCGCCGGTCGGGGCGTTGTGGTCACGGCGTCCGTATGCCGTGCGCTCCCGTCCCCGGCCTCCGGGCCGGGGGTGACATCCCGCCGAGTGCGGGGGTCGGGTGCTGCGATGATGCGATTGAGTTGTGCGTCTCGGTCAGAATCGGCGACCGTGCCCGGTGATCAGCCCTGGCGCTGCTTGTGGCGCAGGTTCTCGCAGATCACCATGACCCGCCCGTGACGGCGGATCACCTTGCACTTGTCGCAGATCTTCTTGACGCTCGGCTGAACCTTCATTGCCTCGGTCTTTTCTCGATCGGCCGTCCCGCGCGCCGGTGCGGCGTGCGGGCCCTGCGGTTAGCGGTAACGGAAGACGATGCGCCCGCGAGTCAGGTCATAGGGGCTCAGCTCCACCACGACCCGGTCCTCGGGGAGGATCCGGATGTAGTGCTGGCGCATCTTGCCCGAGATGTGGGCGAGAACCTTGTGACCGTTGGTGAGCTCCACGCGGAACATCGCGTTGGGGAGCGCCTCGACGATCGTGCCCTCGACCTCGATGACCCCGTCCTTCTTGGCCATATCCTCCGTCGTTCCATGGTTGGCGACCGACCCCACTGGGTTGGGATCGGCCATACGAAATCGGCCCTGCATGACACATGCGAAGCGCAGGCGCACACATGACCGACCGCACTATCTTACGCCGGTGCTCGCCGAGCACGAAATCAGCGGTCGCGGGTGCGCGGTCGAGGCGGTGCATGACGAACAGGTCGGGCAACGCCGGACGGGTGGGCCGGCGTCAAGGTCGAGGCGACCGGCACCGGCGTCGGTGGCGCGTAGATCCGCGGATGCGTGACGACGGCGAGAAACTCGTGCAGGCACGGCCACGCAATGGCGCACCCTCCTCTCACGCCGACCGCCGTCTCCAGTGCCTTCCTCGCCCTCGCGTGATGCGGCGAGTCCTCGCGATGCGCGTACACGACAAGGTCGGTGTCGAGCGCGATCACTCCGGCAGGCCGGAGGACCGGGCGATCGCCGCGGTGGGACTCAGGTCGACGAGGAGACCATGGCCCGAGAACGTCGGGAACACCAGGTCCACGACGACCTCGGAGCGGAGTCGGTCGATTTCGGCCCGGAGCCCGGTAACCACGGGGTCGCGCAGGGTGGACCCCTCGTGCCGGGCGACTTCCCGCGCCTCGCTCGCCAGCGCGTCCGGGATCTCGATCGTGGTCTTCATACAGGCGACCTTACGCTTCTCCCCGTACTCCCGTACTGAACCTGCCAGTGCTCTCTTTGGCAGCGAGTCCCTCGCGGACCGGGGCGGGCGGGAGGAACGGCTCATACATCATCTGCGCGTGGTTCTCGCTGACGAGTTCGTCGCCGATCTCGATGCCGTCCAGATCGACCACCTTGCGCCGGATGATGTTGCGGCGCATATAGATTCCCGGCCCTTCGGTGGTGATCACATGCACCGCCTCATAGATGCGGTAGCGCTGCGCGGGTTCCCGGTCACTGGTCCACGACCCTTCGAGATCCCTCTCCCCCACCCGCAGCCCGAGCCGGTAGGCCGCGTCGGTGCGGTTCTCGATCTGCAGGTCGAGCGCGGGGTAGGCACAGGTCGCCCCCGAGGCGAACGGCTGGGTGCGGTTGTTGTCGGGAAACACGTCATACGTATGCCGCCACCGCTCAACCACGGTCAGCGGGGTGTGGATCGTCATCCAGTAGATGAGGTTGGTCAACTGGCACAAACCGCCGCCGACGCCGGCTCGCAGCTTCCCGTCATCGAGGACGACCCCGTCGAGGAAACCCCGTCTCGCCGAGGGATTTCCGACGAATCGCCAGAACGACAGCCGTTGTCCGGGCTCCAGGACGCGCCCGTCGAGCGGCGCCACGGCCAGCCGCAGGTTGGTGATCTTGTTGTGCTGCAACTGCATCGGGAGACCCTGCAGCTGACGCAACATCGGGGTCGTATGCCGCATCACGGCATACGGGAAATTCTCACCAGGCGCGACCTGCAGATCGAGTGCGGCGCCGCAGCTGCGCCACTGCCACTCGCGCTTCGCGCGCCGGACACCCGGACCCGCCCATCGTCGCGCCCACTGCCTCGCCGCCGACCGGTCGATCGCCACCTTGGTCCCCTCCTCGCCCGTGGGCGGCGCTCATCGCCGCCGTTCGTCACTATGACGCACGGCGACCAGTTGAGGGTTGCCGGGTCAGCCAGCGGGTGGTGAGACGAGTTGCGACCGCACCTGCTCCATGTCGAGACCCTTGATGCCCTCGATCACCTGAGCAAGACCCGCCGCGGGGAGCGCGCCGGGCTGGTTGAACACCAGGATGCCCTCTCGGAAGCCCATCACGGTGGGGATCGACGTGATCTGCAGGTGCGCGGCGAGTTCCTGCTCGGCCTCGGTGTCGATCTTGCCGAACACGATCTCGGGGTGCTCGTCCGACGCCTTCTCGAAGACCGGGCCGAACTGGCGGCACGGGCCGCACCACGAGGCCCAGAAGTCGAGGAGGACGATGTCGTTGTCGGACACCGTCGACTGGATGTCGGTGAGGGTGACGGCGCGGGTGGCCATGATGAGCGGGCCTCTCCTTGACGGGATGAGTGAACGCCCGGGTCAACGCGGCAGCGACCCCGGCAATTCCGCTTCGGCGCGCCGCACGGCCGCCAGCAGGTCGAGCGCGACCGACGGATCCGCCCCCATGTGGAGGTTGACCCCGACCCGGTCGACCCGGCCGACGCACCGAGCGAGCAGCGCCCGGCCAGCCGTGTCAAGATCCCCGGACACGGCGAACAGGTCGAAGACGTCGTCGTCGAGCCGCTCCCCCATCGTGTCCCACTCGCCGCGTCGCACACATTCGCCCAAATCATCGCCGAGTCCACCGATGCCGTGGTGATCGAGGACGGCGCGATAGGCCGGCGTGGAGGCATAGAAGGCGATCTGCTTCGCCACGCCGGCGCGCGCCTCGGCGATCTCCTCCGGGCTCCGGCCGGTCGCGACGAGAACCTGGGCGCACAGCTCGAAGGGCGAGTCGGACTCCCGGCGTGACCGGATGGTCGGGACGATGACCTCGGCGAGATAGTCCGGGCTGGTCAGCGGATGCGTGATGAGCCCGTCCGCGACCTCGGCGGCGACGCGCAGCATGAGCTTGCCGACGGCGGCGAGGAGGATCGGCGGCGGCCCCGGCTCGATCGGACCCGGGTTGAAGGCCGGGGTCATCAGCCAGTGGCGGTAGTACCGCCCGGCATGCCGCAGCGGCACCCCCTCCTGCCAGCAGCGCCAGATTGCCCGGACGGCCAGGACGAACTCGCGCATCTGCGGCGCGGGTTTGTCCCACGGCATACTGAACCGGCTCGTGATGTGGGCCTTGACCTGCGACCCGAGCCCGACGCGCAGCCGCCCACCCGACAGCGCCTGGATATCCCAGGCCTGCTGGGCGAGCACCATCGGGCTGCGGGCGAGCGCGATGGCGACGCCACTGGTCAACTCGAGCCGCTGCGTCGCCAGGGCGGCGACGGTCAGGCCGACGAACACCTCGTGCTGCATCTCGGCGAGCATGACCCCGTCGATCCCCGTCGCCTCGGCCCGCTTCGTGAAGTCCGTCACCTCGGACGGCGCCAGCACTGCGGTCGCGTCGAGTTTCACGAGTCCTCCTCCGGCGTGCGGACGGCGAGCGCGAACGGCCACGGACCACTCAACGGGATGAGGTGCATCGCCAGCGTGGCCCGGTCCCGTTGGGTGCGCAGTTCGATGGTGTGCGAGGTCTCGATCATGCGGATGTCCGCCGCGAAGCCCGCTCCGGTCCACCCGCCGCTGGCGGCCACCGGCAACATCCGTCCGTATGCCGTGAGCTCCCCCGGCAGCCACGCCCCGTCCCCCACGGTCAGCGAGATGGCCTGTGGATGCTCATCCCCCGCAGCGAGTTCGAGAGCGATTCGCCAGCCGCCACTGCGCCGGGTGACCGTGACGGATCCACCCACGTCACCGAAGCCGAAGGCGTCCCGGAGGGGCCAACTCGCGTCCTCGCCGAGGGACGTGGACGCCAACGCCGGAACCTCGAGGCTGCCGAGACGCCGGCGCAGAGCGGCATCCGCGTCCGGCGGCCCCGCACGGTCGACGGCCGGGAGCACGTGCTGCCACACCAGGTCGAGCACCGCCTGCATGTCCTCGACCTCGGATGTGATGGCAATGGCCAGTTCCTGTTCGGGCAGGACGAGGGCGAACTGTCCGAACGCCCCGTCCCCGCGATAGCCGTGTCGCGCCTGCCAGAACGAGAAGCCGTAGCCGCAGTTCCAGTCCGGCCCGGACCCCGGGTCGGGCACGGCTCGCGGCGCGCCCGTGCCGCGGGTCGCCTCGGTGACCCACTCGGCCGAGAGGATGCGGCGGCCGCCAGGTCCGAGACCGCCGTCGAGATGGAGCTGAGCGAGACCGAGGATCGTCTCCGTGGTGACGTGAATTCCGGTGAAGCCGAGCTGCGCGGCATACGACGTCGTGTGCCAGAACGCCTCCCCCCACCCGAGTGGGGTGAAGACGCGCGCGCGCAGCAGATCGAGGATGTCGCCTCCAGTGACGGCGCGGATGACGGCACCGAGCAGATAGGTCGCGACCTGGTTGTAGGTGAAGACGGTTCCCGGCTCGGCCGGCAGGGTCAGCGCGAAGATCCGGCGCACGGCCGGGTCGGGGTCGCCGCGGCCGTCATCGGGGGCGACGAGGCCGGGGTTCCACATGTCCTCGACGTGCCCGGTGGTCATCGACAGACAGTGCCGGACCAGCAGCCGCTCGTACTCCGGCGTCACGCCGGCCCGATCGACCCAGGGAAAGAAGCCGAGCACCGGGTCGTCGAGCCGCAGCCGCCCCTCGTCGACGAGCAGTCCGATGGCCGTCGCGGTGAAGGACTTGCTCAGGGAGTATCCGAGATGGACCCGGTCCGCGGCATACGGCTCCCACCAGCCCTCCGCGAACACCTGCCCCCGGCGCGCCATCATGACTGAGTGAAGGTCGACCCCGGCGCGGTCGGCGGCGTCGAGGAAGGCGAGCACCCCGGACGCGTCCACGCCGGCGATCGACGGTGTCGAGCGCGGCAACGGCATGGGGTCAGGCTACTGTGCCCGCGGTCGCCGTCAGTCGATGAGTCGCGCACGCAGTCCAGGTCAGCCCCGACAGTCGACCCAGGTGACGGCCCGGGTGGTCCGACCCCTGACCGCGACCGGCGTCTCGGCGAACCGGATGGTCGAGGTGCCCCCGGAGCGCAGGCACTCCGGCCATCCGGAATCGTGGTCGACGCCGTCGCCGTCGGTCCAGGCGACCGATTCGCGCACGCCATAGGCCCACCCGCCGACCGTCCAGGTCGCCACGTGGTCTCCGGCGTATGCCGTTCCCGTCAGCACGCGCGTGCCGTGCGAACCCTCACCCACGGCATACCCGACGCCGAAGGCGGTCCCCAGCGCGGCGACGCCGGCAGCCATGGCTGCCAGCCGCCGGCCTCGTCTGCTCCGGGCCGGCGCGTCTGGCGGCGTACTGGCTCCGACGTCGCCCACCGGGGCCAGCCCATGGATTGTCATGAACCAGTGATAGCAGCCCGAGCCCCTGCTGACGAACAGCGCGCCGTCACACGTCGAGGGGTGCGAACTTCGCGCCGAGGCGCGCGGCGCCGCCGTCCATCGCGGTGAGCACCCAGAGTCCACCGGAGTGGGCGGCCACGGTGTGCTCCCAGTGCGAGGCGCGGGAGCCGTCCAGCGTGACGACCGTCCAGTCGTCGTCGAGAACGCGGTTGTCCTGCTGCCCGAGCGTCACCATCGGCTCGATGGCGAGCGTCGAGGCGTTCTTGACCGTCGGGCCCTTCCCGCGGACCCGATAGTTGGGGACGTTGGGCTCCATGTGCATCTCGCGACCGATCCCATGACCGACATAATCCTCGACGATCCCGTAGGTCCGCCCGTCCCGCTCTCCCGCCTGGGTGAGGCTGTCCTCGATGGCCGCGCCCACCGCATACAGCCCGCGACCGACCTCGAGCGCACCGATGCCCGCCCAGAGCGATTCGGCGGTGGCATCCATGAGTGCCACATCCTCGGGGCGACCCACCTCGCGTCCGCCGACGATCAGCGAGATCGCCGCATCGCCGTGCCAGCCGTCGACGATCGCACCACAGTCGATCGAGAGGAGGTCGCCCTCGCGCAGCATCCGTTCACCGGGGATGCCGTGGACGATCTCGTCGTTGACCGACGTGCAGAGCGTATGCCGGTAGCCCGGCACCTCGGCGAACGACGGCCGCCCGCCGTGGTCGCGGATGAAGGACTCCGCGAGTGCGTCGAGTTCGAGGGTGGTCCGCCCCGGGACGGTCGCCGCGTGCAGCATGGCCAGGCACTCGCCGACGACGAGGCCGGCCACCCGCATCGCGCGGACCTCGTCGAGGGTCTTGACCTGGATGCGCTCACGCGCGAACACGCGGGACACCGGCCTTCACGCCGACCATGGTCAGTGGACGCGCAGGTCGAGCGCCGCGCCGATGCGCTCGCTCACCTCGTCCACGTCGCCGAGCCCGTCGACCTGCACGAGCAGCCCGCGCTCGGCATACATCGCCGCCAGAGGGGCGGTCTGGGCGTGATAGATCGCCATCCGCTCGCGGATGACATCCTCGGTGTCGTCGGCGCGACCCTCGATCGCGGCCCGCTTGATGAGCCGCCCGACGACCTCCTCGTCGTCGACGGTCAACTCGAGCACCGCATCGAGGGCGCTGCCGCGCCCGGCGAGGAACTCCTCGAGCGCCGACACCTGATCGGCGGTGCGGGGGTAGCCGTCCAGCAGGAAGCCCGGCTCGCAGTCCGGCTGGGCGAGCCGGTCATCGACGATCGCGTTGGTGATCTCGTCGCTGACATACCCCCCGCTGGCGAGGATCTCCTTGACTTGGAGACCGAGGGGGGTCTCGGCCTTGATGTTGGCGCGGAAGATGTCTCCGGTCGAGATGGCGGGGATGCCGTAGCGCGCGGCGATCCGCGAGGCCTGCGTGCCCTTCCCCGCGCCGGGGGGGCCGAAGATGATCAACCGCATCATGGGAGTTACCTGAGGAACCCTTCGTAGTGGCGCTGTTGCAGCTGAGCCTCGATCTGCTTCACCGTCTCCAACCCCACACCGACGATGATGAGGATGGAGGTGCCACCGAACGGGAAGTAGTTCTGGTTGGCATTGATGAGCTTGAAGGCGATCAGCGGGATGAGGGAGATGAGCGCCAGGTAGATGGCGCCGGGCACGGTGATCCGGGTGAGGACGTACTGGAGGTACTCGGCCGTGGGTCGCCCGGCACGAATCCCTGGGATGAAGCCGCCATACCGCTTCATGTTGTCGGCGACCTCCTCAGGGTTGAAGGTAATCGACACGTAGAAGAACGTGAAGAACAGGATGAGAATTGTGTAAATGATCATGTAGATCGGGTGGTCACCGCGGACGAGGTTGTTGTCGATCCAGGTGACCCAGCCGGCGCTCTTGCCCGTCTGGTTGGTGTTGAACTGGGCGACCATCATCGGCAGCGAGAGCAGGGAGCTGGCGAAGATGACCGGGATGACGCCTGCCATGTTGACCTTGATGGGGATGTAGGTCGAGGTCCCGCCATACATCTGCCGGCCGACCATCCGCTTCGCATACTGCACCGGGATCCGCCGCTGGCTCTGCTCGACGAACACGACCAGGGCGATGATGAGGAAGCCCAGGGCGATGACGACGAGGAAGGTGAACCAGCCCTGCTGCTTCTTGATCTGCCACAGGGAGACGGGGAAGCGCGCGGCGATCGAGGTGAAGATGAGCAGGGACATCCCGTTGCCGATGCCCTTGTCGGTGATGAGCTCGCCGAGCCACATGATCAGCCCCGTCCCGGCGGTCATCGTGAGCACCATGATGAGAATCGTCGGGATGCTGTCGTCGACGAGGATGTTGGTGCAGGTCGCGCCGAAGAGCGCGGTCGGGTTCTGCGCGAAGGTGATCAGCGTGGCGCTCTGGAGGATGGCCAGACCGATGGTCAGATACCGGGTGTACTGCGTCATCTTGGCCTGACCCGACTGCCCCTCCTTCTTCAACGTCTCGAAGCGGGGGATGACGACGGTGAGCAGTTGCACGATGATGCTCGCCGTGATGTAGGGCATGATTCCGAGCGCGAAGATCGACAGCTGGAGCAGCGCGCCACCGCTGAACAGGTTGGCGAGGCCGAGGAAGCCGGTGTTGGGGGCGTTCTTCATGCACTTCTGGATCGCCGTGTAGCTCACTCCGGGAGTCGGGATGTGGGACCCGAGCCGATAGAGAACGATGATCCCCAGCGTGAAGAGCAGCTTCTTGCGCAGGTCCGGTGTCCGGAACGCGCGGCCGAAGGCGGTGAGCAAACTGGTCCCCTCCATGCGCGGGCCGAGGTGGTAGGCCCGCTGGATGTGCTGATGTTGGCGGATCGGTCCGCCGGTGCACGATACCCGAGAAGGGTGCCGCACTCGGAACCGGACCGATCTGCTTGTGAACGACGTATGCCGTGAGGTGAGTTCCTCGACGACCTCACCTCACGGCATACGGACAGATTCGCGCGAACGCGATCAGGCGGTGGCGGTGCTCCCGCCGGCGGCCTCGATCTTGTCCTTGGCGCTCGCGGAGAAGGCGTCCGCGGTCACCTGGACCGCGACCGTGATCTCGCCGGTGCCGAGCACCTTGACCGCCTGGCCACCGCGGACCGCACCCTTGGCGACGAGGTCGGCGACCGTGACTGCGCCACCCTCCGGGAAGAGGGCCGAGATCTTGTCCAGGTTGACGACCTGGTAGGTCGTCCGGAACGGGTTCTTGAAGCCGCGCAACTTCGGCAGGCGCATGTGGATGGCGGTCGAACCGCCCTCGAAGTGCGCCGGCACCTGATAGCGGGCCTTGGTGCCCTTGGTGCCACGACCCGCAGTCTTGCCCTTGGAGCCCTCACCGCGACCCACACGGGTCTTTGCGGTCTTGGCTCCGGGAGCGGGACGCAGGTGATGGACCTTCAGCGCGTGGCTGCCGGCGGCGGCGCCGCCACTCTTGGCGTTGTCGGCCATGTTCACTCGACCTCCTCGACGACCACCAGGTGGCGGACCGTCCGGACCATGCCCCGGATCTCGGGGCGGTCCTCCTTGACGACGACATCGCCGATGCGCTTGAGGCCCAGCGTGCGCAGGGTCTCCCGCGCACTGTGCTTCTCGCCGACGATGCCCTTCTTCTGGGTGACCTTCAGCCGCGCCATCACGCACTCGCTCCCGCGGCCTGAGCCCGCAGCATGGCGGCCGGGGCGACCTCGTCCAGCGGCAGGCCACGCCGGGCCGCGACCGCCTCCGGACGCTCGAGGCCCTTGAGGGCCGCGACCGTCGCGTGGACGATGTTGATCGAGTTCGACGACCCGAGCGACTTGCTCAGGACGTCGTGGACACCGGCGCACTCGAGGACGGCGCGAACCGGGCCCCCGGCGATGACACCCGTACCAGGAGCGGCGGGGCGCAGCATGACGACACCCGCCGCGGCCTCGCCCTGGACGGGGTGCGGAATGGTGCCCTGGATCCGAGGAACTTTGAAGAACGCCTTCTTGGCTTCCTCCACACCCTTGGCGATGGCCGACGGCACTTCCTTGGCCTTGCCGTATCCGACACCCACGGTGCCTTCTCCGTCGCCGACGACGACGAGTGCGGTGAAGCTGAACCGGCGGCCACCCTTGACGACCTTGGCGACGCGGTTGATGGCGACGACGCGCTCGAGATACTGGCTCTTCTCGGCGGCGTCGCGACGGTTGTCACGACGGTCGCCGTCACGGCCACGGCGCTCGCCGCGTTCGGTGGTCCGGTCGCCGCGGTCGGCGGCGCCGGTGCCTCGACGCTGGGGTCCGGGCATCAGATGTTCCTCATCTCACGAGACGTGCGGTTCGAGGTGCTCACAGTGAAAGACCTCCCTCGCGGGCGCCGTCGGCGACGGCGGCCACGCGACCGTGGTACTTGTTGCCGCCGCGGTCGAATACCACGGCGTCGACGCCGGCGTCCTTGGCGCGTTTCGCGACAAGCTCGCCCACCTTCTTGGCCTTCGCGGTCTTGTCACCGGTGACGCCGCGCAGGTCGGCCTCCATCGTGGACGCACTCGCCAGGGTGCGGCCGACGGTGTCGTCCACGATCTGGACGACCATGTGCCGGGCGCTGCGGGTCACGACGAGACGGGGGCGCTCGGTGGTGCCGCTGACGGTCTTGCGAAGGCGGTCGTGGCGACGGCCACGGGCGGCCGCCTTGCTCTTGCCGCGCTTGACGATCATTCCCATGACTACTTCTTTCCGGTCTTGCCGGCCTTGCGGCGGATCTTCTCGCCCGAGTAGCGCACGCCCTTGCCCTTGTAGGGGTCAGGCTTGCGCAACTTGCGGATGTTGGCGGCGACCTCGCCCACCTGCTGCTTGTCGATGCCCTGCACGGAGAACCGCGTCTGGGCCTCGACGACGAAGGTGATGCCGGCCGGGGGCTCGACGGTGATCGGGTGGCTGTAGCCGAGCGCGAACTCGAGGTTGGCGCCCCGGGCCATGACCCGGTAGCCGGTGCCGACGATCTCCATCTTCTTCTCGTAGCCCTGGGTCACCCCGAGGACCATGTTGTTGATGAGGGTCCGGGTCAGGCCGTGCAGCGAACGCGACAGGCGCTCGTCGTCGGGCCGGGTGACCTCGACGCCGTTCTCGCCCTGAGCGACCGCGATCGGTGCCGCGACCACATGCCGAAGCTCGCCCTTGGGGCCCTTGACGGTGACGGCCTGGCCGTCGATGGTGACCGTGACACCC
The DNA here is from genome assembly GCA_046330995.1 of Dermatophilaceae bacterium. Lineage (GTDB taxonomy): Bacteria > Actinomycetota > Actinomycetes > Actinomycetales > Dermatophilaceae > Nostocoides_A. Next base: position 237,835 of record JAXLRS010000004.1, read on the forward strand.
GCGGGGACCGCGACGGGCAGTCGTCCGATTCGAGACATGACGGCGCTCCCTTACCAGATGTAGGCGAGGACTTCCCCGCCCACACCCTTGTTGGCCGCCTGCTTGTCAGTGAGCAGGCCGGACGAGGTGGAAATGATCGCGATGCCGAGACCGCCGAGCACCTTGGGAAGGTTGGTGCTCTTGGCATAGACCCGCAGACCGGGCTTGCTCACGCGGCGCAGGCCGGCGATGGAGCGCTCCCGGTTGGGGCCGTACTTCAACTGGAGGGTCAGCGTCTTGCCGACCTCCGCGTCCTCGACCGACCAAGAGGCGATATAGCCCTCGGCCTGAAGGATCTCGGCGATGTTCGACTTGAGCTTGGAGAACGGCATGGAGACGTCGTCCTTGTGCGCCGAGTTGGCGTTCCGGACGCGGGTCAACATGTCCGCGATCGGGTCAGTCATGGTCATGGGCTTGGTTCGCCCTCTCTCACCGCGGTTTCCTTGCGGACCTGCGATGTGGATCTGGATTTGTCGGTATGCCGTGAGCTCACGCGGGTGCGTGACTCACCACGAGGACTTCGTCACGCCGGGGAGCTCGCCGCGGTGGGCCATCTCCCGCAGGCAGATCCGGCACAGGCCGAACTTGCGGTAGACGGCGTGCGGGCGCCCGCAGCGCTGACAGCGGGTGTAGCCGCGAACCTTGAACTTCGGCGCCTTGGCGGCCTTGTTCTTCAGAGCGGTCTTGGCCATCGTCAGTTCTCCTTGAAGGGGAAGCCGAGCGCCTTGAGCAGCGCACGACCCTCGTCGTCATTGGTCGCGGTGGTCACGACCGTGATGTCCATGCCGCGCACTCGGTCGATGCGGTCCTGGTCGATCTCGTGGAACATCGACTGCTCGTTGAGACCGAAGGTGTAGTTGCCGCGTCCGTCGAACTGCTTCGGCGACAGGCCGCGGAAGTCGCGGATACGCGGGAGCGCGACCGAGACGAGCCGGTCGAGGAACTCCCACATGCGGTCGCCGCGCAGCGTCACGTGCGCGCCGATCGGCATACCCTCGCGCAGCTTGAACTGGGCGATCGACTTGCGGGCCTTGGTCACCTGGGGCTTCTGGCCGGTGATCGCGGCGAGATCGCGGATCGCGCCCTCGATCAGCTTGGAGTCCTTGGCCGCGTCGCCGACACCCATGTTGACGACGACTTTGACGACGCCCGGCACCTGCATGGCGTTGCCATAGGAGAACTGCGTCGACAGCGCCGGGCGGATCTCCTCGGCATACCGCGTCTTGAGGCGCGGCTTGGTGGCGGTCTCAGTCATCAGATGTCCTTACCGGAGCGTGCGGCGACGCGCACGCGGGTGGTCTTGGTGCGACCGTCGCGCTCGACCTGCTCGGCGCGGGTCTTGACCCGGGTCGGCTTCTTGTCCGCTGGGTCGATGATCGCGACATTGCTCACGTGAATGGGGGCTTCCTGCACGACAAGGCCACCGGTGCCGCGCGGGCCCGGCTTGACGTGGCGGGTGATCCGGTTGACGCCCTCCACCGTGACCCGCTGGGTCTCGGTGTCGACGGCGATGACCTTGCCCTGCTTGGCCCGGTCCTTGCCGGTGAGCACCTGGACGGTGTCACCCTTCTTGATCTTCATCTTGGCCATGGCTTCAGAGCACCTCCGGTGCCAGCGAGATGATCTTCATGAACTTCTTCTCGCGCAGTTCGCGCCCGACCGGGCCGAAGATGCGCGTGCCACGAGGGTCGCCATCGTTCTTGAGGATGACGGCGGCGTTCTCGTCGAAGCGGATGTAGCTGCCGTCGGGGCGACGGCGCTCCTTCGTCGTGCGGACGATGACTGCCTTGACGACATCGCCCTTCTTGACATTGCCGCCTGGGATCGCGTCCTTGACCGCAGCGACGATGATGTCGCCGATGCCGGCGTAGCGCCGACCCGAACCACCGAGCACCCGGATGCAGAGAATCTCCTTCGCACCCGTGTTGTCGGCGACCTTGAGCCGGGATTCCTGCTGGATCACAACCGACCTCCGGTCTCAGCGGCTGCGCCGCTGCACGAGCATGGACGGGCCGCGCCCGACGACTTGATGTTGCGCACAACCAAGCGCGCTGCGCTCGCGGTTGTGCGCGCCCCTCGCTTCGCTCGGTGCATCACTTGGCCTTCTCCAGAATCTCCACGACGCGCCAGCGCTTGGAGGCGCTCAGGGGCCGGGTCTCCATGATGAGGACGCGGTCGCCCACACCGGCGGTGTTCTGCTCGTCGTGCGCCTTGACCTTGTGGCTGCGGCGCATGACCTTGCCGTAGAGCGCGTGCTTGACGCGATCCTCGACCAGCACGACGACGGTCTTGTCCATCTTGTCGCTGACCACATAGCCCTGCCGGGTCTTGCGGTAGTTGCGGTCCACGCTGTTGGTCTTCTCTTCCATGACGTTGTCGCTCATGTCGTTCACGCCCCGGCCCCACCGATGCCGAGCTCGCGCTCACGCATCTCGGTGTAGATCCGAGCGATGTCCTTGCGGACCGCCCGCAGGCGACCGTGGCTCTCGAGCTGACCGGTGGCGGACTGGAAACGGAGGTTGAACAGCTCCGCCTTGGCCTTGCGCAGTTCCTCGACGAGGCGCTCCTCGTCGAAGCCACGCAGTTCAGCGGACGTCAGGTCCTTGGAACCGATGGCCATCAGATGTCACCACCTTCACGCCGGACGAAGCGGGTCTTCATCGGCAGCTTGTGCATCGCCAGGCGCATGGCCTCACGTGCGATCTCCTCGGGAACGCCGGACAGCTCGAACAGGATCCGGCCGGGCTTGATATTGGCGATCCACCACTCGGGCGAACCCTTGCCGGACCCCATCCGGGTCTCGGCGGGCTTCTTGGTCAGAGGACGGTCCGGGTAGACATTGATCCAGACCTTGCCACCACGCTTGATATAGCGGGTCATCGCGATACGCGCCGACTCGATCTGACGGTTGGTCAGGTAGGTCGGCTCGAGTGCCTGGATGCCGAAGTCACCGAACGCCAGGGTGTTGCCGCCCTTGGACATGCCGGAGCGACCAGGGTGGTGCTGCTTGCGGTGCTTGACGCGACGCGGGATCAGCATCGAATCTCACGCTCCCTCGGAGACGGCCTCGGCGGCGGGTGCGCTCGCCTCGGTGGTGTCGGCGGCGACCGAGTCGCGGCGGGCGCGAGCGGGGCGCTCATCCCGGTCACGACGGGGCCCACGGGACGGACGCGGCGCGTTGACCTGCTGCGCTGCGAACTCCTTCTCCGTCAGGTCGCCTTTGTAGATCCACACCTTCACGCCGATGCGGCCGAAGGTGGTCTTGGCCTCGAAGAAGCCGTAGTCGATGTTGGCGCGCAGCGTGTGCAGCGGCACCCGGCCTTCGCGGTAAAACTCCGAGCGCGACATCTCCGCGCCGCCCAGACGGCCGGAGCACTGGATCCGGATGCCCTTGGCGCCGGCGCGCTGCGCCGACTGGATGCCCTTGCGCATCGCGCGACGGAAGGTCACCCGCGCGCTGAGCTGCTCGGCGATACCCTGCGCGACGAGTTGGGCGTCGATCTCGGGGTTCTTGACCTCGAGGATGTTGAGTTGGACCTGCTTGCCCGTGAGCTTCTCGAGCTCACCGCGGATGCGATCGGCCTCGGCGCCACGGCGGCCGATGACGATGCCCGGGCGCGCCGTGTGGATGTCGACGCGGACGCGGTCACGGGTGCGCTCGATCTCCACGCGGGAGATTCCGGCCCGCTCCATGCCCTTGGCCATGAGACGCCGGATCGCCACGTCCTCCTTGACGTAGTCGCGGTAACGCTGCCCCTCCTTGGTGGAGTCGGCGAACCAGCGGCTCTTGTGGTCGGTCGTGATGCCCAGCCGGAAGCCGTGCGGGTTGACCTTCTGCCCCATTAGCGGGTTCCTGCCTTTCCGGTGACCTTCGGCGCGACGTGCACGGTGATGTGGCTCGTGCGCTTGTTGATGCGGCCCGCGCGACCCTGGGCCCGCGGACGGAACCGCTTCATGGTGGGACCTTCGTCGACGTATGCCGCGGTGACGACCAGCGTGCGCTCGTCGAACGCCTCGGATGCCTGATCGGCCTTGACGCGAGCGTTGGCGATGGCACTCTGGAGCACCTTCAGCACCGGCTCGCTGGCGCCCTGCGGCGCGAAGCGGAGGACGGCGACGGCGTCTGGGGCCTGCTTGCCGCGGATGAGGTCGACGACCCGGCGCGCCTTCTGCGGCGTGACGCGGACGTGGCGGGCGACCGCCATGGCTTCCACAACATTCTCCTGCGTGCTCATCGACGACGGCCCTTCTTGTCGTCCTTGATGTGGCCCTTGAAGGTGCGAGTGGGCGCGAACTCACCGAGCTTGTGACCGACCATCGATTCGGTCACGAAGACCGGGACGTGCTTGCGGCCGTCGTGGACGGCGAACGTGTGGCCGAGGAAGTCGGGCGCGATGACCGACCGGCGCGACCAGGTCTTGATGACGCTCTTGGCACCCTTGGCGTTGGCGTCGTCCACCTTCTTCTGGAGGTGGCCGTCGATGAAGGGGCCCTTCTTCAAACTGCGTGGCATCTCGAAAGGCTCCTATCAGCGCTTCTTGCCGGAACGACGGCGGCGGACGATCATCTTTTCGCTCGCCTTGCCTGGACGACGGGTGCGGCCTTCCGGCTGACCCCACGGGCTGACCGGGTTGCGACCGCCGGACGTCTTGCCCTCACCACCACCGTGCGGGTGGTCGACCGGGTTCATCGCGACACCGCGGACGGTCGGGCGCTTGCCCTTCCACCGCATGCGGCCGGCCTTGCCCCAGTTGATATTGGACTGCTCGGCGTTGCCGACCTCACCGATGGTGGCGCGGCAGCGGAGGTCCACATTGCGGATCTCGCCGGACGGCATACGCAGCTGGGCGAACGGACCGTCCTTGGCGACGAGCTGGACACGGACGCCCGCGGACCGGGCGATCTTGGCACCGCCACCCGGCTTGAGCTCGACAGCGTGCACGACGGTGCCGGTCGGGATATTGCGCAGCGGCAGGCTGTTGCCGGGCTTGATGTCGGCGGCGGGGCCATTCTCGATCGTGTCGCCCTGGCGCAGGCGGTTGGGCGCGAGGATGTAGCGCTTCTCGCCATCGGCGTAGTGCAGGAGGGCGATGCGCGCCGTGCGGTTGGGGTCGTACTCGATGTGGGCGACCTTGGCCGGCACACCGTCCTTGTCGTGGCGACGGAAGTCGATGACGCGGTAGGCACGCTTGTGGCCACCACCGATGTGGCGGGTGGTGATGCGACCACTCGCGTTGCGGCCACCAGACTTCGACAGCGGCTTGACGAGCGACTTCTCCGGCGTGCTACGCGTCACCTCGACGAAGTCGGCGACGCTGCTTCCGCGACGACCAGGCGTCGTCGGCTTGAACTTGCGGATTCCCATTGGTCTTCCTCAGCTTCCTCAGGCGCCCGCACCGAAGATGTCGATCGCACCCTCGCGGAGGGTGACGATCGCGCGCTTGGTGTCCTTGCGCTTGCCCTGGCCGAAGCGGGTCCGGCGGGCCTTGCCCTGGCGGTTCATCGTGTGCACGGAGTCGACCTTGACGTCGAAGATCCGCTCGACGGCGATCTTGATCTCGGTCTTGTTGGCCCGCGGGTCGACGAGGAAGGTGTACTTGCCTTCCTCGAGGAGGGCGTACGACTTCTCCGAGACGACCGGCGCGATCAGGATGTCGCGGGGGTCCTTCTGGACGAGGCTCACTTGGACTCCTCCTTGCCGACGAAGGTGTCGAACGCGGCGCGGGTGAAGACGACGTCGTCGGCGCACAGCACGTCATAGGTGTTGAGCTGGTCGACGGCGAGGACGTGGACGTTCGCGATATTGCGGACCGACTTCAGCGAGACCATGTCGCTACGGTCGAGGACGACGAGAAGGTTCTTGCGCTCGGTCAGCCCGGCGAGCAGAGCGGTCGCGTCCTTGGTCGACGGAGTCTCGCCGGTGACGAGGGACTCGACGACGTGGATACGACCGTGGCGGGCTCGGTCGGACAGCGCTCCCCGAAGCGCGGCGGCCTTCATCTTCTTGGGCGTCCGCTGCGTGTAGTCACGCGGCTGCGGGCCATGAACGACACCACCGCCGGCGAACTGCGGCGCGCGGGTCGACCCCTGGCGAGCGCGGCCGGTGCCCTTCTGCCGGTAGGGCTTCCGGCCACCACCGGCGACCATGCCGCGGGTCTTGGTGGCGTGCGTGCCCTGCCGCGCTGCGGCCAGTTGGCCCACGACGACCTGGTGAATCAGGGGGACATTGGTCTGCACGTCGAAGATCTCGGCGGGCAGCGTGACGTCAGCGACCTTGGCGGTCATGGTCAGGCTCCCTTCGCGGCGGAGCGGACGAGGACGAGGCCACCGCGAGGACCCGGGACGGCACCCTTGATGAGCAGGAGGCCGCGCTCGGCGTCCACCGCGTGGACGGTGAGATTCTGCGTGGTCTGCCGCACGCCGCCCATCCGGCCGGCCATGCGCATGCCCTTGAACACGCGTCCGGGAGTGGAGCACCCGCCGATGGACCCGGGCTTGCGGTGGTTGCGGTGAGCACCGTGGGAGGCGCTGACGCCCTTGAAGCCGTGACGCTTCATGACGCCGGAGAAGCCCTTGCCCTTGGTGGTCCCGGAGACGTCGACCTTCTGGCCCGCCTCGAAGGTGTCGGGGCCGATCTCCTGACCGACGGAGTAGTCGGCGGCGTCGGCGGTCCGCAACTCCACCAGGTGGCGACGCGGGGTGACGCCGGCCTTGGCGAAGTGCCCGCTCATCGGCTGGTTGACCTTGCGGGGGTCGATGGCGCCGAAGGCGAGCTGAACCGCGGCATAGCCGTCGGTGTCGGCGTCGCGCACCTGGGTGACGACGTTCTGACCGGCCCGCACGACGGTCACCGGGACGAGTCGGCTGTCGGCGTCCCAGACCTGGGTCATGCCGAGCTTCTCGCCGAGCACGCCCTTGACGGCGCGCACATTTGCGTGAGTCATGTCAGGGTCCTACTCAGAGCTTGATCTCGATGTTGACGTCCGCCGGCAGGTCGAGACGCATCAGCGAGTCGACGGCCTTGGGCGTCGGGTCGATGATGTCGATGAGACGCTTGTGCGTCCGCATCTCGAAGTGCTCGCGGGAGTCCTTGTACTTGTGGGGGCTGCGGATGACCACGAAGACGTTCTTCTCCGTGGGCAGCGGCACCGGGCCGACAACGGTCGCGCCCGCGCGGGTGACCGTGTCGACGATCTTGCGCGCCGAGCTGTCGATGACCTCGTGGTCATACGACTTCAGCCGGATGCGGATCTTCTGTCCCGCCATCGTGTGGTCGTCTCTCTCTCGCCGTCCAACAGACAAATCCTGGTGGCCTCCACGGCCATCCGACCCACGCGGTCGGGCGTGTCGCCCGCGCTCCGCGCCCCGAGGCGCACGGTTTCCCGCGATCCTTGGGCTGATCGAGTGGTCCGGCTCGGCCGGGTGGCTGCTCGCGGCCGGTGTGTGTCGCCCCACTGAGGTGGTTCGATTCGTTCGCACGCCGGAAGCAACGGCCGAGATGTCGGCGTCGCGCGTCAAGCAACCTGTTCATTCTGCCAGAGGGTGACGCGGGCGGCCAAATCCGGGGTCGCACCGGCCCCACCGACTTCGCCAGCTTGGCCGACGGACTGATCAACTGACCGAGTTCGCCCACTTCGACTGACAGCGTCGTGGACGCTTGGCCGGTTTCCGGGTTTCGCTGGGGCCGAGGTCGGAGGTTGGCGGTGAGGTCGTCGATGCGCACCGACGACCTCACCGCCAACCTCCGACCTGGGTGGGGAATCGCCGGGGAGTGAGCCGAGCCCGATGCGGTACACCCCGCTGTCGATGGCGTAGTAGGCCATCGGGTGATAGCCGTCCGCGACAAGGTTCCGATAGGGCTTGAGCGATCCGGTGTCGGGCAGTGTGGTGACGCCGCCGCCCGGCCGCCACACGCGCCAGAGCCACGTTCCGCCCCAGTGGAGCGCAGCCGCACTATCCGCTGTTCGGGTTGTTCGTCCCGCTGGCGGCCGGGTTCGCGGCGCGCCCGCCGGGGCCTCGGCGGGGCTTCGGCGGGGCTTCGGGTGGGTGGCGGCGGTCAACGCCGCGGTTGCCGTGGTGGTGTCGCTGCCGGTGTGGCCGGTCCGGCTGCTGGGGGCGACCCCGGTCCCTGCGATGAGTTCGCTGGTGGCCGACAGACACCGTCGGCTGGCCGGCCTATGTCGCGCAGGTGGAGTCCGTATGGCGCGCCCTCCCGCCCGCCGACCGCGCCCGCGCGGTGGTCATAACATCGAACTAAGGGGAGGCAGGCGCGGTCACGCTCTTGGCGCCGGGGCTGCCGGTCGTCAGCGGCCACAATGTGTTGGCCGACCAACGGCGGCCGAGGGACACCGTCGAAGTGGTCGTGCTGGTTGGGGGCCAATTCGCCGATGTGCGCGGGCTGTTCGGCACATGCGCGGTGAGTGCGCGCCTCGACAACGAGGTCCGCGTGGACAACGAGGAGCAGGGCGAGCCGATCGCCGTATGCCGCGATCCGCGCGGTCCGTGGGCTCAGCTCTGGCCTGAGTTCGCCCACCTCGATTGACCGCGTCGTGGCCCTCGCCGGTTGCAGGGTCCCGTCGGGGGCGAGGTCGCAAGTTTGCGGTGAGGTCGTCGATGCGCAGCGACGACTTCACCGCCAACCTCCGACCTCGCTGGGGTCCCCGCCCCACTGGGAGCGGTTGCGAGCGCCAGCGAGCCACCGTGACCAGCCCGGTCGACAGCGAGCGCAGCGAGCTTGGGTTTCTCGGAACAGAAAAGCGCAGCCCTCGCGAAGCGAGGACCGCGCCTTTCGGGGGGATCACGGGGGGCGGAGCCCCCCGTGGGTGGGGGATCACGGGGGGCGGAGCCCCCCGTGGGTGGGGGATCACGGGGGGCGGAGCCCCCCCGTGGGTGGGGGATCACGGGGGGCGGAGCCCCCCGTGGGTGGTGTTACTTGGTGATCTTGGTGACGCGACCGGCGCCCACGGTCCGCCCACCCTCGCGGATGGCGAACTTGAGACCTTCCTCCATGGCGATCGGCTGGATCAGCTCGACCGACATCTCGGTGTTGTCGCCGGGCATGACCATCTCGGTGCCCTCGGGGAGCTTGACGACGCCCGTCACGTCCGTGGTGCGGAAGTAGAACTGCGGACGGTAGTTGTCGTAGAACGGCGTGTGACGGCCGCCCTCGTCCTTGCCGAGGATGTAGACGTTGGCATCGAAGCCGGTGTGCGGGGTGATCGAACCCGGCTTGACGACGACCTGGCCGCGCTCGACATCCTCGCGCTTGACGCCACGCAGGAGGAGGCCGACGTTCTCGCCCGCGCGCGCCTCGTCGAGCAGCTTGCGGAACATCTCGACACCGGTGACGGTGGTCTTCTTGGCGACGCCCTCGTGGATGCCGACGATCTCGACCTCCTCGTTGACCTTGAGGACACCACGCTCGACACGGCCAGTGACGACGGTGCCACGACCGGTGATCGTGAAGACGTCTTCAACGGGCATGAGGAACGGCTTGTCGATGTCGCGCTCCGGCTCCGGGATGTAGGAGTCGACGGCGTCCATCAGCTCGAGGACCGTCTGGCCCCACTCGGCGTCTCCGTCGAGGGCTTTGAGGGCCGAGACGCGCACGACAGGGATGTCGTCGCCGGGGAACTCGTAGTCGGACAGGAGCTCACGGACCTCCATCTCGACGAGTTCGAGGATCTCCTCGTCGTCGACCATGTCGGTCTTGTTGAGCGCGACCACGATGAAGGGGACGCCGACCTGGCGGGCCAGGAGGACGTGCTCCTTCGTCTGCGGCATCGGGCCGTCGGTGGCGGCGACCACGAGGATCGCGCCGTCCATCTGGGCCGCACCGGTGATCATGTTCTTGATGTAGTCGGCGTGCCCGGGGCAGTCGACGTGGGCGTAGTGCCGCTGCTCCGTCTGGTACTCGACGTGCGCGATCGAGATCGTGATGCCGCGCTGCTTCTCCTCCGGCGCCTTGTCGATCTCGTCGAAGGGCGTGAAGGGGTTGAGGGTTGGGAACTTGTCGTGCAGGACCTTGGTGATCGCAGCCGTCAGCGTCGTCTTGCCGTGGTCGATGTGACCGATGGTGCCGATGTTGACGTGCGGCTTGGTCCGCTCGAACTTTGCCTTCGCCACTGTGTCTGTCCTCCTCAGGACTCTTCTTGTGGAACCGCATACGACCAGGGCGGGCGCGGCGGCAGGTTGGGATTGACGTTGAGTGTCTGACCGGAGATTCTACCGGTCACTCACCCCGGGTTTTCCTGATGATTTCCTCCGCGACGCTCTTGGGCACCTCGGCATACGAATCGAACTCCATGGAGTAGTTCGCGCGGCCCTGGGTCTTGGACCGCAGGTCCCCGACGTAGCCGAACATCTCCGACAGCGGGACCAGGCCACGGACGACCTTGGCTCCGCTGATGTCCTCCATGGCCTGGATGTGACCACGGCGGGAGTTGATGTCGCCGATGACGTCGCCCATGTATTCCTCGGGCGTGCGGACCTCGACGGCCATCATCGGCTCGAGCAGGACCGGGTCACACTTGCGGACGGCCTCCTTGAAGGCCATCGAGCCGGCGATCTTGAACGCCATCTCCGAGGAGTCGACGTCGTGGTAGGCCCCGTCGAGCAGGGTCGCCTTGACCCCGACGAGCGGGTAGCCCGCGAGCGTGCCGTACTGCATCGCATCCTGGATGCCGTGGTCGACGGACGGGATGTACTCGCGCGGGACGCGGCCACCGGTGACCTTGTTGTCGAACTCGTAGAGCTCGCCCTCAGAGGTGTCGAGCGGTTCGAGAGCGATCTGCACCTTGGCGTATTGCCCAGATCCACCGGTCTGCTTCTTGTGCGTGTAGTCGTACTTCTCGATGCCACGGCGGATCGTCTCGCGATAGGCGACCTGCGGCTTCCCGACATTGGCCTCGACCTTGAACTCGCGCCGCATACGGTCGACGAGGATGTCGAGGTGGAGTTCGCCCATCCCGGCGATGATGGTCTGTCCGGTCTCGTCGTCGAGGCTGACCTTGAAGGTGGGGTCCTCTTCGGCGAGCTTCTGGATGGCCGTGCCGAGCTTCTCCTGGTCGCCCTTGGTCTTGGGCTCGATGGCGACCTGGATGACCGGCTCGGGGAAGGTCATCGCCTCGAGGATGACGGGCGCGTCGATAGCGGACAGGGTGTCACCGGTCGTGGTCTCCTTCAGACCGATGAACGCATAGATATGACCGGCGGAGGCGCGGTCGACCGGGTTCTCCTTGTTGGAGTGCATCTGGAAGAGCTTCCCGATGCGCTCCTTGCGCAGCTTGGTCGAGTTCATCACCTGAGTGCCGGGGGTGACCTCGCCGCTGTAAACGCGGACATACGTCAGTCGCCCGAAGAACGGGTGCGAGACGACCTTGAAGGCGAGCGCGGCGAAGGGGCCCTTGGCGTCGGCCTCGCGGACGACGTGCTCCTCCTCGTTGCCCGGGGCGTGCCCGACCATGTCGGGCACGTCGAGCGGGCTGGGGAGGTAGGCGACGACCGCGTCGAGCATGGGCTGAACGCCCTTGTTCTTGAACGCCGAGCCACAGAAGATCGGGTTGACCTGCGAGGCGATGGTCATCTTGCGGATGGCCGCCTGGATCTCGGGAATCGTCAGTTCGTCACCCTCGAGATACTTCTCCATCAGGGCGTCGTCGGATTCGGCGACGGTCTCGACGAGCGCGTTGCGGTAGTCCTCCGCTTTCTCCTGCAGATCCGCGGGGATGTCCTCGACGGCGTAGTCCTCGCCCATCTTGGTCTCGCCCCGCCAGGTGAAGGCCTTCATCGTCAACAGGTCGACAACGCCGGTGAAGTCGCTCTCGGCGCCGATCGGCAACTGCATGACGAGCGGGGTCGCCCCGAGGCGGTCCTTCATCGTCTGCACGGTGAAGTAGAAGTCGGCACCGAGCTTGTCCATCTTGTTGACGAAGCAGATGCGCGGGACGTCGTACTTGTCCGCCTGCCGCCACACGGTCTCGGACTGCGGCTCGACACCCTCCTTGCCGTCGAAGACGGCGACCGCACCATCGAGAACCCGCAGCGACCGCTCGACCTCGACGGTGAAGTCGACGTGGCCGGGCGTGTCGATGATGTTGATCTGAGTGTCGTGCCAGAAGGTGGTGGTCGCGGCCGAGGTGATCGTGATGCCGCGCTCCTGCTCCTGCTCCATCCAGTCCATGGTGGCGGCGCCGTCGTGGACCTCACCGATCTTGTAGGTGATGCCGGTGTAGAAGAGGATGCGCTCCGTCGTCGTCGTCTTGCCGGCGTCGATGTGCGCCATGATGCCGATATTGCGGACCTTGGTGAGGTCCGTCAGGACGTCCTTTGCCACTTCGTCTTGTCTCTCGCTCGTTGCGAATCTCTGGGTGCGATCTGGGGTGCGTCGGGAACGGCACACCACCGGGCCGTATGCCGCGCACCCGCCTGGGCACACGGCATACGGCCGTCTGTGGTCACCAGCGGTAGTGCGCGAAGGCCTTGTTGGACTCGGCCATCTTGTGGGTGTCTTCGCGGCGTTTCACGGCGGCGCCGAGGCCGTTGGAGGCGTCGAGGATCTCGTTCATGAGCCGCTCGGTCATCGTCTTCTCGCGACGCTGGCGCGAATAACCGACCAGCCACCGCAGCGACAAGGTCGTCGCACGACCGGGCTTGACCTCGACGGGAACCTGGTAGGTCGCACCACCGACGCGCCGCGATTTGACCTCGAGGCTGGGGCGGACGTTGTCGAGGGCGCGCTTGAGCGTGGCCACCGGGTCGGTGCCGGTCTTGGTGCGGACGCCTTCGAGGGCGCCATAGACGATGTGCTCGGCGATCGACTTCTTGCCGTCGAGCAGGATCTTGTTGACGAGCTGGGTGACCAGGGTCGAGTTGTAGACCGGGTCGACGACGAGCGGCCGCTTCGGGGCGGGACCCTTGCGAGGCATTACTTCTTCCCCTTCTTGGCGCCGTAGCGGCTGCGGGCCTGCTGGCGGTTCTTGACACCCTGGGTGTCGAGCGCGCCGCGGATGATCTTGTAACGGACACCGGGCAGGTCCTTCACACGACCGCCACGCACGAGCACCATCGAGTGCTCCTGCAGGTTGTGACCGACGCCGGGGATGTAGGCGGTGACCTCGATGCCGCTGGTCAGGCGCACGCGGGCGACCTTGCGCAGCGCGGAGTTCGGCTTCTTGGGGGTGGTGGTGTACACACGCGTGCACACGCCGCGGCGCTGGGGCGAGCCCTTGAGGGCAGGCGTCTTGACCTTGGAGGCCTTGTCCTGCCGGCCCTTGCGCACCAGCTGGTTGATGGTAGGCAAACTGCGTCCTTCGAATCGTCGTTGTCCCCGCGTCGTCGCGGTGACTCCTTGTCATGTCCGTCCGGACCCGCAATCGGGTGAGTCGCACGGTGCTCTCCCCTGCACTCCCCAGTCGCCGTCACGCGGCGCATCGTGGCCGTCGACGGAGATGGTTTGCCCGGCGAGAGGTGTCGGGCGCATCAGTCGCCTTGGACTGCGGCCCGGTGGAGGCGAGACCTCCACGCCCGGTCACTGCTGCCCGGACGCGCGTCTGGGCACGCGGGTGCCAAGACACGGTTTCCCAGTCTAGTGGCCCGAATCTCCCGCACAAAATCGCGAGGTGACGCACGCCGAATGCCCCCGCGACGGTGGTCGTTGACTCATCGAGGAATGCCCGCGGCCGTGACATGAGCGTCGTTGGACGCGCATTGGTCACGGAGCCCTTCTCGGCAGGCTCACCTGCTTGAGCGGAATCAGCCGCGCGTCGACACGGTCAGGCCTGGAACCATTCGACGGTCCGGCGCAGTCCTTCGTCGAAGGGCACCGGCGCGATGTCTGGGAAAAGCCCCTGCAGGACACTGGAATCCGCCTGCGAATGGGCCACGTCGCCAGCCCGCGGGGGGCGGAACTCCACGGTCGCCGTCCGGCCGGTGACCGCCTCAAGGTGACCGATGAGGCTCAGCAGAGTCGTGTTGGTGCCAAAGGCGAGGTTGACCGGCTCGGGGTGGCTCACGCGGCGTTCAGCCGCGGCGAGGAGCACCCGGCATACCGTGCCCACAAAGGTGAAGTCCCGTGACTGCGTGCCATCACCGTTGACGGGCAATGCCTCCCCGCGCAACAGAGCATCGATGAAGATCGGGATGACGGCGGCATAGACGTGGCCGGCACGCTGCAGCGGACCGAAGACGTTGAAGAACCGGAAGGCGATCGTGTCCAGGCCGAATGACTGCTGGTAGGCGAGGGTGTACTGCTCGGTGGCGAGCTTGCTCACGGCATAGGGGCTCATCGGGCGGACCCACTCGCGTTCGTGCTTCGGCAACGCCGGGTTCATACCGTAGACCGAGCTCGACGAGGCGCACATGACATGTCCGACACCGTGTGCGCGGGCGGCTTCGAGAACCTTGAGGGTCCCTGTGGCGTTGACCTCATGGGTGCGTGCCGGGTTGGCCAGACTTCGCGGGACGCTTCCGAGCGCGCCTAGGTGAACGATTGAGTCGACGCCCTGTGCTGCCATGGCCATCGCGGCATCGTCGAGGATGCTGGACTCGACCAAGTCGATGTCAAGGCCAGCGAGATTCTCCGTGAATCCCGAGCTGAGGTCGTCGATGACTCGCACGGCGTGACCGGAATCGATCGCGAGCCGAGCGAGGTTGGCGCCGATGAAGCCGGCGCCCCCGGTGATGAGGATGTTCATGATGGTGGTCCAACCTTTGATGCGGAGCGCGCGCACACCGATCTCGCGGGCAACCCGCAGCGGCGCTGGGTGCTGCACGGCGACGAGGCTGCGGGTGCGGGCGGCAACGCGTGCGATGTGCCCGGGTACTCAACCGATGCGATGCCCGCCCTGAGCCCACGCGATTGCATCCGACAGTGGTCCACAACAAGGCCCGGGATTTCGCCGTCGATGACCTCGACGAAGTGACGCCGCCGGACCTGCGACAGCAACTCGATGTTCAATAGAGGATCCACAGCTGGTTGGCGACCGCGCGACGAGGAGCCGGCGCGGAGAGTGTCAAGGGCGAAGCCGCGGTCCCCCACATCCGAACCGATCCGGTTGGCCACGTATCGACGCACCCAGAACCTACCAAGCCGCACCTTTCGTGACAACTCGGGCGGGAGCCATCGCCCCGAGTCGTGGTGGGTGGGACACGGTCAGGACGGGGGCGGATCACCCGGCACTACGAGGCGATCGACTTCCCGGCAGGCCGCGTGGCCACTCCATCGTTCCCGACACCGCTGACGACGAGGCGTGTGGGATGGCTGCGCGATGACCTGAACTCCATCAAGAACTGCTCAACGCTGATGGACCCGGATCGCGATGGGCACCGTGCGAACTATCCTTCGGAGCTTCGGCGCGGAATGACCAGGCCGGTGGGCCACGGGGCGGACCAGCTCAGCGCCGCGTGATCGCTCAGGCCGGTGAGGCGAGGGGTATGGTCGATGGCGCACTCCCCCACGGGGATCGGCGCGCCCGTGAGCACGAAGTCGTAGCGGCAGCCCGCCCCGGAGTGATCGACCCAGGTCGGTTCCGGGTCGCCAGCCAGGGGGTCGCGGTATCCGAGTCCCCCGGTGAGCAGGTCGTATGCCGTGCGCTCCTCCACGAGGACGTAGGGCAGGTTCGCGAGGTGACCCGGAGCGACGATGTTGAGGTCACCGACGAGGACCGTCGGGACTGGCGGGAGGGCGGCGACCCAGGTGCAGAACGCGAAGAGCCACTCGCGCTTGCGCTGCCGCTGTGCGGCCGAGGCATAGCGGACAGGATCGCTGGCCGCGCCATAGATCCCGACGAGCCGAAGTGGACCGTCCGGCCCGACGAGATCGACGGACAGGACGCGCTCGGCGAATCCGTCAGGGCCCGGCCGATCGCCACGACGCAGCCCGCCGGGCGCCACGCCCCGGGCGACGACGATGACACCGAGCGCCGACCGGGACCGCCCGGACAGGCGCCGGCCATCGGGCCCGGTCAGGGAGGATGCGACGGCGAAACCGGCGGCACGGCATACGGACTCGACGAGGGCACTGCCCTCCCCGACGGCGCACTCGGTCAGGACGAGGACCTCCTCGTCGCGGTTCCAGAGGTACTCGAGCAGACGGGCCGCGCGCTCCCTCGGTGGCCGTGAGAGGTTGAGTGTGAGGACCGAGACCACTCAACGATTCCACGTGCGGTAGGCGAGCCAACCGAAACCGACCACGAGCACCACCAGGACGGCGGTCAACCTCTTGGGATCCACCCGGTTGAGATGGAACGCGCCGCCGGCGAGGAAGACGATGGCGAGGAGGCGAGCGGGACCAGCCAGGCGCAGCAGGATGAGCAGGCCGATGGCGACCAGGGCACCACCGGTCAGCGCACGACGCGTCTCGGGTGTGGCGGGGCTGGGCATGTCACGACCCTACGCGCACCGTTCCCCTCCCTAGCATGAGCGCGTGACCGAAGGCATGGCACCGGGCGAATCCGCACCTCCCTGCGAATGGGCCCATGTCGTCGAGTCCGGCATCCGCAACGGTCTGCTCGTCCTCGTGGCCGCCCAGGCCGGCGTCTCGGCATTCGTCGCACAGGCCTTCGTCGACTTCGCCAGGCCCGCAGGGCGGGCTGCGGCGCTCCTGCTGGCCACGTCCGTGGCATGCATGGTCACCGTCGCGTGGACCGGCCGCGGGCGTCGACTGGGTTGCGTTCTCGTCACCGCCCTGACGATCGCCGGCGTCGCAGCGGGAGCCCACGCCACGATCCGGTCACCGGAGCTGGCGGACACGTGGTGGCCGACCCTGCTGCTGATCGCCACCGGAACCTTCCTGACCTTGACCTGGCCGCGGCGTGGCTGGATGCTCGGGGTCGTCTTGCTGGTCGCCCATGTGGTCACCCGTGCGCACACCTGGACGGCCAATCCAGTCCTGCCTGGACTCACCCGCGGGCGGGAGCTGTGGGCCGGGACAGGTCAGCTCGCCGCTCTGTCCGCCTCCGCGTGGATCGCCGGCGCACTCTGTCGCCGCGTCGCCGCCGACGTATCGAGCGCGCACGCTCTGGCCGAGGCCGCCCGGCGAGCGTCGCTCGTGTCCGCCGCGGAACGTCTCCACCAAGCAGAGGCCGACCGGATCGTGCATGACGAGGTCGTGCACACCCTTCGCGCCCTGACCCTCGCGGGCGAGACCATCTCCCTGGACGACGCGCGCGTAGCCGCCCGGGCCGCGACTCGCCGGCGAGTCGGTGGGGCCCAGCCCTCCGCCCAGGCTCGACCCGGATCTGCGGGACTTCCTCGCATCACTCAACGGCCTCTCCCCCTCCGGTTCGCTCGCGGTGACTTTTCGTGGCCCACGCGAGCTGCCGCTTCCCCCCCGCGTGCGTGCTGCCTTGAGTGCCGCGACACGCGAAGCACTCCGCAATGCGGCGCTTCACTCAGGGGTGGAGGTTGCGACCGTCGACCTATCGGTGCGCAATCTCGCCGTGCAGATCGAGGTGCGCGACCAGGGTCGCGGATTCGTGCCGGCGATCACCGAGGGGCGCGGCTTGTCCCATTCGGTCGTCGGTCGACTCGAGGATGTCGGGGGACACGCCGAGATCATCTCGGCACCCGGAGCGGGCACCCGCGTCCGGCTCACCTGGAGCCCCGTTCCCCGCCACCGCCCGAGCGTGCTCGGCGGTGGCGCGGTGAACGCGATGTTCCCCTCACTGGCGATGATCGCCGCCACGCCCCTGGCTCTGGGCCTGTGGCTTCCGGCGTTCGTCGCGCGGGATGTCGCGCACCCGGGGATCGTCGCGTTCACCAGCGTGCTTGTCGTCCTCGCCGGCCTCACCCTGGCTCGCGGCGCAGGTACGCGCCTGGTCACCGGCGCCGAGAGCGCGGCGGTCATCGCTGTCGCCTGGACGGCGACCGCGGTCAACGCCCTCGCCCTGCCCCACGACGGGGGGCACGGCCGACTGCTCTGGATCCCTGGAGTTGCCGCGTCCCTCGCGTCAATGCTGTCGATCTTCCGCCCCCTACGTGAGGCCGTCGTGTGCGGCGTCGGTGTCAGCGTCATCGGTATGGTGTTGTGTTGGCAGGCGATTCCAGACTCAGCAGCCTGGCCGGCCTACCTCGCACCGGTGATGACCCCGTTGATCACCGTCGTCCTGGCCATCGTCGTTCGGCGCACCGGGGACGGTATGGCGTGGGACATCCTGCGCACCCAGCGGGAGAGCGCGGAGCTCGCCCTCGACCCCTCGGGCACGGCTGATGTCCGCCGCCGGGTGGCGCGCCGGATCGCCCTGCAGCGCGCGGAACTGGATTCTCTGGTCGATGCGATCCTCCAGCCCGCTTGCGAACTCGACCGCATCCGACCGCGCGCCGCGCTGCTCGAGGAGCGGTTCCGCGAAGACCTCATGTTCGCCGAGAACGGGCGCCTGCGGCCCGCGATCGAAGGCTTGAGGGAGCGTGGATGGGCGGTCCGGGTGCGGGTGGCCGACGGCCTCCCGGCGGCCGTCGACGGGGAGGCTGCGGCCGCGATCTCCCTATTCGGCACGGCCCCACCCGGTGGCATCATCGACATCAGCGCGCTGGGCCAGTCGGTGCCCGGTGATCCCTCGCCGTGGCGCCTCGGGCTGCTCGTCCGCCCGCACGCCGGCGCGGCGGCGGTCGATGACCTCGAAGACCGCGGGTGGCTGCTCGCACGGCTCCCGGGTGCCATCCGACTCAACCGAAGCGTCACTCCGGCCTCGCCCACGTCGTCGAATGCTGTGACTGGCGGCGCGTGAGGGGCCGCGCACACTGGGCAGATGCCCATTCGCGTCGTGGCCCTCGATGACCACCCGATCGTCGTCGAAGGGGTCCTCTCGCTGGTCAGCCGCACCGCGCCCGACATCGAACTTCTCGCGTCGGCCACAACCTGGCCGGAGCTCGTGGCAGCGCTCGACGGCCTCGACACCATGCCCGATGTCGCCCTGGTCGACCTGCATCTGACCACGGATGACGAATCGCAGACGGCGATCGAGACGCTGACCGCTCGTGGCGTGCCCGTCGTCGTGTTGACGTCGGAACTGCGACCGGTCCCAATCCAGCGGGCAGTGGCAGCCGGCGCTGTCGGGCTCGCTCTCAAGGGAGACCCAGTGGACCAGATCGTCGCGACCCTGCGCGCCGCCGGCGAGAGCGAGTATGCCGTGTCCTCCGACCTTGCTTTCGTCCTCCTCAGCGACCGCACCCTCGCCGCTCAGCTCGCGCCCCGGGAGGTGGAGGTGCTCGCCCTGCTCGCGGACGGCGTCCCGCGCAAGCTCGTGGGTTCGAGCATGGAGCCTCCGGTCTCGGCGTCGACGGTGAACACCTATCTCAACCGCGCCTGCGCGCGATACCGGGAGATGGGCCGGCATGTCTGGAGCCCACGGGATGTAGTGCGCGCAGCGATCGCGGACGGCCATATCGACGGGTGACCCGCCCCCTGGGGGGGGCGGCATACGCCCTGAGGGCGTCCGGGAACGGCATCGCCCCGGCGCTCGCCGCCCCCTCGGCTGGTGCACCCAGGCAAGGGAACGGCCCCCTTCGCAACGAGATTTCCATTGCGAAGTGGGGCCGTTCGGTGTCGGGTCTGAAACCCTGACCGGTGATCAGTCGTAATCGAGGCCGAGCTCGTGGTCGTCGAGGCGGATCGCCTCGCCGGTCCCTGCACCGAAGACCGGATAGGAGTAGTCGTCGTAATTCGGCATCGCATACATCGCGGCCCGAGCCTCGGCGGTGGGCTCGACCTTGATATTGCGGTAGCGGGTCAGACCCGTGCCCGCGGGGATGAGCTTGCCGAGGATGACATTCTCCTTGAGGCCGAGAAGCGGGTCGGACTTGCCCTCCATGGCCGCCTCCGTGAGCACCCGGGTCGTCTCCTGGAAGGACGCCGCCGACAGCCAGCTCTCGGTCGCCAGCGAGGCCTTGGTGATGCCCATGAGCTCGGGACGACCCGACGCCGGACGACCACCCTCACCGACCACGCGACGGTTCTCCTCCTCGAACCGGCCGCGCTCGGAGAGCATGCCGGGGAGGAGTTCGGTGTCGCCCGACTCGATGATCGTGATCCGCCGTAGCATCTGCCGGACGATGACCTCGATGTGCTTGTCGTGGATCGCGACGCCCTGCTGCCGATAGACCGCCTGGACCTCGTCGACCAGGTGCATCTGCACCTGGCGCGGACCCTGGATGCGAAGCACCTGCTTGGGGTCGATCGCACCCTGGACGAGCTTGGCACCCACCTCGACGTGGTCGCCGTCGGCGACGAGCAGCCGGGCCCGCCGGCTCACCGGATAGGCGTGCTCCTCGGAGCCGTCGTCCGGAGTCAGCATGATCCGGCGAGTCTTGTCGGTCTCCTCGATCTGCACGCGGCCGGAGGCCTCGGCGATCGGGGCGACACCCTTGGGCGTGCGGGCCTCGAACAGCTCGACGACACGCGGCAGACCCTGCGTGATGTCGTCCCCGGCCACACCACCGGTGTGGAACGTCCGCATCGTCAGCTGCGTGCCGGGTTCGCCGATCGACTGAGCGGCGATGATGCCGACCGCCTCGCCGATGTCGACGAGCTTGCCGGTGGCCAGGGACCGGCCGTAGCACATGGCGCAGGTGCCGACCTTGGACTCGCAGGTCAGGACCGACCGGACCTTGACCTTGTCGACGCCGGCGTCGAAGAGGCGGCCGATGACGACGTCACCGAGGTCGATCCCCGCCTCCGCGAGCACCTCCCCGTCCGTGACGACGTCCTCGGCGAGGGTGCGGGCATACACCGACGTCTCGACCTCGTCGTGCAGGTGCCGTATGCCGTCCGCGGACGCGGCGATCGGCATCGTCAGGCCCCGCTCGGTGCCACAGTCGTCCTCGCGGACGATGACGTCCTGCGACACGTCGACGAGACGCCGGGTGAGATAGCCGGAGTCGGCGGTCCGCAGCGCGGTGTCGGCGAGACCCTTGCGGGCACCGTGAGTCGAGATGAAGAACTCGAGCACGGACAGACCCTCTCGGAAGTTCGTCCGAATCGGTCGCGGGATGATCTCGCCCTTGGGGTTCGCCATGAGGCCACGCATCCCGGCGATCTGCCGCAGCTGGAACCAGTTGCCTCGGGCGCCGGAGTTGACCATCCGATAGATCGGGTTGTCGTGCGGGAAGTTGGACTCCATCTCCTTGGAGACCTCGTTCGTCGCCTTCGTCCAGATCTCGATGAGCTCCTGGCGGCGCTCGTCGTCGGTGATCAGACCGCGGTCGAACTGCGTCTGCACCTTGGTCGCGTTGGCCTCGTATCCGGCGAGGATCTCGGCCTTCCGTCCTGGGGTGACGACATCGGAGACCGCCACCGTGGTGCCCGAGCGGGTCGCCCAGTGGTAGCCGGCCTCCTTGAGGGCATCGAGGGACGCCGCGACCTGGACCTTGGTATAGCGCTCGGCGAGGTCGTTGACGATCATCGAGAGACGCTTCTTGTCGACCGACTCGTTGACGAACGCGTAGTCGTGGGGAAGCGCCTCGTTGAACAGGGCCCGACCCAGCGTCGTCTCGACGAGCCATTGGTCGACGGTGCCGTCCGCGGCGACGTCGAGTCCGGTGAGGTCGGTGCCCGGGGTCGGGACGACATCGCGCAACCGGATCCGGACGAGCGAACCGACCCCGATCTCCCCGGCGTCGAAAGCCATCCGCGCCTCTGCTGCCGTCCCGAAGGTGCGGACGTGCTCGCGGTCGGCATCGGCATACGCCGGGCCGGTGTCGGAGGTCAGGTGATAGAGACCGATGATCATGTCCTGGGTGGGCATGGTCACCGGGCGCCCGTCCGCCGGCTTGAGGATGTTGTTGGAGGACAGCATGAGGATGCGGGCCTCGGCCTGGGCCTCCGCCGACAGCGGCAGGTGCACGGCCATCTGGTCCCCGTCGAAGTCGGCGTTGAACGCCGTGCAGACGAGCGGGTGGATCTGGATGGCCTTGCCCTCGACGAGCTGCGGCTCGAACGCCTGGATGCCGAGCCGGTGCAGCGTGGGCGCACGGTTGAGGAGCACCGGGTGCTCGGTGATGACCTCTTCGAGCACATCCCACACGACGGACCGCTGCCGCTCGACCATCCGCTTGGCGGACTTGATGTTCTGGGCGTGATCGAGGTCGACCAGGCGCTTCATGACGAACGGCTTGAACAGCTCGAGCGCCATGGTCTTGGGCAGACCGCACTGGTGGAGCTTGAGCTGCGGGCCGACGACGATGACCGACCGGCCGGAGTAGTCGACGCGCTTGCCGAGGAGATTCTGGCGGAACCGCCCCTGTTTGCCCTTGAGCATGTCGGAGAGCGACTTCAGCGGGCGGTTGCCGGGACCCGTGACCGGGCGGCCGCGACGGCCGTTATCGAAGAGGCTGTCGACGGCCTCCTGGAGCATCCGCTTCTCGTTGTTGACGATGATCTCGGGCGCACCGAGGTCGAGCAGTCGCTTGAGGCGGTTGTTGCGGTTGATGACGCGGCGATAGAGGTCGTTGAGGTCGGAGGTCGCGAACCGGCCACCGTCGAGCTGCACCATGGGACGCAGGTCCGGCGGGATGACCGGGACGGCGTCGAGCACCATACCGGCCGGGTTGTTGTCCGTCGTCATGAACGCGGAGACGACCTTGAGGCGCTTGAGGGCGCGGGTCTTCTTCTGGCCCCGACCGGTGGCGATGATCTCGCGCAGCAGTGCTGCCTCGGCGTCGAGGTCGAATGTCTCGAGCCGCTTCTGGATCGCGGCGGCGCCCATGCCGCCCTCGAAGTAGAGACCGAAGCGGTCGCGCATCTCGCGATAGAGGACCTCATCGCCCTCGAGGTCTTGGACCTTGAGGTTCTTGAACCGGTCCCAAACCTGGTCGAGGCGGTCGACCTGCTGATCGGCCCGGCGGCGGATCTGTGCCATCTCGCGCTCGGCGCCGTCGCGGACCTTGCGCTTGATGTCGGCCTTGGCGCCCTCGGTCTCGAGCTCGGCGAGGTCGCTCTCGAGCTTCTTGGCCCGAGAGTCGATGTCGGCGTCGCGCCGGTTGGTGATCTCCTTCTTCTCCACCTCGATCTGCGCCTCGAGCGAGGGCAGGTCGGCGTGCCGCTGGTCGGCGTCGACGCTCGTGATCATGTAGGCCGCGAAGTAGATGACCTTCTCGAGGTCCTTCGGGGCGAGGTCGAGCAGGTAGCCGAGGCGGCTCGGGACACCCTTGAAGTACCAGATGTGGGTGACCGGAGCGGCGAGTTCGATGTGGCCCATCCGCTCGCGGCGCACGGCCGCACGGGTCACCTCGACGCCACAGCGCTCACAGATGATGCCCTTGAAGCGCACCCGCTTGTATTTCCCGCACGCGCACTCCCAGTCCCGGGTGGGACCGAAGATGCGCTCGCAGAACAGGCCATCCTTCTCCGGCTTCAGCGTCCGGTAGTTGATGGTCTCCGGCTTCTTGACCTCGCCGTGGCTCCACTGGCGGATGTCGTCGGCCGTCGCCAGCCCGATCTGGAGCTGGTCGAAAAAGTTCACGTCAAGCACGTCGTGCTTTCCCTATCTTCCGTCGTCTCTCGAACTTCGTGTGTCGTATGCCGTGTGTCGGCGTTCGTGAACGTGTCAGACCTCTTCGACCGAGCTGGGCTCGCGCCGGGAAAGGTCGATGCCGAGTTCCTGGGCGGCCTGGAAGACGTCGTCTTCACTGTCGCGCAGTTCGATGGCGCTGCCGTCACGCGAGAGCACCTCGACGTTCAGGCAGAGGGACTGCATCTCCTTGATCAGCACCTTGAACGACTCGGGGATGCCCGGCTCCGGGATGTTCTCGCCCTTGACGATCGCCTCATAGACCTTGACCCGGCCGTTGACGTCGTCGGACTTGATCGTGAGGAGTTCCTGCAGGGCGTATGCCGCGCCGTAGGCTTCGAGTGCCCACACCTCCATCTCACCGAAGCGCTGGCCACCGAACTGGGCCTTACCGCCGAGCGGCTGCTGGGTGATCATCGAGTAGGGACCCGTGCTGCGGGCGTGAATCTTGTCGTCGACGAGGTGGTGGAGCTTGAGGATGTACATATAGCCCACCGACACCGGCTCGGGGAACGGCTCGCCGGAGCGGCCGTCGAAGAGCCGGGCCTTGCCGCTGGAGGCGACGAGGCGCTGGCCATCCCGGGTCGGGAGGGTGTTGTCGAGCAGACCGAAGATCTCCTCTTCGCGCGCACCGTCGAACACCGGGCTCGCGACTCGGGTGCCGGGCGGGGCGACGAGTGCGTCGTCACCGAGTCGGGCGGCGAACTCGGCACCGGACGGGACCTCCCAACCACGGCTGGCGGCCCAGCCGAGGTGGAGTTCGAGCACCTGGCCGATGTTCATGCGGCCGGGGACGCCGAGCGGGTTGAGCACGACGTCGACCGGCGTGCCATCCTCGAGGAAGGGCATGTCCTCGACCGGAAGGATCTTGGAGATGACCCCCTTGTTGCCGTGCCGTCCGGCCAGCTTGTCGCCGTCGGTGATCTTGCGCTTGTTGGCGACATAGACCCGGACGAGCTGATTGACGCCCGGCGGCAGCTCGTCGCCGTCGTCCTTGTCGAAGACCTTGACGCCGATGACCGTGCCGGTCTCGCCGTGCGGGACCTTGAGGGAGGTGTCGCGGACCTCGCGGGCCTTCTCACCGAAGATGGCGCGCAGCAGTCGTTCCTCCGGGGTCAGCTCTGTCTCACCCTTGGGCGTGACCTTGCCGACGAGCAGGTCGCCGTCGCGGACCTCGGCGCCGATGCGGATGATGCCGCGCTCGTCGAGGTCGGCGAGCACGTCCTCGGAGACATTGGGGATGTCCCGGGTGATCTCCTCGGGGCCGAGCTTGGTGTCGCGGGCGTCGACCTCGTGCTCCTCGATGTGGATCGAGGAGAGGACGTCGTCCTGGACCAGGCGCTGGCTGAGGATGATTGCGTCCTCGTAGTTGTGGCCCTCCCACGGCATGAACGCGACGAGGAGGTTGCGGCCGAGCGCCATCTCCCCGCCGTCGGTCGCCGGACCGTCGGCGATGAGGCCTCCGATCTCGAGCCGGTCGCCCTCGGAGACGACGACCCGCTGGTTGTAGGACGTGCCCTGGTTGGAGCGGGCGAACTTCGCGATCCGGTAGGTGCGGTAGGTGCCGTCGTCGGCGGCGACGGTGACGAGATCGGCGGAGACCTCGGAGACGACACCGGCCTTCTCGGCCCGGACGACATCGCCGGAGTCGAGGGCGGCTCGGTATTCCATGCCCGTGCCGACGAGCGGGGCCTCGCTGCGGACCAGCGGAACTGCCTGACGCTGCATATTGGCGCCCATGAGCGCGCGGTTGGCGTCGTCGTGCTCGAGGAAGGGGATCATCGCGGTCGCGGCCGAGACCATCTGGCGCGGCGAAACGTCCATGTAGTCGACCTCGTCGGCTGGGACATCGATGGCGTCACCGCCCTTGGTCCGGACCAGGACGCGGTCCTCGGCGAACGAGCCGTCGGCCGCGAGCGCCGCGTTGGCCTGGGCGATGACGTACTTGTTCTCCTCGTCGGCGGACAGATAGTGGATGTCGTCGCTGACCGTGCCGGCCTCGACCTTGCGGTAGGGCGTCTCGATGAACCCGAACGCATTGATTCGCGCGTATGACGCGAGCGAACCGATGAGGCCGATGTTGGGACCTTCCGGGGTCTCGATCGGGCACATGCGGCCGTAATGCGACGGGTGGACGTCGCGGACCTCCATTCCGGCGCGGTCACGGGAGAGACCACCCGGGCCGAGGGCGGACAGGCGCCGCTTGTGGGTCAGCCCGGCGAGCGGGTTGTTCTGATCCATGAACTGCGACAGCTGGCTGGTGCCGAAGAACTCCTTGATGGAGGCGACGACCGGCCGGATGTTGATCAGGGTCTGCGGCGTGATCGCCTCGACGTCCTGGGTGGTCATCCGCTCACGGACGACACGCTCCATCCGCGACAGGCCGGTGCGGACCTGGTTCTGGATGAGCTCGCCGACGCTGCGCAGGCGACGGTTGCCGAAGTGGTCGATGTCGTCGGTCTCGACGGTCAGCTCGACCGCCTCCCCCTCCCGGACCCCGGCGATCGTCTCGTCGCCCCGGTGGAGGGCGACGAGATACTTGATCGTCGCGACGATGTCCGCGAGCGTGAGCACCGAGTCGTGGAGGTCGACGTCGCGACCGAGCTTGCGGCCGATCTTGTAACGACCGACCTTGGCCAGGTCGTAGCGCTTCGGGTTGAAGTAGAGGTTGTCGAGCAGCGTCTGGGCGGCCTCGCGGGTCGGCGGCTCACCGGGGCGCAGCTTGCGATAGATGTCCAGCAGCGCGTCGTCTTGGCCGGCGATGTGGTCCTTCTCGAGCGTGAGCTCCATCGACTCGTAGCCGGCGAACTCCTCGCGGATCTGGGCCTCGGACATCCCGAGGGCCTTGAGGAGGACGGTGACGCTCTGCTTGCGCTTGCGGTCGACGCGGACACCGATCATGTCGCGCTTGTCGATCTCGAACTCCAGCCAGGCACCGCGGCTCGGGATGACCTTCGCCGTGAAGATGTCCTTGTCGGAGGTCTTGTCGGGCGTGCGCTCGAAGTAGACGCCGGGGCTGCGCACCAGCTGGGAGACGACCACGCGCTCGGTGCCATTGATGATGAAGGTGCCCCGCTCGGTCATCAGCGGGAAGTCGCCCATGAAGACCGTCTGGCTCTTGATCTCACCGGTCGTGGTGTTCATGAACTCCGCGGTGACGAACAGCGGCGCGGAATAGGTCTGGTCCCGCTCCTTGCAGTCCTCGATGGAGTACTTGGACTCCTCGAAGCGGTGGTCGCGGAAGCTCAGGCTCATCGAGCCGGAGAAGTCCTCGATCGGCGAGATCTCCTCGAAGATCTCCTCGAGACCCGAGCGGTCGGGCACGTCGCGACGGCCGTCCTCCAGGGCGGCGGCGACACGGTCCTGCCAGCGCTCGTTGCCCAGCAGCCAGTCGAAGGACTCGGTCTGCAGGGCGAGGAGGTCGGGGACCTCGAGGGGTTCGCGGATCTTGGCAAAGGAGAGACGGCCGGAGGCCGTCTTGGAGGATGAAGCAGAAGCGGTGCGCGAGGCAGCCAAGGAGGGTCCTTCCACGGGCCTGTCTGGTCTTCACACGCAGATCGACCCGCCGACCGACCCCGGAGCAGCACAGCAGGACGGACCAGAAGCCCGTGGACATAGCGGTGGCGCACAGGGTGGGAAGGTGGGAGGACAGCGCAAAGCACAACTCTACACGAGAGAAGGCATGGCTGTCCAAACCTGTCCAGCGCGGATGTCTGGACGGCGGTCGCGCGAAGGCGACGCGTAGAGAATGGCGCTCCGTGCGGCATACGTCAAGCGGAGTGACGCATGTGTCGCCGGAAAACACTGAAGGCGGGGCGGACCGATCGGTCCGCCCCGCCTTGCGCGTGGGTGGCGTGTCCCGGCCGAAGCCGGGACGAGGTCACTTGAGGGTGACGGTGGCGCCGGCGCCCTCGAGCTGCTCCTTGGCCTTCTCGGCCGCAGCCTTGTCGACCTTCTCGAGCACGGCCTTGGGGGCGCCGTCGACGAGGTCCTTGGCCTCCTTGAGACCGAGCGAGGTGAGCGCGCGGACCTCCTTGATGACCTGGATCTTCTTGTCGCCGGCGGCTTCGAGGATGACGTCGAACTCGTCCTGCTCCTCGACCTCGGCCGGAGCGTCGGCAGCGCCGCCACCGGCGAGGGCCGGGCCGGCCATCATCGGGGCCGCGGCAGTGACGCCGAAGGTCTCCTCGAACTGCTTGACGAACTCGGAGAGCTCGATCAGGGTCATCTCCTTGAAGGCGTCAAGGAGCTCGTCGGTGCTGAGCTTCGCCATGATGGGCGTCCTTTCTGAGGTTACGTATGCCGTGAGTGGCGGCTGGGTGTCTGCCAGGCCCGGGGTGGGTCAGGCGTCCGCGTCGCCACTCGGGGCGACGTCGTCTGCCGGGGCGTCCTGGGGCGCCTCGACGGAGTCCTGCGGGGCGTCCGCCGGCGCGTCCTGGGGTGCCGCGGGAGCGGACTCGGCGACCTTGGCGCGCAGCGCGTCGATCGTGCGAGCCGCCTGCGACAGGGGCGCGGCGAACAGATAGACCGCCCGGCTCAGCGAGGCGTTCATGGCCCCGGCGAGCTTGGCGAGCAGAACCTCGCGCGACTCGAGGTCGGCGAGCTTGCGGACCTCGTCGGCGCTCAGGGCACGTCCGTCGAGGACACCGCCCTTGATCACCAGCAGAGGGTTGGCCTTGGCGAAGTCACGCAGGCCCTTCGCTGCCTCGACCACGTCGCCCTCGATGAAGGCGATGGCGGTCGGGCCGGCGAGCGAACCGTCGAACGCGGTCACCCCGGCGTCCCTGGCAGCGATATCGGTCAGCGTGTTCTTGACCACGGCGTAGGTGGCGTTGCCACGGAGAGTGGTGCGCAGCGAGGTGAGCTGCTTGACGGTCAGACCGCGGTACTCCGTGAGAACGGCCGCATTCGAGGAACGGAACTTCTCCGTCAGCTCGGCAATGGCGGCGGACTTGTTCGCCTTCGCCATATGGGGCCTCCTTCGTCGTCGGTGACCGACGGAAGGGCCCATGGATGAGACGAGCCCCGGCGCAGGGCGCACGGGGCGAGCCCGCGGCATACGGAAAGAATCCGGCCGCGGGAGCGGAACGTGGCCTGCGCTGGACGCCCACCTCGGTGGGACCTTCGGCGACTCGGCTGTATGCCGTGACGCGACCGGCGGTCAATGGTCGCCTTCAGGGTACGTCCCGCGGGCGGTCGCGGCCAAATCGCCGAGTTGACTCATGCTGAATGCCCGAGTACCGGGAGTCGTTGACTCATCGTGGAATGCCCGCGGGCGTCACTCTTCATGGATGGAGTTGACGCTGGCGGAGCGGAAGCGGGTGTCGGCCTCGCAGGTTCGGGCGTGGCCGAAGGCGACCCGGGCGGAGAAGAGCGCGACCCTGGACCATCTGGTCGCGGTCAATGGGTGGCATCGTGACCACGCCCGCAAAGCGGTCCGCGACGGGTGGGCACCACCACGAGGGGCGACTACCTGGTCACCATTCAACCCCACCGACCACAACCCTGGCTGAAGGCATCCGGAACATGAGTCATCAGGATCGCGCAGCGCCCCGCCGGCCCGGGCGGCTGGCGGGGCGCGACACGGAATGCGGCCGTCACATGGTGGTGACCTGAGAGGACGGTGGGGCCTCGATGGACACTGACTTCCCCCAGTCGGAGTAGGCGACCTTGATGTCCATCCCCATGTTCATCGTCGTCGCGGTCGGGCGCCCGTCCTTGTCGATGGTGTAGGTGACCGGGATGGACTCGGGCAGGCTGGCCGTGGCGGAGGCGATCGCGGAGTTGTCGCCCATCGCCTCGACGAGCTTCTTGAGGTCGAGGTCCATCTGCACCGTGGTCGCGTCGGCGGTCTTGGCCGTGACCTTGGCCTTCATCCCCGAGAAGGCCTTGGCCATCGTCGCCGGGTCGAAGCTGTTGAGGTCGGGCGTGCCGCTCGCACCGGCGGTGGTGGCGTCCATCTTGACCCACTTGGTGCCGCCGGCGAAGAGCGGGGACTTCATGTAGATGACACCGCCGACGGAGATCATCTCCATCTTGGTGCCGGACATCTCCATGGACATCGTGGAATCCTGCTTGCCGTCGGCGACCTTGAAGTCGCCCTCGGCCGTGATCATCCCGCCCATGTCCATCGACATGTGTCCGGTGGTGCCGTCCTTGAAGGCGTCCTTCATCGCCGCAGCGAGGACGGCGCCGTCGATCGTGTCACCGACCTGGGCGTCGGCCAGCGACGAGGCCGTGGCCCCGCTGTCCGACGTGCTCGTGCTCGACTCGGGCGAACTGGTCGTGCTCGCGCTGGTCGACGTGGTGACGGACGTCGAGGCGCTGGTGGATGCGGCCGAACTCGTCGTCGAGGACGAGGTGGCGGTCTTGCTGTCGCCGCCGCAACCGGCGAGCGCGAGGGACGCCGCGGCGAGGGCCGCGGCCAGGGACAACTTCTTCACGTGGGTGACTCCCCCTCCGGGGTCCCCAGAGGGTCCGGGGACAACAGATGGAAGCTTAGTCGCCGAATCCGTCGTCAGTCGCTGCGCAGCGCGTCGGCAGGCTGGATGCTCGCCGCGCGCCAGGCAGGATAGGCAGAGGCGACAACCGCGACCCCGGTGCCCAGCGCCGGCCCGAGGAGGGCGAGCGCGAGAGGGAATCGGAAGCTCCAGCCGTTCGACACGGCGACCACGAGACCCGCCGCGACACCCAGAGCGGCGCCGGTCAGGCCACCCAGGCTGCCCGCAAGGGCGCCCTCGATGAGGAAGATCCGCGCGACGGAGGACCGAGAGGCGCCGAGCGAGCGGCGCAGCCCGATCTCCCCAGTCCGCGAGATGACGGAGACGACCATCGCGTTGGCGATGAGCAGCATGCCGAGCACGAGGAGGAGGGCGCCGACGCCGGCGCTGAGCTTGGCCAATTGGTCGGAGACTCCCACGCGAAGTCGGCTGAAGTCCGTGACGGAGGACACGACAAGACTCTCGGGGGCCTCGGGACGAATGGCGAGACGAATGACCCTCGCGACCGGCCCGCCCGCACCGACATCGGTCCTGACCAGGAGCCGCGTGTCGATCGGGGTGACCGGCGCCAGCGAGTCGGCGAGAGTCAGTGGGACCACAACGCTGGTGTCCAGGCCGACAGACGAGGCACCTCTGAGCTGTCCGACCACCGAGAACGCGCGATCGCCGATCCAGATGCGCAGATCGACATAGGGCCCGTGGCCGGGCAGTCCCAGGGACCGAGCGGCGCCGGGGCCGACGAAGGCGACGGGGTAGGGCCTGGAAGAGTCGAGCAGGAAGGCCGTGGGCGAGTCAGTCGAGATGCCAGCCGCCCGAAGGTAGCCGGACGTCACGGCAGTGACGGTGACCTTCCCAGGTCGCGCGTCGAGGTCAGGCTCACCCGGAAGCCTGCGAACGTCGACGTCCGCGGAGGGAAGGTCCACCCTCCGCCCCGCCGCGACGACAAGGGGCACCTTGGTGGCACGTTCGTCCGTATCCTCCGGGAACGGCGTACCGGACTGTCCCTCGCTTGACTCACGCAGACTGACCGAGAAGGAGTTCGTGGCCGCGGCGGCGACATCGGCGTCGATCTGCCGCGCGGCCATGTCGCTGGCCGAGAGCGCGGCGACCAGGACGCCCACGCTCAGCGCGATGCCGACGATGAGCAACACCAGCCGTCCTCGTCTGGCGCCCACCTCGACGAGCACATCGCCGACCTCGTCCCGGAGCGCGCGCCACGTCAGCATGAGAAGCCCCGAAGGTGGCCATCTTCAAGGATGTATGCCGAGTCCGCCCAGGCGGCAACGCGCGCGTCATGCGTGATGACGACCACTGCCACTCCGACTCTCGCCTGGTCGGCGAAGAGCCCGAGGATGCGCCTGGTGTTGTCGTCGTCGAGGTTTCCGGTCGGCTCGTCCGCAAGAAGGAGGACCGGGTCACCGACCATCGCCCGAGCCAGTGCCAGACGCTGCTTCTCGCCTCCCGAGAGGGTTCGTCCCAGCGCACTCGCCCGCGAGGACAGATCCACAGACTCGAGCGCGGCATGGATCCTGTCGCCCCGTTCGGCGACCGGCGCGTGGACGGTGCTCAGTTTCAATGCCACGTTCTCCCACGCCGTGCGGTGCCCGAGGATGTGGTGCGCCTGGAAGACGAAGCCCAACTCTCGCGCACGCATGGCATCGCGCGACCGCTCCGAGAGCGAGCCGACCTCCACCCCAAGGAGTTCGTAGGTCCCGGAGTCCGCCGCATCGAGCAGACCGAGGATATTGAGCAGCGTGGATTTCCCCGCTCCCGACCCCCCCACAATGGCGACCCGTTCGCCCCGGTCAAAGGTTGCGCTGACATCGGTGAGCACGTGACGAACGGTCTCATCGCTCCGGAAGGACCGAGTCAGTCCGCTCGCGGCGACGACGCAATCGGCTTTCATCGTCCGGCGACCACGACCTGATCACCGGCGCTCAGGCCGCCCCCGACGATCCGGACGACGCCAGCACGCTCCGTCCCGAGGGTGACAGCCGTTCGTTTCACCTCGCCCGTGTTGGATCGGACCCAGACAAAGGTGCCGTTCGGGTCATCCCGAATCGCGGTGAGCGGCACACCCATCCCGCTCTCCCGAGCCGGCGCGCGCGACGGGGTGAGGGTGATCCGATCCTTGTCCGTCCAACCACTCGTCTTGCCCTTGATGCGCACGCGCACGTCATAGCCAGCCGGGTCGTCGTCCCGGAACTCGCTCAATCCCGACACGACCCCGTCAAGTCGATCCCCGGACTCGTTGCGAAGCAGGACCTCTGCTCCGGCGGCGAACGCGTCCTTGTCCTTCACCGATACCCTCGCACTCGCGGTTGGCGCCCCACCGCGAAGTCGGATCGATGCGTTCGCTCCGCCATCGAGGACAGCCCCCATAGGGAGGGTCTTGACGATGGCGAGTCGGCCGCCAGTGACGGCTGCGACTTCCGTCGAGGGCAGAGGCGTCGCTGCCGCAGCCACAGCCTCATCCCGCGCCCGGGCGAGTTCGGCGTAGCGTTTCGAGCCGGGTGAGGCCGCGGTGTTCGCCAGCGCCTTCTCCGCCGCGCGGGCCGCGGATACCAGGGACGCACTCGGCGGTGGCGGTTTGAGATGGGACGCGGCATACAACGCATCGATGGCGCGGGATGTCGCCGGACCATAGACGCCGTCAACCGCGCTCGACGGATAGCGGCCGAGGGCGGTGAGCGCCTGCTGGACAGCGAGGACATCGGCGCCCTCGGCACCGGGCGTGATGGTGCGATAGAGCGGGAACGGAATCTCGAGCGCCAGGAGGGGACGGCCCGACACCTCGATGAGAGGGTCGCCCGAGCGAACCTCCTGCCCGGCCCGACGGAAGACCCGGGTCACCACCGCCGCACCGTCGGCGACAGGGATCTGCACGTCCGTCAGCCGACCCAATGCGATGGTTCCATGAAGGAGTGGTCGCTCCGGCGTGAAGTCATACGACCTGACCGTCGCCGTCACGATCGGATTCGCTGTGGCGTTCGCGCTGGCTTGATCCCACGGCGAGCGAACGAACATGCCCGCGGTGAAGCTCGCCGCAATGACTGTCAGGCTCGCGATCACCCACACGACAAGCCAACGACTTCTCCCACGCCTTCTCCCCGCATCGTCGCCGGGGCCGCCGCTCACCTCAGAGTCCGGCATCTCTCAGAATCGCTATGGCGTGAGTGTGGACCGCTGCCAAGTCCGCGTGCGACTTCTCCAGTTCAGCCTGGTACTTCTGCACCACCGGCTCTTGTGCGCTCGCATCGAGGTTCGCAAGCTGCTGGACGAGATCAGTCTTCTCCTTGCATGCCACGTCGGCGACCGCGGCTTTGACGTCGCGCTCCTCCACCTGATACTTGTCAACGGCATTCCAGTCAACTCCCGCCGCGGCCAAGCGGTCGACGTCCGCCTGGAATCCTGCCGACGCAAGACAAGCGGCCCAGGCGCTCGTTGCCTGGTGCCAAGCCGGGGTGCGCCGGACCGCGTCAGCCACCCCGGAGAACTCATCAACCCACGGACCCCCGGCATCGAGAGTGCGGGTGTCGAGGCTCGTCACGAGCGCGGACGTGGCGCACTTGGCGCGCTGGTCGAGTTCGGCCTGGGAGAATACCGACCCCGTCGACTGCCCCTTGATCGCCGCCATCTTCTCCTTGGACTCCGGCAGGACATAGCCGTAGCGCTCGGCGTCGCGCATCAGCCAGACGCCGTATAGGCGGGATGTGTCATTGTCCTTGATGACTCGTCTGGGCTGCTCGGCCGAGGTCAAACCCGCGGCCTCGACACACTCGATCATCGCCACGCCCTGAGCGGACACGATGTCGTCGTGCTCCGTGGATGTCAGCAGATAGTGGTCCCACGGCAGTGCGATCGTGCCACTCGACGGATCCACCTCGCCACGAACACCAGTTGTCTGCACGACCGGGGCCGACGACGACCGACTCGGCTGCTCGCCGGACGTGCAGGCACCCAGGCCGAGTCCGACGAGCAGCAGGAGAGCCGCGGCGCCACGCCTCATACGCACTCCACGAACAGGTGGGAACTGATTCTCGCTCGCTTCATCGAAAGCCTCCCGCGCTGGGGGGGGTTGGTTCCCCCTGCCACCCCCCAACGCCCCGAACGCTACCCCCTTTCGGACACGCGCGCGCGGCGAACGTCGGCGTGTCCACGAAGTGTCCATGAAGTCAAGGGACGAAGTCGGTTGGCGCTCCGGGAAGGCAAATCCCGTTGGGCCACAGAAATCTCTGTGCCCCAACGGGATCAGTGCGTGCTGGTGCGGCGTCAGGCGCCGTCCTCCTCGAGGAGGTTGCGGGTCTTGGTGTGGTCGAGCGGGATGCCGGGGCTCATCGACGTCGCCATCGTCGCCTTGAGGAGGAAGCGGCCCTTGGAGGCGGCCGGCTTGAGGCGCAGGACCTCATCGAGGGCGGCGGTGTAGTTCTCCAGGAGCGCCTTGTCGGAGAAGCTCGCCTTGCCGATGATGAAGTGGAGGTTGGCGTGCTTGTCATTGCGGAACTCGATCTTGCCGCCCTTGATGTCGGTGACGGCCTTGCCGGTGTCCATCGTGACCGTGCCCGTCTTGGGGTTGGGCATCAGGCCGCGCGGGCCGAGGATCTTGCCGAGGCGGCCGACCTTGCCCATGAGGTCCGGGGTCGCGACGACGGCGTCGAAGTCGAGCCAACCGCCGGCAACCTTCTCGATCATGTCGTCGGAGCCGACGAAGTCCGCGCCGGCCGCACGGGCCGCCTCGGCCTTGTCGCCATTGGCGAAGACGAGGACGCGGGCGGTCTTGCCGGTGCCATTGGGCAGGTTGACCGTGCCGCGGACGATCTGGTCGGCCTTGCGCGGGTCGATGCCGAGGCGGAGGGCGACCTCCACGGTCGGGTCGTATTTCGTGGTCGCCGTCTCCTTGGCGAGACGAACGGCCTCGAGGGGGCTGTAGGTCCGGTTGCGGTCGATCTTGTCGGCCGCCGCCTGGTAGGCCTTGCTGCGGTGCATGAGTGGTCCTCTTTCGGTGTGGTCAGTGGAGCCGGAATGAGTCCGGCCCCTCCCACGCCACCCCACCCGAGGGCGGGGGGCGCTCCGAGCCGCTGTGGACTCGGCGAAGCAGCGGGGCTGCTCAGAGTTCGGTGGTGATGCCCATCGAGCGAGCCGTGCCGGCGATGATCCGCATGGCCATGTCGATGTCGTTGGCGTTGAGGTCGACCATCTTCTGCTCGGCGATCTCGCGGACCTGGTCCTTGGTCAGCTTGGCGACCTTGGTCTTGTGCGGCTCGCCCGAACCCTTGGCGACACCCGCAGCCTTCTTGATCAGCTCGGCGGCCGGCGGCGTCTTGGTGACGAAGGTGAACGAGCGGTCTTCATAGACGGTGATCTCGACGGGGATGACGTTGCCGCGCTGGTGTTCGGTCGCGGCGTTGTAGGCCTTGACGAACTCCATGATGTTGACGCCGTGCTGACCGAGCGCGGGGCCGACGGGCGGGGCCGGCGTCGCGGCACCGGCGTTGATCTGCAGCTTGATGAAGCCGGAGACCTTCTTCTTGGGAGGCATTGCTTTTTCCTTTTGTCGTGGGCCGACGCCGTGGGCGATGACCCGGTTGCACCGCCGAACCGCGAGCTTGCGAGCCTGGTTGGGCGGAGATGTTCAGTTGTGCGAGCGGAGCGAGCTCCGCGCCTTCGGGGGTGCACGGGGGCGGAGCCCTCGTGTGTTCAGTTGTGCGAGCGGAGCGAGCTCCGCGCCTTCGGGGGTGCATGGGGGCGGAGCCCCCGTGTGTTCAGATCTTGGCGACCTGGCTGAAGCCGAGCTCGACGGGGGTCTCGCGGCCGAAGATCGACACGAGCACCTTGAGCTTCTGGGTGTCGGGGTTGATCTCGGAGATCGTCGCCGGCATGGTCTCGAACGGGCCGTCCATGACGGTGACCGATTCGCCGATCTCGAAGTCGACGATCGTCTTGGGGCCGGACTTGGTGGCGGGCGCGCCGCCGGAGCCACCCGCAGGCGCCGAGGCCGCCTCGAGGTCGGCCGGCTTGAGCATCGAATAGACCTCGTCGAGTCCGAGCGGGACCGGCGCGTGCGCGTTGCCGACGAACCCGGTCACCCCGGGCGTATGCCGCACGGCCCCCCACGACTCGTCGGTCATCTCCATGCGGACCAGGACGTAGCCGGGCATACGGACCCGGTTGACCTGCTTCTTCTGACCGTTCTTGATCTCAGTCACGGTCTCCATCGGGACCTGGACCTCGAAGATGTAATCCTCCATGTT
Organism: Dermatophilaceae bacterium; assembly: GCA_046330995.1. Lineage (GTDB taxonomy): Bacteria > Actinomycetota > Actinomycetes > Actinomycetales > Dermatophilaceae > Nostocoides_A. The sequence continues at coordinate 274,129 of JAXLRS010000004.1, forward strand.
GAGGGAGGTCATGCGGGTCTCGAGGTTGTGCTTGACGCGGTTCTCGTATCCCGCGTAGGAGTGGATGACATACCAGTCGCCGAAGCGGCTGGCGAGTTCGTCCTTGAACGCCTTCACCGGGTCGGCCGGGAGGGCGTCGCCGTCCTCGTCGGCTCCCTGGGAGGCCTCGGCGCCGACCTCATCCACGTCAGCGACAGCGTCGTCACTGGCGGCGTCGTCGCCTGCCTCGTCGGAGGCCGAGTCAACGGCGGACGTGTCGGCAGCGTCATCCTCGATGGTGTCCTCGGCCTCGCCGAGACTCCCCTCGGCCTCGCCGAGACTCCCCTCGGCCTCGTCGTGGGCCGGCGCGCCCGAGGCCGCCGTCTCGTCGGCGTCGAGTCCGGTCTCGTCGGCGTCGAGTCCGGTCTCGTCGGCGTCGAGTTCGGTCTCGCCGACGACGTCACCGTCGAACTCGGGCTCCTGCGACATCACACGTTCCTCACGATCGATTGGCATCCTCTGCACTCCTGGCACTCCTGCGGCGCACTCCGGCCGGCCAGCCGGGGCCGGCATCCGGCACTCAGCCGCCGAACACCCACAGCACGAGCTTGGTGAAGCCGAAGTCCAGGCCCGCCGTGAACGCCATCACGGCGGAGACGAACACGATGACGACCACGGTGTAGTTCACCAGTTCCGCACGGGTGGGCCGGACGACCTTGCGGAGTTCGTCGAGCACCTGCTTGACGAACAGACGCAGCCGCGCGACCGGAGAAAGCCCCTTGCCGCCCCTCCGATTGGAGGCGCGAGTCGGTGCACCCACGTCGGTCACGGCGCCACTTCTTTCGATGCTGCGGACAGGTCTTCTGCAGTGGCGATGACGAGACACGGCACCACCGACAACGCAGGGCAGGAGGGACTCGAACCCCCAACCGCCGGTTTTGGAGACCGGTGCTCTACCAATTGAGCCACTGCCCTACGGGAACGCGCGGGTTGAGGCACGGGTTCCCGGGAGGCGAGTGCAGGCACGCCGGAACAGCGCGGCACACGCCGAGGAACCAGCATACGTGACGGTGGGGGCTGGGTGCGAACTCGTTGGCCGGATGCGACCATGGCCCCGTGAGCGACGCGACGCGACCCCTGACCGACCTCTCCCCCGCCGAAGTGGAGGACTTCCTCGCGACGAAGCGCGCGGCATACGCAGCGTTGAAGGAGCGCGGGCTGGCCCTCGATCTCACCCGGGGCAAGCCGTCGGCGGCGCAACTCGACCTCGCCGACGAACTCCTGCGCCTGCCGGTCGGGTTCAAGGACGCCGACGGCGTGGACACGCGCAACTACGGGGGGCTGAGCGGCATTCGCGAGATCCGGGCGATGTTCGCCGACCTGTTGTGGGTCGAGCCCGACCAGGTCATCGCGGGCGGCAATTCGAGCCTGACGATGATGCACGACACCCTGCTGATGCTCCTGCTCCATGGCGGCGTCGACTCCCCGCGGCCGTGGGTCCGCGAGGAGGCCGTCAAGTTCATCTGCCCGGTCCCCGGCTATGACCGGCACTTCACGATGCTGGACTCCTATGGGATCGAGATGATCCCCGTCGCGATGCACGAGGACGGCCCGGACGCCACCGCCATTGCCGCCCTGGTCAAGGACGACCCGGCGATCAAGGGCATGTGGATCGTCCCGGCCTATGCCAACCCGTCGGGGGCGGTCGTCAGCCTCGAGGTCGCCTCGGCGCTCGCGTCGATGCCGGCCGCAGCGCCCGACTTCAAGATCTTCTGGGACAACGCCTATGCGTTTCATCACCTGACCGAGGACGAGGCCAAGGGGGTCGACATCCTCTCCATCGCCTCGGCCGCGGGGAACCCGCACCGGCCGGTCATGTTCGCCTCGACGAGCAAGATCACGTATGCCGGGGCCGGCGTCGCCTTCCTCGCCGCCAGTCGCGAGAATGTCGCCTGGTGGCTGACGCACTATCAGTACGCGTCGATCGGCCCGGACAAGGTCAACCAGCTGCGGCATGTCCAGTTCTTCAAGACCGCCCAGGGGGTGCGCGACCACATGGTCAGGCACCGGGAGATCCTCGCGCCGAAGTTCGCCGCCGTCGACGCGGCGCTGACCGCGGAACTCGGCGGGCTCGGGATCGCGACGTGGTCGAAGCCGACGGGGGGGTATTTCGTCAATCTCGACGTCCTCGACGGGACCGCCGGGCGAGTGGTCGCGCTGGCGAAGGAGGCCGGCATCGTGCTGACCCCTGCCGGCGCGTCGTTCCCGCACGGACACGACCCGCACGATCGCAATATCCGGCTCGCCCCGTCCTTCCCTGTGCTCGCCGATGTCGAGACGGCGATGGCGGGCGTCGCCACGTGCGTGGCGTTGGCCGCCGCGGAGAAGCTCACGGCACGGCATACGGCCAGCGCGAGCACGCCTGAGGGAGAATGACGTCATGTCGGAGCAGCGCGAAATCATCAGCGACGATCTGACGGCCTACAGCCTGGACGACGAGGACCAGCTGCAGCCCGAGGACACCCTCATCGACGACGGCGTCGAGGATGTCCTGGACCGCGGCTACTCCCCCGCCGACACCGACCGCGGGTCGCGCGTGCACGGGGTGACGGCGCACGAGCAGTCGCATCACGAGTCGATCGACGAGCGGATGTCGCAGGAGGAACCCGACCCCTATGCGCGGCTCGGGATCGACGACCCCGCGCTCGGCGGTGATGACCCGGACGCGATCGCGGCCGAAGACGACTGGCTCGACGACCACGAGGTCGGAGACCGGCGCGCGGGGCGGATCGTCGACGGCGACGACGAGGGCGTCGAACACGCGTGGGGCCGCGACGTGGGCGTCGACGGCGCGGGCGCGTCCGCCGAGGAAGCGGCGATGCACATCATCGAGGACCTCTGATCGAGACGACCGAGGGGCACCGCGATCTCGCGGCGCTCCCCAAGGCGCATCTGCACCTGCACTTCACGGGGTCGCTGCGGCTGACGACACTGGTCGAACTCGCGGCGGGGCACGGCATACGGCTGCCGGATGCGCTGGTGGCGGAGTGGCCGCCGCGGTTGGCGAGCGTGCGGGACGAACGCGGGTGGTTCCGGTTCCAGCGGTTGTATGACGCGGCGCGCGCATGTGTGCGGGGGGAGGCGGACATGCGGCGGCTCGTGCGGGAGGCGGCCCTGGACGATGCGGCTGAGGGGTCGCGGTGGCTGGAGTTGCAGGTGGACCCGACGTCGTATGCGCCGTTCGTCGGGGGATTGACGCCGGCGCTGGAGATCGTGCTCGACGAGGCGGCCTCGGTGTCGCGGGAGGGCGGGGCGCAGGTGGGGGTCATCGTCGCGGCGAGCCGGATCCGGCATCCATTGGAGGCGCGTACGCTCGCGCGGCTGGCGGCGCAGTATGCCGGGGAGGGCGCTGGGGCGGTCGTCGGGTTCGGCTTGAGCAACGACGAACGCCGTGGAGAGACAGGGGAATTCGCGCCGGCCTTCCGGATCGCTCGGGGGGCTGGGCTGGCGCTGATGCCGCACGCCGGTGAGTTGCTGGGGCCAGCGGCCGTGGAAGAGACACTGGACGCGCTGGCGCCCGATCGGATCGGGCACGGGGTGCGGTCGGTGGAGGACCCGCGGGTGGTCGAGCGGCTGGCGAGCGACGGGGTCGCGCTGGAGGTCTGCCCACTGTCCAACGTCGCGTTGGGGGTGTATGCCGATCCTGACGAGGTGCCGCTGCGCACGCTGATCGAGGCAGGGATTCCGGTGGCGCTGGGCGCGGACGATCCGCTGCTGTTCGGGTCGCGGCTGGTGCGGCAGTACGAGGTGGCCCGGGAGTCGTTGGGGTTCTCGGATGCCGAGTTGGCGCAGCTGGCCGCCGGCTCGATCCGCGCCTCCCGGGCGCCGGCGGGGATGAAGGAGTCGGCGCTGGCGGGGATCGAGGCGTGGCTCGGTGGGGTTTGAGGCGTGGCGCAGCGATATGGGGGTCGGGCGGCGTGGGGGGGCCGGGCGGGGTGGCGGCCAGGCGGGGTGGGGGGCCGGGCTCGCCCATGCACCCCGGGCGGCGCCCATGCACCCCGGGCTCGCCCATGCAACCGGCTACCGCCTGGTAAGTAGGGTGATCGCCCCACTTACCAGGCGGTAGCTCATGATCTGTGCTGGGCCGGCCCTTCGACGGGGCTGAACCGGCCACTCGACGGTCCTGAACCGGCCACTCGACGGGGCTGAACCGGCCTCTCGCCGGGGCTGAAAGTTCAGAGGGATGTGCCGAGGAGGACGGGCTCGTTGACGAGATGGACCGCGAAGGCGGCATACACCCCGTCGCGAATGGTGCGGGCGAGGGCGAGAATGTCGGCGGCCGTGGCGTCGCCGCGGTTGGTCAGGGCGAGGGTGTGCTTCGTCGAGAGGGTGGCCCGGCCGGAGAGCCCCGCCTCCCGCGCGGCACCGAACCCCTTGCCGAAGCCCGCGCGCTCGATGAGCCACGCGGCACTCGTCTTGACCTGACCGTCCTCGGCGGGATAGCGCGGCGGGGTCACCTCGGGGCCGAGGCGGTCCTGAATACGGGCGACGAGGCGGGCGTAGGCGGACTCACTCAGTAGCGGGTTGGTGAAGAACGAGCCGCAACTCCACGTGTCGTGATCAGCGGGATCGAGCACCATACCGCGCCGGCGCCGTTGCGCGAGAACGGCGTCCCGAGCATCGGCGAGCGGGACGCGGGCACCGAGGGGGACGTCGAGCTGGGTGGCGAGATCGGCATACGCCACCGGAGCGGACAGGTCGCCGACGACGAACTGGAAGAGGACGTCCAGGACGACATAGCGGTCGCTCGCCTTGAACAACGAGTGTCGGTAGGTGAAGCGGCAGTCGGTGGAGAAGAAGGTGCGGACGATCTGGTCGCGCCGGTCCCAGGTCCGGACCTGGGCGATGGTCTGGGCGACCTCTTGGCCGTAGGCGCCGACGTTCTGGACCGGCGTCGCGCCCGCGGAGCCGGGGATGCCGGACAGGGCCTCGACGCCGCTCCAGCCCTCGGCGACCGCCTGCGTGACGACGTCATCCCACGTCTCCCCCGCCGCGACCCGGACGACTGCGCCGCCGCACGCATCGACCGACTCCCGCACCACGCCCGTCGTCGCGACCTTGACGACCGTGCCGGGGAAGCCCGCGTCGGGGACGACCAGATTCGAACCGCCGCCGAGGACAAGGAGAGGCTCATCCGCATCATCGGTCTCACGGATGGCGTCGACGAGTTCGTCGGTGGTCGTCACGGTGACCAGTCGCCCCGCCGGGCCGCCGACGTGCATCGTCGTATGCCGCGCCAGCGGCGCGTCGAACTCCTCCGTCATGCGAGATTCCCGTTTGACCCTCTCCAGCGCTGGGCGCAGGGACCCAGACGATCGCTATTTGATCTCTCGACGCCGGCTATTTGATCTCTCGACGCGCGTTATTTGACCTCTCGACGCGCGTTATTTGACCTCTCGACGCGCTGCGCGCGGGCGCCAGACGTCAGTCGAGCTGGACAACGGCCGTGCAGCGGCCGAGGACCTTCTGACCGGCGGCGGTGGCCGTGAGTTCCACCGTCGCGCGGCGGGTCGCCTCATCGAGGGACTTCACGACGCCGGAGACCTCGAGCTCGGCGCCGTCGGGCGGGACCACGACCATGGACGTGAAGCGGGTGCCGTATTGGACGACCCGGCCCGCATCACCGGCCCAATCAGCCGCGAGCGTGCCGGCCGCGCCCATGGTCCACATGCCGTGGGCGATGACGTCGGGCAGGCCGACCTTCTTGGCGAACTCCTCGTCCTGGTGGATCGGGTTCTGGTCGAGCGAGGCGTTGGCGTAGTCGACGAGGGTCTGCCGGGCGACCGGGATGACCCGGGTGCCGAGATCCTCGCCGACGGTGACATCGGTGAACGCCCGAGCCATGGTCACTCCCCTCCCCGGACGACGATCGTCGAGGTCGTCGTCGCGACCGGCTCGTCGCCGGCGGTGATCTCGCTGCGGACGGTGATCATCGCGTGTCCCCCGGCGCTGCGGATCGCGTCCACGGTGCTCTGGGCGGTGAGTTCGTCGCCGGCGGTGATCGGGCGGTGATGGACGAACTTCTGCTCGCCGTGCACGACGCGGGAGTAGTCGATGCCGGCCTCGGGATCGAGGACGTATTCGCGCGAGGCGAGCTGGTCGAACCGGACGGCCAAGGTGGGCGGCGCGATCACATCGCGGTAGCCAGCGGCGCGTGCGGCCTCGGCATCGGTGTGGACCGGGTCGGTCGCGCCCACCGCGGCGGCAAAGGCGGCGATCATGGGCGCGTCCACGGCATACGGCCCGACGGGGGCGAACGTGCGCCCCACAAAACTCTCGTTCACAGGCATGGTCCGCACTCTAGCCGGACCCGATTCGCTCAGGTGTGGGCCGGGGCACCAGGGAGCAGAGCGGCGAGCGGAAGAGGAGGCGAATGAGCGGACAACGCCGCGCGCCCCCATGGCGGGTGCCAGGGGGGCGCGGGGCAATCGTCGACTCGGCGACGAGCGGGAGCCGGACGGCCTCTGGTCAGCGGGTCTCGCGGTGTGCGGTGTGCCGGTGGCAGCGCGGGCAGAACTTGGCCAGTTCCAGCCGGTCGGGGCTGTTGCGGCGGTTCTTCTCGGTGATGTAGTTGCGCTCCTTGCACTCGGTGCAGGCCAAGGTGATCTTGGGGCGGATTTCGGTGGCCTTCTTAGCCATGGAGCAACCTGTTTCTCGACGGGTGGACGGGGCGGACACGCGAGGGCCCGGCCCAGGACGAACGGCACAACACAATACCGAGCGGTTTCGTTCCCACGAAATCGCTGCGCAGTAGCGGGAGCGGGGCTCGATCCCGCGACCTCACGATTATGAGTCGTGCGCTCTGACCAGCTGAGCTATCCCGCCTCGACGATCACACCCGGCAGGGGCGACCTGAGCCCCCTGTCGGAATCGAACCGACGACCTTTTCCTTACCATGGAAACGCTCTGCCGACTGAGCTAAGGAGGCGCGCACACCGTCGTCCGGAGTGCGTCGGAGAGCCTACACGCCGGTCGGCGCGTGGGCGAAATCCGGGGAATCAGCCACGGTGGTGACCGGACCGGAAGCCGGGACGGCATGGGCGCGGGCGAGCGCGGCATACGTCCAGAAGCTCTCCTTGGGGAGCCGCTTCTGCGTCGCGTAGTCGACGCGGACAAGCCCGAACCGGCGGTCGTAGCCGAAGGACCACTCGAAGTTGTCGAGGAGAGACCAGGCGAAGTAGCCACGGACATCGACCCCGCGGGCGATGGCCGCGTGGACGGCGCGGACGTGTTCGAGGAGGTATGCCGACCGCTCGCCATCCCGCACGCGGCCGTCGTCGTCGACGTGGTCGGCATACGCCTCACCGTTCTCGGTGACCAGGATCGGCAGTCCTGGCGCGTCCGTGCCGATGCGCACGAGGAGGTCGGTGAGACTCGACGGATCGACGGGCCAGCCCATCGCGGTGACCGGCCCAGTGGGCCGTGGGAAGGCGACCCCCGCCGACCCGGGATAGGTGGGATTCTCCGGCGCCGCCGGGTCGGCCCTGACCGTCGTCGGGTTGTAGTAGTTGATCCCGAGCGAGTCGATCGGGACGGCGATGCGGGCGAGGTCGCCATCCCGGACGACGTCGAAGCGCGAGTGGTCGCGCACATCCTCGGCACATCCGCCGGATAGCCCGACCCCAGGACGGGACCGAGGAAGAGCCGGTTGGTGATCCCGTCGATGCGGCGGGCCGCCTCGACGTCGGCGGGCGAGTCGGTGGCCGGACGGACGTGGTGGAGGTTGAGCGTGAGCGAGACCTCCGCGCGGGCCGGCAGGACGGACCGCAGCGCGGTGACGCCGGCGCCGTGGGCGAGCAGGAGGTGATGGGCAGCGCGGAAGGCGAGTTCCGGATCGTGGCGGCCCGGCGCGTGGACGCCGGAGGCATGCCCCAGGAAGGCCGAACACCAGGGCTCGTTGAGCGTCGTCCAGGTGCGGACGCGGTCGCCGAGGCGGCGGGCGACGGCGGCGGCATACGTGGCGAACCGCGCGACCGTATGCCGGTCCCCCCACCCGCCCTGGTTCTCGAGCCACTGCGGGAGATCCGACCCCGCTCTGCGGACCGGCGGCCTGCTCGGGCAGGTTGGCGAAGGACTTGGGGAAGATCTCGCCGACCGGAGCGTCACTGAAGAAGGCGTCCTTCGCATCCTTGACCTCGGGCATCGCCCAGGTCTTGACCGGCGAGGGATAGTTGCCGAACTTCTTGAAGACCTCGATGGCCGTCTCCGGGGTCGTGAGGTATTTCGCGAGGTCGACGGCTTCAGCGATGTGCTTGCCCTGCTTGGGCACGGTGAGGAAGGAGCCGCCCCAGTTGCCGGACCCGCCGGGCACGGTCGCGATGTCCCACTTGCCCTTGGTCTCGGGCGCGTTGTTGCGGATGTATGCCGTCATCCACGCCGGGCAGGTGATGGTCGCGAACTGGCCCTGCTGGCATCCGGTATTCCACTCGGGGCTGAACTCAGCGAGGGCGGCCGACTGCTTCGCCTGGATCGACTTCACGGCAAGATCCCAGGCCTGCTTGACGACCGGATTGGTGCCGGCGATGACGTCGCCGTTGTCGTCATAGAACGTGTTCTTCTGCTGCGCGAGAATGCCCGTCATGACGTGGTCGGCGCCGTCATACCACTTGACCTTCTTGTCCGGCGTCTTGGCGATGAAGTCGCTGCCGGCCTTGACGTAGTCGTCCCAGGTGGGCCAGAGCTTGCCGACGGCCTCACGGTCGGTGGGCAGACCCGCGGCTTTGAACAGGTCGGTGCGATAACAGATCGCCAGACCACCGATGTCGGTGCCGAGGCCGATGAGGCTGCCGTCGGTCGCGGTGGCCTGCTTGATCTTGGCGTCGGACCATTGTTTCGGGTCGACGCCCTGATCGTTGAAGTTGACGAACTTATCGCCCTGACCGAGGTAGCCGGCAATCTGGCCGATCTCGATGACCTCGATGTCCGCCGTGCCGGAGCCGGCGGCGAGGTGGGCCTGGAGGTTGTTGTGGTGCGTGCCGTAGTCGGCGCGGTTCTCCTTGATCGTCACATTGGGATGCCCACCTGCGCGAGGCCGTCGAACAGGCCGTGGCGGACCTCGGCTTCGTCCCGAACCGTGCCGCCCGAGCACTGGCAGGCGGGGCGGCGAACTCGGTGGCACTGATCATGCGCGAGCCGGCGGCGTTCGGTGCCGTGGACCCGTATCTGTCGAGCATGGTCGTCGGGTTGAGCAATGCGCTGCAGGAACATGGACTCCAGTTCGTCGTCATGATGGCACCCAAGGATCGGGACGACGCCGCGGTGGCGCGCTATGCGCGGGCCCACGTCGACGCGGTGCTGCTCATCTCCGTGCACGACGAGGACGAACTCCCGACGCTTCTCGCGCGGGCCGGGTCCCGGTCGTCACCGGCGGCCGGCTGCGCGTGCCGGTGCCGGGGGTCTCGAGTGTCGACGTCGACAACGTCGGGGGTGCGTCATTGGCGACCGAGCATCTGATCGGGCTGGGCAGACGGCGGATCGGTTGTATCGCGGGACCGCTGGACGCCTGCAGCGGATCGGACCGGACGGAGGGGTTCCAGGCCGCCATGCGCGCGGCGCTGCTCGATGATTCGCTCCTCGTCGAGGGGGATTGGACGTCGCTGTCGGGTGCGGAGGGCATGCGCCGCCTGCTCACGCAGGAGCCGCGAATCGACGGCGTCGTGGCCTCGAGCGATGTCATGGCCCTCGGCGCCCTCCATGCCCTCCGTGAGGCGGGGCGACGGGTGCCGCAGGACGTGGCGGTGGTCGGGTTCGACGACATCGACCTCGCCCGGCACGCGAGCCCGCCCCTGACGACGATCCGGCAGCCCGCCGCCTATCAGGCGCAGCGAATGATCGATGTGCTCCTGGCCCGCCTGGAGGGGGGTGTCGAGGACAGCGCGGTCGAACTCCCGGTGGATCTGGTGGTGCGCGAGTCGGCCTGACCGGGGACGTCTGGCTTTGCGCGGGGCGGCCTGTGGGCGGCCCGGCTCAGGCGGCGACGTGTCACAGACCGGCTCGGACGAGGGCCCTGTGTCCCCAGTGATCCGGCTCAGGCGCGGCGAGCGAGCAGCAGGCCACCCAGAAGCGCCGAGGCGCGCCGAACGCAGAGCGAGAGTGACGATGACCGCCGGGAACAGCGGTTCCGACCACGGCGAACGAGGGACCCGGAGTGGCGCATCGGCCCATCCTTGCTGGCTCAACCAATCGCGCGCTCGGGGAGATGACCTCGACCCGCCAGAAGCGCAGGTGGGTCAGGTGGTGAGCAGGGCGCCGAGCGCGACCGCCACGGTGGCGGCGATTTCGACGAGACCGACCTGCTTGGGCGTCATCGACCTCCGGGGTAAGGCAGCCGCCCGAGCCGTGAGCAGGGCGAAGACGGCGACCAGCGGCCAGCTCACCCAGGCCATCGCGACTGTGGCGAGCACATGCCAGCCCACTGAAAGAAGCAGGTGCGGCCGGGAGCCGCGCGCGCGGATCATCGTCTTGACATAGACGACCGTGCCACCGAAATAGGCGGCGAGGATCCCGGCGAGCACCCAGGCGCGGGGCCAGTCGGCGCCGTTGCCCGCGGCATACGCAACGACAGTCATCAGGCAGGACCCGAGGGTCGTCGCGAGGCCGCTGACCAGCGCGCGGTCATCCCGGCGCGCGGAGGCGACCAGACCGACGGCGAGCGGCGGGATGAACACCGGCGCCCACCGGATCAGGCCGGGATCGAGCGCGAGGGTCGCCAGGCCGAGCGCGACCGAGGCCAGGCCATAGGTCCGCACCGGGGGCAGATAGCGAACCCGGCGACGGGACTTCAGCCACAGGCCGGTCGCGAAGAACGCGAAGTAGCCCACGAACCAGAACGCCGTGAGTGGCACATGGACCCATCGCGGGTGACTGGCGAGGATGCCGACCAGCAGGGGCGTCGCGAGCATCGCCCACGCGCCGTGCTGGTTGGGCACCCATCCTGGCCCCCGGGCGGCGGCGGAACCCCCGTTGGCGGATACGGAAGCGGGGTCAGCCGGCGTCGAGGGCGGCGATGATCCGGGGCCGCAGGTCGGCGGCCGCGATGACCTCGTCGACCGACCCCACCTGCACGGCGCGGTGGATGTCGTGGACCGTGTCGAACTCGCTCGCGACCTCGCCGAGCTTCTCGGCCCGGACCGAGCGGCGCAGTTCGGCCAGCTCGGCGGCGAGGGCGGCGCGGTCGCCGTTCTCGGCGACCTTGAGCCGCGCCTCGACCTGGACCACCCGCGGGTCCGCCGCCGTCCGCGCGTCGACATCGCGGCTGAACACCACCGCCGCCGCGGGCGCGCCACCGATGACGGAGGCGAACGAGCCCTCGATCGCGAGCACGGTCATCCGCGGGTTGAGCGCCTTGGAGAAGACGACGAAGGCACCCCCGTGATAGCGCGAGATGACGACGAACACGATCGGCCCGTCGAAGTTGACGATGGCGCGGCCGATCTCGGCGCCATACTCCAACTGGAGTCCGCGCATGGACTCGGGTGATCCGTCGAAGCCCGAGAGGTTGGCGAGAACGACCAGCGGCCGGTTGCCCGACGCCGCGTTGATCGCCCGAGCGGCCTTCTTGGACGACTTGGGGAAGAGCGTCCCCGCGGTGTAGGCATCCGGTCCATCGGTGGGCGGAAAGCCCCGTCGCGGAACGGATCTCGACTCGATGCCGAGGAGGCAGACACTGTGCCCCCCGACGCGGGCGTCGACGACGACGGCGGTTTCGGCATCGGCCATCCCGGCCCAGCGCTCGAGGAGCGGATGGTCGCGGTCGACGAGCGCGCGGAGGACCGTGCGAATGTCGAACGGCTTCTTGCGGTCGGGGTTGGTCGCCGCCGACCAGATGTCGCCGACGGTGGCGAAGTCGCTGCCGTCCAGCACATGGACGTATGCCGTGACATCCCGGTCGATCGGATCGCTCGTCGGCGCGTGGCGGGGTCCCTCCTCGCCCGGTGCGACATAGGTCGCGTCGTAGTGGTCGAGGAGGATGGCGAAGGCGCCCGCGAGGTCGCGCGCCCAGTACTGCGCCTGACCGTTGGGTCCCATGACCCGGTCGTAGCCGCCGATCCCGAAGTTGTCCTCGGCGCTGACCCCGCCCGAGAAGTCGAGCGACTGCTTGCCGGTCAGGACCATCGCCGACTCCGGGGTCATCACGAGGATGCCCTTGGTGTGCATGAGCATCGTCGCCTCGGCGTTCCAGTAGGGCTGGGCACCGACGTTGATCCCCGCGACGACGATATTGATCTCGTGACCATCCTGGGTGAACTCGATGATCCGCTTGAGCGCGCGGGCGACCCAGTCCATGTTCTCGGTGCCGGAATCCATCGAGATCCGGGCGCCCGCGGAGAGGGCGAACCACTCCAGAGGGACGCCACGCTCCTCGGCGAGGTCGAGCGCCGCGATGATGCGCGCGCACTCGGCCTCGGCCACCGAGCCGAGTGACCGAAGAGGATCACCGGCCAGGAGTACGCGTTCGATGCCCTCGGGGTGGAGTTCCGTGGGGGTCCGGACCACGGCGCACATGAGACCGGCGCGATTCTCGCCATAGGGCCGGTCGACCGGGACGAGGACCCCGCTGGCATCGAGGTCGTATTCGACGGCGCTGCCGCCGTCCCCGACGAGGAGGGAGTTGAGTTCGTAGGGATAGACCAGGCCGCGACGACGGGCGCGGACGACCTTCTCGGCATACGCATCGAGCGGAGCGAGCAGTTCGGTGGCGCGTGGCTCGACCGTATAGACCACCCCGGACCCGGGCTGGTAGCTGAACCGGGCGACCACCGGGACGCCTCGCCCGCCGGCCGCGGCGATCCGGCCCTCGATGCGGACCTCCTCGATCCCGGCGCCGGCGGTCATCGGCGCGATTTTGGCCCGGAGCGCGGTCAGCTGGTCGACATCGGCTTCGATGAGCGGCCAGATGTGGATCCACACATGGTTCATGTCGAGCCGGCTGCCGGCCCCCCCGGCGCCGGCCCGCGCCGTCCGGATCGCCTCGAGGCAGGTGGCGAGCGCCCGCTCGACATGCGGCAGGCCGACGACCTGACCGGCGCCGTCACGGACGACGGCGAGTTCGCGGACCTGGGCGAGGGCCACCAGGCGGCGGTCGGCGGGATTGTCCCGGGCGACACAGTCGAGAAGGAGGACATCGCGCGGGGCGTCGAGCCGGGTCAGATCGAAGTCACGCAGTCGCCACAGGTTGATCCTCCGGCCCACCATCGGATGTATGCCGCGCACCGGCCGGTCTTCGACGATGCCGCCTGCACCGTCCGGACGGAAGGTCACATAGTCGATCTCGACGCCCTCGCCGCGGACCAGGCCGATGGCGACGCGGCGGACGCGTTGGACGAGGTCCGTGCCGGCGAGCCAGCGGGCGACCTCGAGGGAAGCGAGGGCAGGATCCACCGGCAGATCGGGAGCGTGCAGATAGATGTCGACGACCTTCTCGGTCTCGGCCCGGTCGAGTTCCTCGTCGAGGGCCCGGATGAGGGCGCTGCCGGGGACGAGCTCGTCGAGACGGCCGACCGTCGAGACCAGGTGGGTGCGGCGGCGATCGAGGGTGTAGTCGGCGGCGGCGAAGGGGCGGCCGAACACGGCATACTCGCGCAGGTCGTCGAGTTGATATTCGCGATAGTGGCGCCGGATGAGGACGGCGAGCATGGGCTCGTGGGTCGGAATGCCGGAGCGGAGCCGATCACCGAGGAAGCTGATGATCCGTTCGGGGATGTCGGCGAGGGCTTCGGAGCGGCGGGTGCGCTCCGGACCGTCGGGGAGGGTGTCGAGGGCGTCGAGTTCGTCGGCGACGCCGGCGAGAACGCTGCGCCGATCCGCGTCGACGAGTGGCTGGTCGAACCACCGGAACCGGACGCTGCGCGCGAGATCGCCGATGAGCGGGAACCGCAGCTGGGTCGCGCCGATGACCCGGTCGAGGACGTCCCGCGCGGTCGCGTCGAGCGGCGGCAGCGGCGGTTGGGCGGCGAGCCAACGGCGCAGGACGGCGACGGCGGCCTGGACCTCGGAAGCCGACCGCTGTCCGGCGAGGAAGACCCGGAAGACCGCCTCCTCCAACTCGGGCGTCCGGTCGAGCGAGTCGACACCGTAGTGGCGCAGGACCCGGCCGAGCCGGTCGCGGAACTCCTCGGGCAGTCCGCCCCGGTCGGGATCGAGGGTGCCCATATAGGTATGGAAGAACTCGCGCGGCGAGTGGATCCGGGTCTCGGTGTGTTCCCGCTCGCCCACCGGCCGGTTGCGGCTCAGCTCCGCGAAGTCGGCGAAGAGGTCGAGCAGGGCGAGTTCACCGGCGATGGGCACGGATCCCTTGGCCTGGAGTTCGTCGCGGGCGCGGAGATAGCCGGCCAGGGCGGCACCTTCGTCGGCGGGGTCGAGGTCGTAGCCCATGACCATGCCGCTGAGGTCGCGCAGCCCGGCGTCGGCCCGGTCAGCGGCGGGCGGGTGTGGCGGCGTCGTCGGCAGGTCGAGCGGGACGTCCCCGCCTGCCTGCTCCTGCGCGGGTCCGCGGTCGCCGATGGGTTCGAGGCGAGCCAGCGGGGCGCCGGTCTCGACCTGGCTGCCGGCGGAGACGAGGAGTTCGCGAACCCGCGCGGGGAAGGGTGCCGGGATGACAGTCTCCATCTTCATGCTCTCGAGCACGAGGATCGGGGATCCGGCGGCGACTTCGGCGCCCACCGAGACCGGAGTGGCGACCACCAGCGCTGGAGACTGTGAACGGACGACGCCGCCCTCGTCGCGGGTCACCCGGTGCGCGACGTCATCGACCTGGATGAGGTGGACGGGACCGTGGGTGGCCAGGACGAGGCGGTGGGTAGCCCCCGCGGCGGTGAGGCGCGCGGCATACGGCCCGAGGCGGGTGAGGGTGGCCTCGACGTGGTGGACGCCACCGGTGCCGGCGACGGTCGCGCGGAACCGGTCGGGTCCGATGCGCAGGACCGTGACCTTGTATGCCGCGCCGCGCAGCTTGAGTTCGACCGGTCGCCCGACGCGGTGCTGCACCTGGGGGCGGCCGCCGCGGGCGGTCTCGAGAAGGCGGGTGCGTTCGATCGCCTCGGCGTCCTCGTAGGCCTCGATGCCCGCGGCGACGAGGGCGATGCCGGAGCCGGCGTGGCTGACCAGGCGACCCTCCTCGCGCACACGATCGATCCAGCCGGTGTCGGCGGTGCCGTCGATGACCTCGGGTTGAGCGAGGAGATCGAGCACGAAGCTCTTGTTGGTCGCGCCGCCCTCGATGACCACCGTCGTCTCGCGCATGGCACGCCGAAGGCGGGCGAGGGCCTCGGCGCGATCCCGGCCATAGGCGATGATCTTGGCGATCATCGAGTCGAAATCGGCGGGGATCGCATCGCCCTCGCCCACGCCCGTGTCGACCCGGATGCCGGGGCCGGAGGGGAAGTCCAGATGGGCGATGCGGCCGGGCGCGGGGGCGAAGTCCCGGTCGGGATCCTCGGCGTTGAGCCGGGCCTCGACGGCGTGTCCGCGCTCGGTCGGCTTGGCTCCGTCGAGCCGGCCGCCGCCCGCGACGTGGATCTGGAGCTTGACGAGGTCGGTATCGGTGGTGACCTCGGTGATCGGGTGCTCGACCTGGAGGCGGGTGTTGACCTCCAGGAAGGCGAAGGTCCCGTCGGCCGGCTGGAAGAGGAACTCGACCGTGCCGGCACCGGAATAGTCGACAGCGATCGCGAGGCGCTCGGCGCTCTCCTTGAGCAGACGCGCCTGCTCGGCGGTCATGACCGGGGAGGCGGACTCCTCGATGACCTTCTGATTGCGCCGTTGAATCGAGCAGTCGCGGACCCCGATCGCCCAAGCACTGCCCTGGCCGTCGGCGATGACCTGGACCTCGACGTGACGGGCGCCGGTGACGAGCTTCTCGAGGAAGACGACACCCGAGCCGAAGGCACGTTGGGCCTCGTCCCGGGTGAGCTGAAAGGCGGCGGCGAGTTCGTCGTCGCTGGTGACCTTGCGGATGCCACGGCCGCCGCCGCCGGCGGTCGCCTTGAGCATGAGGGGATAGCCGATCCGGGCGGCCGCCTCGGTTGCCTCCTCGAGCGTGTCAACCCCGCCGCGACTCCACGGGGCGACCGGCACGCCGACCTCCTCGGCGATCAGTTTGCTGCCGATCTTGTCGCCGAGCCGGCGCATCGCCTCAGCGCTCGGACCGATGAAGGTCACGCCGATCCGGGCGCACAGGTCGGCGAAGTCGGGGTGCTCGGCGACGAATCCCCACCCAACCCAGGCGGCATCGGCACCGGTCTCGATGAGCGCGCGTTCGAGCACGGCGTAGTCGAGATAGGGGCGGGCGGACGCGGGGCCCAGATTGTGGGCGATGTCGGCCTCGCGGACGAACCTCGCGGCCTTCTCGCCCTCGGTGTGGAGGGCGACGACCTCGATCCGGCGGCCATCGGTCGACTCGGCGTTCAGGTCACGCACGGCGTGGATGAGTCGCATCGCTGCCTCACCACGGTTGACGACAGCGATGCGGGTGAACACCGTCGGGACCTCCTGCGCTGTTAGGTGCGTCACAGCCTATGGGGTCGCGCCGCCGCTCGCGTGCCGTGTCGCGCCTCGCGAGGAGGTGTCGTCACGCGCACGACGCGACGGCCTTGCGGATGAAGTCGGCCACCTCCGGATGCCTGGTCACGAGGCCGAGGGAGTGGTCTCTGGTGTCGACGGGCAGTTCGTGGGGTGTCGGGAGGCCAGCATCGGCTAGCGCCTTCTTGACCGCGTCGACTTCGGTGACGATGCCGCTGGTGCCGGACTCCCACGTCAGCCAGGTGTTGGCGATCAGGCCGGCCGGCTGGCTGCTGTCCACTGTCCCGGTGCCGTCGGTCGCCGAGAGAACGGGCGAGACCGATACGACGGCGCACGGCGCGGGACGTATGCCGGGCAGCGCGGCATAGACCACCGCGTTGCCCATCGACGAGCCCACCAGGGCGACGCGCGCGGTCCCGTCCGCGCGCAGGCGTGCGACCGCGGCGGCGGTGTCGGCGGGTTCCTGCGTCACGCTCGCGTCACCGGGGGAGGAACCGCGTCCGCGGCGGTCGAAGAGCAGGACCCGCGCACCCGTCGCCCTGCTGAGGTCGCGCGCCCAGGGAAGCCAGTCACAGAGGGTCTGCGAGGCACCCTGGCGCAGGACGACCCCGGTCGCCGCGCCCGCGGGGCCGACGTAGGCGGCGCCGAGAACGCGGCCATCGGCGCCGGTCACGCTGGTGCGGCTCGCGCCCGCGAGGATGTCGGTCGCGACGTCGGGACACTGGGCAGCGAGCCTCGAGTCGGCGGCGACCGTCCGGCTCTGGGCCATCCGGGCTCGGACCAGGCGCACCCCGAACACGACGATCGCGACCGCGAGCAGCACCAGAACGATCGCGAGCGCGCGGCTCGCGAGGAGGCGGTTGCGGGGAACTGGGACGTCGGACACGCCCTCGACGCTACCCGGCCTCGCCGACAACCCGCAGACCAGGCGGACTCAGGAGAGGGCGACGGTGACCGGGGCCTCGGTGCCCAGCGGTTCTCCCGAGAGGAACGACACAGAGACGGGCATCGGCATGACCTGGCAGGGTGAACACCACCAGTTCGTTCACCGTCGAAGGAGCCTGCCATGCCGTCTGTCACCGACCGCTACCGAGCCGCCCGGGACCAGTTGCTCGATCTGCGCGGGAAGCATGACGAGGCCGTGGCCGACTTCACGTGGCCGAACCTCGGGGGGCAGTTCAACTGGGCGGTCGACTGGTTCGACGTCATCGCGCGCGGCAACGACCGCCCCGCCCTGATCATCGTCGAGGAGGACGGGCGCCGCGCCCAGGTGAGCTTCGACGCGATGGCGAGGGCGTCGGACCAGGTCGCCGCCTGGCTTGCCGCCCGCGGCGTCGGCAAGGGCGACTCCGTCATCGTCATGCTCGGCAACCAGGTCGAGTTGTGGAGCACGATGCTCGGCGTCATGAAGCTCGGTGCGGTCATCATGCCGACGACGACGGCATTGGGACCCAGCGACCTGCGCGACCGGATCGAGCGAGGCGAGGCCAGGGTGGTGGTCTGCAATCCGGTCGACACCAGCAAGTTCGACGGACTGACGGACGGGCTTCTCACCGTGAGTGTCGGCGAGGTGCCGGGCTGGGAGAACCTCCTCACGGCATACGACACACCGGCGGAGCCGGCGACACACCCGCAGACGGCACCGACCGACCGCCTCCTGCTCTATTTCACGAGTGGGACCACGAGCCGGCCCAAGCTCGTCGAGCACACGCAACAGAGCTATCCGCTGGGGCACCTGTCAACGATGTACTGGCTCGGGCTGCAGCCGGGCGATGTCCACCTCAACATCTCCTCGCCGGGCTGGGCGAAGCACGCGTGGTCGTGCTTCTTCTCGCCGTGGATCGCCGAGGCGACGGTCTTCCTCTACAACTACAGCCGGTTCGACGCGGCGGCGCTGCTCGAGCAGCTGCGGACCGAGCACGTGACGTCGTTCTGCGCGCCACCCACGGTGTGGCGCATGCTCATCAACGCCGATCTGTCGGGGGGCCCGGGCAATCTGCGCGAGATCATCGGTGCCGGCGAGCCGCTCAATCCCGAGGTCATCGCCCAGGTCGGCAAGGCATGGGGACTGCAGTTGCGCGACGGATATGGCCAGACCGAGACGACCGCACAGGTGGGCAATGCTCCTGGTGATGTCGTCAAGCCCGGGTCGATGGGCAAGCCGTTGCCCGGGATGCCGGTCGTCCTCGTCGACCCACTGACCAACGAGATCGTCCAGGACGAGGGCGAGATCTGTCTCGACCTCGAGTCCCGGCCGCTCGGTCTCATGACCGGCTATCAAGGCGACGACGCCCGCAACTCGGCGGCCATGAGCGGTGGTTTCTATCACACGGGTGATATCGCCGCTCGGGACGGGGACGGCTACATCACCTATGTCGGGCGCACCGACGACGTCTTCAAGGCGAGCGACTACAAGATCAGCCCCTTCGAGCTGGAGTCTGTGCTGATCGAACACCCCGCGGTCGCCGAGGCAGCCGTCGTACCGGCTCCGGACCCGGTCCGGCTCGCGGTTCCCAAGGCCTATGTCGTGCTCGTCCCCGGCCACGAGCCGACCCGCGAGACCGCGTTGTCGATCCTCGCCTACTGCCGCGAGCACCTCGCGCCGTTCCAGCGGGTGCGACGGCTGGAGTTCTCGGAGTTGCCCAAGACCATTTCCGGCAAGATCCGCCGGGTCGAGTTGCGTCAGCGCGAGGAGGGTGGGGCGGTCAACGATGCCGAGTGGCGGGACGACATGTTCCCCGAACTCAAGGGCTGAGGGCCCGCAGCTCCGCCGCGCTCGAAGCACGAGCTACCGCCTGGTAAGTGGGGTGATCACCCGACTTACCAGGCGGTAGCTCGTGCTTTGACGCTCGCTCCGCCGTGGGCGCGGGTCAACGCTGCGGGTCGATGACCGCCTTGACCGCTCCGGGGAGCCTCGTCGCGCCGAGGGCGTCGGCGAAGTCGTCGAGCCCGAAGGTGTGGGTGACGATCCCGTCGGTGCCCACCCGGCCGGTGCGCAGCGCGAGGAGGGCCCGGTCGAAGCAGTCGATCTGGGCGAACGAGCCCTTGATCGTCAGCTCCCGGGCGAAGATGTCATAGGGCGAGAACGGCACCAATACGTCGGCGTCGGCCATCCCATAGACCATGACCGTCCCGCCCATCCGGGTCAGTCCGGTGCAGCGGGCGAGGACCTCCGGCGCCCCGGTCGCCTCGACGACGACGTCGAAACCACTGGGGGCGAGGTCTTTCAGGGAGTCGTATGCCGCCTCGCCCCCTCCCCGAGGCAGCGTCACCGTCTCGTCGGCCCCGAAGGCGGCGGCGAGGGCGAGTTTGTGCGGGCTCGGTGCCGCGACCGTGATCCGCGCGGCCCCGCCGTGGAGGAGGAGTTGGGTCAGCAGCAGCCCCGTGGGGCCGGCCCCGAAGACGAGGACGTCGGAGCCGGGCGTGAGGGCGAGCATGTCCGCGCCGTGCATCGCGCAGGCGAGCGGCTCGGTGAGGACGGCGACCGCGGGGTCGATCCCGCCGAGCGGGAAGCACTTGCGGGCAGGGGCGACCATGAGCTGGGCGAACCCGCCGGGGGCGTTGCACCCGAGGGAGCGGAAGCGGCGGCAATAGAGCGTCTGGCCGCGGCGGCAGTACTCGCACGAGCGGCATACGTCCGCGTTGTCGACGGCGACGAGGGTGCCCGCGGCGAGACCGTCCGGACCGTCGGTGACGACCTCGGCGACGATCTCGTGCCCGGGGATGAGCGGATAGGTCGCCATGAATCCACCGGCGAGGAGGTGGTGGTCGGTGCCGCAGACCCCGGTGAGGATGGGGCGGAGGAGGACCTCGCCCTTCGCCGGCTCGGGGTCGGGCCAGTCACGGACGGCGAGGTGGTTGGCGGATTCATAGACGACGGCGCGCACGGGACCAGCCTGGCCTGTGCGGGGGATGGGAGGCAACGGCATACGCGACGTGTCGGGACGCACGGTCTCTCGTCGTGGCGGGGCGCGCTGGGAGGGGAGCGCGCGGCATACCGTGGACCCATGTTGATCGCGGAGGAGTACGCCCTGCTGGCCCGGGCCGAGGACACGGGCAAGCTCAAGATCTCTGCCCCGCACATGCGGCTGGCCCTCTGCGGCGCGCTCCTCATCGAACTCGTCCTCCGCGAGCGGATCAGCGTGACCCCGCACGACCTGCCCTGGCGTGAGCGGGACCGGATCGAGCTGCTGCTCGAGACCTCGACCGAGGACCGGATCCTCGACCTCGCGCTCATCGAGGCCGCCAAACAGGTCGGCCACAAGCCCAAGGACGTCATCCTCAAGTGGAACAACGGGCGGATCGGCAAACTGCTCGTCGAAGAGGTGATGAGCCGGCTGGTGGCGTCTGGAGTGGTGGGGCGCGAGCGGCATACGCTCATGGGGGTCATCAATGTCGAGCACTTCCCGGAGGTCGACCCCGCCCCCGAACGGGAGATCCGGCAGCGCGTCGACGCCGCCCTCGTCGGCGGTGCGCCGAGCACCCGGACGGCGATCCTCATCTCCCTGCTCAGTGCGACCGACCTGTTGACCAAGATCGTCTCCGACGAGACCGACAAGCGGGCGGCTCGGCGGCGGGCCAAGGAGATCGCCGCGCAGGAATGGGCCGGGAGGGCCGTCAAGGACGCCATCGCCCAGATCTCGGCGAGTGTCGGCGCCGCTGCGGTGATCGCGGCGAACGCCTGACACCGCGGGGTGACAACGGGCGAGGGGATCGGACGAGTGCAATGGGATGAGCCCCCGACCGGTGCCGGTCGGGGGCTCATCTGCACGGGTGGCAGGTCAAGGATTCGAACCTTGGAAGCTTTCGCGACGGATTTACAGTCCGCTCCCATTGGCCGCTCGGGCAACCTGCCTGGTGCGCATGGAAGGATAGCAAGCCGATCCCCCCATCGCGAAACGGAGTCCCTCACCATGGCCGATGCCAGCTTCGACATCGTCAGCAAAGTCGACAAGCAGGAGGTCGACAACGCCCTCAACCAGGCGGCCAAGGAGGTGGCGCAGCGCTACGACTTCAAGGGCGTCGGCGCGTCGATCGAGTGGAGCGGCGAGAAGATCCTCGTCAAGGCCAACACCCCGGAACGGGTCCGCGCGGTGCTCGATGTGTTCGAGAGCAAGCTCGTGCGGCGCGGGGTGAGCCTGAAGTCGATCGATTTCGGCGACAAGGAGGCGAAGCCGAGCGGCAAGGAATATCGGCTGGAGGGGCCGCTCAAGAACGGCATCGACCAGGACAACGCCAAGAAGATCGCCAAGATCGTCCGCGAGGAGGGCCCCAAGGGGATCAAGGCGCTGATCCAGGGCGACGAGTTGCGGGTGACGAGCAAGTCCCGCGACGACCTCCAGGCGGTCATCGCCCTGTTGAAGGGCCGGGACCTCGACGTGGCCCTCCAGTTCACGAACTACCGGTGATGCGGGCCGTCGTCACCGGGGCGGGTCGCGGGATCGGGGCGGCGATCGCGGCGAAGGTCGCCGGAGAGGGGTGGCAGGTCGTCGTCAGTGATATCGATGCCGAGTCCGCGACCGAGGTCGCCGACCGCATCGGGGCGTATGCCGCTCCGGCCGACTCCGCGTCCGCCTCCGGTGTCGCGGGACTCGTCGAGGCGGCGTCTGGTCACCTCGGCGAGATCGACGTGTGGTTCGCCAATGCGGGGATCATCGGCGGGGCCGGGCTGGAGTCGCCGGACGCCGAGTGGACGCGGACGATGGATCTCAACGTGATGGCGCACGTGCGGGCGGCCCGGCTGCTCGTGCCAGGCTGGGTGAAGCGGGGGCAGGGACGGTTCGTCGTCACCGCGAGCGCGGCCGGGCTGCTGTCGATGATCGGGGCCGCGCCGTATTCGGTGACCAAGCATGCCGCCGTGGCGTTCGCGGAGTGGTTGTCGATCACCTACGGCGACAAGGGAATCGTCGTCCAGGCGCTCTGCCCGCAGGGCGTGCGGACGCCGATGCTCGATGAGGCCGGGGATCTGCGCGACCTGCTGTCGGCGCAGGGGGCGCTGACGCCGGCGGCCGTGGCGGACGTCGTCTGGGCCGCGCTGCAGGACGACCGGTTCCTGATCCTCCCCCACCCCGAGGTCGCCGACTTCTATCGCTATCGCGCGAGCGACACCGACGGCTGGCTGCGCGGCATGCGCCGGCTCCAGCGGGGCTGGGAGGAGATGCGCCGCGCGCACGGCCCGCGCGGCTGACCTCCCCGCCACTCGTCGAAAGGCCGCTTCAGCCCCGTTGAAAGGCCGGTTCAGCCTTGTCGAAAGGCCGGGTCAGCCGAAGACGGCACGGGAGGCGAGGGCCTCGGCGAGCTTCGACTGGGCGTCGACGATCGAGCGGGCCACGGCCGGGGTGAGCCGGTTGTCCGCCAGCGCCGCCTCGCTCAGCGCGAGCGTCGCGAGCTCGACCACCCGCAGGGGGTAGGCCAGCGACGCGACCGTCCCCAGCGCGTCCTCCCCGACCCGCGCCGCGAGGGCGGGGATGTCGGTGAAGAAGCGCGCGGCATACGGCCGGACGAGGGTGAGATCGGGGGCGGCCCAGAAGGCACTGGCGAGGGCGTTGAGGTCGTAGTTCGAGCGTTCGGGGTTGGTCGTCAGCTGGCGCCACGCCCAGTCCTTCGCCTCGGGCGTCGGCCGGATCGCCAGCGCCGACAGCGCGGCCTGCTGCCCGGCCAGGCTGTCGTCGATCGCGCGGTAGCGCTCGATCTCCTCCGCCTCCATCGCCCCCAGCCGCGCCAGCGCCCGGACGACGAGCCACCGGAAGTCGGAGTCCTCACCGAGCCCCTCGGGCAGGCCACTGCCCTCGAGCCACCGCCGGAGCAGCCGCTCGTCATGAGTCACCTGGGCCAGCGCCCGAGCGGCGATGAGCCGGGCGCTGGGCGTCGGAGGCTCGGCCAGGAGCCCGGCCGCGGCGCCCGCGACCGCCTCCTCGGCCGCCGCCTGCTCCCCGGCCGGTAGGAAGACCGGGATCACCCGCGCGACCACCTGGGCCGCGACCCGGTTGAGGATCGAGTCGTTGGTTTCGGCGGGCCATGCGGCCACGAACGTCGTGAGAATGTCCCGGGGATTGACGCGGGCGGCATACAGACCGTCGAGCAACGCGAGCCACGCGACAGCCCGCGCCTGGGGGTCGGGGATCTGCGCGAGTTCGCCCGGGAGGTTGGCGAGGGTCTCGGGGTCGAAGGCCGTCACCGCCCACGTGAGATCCGCGGCGTTGGGCACGACGACCGCGGCGCGCGGGGCCCCGGCGAGAGCGGGCCAGCGTTCCGTCGACTTCGTCAGGGTGCCGGCGACCCGGAAGACCTCGCGACCGGCCGTGAAACCGGCGATATCGACGGCGTGCGGCCGCCGGACCCGCGGCACGTCGGCGGGCGTGCGCCGCACCACCCGCCCGGTGTCCTGGAACGCGCTCAGATCGTCCAGTCCCTCGGTCTCGAGCCAGACCCGGCTCCACTCCCGCAGGTCGCGACCGCTGGCGCGTTCCATCGCCTCGAGGAAGTCGGCGAGCGCGCCGTTGCCGAAGGCGAGCCGCCCGAGATAGTCACGGACGCCGGCGACGAAGGCGTCGTCGCCGATGTAGGCGATGAGCTGGCGCAGCACCGCGCTGCCCTTGGCATAGGCGATGCCGTCGAAGTTGTTGAGCGCCGCCTGCGCGGTCTCGGCGGGCGAGCCGGCGACCGGGTGGCGCGAGGGGGCGCGTTCGGCGGAGTGCCCCCACAGCTTGCGCGCCATCGTCGAGTCGACCCACGCCTCGGTGAACTCGGTGGCGGCGACACACGTGCGATGCGCCATGTATTCGGCGAACGACTCGTTGAGCCACAGGTCGTCCCACCAGCGCATGGTGACGAGATCGCCGAACCACATGTGCGCCATCTCGTGGGCGATCGTGTTGGTGCGGGTGAGGATCTCGTCGCCGCTCGCCGCACCCCGGAAGAGGTAGGCGTCGCGGATCGTCACGCACCCGGGGTTCTCCATGGCGCCGGCGTTGAACTCGGGCGCGAAGACCTGGTGGTAGTCGCCGAACGGATACCGGATGCCGAAGAGCGCGTGGTAGTAGTCGACGCACTGCCGCGTCACGGTGAGGATCTGGTCGGACTGGGCCCGGAGCGCGTCGGCGAGTGAGGCGCGCGCATGGATCCCGAGTCGTATGCCGTCGTGGTCCGCGACCACGCTCGCCCACGGTCCCGCGCAGATGGTGACGAAATACGTCGCGAGCGGCGGCGTCGTCGCGAGTTCCCACCGCCCCTGTGTCGTATGCCGTGCTGTCCCGTTCCCGAGGACCGTCCAGTGCTCGGGGGCGGTGACCGAGACGGCATACGGCGCCTTGAGGTCGGGCTGGTCGAAACAGGCGAAGACCGTGGGCGCGGCGTCGAGGAACATGTGGCCATAGACATAGGTCTGCGCGTCCGCCGGGTCGACGCTGCGGTGGAGGCCCTGGCCGTCCTGGCTGTAGGCCATCGTGGCGACGACCTCGAGAACGTGCGGGCCGGGCGCGAGCCCGATCAGCGGGAAGCGGCCGTCGTCGAGCGAGGCCGGGTCGAGGGGCGCACCATCGAGGGTGATGCGCTCGAGCGAGACCGGGCGGAGGTCGACGAAGGTCGCCTTCTCGTGCGCGGTGAAGTGGAGCCGAGTGCGGGAGCAGAAGTGCTGGTCTCCACGGTCGAGGTCGAGGTCGAGGTCGACGCGGTCGACGGTGACGGCGCGGGCCCGGGCCCGCGCCTCGGTGCGGGTCAGGCTCGCGGGCACGCCCGCCATCCTGCCCCAGATCGGCCCGCATCGACGCCCCGGGACTGCGTGGTTCGGGCCAGTCCGTAGCGCCGCCCCTATGCCGTATGCCGTGTAGACATAGGTCTGCCCGTCGCCGGGTCGTCACTCAGGGCATCTCGGTGAGGTCGGAGGTTGGCGGTGAGGTCGCAGGTGCGCACCGACGACCTCACCGCCAACCTCCGACCTCACCGGAACATTCAGCGGCGGGAGGTTCCGGAGGCCATGCCCTCCAGGCGGGCGATGCGCTCGGCCATGGGCGGGTGGGTGGAGAAGAAGCGGGACACATCCTGGGCGCGGAAGGGGTTGGCGATCATCATGTGGGAGTTGTTGACCAGCGCCGGGGTGGGGGCGAGGGGGGCACGCCGGGTGCCGAGTTCGAGCTTGCGCAGAGCCGAGGCGAGGGCGAGCGGGTCGCCGGTGAGCCGGGAGCCGTCCTCGTCCGCGTCATACTCCCGCGTCCGGCTGATCGCCATCTGGATGACCATCGCGGCGAACGGCGCCAGCAGCGCCATCCCGAGGAGCGCGAGCGGGTTGGGCCGGTCCTCGTCGTTGCCGCCGCCGAAGAACATCGCCATCTGGGCAATGGAGGTGATGACACCCGCGAGCGCGCCGGCGATGGAGCCGGTGAGGATGTCGCGGTTGTAGACGTGCATGAGTTCGTGGCCGAGCACGCCGCGCAACTCCCGCTCATCCAGGAGCCGCAGAATGCCCTCGGTCACGCAGACCGCCGCGTGGTTGGGGTTGCGGCCGGTCGCGAACGCATTGGGGGCCTCGGTCGGCGAGACATAGAGCGCCGGCATCGGCTTGCCCGCCGTGGTCGACAGTTCGCGGACGATCCGATACAGCTCCGGCGCCTGCGCCTCGCTCACGGGGTAGGCGCGCATCGCCCGGATCGCGAGCTTGTCGGAGTTCCAGTAGGAATAGAACGTCGTCGCCAGGCCGATGAGCGCGAAGACATAGATGTATCTCCCGCCGCCGACGACCGACCCCAGCCCGAGGAGCAGGAGCCAGATCAGGCCGAAGAGACCGGCGGTCTTCAGCCCGTTGAAATGGTTGTGCATGCGTGGTGCAACGCTTTCCTGAGTTCGATGCGTTCCCCGGCGGCCGGGTGTTCCGGCCTCCGCGACGCGGGCCTCACCACGACGTGAGACCGAGGATCAGGCCCGGCACCGCGCTCGTGACGACGAGGACGGCGACGGCGAGGACGAGCGCGGCGAGCAGCCCCGGGTCGAGCCGGACGTGCGCCGGCTCCTCCTCCGCCGCCCGGGCGGGTCCGGGGTCGCGGACGAGAACGAGCAACCACCGCAGATAGACCGCGACGCCGAGGACGACGTTGACGACGGCGACCGCGACGACGAGCCATTGCCCGGCGTCGACGACCGGCCGGAGGGCCACGACCTTGGCGAGCAGCCCGATGAACCCCGGAGGCAGGCCGGCGAGGGTGAGCAGACCGAGACCGAGCGCACCGCCGAGCAGCGGCTGTCGCCGCGCCAGACCGGCGTATGCCGCGAGCGAACGTTCTCCGGCCCCCTCCTGTCCCGTGTGGACCGCTGCGGTGACGGCGAACGCGGCGAGTGAGCCCGCGGCATACACCAGGACGTAGGTCACGGCCGCGGACGTGCCCCGGTCGCTGAGCATCGCCAGCGGCATGACGAGCCACCCGCCCTGGGCGACGGTCGAGAACGCGAGGAGCCGCAGCGGGTCGTCGGCGCGCAGGGCGAGGAGGTTGCCGACGGTCATCGACGCCAGCGCGAGCACGGCGAGGACCGCGAGGATGGACGGCCCGCCCCCGAGCCGTCCGGCGACGGTGGCGAGCGGCGTGACGACGACGGCGAGCGCGCCCAGGGCGGCGACCTTGGATGTCGTCGCGAGGAAGGCGGCGACGGGTTCGTCGGCATGCACGAACGCCTGCGGCGTCCACAGGTGGAACGGAACGGCGGAGAGCTTGAACCCGAGGCCGGCGACGAGGAGCAGAACCGCGAGCAGCAGGGCGCGGTGCCGGTGCGGATCGGCCCAGGCCGTCGCGACGCTGTCGGCGGCGAACAATGCGTCACGGGTCGCGACGACCCAGAGGGCCGCGCCGACCGCGAGGAGGGTAAACGACGTCAGCGACGTCATCAGGAGGGACAGGGCGCCGCCCTCGGCGCCCCGCGTGCGGGACAGCGCGACGAGCGCGACGGCCGGAAGGGTCGCGAGTTCGATGGCGACCAACCAGGTCGGCAGGTCGCGGACCGCGGGCAGCATCGCGGCCCCGGCGGTGGCCGTGAGCAGGAGCGCGACGGTGACGGCCGGGCCGCCGATCTGGTTGCGCCGCAGGTGGGTCGTCCCGGGGCCGAGCATGAGGAGGACGAGGAGGGTCGAGGCGAGGGCGGCGAGCTGGAGGCCGAGTCCCCAGGACGTCGCGTGATAGAGGCAGGCGCCGTCGGTGCCGCCGGGCAGGCACAGGGAGTAGGCGTTGCCGCCGCCCCGCAGCCCGAACGGAAGCGCACCGAGCCCCACCCCAAGGGCGATCAGCCCGACGGGGAGGTGCAGGCCGGTCGCCCGCGGGAGGAGGGCGTCGAGGAGCAGCACGAGCACCGCCCCGAGGGCCGGCGCGAGAACCGGCGCGAGGAGGACCCAATCGAACGTGACCACGCTCATGAGCCGCCCCCGACGAGCGCGACGGAGGGCGCGGCATACAGGACGAGCCACGGGAAAACGCCGAGGACAACCGTCGCCGTGACGAGCACGCCGCAGACGACCTGCTCGACCCGGGTCAGGTCACTGCCGCGGCCCGCGTCGCCGTCGGGGACGGCGTCACCGACCCATACCAGGCGCGCGACGCGCAGGCTGTATGCCGCGGCGAGCGCGGCACCGAACGCCGCCGCGATGACGCACCCGCGCAGGAGCGGGGTGACGTCAGGCGGGAGATAGATCGTCGCCCCGTCGACGTAGCGACCGGGGCCGGGGCTGGTCCATGCGGCATAGAGGCTGTAGAACTCGCCGGGGAAGTTGGCCAGGCCCGGCAGGCCGAGGCTCGCCGCGAGCCCCACCATGAGGGCGAACCCGAGCCGCGGCCACGTCTCCCGCAGCGCGGGCCGCAGGACGGTGAGATCGGTGCTTCCCCACCGCTCCTTGAGCCCGCCGACGACGAAGAAGAGCAGGGCGGCGACGACGCCGTGGGCGATATTGGTCAGGACCGCCGCGCGGACGGCGACCGGGCCGCCGGCGCCCAGGGCGAGCCCGACGAAGCCCATGTGGGCCACGGAGGAGAAGGCGATGAGGCGTTTGAGGTCACGTTCGACGAGGCAGGCGAGCCCGCCCCAGAGGATGCCGATGACGCCGAGAACGGCGAGGATCGGCCCGAGCTGGGCGAACCCGCGCGGCGTCATCTCGCCCGGCAGACGGATCAGGCCATAGGTCCCCATCTTGAGGAGGACGGCCGCGAGCAGCACCGACCCGCCGGTCGGGGCGATCGTGTGCGCCGGCGGCAGCCACGTATGCACGGGGAAGAGCGGCACCTTGACCGCGAGCCCGACGCTGAGCAGGAGCGCGACGAGGAGCTGCTGCCGGTCCGTCAGGGCAGACGTCGGGATGAGCCGCATGTCGGTCGTCCCGGCGAACTTCGCCAAGGCGAGGATGCCGGTGAGCATCGTGCTCGATCCGAGGACCGTATAGAGCACGAACCGGCCCGCGGCGTCGGCGCGGGCGCGGGGGTCGTGGGGATCGCCATACCGGCTGATCAGGACCCACATCGGGACGAGGACGATCTCGAAGGCGACGAAGAAGAGGACGATGTCGCGGGCCAGGAAGGTCGCCAGCGCACCGAGTTCGACGAGGAGGACGCAGCCGAAATAGAGCCCCGGCTGTCCGTATGGCGCGTGCCGCCGCCCGTGCACCACCACGAGGAGCGCGATGCTCGCCGTGAGGAGGATCAGCGGCGTCGTGATCCAATCGGACGCGAACGCCCAGTCGATGCCGAGCGAGGAGATCCACGGTCGGCGGACGTGGGCGCCGGCGATGACGACGCCGATGGTGGCGGCGAGGGCGACGAGGGTCGCCACCAGCGCCAGGATGTATGCCGTGCGCCTCCCCAGCCCCCGGCCTGCGAGGACGAGCCACATCCCGACCGCACCGGGGACGAGCAGGGCGGTGAGGATCAGGCCCACAGCGCCACCCCCGCGAGGGCGAGGAGGCCGACGAAGACCCAGACGAGGTTGGTGGCGACCCGCTCGCGCGCGTGGGCACGCGTCCCGGCGGCGCCGAGACCGCGGGCGGTGCCCGCGGCAGCACGGACATAGAGATCGACGATCTCGCGGTCGACGTGGGCGACACCGCGGGCGAGGCCGAGGACGGGGGCGGCGACGAGCCCGCGATAGGCCCGGTCGGCGCCGAAGCCCGCGCTGGCCCGCAGCATCCAGGGCGAGGGGTCGAGCGCGTCGTCGGGGCGGAGGAACCACCCGACGATGCCCCCGATGAGCAGCAGGCCGACGGTGAGGCCGAGGATCAGCAGCGAGAACTCACCGCCGTGGAGGGGACCGGTGCGGAAGACGAGCGACCCGGCCAGGCAGGCGAGGGCGAGCGCGGCGATGGCGGCCTTGGTGGGGAACGAGGCACCGGGTGCGTGGGCATCGGCCGGTGCGTGCGCGCCGGCGCGGGCGTAGGCGGCAGCGGGGTCGACGTTCGCGGCGTCGGGTGCGTGGGCAGAATCGGGAAGGGTGGCCGTGGCCCTGGGAGAGGCGGGATCGCCCGCTTCGCGGTTCCTCACCGCGTCGCCATCGGTCGTGGGACCGGCGGAGACGACGGCGAAGGCGCGGGCGGCATACGCCGCGGTCAGGGCCACGGTGAGCAGCAGGGCGCCGGTGACGATCCACTGTCGCAGCCCTGGGGTCGCGCCCTCGATCCCGGCGTTGGTCGCCGCGTGGATGACCTGCTCCTTGGTGAATCCGCCGACGGTCAGGGGAACGCCGGCGAGAGAGAGCAGGCCGAGGGTCCAGGCGACGTGGGCGAGCCGGGCGCGCCGGCCGGAACCAGTGAGCACGCGGGCGGAGGTGCCGCCCGCGAGGACCGAGAGCCAGCCGACCGTGAGGAAGAGGAGCGCCTTGAAGATCGCGTGCCCATAGAGATGGGCGACCGAGGCGTCGGCGGCGACGCGGCTCGCGTCGGCGATGTGCGGGACGGCCGGTGCTGCGGCGATGGGCGCGAGCATGACGGCGATCTGGCTGATCGTCGACCAGGCGAGGAGCCGCTTGAGGTCGGTCTGGAGAAAGGCGGTGAAGCCGGCGTACACCATCGTCGCCGAGACGCTGGCGGCGAGGACCCACTGCGCGGGTGCGGCATACGTCAGGAGGGGGGCGAACTGCGCGAGGACCCACGTGCCGGCCGCGACCATCGTCGCCGCGTGGATGAGCGCGGAGGCCGGCGTCGGGCCCTCCATCGCGTCCGTCAGCCAGTCCTGGAACGGGATCTGCGCGGACTTGCCGAGCACACCGATGACGAGCGCGGTCAGCCCGAAGGTCACGACTGGGGACGGGGCCAGGTCCTGGCAATAGGCCGAGAGGCCCTCGCAGTTCGTGCCGAGCCGGATCATCTGACCGATGTCGGTCGTCCCGAAGGTCGCGACCAACGCGACCACCCCGACGACGAAGCCGACATCGGCGAGGCGGGTGACGAGGAAGGCCTTGAGCGCGGCGCGGCGGGCCGAATCCCGGCGGCTCCAGTGGCCGATGAGCAGATAGGAGCACCAGCCCATGACCTCCCAGCCGGCCAATGTGACCACGAGGTCGCGGGAGACGACGAGCAGAAGCATGGCCCCGGAGAAGAGACTGACCGTCGCGGCGAACTGGGCGTAGCGATCGTCGTCCGCGAGATACCACGCCGCGAAGAGCTGGACCGCGAGGGTCACGCCCACGACGGTGAGCGCGAGGACGCCGACGACACCCCCACCGACCAGGCGGTTGCCGATGGACAGACCGGGGAGGTCGGTGACGAGGACCGGCGCCCGCCACGAGCCGGGGCGGGCCAGTTGGGCCGCGACCCCCGCGGCGAGCGCGAGAACGGTGGCCAGGGCGGCGACGGCGGCAGCGACGCGGCGGCCGGCCGGGCGGGCCGTCAGCGTGAGCGGCGCGCCGGCCAGGAGGAGGGCGACGGCGACGGCGCTGAGGCGTCCCGCGTTCATGGGTGGGCCCCGGCATCAGTCGAGGCGACCGACTCCGCGAGCGCGCCGGCGGAATCGGTGACGTCGATCCGGCCCCGGGCACGGAAGACGGCGACGATGACGGCGAGGGCGAGGACGACCTCGGCGGCGGCGATGGTGATGACGAAAAGGGTCAGGACGTTGCCGGCCGCCCACCTGTCCTGACGCACCGCGCCGGCGGTGATCAGGAGAAGTCCCGCCCCGGCGAGGACGAGTTCGATCCCGACCAGGACGAGAACGGCGTTGCGGCGGGCGAGGACACCATAGGTGCCGATGCCGACAAGGAGGGCGGCCACGGCATACGGCAGAACGAGGTGGATCACGCTGCGCCCCCGGGCGTATGCCGCGTCGCCCGGGCCACGGCGAACGCGGCGACGAGCGCGGCGAGCAGGAGGAGGGAGAGGAGTTCGAAGGGCCACACCCACGTCCCGAAGAGCTGCACGGCGATGTCCCGTGACGCCACCGGGGTGCTGCGGACGGCATCATGTCCCGCGAGGGGGACCAGGACCGTGAGCAGCAGCGCGGTCGTTCCCGCGGCGAGGACCGCGGCCAGCCCTCGGTGCAGGCGTGCGGTCGCGTGGTCAGGGCTCGGGCCGATCGGGGCGCGCGTGAGCATGAGCGCGAAGATGACGAGGACCACGACCGCGCCGACATAGACGAGGACGTGAACGAGCGCGACGAGTTCGGCGCCGAGGACGAGATAGCAGCCGGCCAGGCCGCCGAGGGCGAGCACGAGCCAGAGGGCGGAGTGAACCAGGTGGCGGGTCGTCACGGCGAGCAGCGCGGCGGCGACCGTGATCACGCCGGTGGCGGCGAAGGCGAGGTCAAGGGTCGTCACTCGGCGTCCTTGGGCGCGGCGGCCCGCGTCGGCCGGACGAGGCGCGCCGCCGGGCGGGCCGGTGCGCGTTGGGCGGCGACCTCGGCCGGGTCGGCGGCGGAGGCGTCGAGTGCGGGTGGCGGGGGCACGGTCGCCATCCACTCCCCCAGGCGGTCCTTCTCGTGCAGCAGGTCGCGGATGTCGAATTCCGCATACTCGAACTGCGGGCTCCAGAACAGCGCGTCGAATGGGCAGACCTCGACGCAGATCCCGCAGTACATGCACAGGGAGAAGTCGATGGCGAACCGGTCGAGGACATTGCGCTGACGATCGCGGCCACCGGGCGTCGCCGCCGGGATGGTCTCCTTGTGGGCATCGATATAGATGCACCAGTCGGGGCATTCGCGGGCACAGAGCATGCAGGACGTGCAGTTCTCGGCGAGGAGGGCGATGACCCCGCGGGTGCGCGGCGGCAGCTCGGGGCGGACGTCGGGATATTCCGCGGTGTGCGTATGCCGTGTGAGCGTGCGCGCCGTTGTGGCCATGCCCTTCAGCAGGCCGGGCACCAGCCCTTTCCGTCCGCTCACGGGCTCCAACCTAGCCGGGGCCGGGGGCCGCGGCGAGGGTTGCCGCGCCGATGGTGGGCTCGGCGTGTTCAGCCGAGGACGACCACGAGGGCCGTGACGAGGAGTTGGGCGAGGGCCACGGGGATGAGGGCGAGCCAGGCGAACCTCTGGAGTTGGTCCTCGCGCAGCCGGGGCCAGGAGACCCGGATCCAGATCATCAAGACGGCGATGACGAAGCCCTTGAGCAGGGTCCAGGCCCAGCCGGCTTGTTCATCGAACGGCCCGCGCCACCCGCCGAGGAAGAGGGTCGAGAACAGCAGGGACAGCACGACGATCCCGCCGTATTCCGACAGCAGGAACAGCGCGAACCGCAGCCCCGTGTATTCGGTGTAGGGGCCGAAGACGATCTCGCTGTCGGCGATCGGCATGTCGAAGGGGGTCCGGTTCAGTTCCGCGACCGCCGCGGCGAGAAAGACGAACGCCCCAGGCAGCTGCCACAGCAGCCACCACGGCTGCCAGGCCTCGACGATCCCACCCAGACTCAGCGTCCCCGCGGCCAGGGTCACCGAGGCGACCGCGAGAGCCATCGGCAGTTCATAGGCGAGCAACTGCGCCGCCGCACGCATCGCGCCGATCAAGGCGTACTTGTTGGCGCTCGCCCAGCCCCCGACGAGAGTCCCGAGGATGCCGACGCTCGTTGACGCCAGGACGAACAGCGCCCCGCCCGGCAGGTCCGCCACGGCGAACCCCGGGTGGATCGGGATCGCTGCCAGGGCAACGAGATACGGAATCAGCGCCAGCGCCGGCGCGATTTTGAAAAGGCGCCGGTCCGCCGCGGCGGGGACGATGTCCTCCTTCTGGACGAATTTCGCCCCGTCGGCCACCAGCTGCGCCCATCCGTGGTAACCCCCGGCATACATCGGCCCGAGCCGGCCCTGCATGTGGGCCATGACCTTGTGCTCGGTCTGCCCGACCAGCAAGGGCAGGACGAGGAAGGCGATCAGCACTCCCGCAGCGCGGACGGCGATCTCGATGGCGCTCATCGGGGTCCCCACTCGGGCGGTGGGACGCCAGGCGGCATCATCTTGCGCCGGCCGGGCCCGCCGCCGTGCGGCTGGCCCGGCTCCTTGGCCCCCGGCCAGTCCTTGCTCACGCGCGCGGTGAGGACGAAGTCTTTGCGCAGCGGGTGCCCCTCGAACCCGTCGGGCAGCAGCAACGGCCGTATGCCGAGCCCCGAGCCGTCATCGAAGCCCGCCACCGCGATCCCGAACATCTCCGCCACCTCCCGCTCGTGCCACGCGGCGCCCGGAAAGACGTCCGTGGCACTCGGCAGCGTCTCCCCCACGGCCAGGCGCGTCGAGATCAAGACGCCGGCGAGCGCGCCCGGCTCGCGCGCGGCATACAGGTGGATCGCGATGTCGAAACCGGCCGGGTCCCCGTCGCTCTGGTCGACCGCGGTCAGCCAGTCGAAGTAGTCGAAGCCCTCGTCGCGGGCGGCGGTGATCGCGGCGACCCACTCGCCCACCGTCACCATGCGCCGCTCATCGACCACATCGGCAGCCTAGCGAGCCCCAGCGACAACCGTCAGCGACGGACCTCATCCCCCTCCGAATACGGCTGAACGAGCCGCGACAGATCGGTGACAGACCCCGGTCCCACTCTGTGGTGACCATCACACAGGGGGCACGAGAAGCATGACCATCACCACCATCGTCACCGAGAGCGGCGCGGTCGACCACGTCCGCGTCCGGGGCGTTCGCGAGGGCGACCACGCCCTCGTCGGCGCCGTCTATGAGGGCCTGTCGGCGCGGTCGCGCCTGCTGCGCTTCCACGGACCCGTGCCGCGCATCCCCGACCGCTATATCGCCCAGCTCGCGCGCGTCGCCGTCGGCGAGCGCTGTGGCGTGCTCGCCCTCGCCGGGGACCGTCCGATCGGACACGGCCAGTGGGTGCGTGATCACGCGGACCCGGCGACCGCCGAGCTCGCCCTCGCCGTCGTCGACGACTGGCACGGGCGGGGCGCGGGGTTGGCCATGTGCGCCGACCTCGCCGCCGCCGCGCAGCGCGCCGGCATACGGGACTTCACCTGCCTGGTCCTCGGGGAGAACCGGGTTGTGCGTCGTGTCCTGTCCCGGATCGGCGCTCGACCCCGCCCCGGGGCGTATGACGAGTTCCTCCTCCCCGTCGACGTGCTCGCCACCAGCCTGGTCACCGAGACGCCGGCCCGGCTTCCCCGAACGGCAGTCGCCTGACCTTCCGCCGTGCTTACATGGATCGGGTGGACTACCGAGTGCTCGGCCAGGTGCGGTTCGGCAAGGACGCCGGCCCCGTGGCTGGGCAACGCCCCAGGGATGTCCTGGCCCTGCTCCTGACTCGGCGACCACGGCCGCTTGCCCCAGACGTCATCCTCGAGGCGGTCTGGGGCAAAGGCGCGCCCGGTCTCGACGCCTCCGTCGTGCACACCGTCATCGCGCGTCTGCGCCGAACCCTCGGCCCGTCCGCGATCCAGCGCTCCGACCTCGGCTACCACATTCCCGAGCACGCTCGGGTCGACGCGGACGAGTTCGCCCGCCTCGTCACCCGGGCCGCCTCCCTGGCACCCGAGCACGGCGCCGAGTCACTCACCCTCCTTCGTGCCGCCCTGGAACTGTGGTCGGGGCCGGAGTCGTATGCCGGGGTGAGCGACGACCTCGTCACTGCGGAGCGTCCGCGTCTGCACGAGTTGCGCGACGCCGCGATCGAGCAACTCGCCGAGTGCCTTCTGGCCACCGGATCGCCTGCCGCGCTCGCCGAGTCCCTCTCGCTCACCCAGGAGCTCGCCCTTCGCGAGCCGCTACGCGAGCACGCCCATGAACTCCTCGTCGAGAGCCTCTATCGGCTGGGTCGCCAGGCCGACGCCCTCGCGGCATACGACCGGCTGCGACGAGTCCTCCGCAGGGAACTCGGCATCGATCCGCAGCCCTCATTGGTGACCCTCCACGCGCGAATCCTCGCCCAGGAGGATCTGACCCCGGAGGGTCCCCGCCGCGCCACGGCTCGACCGCGCACGATCCTTCCGGCACGACCGCGCACCGCGCTGATCGGCCGCACGTCGGAACTCGCGGCACTGAGCGGCCTGTTCGACTCCGGCAGGGCGCTGATCAGCGTCATCGGCCCCGGCGGCGTCGGCAAGAGCCGGTTGCTCGCGGAGTTCGCCGCGGGACTCGACGTCGACCTGACGACCTATCTGGAACTGCCCGCCTCCGGGGCGACCACGGCGGCAGAGGTCGCCGAGGGCATCGCCCGGGCACGCGGGCTGTCGCTCGGTGGCGAGGATCCGGTCCCGGCGCTCGCGGGCGCCCTCCGGTCCACGGCCCTCGTCATCCTCATCGACGAGGCAGAGTGGGCGCCGGACGCCGTGGCCGAGGTCGTCAATCAGCTGACCCGAGCGTGCCCCCACGTCCGGGTCGTCCTGACGTCGCGGATCCCCCTGCGTCTCACCGGCGAAAGCCTGCTCTCCGTCGCCCCGCTGTCGACACCCCCGTCCACCGACGCCGGCGACCTCGCCAGGTGGCCGGCGGTCCGCCTGCTCATCGACCGCCTCGCCGACCACGCGCCCGATCTGGTGCTGTCCGAGGACGACATTCGCCGGATCGCCGAGATCGCCCGCCGCGTCGACGGTCTCCCGCTCGCCCTGGAGATCGTCGCCGGGCAGGCGCATTCGTCGTCCGTCCCGGACCTGCTCGCCATGGTCGACCTTCCGCTCGATCTTCCGGCAGCCGAGCACGATCGAGCGCCCCGCCAGCGTTCATTGCGGGACACCCTCCTCTGGAGCGTCGAGCGACTCAGCCCAGCGGCCCGGATGGTCCTGGGGCGTCTGAGCGTATTCGCCGGGACCTTCGAGCTGAGCGCGGCGGTGGCCGTCGCCGGTGCACACCACGGGACCGCGGCCGGCCGCGGCGCCACCGACGTGCCCGATGTCGCCACTGTCATCCGTGGGCTCATCCGGGAGGCCCATGTGCAGGTCGAGCGGCGGGACGGACAGCTGCGCCTGCGACTCCTGCGCACCGTCCAGTCGCTCGCGTCCGAACTGCTGGAGGAGACCGGAGAGGTCGAGGAGGTCCGTCGCCGGCATCGCGAGTGGTTCGCCTCTCGGTGGCGCGACCGCCCGCTCGACGATGCGCTCATCGCCGAGGTGGCCACGTCATACGCCGATCATGTCGCGGCCCTCGCCAACGCCCTCGAGGCCAGCGATCGGAGCACCTGCGGCGACCTCGCGATCGCCCTGTCGCGCTATTGGTTCTTCGTCGAGACCGGATCGGCCGGACTGCGCTGGGTGCGGGCGGTGCTCGCGCGGGACCTCGTGACCCCCCGTCAGCGCGCGATCCTGCGGATGATGACGGTCGCCCTGCGCCCCCAGGACCACGGCCCGGACCAGCGGGCCGCCCTCGACGACCTCATCGCCGAACTCGCCGACGATCCCGACTGGCTCGGCCGGCTGCACATCCTGCGATCGGTCGGTCCCTATGTTCACGGCGACTTCGCGCGCGCGCTCGCGTGTTCGCGAGACGCGGTCGCGGTCGCCAGGGCGCGAGCGCCGCACCACCTGCCCGAGGCCCTGGGCGCGTATGCCGTGATGCTCGCCGCTCTCGGCCGCGCCGACGAGGCGGCGAGCGCGAGCGCCGAGGCCTGGACACTCATCCGCGACGCCCCCTCCGCGACGGACCTCACCCAGGTCGTCCCCAAGGTCGGCCTCGCGCTCATCGACTCGGGCCACGCGCGCCAGGCGCTCGACGTCCTGCGCTCCGCGCTGGAGACGGTCGAGCGGAAACTCCCCGTGACCCCACCGACTCTGTTCACCATCAACGCGGGCTGGGCGGCGCTCGGCTGCGGAGAAAGCGGTCAGGCGCTCCACTGGTTCGCCCGCAGCCTCGACCACGTCGCAGCGGGCGGCGATCTCGTCGTCATGGGCGAACTCCTCGCCGGCGCCGGCGCGGCCCTGGCGGGGATGCGGGATCCCGCGGCCGCCGAGGTGCTCCATACGGCCACGGCACAGCTCGCGGCGGCCGATGCGGTGCTGACCCCATGGCAGGACGCTCAGGTGCGGCACCACGCCGCGGCCGCGAAGGTGACACTGGGTGCGCCGGTTCACGTCCTCGCACCGCCCCTCGACCTCGCCCGGGTGGCGACGCTCATCTCGAGCGCCGCCACCAGACTGGATGGCGAGGCGGTCCGGTGGAGCGATGCGGTGGCCCGCCCCTCTCCCGCGCAGAGCGCAGATGACGGCCCTGACCAGCCCTTCTCCCGCGCAGAGCGCAATATGACGACCCTGGACCGGCCTCAGGATCTCGCCGTCTTGACCGAGCCGAGTTCCGCCTCGTCGATCGCGAGCGAGCCACGCTTGCCGGGCTCGACATAGAAGCCCACCCCCACCGCGCCCGAGGCCACCGTCGTGTCGCGGAACTCCATCGCCGGCGATCCGTTGACCGAGAACGCGAAGAAGTCGTCGGTCGCCACCACTTCGACCGTGCGGAAGTCGCTGCCGGTGCCGACCTCCACCACCGGCGTCCAGGGCATGAGCGCCTTGGTGCCACCACGCGAGTCGACAACGAACGCCGCCATCATCCCGTTGTTGGAGTAGCAGAAGTAGTAGCCCGGACGCCAGAGGTCGCGGACGACGTGACTGGGGTCGGCCCGGACGATGAGACAGTTCGGCGCGCTGCCGTCGCTGTTGCCGCGCCGGCGCATCGTCACGCGATAGGCGAATTCGTCATACGTCCCGACGTGCCGCACCGATGTGAACCGGCCCGGCGAACCCGTCGCGCGGAGCGCGCCGTCCCGGACCGTCCACTGCCCGATGACCTTCCGCCAACCCGGGTCGGGCCCGTTGAAGGCGGATGTGAAGTATGCCGAGTGCCGGCCGCCGACGCCGCCCTCGCTCACGTGCGCGGTCACGGGCGAGACTGCCGCGGCGACGCCCGTGGTCCGCGGGCCCGAGTCGGTCGCCTGGGCGGCGGCCGTTCCGGCGACCGACATGCCTGCCGCGAGGGCCGCGGCGGTGAGTGCTCTGCGCATTGGGGTTCTCCCTCTCCAGATGGATCCGGCGGGCGGTTGCTCGCCGGCGTCCACCACGGTGGCGGGAGGGCCTGTCACCGATCTGTCAACCCAGCCGGACCGGCGGACCCGACATGGGCGGCCCGCGAACGGGTCAGGCGGATTGGCCGGGGGGTTCGATCAGCCCGCGCTGAACCTCGGTCGCACTCGCGAGGCGGTGCCCGGCATACCGCTGCCGAAGGCCGTCGGTGGAGAGCCGCTCGGCGGCGATCTTCTCCTGGAGCTTGAGGATGCCGTGGAGCAGCGCCTCCGGCCGGGGCGGGCAGCCGGGGACATAGACGTCGACGGGGATGATCGTGTCGACGCCCTTCGTCACGCAGTAGGAGTCCCAATAAGGCCCGCCGGAGTTGGAACAGGCGCCGAAGGAGATGACATATTTCGGCTCCGGCATCTGGTCATAGAGCCGCCGCACCGCCGGCGCCATCTTGTCGGTGACCGTTCCGCTGACGATCATCAGGTCCGCCTGGCGGGGCCCGGGGGCGAGCGGAATGACCCCAAGCCTCATGAAGTCGTGCCGTGCCATGGACGCGGAGATGAACTCGATCGCGCAGCAGGCGAGCCCGAAGTTGAACACCCACAGGCTGTAACGCCGGCCCCAGTTGAGCACCAGTCGCATCGGCTTGGGGGCGTGTGCCGCCAGCGGCCCCAGGGTGGGCGTCGGGAGGTCGACCGGCGGCATACGGCCACCTTAGACGCGTCTCACACCCAGCGCAGGAGTCCGCGACGGAGTGCGTGGACAAGTCCGACGAGAACGATCCCGACGAACACCCCGACCTCGACCAGGCTGGCGACCCCGAGGTCGGTCCGCGCGACCAGCGCCCACGGGAACAGATAGACCGCATCGACGGCGAAGACGACATAGAGAAAGGCGAACGCGAGGTAGCGCACCTGGGTCTGCGCCCAATCCCGGCCCACCGGATCGACCCCGGACTCGTAGGTCCGCTGCTTGGCGCCCGTGGCCGCCCGCGGGGCGAGCAGCCAGCGAGCGACCATCGCGGCGACGACAAGGAGGACCCCCGCCAAGATCACCCCCGCGACGACGGCATACGCACCCATGACACCCAGGCTAGCCCGTCCGCCACCGGCGAACATCGCCGCGTCGAGACCCTTGGCGGTCTCACGTGACGTCCCTCACACGGGGTTCAGGTTAGGTAGCCCTACCATGGTCGGCGGCCGGGATAGTCCGGTCGCGAGTGAGGTGACCATGACGAGCCAGACCGAGACGCACACCCGGACCACGCCGACCCGACTGCGGAGAGTCGTCATCCGGTTCGCGGGCGACTCCGGCGACGGCATGCAGCTGACCGGCGATCGGTTCACGGCCCAGACAGCCGGTCTCGGCAACGACCTGTCGACCCTGCCCAACTTCCCCGCCGAGATCCGGGCGCCGCAAGGCACCCTCCCTGGGGTGTCGAGCTTCCAACTCCATTTCGCCGATCACGACGTCCTGACCCCAGGCGACGCCCCCGACGTTCTGGTTGCGATGAACCCGGCCGCCCTCAAGGCCAACCTCCCCGAACTCCCCCGCGGAGCGACGATCATCGTCGACACCGACGAGTTCTCGGCGCGCAATCTCACCAAGGTCGGGTATGCCGCATCCCCCCTCGACGATGGCTCCCTCGACAGCTGGCACCTCCAGCGCATCCCGCTGACCTCCATCACCGTCGAGGCGCTGTCGCAGTTCGACACGCTCACCCGCAAGGACAAGGAACGCGCGAAGAATATGTTCGCGCTCGGGCTCCTGTCGTGGATGTACAACCGACCCACCGAATCGACGAAAGCCTTCCTGCGCAGCAAGTTCGGCGCGAAACCCGACATCCTCGCGGCGAACCTCGCCGCCCTCGAGGCGGGCTGGAACTATGGCGAGACGACAGAGAGTTTCGCCACGGCATACGAGATCGCCCCGGCGCCGATGGCCGCGGGCACCTATCGGAATGTCACCGGCAACACCGCCCTCGCTCTCGGCCTCGTCGCCGGGGCCCATCGGGCGGGGCTGCGCCTGGTCCTCGGGTCCTATCCGATCACCCCGGCGAGCGACATCCTCCACACCCTGTCGGGGCTCAAGCGCTTCGGCGTCATGACCCTCCAGGCGGAGGACGAGATCGCGGGGATCGGCATCGCCCTGGGAGCCAGCTTCGGCGGCGCGCTCGGGGTGACGAGCACGAGCGGGCCGGGTCTCGCGCTGAAGTCGGAGACGATCGGACTCGCCGTCAGCCTCGAACTCCCGCTCGTCATCGTCGACGTCCAGCGGGGTGGCCCGTCCACCGGCCTGCCGACCAAGACCGAGCAAGCCGACCTCCTCCAGGCGATGCACGGACGCAACGGCGAGGCCCCGGTGCCGATCGTCGCGCCCCGCTCCCCCGCGGACTGCTTCGACGCGGCCATCGAGGCCGTACGGATCGCCACCGCTTATCGAACCCCGGTCATCCTCCTCTCCGACGGCTACCTCGCCAATGGCTCCGAGCCCTGGAACCTCCCAGATATCGCCGACCTGCCCGACCTGATGGTCGAGTTCGCTACCGAGCGCAATGGAGTCGACGCGGCCGGCAAGCCCGTCTTCCAGCCCTATGCCCGTGATCCGGAGACCCTCGCGCGCCCCTGGGCGCTTCCCGGCACGGCCGGCCTCGAGCACCGGATCGGCGGGATCGAGAAGGCCGACATCACCGGCAACATCAGCTATGACCCCGACAATCACCAGCGGATGACCGACCTCCGCCAGGCGAAGGTCGACGGCATCGCCACGACGATCCCGCCGCTCGCCGTCGACGACCCGACCGGGGACGCCGGGGTGCTCGTGCTCGGGTGGGGATCGACATACGGTCCGATCGCGGCCGCTGCCCGGGAGTTCCGCGCCCGCGGGGGCCGGGTCGCGACCGCGCACCTGACTCATCTCAACCCGTTCCCGGCCAACACCGGCGAGGTGGTGCGTGGTTATCGCCGCGTCCTCATCCCCGAGATGAACGCCGGGCAGTTGGCCCTGCTGATCCGCGGCACCTACCTCGTCGACGCCCGGTCGTATGCCCGGGTCCGCGGCCTGCCCTTCACCACCAATGAACTCGTCGACGCCATCGCTCAGGCTGCTGACCAGGCCTAAGATTGTTCAAGTCGCAACCACTGCGGCCCGACCCACGAGAACTCCCATGCCTCTGACGACCGAGACCACCAACCGCACCGAATCCACTTCCGAGCCCATCGCGCTCGGTATGCCGTTGCCCCACGGCCTCTCGTCCATTCCGAAGCTCGACGCCGGGCAGAGCGCCCCGACGCGCAAGGACTACGCCTCCGATCAGGAGGTTCGGTGGTGCCCCGGGTGCGGCGACTACATCATCCTCAACACGGTGCAGTCGTTCCTGCCCGAGCTCGGGCTGAAGAAGGAGAACATCGTCTTCGTCTCCGGGATCGGGTGCTCGTCGCGATTCCCCTATTATCTCGACACCTTCGGGATGCACTCGATCCATGGGCGCGCACCGGCGATCGCGACCGGGCTCGCCACGGCCCGCCCCGACCTGTCCGTCTGGGTCGTCACCGGTGATGGCGATGCACTCTCGATCGGTGGCAATCACCTGATCCACGCGTTGCGTCGCAACGTCAATCTGACGATCCTGCTGTTCAACAACCGAATCTATGGACTGACCAAGGGGCAGTACTCCCCCACGTCCGAGACCGGGAAGATCACGAAGTCCACCCCGGCCGGCTCCGTCGACACCCCGTTCAATCCGGTGAGCCTTGCGCTGGGCGCGGAGGCGACCTTCGTCGCCCGCAGCCTCGACAATGACCGCAGACACCTGAGCGAGATCCTCCGCGCAGCGGCGGCCCACCGTGGGACGGCCCTGGTCGAGATCTATCAGAACTGCCCGATCTTCAATGACGGGGCCTTCGATGCCATCAAGGACCGCGACCAGCAGCAGGCACGCCTCGTGCACCTCGTCCACGGCGAGCCGGTCCGGGTCGGCGCGGCCGATGCGCGTCACGTGCTCGTCCGGGCTGCCGACGGCTCGATGCATTTCGTCCCCGATGCGGAGGTGGCGGACGGGGCCGAGGAGATCGTCGTCCACGACGCCCACGCCGCAGACCCGGGCCAGCAGTTCGCACTGAGCCGGCTCGACGGAATCGCGATGACCCATGTGCCGATGGGGATCTTCCGACAGGTCGAGCGCCCGACGTATGACGACGGCGTGCGTGCGCAGATCGACGCGGCCGTCGCAACCGCGGGTGGTCCGGCTGGCGACGCCGATCTCTCCGCCCTGCTCGCCGGCAGGGACACCTGGACCGTGGAGTGACTCAGGAGGACGACGACGTCCGGCGTGGCACGGCATACGGCCTGTTGGCGTATGGCGTGTGGGGCCTGTTCCCGCTGTACTTCCACGCGCTGAAACCCTCGGGGGCGTGGGAGGTCCTCGCCCACCGCATCCTCTGGACGATGCTGCTGTGCCTGGTCGTCCTCCTCGTCCGGCGGGACTGGGCCTGGATGCGGGAGGTGATCCGCCGGCCGGCGCTCGGGGCCGGGCTCACGCTCGCGGCGGTGCTCATCGCGGCCAACTGGGTCATCTATGTCTTCGCGGTGCTGACCGGGCACACCTATGAGGCGGCCCTCGGCTATTTCCTCAACCCGATCCTCACCGTCGCGCTCGGTGTCGTCGTCCTGCGCGAGCGGCTGCGGCCGATGCAGTGGACCGCCGTCGCGGTCGGCGCGGTGGCGGCCGTCTATCTGGCCGTCGCCGGCGGGCACTTCCCGCTCGTCGCGCTCAGCCTGGCGACGTCGTTCGGGCTGTATGGCCTGCTCAAGAAGCGGCTGGGGGTGAGCCTGCAACCGTGGCACACGCTGTTCGCCGAGACCGCCGTCCTGACCCCGATCGCGGCAGTCATCCTCGCGGTGGTCGCCCGCGCCGGCGACGCGACGTATGGCGTGGGCACCCGGCATACGGTCCTGCTGACGCTCGCCGGGATCGTCACCGCCATTCCGCTGCTGCTGTTCGCCGCCGCAGCGCAACGGGTTCCGCTCGTGACGATCGGGCTGATCCAGTTCATGACGCCGGTGGTCCAGTTGCTCATCGGGGTCGTCGTGCTCGGCGAGCACGTGAGCGGGGCCCTCTGGGTGGGTTTCGGGATCGTCTGGCTCGCCCTGGCCCTCCTCACCGCCGATTCGC
Source organism: Dermatophilaceae bacterium (assembly GCA_046330995.1). Classification (GTDB taxonomy): domain Bacteria; phylum Actinomycetota; class Actinomycetes; order Actinomycetales; family Dermatophilaceae; genus Nostocoides_A. Next base: position 318,236 of record JAXLRS010000004.1, read on the forward strand.
TCGGAGTCGGCCGGCGCGCGCCCGCGATCGCAGTTGCCGATCCGTGGGCGGAGTAGTTCCATCCGACGCCCGAATTGGCGGCCCCGCCGGACAGGTCGATGATGGGGCCGTGAGCGACCGGACGAATCTGACGAAGTTCGCGTGGCTGTCGATCGCCGCTGCGGTCACGACCATCGCGCTCAAGTTCGGGGCCTATGTCCTGACCGGATCGGTCGGTCTCCTGTCGGATGCCGCCGAATCGATCGTCAACCTGGTGGCCGCCTTCGTGGCGCTCCTCGCGCTCCACGTCGCCGCGCAACCCGCCGACGACGACCACCACTTCGGACATTCGAAGGCGGAGTATTTCTCGGCGGTCGTCGAGGGGCTGATGATCTTCGTCGCCGCGCTCTTCATCCTCCTGACCTCGGTGCAGCGCTTCCTGAATCCACAACCGCTTGACAATGTCGGCATCGGGCTGACCATCTCAGTGGTCGCGTCCCTGGTCAACGGCGTGGTGGCGATGGCGCTGCTTCGGGCGGGCCGGGCGCACAATTCGATCACGCTCGTCGCCGACGGCAAGCATCTCCTCACCGATGTGTGGACCTCCGTGGGGGTCGTCGTCGGGGTCCTCCTGGTCGGCATCACCGGGTGGGACCGCCTCGACCCCGTCATCGCGTTCGCGGTGGGCTGCAACATCATCTGGACCGGATGGCACCTGATCCGGCACTCGGTGGACGGGTTGATGGACAAGGCCATCGATGCCGAGCGGCTGGCGGCGATCACCGGGGTGTTGGCGCGGCATACCGGCCCGGAGATCGCGTATCACGACCTGCGCACCCGTGAGGCGGGGCACAAGGTCTTCGGTTCGCTCCATGTGCTCGTCCCCGGCTCCTGGACGGTGCAGCAGGGTCACGACCTCGTCGAGGACATCGAGGCCGACCTGGCCGCGGCCATCCCCGACCTCGACATGTCGATCCATCTGGAACCGCGCGAGGACCCACGGTCCTACGAGCCCGGCGTCGCCCGCCCGCCCGAGCTATTCCCCGACGCGGTCTGACAGGTCGCCTGCGCGGAGAGTCCTCAGCCGGGTGCGCCCGGGTCCCTTTCGCAGTACTTGTTGAGGACCGCCCTGGACAGGGGTGGTGCGTTCTCGAGAACCGGATGCTCGCAATCGAGCACCGCCGTCTCCGGACGATCCCACCCCGCAATAGCCATGACGCGCGTCTGCCGCGGTCCGCAAACGACGACGACCCTCGCCGTCAGCGGCTGGACGGAGGTGTAAGCGACGACACGTCCCGTCGGTGCGGGTTTGATACCCGACAGGAAAGCGTCCGTGTACCCCACTCCGGGGCTCGGGCGGAGAGATGTCAGGAGTGCCTCCTCTATGAGTAGCGATTCGAGAGCCTCCACATCAGCATGCGACACGGGTCGCCCGAGATCATCGGTGACGCTGACCCGGACCGGCTCGTCCAGTAGTGCCTCGGCGACTGAGCCGGGAAGCTTTGATACGACACCGACCAGCTTCTGCCTGCCAAGCGCCGACGACAGAACTTTGACCTGAGTCGGGTTACACACCGCCGCCGGAGGTGGGGAGAGGGGCTCCGACGATGTGGCCTCCGGTGGGCTGGTGGGCTCGCCCGGCACCCGCTCGTGCGTGCAACCCGCCGCCATGCCAACGATGATGGCAAGAACGGCCACCGGCCGAATCAGGCTGTCCGCCATCAGCAGACCGTTGACTTGGCCAACTCCGCCAGGGAGCCCGCAGGGGGCGTGGTATCGCAATACTGATACCCCGTCTCGGGAACCTTCCAGCTGGCGCCCGTCCCAGACGCCTGCGTATACATCAAACCGGAGGTGCTGCAGTCATACGTGCCGAAGTTGGCGGTCGCCCTGAAACTGCCACGGTATCCCGCCATGTACCGGCCGGGACGGAGAATGGCATGCACTCCGACGGAGTAGCTGGATGTCCGGGAATACGCGGCAGCGAGTTCAGCGCTCAACTCGAGCTTCATCTTGGCGATGACGATTCCTGCATCCGCGCCCGATCCCGCTGTGATGGTGATTCCAGCCGTCCACTGAGACTGTTTGTCCACCGAAAACGTAGAATCCATGTTGTCCGGCGTACCGTTGTAGAACTTCTCGTAGTGCGTCAGGCCGCGGGGTGTCTTGACACTCCATACTTGGTACCAGGTCTCACCCTTGTTATCGCACGTCGGGAGACGCTCCCCCGGTGCGGCCTGGGTCGCTACATCCGTGGAAGCCCAGGTTGCTGGCGCCGACGCGAGGCAGGCAAGCACGACAATTGCCCCCCGCCGCACCTCGTCGGATTCTCATTTCGCCCTCCAGTTGGAATCATCAGACCTGCCAGGTCCGGCGATGCTACCGGGCCGGACACGGCGATCGATGGGATGAATCATCAGTGTCCTGAAACTGTCACTGGTCGCGCTGGACGACCCGGAGGGCGAGGGCGGACAGGGCGGTCTTGACCTCGCCGTCGGGCAGCGGGGCGAGGACATCCTGGGCGGCGACGGCCATCGCGAGGGTCTCGGCCCGGGCGCGGTCCATGGCGGGGTGGACGCGCAGGAGGGTCAACGTCTCGGCCAGTTCGTCGTCGGTGACCGTGGATTGCCGGAGCAGGGACTGGAGGCGGGCGTCGGCCGGATCGGTCGACTCGAGGGCATAGATGATCGGCAGGGTGCGCTTGCCCTCGCGGATGTCGGTGCCGGGGGTCTTGCCCAGAACCTCGCCGGTCGAGGAGATGTCGATGAGGTCGTCGGCGAGTTGGAAGGCGATGCCGATGCGCTCGCCATACGCGGTCACCAGGGCGATGGTCTCGCGGCTGCAGCCGGACAGCAGCGCGCCGTAGCGGCCGGCGGTCGCGATGAGCACACCGGTCTTGTCGGCGAGGACGCCGAGGTAGTAGGCGTGTGGGTCGGTCCCCGGCGGGCACGGCCGGTCGTCCCGGATCTGCCCGGAGCAGAGGCGGATGAACGTCTGGCTCTGAATCTTGACCGCCTCGGGGCCGAGGTCGGCGATGATATCGGACGCGGTGCCGAAGAGCAGATCGCCGATGAGAATCGCGGTCGAATTGTCGTACATCGCATTCGCGCTCGGCGCCCCGCGGCGGGTGTCGGCCTCGTCCATGACGTCGTCGTGATAGAGCGACGCGAGGTGCGTCAGCTCCACGCCCGCGGCGGCGGCGATGACGTCCTCCGAGATCCCCGATCCGAGCTCCGCAGCGAGCATCGTCAGGAGCGGACGGAACCGCTTGCCGCCCGCCTGCAGCAGGTGGGCGTTGGCTTCGGCGATGAAGGGATCGGCGTGGTCGACCCGCTGCTCGAGCAGCGCCTCGACCGCACTCAGGCCCGCGTCGAGGCGGGCCTTGAGTGCGTCGGAGATCCCGGGGAGGGACGGTGCGGAGGCGCGGCTCGGCATACGGGTCAGCGGATGAACTGGCTCGCCTGCGAGGCGAGGTCGAGCACCGGTCCCGGCCAGACGCCGAGTCCGATCGTCGCGATGACGGCCGCAGCGAGCGCGACGGTGGCGAGGATCGATGGTGTCAGCGCCACGACGTCACCGCGGCTGTCGTTGAAATACATGAGGACGACGATGCGGATATAGACGAAGGCAGTGATGACGCTGCACAGGACACCGATGACGACGAGAATGAGCGCCCCCTTGCCTCCGGTGGCGACGGCCGGTGCGAACGCGGCGAACTTCGCCGTGAACCCCGACGTGAGCGGGATCCCCGCGAAGGTCAGCAACAGCAGCGCGAAGACACCGGCGACGACGGGGTGGGATCTGCCGAGCCCGGACCACTGCTTGAGTGAGGTGGCCTCGCCTCCGCTGTCACCCTGACGGATGAGCGCGACGATGCCGAACGCGGCGATCGTCGCCAGGCCATAGGACAGGGCATAGAACATGACGCCCGAAACGCCCGCCTTGTCGAATGCCAGAACACCGGTGAGGATGAATCCGGCGTGCGCGATCGAGGAGTAGGCAAGCAACCGCTTCATGTCCGTCTGCGTCACCGACAGGATGGAGCCGACGACCATGGTCAGGGCGGCGATCGCCATCACCCCGACGCGCCAGTCCCACCGGTTGGCCTCGATCCCGACGTAGACCAGACGCAGAATGGCGCCGAAAGCGGCGAGCTTCGTGCAGGCGGCCATGAAGCCTGTGACGGGAGTGGGCGCGCCCTGGTAGACGTCCGGGGTCCAGGCGTGGAAGGGCACCGCACCGACCTTGAACAGCAGGCCGACGAGGACGAAGACGACACCCGGCAGGAGTAGCCCGTCATATCGAGCGGAGCCCTCGCTGATCGCGGTGGACACCTCGGAGAGGTGGATGGACCCGGCATAGCCATAGATCAGCGCCGATCCGAAGAGGAAGAACGCGCTGGAGAACGATCCGAGGAGGAAGTACTTGAGTGCGGCCTCCTGGGAAAGCAGGCGCTTGCGCCGCGCCAATCCAGTGAGGATGTAGAGCGGGAGGGAGAGGACCTCCAGCGCGACGAACATCGTCAGCAGGTCGCCGGCCGCGGGGAAGATCATCATCCCGGCGATCGAGAAGAGCGCCAGCGGGAAGACCTCTCCGGTCCCCCAGCCAGCGCGAGTCGCAGTGGCCTCCAGCTTGGACCCCGGGACCGCCGCCCCCATCGGGGTGAACGCGTCGGCCCCGGCACTGGAGAACTTCTCCGCCATGAGCATGACGCTGAGGATGCCGAGGACGAGGATCGCGCCCATCTGGAAGAGCGCCGGCCCGTCGATGACGAGCGCTCCACCGAGGGTGACGCCCTTGTCGTGCCGGGCCTTCGTCACGAGCGCAGCGAAGGCGGTCGCGAGGGTGATCAACGTCAGTGCGACCTGGACGCTGTGGCGCGAGCGGCGCGGGACGAACGCCTCGACGAGAACGCCCACCAGAGCCCCGCCGAAGACGACGAGGATGGGCATGATCGCCCAGTAGTTGACGCTGACGGCCTGGAAGCCGGTGTCGGGGGTCACTTCTCACTCCCAGTGGTGGCAGCGACGGGGACGGACGGCGCCGGGTCACTCGCGCCGACATACGTCAGGACGCGCTGGACGGCCGGATTCACCGTGTCGAGCAGAGGCTTGGGATAGAAGCCCAGGAGGAGGAAGGCGATCAGGATGGGCGCCACCACGACCTTCTCCCGCAACGAGATATCGGTGACGGGTTCGCGGAGATCGGGCTTCGGGCCGGTCATCATCCGCTTGTACATCCACAGAACATAGATGGCGGCGAGAACCAGACCGATGGTCGCGATCGAGGCCGCTCCCTTGTAGCGGGCGAAGGTGCCGAGGAGCACCAGGAACTCCGAGATGAAGGAGCCCAGGCCCGGTAGGGACAGGCTCGAGAGGCCGGAGATGAGGAAGACCCCGGCGATGACCGGCGTGACGCGCTGCCACCCTCCGAAATCTGAGATCCGGGTGCTGCCGCGCCGGCGGATCAACATGGCGGCGACGAGAAAGAGGCCCGCCGTCGTGAAGCCGTGGTTGATCATGTACGTCGCCGAGCCCGCACCCGCTGGCGTCGTCATCGCGAAGATGCCCATGACGATGAACCCGAAGTGGCTGATGGAGGTGTAGGAGATCAGGCGGATGACGTCATTGGAGCCGATGGCGCAGAACGCGCCATAGATCACCGAGACGACGGCGAGGGCGATGACGGCAGGGGTGGCCCAGGTGCTGGCGCCGGGGAAGAGCTGGAGGCAGAAGCGGATCATGCCGTAGGTCCCGACCTTGTCGAGCACACCGACCAGGAGCGTGGCCGTTGCGGGGGTCGCTGCAGCGGCGGCATCGGGCAACCAGGTGTGCACGGGCCACATCGGCGCCTTGATCGCGAAAGCGATGAAGAAGCCGAGCCAGAGCCACTTCTGGGTCGTCGGGTCGAGGTTGAGCCCGGTCAGGTTGTCGATGAGGAAGCCCTGGGAACCCCGCGGTCCGTGGAAATAGAGGGCGATGACGCTGACGAGCATGACAAGGCCGCCCGCGAGGGAGAACAGGAGGAACTTGACCGCGGCATACTGCCGCTGTGGTCCGCCGTAGGACCCGATCAGGAAATAGACCGGGATGAGCATCGCCTCGAAGAAGACATAGAAGAGGAAGACGTCGGTTGCCGCGAAGACCCCGACCATGAAGGCGAGGAGGGACAGGGTGAGCGCGAAGTAGTTCTTCTCCCGGCGACCACCCTCCGGAACGTCGTGCCATGCCGCGAGGATGCAAACGGGCGTCAGAACCGCCGACATAACGATCAGTGCCAGCGCGATGCCGTCGACTCCGAGGGCATAGGAGACGCCGAAGGTCTTGATCCACTCATGCGTCTCGGTGAGCTGGAACTGCTGGAGGGCACTGGTGTCGAACTGCGTCACCGCGCCGACTGCGACCGCCAGCGTGACCACGGACACGAGCAGGGCGACCTGCTTGGCCTTGTCGGCCAGCGCCGCGGGCAAGGCCGCGATGACAAGCGCGCCCGCGAGCGGAAGCACCATCAACACCGTGAGCCAGGGAAAGTTCTCCATCAGTTCATCACCCACAGTGCACCGAAGACGGCGACGACACCGGCGAGCATCGTCAGGGCATACGACCGAGCGAAACCGTTCTGGAGTCGCCGGAGGCGATCGGAGGTCCCGCGCGTGAGTTCCGCCAGGCCGGTCGCCGCCCCGTCTATGCCGTGGCGGTCGCTCCACTCGATCGCGTCCGTCAGGTCGACGCCGGGTCGCATGAACACCGCCTCGTTGATGTCGTCCTGATAGAGGTCTCTGCGCGCCGCCCGGGTGAGGGCGTTCCCCGCCGGGGCGACGACCGGCACGTCGGCCGCGCCGTAGCGCACCCACGCGAGACCGGCGCCGGCGGCCACGAGGACGAGCGTCGCACCCATCAGGAGCCACTTGTTGACGACCGGCTCACCCTCGTGACCGCCACCGACGATCGGCTCGAGCCACTTGGTGAACATCCCGGTGGGCCCGAGGATGAAGCCAAGTGCCGCGGAGCCCACCGCGAGGATCATCATCGGGATGGTCATGGTCAAGGGCGACTCGTGCGGGTGTTGATGATCGGTCCACCGTTTGTCGCCCTGGAAGGTCATGAAGAACAGGCGCGACATATAGAAGGCGGTGATCCCGGCGCCGATCAAGGCGGCCAGACCGAAGACCCATGGGCGCCAGCCCTCGCCGACGAAGGCCGCCTCGATGATCTTGTCCTTGGACCAGAAGCCCGAGAACGGCGGGACCCCCAGGATCGCAAGCCAGCCCAGGCCGAAGGTGATCCAGGTGATCTTCATGAACGGGCCGAGCCCACCGAATCGGCGCATGTCGACCTGATCGCTCATGCCGTGCATGACTGAGCCGGCCCCGAGGAACATCCCGGCCTTGAAAAACCCGTGGGTGAGCAGGTGCATGATCGCGAAGGCGTATCCGACCGGACCGAGGCCGGCGGCCAGCATCATGTAGCCGATCTGCGACATCGTGGAGGCGGCGAGCGCCTTCTTGATGTCGTCTTTGGCGCAGCCGACGATCGCCCCGAAAAGCAGAGTGATCGCGCCGACGATCGTCACGGCGAGTCGGGCATTGGGAGCGGCGTCATAGATCGCGTGGCTGCGGACCACGAGATAGACGCCGGCGGTGACCATCGTCGCCGCGTGGATCAGCGCGGAGACCGGGGTGGGGCCGGCCATGGCGTCGCCGAGCCAACTCTGGAGGGGGAACTGGGCCGACTTGCCACACGCGCCGACGAGAAGCAGCAGTCCGATAGCCGTCAGCGCGCCTGTGCTCGCCTGTGAAACACCCGCATTGACCGTGGCGAAGTCGACAGCATGGAACGTCGCGAACATCGTGGCGATGGCCAGCGACAGACCCATGTCACCGACTCGGTTGACGATGAAGGCTTTGTTGGCAGCGGTGGCATAGGCGGGGTTGTGGTTCCAGAAGCCGATCAGGAGGTAGGACGCCAGACCCACGCCCTCCCAGCCGACGAACAACAGGACGTAGGAGTCGGCCAGGACCAGGGTGAGCATCGACGCGACGAACAGGTTGAGGTAAGCGAAGAACCGGCGCTTGTCGGGGTCGTGGCTCATGTAGCCGAGCGAATAGACGTGAATGAGGGACCCGACGAAGGTGATGAGCAGGACGAAGCTCAGCGAGAGCGGATCGACCAGAAGGCCGGCACTGAGCTGGAAACTCCCGGCGGGGATCCAGTTGTAGAGGACTTGATGGGTGGACCGGCCCTCGGGGTCGGCGCCCAACGTCTGGGTCAACGCGACGACGCCGAGCCCGAAGCTGGCCCAGGACAGGCCGGTGGCCAGACCGGGACCGAAACTGTCGGTGATGCGCCCGCCGAGCAGGAGCAGGAGCGCGCCCGCGAGCGGGAACCCGATGAGAAGCCAGGCCGGCAGGGTCACGGGGCCGGTCTCGGCGCCGGTGGCCTGCACGATCTGGAGGGCGAGGGAAGACACGGTGTCTTGACTCCTTCTACAGCTTCAGCAGGTTGGCGTCGTCGACCGAGGCCGATCGGCGGGCACGGAAGATGGCCATGATGATGGCGAGGCCGACAACGACCTCGGCCGCCGCGACGACCATGACGAAGAGGGCGATCCCCGCGCCTTCGAGGGAGCCGCGCATCCGGCCGAAGGTGACGAACGCCAGATTGGCCGCGTTGAGCATCAACTCGATGCCCATGAACACGACGATGGCGTTGCGGCGAGTCAGCACTGTCGCCGCCCCGATCGCGAACAGGATGATCGCGAGGTAGATGTAGTTCATCAGGCTCATCGGGTGCGCCCCTCCTCGATCTCGTTCTGGAGGTTGTGTTCGGCCGTGGCGAAGCGGCCAGGGCCGGCCACCTGGTCGCGAGCGACGAGGGTCCGGCTCACGGACAGCGTGGCCGGCGAGCCGTCGGGCAGCAGGGCGGGGGTGTCCACCGCGTTGTGTCGGGCGTAGACGCCGGGTGCCGGGAGGCCCGAGACATTCTCGTTGCGCAGGATGCGCTCTCGGGACAGGTCCTTCTGACTCGGCTTGACGCCGAGGCGCTCGCGGTGAGCCAGCACCATCGCGCCCAGGGCCGCGGTGATCAGGAGGGCGCTGGTGACTTCGAAGACCCAGACGTACTCGCTGAAGATGATATTGGCCATCGCGGAGACGTTGCCGCCGACATTGGCCACCTCGAGGCTGGGTTTGCCCGTCACAGCGATATGCCCGATGCCGCCGAACAGCAGGAGCGCGAGCCCCAGGCTCAGCACGAGAGCTGACCACTTCTGTCCCTTGATCGTCTCGACGAGCGAGTCGGAGGAATCGACGCCGACGAGCATGAGCACGAAGAGGAAGAGCATCATGACTGCGCCCGAATAGACGAACACCTGCACGACCCCGAGGAACGGTGCGCCCTGGCCGACGTAGAAGATGCCCAGCATCAGCATGGTCAGGGCCATGCCCAGGGCCGCGTGCACCGCCTTCCGCGCAAAGAGCAACCCGAGTGCCCCCATGACGGAGAGCGACCCGAGAATCCAGAAGACGACCGCCTCACCCGTGCCGGTCATGACGCGTCACCCGTGACCTTCCCGAGGTAGTAGTCCCGCTCCTCCATGCCTGTGACCATGGGGTGCGGCGGGGCGGCCATGCCGGCGCTGAGGGGCGCGAGAAGCTGCTCTTTGGTGAAGATGAGGTCCGCGCGACGATGGTCGGCGAGTTCATAGAAGTTGGTCATCGTGAGCGCACGAGTCGGGCACGCCTCGATGCAGAGGCCACAGAAGATGCACCGCAGATAGTTGATCTGATACACGCGACCGAAGCGCTCGCCCGGGGAGAACCGACCGGTGCCACCGGGGCTGTCGTCGTTGTCGGCGCCCTCGACGAGGATCGCGTCCGCCGGGCACGCCCAGGCGCACAGCTCGCAGCCGACACACTTCTCCAGCCCGTCAGGGTGCCGGTTGAGCTGGTGGCGACCGTGGAACCTCGGCCGCGTCGGACGCTTCACCTCGGGATATTCCTCGGTGTAGACCTTGCGGAACATGGTCGCGAAGGTCACGCCGAAGCCGCCCACGGGGGCGAACATGTCGGAGAAGAAGCCTCCCTTGCCCTGCTCAGCCATGGAGAACCTCCTGGTCGGTGCGGGTGGGCCGGGTCTCGGTCAGCCGCTGCCCGGGGAGCGGGGGAACGGGATAGCCGCCGGCGAACGGGTCGATCTCAGGAGGTGGAGTGGCCCGACTGGCCTCGGCCTTGGCCGCCTGCCGCCCATCCCAGATCCACGTCGCAGCGAGCACGCCGACGACGAGGACGCCGATGACGATCAGCAGCGAGGTGTAGTAGGTGCGCGAACCGAGCGTCAGGGTGTTGGTCCCCAGCCAACCTTCATTGGCGGCCTGGATGAAGGCCACCGCGACGACCCAGAGGATGGTGACCGGAATGAGGAACTTCCAGCCGAAGCGCATGAACTGGTCATAGCGGGTCCGGGGCAGTGCACCGCGCAGCCACACAAAGAAGAACATGAAGGCCCAGAGCTTGAGGAAGAACCAGAGCAGGCCCCACCACCCGTGGTTGAACATGCCGTCGTTGATGGCGGCGATGCCGGGAGGTGCCTGCCAGCCACCGAGGAAGACCGTCGTCGCCAGGGCCGAGACCGTGAACATGTTGACGTACTCGGCGAGGAAGAACATCGCGAACTTCAGCGAGGAGTACTCCGTGTGGAAACCGCCGGTGAGTTCACCCTCGCCCTCGGCGAGGTCGAAGGGGAGCCGATTGGTCTCGCCCACCATCGTCACGACATAGATCACGAAAGAGACGATGCAGGGCAGGATGAACCACCGGTGCTCCTGAGCCTTGACGATCTGACTGGTCGACATGGATCCGGAGAACATGAAGACCGCGACCAGCGACAGGCCCATCGCGATCTCGTAGGAGATGATCTGGGCGCTGCTGCGCAGGCCACCCAGGAGCGGATAGGTCGAGCCCGATGACCAACCGGCGAGCACCACACCATAGGCACCGACGCCGGCCACGGCGAGGACCAGGAGCACGGCGACCGGCAGGTCGGTCAGCTGCATCGGTGTCTTGTGGCCGAACATCCAGACGGCCGGGCCGAGCGGGATGATCGAGAACGAGACGAAGGCCATCGCGCCGAAGAAGGCGGGCGCGAAGAGGAAGACCAGCTTGTCGGCGTTCTTGGGAGTCAGGTCTTCCTTGAGCGCGAGTTTCACACCATCGGCCAGGGTCTGCAGCAGACCGAACGGACCGGTCCGGTTGGGCCCGGGCCGTTGCTGCATCCGTCCGATGACCCGCCGCTCGAACCAGATGACGATCAGGGTGTTGAGCAAGAGGAAGACGAACAGCAACAGAGCCTTCACCAGTGACAGCCAGAGCGGGGTGTCACTGAAGTCGGCGACCGGGTTGTCGGTCGGGTCGACCATGGAGAGGGATCCGAGGGCTGACAGGCTCACGACGCACCTCCGGGGATGACGGTGACAAGCTGGCCGACCGGCACACCCAGGTCACTGACCCGGCAACCGGCCGAGTTGGTGGGCAGCCACACGACGTGGTCGACCATCTCGGTGATCGCGAGTGGAACGCTGATCGCCCCACCGGGACCCGAGACCGTGACGATCTCCCCATCGGCCACGCCGATGGCGGCTGCGCTGGCCGGGGAGAGCCGGGCCACGCTCGGGTGTGCCGTGCCGGCGAGATAGGGCTCACCGTCCTGGAGCGATCCCCGGTCGAGCAGCAGGTGCCAGCTCGCCAGCACGAACTGGCCCGGTCCCGGCTGAGGAACCGATGACGACGTCGTCGCCGGCCGGTGCCCTCGTCCATCCGACCAGGCACCGAGGGAGGCCATCTCATCCTGAATACCCTTCAGGGACCGGGCACCGAGGAAATGGCCCATCTCACCGGCGAGGAGGTCGAGCACGCGATAGTCGCTCAGTGCGGTCGTGTCGAGCGCGGCTGCGAACGGCCGGACCCGGCCCTCCCAGTTGACAAAGGTGCCCGCCTTCTCTGCGTGCGGCGCGATCGGGAGGACCACATCGGCATACGGCGTCACGGACGAGGGGCGGTAGTCGAGGGAGACGACGAAGGCGCGGTCGAGCGCCTTGGCCGCCTGAGGACCGAGATCCGCGGCGTCCACACCACCGACGACGAGGCCGGTGATGCCGCCACCTGCCGCGCCCGAGACGATCCCAGCGGTGTCGAGACCGACATCTGTCGGAAGGTCGGAGACGCCCCACGCCGTGGCCACCTGCCCGCGGGCGTCGACATTGCGGACGGGGCGACCCCCTGGCAGCAGACCTGACAGCGCGCCCGCCTCGAGCGCGCCGCGCTCCCCCGCACGACGAGGAATCCATGCGATGCGTGCCTCGGTGCGCTCGGCGAGGTCGAGGGCCGCGGCGAGGCCACCCGGAACGCCGGCGAGCCGCTCTCCGACCAAGAGGAACGGGGTCGAGCCGTCGAGGGCGGCGGCCGCGGCGTCGGCGGCGAGCACGTCGGTCTCGGTGCCGGGAGCGGCGGCGATGAGGGTTCCGCCGAGCTTGGTCAGGCCCCTGCTCGCGAGCGGCGCCACGGAACTGACGACGGTGCGGTTCTTGCGGAACGCCTTGCGCAGCCGCAGGAAGACGATCGGGCTCTCCTCCTCGGCCTCGAAGCCGACGAGGAGGACGTGACTCGCGCGCTCGAGATCGGCATACGTCACGGAGCCGCCGTCGGGGCCGGTGGCAACGACGGTGGAGACGAGGAACTGGGCCTCCTCCGCGCTGTGGGGGCGCGTGCGGAAGTCGATCGCATTGGTGTGCAGGACGATGCGCGCGAACTTGGAGTAGGTGTAGGCGTCCTCGGCGCTGATGCGTCCGCCGGTGAGAACGGCCCCCTTGGTGCCCGCGAGACCGCTGGCCGCAGCGGCCAGCGCCTCGGGCCAGGACGCCACGTGGAGCTCGCCCGAATCGTCGCGGACCAGGGGTAGGTCGAAGCGGTCGCCGACGTTGGGCGACATGAAGGCCCACCGGCCCTTGTCGCAGTTCCACTCCTCATTGACCGCGGGGTCGTTGATCGCCATCCGGCGAAGGACCGAGCCGCGCCGGTGGTCGGTGCGGATGGCGCACCCGCTCGCACAGTGCTCACACGTCCCAGGGGTCGACACGAGGTCGAACGGCCGGCTGCGGAAACGGTAGGCCGCGCCGGTCAGCGCCCCGACCGGGCAGATCTGGACCGTGTTGCCCGAGAAGTAGCTCTCGAAGGGCTGCTCCTCATAGATCCCGACCTGCTGAAGCGCACCGCGCTCGACCAGGGCGATGAACGGGTCGCCCGCGATCTGGTCGGAGAAGCGGGTGCAGCGGGCGCACAGGACGCACCGCTCGCGGTCGAGGAGGACCTGGCTGGAGATGTTGATCGGCTTGGGATAGGTCCGCTTGAAGTCCTCGAACCGGGATACGGCCCGGCCGCTGCTCATCGCCTGGTTCTGCAGAGGGCATTCGCCGCCCTTGTCGCAGACGGGGCAGTCGAGCGGGTGGTTGATCAGCAGCAGTTCCATGACGCCGTGCTGGGCCTTCGCGGCGCCGGGTGAGGTGTATTGAGTCTTGACCTCCATCCCCGGGGCCACGGTCATCTGGCACGACGCCTGAGGCTTCATCCGGCCGGGGGGGCCTTGCATCTGGCGGGGGGCTCCCGGCTTGCCGTCTGGGCCGGGGGGGCCGGGCATCGCGACCTCGACGAGGCACTGGCGGCAGGCCCCGACGGGGTCGAGTCCCGGGTGGTCGCAGAAGCGGGGGATCTCGATCCCGACCTCTTCGGCCGCACGGATGATGAGGGTGCCCTTGGGAACGGACACCGGGATGCCGTCGATGGTCAGCGTGACGAGGTCCTGAGCGACGGGGGCCTTGGGCGGCTCCGCGGCACCAGGCTTCGCGATCGCGTCCCCGCCCGAGGCGGGGCTCTGCGGCTGTGCCGGGGCCTTGGTTTCGGCGTTGGCGGTCATACGGACGCGGTCTCCTTCACGAAGAGGGAGGAGGCGTCCCGATCGAAGGGACACCCGCCTAGGCGAAGGTGCTCGAGATACTCGTCGCGGAAGTACTGGATGCTGCTGGTCACCGGCGACGTCGCGCCGTCACCAAGGGCACAGAAGCTGCGGCCGAGAATGTTGTCGGCGATGTCGAGGAGCTTGTCGAGGTCCTCCTCGCTGCCCTGACCGTGCTCGAGTCGGCCGAGGATCTGCTTGAGCCACCAGGTGCCCTCGCGGCACGGCGTGCACTTGCCGCACGACTCGTGCTTGTAGAAGTCGATCCATCGATCGACCGCACGGACCACGCAGGTCGTCTCGTCGAAGATCTGCAGAGCCCGGGTGCCGAGCATCGAGCCGGCCTTGGCGACCGAGTCGAAGTCGAGGGGGACATCGAGGTGCTCCTCGGTGAACAGTGGCGTCGAGGAGCCCCCGGGGGTCCAGAACTTCAGTCGGTGGCCGGCACGCATCCCCCCGGACATGTCGAGCAACTCGCGCAGCGTGATCCCGAGCGGAGCCTCGAACTGACCGGGATTGGCGACGTGGCCGGACAGCGAGAAGATCCCGAAACCCTTGGAGCTGTCGGTGCCCATCGCGGCGAACCAGTCGGCGCCGTGGAGCAGGATCGGCGGGATCGAGGCGATCGACTCGACGTTGTTGACGACGGTCGGCCGGGCATAGAGTCCCGCGACCGCGGGGAAGGGCGGCTTGGAGCGAGGCTGGCCACGCCGGCCCTCGAGGGAGTCGAGGAGCGCGGTCTCCTCGCCGCAGATGTAGGCGCCGGCACCCGCGTGCACGGTCACGTCGAGGTCGAAGCCGGAGCCGTGGATATCGGTGCCGAGGTGGCCGGCGGCATAGGCCTCTTCGACGGCGCGCATCAGTCGGCGATAGACGTGCACGACCTCGCCGCGGAGGTAGATGAAGGCGTGATTGCACCCGATGGCGTAGGACGTGATCGCGACGCCCTCGATGAGGAAGTGCGGCGCCGCCATCATCAGCGGGATGTCCTTGCAGGTGCCCGGCTCCGACTCGTCGGCGTTGACGACGAGGTAACGCGGGCCGCCGTCCGGCGGGGGCAGGAAGGACCACTTCATGCCGGTCGGGAAGCCGGCCCCGCCACGGCCGCGCAGGCCGGAGTCCTTGGCCATCTTGACCAGATCGGCGGGCTCCATGGCGAGGGCCCGGGTCAGGGCCTGATAGCCCTCGTTGGCCTCATAGGTCGCCAGCGTCCAACTCTGGGGGTGGTCCCAGAAACGGGTGAGGATCGGGGTCAGCGTCGTCATGTCACTCCCCTGCCTTCTCGGCTTCGTGGGTCGCCCTGGCATCGGCGAGCGAGCCGGCCGCGACCTCGGTCTTGACGGTCCGCTCGTCGCGGGACGCCGTGGCCGGCATCGATGCGTCGGCGGGCGCGCTGATCTCATGACGACCGGGAGCGGTCCACTCGTGCTCCTGGGCGATCCGCAGACCGAGCAGGCTCGCCGGGCCGGCTCCGACCCCCTCGTCGGCGAGGCCGTCGGAGAAGCCGGCGAGCGTGCGCGACATCTCCTTGAAGGTGCACTGGCGGCTCGGGCCGCGGGTCGGCCGCACGGGGGTTCCGGACCGCAGGTCGTCGATGAGCTGAATGGTCGACTCCGGGGTCTGGTTGTCGTAGAACTCCCAGTTGACCATCACGACGGGGGCGTAGTCGCAGGCCGCATTGCACTCGACCCGCTCCAGCGTGATCCTGCCGTCCGGGGTCGTCTCGTCGTGTTGGAGGCCGAGGTGCTCGCTCACGGTGTCCCAGATCCGGTCCCCGCCCATGATCGCGCACAGGGTGTTGGTGCACACACCGACGGTGTAGTCACCATTGGGATGGCGCTTGTATTGGGTGTAGAACGTCGCGACCCCGCTGACCTCGGCCTCGGTGAGACCGAGTTCCTCGGCGCAGAACGTGACACCGCGCCCCGTGATATAGCCGTCCACGCTCTGAACGAGGTGGAGCATCGGCAGCAGCGCCGATCGGGGCTGTGGGTAGCGCGCGATGATCGTCTGCGCATCATCGTGCAGGCGGGCGCGGACGTCCGTGGCATAGGGCTCCTTGCTCGCCGCACTGACGTGCAGGAAGCCGGATGCGGTCTGTTCGCCGTAGTGCTCCATCAGCGGTCGACCCCCCCCATGACCGGGTCGATCGAGGCGACCGCAACGATGACGTCGGCGACCTGTGCGCCTTCGCACAACGCGGCCACCGCCTGCAGGTTGTTGAAACTGGGTTCCCGGAAGTGGGCGCGGAACGGGCGCGTTCCGCCGTCGGAGACGAGGTGGCAGCCCAGCTCGCCCTTGGGGGACTCGACCGCGGCGTAGACCTGGCCGGGCGGGACCCGGAATCCCTCGGTGACCAGCTTGAAGTGGTGGATCAGGGACTCCATCGACGTGCCCATGATCTCCTTGATGTGGGCCAGGCTGTTGCCCATGCCATCGGCGCCGACGGCGAGCTGGGCCGGCCAGGCGATCTTCTTGTCGGCGACCATGACCGGGCCAGCGCGGCCCTGAAGGACGTCGATGACCTGCTCGACGATGTAAAGCGACTGCCACATCTCATCGATCCGGTTGCGGAGCCGGTCGTAGGCGTCGGCCCCGGTGCGCGTGACCACATCGAACTCGTAGTTCTCGTAGCCGCAGTAAGGCGCCGCCTTGCGCAGGTCGTGCGGAAGTCCCGCACTGCGCAGCATCGGGCCGGTGATCCCGAGCGCCATACAGCCGGCGAGATCGAGGTAGCCGACTCCGACGGTGCGACCCTTGAGGATCGGGTTCTCGTTCATGAGCAGTTCCAGCTCATGGAAACCCTTGCGCAGCAACGGGATGATGTCGCGAATGGCCTGGATCGCGCCGGCCGGAAGGTCCTGTGCGACACCGCCCGGACGGACGTAGGCGTGGTTCATCCGCAGGCCCGAGATCATCTCGAAGATCGACAGGATGCGCTCGCGCTCGCGGAACCCGACCGTCATGACGGTCGTCGCGCCCATCTCCATGCCGCCGGTGCCCATGCAGACCAGGTGGCTGGTGATCCGGTTGAGTTCCATCATGAGGACCCGGATCGCGCTGGCCCGCTCGGGAACCTCGTCGGTGATGCCGAGCAGCTTCTCGACCGCGAGGCAGTAGGCGGTCTCGGTGAACAGCGGCATGACGTAATCCATGCGCGTGCAGAAGGTCACGCCCTGCGTCCAGGTGCGGAACTCCATGTTCTTCTCGATGCCCGTGTGGAGGTAGCCGATTCCGGCCCGGGCCTCGGTCACCGTCTCACCCTCGAGTTCGAGGATGAGCCGAAGCACGCCGTGCGTGGACGGGTGCTGGGGCCCCATGTTGACGACGATGCGCTCCTCGGGAAGCGAGCCGACATCGCCGACGATGTCGTCCCAGTCCCCGCCCTGCGCGGTGAACACGCGGGCGCCCTCTTCTTCGCTGCCGGGCGCGGCGAAGACATCGGGGGTCTCGACCGTGGTGTCGACGGTCTCGAAAACGGTGCTCTCGGACATCAGTTGTAGGACCTCCGCTGGTCGGGCGGGGGCACGGAGCCGCCCTTGAACTCCACAGGAATACCGCCGAGGGGGTAGTCCTTGCGCTGGGGGTGGCCGGGCCAGTCGTCGGGCATGAGGATGCGGGTCAGCGATGGATGGCCGTCGAAGATGACCCCGAACATGTCCCAGGTCTCCCGCTCGTGCCAGTCGGCCGCGGGATAGGTGGCCACCACGCTCGGCACATGCGGGTCGGAATCCGGGCAGGTCACCTCGAGCCGCAGGCGGCGGGATCCGTGGGTGATCGACATCAGGTGATAGACGACGTGAAGCTCGGCGCCCGCGTCGTCAGGGTAGTTGACTCCCGAGACTGACAGGCACAACTCGAAACGGAGGGACGGGTCGTCGCGCAGGGCCCGAACCACCGCCGGCAGGTGCTCGCGCCGCACGACCATGGTCAGTTCCCCGCGGTCGACGACGGTCCGGACGAATGCCTCCGGCGGAATCTGGGCCTCGACCGCGTCGGCGATGGCGTCGAAGTCCCCGCCGTAGGGGCGCACTGCCGCACCGGGATAGAGAATCGGCGTCCGCAGGCCGCCGTAGCCCGTGGTGTCGGCCCCGCGTGTCGCGCCGAACATGCCCTGGCGTTCACCACGTTGGACCGGCTCGGGGGCTGCCCCGGGACCCGAGGGGAGGTTCTCGGGCGGCTGGTTCGGTGTGGCGGTCATGCGAGCAGGCTCCGTCCGGCCGGAACGGGATGGTCATGGGTCGCCGGCAGCAACTGCGTGGGCGTGGCGCGCAGGGCTGCCTCTTCGGCAGCGCGGGCCGCCGCGACCCGGTTGACGCCGAGCTTGGAGTTCTGAATCTGCTCGTGCAGCACGAGGATCGCGTTGAGCAGCATCTGGGGCCGCGGCGGGCAGCCGGGAAGATAGACATCGACCGGGACGATGTGGTCGACACCCTGAACGATCGCGTAGTTGTTGAACATCCCACCGGAACTCGCGCAGACACCCATGGAGATGACCCACTTGGGCTCGGGCATCTGGTCATAGACCTGCCGCACCACCGGCGCCATCTTCTGGGACACACGCCCCGCGACGATCATCAGGTCGGCCTGCCGAGGCGTCGCGGAGAAGCGCTCCATGCCGAAACGGGCGATGTCGTAGTCGGGCGTGCCGACGGCCATCATCTCGATCGCGCAACACGCGAGACCGAAGGTCGCGGGCCAGACCGAACTCTTGCGCATGTATCCGGCGACCTGCTCGACCGTGGTCAGCAGGAATCCGGCAGGGAGC
Organism: Dermatophilaceae bacterium; assembly: GCA_046330995.1. GTDB lineage: Bacteria > Actinomycetota > Actinomycetes > Actinomycetales > Dermatophilaceae > Nostocoides_A. The sequence continues at coordinate 336,986 of JAXLRS010000004.1, forward strand.
TTCTCTTCGATACCCATTGGCTGTCTCCTCCGTCAGTCCCAGTCCAGGCCACCACGACGCCAGACATAGGCGTAGGCGATGAACACGGTGAGGATGAACAGGATCATCTCGACCAGGGCGAACAGGCCGAGTTGCTTGAACGCGACGGCGAACGGATAGAGGAAGACCGACTCGACGTCGAAGATGATGAAGAGCATCGCCGTCAGAAAGTACTTGATCGGCACCCGGCCGCCGCCGGAGGCCTGCGGCGAGGGCTCGATCCCGCACTCGTAGGCGTCCATCTTGGCCCGGTTGTAACGCCGGGGACCGGCGATGGGTGCGATGGCCACGGAGAAGACAGCGAACCCGCCACCGATGGCGAGCAGGAACAGCAGTGGTAGGTACGAGTGGTGGTTCACGAGCGGCCTACCTCCCTTTCTTCAGATGTGGTGCACGTCACCGGCGTGAGCCATTCAATCCTATGGGTCCGACCGCCCCGGGCGCGCGTGGGTCCGGGCGTGGCGCACCGGTGCAACACAAGCACGTTCACGCGTCCGGCGCCATCGCCGACAGGGCCACGATCAGTCGGTCGGACACACGGCCGCCTCGCTCCTCGGGGAGGTTCGCCATGATCTTCAGCAACAGTCGCATGAGGGCGGTCCGAGGGAGGCCGTATTTCGTGGCCAGTCGCATGACCTCGGGGTGCCCGATTGCGTGGGCGAACCACCGGCCAAGGGTGAAATAGCCGCCCAGTGCGTCCTTCATCCGGGGTCCGTATGCCGCCAGCACCCGTTCGCGCGCCACGTCACCATCGCGGGCCAACGCCTGGGCGATGATCTCGCTGCCGACGCGGGCCGCCTCGAGGGCATAGTCGATCCCCTCCCCGTTGAACGGGTTGACCATGCCACCGGCGTCCCCGACGAGGAGGAGGCCATCGGCATACAGCGGGGTGCGGTTGAAGCCCATCGGGAGCGCGGCGCCCCGGATCGGCCCCGCGGACTCGTCGTGCACGAGGTGCCAATCGGAGGCGATGTCCTCGACCCAGCGCCGCATGACGTCCTTGTAGTCGGTGTGCCCGAAGGCGCTCGAGGTGTCCAGGATGCCGAGCCCCACGTTGGCGCGACCGTCCTCGAGCGGGAAGAGCCAGCCGTAGCCGGGCATGAGCATCCGGTTGCCCGCGTCGTCACGGGTCCACAGCTCGAGGTGGGATTCGAGGTAGTCGTCCTGCTTCGGCGTCTTGTAGTAGGCGCGGACGGCGACGCCCATGACCCGGTCCTCCCGCTTCTGTCGACCGACCGCGGTCGCGAGGCGGGAGGAGACGCCGTCGGCGGCGACCACGACGGGGGCGCGCACGGCATACGTCTCGCCGGTCGCCCGCCCGGAGGGGTCGAGTCGGCGCGCGGTCACCCCGACGACGCGGCCGGTCCGCTCGTCCCGGATCGGCGCCGTGACGGATGTGCGCTCGTGGAGGCGGGCGCCGCGATGCTGGGCATGCCGGGCCAGGGTGTCGTCGAGCTGGGCGCGGGTGCGGACCATGCCGTAGTCGGGAAAGGTGCGCGTCGACGGCCAGTCGAGGGTGAGCGTGTGTCCGCCGCCCTTGATCCGCAGGCCGCGGGTGCGCTGCCAGCCGGTGGTGTCGACCCCGAGGGAGATGAGTTCCTTGACTGCGCGAGGGGTCAGCCCGTCACCGCAGATCTTGTCGCGGGGGAAGGCGGCCTTTTCGAGCACGACGACGTCGAGGCCGTGCTGGGCGAGATAGGCCGCGGTCGCGCTGCCCCCGGGGCCGGCGCCGACGACGACGACATCGGCCTGGTCGACAGGCTGCGTCATGTCGGCGTCCTCGGGGGGCTTGTGAACGGTTTCACGATCATTCGGAGTCTAGGCGAGTATCCCGCGAGGCGTGCAATCGGGCGCCCCCCGAGCAACGCGTCCGTGGAACGGGTCGAGCTCTGCCGCAGCGCCTCCGGAGAGCTTGGCGGCCCGAGTGGCTGGTGCGGTCGTGGGCCCACTGGTGGGAGCATGCCGGAGGCGGGCGCATCGCGCAGCCGGATCCGGGCCGGCCGGGGAGGGCGTCAGTCGCGGGCGGCGGTGAGGGCATCGCGCATGGGCAGGAACTTCGCGTCCGATTCGGCGACCTCGTCCTCGGGATCGGAGCCGGCGACGATGCCGCATCCGGCATATAGCGTGATCTGACGTGGATCGTCCGGGGTCAGGGCACCGCAGCGGAGGGCGATGCCCCACTCGCCATCTCCGTCGGCGTCCATCCACCCGACAGGGCCGGCATACCGGCCGCGGTCCATGCCCTCGAGTTCGGTGATGAGGGCATCGGCGACCGGGGTCGGCGTGCCACAGACGGCCGCGGACGGGTGGAGCGCGGCGGCGAGTTCGAGTGAGTTGGTTCCGTCGTCGACGACGCCCGCGACGTCCGTCGCGAGATGCATGACATTGGCGAGATGGAGGACGAACGGGGCCTCGGGGACATACATCGACGTGCAGTGCCGGCCGAGGGCGTCGGCGACGGAGCGAACGGCATATTCATGCTCCTCGAGGTCCTTGGAGGACCGGGCGAGTGAGGCAGCGAGGGCGAGGTCGTGGGTGTCATCGCCGGTCCGGCGGATGGTGCCGGCGAGGACGCGGGACGTCGCCAGACCGCGGTCGAGGCGGACGAGCATCTCGGGGGTCGCCCCGACGAGGCCGTCCACGGCGAACACCCACGTGGTGTCGTAACGGTCCTGGAGGCGCTGCAGCAACCAGCGGGCGTCGATGTCGACCTCCGTCCGCGCGAGGAGCGACCGGGCGAGGACGACCTTGTCGAGCCGGTTGTCGGTGATCCGATCGACGGCGTCGGCGACGGCGAGTTCCCACTCGGCGGCCGACCGCGCCCCGTCGGCGAAGGCGACCACGCCGGGAGCGGGCGGGTCGGGGGCGGGGGCGAGCGGAACGGCATACGGCAGCGACCCGTCGGTGGTGACGGTGGTGACCCAGGCCTGGTCACCACGGCGGCCCACGACGACCTCGGGAACGACGAGAACGGACGCGGTCGCCGACGCTGCCGAATACGTCATGGAGGCGAAGACGATCGGCCCGGTGCCCGGGAGACGCACGTCGTCGCGGACGACGGCGCCGCCGGCGACCGACCGCCACCAGGCGGCCGCATCGGCGAAGCGGTCGGGACCCGAGGTCGTCGTCGCGAGGGCCCGTCCCCAGCCGACGAGGCCGTCGCCGCGCCGGACCCACGAAACGAGGTCGGACGGCGGCGCGGCGGGGAGAAGCCGAAGCAGCGCCTCGGCGTCGGCGACGGGCAGCCAGGCGGTGCGGGCCACGAGTGCGGTGGCGGGAAACGGCATCGTGGTCATCGGCAGAGAAGCCTACGACGCATGAGGCAGGATGCTGGCATGACCCGAGCCACTCTGGAGAAGGATCCCGGCGCAGTCGCGGCGATGTTCGACGGGGTCGCGGAGCGCTACGACCTGACGAACGACGTCCTGACCGGCGGGATCGACAGGCTGTGGCGGCGGGCGACGGTGGCGGCAATCGGGGCGCGGGCGGGCGAGGTCGTGCTCGATATCGCGGCCGGGACGGGGACGAGCGCAGAGCCGCTGGCGGATGCCGGGGTGCATGTGGTGCCCGCGGACTTCTCCCTCGGGATGTTGCGGGTGGGCGTGCGGCGCCGGCCGGATCTCGCCTTCACGGCCGCCGACGCGATGCACCTGCCGTTCGCCGACGGGGCATTCGATGCGGTGACGATGTCGTTCGGGCTGCGCAATGTCGCGGATGTGGGGGCGGCGCTGACGGAGTTCGCGCGGGTCACCCGGCCGGGTGGGCGGCTGGTGGTGTGCGAGTTCAGCGCGCCGACGAACGGGCTGTTCCGGCGGGTCTACACGGAATATCTGATGCGGGCGCTGCCGTCCGTCGCGCGGCGCGTGAGCTCGAGTCCGGACTCGTATGTCTATCTCGCGGAGTCGATCCGGGCGTGGCCCGCGCAGCGCGAGCTGGGTGCGTTGATCGCCGCCTCTGGCTGGTCATCGATCGAGTGGCGCAACCTGAGCGGGGGCATCGTCGCGCTGCACCGGGCCGTGCGGGGCTGAGAGGCCGTTCGGGGGTCTCAGAGGCGGGCGGCGACGGCGCGGAGTGCGTCGTGGTCCGCGCGGTGGCGGGAGCGGTCGGTCGGGACCTCGATCACCCGTATGCCGCGCGGCTCCGTCAGGAGGGCGGCCGTCAGTGCGCCGGGGGTCGTCGCCCGTCGGTGGGTGACGCCGTGGGCGGCGCACAACGCGGCGAGGTCGGTGCCAGTGGGGGTGGCGAAGACGCGCTCGAAAGCGCCCGCGCGTACGGGGTCACCGGGCTCGAGGAGGCTGAAGATTCCGCCCCCGTCGTCGTTGACGACGACGATGGTCAGGTCGGGGCGGGGTTCGCCGGGGCCGATGAGCAGGGCGTTGGCGTCGTGGAGGAAGGTCAGATCCCCCATGAGGGCGTATGCCGTTCCCTCCGCGAGCGCGAGGCCCGCCGCCGTCGCCACGCACCCGTCGATGCCGGCGAGACCACGGCTGGCGACGATGGTGATGGGCGCGGCGGGCATGCCGGGCCTGACCGGCGTGCGCAACGAAGCACCATGGTTCGCAACGGAAGATCTCCGTTGCGAGGAGGAGACTGCGCCGTCGGGCGGAGAGGTCGGGGTTCCTGGGGCGAGGTCGACGTCGCGGACGGTGGAGGAGGAGCCGAGGAAGAGGCGCGCGCCGGAGGGGAGGGCGGCCAGGACCGTTCGGGCGACGGCGAGGCCGCTCCCCCAGGGCGGGGGATCCGCGGCGACGAGCCCGGCGAGGCGGTCGCCGGCGGAGGTCCAGGCCTGCGCCCACTCCCGGTCGGCCGGGGGCCAGCGCGAATCGTCGGCGAGCGCCGACCACGGGTGGGCGTTTCGGACGACGCCGGCCGGGTCGGGGACGAGGCGCCGGTCGGTGACCGCCTCGACGAGGAGACCCGGGCGGCGCAGGAGGGCCAGGACGGCGCGCGAGAGGGTGGGCCGGCCGACGACGAGGACCCGCTCGGGGGGGTGGGTGTCGAGCCACCCGGGGACGGTGAGCAGTAGTGGTCCGTGCGGGAGGGCGGCATCGGAGGCTGACCGGAGCCCGAACGGCTCTGCCACGAGGGGGTATCCGTGGCGTCGGGCGAAGTCCGAGACGACAGGGCGCTGTGCGGGATCGACCAGGTCCCCGAGGACGACGAGGGTTCTGGGGAAACCGACGGCGTCGCTGGGCAACGGTGTGCCGGAAACGGCTGTTCGGGAGCACTTCTCGAACTCCCTGAGCGCATCGGGGGCACGCTGTGGCATCCCGGGAGGCGTCGGCGGCGCCCCATTGTCGGGCTGCCCCGTTCTGGCTTCGGACGTTCTGGCTTCGGACTCGGACTGCGGCACGGTGTCACGCGGCGGCATCCTGGCCTCGGACTCGGACGGCGGCACGGTGTCACGCGGCGGCATCCTGGCCTCGGACTCGGACGGCGGCACGGTGTCGGGCCGCGACGTCCTGCCCTCGGGCAGCGGCCAGGTGTCGGGCACCAGAGGCTCGCGCAGGCAGAGATTGACGTGCACCGGCCCAGGGTCGTCGCCAGGGCCAGTCCCCACGGCGCCGGTCTCCGCGGCCCCGTCTCCCTCGGCGTCGACTGCCATCGCAGCCGGGGCTGCGGCCGCGGCATACGCCCGACGGACGATCGTCCGGATCGCGCCGGGGTCGCCCCCCTCCCCCGGCGCCTCGACGTCGACCTCCCACCGCACCGCCCCCCCGAAGATCCCGGGCTGGACGGTGGTCTGGTTCGCCCCCGAGTGGCGCAACTCCCGTGGCCGGTCCGCGGAGACGACGATCAACGGGACGCACCCGTGATGCGCCTCCAACACCGCGGGGTGGAGGTTGGCGACCGCAGTCCCCGAGGTCGTGACGACGAGCGCGGGACGCCGGGACATCTTGGCCAGCCCGAGCGCGAGAAAGGCGGCCGAGCGTTCGTCGACCCGGACGTGGAGGCGCACGAGGCCGGCGTCGGCGGCAGCGAGCGCGGCATACGCCAGTGGTGCCGACCGCGACCCGGGACACAGGACGACCTCGCGCACACCGCAGGCCACAGCCTCCGCGATGAGCGCACGGGCGAGATCGACTGCGGGGGACGGCACGCCCCGATCATGCCAAAGGGGAGGTTCGTGGCACGCTGTCCCCGAGCACGAGCCGAAGGAACCCGATGACCGACCCCCGCCCGTCGCCCGACGCGGACCTGCCGTGGGACACCCTCGTGGCGCAGGCCAGCGCGTATGCCGATCGGGCACCGCGCGTGGGACACCCCACTCCCACGTCCGCGTGGACGGTCGATCTCGAGGCCGGCACCCTGATCTTCACCGACGGATCGTCGACGAGAAGCGTCCCCGTGCAGGTCGCGGGGACCCACGTGCCCGACGACCACACCTGGATGTGGGGGTGGGAACACTCGTCCGTGCCGGACGAACTCGCCGTCGCGGCCAGCCGGCTCCGGGCGTATGGCGAGCGCCATCATCGGAGCGACCTGACCACCTCCCCGGTCCCGGCCGATGAAGAACTGGCGCGCGGCTATGCGGCCGTGGCGGCCTATCTCGCCGGTGCCCGCGGGGTGTTTCGCGCCACCTCCGGACGCACCGTCGCCTATCTCCTGGTGGACGGGGCCGCTCCTCGGGGGGACGGCCGGGATGTCACCGCGGCGGACCTCGTGCCCGCACCCGCCCTCGAGCGGCCGCAGTTGGCGGGCGCGAGCGGCATCCCCCTGGTCCACGACGCCCTCACCGGACCGGTGCCGGAGTTCACGTCGGAGCAGGCGATCGCCGTCGTCGTGTCCTATCTGCGCCAGCTCCACCCGCTGCACCACCTCGCCCGGGACGACAATCCGTCGGTCGCCGTCCTCGAGCAGCGGACCGCCGCGCAGGAGGCACTGCGTCAGGCATTCTGGCGGCGCACCGACGACGCCCACGACGGGGCGCGGCTCGGATTCGACCGCGCCTATGACGTCGAGACGATGTCGCAGTGGGACGCGTGCGAGGTCGGCCCGCGGCTGTGGCAGGTCACCTTCGTCCGGGAGACGGCCGGTGGGGAGGTCGGCGAGGGCTATCTCGTCATGCTCTTCGACGACGCGCCGCAGCTCGTCGACCGGATCGTCGCCGGCTGACGACTGCGCTGCTCAGGGCAGCCGACCGGTTCCCGGGTCGCGGTCGGTGAGGCAGTGTGCCGCGCCGCCGGGCGCGCGCAGGACGCTCCACCGCGGTCCGTCTCCGACGTGTGCCGCGCCGAGTTCCAGGTGGCGGGCACGGGAGGCGGCCCGATCAGCGCAGGCGATGTCGACGTGCCCCGTCACCCGGGTGCAGGAGCCGGGATCGTCCAGCCGCTGGAGCAGGAGGCGGATCGGGAGGGGGCCCGGGAGCGTGAGGACCGTGAACTCGGGACGGCTGCCGGTCTCGGCCGTCACGCCGAGGAGGTCGGCCCAGAAGGCGGTCTCGACGGCATACCCCTCGGGTGGGACGTCGAGGGCGACCTGGTCGAGGCGTTCGGCCGGCGAATCGGTGCGATTCGCGCGGGGCACGCCGTCCCAGGTGGTCAGGCAGAAGACGAACCCACCGGGCGAGGCCATGACGATCGTCGTGCCCTCGGGGAAGCGATGGAGTTCGCGAGCGCCGAGGAGGGTGGCGTAGTCGGCGGCGACGTTGACATTGATCACGTCGAAATCGAGGTGGACACCGCCACCCGCATCGACCTCTTGGACCTTGATCCACGGATTGCTTTGTGGCGGAAGGAGAGTTGCGAACTGTCCCCGGTCGCCCCGGGTCGGCGAGAGCGTCGAGTCAGTGACCGCCCGCCAGAACTCCCACGCCGGCCCCGCCGGTCTCACGGAATCGATGAACACCCATACCCAGCGCACGTCCATGGCCGACAAGACTCGCACACGGGCTTAGGGTGACGGCGTGGCGACGACCATCCCGCACGATCACCGCCGCTCGACCTGCCGCGTGGCCCTCGGCGTCGCGCGGGCGGCCGGGGTCGTCGCGCGGAGCGGCCGGGCGATCTTCGGGCGACCCAAGGACCGGGTCCCGGCGTTCCTCGCCGGCTGAGGGCGCCGTGTCCCCGCGGCTGGTTCCCACGTATGCCGGTGACGTACCCGCGTTGCTGGCGGCGCTGCGTGCCGCGCTCGACGGCGGCCCCGCCCTGCTCCCGTATGCCGACACTCCCCTCCCGCTGCTCGGTCACCTCCCCGACGGCGCCTTCCCCGACGGTGACCTCCCCGACGGCCTCGCCCTCGCGGTGGCGACCTCGGGCTCGACCGGCTCGCCGAAGCTCTCCCTGCTCACCGCGTCGGCGCTGCGAGCCAGCGCGGCCGCGACGCACGCGGTCCTCGGCGGGCCGGGCCGGTGGCTGCTCGCCCTGACCGCCGCCCACATCGCCGGGATCCAGGTTCTGGTCCGCTCCGTGATCGCGGACCTGGCCCCGGTCCTCCTCGACCGGAGCGGACCCTTCGAGGCCGGCGCCTTCGCCCGGGCGGCCGGCGCGCTGGGCGAGGGGCCGGCCTACACCGCCCTCGTCCCCACCCAGGTCGCGCGCCTGCTCGCCGATCCCACCGGCACCGCCGCGCTCGCCCGCTTCGATGCCGTCCTCGTCGGCGGGGCGGCCACGCCGCCCTCGCTGCGGACCCGTGCGGCCGACGCGGGCGTCCGGCTGGTCGCGACCTATGGGATGAGCGAGACGGCGGGCGGGTGCGTCTATGACGGCCGGCCCCTGCCCGGCACGCGGATCGCCCTCGACGCCGACGGCCGTGTCCGGCTGGGCGGTCCGACCCTTGCGTCGGGTTACCTCGGCCGCCCCGACGAGAGCGCCGCCGCCTTCGTCGAGAGCCACGGACAGCGGTGGTTCGTCACCGACGACCTCGGGGAGTTCGCCCGCGACGGGAGCCTACGCATCCTCGGCCGTCGCGACGACGTCATCGTCACCGGAGGGCTCAAGGTCCACCCTCGGGTGGTCGAGGAGGCCGCGCTCGCGCACCTGCCGGGCGTGACCGGCGCGGTCGCCGTCGGCGTCCCCGACCCGCAGTGGGGGCAGGCGATCGTCCTCGCCGTCACCGGCACGTCCGCCCAGGTGACCACGGCGGAGGTGCGGGAACGCCTGGGGGGTGAGCTCGCGGCATACGCCCTGCCGAAGCGGGTCCTCGTCCTCGACGCCCTCCCCGAGCGGGGTCCCGGGAAACCGGACCGGGCGGCGGTGGCGGCACGCGCCATACGAGAAGCGGTGGGAGAATGGGGAGCGTGATCCGCTTCCTGCCCTGGCTCGCCGCCCTGGTGGTCGCGGTCTATTCGGTCGTCGACTGCGTCCAGACGCCCGAGGACCAGGTGCGCGGACTGCCCAAGGTCGTCTGGGTGTTCGTCATCCTGTTGTTCCCGTTCGCCGGGTCGGCCGCGTGGTGGTTCGCCGGCCGGGCGACGCCGATGGCGCTCCCGGGCCGCACCGCCCCCGGCGACCGTCGTCGCCGCTCCGGCCCCATCGGGCCGGACGACGACCCCGATTTCCTCCGGAAGCTCTGACCACCGCCCATGGCCACGCTCGCCCAGTGGGTCGCCGGCGCGCGCCCGCGCACCCTCCCGGCCGCCGTCGCCCCCGTCCTCGTCGGCACCGGCGCGGCGGCGGCGCTCGACCGGGCCGACCTCGCGCTCGCCGTCCTCGCGCTGCTCGTGTCGTTGGCGCTGCAGGTGGGGGTGAACTACGCGAACGACTACTCCGACGGGGTGCGCGGCACCGATGCGGCGCGGGTCGGGCCGGTGCGGCTCGTCGGGCAAGGGCTGGCGCGGGCGGAGAATGTCCGGTTCATGGCGTTCGCGGCCTTCGCCGTGGCGGGGGTGGCCGGGCTCGCGCTCGTCGCCGCGTCCAACACGCTGCCGTTGCTGGTCGTCGGGGCGCTCGCCGTAGTCGCCGCGTGGCGCTACACGGGCGGGACGAAGCCCTATGGCTATCGCGGGCTCGGGGAGCTCTATGTCTTCCTCTTCTTCGGGCTGGTCGCGACGCTGGGGACGACCTATACGCAGGCGCACACCCTGACCCGGCTCAGCCTGCTCGGCGCGTGCGGGGTCGGGGCGCTCGCGAGCGCCATCCTCGTCGCCAACAACCTCCGGGACATCCCCGGCGACACGGTCGCGGGCAAACGGACCCTCGCCGTGCGGCTCGGCGACCGGGGGACCCGGGTGCTCTATGTCGTGCTCGTCGTCGCCGCGTTCGCCCTCGCCGCGTATGCCGCCCGCAGCACCGTCTGGGCCCTCCTCGCCCTGGTCGCGCTTCCGTTGGCGGCGTTGGAGATCCGGCGGGTCGTCGGCGGCGCCCGGGGGCGAGACCTGATCCCCGTGCTCGCCGGGACGGGACAGACCCAGTTGGCGTATGCCGTTCTCCTCGCCACCGGCTTCGCCCTCGCCGCCCGCTGAGGGCGGCCCCGGCATACGGTCATCGAGCCGGGGCCGCGAGGAACGGGCCGGCACGGCACCCGCTGCGCGTCAGGCGGCGCCGAGGAGCGCCTTGATCGGGTCGATGGCGAAGTAGACGACGAACAACGCCGAGCACACCCACATCAGCGGATGCAGCTCGCGCGCCTTGCCGCGGATGACGTGGATGACGGCATACGTGACGAAGCCGGCGCCGATCCCGACGGTGATCGAGTAGGTGAACGGCATGAGGACGATCGTCAGGAACGCCGGGATGGCGATCTCCAGGTCGTCCCAGGCGATCTCCTTGACCTGCTGCATCATGAGGAACCCGACGAGGACCAGCGCGGGGACGGCCGCCTCGCTCGGGATGATCTGGACCAGCGGTGCGAACACCATCGAGGCGAGGAACAACAGGCCCGTGACGACCGAGGCGAGACCCGTCCGGGCGCCCTCGCCGACACCCGATGCCGATTCGATGTAGGACGTGTTGGACGAGACACCCGCGACACCACCGGCGGCGGCCGCGATCGAGTCGACGACGAGGATGGCCTCGGTCCGCGGAGGCAGACCCTCCTTGTCGAGCAGGCCGGCCTCGTGACCGATCGCCGTCATCGTCCCCATGGTGTCGAAGAAGTCGGCGAGCATCAGGGTGAACACCAGCAGGATCGCCGCGACGAACCCGACGGCCTTGAAGGACCCGAACAGCGAGAAGGTCCCGACGGTGTCGAGATGGGGGGTGTCGATGATCTTGTCGGGGAAACCGGGAACGACGAGATTCCAACCCACCGGGTTGACCTTGTCGCCGTCGACCTGCGGGCCGATGTGGGCGATCGCCTCGACGAGGATCGCCAGCAGCGTCGTCGCGACGATGGCGATGAGGATGGCGCCCTTGACCTTGCGAACCCAGAGCGCGATGACGGCGACGAGCCCGATGACGAAGACGAACGTCGGCCAGCCGTTGACGAAGCCGTCGGTGCCGAGTTGCACCGGCACCGGGCCGGCGGCGGTGCGCCGGACGAACCCGGCGTCGACGAACCCGATCAGGGCGATGAACAGCCCGATGCCGACGGAGATGGCGACCTTCAACTGGGCGGGGACCGCATGGAAGACCGCCGTCCGGAAGCCGGTGAGGACGAGGATGAGGATGATCAGGCCCTCGAGGACGACCAGGCCCATCGCATCGGCCCAGGTCATCTTGGAGGCGATCGAAAAGGCGACGAAGGCGTTGAGGCCGAGGCCGGTCGCGAGGGCGAGGGGATAGTTCGCGACGACACCCATGAGGATCGTCATCACGCCGGCGACGAGGGCGGTGCCGGCGGCGATCGCGGGGAGGTTGCTGCCGTCGCCCGGCCCGCCACCGAGGAAGGCGCCGGAGTGATCTTTGGCGAATCCGAGGATCAGGGGATTGAGGACGACGATGTAGGCCATCGTGAAGAACGTGACCACACCGCCGCGGACCTCGCGAGCGAGGGTGGAGCCGCGTTGGGTGATCTGGAAGAAGGAGTCCAGTCCGGAGGTGCTGTCGGCGGGCGGACTGATGCGGGGGGACGTGGTGCGCTGCGCCATGGGGCAGACGATACGACCGCGGTGGGGCGCGGCATACGAACCGGGCCGGTCACGAGACGAACGTTTACACGACTGTAAAGTGCGCACGGTGAGCACCCTGCGCCGCGACAACGGCATCGCGCCCAGCGTCCCCGAGCCGCTCCGCGTCAGTATGCCGACCATCGTCGCCGCCGGGATGGCCGTCTGGGCGGTCGCGCTCGCGACCAGCCTGCTCGTGCCGGCGCTGCACACCGGCGACCGGGACTGGTGGCCGTGGGCCTGCGTGACCGGGCTCGTGCTCGGCGCCCTCGGCCTCGCCTATGTCCGCGGCGGCCGGGGCAACGCCGCTGCGGCGAAGCCGGCCGATCCGCAGTCCCACTACTGACCGCAGAAGCGCCATGGACCTCGTCCTCACGCCGTATGCCGAGTCCGACCTCCCCGACTTCGCCCCGGTCTTCCGGGGGATCGTCGCCGACGGAGAGACGTACGCCTATCCCGAGGGCTTGTCCGACACGGAGATCCAGGCGCTGTGGTGGGAGCCGGAGCCGGGGCACACGGTCGTCGCCCGGACCTCGGACCGACGTCTGCTCGGCAGCGCCAAGATGGGGCCGAACCGGCCGGGGCGCGGCGCGCACATCGGCACGGCGAGCTTCATGGTCGCCCACGATGCTCGTGGGAGCGGTGTCGGCCGGGGGCTGCTGGACTATGTGATCGACTGGCATCGGCGCCAGGGGTATGCCGGGATCCAGTTCAATGCCGTGGTCGAGACCAACACCGCCGCCGTTCGCCTGTGGGAGTCGGTGGGCTTCCGGATCATCGGAACCGTTCCTGGGGCTTTCGTGTCGGCCCGCCACGGCGCGGTCGGCCTCCACGTGATGTTCCTGCCCCTGGCCTGACCACGGCTTCGGCGAGGATCAAGCAAGACGGACACCGCGCGCCAGCGCGGGGTCCGCCGAGCGCTGACGAGCCGAAGCCCAGAACACGGCTTCGGCGAGGATCAAGCAAGACGGACACCGCGCGCCAGCGCGGGGTCCGCCGAGCGCTGACGAGCCGAAGCCAGAGAATGCCGGCGCTAAAGGAGATCGAGCGAGAAGTCGTCGACGATGGGCTCGGGAGTCTGCTCGGGTTCGGGGCGGACCATGTCGATCTCGCTGTGGGCACCGCAGCCATGGTCGAGGCTGACCACCGTGCCGTCGGAGGGTGACCACGCATTGGCGCAGACGCCGAAGATCGCGCGCAGCACCCCAGCCATCGGGACGAAGAAGCCGCAGGTGGCGCAGGAGGCAGGGGCCTTCACGGCGACCGGCGCGGCGGGACCGTGGGTGCCGTCATACCACCGCTGGGCAGCCCGTTCGCGTCCCTCTGGGGACAGGACGCGGGGGCGGCCGAGGCCGAGTTCCCAGTGCGCCATCGCGTCCACATCGTCGTCCCCCGTCGCCTCGAAGCCTTGCTCCAGGAGCGGGTCGTCGGCGAGATAGGGCGTGACGTCGCCGGGGCCGATGTCACCCGGGGCGAGCCGCTCGACATACGGCACCCAGACCGGTGCGAGCAGTGCCCCCTCCCCCGGGACCAGCGCGGACTCACACACGGTGACGTGCTTGGCCCGGGGGGCGCGCGCGACGGTGACGGCCCAGTTCCATCCGGGGTATGCCGCACTGGCACAGCGGAAATAGTGCGTCGCCAGGCGATCCGCCTCCATGACTGCGCCGAGATGCTCACCGACCGTATCGCGCTCGCAGGCGTCGTCGAGCGCGGCCCGGGCGAGATCGATACTCCCGAGCAGGGTCGGGTCGTCCTTGATCGCGGCGGCCACCGGCAGCCTCAGGCCTCGAGGTCGGCGGCGACCCCGCGCAGGACCTGGGCGACCTTGTGTGCCGTGCCTTTGTCGGGATAGTGGCCCCGGCGCAGGCTGTTGGAGACGTTGTCCAGCAACTTGATGACGTCCTCGACGATGACCACCATGTCCTCGAGCGGTTTGCGGTCGCGTTCGCGCCGGTTCTGCTGGACGCTCGGCGCCGGGTCGAGAACGTGCAATTGCATCGCCTGGGCTCCCTTGCGGCCCTCGACGATCCCGAACTCCACCCGCGTCCCACCCTTGAGCACAGACAGACCAGCCGGCAGCGCGCTCGCGGGCAGGAAGACGTCGGCACCCTCGTCGGAGTTGATGAAGCCGAAGCCCTTCTCGGCGTCATAGAACTTGACCTTGCCAGTCGGCACAGTGCACCTCGTCCTGCGTGTTCGGAAATTCGGGCGCGACGAACCGCACCCGGAGTGCCCCAAGGTTACCTGCCGGACACCGACCGGCGACACCGCGATTGCCGGGTGCCGGACGACTGCGGCGGGCGGAGCCGCGCCGGGGCGAGCAGGCGGCATACAGCCAACTCCCAGGAAGGCGCGCCATGGTGACCTGTATGCCGACCGCTACCGAGCCCGAGGCCCGCCTCCTGATCGTGGAGGATGAACCCAATATCCGCGAGCTCCTCGCGACCTCGCTCCAGTTCGCCGGGTTCGAGGTCGCCACCGCGGGGGACGGGGCATCGGCGATCCGGGCCGCGGCCGAGCACGACCCGGACCTCGTCGTCCTCGACGTCATGCTGCCCGACATGGACGGTTTCACCGTCACCCGCAGACTGCGAGACAGCGGCCGCCGCGCACCGATCGTCTTCGTCACCGCGCGCGACTCCGTCGACGACAAGATCAAGGGCCTGACCGTGGGCGGTGACGACTATGTGACCAAGCCGTTCAGTCTCGAGGAGGTCATCGCCCGCATCCGCGCCGTGCTGCGCCGCACCAAGGGCGAACTCGACGAGAGTGCCGTGCTCCGCTTCGAGGATCTCGAACTCGACGAGGACACGCATGACGTCCGCCGCGCCGGCCGGGCGATCGAGACGTCGCCGACCGAGTTCAAACTGCTGCGCTATCTCATGCTCAACCCCAACCGGGTCCTGTCGAAGGCGCAGATCCTCGACCATGTGTGGGACTACGACTTCCGAGGCGAATCCGGGATCGTCGAGTCCTATATCTCCTATCTTCGGCGAAAGATCGACAAGGACGGGCTGCCGCCACTGATCCACACCAAGCGCGGTGTCGGCTACGTGCTGCGCCGACCGCCCGCGTGACCTCTGGGGCCGGCACGACTCCGACGACGGCGTCGATTCCCGATCGCGCGCTGGCCAGAACTCGCCGGCTGCCACGGGATCTGCGGAGCCTGGCCGAGCACCTGCGCGGCCTGCCGCTGCGGGCGCGGCTCGTCGCCATCATGGCTGCCCTGCTCCTGCTCGGGTTCATGCTGACCGCCACGGCGACCGCCTATCTGATGAACCGGGACCTGATCGGCCGGGTCGACGCCAATGTCGAGGCCAATGCCGCGACCGTGGCCACGCGGGCCTACAACTCCCTGGTCAGTGGTGAGGAGACCGATTGGCCGGGCGGCTATGTCGTCCTCTTCTTCGATCCCGAGAGCGGGGAGCGGCTCGGCGGCATGCGCCCGGTCGATCTCGACGCTCTGCCCGATCTGACCTCGCTTCCCCTGTCCGATCCGCGCATCGCGACCCGCTCGGCGTTCACCCTTCATTCGGAGAGCGGCGACGAGAAATGGCGCGCGGTGGCGGGCGTCACGCGCAATGCCGCGGCGACCTATGTCGTCGCGCGCCCACTGACCGAGGTACGCCACACCCTCCAGCACTTCGTCCTCTTCATCGTGCTGCTCGGCCTCGGCATGACAGCCGCGTGCGGGCTGCTGGGGTGGTATGCGATGCGCCGGGCCTTCCGCCCGCTCACCCAGATCGAGCAGACCGCAGCGGCGATCGCCAGCGGCGATCTCAGCTCGCGCGTGCCGACCCGCCCCATGCCGGAGGAGGTGGCCTCGGTCGCCTCCGCCCTCAACACGATGCTCACGCACGTCGAGCGGTCCTTCACGGTCCGCGAGGCATCGGAGGAGCGGATGCGCCAGTTCGTGGCCGACGCCTCCCACGAACTGCGCACCCCTCTCGCGACGGTGCGGGGGTATGCCGAGCTCTATCGCCAGGGGGCCGTCCCGGTCGAGCGGGTCCCGGCGACGATGGAGCGGATCGAGACCGAGGCGGCGCGGATGTCTCGTCTCGTCGACGACCTTCTGCTCCTCGCCCGCCTGGACGAGCAACGCCCACTCCAGCGTGCGCAGGTGGACCTGACCGTCCTGGCGGCCGAGGAGGTGCAGGCGGCGCGCGTTCGGGACCCCGAGCGGACGATCGCCCTCATCCCGCGAGGCGGCGCCCTGGGTCCGCTCGTCGTCAGCGGAGAGGAGGCGGGACTGCACCAGGTCCTGGGGAACCTGCTGACCAACGCCATACGGCATACGCCCGAAGGCACGCCGATCGAGGTCGCCCTGGGGAGCGAGCCGGACGGGGCCAGCGCGGTGGTCGAGGTGCGCGACCACGGCACCGGAATCGACGACGCCACCGCAACGCGAATCTTCGAGCGCTTCTTCCGCGCAGACAAGGGGCGCTCTCGCGCGAGCGGGGGCACGGGCCTCGGCCTGGCCATCGTCGCCGGGATAATCGGCCGCCATGGTGGCCGGGTCGGCGTCGCCGAGACGCCCGGCGGCGGCGCGACGTTCGTGGTCGAGATTCCCACAGCGGGCTCTCAGGCAGACCTCAGAGACTGTTGAAGTTCAGTGCGTTGACTGGATCGAACCCGACGAAGGAGCGCACCGGACATGAGCGAGAACGGAACCGCCTTGGACACCCCCCACACCTCACAGGGCAACACGTCCGAAGGCGCCCCCGAACCCACGGTTCCCCTGTGGTTCGGCGAGCGCACCCGTGATCCGCGCCAACCCGGTGCCGGTCCCAGCGCGTCGTCGTGGACCACCCCGCCTCCCGGGACGCCGCTGCCAGCCACCCCAGCGACCGGCCCGCAGCGCCCTCGCCGTCAGTGGCCGGGACTGGTCGCCGTGGCGGCACTCACCGCGGCTCTCGCCTCCGGCGGGACGTATGCCGCCGTGCGGGCTGCGGACGACGGCACCGGATCCCCTGCCCCCACCTCGTCGGCCGCCACACAGAGCCCGGGCTCGGTCACTCCCGGCTCCTCGGCCACCCCCGGTTCGACGGCCACCACGGTCCGTCAGGCCGACCCGAACAACCCCAACTGGACGACGACGGCGGCCGTGGTCACCCCCAGCGTGGTCGCCATCAGCCTCGAAGTCCAGGGCGGGTCCGCCCAGGGATCGGGCGTCGTCATCGACTCCTCCGGCCACATCCTCACCAACAACCACGTCGTCTCCGGCGCCGTGGACGGGAGCATCTCGGTCACCCTCGCGGACGGTCGAATCTTCAAAGCCTCGGTAGCGGGGACCGATTCCGCGACGGATCTCGCCGTCATCACCCTGACCGATCCGCCCCAAGATCTGCGGCCGATCGCCCTGGGCGACTCCTCGAAGCTCGTCGTGGGCGAGCCCGTCATGGCGGTGGGCAACCCCCTCGGGCTCGCCAGCACCGTCACCACCGGGATCGTCAGCGCCCTCAACCGGCCCGTCCAGACCTCCGAGTCGGACTCGGGCGGCAGCGGTGGGACGGACCCGTTCGGCTTCCCCTATGGGCAGCAGGGCGGTTCGACGAGCCAGACCCCGCCGGTGGTCACCAATGCCATCCAGACATCCGCGGCCATCAACCCCGGCAACTCCGGCGGCGCCCTCGTCAACGGCAGCGGCCAGTTGATCGGCATCAACTCCTCGATCGCCAGCACCGGCAGTTCGGGCGGGAATATCGGTATCGGATTCGCGATCCCCGTCAACGAGGCCAAGTCCATCGCCAACCAGCTCATCGCCACGGGCCGGGCGACGCATGCCTACCTCGGGGTGACCCTCGGCGACGGCCAGGCCTCTGACGGAAAGGTCACCCGGGCCGGTGCCCTGGTGACAGGGGTTTCTGCCGGCACCCCGGCGCAGGCCGCCGGCTTGGCGGACAAGGACGTCATCGTGGCGATCGACGGCTTCCCCGTCGAGTCGTCCACCTCCCTGATCGGCCATATCCGCGAACAGACGGTCGGGGGCAAGGTGACGCTGACCGTCCTGCGCGATGGCAAGAGCCTCCAGATCCCGGTCACCCTCACGGCCCGCCCGGACAAGTGACGGGTCGGGGCGAGCCAGCAGGCACCGAGCATCGAGTCAGCCCCCAGCAGACGCCCCCCAGGCAGACACGCCGAAATGTCACCGGCTGGCACCCCGTGCGGGGTGCCAGCCGGTTCGTGTGGGTTGCTCGACTTACGGGAAACCGACCCGCGTCTCGCAGCTGCTCTGGCTGTCGTAGCCGGACCCGCCGTCGCAGTAGTCGGTGCCGCCTCCGGCGTCCACGAAGTCGTTGCCCGCGCCCCCATAGAGACGATCGTTTCCGCCGCCGCCGGTCAGGGTGTTGTTTCCGGCCGTCCCATAGAGGAGGTCCGATGCGCTGGTGCCGATGATGTTCTCCATGTAAGAGGCACGGTCGCTGCCCGATCCGCCGGTGAACTGGACCGCGGTGTTCGCGAGGTTGAACGTGATGGAGGCCTTGCCGTCGGAGTACTTCAGGGTGTCCGTCCCGGTCCCACCATTGACGATGTCGTTGCCCGGTCCCGGCTCGATGACGTCGTTGCCGGCACCGCCGCCGAGGGTGTCATTGCCCTTGTAGGCACAGATCATGTCGTTGCCGCCGCCGCCGTCGATGACGTCGGGCCCTTCGGTTCCGGCGATGACATCGTCACCCGGAGTCCCGTTCTGGCCGTCGACAACCATGTCGATCGTCGCGGGAACCCCGTTGCACATGGCGAACCGGGCACGCGCGACGATGCTGCCCACGTGGCTGCCGTAGCCGTCGACCTGGAGGTAGTAGGTCTGACCCTTGTTCACGGGGGCGCGGAAGGCGGAGCTGAGACCGAGGCCACCGTCGTCGTCGCACCCGAGGTTGTAAAGCCCGGTCAGAGAGGATCCCGAATAGACACAGAGGTAGGCATCCGTCAAGTCCGATCCATAGGTGTCGAAGGTCGCCTGACCGGTCCGCGGTGCGGTCCACTTCCACCAGACGGTGTTGAGCGGGGTACTGCCCCCCGGCTCGCCCGCCTCCGCGGTGGCGCCGACGTTCGAACCGCTCGCCGCGGCCTCATAGCCGGTCATGGTGTAGGCGTTCGCGAAGTTGTCGTTGCCCGGAGCCTTCTTCGCCGCCGCGTCGGCGACGGCCACCCCCGAGAGGAGCATGGCCGCCGAGGCGGCGACCGAGCCGAGCATCATCATCCTGTGCCGTCGCATACCGCGATCCCTTCCGTCTGAAGCCGATTGCCGAGTCACCGGCATCTGCCGGTGGCGTGAGCCTGCCGACGTGACACGCGACCGGCAAGTCCCCCGTTCGCGGGACACGGCGCGGACTGCCCTTGCCCTTTCCTGACTGCCAGGCTGTGTGGCACCCTTGGGCTGGTGCCCGTGACCGAACTCGACCGCGAACAGGCGCACCTCGACTCGGCGCGGGACGCGCTGGCCCGGATGCGTGAGCGCACCGAGTCCCTCGAGATCCGGGCGGCCGATCCGATCGCCGCCGCCTATCTCGCCCGGGCCCTCTACTACCGCGCCGAGTCCCTCCGCGACGACCCCGGCACGACCCTCTTCTTCGGGCGGCTCGACTGCGAGACGGGTGAGCGGTGGCACATCGGGCGCCGTCACGTCGCCGACGCCACCGGCGAACCCCTCGTCATCGACTGGCGCGCACCGGTGTCGACCGCCTTCTATCGCGCCACACGGGCCGAGCCGATGGGGGTGACCCAACGCCGGAGGTTCGGGGTGTCGGGGGGCGAGCTCACGGCATACGAGGACGAACATCTCCAGGATGCGGACGAGACCGACCGGTCGAGCGCGATTCTCGCCGCCGAGATCGAGCGGCCACGCGTCGGGCCGATGCGCGACATCGTCGCGACGATCCAGCCCGAGCAGGACGCGCTTGTGCGGGCCGACGCCGACACGACCGTCTGCGTCCAGGGCGCCCCGGGAACCGGCAAGACGGCCGTGGGCCTGCACCGGGCGGCATGGCTGCTGTATGCCCACCGCGACCGGCTCGCGCGCCAGGGCGTCCTCGTCGTCGGCCCCAACCGCGCCTTCCTGGACCACATCGGGGCCGTGCTCCCCGCTCTCGGCGAGGTCCGGGTCGCGCACACGACTGTCGGTGACCTCTTCGCGTCCCGGCCGGCCCGGGGCACCGATTCGGCGGCCGTCGCGACCCTCAAGGGTGACGCGCGGCTCGCCGCCGTCCTGCGTCAGGCCGTATGGCGCTCGCTCTCCACACCGACCGAACCTCTCGTCGTCCCGCGCGGGGTCCGCAAGTGGCGGGTGCCGGCATACGAGGTCGCCGAGATCGTCGAGGAGTTGCGCACGCGGGGCGCGCGCTATCACGCGGCCCGCGGGATGCTCGCGCCTCGGCTCGCGCACGCCGTTCTCCTCGGGATGGAACGCGCGGGTGACGCCCCCGACGACCGCGTCCAGGACGCGGTGACGCGAAGCGCGGCGGTCACCGCCTATGTCAAGAGCCTGTGGCCGAGCCTCGACCCCGCCAAGCTGCTCCACCGCCTGTGGTCCGACCCGGCCGTCCTCGCGGCGGCCGCAGACGGCATCCTCGCCCCAGACGAGCAGGCGATGCTCTTGTGGGACAAGGCACCTCGAACCGCGGCCGGGGCCCGTTGGAGCGCCGCCGACCTCGTCCTGCTCGACGAACTCGCCGATGTGCTCGACCGGACGCCCAGTCTCGGCCACGTCATCCTCGACGAGGCCCAGGACCTCTCGGCGATGCAACTGCGCGGCGTCGGCCGGCGCTGCTCGACGGGTTCGGCGACCGTTCTCGGGGACATCGCCCAGGGGACGACGCCGTGGGCGGCCCGCTCATGGGAGGAGTCGCTCGAACATCTCGGCAAGCCCGGGGCTCCGGTCGAGGTGCTCGATCGCGGCTTCCGGGTGCCCGCCTCCGTCATCACGTATGCCGCGCGCCTCCTCCCCCGGATCGCCCCCGGCCTCGGGGCTCCGGCGTCCGTTCGGGAGAACCTCGGCCGCCTCGATGTCCAGGCTGTCGCAGCAGCCGGGATATCCGATGCGGTGGTCGCCACGACGACCTCGGCGATGCGGGCCCCCGGATCCATCGGCATCATCGCCGCCGACGAGGCGACGGCGGGCCTGTCGGCGGCACTCGATGCCGCGGGCATCGCCCATGGGGTCCTCGGAGCCGATCACGGCGACGTCGACCACCAGGTCGACCTCGTTCCCGCGTCCGTTGCCAAGGGGCTCGAGTTCGACCGGGTCATCGTCGCCGAACCCGCCGACATCGTCGCCGCCGAGCCGGACGAGCGCACCGGCCTGCGCCGGCTCTATGTCGTCCTCACCCGCGCGGTCAGCGAACTCGATGTCATCCACTCCCGGCCGTTGCCACCGGAACTGGTGGCGGCATGATCACCTCGGACACACATACGAGAGGGAGGGCCGATGAGGGCGCTGCGCTATGAGAGTTTCGGTGGACCGGTCACGATCGAGGATGTCCCGGAACCGACACCGACACCCCAGGACGCCATCGTCGAAGTGGCCCGAACCGGCCTGTGCCGCAGCGACTACCGCGCCTGGATGGGGCACGATGCCGATGTCGCCCTCCCGTGCATCCCCGGGCACGAATACACCGGGATCGTGCGAGCGGCGCCGAGCGTCCCCCATCTCGTCGGCCGCCGCGTCGCCGTCCCCTTCGTCATCGCGTGCGGCGACTGCCCGGAGTGCCAGCACGGCAACGGCCAGGTCTGCCGGTTCCAGCGCCAGCCCGGCTTCACCGACCCAGGATCGTTCGCGGAATTCGTTCTCGTGCCACGGGCCCGGGTCAACCTCGTCCCCCTCCCCGATGGAATCGGCGACGACGCCGCGGCCAGCCTGGGCTGCCGGTTCGGCACGGCGTGGCGGGCGCTGACCCGGGTCGCCGGAGTCCGCCCAGGCGACACGGTCGTCGTCTTCGGCGCCGGGGGTGTCGGCCTCGCGGCGATCATGATCGCCTCCGCGATGGACGCCGAGGTCGTGGCGGTCGACGTCAACGATGAGGCGCTCGCGCTCGCCGACCGGCTCGGCGCGCATGCGGTCCCGGTCGGGGCCCGGCATCGACCCGCCGACATCGCCGAGCAGGTCCGCGAAATCCTCCCCGACGGAGCCTCGATCGGGGTCGACGCGGTCGGCAGCAGCGGCATGGCGACAGCCAGCCTCCTATCCCTTCGCCGCCGCGGCCGCCATGTCCAGGTCGGACTGCTCAACGCCCCGACGACGGCCCTGCCCCTCGCCGATATCGTCTCTCGCGAACTGACCGTCCTCGGTTCACACGGAATGGCGGCCTCGGACTACCCCGACCTGCTCGCGCGGGTCGAGGCGGGCGCGCTTCAGCCGCAGCTTCTCGTCACGGGGACGGTCGGCCTCGCCGGGGCGGCCAACGCGCTGACGGGGATGGGCAGCAGCAGCCAGCCGAGCGGCATACGGCTCGTGGATCCGAAATCGTGAGCTGCCGATCCGGGTGGGTTGAGTAGCCCGACTCACGCTCCGTCGCGTCAGGGTCGGGAGGATGGGCCCATGACCCGCACGGATCTCGACGACATCCTCCTTCTCGAGGAGCAGTTCGCGGACGCGATGACCCGGATGTATGCCGTGGGCAATGGCCTCGCGGCGCTGCGTTCCAGGGCTTCGTATGCGGCCACGCTCCCCGCACGCCCGGTCGCGCCGGCGCCATCGACAGCACCCGTGCCCGCGGCGTCGCCATCACCCATGCCCGCTCCGTCGCCCACGCCGGTGCCGGTGCCCGCGGCATCGCCGGCGCCGGTGCCGGTGACCGCTCACGTGGCTCCTCCGGCCACCGTGACCGGGCAGCCCACACCGAGCGAGCAGGTCCCCGTCTGGTGGCAGCGCGAGGGGATGGTCGTCCGGCTCCTCGGGGTCGCGGGCGCCGGCGTCCTCCTTATCGGGGTTGCGCTCCTGCTCGCGTTCGCCATCGAACACGGCTATCTCGGCCCTGCGGCCCGTGTCGGTGGCGCGGCCCTGCTCGCGGTCGCCCTCCTGGGCACGGCGATGCGGTTGCACCGCAATCCCGCTCGCGCAGCAGGCTCGATCGCCATCGCCGCCGCGGGCTATGCGACCGCCTATCTCGACATCGTCGCCGCGACGACCGTCTATCACTGGCTGCCGCCGGTCGCCGGGCTCGCCCTCGGCGGGCTCGCCGCCGGGAGTGGCGTGGTCCTCGCCCGAGCGTGGAACCGGCAGTTGCTCGCCCTGGTGACCGTCGGCGGGGTCGCCGCGCTCGCGCCCGCCGTGGCCCGGGGTGACCATCTCCTGACCGCGGCCTTCCTGGTGGTGCTCGCCCTCGCCGCCTATCCCGCACACATCGGGAAGGACTGGTATCTCCTCCACGCGGTGCGCGTCCTGCCCGCCGCGCTCGCGCTCATCGTCGTCGCGGAATCGGTCCACACGCGCGGCCTGCTCGCGTGGGCCGTCGCCTTCGCCGCCGCCGATCTCGGGACCCAGGTCCTCGCGGCCCGGATCGACTCGGGGACACGGCTGCTCACCCCGCTGGTCGTGGCGAGCGCAGTTCCCCTCCTGCCGGTCGCCCAGGCCGCCGATCTGGACCTGTGGGTCGTCGCCGCGCCCGCCGCGATCGCCTGTCTCCTCGCCGGACAGCTGTCCGGACGGGTTCGGCCGGTCCACCTCACCCTCGACCTCGCGCCGTGGGCCACCGGGCTCGGCACCTTCTTCGCCGTTGTCGCAGTCGCGACGGGAGTCGGGCACGACTGGGTCCTGCCCGGCCTGCTCCTCCTCGCCTGCGCGTATGCCGCGGCTGCCCACCTGCGGCCGCACGCGTGGATGCGCTGGGCGGCGCTCGCCGTCGCGGCCATCGGCCTGGCGAAGTATGTCCCCTCGCTCGTCCTCGTCCTCGACCGTCGCCACATCGGCGCGCTCGACGCGGGGAATCTCCTCGCCTCCGCGCTCGTCCTCGCGCTCGCGATCCTCCTGCCGCCCCTGGTGCAGGCCGCACTGGCCGACCACGCCACCGACCCAGGCGTCGGCGGGCCGGCCGGCCACCTGCGCGGTGGGGTGGGCTCGACTGCTGAGGCCACCGGCCGGACGGCCCGGCTCGGCCTCACCTGGTCACTGCTGCTGACGGGTGCGGGCGCGACCCTCGTGACGGCGTGCGTCCTCCTCGGGCGCGCAGTGGACGGGGAAGCCGGAGGCTTCGTCGTGGGGCACGGGCTGGCGACGCTGCTGTGGGCGGCGGGTGCGGCCTATCTCCTCATGCACGGCCTGCGGCGCACCGCGGACGCGACGGTGTCGGTCCGCCTCGGGCTTGCCCTCGCCGCCCTCGCGGTCGGCAAGCTCCTCCTGTTCGACCTCGCCGCGCTGGACGGGATTGTCCGGATCGCCGCCTTCATCGGCGCCGGGCTGGCGCTGCTGGCGATGGGAACCGGCTATGCGCAGGCACTCGAACGCACCCGCCGACCCGCAGGCGGCCAGTCCTGACGGCTCAGGCCCGGCCGGGGACAAGCTCACGCAGGCCGGGGACGACCTGCTCGGCGAAGGTGCGCAGGAAGCGCTCCTGGTCTGCGCCAGGGCCGTGGAAGACGAGATGGTCGAAACCGAGGTCGGTATAGAACTTGACCGCGGCAACGGCCTCCTCGGGGTCGGAGGCGACGATCCACCGCTTGGCGACCTGCTCGATCGGAAGCGCGTCGGCGGCCGCCTCCATCTCGGCCGCGCTGTGGATCGAGTGCTTCTGCTCGGCCGTGAGGGACAGCGGGGCCCAGAAGCGGGTGTTCTCGAGGGCCCGCTCCGGGTCGGGGTCCCAGGAGAGCTTGATCTCGATCATCCGGTCGATCGGGACGTCCGCCCGGCCAGCCTTCTCGCGGCCCTCGGCGACCGCGGGGATGAGCTGGTCGGCATACAACTCCCGGCCCTTGCCTGAGGTGCAGATGAAGCCGTCGGCGACCCGGCCGGCATAGCGGGCGACCATGGGACCCCCGGCGGCGACATAGATCGGAACGGGCACTTCCGGCCGGTCGAAGACGCGAGCCCCGACCGTCGTGTAGTAGTCCCCCTCGACGCTCACCTCGTCCTCGGTCCACAGGCGCCGGATCAGCGTGACCGCCTCGCGCAGCCGGGCGAAGCGCTCCTTGAACTCCGGCCATTGGGTCACCGACCCGACTGCGACCTCGTTGAGCGCCTCACCGGTGCCGACGCCGAGGATGATGCGGCCGGGCGCGAGCGTGCCGAGGGTGGCGAACTCCTGGGCGATGACCGCGGGGTTGTAGCGCAACGTCGGCGTGAGCACCGACGTGCCGAGGAGAAGCCGCTGCGTCCGGGCCGCGACATAGGCGAGCCACACGAGGGCGTTGGGCGCGTGTCCCCCGGTGAGCCGCCACGGCTGATAGTGATCGGAGATGGTCGCGCTGTCGAGGCCGACCTCCTCGGCCAGCAGCGCGTATGCCGCGAGCTCGCCCGGGCCGAACTGCTCCGCCGATGCCTTGTATCCC
>JAXLRS010000005.1:0-303677 GCA_046330995.1 Dermatophilaceae bacterium
TCTGGCACGACCCCCGCTCCCGCCAGTGCTCACTGGCGTCCGTGACCTCGTTCACCTATTCCGGGGACGACCTCGCGTCGATCGCCTATGCCGAGCCGGCCCGGGCGCTGTTGTCAGACGAGACCTCTAGCGTGGGCGCGTGAGTCGTATGCCGTTCCCCGCCTCCCCGGCGGCCCCGCCCCTGGATGCCTCCCCCCTGGCGTGGCCGCCTCCGGGGCGCGCCCGCCGGGCCCGCGCCGCGGTGGCCCTCCTCGCGGTCCTCGGGCTCGGCTTCGGGGTCACCGGATGCTCGTCCGACCCCGACTCGGTCTCCGGCCAGGCCAAAGACGGTTCGCAGAAGAACTTCATCTCCGGTGACGGCACCGTCCAGGTCATCGCGCCCGACCGGCGCCTCGACCCGGTCACGTTCACCGGGACCACGGTGGATGGCAAGCCGTGGTCGACCGACTCGACCCGCGGCAAGCCGCTCGTCGTCAACATCTGGGCGTCGTGGTGCCCGCCGTGCCAGGCCGAAGCACCGACGATCAAGGCGGTGTCGGAGAAGGCCGAGTTCGCCGGCAAGGTCGGTTTCGTCGGGATCGACCAGCGCGAATCCGCTCAGACCGGCCTCGCCCAGGTCCAGTCGTGGGGCTACGCCTTCCCGAACCTCCAAGACGATGGAGGGATCGCCATACAGCACCTCCAGGGGCGCGCACGGGCGATGCCGTCGACGCTCGTCCTCGATCGCGAGGGCCGGATCGCCGCGTTCGTCGGCGGACCGGTCAGCGCGGCGACCCTCACCGGGATGGTCGAGGACGTCCTCGCGGAGGGCCCCGGGACGTGACCGCCGTCGCCAGCCAGACCGCCGTCGAGCACATGGCCACCCTCGTCACGGGGCTCTCCGGCACCATCGCGACCGGGGCGCTGCCGCTGGCCGTTCTCGTCGCCGCGCTCGCGGGGCTGGTCTCGTTCGCTTCCCCGTGCGTGCTTCCCCTCGTGCCCGGCTTCCTCGGCTATGTCGCGGGCGCCGGCCCTGACCCCTCGCGCGCGGCCGAGACCGCCGAGGAGCCGCCGCGCAGCCGGGTCGTGCTCGGCACCCTGCTGTTCATCGCCGGGTTCGCCGCGGTCTATGTCGCGACCGCCGTCGTCCTCGGGTCGGTCGGGTCCGCGCTCATCGAGCACCGGCGCGTCCTCACCCGGGTCGGCGGGGTCATCGTCCTGCTCATGGCGGCGCTCTTCCTCGGCCTCGGCGACCGGTTCAGCGTCACCCCCCGCTATCGCCCGCGCTCGGGGCTGCTCGGAGCGCCTGCCCTGGGCGCGATCTTCGGGCTCGGCTGGACCCCGTGCTCGGGGCCCACGCTCGGTGCGGTTCTCGCCCTCGCCGGCGCCGTCGACCCGTCGACGGGGCGGGCGGCCGTGCTCGCCGGGGCCTATTGCCTCGGGCTCGGCCTCCCCTTCCTCCTCCTCGCGACCGCCTGGGAGCGCGTGGGCCGGTTCAACGCCTTCCTCCGCCGCCACCAGCGGGCGATCCACCGGTTCGGCGGTGCCTTGCTCCTCGTCGTCGGCCTCCTCCTCGTCACCGGCCTGTGGGATCACGTCACGGTGTGGCTCCAGCAGCGGATCGGCGCGACGGAGGTGATCCTCTAGATGCCCGACCCCACGATCACCCAGCCGCGGCTCGGCCCGGTCGGCCTGGCCCGGTTCGCGTGGCGGCAGCTGACGAGCATGCGGACCGCCCTGTTCCTCCTCCTCCTGCTCGCCGTCGCCGCCCTCCCCGGCTCGATCTGGCCGCAGCGCTCGATCAACCCGGCCCGGACCGCCGCCTATATCGACGACCACCCGCGCCTCGGCCCGTGGCTCGACCGGCTCGGATTCTTCGAGGTCTATGCCTCGCCGTGGTTCTCCGCGGTCTATCTCCTGCTCTTCCTCAGCCTCGTCGGGTGCGTCCTCCCGCGCATCCGGGTCCACCTCCGCGCGGTCCGTATGCCGCCGCCCCGCGTCCCCGCCCGCCTCGAACGTCTCCAGCACCACAGCGTCGTCGAGACCACCCGGTCCGCGCCGGAGGTCCTCGCCGCCGCCCGGGCGAGCCTCGGGCGCCGCTATCGCGTCGCCGTCAAGGACGACTCCAGCCTGTCCGCCGAGACCGGGTATCTGCGCGAGAGCGGCAATATCGTCTTCCACCTCGCCCTCATCGGCATCCTCGTCGGCGTGGCCGTCGGGCACATCTATGGGTGGAAGGGTGACGTCATCGTCCCGGTCGGGACCACCTTCGCCGACACCGAGTCCCGGTTCGACACGATCCAGTACGGCCCCCAGGTCAACCCCGACAACTTCCCGCCGTTCAGCCTGAGCCTCGACAAGCTCACGGTGACCTTCGAGGACCGGGTCGGCGGCCGCGGCCAGTTCGGCTCGCCCCGGGACTTCGTCGCGGAGGTGAGCACGCGGGAGACGCCGGACGCGGAGCCGGTGCGGCATACGCTCAAGGTCAATCACCCGGTCGAGATGGACGGGGCGACCGTCTTTCTCCTCGGCAACGGCTACGCCCCGGTCATCACCGTGAAGGACCCGGACGGCAAGGTCCTCTATTCCCAGGCGACGCCCTTCCTCGCGCGCGACAACAACTACACCTCGTCCGGGGCGATCAAGGTCCCGGCGGCCCGGCCGAAGCAGCTCGGATTCTTCGGCAACTTCCTTCCGACCGGGATCATCAGCGACGACCAGGGGCCGATCTCGATCTTCCCCGACGCCAAGGACCCCGCCCTCGCGCTCGGGCTCTTTGAGGGCGAACTCGCGCCCGGCGGCCGGGCGAGTTCGGTCTATACCCTCGACACGTCCGCGATGACCCAGGTCAAGCAGGCCGGCAAGGACGAGGTGCTCCGGCTGTGGATCAAGCCGGGGGAGACGGTCAAGCTGCCTGGCAACCGCGGGACGATCACCTTCGACCGGGTCGAGCGCTGGGCCGGCTTGTCGATCCGGCACGACCCGGCCAAGAACTTCACCCTGCTCAGCGCGCTGCTCGCGCTCGGTGCCCTCATCGCCCAGTTGACGATCAAGCGGCGCCGGGTGTTCGTGCGGATGACCCCGGACGGCGACCGCAACCGGGTCGTCGTCGCCGCCTTGAGCAAGACCGACGACGACGGCCTCACCCCACTCGTCGACCGGATCGCGGCCGCCCTCGGTGACCCCGGCGCCTCGGCGCGCATCTCCGCAGGTGAGGAGGCCGCCGCGGCGGGGGGAGCACACGGCATACGACCATGAGAGGATCGGTGGGATGAACACGACCCTGGCGCTCTATGCGAACTACAGCGTCTATTCGGCGATCGCCGTGCTCACGCTGGCGATGTTGGCGTATGCCGCGTACCTCGCCCGCGCCATCCCCGCCCGTGACGCGGTCCGTGCGCCCGAGCGCGTGCTGGTCGGGGCGGGGGCGCCCGCCGACGCGCCGGTCGGCGACGGCGTGGACGAGCGCGCTGCGGGAGTGGAGGCCGGGCGGAAATTCGCGCTCCTCGGACGCAACTTCGCCTGGCTCGCGACCCTGCTCCTCGGCCTGGGGATGATTCTGCGGGCGCTTGCCGTGCACCGGCCGCCGCTGGGGAACCTCTATGAGTTCGTCTGCGCGGCCGCGTTCGCGACGCTGCTCGCCTTCTGCGTGTGGAGCCTGCGGCGCGACGTCAGCTGGCTCGGGATCTTCATCGTCACCCCGGCGCTGCTGCTGCTCCTGCTGGCGATCAAGGCGTTCTATACGGAGGCGTCGTCGCTCATGCCGGCCCTGCGGTCCTATTGGCTGAGCATCCACGTGAGCATGGCGATCATCTCCGTCGGCGTCTTCACCCTGGGGGCGGCCGTCGCCGGGCTGTATCTGCTACTCGACCGGTTCGAGCGGGCCGGACGCACGCCGCGATGGGCGCGGGCGCTGCCGTCGGCGGGCGAGCTGGAGCGGATGAGCTACAGCCTCCACATCGTCGCCTTCCCGCTGTGGACCTTCACCGTCATCGCCGGCGCGATCTGGGCGCGGCAGGCGTGGGCGTCCTATTGGAACTGGGACCCCAAGGAAGTCTGGTCGTTCATCATCTGGGTGGTGTATGCCGCCTATCTGCACGCGCGCGCCACCACCGGCGTGACCCGGCAGAAGGCCAACTGGATCGCGCTCGCCGGGTTCGCCTGTGTGATCGTCAACTTCACGGTCGTCAACCTCTATTTCGTCGGTCAGCACAGCTACTCGGGAATGTGACATGGTCCGCTACAGCCTGCTGCGCATCCTCGTCTTCTTCGGCTGCCTCGGCCTGCTCTGGTTGGTGGGCCTGCGCAGCCACGAGCAGCGGCCGTGGCTGGTCGTCGGGGCGGGGTTGCTGTCGATGGTGATCTCCTATTTCGCCCTCGCGCCGTTCCGTGAGCAGACCGTCGACAGGATCGCGCACCGGGTCGAGGCCCGGGTCGCCTCGAAGGCGGGGACCCGCGATGAGGACGTCGAGGACGCGGCCATCGACGCGGACGCGGGCGTCCGCGAGGACTACCGGTGACTCCACGCTTTCGCCGTATGGCGACCATCGTCGTCCTCGTCGCCGTGGTCGCGGTCGTGCTGGTGTCCGCGCTGAGCAGCGCGTTCCAGTAGGGCGTTCAGGTCGTTCGCGGCGGTCGGCCGCGGCGGGATCGGCAGTGGTGGGGATCGGCTCCCATCCGCGCTCGGGAGGGGGGGCTCGGCTCCCATCCGCGCTCGGGCGCTGAGCGCCTAGGGCTCCCGCCAGACCCAGCCAGCCTCGCCCCACCCCTCCCGACCCGCGCCGCTTGTCCGGCCCACCTGCCAACCCGCCCGCCGAGTGTGGGGTTTCGGGCCGAGTGTGGGGTTTTGGGCCGAGACTGCGCGGTTGACGCCCCACTCTCGTACGTTTACCCCACACTCGGCGAGTGCGCGCCCAGCTCCGGTCCTCGTCGTGTCTTAGCTTGAGATTCCATTAGCTGAGATAATGAGCTAAGCTAAGTATCCGTGTCCGACCCGAACCTCGACGTCAGCGAACTCGCCACCCAGCTGCGGCTGGTGTGCATGCGGATCTCGCGGCGCGTGCGCTTCGAGAGCGTGTCGTCGCTGGCGCCACACCAGTTCTCCGTGCTCGTCCGGTTGGCGGAGGCGCAACGGACCCCGCGGGAACTCGCCGACATCGAGAAGGTGTCGGCCCCGAGCATGACCCGCACGGTCAACGGCCTCGCCGAGCGCGGCCTCGTCGACCGAAACCCCGACCCGCATGACGGCCGGTGCGTCATCGTCTCCCTCACCGACGCCGGACGAGCGCTCCTCGTCGAGACCCGGGCGGCCCGGGACGGGTGGATGGTCTCGCGGGTGGGGGAGCTGACGGCATACGAACAAGGGGTGCTCGCGGAGGCGACCGAGATCCTGCGGAAGGTCGCGCAACAGTGAGCCCGACGTTCGTCTCGCTCGGAATCCGCAACTACCGCATCTGGTTCGTCGGCGCGCTCATCTCCAACATCGGGACGTGGATGGCGCGCGTCGCGCAGGACTGGCTCGTCCTCACCGAACTCACCGCCCACTCCGCGAGTGCCCTCGGCATCGTCACCGGGCTGCAGTTCCTCCCGTTCCTCGCCCTGGCGCCGTGGGCGGGCGCGCTCGTCGACCGTATGCCGCGCCGCCGCCTCCTCATGCTCACCCAGACCGCGCTCGGCCTGGTCTCGCTCGTCACCGGCCTCCTCGCGGTCACCGGGACGGCGCGGCTGTGGGAGATCTATGTCCTCGCGCTGGCCCAGGGGATCGCGACGGCGTTCGACAACCCGGCGCGGCAGGTGTTCGTCTCCGAGATGGTCCCAACGGACCGGCTCGCCAATGCCGTCGCGCTCAACTCCGCGTCGTTCAACGCCGGCCGGCTCATCGGCCCCGGCGTCGCCGGTCTGGTCATCGCCTGGTGGGGGACCGGGATCGCCCTGCTGCTCAACGCGGCAACCTTCGGGGCGGTCCTCGGCTCGCTCGCGCTGCTCGACCGCCGAGCGCTGACACCGGTGCCGCGGGCGACCGGTCGCGGGTCGATCCGCGAGGGGCTCGCCTATGTCCGCGGGCGGCCCGACCTCAAACTCATCATGGGGCTGGTGTTCGTCCTCGGGACGTTCGGGATGAACTTCCAGATCACGATGGCCCTGATGGCGACGAAGACGTTCGGGAAGGGGCCGACCGAATACGGTCTCCTCGGCTCGATCATGGCGATCGGGTCGCTGTCGGCGGCACTGCTCTCGGCCCGGCGGGCCAACCCGCGCCTGCGCCACCTCGTCGGGTCCCTGGCGGGGTTCACGATCGCGGCCACCGCCGCCGCACTCGCCCCGACGTATGCCGTGTTCGCCCTCACCCTCATTCCCGTCGGTCTCGCTGCGCTCACCGCGTTGACCACGGCGAATGCGATGGTCCAGTTGCGCACGGACCCGACGATGCGGGGCCGGGTGATGGCGCTCTATATGGCGATCTTCATGGGCGGCACGCCGTTCGGGGCGCCGGTCATCGGGTGGATCGGCGACACCCTCGGCCCGCGCTGGACGATCGGGATCGGCCCGCTCGCGTTGGGGATCACGCTCGTGGGCGTCACGGCATACCTGCGGCGCTCGGCTCGGCTGCGGGTGAGCATCGCCGTCCACGACCGCCCACACCTGCGGATCACGACGAGCCGGCTGCGGCCGCCGGTGCCCGAGGCCGCCCGCTGACGGACGGTCAGGGCGGCCCACCGGGGACTTTGGCGAGGTCGACGCGCCGGGCGAGCACGGCAGGCCGGCGTCCGGCCAGGTCGTAGGGTGGGGGGGGGGGGGGGCGGGGGGCCCCCCCCCCCCCCCCCCCCCCCCCCCCCCCGACCTCACGATTCGGACGCCGGAGGCAGAGGGAGCGGGAGCGGGTGGAGCCGATGAGGGTGCCGTCGAGGCACGTACGCCCACCCGGCGGCCAGCACCTCGGATAGGTCCGGGAGTTGGGCGGCGACCACGGGCGATCGCCTCGTGCAAGCAGCGCTACCGGTCGCCCAGGGCCACACGCCCGCGCTCAGTCACAGCCAGTCGCGGCGGCGGAACATCACGAAGAGCCCGCCCGACAAGATGAGGATGAGCCACATGCTCATCCACAGGCCGGAGGGTTTGTCGAACCCGGGATAGGGCACGTTCTGGCCGAACCATCCCGTGATCGCTGTGGGAATGGCGATGATGGCGCCCCACCCGGCCAGCTTCTTCATGATGACGTTGAGCCGTGAATCCTGCAGGGAGAGATTGGCTTCGAAGATCGTCGTCACAAGATCGCGCAGCGACTCGGTCCATTCGCTCGCCCGCAGGACGTGGTCATAGAGATCGTCGAACCAGTGGTCGAGATCGGAGCCGTCGCGTTCGCGATGTCGCACCAGGGCGTTGACGACTTCGCGCATCGGCAGCACAACGCGCCGCAGCTTCACCAGATCCTTGCGGAAGCGATAGACCCGCTGGACGAAGGACTGGCCGGGCGGCCCGTCCGCGAAGAGTTCGTCCTCGAGGTCCTCGATCTCGTCGTCGAGTTGCTGAATGGTCGCGAAGTGCCCGTCGACGACTTCGTCGAGCAGCCCGTGAAGGAGGGCGCCGACACCCGACCGGAGCAGGTCGTTGTTCTCGAGCCAACGCTGGATGACCGGCGCCATGTCGAACTCGTTGTCCAGGCGAATCGTGACGAGCAGGTGCGGGAGGACGAGCCCGGAGATGCGGTCAATGACCAGCCGCTCGGCGGAGGCGGAGGCACCCGCGGGGCCGAGCCGCGCGGCATACACCGTGAAATAGAGGTTCGCCCCGTGCCGGACGACCTTCGGCCGCTCGTGCGGGCCATAGATGTCGTCGACCGCCGTCGGCGCGAGATCGAGCCGGTCGGCGAGGGCGACGATGTCCTGCCGGGACGGATTGAGCAGATCCACCCAGGCGACCGTGCCGTCGGTCCGCGCGACCGCGGCGATCTCCTCTGCGGTGACGTCGTCGTCGACGAGGACACCATCACGCCACGCGAGGCCGTGGACCACGCACTCGGGTATCGCCATAGGCCCAATCCTGCCGTGCGTGAACGGATTTCGTCCGATCGGGGTCAGGCAGAGTCGGCCGGCCGTCCGCAGTAGCGCAGGGTCCCGGTCGCCGACCAGTCCGGCAGGTCGATGACCGCGACGGACGCGGTGGTCATCCGCACCCACTCACCGGTGAGAGCGTGGACGAGTTCCTCCATCGCCGGGTTGTGCCCGACGACGGCGAGGATGCCGACCTGCGGCGCCGACCGGACGAGGTCGACGAGGTCGTCACCACTGAAGGTGTATGCCGCTTCGCTCGACTGCGCGCTCACCTCACCGCCGAGTTCCGCCGAGACGAGTTCCCAGGTCTGGCGGGCGCGTTCGGCGGCGGAGACGACGGCGAGGTCCGGGCGGATGCCCTGGCCACGCAGCCACCGCCCGGTCACGGGCGCCTGCCGGCGGCCCCGCTCGGCGACGGGCCGGTGCCGGTCGTCGGCCGCGACGTGCCAGTCTGACTTCGCGTGGCGGATGGCGACGAGGGTGCGGGCCATGGCTCCTCCTTGGGCGGGCCGGTCCTCGCCAGGCTAGAGGATCACGCGTCGCACGCCAACGGGGTCCTCGATCACTCGCCCCGGTAGGCGCGCCGCAGCTCGCAACCGAGGGGGTGCGCGTCGAGCATGGCCGGGCCATACCACGTCAGCAGCCGCCCCGAGACCCGCACGGTCGGCACCCGGGTGAACGCCTCGGGCCCGTCGGCCGCGGTGAACGCATAGGGCTCGTCGGGGAGGAGGACGAGGTCGACGAGGTCGGGGTCGTCAATCGCGGCGAGGTCCACGTGCGGATAGCGCGCCGCGTCGTCGAAGGCGTTGGCGAAGCCGAGCCGGGCGAGCAGGTCACCGGTGTAGGTCCTCCCGCCCACGACCATCCACGGGTCCCGCCAGATCGGGACGGCGACTCGGCCGTATGCCGTGGGCTCACCCCCATCTGCGGGGTCCGCCGGTCTCGACATCCAGAGGTCGTCGGCGCGGGCGAGCCAGTCGGGGGTCGCGCCGACGAGAACGTCGAAGAGTCGGCGCATCGAGGCCAGCGCCGAGGGGACGTCGACGATGTCGGTCACCCACACCGCGATCCCGTCGGCGCGCAGGCGCTCGACGTCGTGGGCGCGGTTCTCCTCCTTGTTGGCGACGACGAGGTCCGGGCGAAGGGCGGCGATGGCCGCGCGGTCGGGGTTCTTGGTCCCGCGGACCCGGGCGACGTCGAGACCGGCGGGATGGGTGCACCAGTCGGTCGCGCCGACGAGCAGCCCCGGCGCGGAAACGGCGATCGCCTCGGTCAGGGACGGGACCAGCGAGACGACGCGAGTGGGCCGGGCGGGGAGGGGCACGGCATACGCGAGGTCGTCCGCGACGGTGTTCACGTCGCCACCCCGGAACTCATGCACCGCACCCTCCCCGACTGACCCACCCTGCCCATCGACTCACCCTGCCCATCGACTCACTCTGCCCATCGACCCACCGTGCCCCAGCTGACCCAGCGTGCCCCAGCTGACCCATACTGCCCATCGACCCACTCTGCCCCATCTGCTGGGATGTAGCGGGCCCCCCTGTCGCTCATCCCCCGGGCTACCGCCTGGTAAGTGGGGTGATCACCCCACTTACCAGGCGGTAGCTCGCGGGGGGACGGATCGAGCGGGACGGATCGAGCGGGACGGGTCGAGCGGGACGGGTCGAGCGGGAGGGGTCGCGGGGGGTAGCCGGGGGGTAGCCGGGGGGGCGGGGTGGCGCACCAATGACCTCTCGATGCCTCTTTTGTGACCTCTCGATGCCTCTTATATGACCTCTCGACGCCCGCTATATGACCTCTCGACGGGGTGGGGGAGGAGGCGCGAGTGAGACCAATTCCACTCCCTGAGGGGATGCGCCCGGAGGCGACGGGGTCCATGCTGAAAAGGTCCACAGCGAGGCCAAGCACAGGCCCCCTCACGGCTCCGCAAACCGCGCACGAGGGTCAGGCGCCTGCACCCCGCTGCCGATCGTCACTGCGACGGAGGCAGACGATGAACGAGTTGTTGACCAAGCCCGATCTCGACATCGAGGCTGCCGCCGACACTGACTGGGCGACAGGGGAGTCCGCCCCAGACCTACCCTTCGAGTCCCCCGAGTTGTCGGGATTCTTCCCGTCGCTCGACTGGGGAGACGAGTCCGCCACCTAGGGCTCCACCGCGATTTCACCAACGGGTCGCGGTGGCGCGCGGCCCTCGAGCCCGGACCGGAAAGAGTCCGGGGGAGGACAACTCAATGACCGCAAACCCAGCGAAGTACCCCGGCCTGCCCACTGTCATCAACGGCAATGGCGCGGTCGCCCAGGTGATGAGCCACGTGTGTGGCGGCGTCATCGGCTATCCCATCACCCCCTCGACGGAGATCTCCGAGCTCTATGAGGCCGCCCGCGCCGAGGGGGGTGTCAACGTCTGGGGCAAGCACGCCTTCTTCTTCGAGCCCGAGGGCGAGCACTCGGCGCAGTCCGGTGCGCTCGGCGCGGCCCTGACCGGCGGGCAGTTCATCTCCAACGCCTCCTCCAGCCAGGGCATCCTTTATGCGATGGAGTCCCACTACGTCACCGTGGGCAAGAAGATCGGCGGCTTCGTCCTCCAGGTCGCGGCCCGCGTCGTCTCCAAACACTCCCTCAACGTCATGGCCGGCCACGACGACATCTATGCCCTGATGTCCTCCGGCTACACCATCCTCTTCGGCGCCAACCCGCAGGAGGCGGCTGACCTCGCCGCGATCGCCTATCGCGTCTCCTCCCTGAGCCTGATCCCGGTCGCCAACACGATGGACGGCTTCTCGACGAGCCACATGCTCAGCGAGGCCCGGATGCCCGAGCCGGAGCTGCTGCGCGACTACCTCGGCGACCCCTCTGGCCGGATTTCGTGCCCGACGCTGGCCCAGGAGATGCTCTTCGGCGCCAAGGGCCGGGTCTTCCAGCTCCAGGGTTTCCTACGCCGGCACGCCCGCGACATCCCCGCCGACGATGTCGCCGCGCTCACCGCCTTCCTCGACGCCAAGGCCGACGAGATCGAGCAGGACAACGCCGGCTCCCTCGTGGGTATGACGCTCGCCTGGCTCCCCGAGGACGTCCAGGGTGCGTGGCGTCGCCAGTGGATCAACGCGTGGGAGAAGGGGACCCGTCAGCTCGTCCCCGCCCTCGTCGACGTCAACAACCCCGGTCTGACCGGTCCGGTCCAGAACCAGCCCGACTTCCAGGCCGGCGCCGTCGACCACCGGACGCACTTCGCCTCCGCGGTCCCCGCGCTGACCCGGCAGGCGATGGCGGAGTACTCCGCCCTGACCGGCCGCACCTATTCCCCCATCCACACCTATGACGTCGACGTCGCCGACATCGTCATGATCGGGCTCGGCTCGGTCTGCGACGACGTCCGCGCCGTCCTGCCCCACCTGCGCGAGCAGGGCATCAAGGCCGGTCTCATCGCCGTCAAGCTGCTGCAGCCCTTCCCCGAGGCCGAGGTCGTCGCCGCCCTCGCCGGCAAGAAGGCCGTCACCGTCCTCGAACGCTCCGACCAGACCGCGCTGACCTCGCTCGTCACCGCCGCGCTCTTCAAGGCCCAGCAGAACGTCGGCGCCGAGCGCCACCCCGGCATCCCGGCTTTGACCGAGACCCCGCGCCTGACCACGGCGATCTTCGGTCTCGGCGGTCACGACCTCCAGCCGCGCCACCTCATCGCCGCGTTCAAGGCGATGCAGGCCGAGTCCGAGGCCCCGCTGATCTATCTCGGCTCGCAGTTCTTCGACAAGACCCCGGACCCGCATATGGCGGCGATCCAGGAACGGTTGCGCACGGCATACCCCGAGACCGAACTCATGGCCCTCGACACCGAGGACAATCCGAATCTCCTTCCGCCGGAAGCGATGCGGATCCGGTTCCACTCGGTCGGCGGATATGGCACCATCGCGACGGGCAAGCTGCTCACCGACATTCTCGCCGGCGTCCTCGGGATGCACAGCAAGTCGGCACCGAAGTACGGCTCGGAGAAGTCCGGCGCCCCCACCAATTACTACATCACCCTCTCACCGGAGCCGATCCTCGTCACCAACGCCGAGTTGGAGGACGTCGAGGTCGTCATCAGCCCCGACCACAAAGCGTTCATCCACACCAACCCGCTCAAGGGACTCGCCGAGGGTGGCACCTTCATCCTCCAGTCGAGCCTCGCTCCCCAGGACGTATGGCGTGACCTCCCCAAGCGGGCCCGCCAGACCATCCGCGACAAGAAGATCCGCTTCTTCGTCGTCGACGCCTTCACCGTCGCCAAGAAGCACGCCCCGATCCCCGAGCTCGAGACCCGGATGATGGGCATCGCCTTCATCGGCGCGGTCGCGGCGTATGTCGACAAGGTCGCCGCCGGCGCCTCCCGCGAGCAGATCCTCGCGCGGGTCCGGAGGCAGTTGGAGAAGAAGTTCGGCCGCAAGGGCGCGCAGATCGTCGACTCCAACATGGCGGTCATCCTCGACGGCATCGAGGCCACGCGCGAGGTCGATTACGACACCCCGGTCTTCCTCGAGATCGACGACCACCCGGCCCCCAAGCCGCTGTTGACCGTCGCCCTCTCGGCGGCGATGTGCCCGAGCACCCGCGCCGAACGGACCAGCGGCCTCTTCGACCCGGCCTACTACGAGGACGTCATGGCCCGGCCGTTCCGCGAGGGCACGATCGGCGAGGCCCCGGTCCTGCCCGGTGCCGGTCTCTTCATGCCCGCGGGCACCGCGGCCGGCAAGGACAAGGGCCTCTTCCGGCGCGAGGTGCCGGAGTTCAACCCCGACATCTGCACCGGCTGCATGGACTGCGCGCTGGTCTGCCCGGACGCGGCGATCCCCAACACCGTCCACGAGGTGCACGACCTGATCCTCACGGCGATCCGGGAGAGCGACGCGACCGCCGGCCAGAAGGAGGCCCTCCGGGCACAGGTCTACGGCATCGCCGAGCGGACCCGCGAGGCCCTGCGCCACCGCGAGGAGAAGCCCTTCCACCAGATCGTCGCCGAGGCGGCGGCGAGCGCGGTCACGGACGAGCCGATGCGGCATACGGTCGAGAAGGTCGTGGCGAAACTCGCGGCCTATCCGGTCGCGCGGACCCGGCCGTTCTTCGACTCCCCCGAGAAGGAATCCCCTGGCAGCGGAGGGCTGTTCGCCGCGACCATCGACCCGTGGAAGTGCACCGGCTGCCTCGAATGCGTCGAGGTCTGCGGGCCGGGCGCGCTGACGATGCAGGAGCAGGACGCGGAGGTGTTGGAGACGCTGCAGCAGCGGTTCGCGTTCATGTCGGCCAACCCCAACACCCCGGCCCGGTTCATCGAGGGCTCGGACACCCCGGACGGCGACATCAAGCGGCTCATGCTCGACCACGCGAACTTCTGGGCGACGACCGGCGGTCACGGCGGGTGCCGTGGCTGTGGTGAGGTCACCGCGATCCGGCTGGTCATGTCGACGTCGCACGCCCTCGGCGAGCGTCGGCGCACGGCTCATGTCAAGGACCTGACCGGCCTGATCGACCGGCTCTATGCCAAAGCCTCGACCGTCGACTCCGAGGAGCGGCGGGAGCGGATCAACGAGGCGATCACCGTTCTCGAGCGGCGGCTCTATCTCCAGGAGGGCGGGCCCACCGGCAACGGCCCGGCGTCGACGATCATCGCCAATGCCACCGGCTGCAGCAGCGTCTATGCCTCGACGATGCCCTACAACCCCTACATCGACCCGTGGGTCAACAGCCTCTTCCAGGATGCCCAGCCGCTGGCCAAGGGCATCTTCGAGGGGACCGCGGCCCAGGCCGTGGGCGACGTCAAGGCGCTGCGGCTGGCCGAGCTGGAGTTGAGCGACAGCTACGACCCGGCCGTCCACGACCGCGAGCTGGCCATGCTGACGTGGGGCCAGTTCACCCCGAAGGAGCTCGACCTGCTCCCGACCATCCTGACCATCGGCGGCGACGGCGCCTCATACGACATCGGCTTCGGCGCGATGTCGCGGATCCTCGCCAGCGACACCCCGATCAAGGTCATGGTCCTCAACTCCGGTGTCTATTCCAACACCGGCGGGCAAGCCTCGACGGCGAGCCTGACGGCGCAGGACTCCGACCTCTCGCGGTTCGGGTCGGCGCACGACGGCAAGCATGAGTCCCGCAAGGAACTCGGGCTGCTCGCGAGCTTCCACCCCGGCGTCTTCGTCTGCGCGACGAGCACGGCCATCCAGGGGCATTTCCTCGTCAACGCGATGCAATTCCTCCGGTATGGCGATGCCCCCGCCGTGCTCGACATCTACACCCCGTGTGGGTCCGAACACGGCATCTCCGAGGACGCCTCGGCGGCCCGGGCGCGGCTGGCGGTGGAGAGCCGGATGAACCCGGTCTTCGTTCACGACCCGCGCCGCGGCTCGACGCTGCACGACTGGTTCTCGCTCGACGGCAACCCCGATGTCGGAGCGACGTGGACGACGACGGACCTCGCCTACAAGGATGACTCCGGCGCGATCCAGTTGATGAAGTCGCCGCTGACGCCGGCCGAATTCGCCTTGGGCGAGACGCGGTTCCGCAAGCAGTTCCACCGGCTGCCGGTGGATCTCGAACCGGTCGCCGTGCCGATCGCCGACTATGTCGAGCTGCCCAAGGAGCAGCAGGCGACCCGGATCCCGTTCATCTGGGCGACCGACGACGACCAGCACCTGATCAAGGTCCAGTGCTCAGGGTCAATCGTCTCGCTGGTGAAGGACCGGCGGCGCTACTGGCAGATGCTCCAGTACCTCGCCGGCGTCCACGAAGCTCAGCTGACCGCCCTGCACAAGAGCGACCTGAAGGACCTCCAGGAGCGCTACGAGAGCGCAATGCGCGACCGCGAGAACTCGATCGACGAGATCGCGCGGGCGATGTCGTCGCTCGCGAGCGCGAGCCGCGCCCCAGTCGCGCTCGGCGCCTCCATCCCGGTCCGCGGCGGCGGTATGCCGAGTGCTCCCGCCCCGGCCGCCCCGGCCGCAGCGGCGGCTCCCGCTGGGGGCGCCACCGCGACTGCGGTGGTGGACGCACCGATCTGGTTGGCGGAGAGCGACATTCCGAAGTGCAACGACTGTGGCACCTGCTATCAGGAGCTGCCGCAGCTGTTCGAGCAGCATACGATGATCATCGACGCGACCCCCCAGAAGGTCGCCCGGATGATCCCCGGTGCGCTGGAGAGCGTCGAGATCACGCCGGAGCTGGAGAAGCGGATCGACCGGGTCAAGAAGACCTGCGACGCGGAGATCCTGCAATGAGCGGCGAACTGAACGACTGGCTCTCGGCGACCGACGAGCTGGCGAGCACTCAGTCGCGGGTCCAGACGCTCGAACACTCCGCGGAGGTCGAGGACTACACCCGCCAGGTCGAGCTGTTGCGGCGGCGCCTGGTCGCGCAGCCGCAGGCCTTCCGGCAGCTGTTCATCGACGACGGGATGAGCGCGGTCCAGTGGGAGTTCGCCCAGGACGAGCTCGGCGAGGACTTCGTCCGCGCGCTGTGGGCGGTCCTGCAGCGCGAGGACGACGCGTCCAAGGTGATCATGCGCTACATCTGGGCGCTGCCGCTGAAGGGCAAGCGGAAGTTCGTCCGGGCGATCGATGCCCATCTCTCCGACCGGTATCCGATGTTCAAGGGCCTCTCCGTCGACTGGCCGGCGGGCAACTCGATCCCCCCGCACATCCGCGGCCCGGAGGACCGGTCCCACGACTTCGGGTTGGTCAACGAGGGCTACCTCGGCTATCTGAACGTCGGCTACAGCCGGGCCGAGGTCGACCTGTTGGTCTGGCTGGAGGCGTTGCGCGACAAGCAGTGCGAGGAGAAGCCCTGCGAGGTCGGCGTGCACATCGCCGGCAAGGCCGACCTCAAGGGCGGCTGCCCGGTCAAGATCCACATCCCCAAGGTGCTCGAACTCGTCGGGACCGGGAAGTTCCACGAGGCGATGGAGCTCATCGAGTCGTGCAACCCCCTCCCCGACGTCACCGGCCGGGTCTGCCCGCAGGAGCTGCAGTGCCAGGGCGTCTGCATCCAGAACAAGATGCCGATCGCCATCGGGCAGCTCGAATGGTTCCTCCCCGAGCGGGAGAAGCTGGTCAACCCGGGCGCCGACGCCCGCCGGTTCGCCCGGCACGTCGACCCGTGGATCGCCGCCCGGCGGCCGCCGGTGGCCATCATCGGCTCCGGCCCGTCCGGTCTGATCAACGCCTATCTCCTTGCCGCCGAAGGCTTCCCGGTGACGGTGTTCGAGGCGTTCCATGCCCTGGGCGGGGTGCTGCGATACGGCATACCGGAGTTCCGCCTGCCCAACGAACTGGTCGATGATGTGGTCGGCAAGATCAAGCTGCTCGGCGGGAAGTTCGTCAGCAACTTCGTCGTCGGCAAGACGGCGACGATCGAGCAGCTGCGTGAGGCCGGGTTCGCGAAGGTCTTCGTCGGCACCGGTGCGGGCCTGCCGCGGTTCATGGACGTGCCGGGTGAGCATTACCTCAATGTGATGTCCGCCAACGAGTTCCTCACCCGGGTCAACCTCATGCAGGGGTTGCGCGAGGACTACGAGACGCCGCTGCCGGAGACCAAGGGCAAGGAGGTCCTCATCATCGGCGGCGGCAACACCGCCATGGACGCGGCGCGCACCTCCCAGCGCCTCGGCGGCAATGTGACGATCGTCTATCGGCGCACCCAGAGCGAGATGCCGGCCCGGGTCGAGGAGTTGGAGCACGCCCTGGAGGAGGGCATCGCGTTGAAGGTGCTGCGCGGGCCGATCGAGTTCCTCGGGGACGACAAGACCGGCTTCGTGTCGGCCGCGGTCCTCGACGTCATGGAGCTCGGCGAGCCGGACGCCTCCGGCCGCCGGCGCCCGGTCCCCACCGGGGCGACCGAGACGATGAAGGCCGACCTGGTCATCATGGCCCTCGGCAATGCCGCGAACCCGATCGTCAAGGACTCCGAGCCGACGCTGCATACGACCAAGTGGGGCACGATCGACCTGGAGCAGAAGGGCTCTCAGGAGACGTCGATCCACGGCGTCTACTCCGGGGGCGACGCCGCCCGGGGCGGGTCGACGGCGATCAACGCGGCCGGGGACGGCCAGGCGGCGGCCCGGGAGATCATCGGCCACCTCGACATCCCGGCCGACCAGATCCCGCTGATGGTCGCGCGGGCGAAGGACTACACCGAGCGCGCCGGGGCCGCCCAGGTCATCGTCGCCAAGGCGCACCTCGCCGACGGGATCGAGGAGATCACCGTCCACTCGCCGGTCATCGCCGAAGCCGCCCAGGCCGGGCAGTTCGTCCGCGTGCTGCCGTGGGCCGACGGGGAGCTGATCCCGCTGACCCTCGCCGACTGGGACACCGAGAAGGGGACGATCTGCCTGGTCATCCAGGGGGTCGGCACCTCCAGCATCGAGATCAACCAGATGGCCGTCGGTGACGCGTTCGCCGGGATCGCCGGCCCGCTCGGTCGCCCGAGCGAGATCACGGCATACGACCCAGCGGCGGAGACGGTCGTCTTCACCGCGGGCGGTCTGGGCCTGCCGCCGGTGTATCCGATCATGCGCGAGCACCTGCGCCGCGGGAACCATGTGACGCTGATCAGCGGCTTCCGCTCCGCCGACCTGCTCTTCTGGACCGGCGACGACGAGCGCGTGGCCGGTTTGCAGAAGGAGTTCGGGGACCGGCTCGAGGTCATCTATGCGACCAACGATGGCACCTTCGGTGTCAAGGGATTCGTGACGACGCCGCTGCAGGAGATGCTCGAGGCGATGCAGGCCGGCACCGGCCGGCGGATCGCCGAGGTCGTCACCATCGGCCCGCCGCTGATGATGCGCGCTGTCGCCGACCTCTCGCGGTCGTATGGCGTGCACACCGTCGCCAGCCTCAACTCGATCATGGTCGACGCCACCGGCATGTGTGGCGCGTGCATGGTCCCGGTGATCATCGACGGCAAGACGGTGCGCAAGCACGCCTGCATCGACGGCCCCGAGATCGACGCCCACATCATCGACTGGGACAAGTTCTTGCCCCGCTTCGGGCAGTTCAAGAAGCAGGAGCAGGCGAGCCGGGCCCGCCACGGCCTGGCCTGAAGATCGATCGCCGTCGCGCCTCGTTGCGGTCAAGGCGCGGCGGCGATCGACCGCTGTGGGCTGCCGGGATCCGGTCGGGAAACTGCGGGTGCCGCAGGGGTGGCACTCGGCGTCGCGGAACGTCACCATGGGGGCACAACCCGGCGACGAAGGGGCGGACTCGTGGACGAGGCGTATGCGGCATACCTGGAACGGGTGCGGGCCCACCGGGGCGAGATGGGCGAGGCGATGCGGGCGCTCGACGAGGCACTCGCGCTCCCCGCCGGGCTGGGGTCGCTGTGGCGGCGGCGGGTGCGGGCAGCGCTCACCGAACTCGCCCACGACCTGCGCACCCACGTCGACCTCACCGAGGCGCCCGGAGGGTTGTATACCGATCTGCGCACCACGGCACCGCGGCTGTCGTTACGTGTCGACTCCCAACTGGCCGATCACGGGCACTATCTCGCCGAGGTGGATCGCCTGCTGGCCGAGCGCGATGACGGTGTGGAGGACGTCGAGGCTCACCGCGAATCACTCAATCTCCTGCTCGCCCACCTCGCCCGGCACCGCCAGCGCG
Organism: Dermatophilaceae bacterium; assembly: GCA_046330995.1. Classification (GTDB taxonomy): domain Bacteria; phylum Actinomycetota; class Actinomycetes; order Actinomycetales; family Dermatophilaceae; genus Nostocoides_A. Next base: position 18,656 of record JAXLRS010000005.1, read on the forward strand.
GTTCGGATCTGGTCTATGAGGCCTACGTCATCGACATCGGCGGCTCGGGCTGAGGCCGCTGGGGCGAAGCAGATCAGGGACGGAGAACGATCTTGCCGGTGGCGCGACGGTTCTCCAGATCGTCGAGAGCGCCGGCGACCTCGGCCAGGGGGACCAGGGCGCCGATCGGGGGGTCGATGGCCCCGGACTCCATGAGGGGAAGCAGGTCGTCCCACTGCTGCCGGACGTATGCCGCTCCGCCCGCCCCCATCCAGTAGGCCCCCCACCCGACGCCCACCACACTGATGTTGTTGAGCAGCAGGCGATTGACCTTGACCTCGGGGATCGATCCGCCGGTGAAGCCGATGACGAGCAGCCGGCCGAGAGTGGCGAGGCAGCGGAGGGAGTCGGTGAAGCGATTCCCGCCGACCGGGTCGACGATGATGTCGACGCCGCGGCCTCTCGTCAGTTCGGCGACCGACTCGCGGAATCCCTCGGCGGCGACCACCTCGTCGGCACCCGCCACGCGCGCGACGTCGGCTTTGCTGGGGTCGGACACCACGGCATACGTCCTGGCGCCGTAGGCCTTGGCGAGCTGGAGTGCGGCCGTGCCGATTCCGCCCGCGGCGCCGTGAACGAGGACGCTCTCGCCGGGCTGGATCCCGCCGCGCGTGACGAGGGCGAAGTGACAGGTGAGGTAGTTCATCGGTAACGCGGCCCCGGCCTCGAACGACAGCCGCTCGGGCAGCGGGAAGACGAAGGCGGGGTCGACGGCGACGTGCTCGGCATACCCGCCGAAGCCGGGGAAGGCGGCGACCCGGTCGCCGACTCGGAACTCGCCGCCCTCGGGGGCGCTGGCGACGAGTCCGGCGACCTCGGCACCCGGGACGAAGGGCAGCGCGGGCTTGATCTGATAGAGGCCGCGGGTGAGAAGGGTGTCGGGGAACGCCATACCGGCCGCCTTGACGTCGACGAGGAGCTTGCGGGAGCCGCGATCGGGAGTGGGGAGGTCGACGATCTCGACCGCGGAGGGACCATCGAGCCGGGTGACCTGGACTGCGCGCATGTGGCCACGCTATCCCCGGTCCGGGAATGATTGGAGGTTGCCAGAAGTTGCCTGTTCAATCAGGCGCGTCGGCGCCAAGTCCCCCACAGCTCGAGGAGCAGCACGTGAAGATCGGCATCGTCATCGGTTCCATCCGCGAGGGCAGCGTCGGCCAGTCGGTGGCCGACTGGATTCTCGCCCAGGTCGAGGACAACACCGCGGCGGAGTTCACCGTCCTCGACCTGAAGGAGTTCAACGTGCCGCTGCTGACGTCGGCGACGGTGCCGGGCGCGGCGAACAAGGTCTATGACAGCCCCGAGGTCACCGCCTGGAGCCAGGCCGTCGACGCGTGCGACGGGTTCATCTTCGTGACCCCGGAATACAACCACTCGGTCCCCGGTGCTTTCAAGAACGCCTTCGACTCCCTCGGGTCCGAGTGGGGCGGCAAGACCGTCGCCTTCGTGTCGTATGGCGCGGAGTCCGGTGTCCGTGCCGTCGAGCACTGGCGCCAGATCGTGTCGAACTTCTCGATGGTCGACGTTCGCCAGCAGGTGTCGGTGTCGCGGTTCGTGGAGTTCGGGCCGGACGGGTTCACGCCCAACGACCGCCGCGCCGACGAGTTCCAGACGCTGCTCGGCCAGCTCCTCCCGCTGACTGCCAAGCTCCGCGGCTGAGGTCAACACCTCGATACCGCTACAAGGCTTCGGACCCACGGAATTCGCCACCCGCCTCGCCACCTTGAACCGCCCCGGAGATCAGGATGTCCACCCAACGGGGTCAACCTCAGGCCGGAACCGTCGCCGCCTCCGATAGGGAGGTTGATCTCTCGACGCCGCTTATGTGATCTCTCGACGGTGCGAGGGGGAGGTCGGGGCTATGGCGTGACGGGGTCGATGTCGACGGTGAAGACGTCATTGGCCCGGATGGGTAGCCATTCCCCGACCGGGGCGTCGTCCTTGACCAGGTTGTTGGCGCCGGTCCCGATCAGGATGGTCCGCAGGTCCGCGCTGGCCCGGATCCGGTCGAGCGCGGAGTTCAACGGCACCCCCTGACTGTTGACGGTGACCCGGGTCTGACTCCGAGTGACCCGGTTATAGACATACAGGTCGGCCGGGATGTAGTACGGCGACGGCTTGCGGCGCATGGTGCCCAGCAGCAGCCGCGACCCGTCGTGGTTGATCCCCTGAACCCCGGCCAACGCGGTCAGCCCGGTGTTCTCCTGGGTCAGGACCTGCTCCACCGCGAGATCCTTCACCCGCGACACCTGCACCACCCGGACGATGTCGTCACCGACAAACCACGACGACACGACAAGCTGGCCGTCCCCGGACAACAGCACCCCCTGGGTGCCGTTGGCACGGGTCGGGCCCACCCCCGGTGGGGCCGGAATGAGCCGCCGCGTCCCGGTCGCCACATCCACCACGAACGGGACCTGACCGGACGATCCGATGTTCTCCGACCCGGTCACCACCGACCCGTCCGCGCTGACCTTGCTCATGTCGATCTCCGGCCCGTGGAACGGCAGTTTGTGGAACCGCCCGGAGGGCCACTCCACCAACCAGAACGACAAGTCTGGCCCCTGTTCCGGCCACGACCCCATGACCAGCAACCACTTCCCGTCGGCGCTCCAGTCAAGCGCCACCCCGTCGAACGGGCGAGCCCCCAATGGCGACTGCTGCGCCGTCGGCTCCAACCGACGCACACCCCCCGTGACCAGGTCCTTGACCACCAACGTCTCCCGAGCATGCGGCGACATCAACACCGGCGACCTCGTCGAGAACGCCACCCACCGCCCCGACGGAGAAACCACCGGAGCCCCGTTCACCCCGCCCCGAGCCGAGACACCCTCCGCGTTCGCCGAGACCATCGACAGGCGCTGGGTCGATCGGTCGTACGCGTACAGGGTGGGGTCGACGAACCCGCCCCCGTCGGGCAGCAGCGCCCGGAACGTCTGGAACACCACCACCCGCGCATCCGGCGACATCGCGATGTCCTGCACGAACCCACTCGGCCGGCCATTGTGCATCCGGCTGATCAACGTCCAATGCAACCGGCTGCCCTGACCACCCGCCGACCCCGCCACCGCCGCCGCGGTCGCCCTGGTCGGGGTCGTGATCAAAGCCGCCGCCCCCGACACGAGCAGGGCACCCACATCCCGCCGCCGCATCACCGTCACCACCTCAGTCCTGCCTCGAGATCCAGATATCGTCGATCCCGCCGGCGAAACTGTCACCCGGCGAATCGCACCCATCACAGCCGCTGCCGTCGGTCCTCGGTGGCTTATGACCCACCGCGGTCGACCCCTCACTCGGCCCCACCCACGCCTGCGCCGACCACCCCAACCCCACCACCAGGACGACCACCGCTACGAGGGCGATCCCCCCCGACGACAAACCCGACCCACCACGCTCATCACGCCTCCCAAGGCGACACGCCTGCCCGAAACACCCCACCGACCACCCCCAGAGGAGCCTGTTCGCGAGGTCGACCCCGAACGGGGCCGGGCACCACCGGCAACCTAGCACCGCACCCGCACAGCGTCGACCCGAACCGACCCACGCTGACAACCCCGACCAGGAGGCGCGGAAACCGACACCGAGCACCCGGCCAACACCTCCACGGCCCACCCGACGCCGACGCCACCGACCCCCAGCCCCTCGCCGTCCACGCAGGTCAGGGCATCAACCGCAGCCCCGAAACGCCGCGTCGACCGCGTCATCCCCGCACGCCGGGCTGTCGACTCCGCTCGACCGCGGCCACCAACTCCCTCATGGAATCCGCGCCGAATCACCCGTTCCACGCTCCAGGTGACGTCGAACACAACCTGACCTTGCGGGACGGAACGGTAGCGGGCCGATCGGCGGCCGGCCCGTCGGGCCTCAGGCAGGGTGGTGGCCGAAGGCGGCGGCGTCGGCGAGGCACTCGGCGGCGGAGCGGACCCCGCTCGTCGTGCCCACCTCGGTCAGGCATGCCGCGGCGGCGGCCACGCCGAGCCGCAGGCAAGCGTCGACCGGCTCCCCGGCATACCTCGCGAACAACACCCCCGCGGCGAAAGCATCGCCCGCGCCGGTGGTGCCACGGACGCGTGCGGGCGGCATCCGGACCGAACCGTGCCGCCACGTGCGCCCGTCACGATCCGCGGCCACGCACCCGGCCGGGAAGTGCACCACCGCCAGTCGCCGTATGCCGCGCCTCACCACCTCCTGGGCGATCACCTCCAATGCGCCCCAGTCGATCTCGTCGCCGACATTGGACGCAGGGGGTTCGCGCTCGGTGAGGGCCGCCGCCTCGAGTTCGTTGACGACGATCGTGTCGAGGTGCGGCAGGCACGGCAGGGCGAGTTCGCGGAGCCGGGGGGCCGGGAGGTCGACGAGTTCGAGATTGGTCTGGGCGCCGGCCTCCGTGGCGGCGCGCAGGACCGCCGACCAGCCGTTCCCGCCGTCGGGGGCCGGCGCGTCCATGGCCGGGTGGAGCCCGGGCGACCCGAGATGGACGATCCGCGGGGCGAGCCGCTCGATCTCGGCGAGGACGATCCCAGGCTCGAGGAGCGCGTTGGCGCCGACGTGGTGGAAGAACGTCCGACGTCCACCGTCCCGCTCGACCATCGCGTCGGTGAACGACGTGACCGCGCCCGCACGGGTGACCAGACCGGTCACGTCGATGCCGAGCGCCGCGCACTCCTCCCGGATGAACGCGCCATGGACGTCGTCGCCGACGACCCCCGCGACGGCGATCGGAAAGCCCGCGCCGAGCCGGGCCAGGTCGACGGCGAGGTTGAGCCCCGGCCCTCCGGTGCACAGCGAGACATCGAGGATCGAAGCGAGGTGGTCGCGCGCGGGATAGGCATCGATGACCTTGTTGACATCGACCACGACACACCCGGCACACAGGATGCCGCGGGAGAGCGGCATACGGCTCAGTCCATGACGGGATCGGCGAGCGCGGGGTCGGTGACCGCGAGATCGGCGTCGATATCCCGTTGCGGCGCAATGCCCTTCTCGGCGAGCACGGCGTGGTAGCTGTGGACCGCGGACTCCGGGGACTGATCTCCCGCGAGGACCGCCCGCATGAGCCGGACGAGGTCGAGTTGCGACTCGGCCCGCTGGATCTTGCGCCCGAAGAGCGCGACCCGGGCACCGGCGGCCTGGCCGCGCGCGAGGAGTTCGAAGGTGTCGCGGGTCGTCCCCGCCGACCCGCCGAGGATGCCGACGACGAGGCTCGGGTCGTGTTCGACGAGTTCGGCGACGGCGTCGGATCCGTTGTAGGCCATCTTGAGGAAGGACGGGCGTTGCTCGCTGGTGACCCCGGCGAGGCAGCGGACGATCGAGTCGTTGACGAAGGCGCCGACCTGCTCGGGCGCGAGGCCGACTGGGGCGTTGGGGTTGAAGACCTCGAGGAAGTGCCGGATGCCGAGCGCGCTCGCCTCCCGCCGGAACGCGGCGTAGGCCTCGAGGCTGGCGACATCGTGGTCGAGGTCGTTGTTGAAAGTCATCGAATAGAGGACGAGGTCGCAGAACGGGCGGATGCTCTCGAGGTCCGCGGTGCGGAACGGACGCGACTTGTGCGTGGGATAGCTGCCGCCACGCGCGTTCCAGATGTCGGTCGTGTCATTGGCGCGGATGGCGAGGGTCACCTCGTCGCCGAGCGCCTCCTCGCGGGCGAGGATCTGCCCGTTGGACGCGGACGTGAGGACGATGTCGAGGAGGTCGGCGTCGACGAGCGTGCGGATGTCGAGGAGGAAGTCGCGGCGGGTCTTGTATTGGTGGGGACGGGCTCGCCCGGCGGAGACGTCGGCGCCCGGGCGCGGGCCGGGGGCGGTGACCCCGAAAGCCATATCGGGGTCCTTGGCATCGGCGAGGATGAAGTCGTCCCGCGTGTCCTCCCCGGCGAGGATGTGCCGCAGCTTGCGGTCGAGGCGGCGCAGCGCCGCGGTCTTGGGGCCGTTGAGCGTGGGGGTGGGCGACACGTCGGGGCCTTTCGCGCACGGGGGGCAGGAGACTTCTCCGAGGCTATCGCGAGTCCCTGGTCGGCCAGGCGGCCCGGGGCGGGCTGCCGAGCCCAGCTTCGCCTTGGCCGGCCCGGCGCCGGTCCGGTCACGTGCGGTCACCGTGCGGGCCGTTCACGTATCGGGGCTGTTGGCTAGCGTTGTCCCGCATGGAGGAGCGAGTGATCACGACCAGCCAGGAACTCGTCGGGCTCATCGGGGAGCCGGCGCCGAGAGCGCGGGACAAGGTGCGCCCCAGCCTCGATGACGCCGACCGGCGCTGGCTGGCCGCGTCGCGGATGTGCCTGATCGCGACCAGTGACGCGACCGGCCGCTGCGATGTCTCGCCCAAGGGCGACCCGGCCGGCTCCCTCGTCCACGTCCTCGACCACGTGACGATCGCGATCGCCGAGCGCCCCGGGAATCGGCGGGTCGACGGCTATCACAACATCCTCGCCAACCCGCATGCCGGGTTGATCTTCCTCGTCCCGGGCCGGTCGGACACCCTGCGGGTCAACGGCCGGGCCCGGCTCGTCGCGGACGCGCCGTGGTTCGACGCGCTGGTCGTGCGCGGTGCCCGGCCGGTCCTCGCCCTCGTCGTCGAGATCGAGGAGGTCTTCGGGCACTGCGCCAAGAGCCTCATCCGCGGCGAGGTGTGGCACCCGGAGACGTGGAACCCCGGGGCCGTCCTCGAGGTGGGGGCCACCGCCCGCGCGCGGCGCGCACAGGGGTTCGCCGACGAACCCGAGCCCGGCGCGACGGTGACGGAGGTCGAGGAGGGGCAGCTCGCGGCATACGGCATCGTCGGCGGGGTCGGGCTCTATTGAGCTGACGCCGTCCCACGAACCACGCGGGTGATGTCGGCCATCTGCGCGGGGGTGACCCGGCAGCAGCCGCCGACGAGGCGGGCGCCGGAGGCGAGCCAGCGGCATACGGCATCGGCGTCGAACCCGCTCTCCCCCACCCACGTCCGCCGTATGCCGTCCCACCCCTCGCCGCTGTTGGGGTAGGCGACGAGGGGGAGGGCGGACTCGGCACGCGCAGGCGGGAGCAAGGCGGGGAGGTCGCGCGGGTCGGTGCAGTTGACGCCGACGGCGATGACCTCGGGCACGTCTCGCGCCGCCCGCCACACCGGCACCGGGTCCTCGCCCGAGCGCAACCGGTCGCCCGCGCACGTCATCGACAGCCAGGCCGGTATGCCGCGCCCCGCCACCTCCTCGAGCAGCGCCTCCGCTTCGGTCGCCCCGGCGATGGTCTCGATCGCGAGGACATCGGGGCCGGCGGCGCAGAGCACGTCGAGGCGGCGACGGTGCCAGTCGCGAAGCTGCGCGACGGTGCGGCCGTGGTCGGCGCGGTATTCGGAGCCGTCGGCGAGGGAGGCGGCATACGGGCCGATGGACGCGGCGACCCAGCCGTCGACGCCCTCGGCGGCGAACGCCTCCCGCGCCAGGTCCACGCTGCGCCGCAGCGTGGCTTCTGTGGTCGCCGCATCGAATCCGGCGGCCGCGAAACCGGTGAACGAGACCTGGTAGCTCGTCGTCACGAGGACGCGCGCCCCGGCCCGGACGAAGTCGCGATGCGCCTCGACGATCTCGGCCGGGTCGTCGAGCAGCAGCCGCGCCGACCACAGCGCGTCGGAGAGGTCGTGGCCGCGGGCCTCCAGACGCGTCGCCATCCCGCCGTCGAGGACGACTGGACCGCGGGCGAGTGCGGGGGCGAGCGGCTGCGGACTCATGCCCGGCGGCTGTAGGCCCAGCCGGGACCGCGCAGGAGGAAGGAGAAGCGGTCGTGCCAGCCGCGGGCCGAGGCGATGTCGCGGACGATGTCGCGCCACTCGTGGGTGGCGATCCGCGCGGGGTTGTGGGTGTCGATGTTGCGGGTCAGCCCATAGACGACCGGCTCGCCCTCGGGCTCGAAGGTCCCGAACAGCTTGTCCCAGACGATGAGGATCGAGCCGTGGTTGCGGTCGAGATAGCGCGTGTTGGACCCGTGGTGGACCCGGTGGTGGCTCGGGGTGTTGAGGATCTTCTCGAGCCAGCCGATCGAGCGGATCGCCTCCGTGTGGATCCAGAACTGATAGATGAGGTTGAGGGCGCGGGCCTGCTCGATGAGCTGGGGCCGGACGCCGGCGAGGGCGAGCAGGCCATAGGGGACGGTCAGCGTGACGCCCTCGGCCACCGGCTGCCGCAGCGCGGTCGAGAGGTTGTAGTGCTCGCTGCTGTGGTGGACGACGTGGACCGCCCAGAGCCAGCGGCTCTCGTGGGAAAGGCGGTGATTCCAGTAATAGATGGCATCCCACCCGAGCAGCGCCGCGGCCAGCGCCCAGGGGCCGCTGCCGAGGTCGCGGCGGTGGGCGTCGAAGAGCTTCGCGCCGGACGTCTGGGTCGCCCACGTCGTCGCGGTGGCGAGCGCGGTGGCACCGACGGTGGCGACCGCCATCGCCCCGGTGACGCGCGTCGTCTGCGGGAAGCGCGCGGCGGTCGCGTCGGCGTCGGCGGGCACGCCGGGACGGACGCCGGGCTCGGGGAGGCCGGAATCGGCATACGTCCGGAGGAGGTCACCGACCGTGGTGGCGACGCCCGCGGTCACGGCGAGTCCGAGCAGGGCCTGGCCCCACCGACCGACACCAGGGGTGACCGGGTCGAGAAGCCGCTTGGAGACGTATGGCGCGGCGAGGCTCCCGACGCCCATCGCCAGGCTGGCGAGGGTGTCCGGGAGCGTGTAATCACCCGCGCGGGTCGTCCCCGGCTCCGCGGGATGGCGGCGCTGCCAGGCGTATTCGGCCCCCATGGCGCCGATGAAGGCGGGGATGGCGAGGACGGTCAGGTCGACCTTGGGCATGGGGACTTCTCCTTCGGCCTCGGGGTCGGACGCGGTCGTTGTCGCCGATGGACCGGCCCGAGGAACCTCTTCCTCCAGCAGGTTAAGCCACCGCCATAAACCGCCACCGCCGGAGCCCGGGATGGACGCCATCGCGCCGGATCCGCGGGACTGACCTCGCCTCTTCCTTCGGGTTCACCACACTCGCCGTCGCTCAGACACGATTGAAACTTTCCCTGAGGGCAAAGTTGCACTCCGTGCAGAGATTCGGGATACTTGTCCCATGACAGCTGACACCGCCACCGGACTGCGCGAACGCAAGAAGGCACAGACGACGGCGGCGCTGGTGGACGCGGCATACGCTCTGGTCGCTGAGCGCGGCCTCGCCGCGGTGACGGCGGACGCGGTCGCCGAACGCGCCGGGGTCTCGCGGCGCACCTTCTTCAACTACTTCCCCAGCATCGAGGCCGCCCTCGTCCGGGGCATCCGCGACTTCCTCACCGACCTCGGTGAGCGGATCGAGGAACGCCCCATGGGCGAGCCCATCATGGATGCCCTCGAGGACATGATCGCCCTGCCCGCCGACCGGCACTTCCTCGAGCGCATCCTCCAACTCGGCGCAGTAGGCACCGCGGAACCTCAGGCCAAAGAGGTCCTGCACAGCGCGCTCATGGACTGGATGACGTGGTTCATCGCGCATCTCCAGGAGCGACTTCCCGACGCGGACGAGTTGTATGCCGTCCACCTCGCGACCGCCATCGTCGCCGCAGCCCAGGCCGCCATTGTCGTGTGGGCCGAGCGCACCGACCGTGGTCTCAGCCGCGAGAGCGTCGAGGAGTTCTCCGACTTGCTGTCCCGATCCATGCAGCAGGTCCGCTTCGGATTCGACCAGATCCCCTCTGTCTGAAGGACATCGCCACCATGGCCACCTTCCTCTATCGCCTCGGTCGCTGGTGCGCCGACCACGCCGGTCGCGTCGTCGCCATCTGGGCCGTCATCCTCCTCGCCCTCGGCGGCGGTGCCGCCACCCTCAGCACCCCACTGACCAACGAGTTCTCCGTCCCCGGAAGCGACTTCGAGAAGGTCCTCGACCGCCTCGGCGAGGCCATCCCCGAGTTGCGGGGCGGCTTCGGCACCGTCGTCTTCGAGAGCGACACCGGGTCGTTCACCCCCGCCCAGAAGAGGGCGATCGAGCAGACGATCGCGCAGTGGAAGACCATTCCCCATGTCACCGGCGTGCTGGACCCCTTCGCGGCACAGAAACGGATCGACGACAGCCGGGTCCAGCTCGACGACGCCAAGGTCACGCTGGAGGATGGCTACGCCGAACTCGCCGCGAACCGCACCAAGCTCGACAAGGCCCGCTATCAACTCGCCCGGGCCGAAGGCCTCGAGGCGCTGGCGAAGGCCAAGAATCCCAAGGACCCCGGGCTGCCGAATCTGCGCCGCCAGATCGCCGACGGCAGGACCCAACTCGCCGAGGGCGAACGGAAGTGGCAGGCGGGCCAGGACAAGCTCGACGCGGGGTGGACGGCATACCAACAAGGCCTGACCATCTCGCGGGCGATGGACGGAATGCGGTTCGTCACCGCCGACGGGTCACACGCGGTCACGCAGGTCCAATTCGACACCAACGCCCGCTCGGTTCCCTATGACGTGCGCGCCCAGATCCCCGCGGAGGGCAAGGCCCTCGCCGCCGCCGGGGTGAACGCGGACTACTCCGTCGAGATCGCACAGGAGATGTCGCTGGTCGGGCCCGGTGAGGTCATCGGCCTCGTCGTCGCGCTCATCGTCCTCGTCGTCATGCTCGGGACCCTCGTGGCGGCGGGATTGCCACTCGCGGGCGCGCTGCTCGGCGTCGGGGTCGGTCTCGGGGCGGCGATGGCGGCGACCCACTTCTTCGCGATGAACCAGATGACACCGTCGCTGGCCCTCATGCTCGGTCTCGCCGTCGGCATCGACTATGCCCTCTTCATCGTCAACCGGCACCGGCAGACCTATCTCGGCGGCAGCGAACTGCGCGAGTCGATCGCGCGAGCCGTCGGCACCGCCGGGAGCGCCGTCGCCTTCGCCGGGGCCACCGTCGTCATCGCCCTCACCGCGCTCGTCCTGTCCGGCCTGCCGATCCTCGCGCAGATGGGACTCGTGGCCGCGGGAACCGTCTTTGCGGCCGTGCTCGTCGCGGTGACCCTCACCCCCGCCCTGTTGCGGATCGTCGGGCCGCGGGTCGCCTCCCGGCGGACGTGGAGAGCGCATGGGTATGCCGCTCCGGCCGACCCCGCCACCCGCGTCGCCCCCGCACAGGAGCACGAGGAGGAACACGGCGGGTGGTATGTCGGCCTCACGACCCGTCGGCCGTGGCTGACCATCGCCGGAGTCGTCGCCGTCGTGGGGATCCTCGCGGCACCGGTGCTCTCCCTGCGGCTCGGCCTGCCGGACGGGGGCAGCGAGCCGGCGGGCAGCACGGCATACGCCGCATATGAGAGCGTCGCCACGGAGTTCGGAAAGGGCGTCAACGGGCCGGTGCTGGCCGCGGCGACCCTCGACGAACCCGCGCGAGACGCGGATGCGTTGCGAGCGGTCGAGTCACGGCTGGTCGGCGCGTTCGCCGACATCCCGGGTGTGCGCTCCGTGGCCGTGGCCGGCGTGTCGTCGGACCGGCGGACCCTCGCCCTGCAGATCGTCCCGACGTCGGGGCCGGCGGACGCGGCGACCGTCTCGACGGTGCACGCGATCCAGGACTCGCTCGACTACCTCGGGGCACAGCACCACGCGACCCTCGGGGTGACGGGGCAGACCGTCGCCAACATCGAGATCTCGGAGCGTCTCGCTGACGCGTTGCCCAAGTATCTCGCCACCGTGATCGGACTGTCGCTGGCGATCCTCCTGCTCGTCTTCCGGTCGGTGCTCGTGCCGGTGGTGGCCACGGTCGGCTTCCTGCTGTCCGTGGGCGCCGCCTTCGGGGTGACCGTCGCGGTGTATCAGTGGGGGTGGCTCGGTTCGCTCTTCGGCGTGACGACCCCGGGCCCGATCCTCTCGTTCATGCCGATCATCCTCATCGGCGTGCTCTTCGGGCTGGCGATGGATTATCAGATGTTCCTTGTCACGGGGATGCGGGAGGCGTATGTCCACGGTGAGGACGCGCAGCGGGCCGTCAAGACCGGATTCCTCCACGGCGCCAAGGTCGTCACGGCGGCGGCGCTGATCATGTTCTCGGTGTTCGGCGGCTTCGTCTTCAGCCACCTGACGATGATCCGGCCGATCGGGCTCGGGCTCGCTGTCGGGGTCATCGTCGACGCGGTGTTGGTGCGGATGACACTCATCCCGGCGGTCATGCACCTGCTCGGCGAGCGGGCCTGGTGGCTGCCGAAGGCCGTCGACGCCACGCTGCCGAATGTGGACGTCGAGGGGGCCGGGCTGGCCGCCGCAGGTGAGGCCTGAGCCCGAGGACCGGAGCCGGCCGACCGAGCGCGTGACATCCTGAGCTCGGCAACGGGACCGCCGGCCCCGCCCTCGCCGCCCTCGACGGGTTCGGCGCGAGTCGGTGGGTTCGGCGGGTTCGGCGCGAGTCGATGCGTGCGCACGAGGCGGCCACGGCGTTGCGGGCGGAGATCCGGCGGACGGCGGGTGCGGCATACCGGAGCGGGCTTGTGTCCGAAAAGGATTCGCGCGCGTGTGTGGTGCGTGACGCGCTCGCCGACCTCGCCGAAGTGGACCGCGAACTGCTCACCCTCACCGTCGGGGAGGGGATGGCCCCGTCGGAGGCGGCCGGCTTGATCTCTCGACGGGGTTTATTTGATCTCTCGACGGGGTTTATTTGATCTCTCGACGGGGGGGAGGTCAGGACCGGGGTCGCGTCCCCATCCGCGGGCAGAGACACGCCGTGTGCCGAGCCGCGACACGGCGTGTCTCTGCCCGCGGACTGAGAGGGAAGTCAGGCGACGCCGACGCCGCCGCCGAGGAGCGGCGCGTGCTTCGCGTGTTCCTTCCCGGGCTGGTCGCGGCGGGCCAGGCCTGATGGTCGATGATCTGAGCCCGACGACCAGATCCCGACAACAAGGACCGCCGAGGTCCGGTGCGACACCGGACCTCGGCGGTCTTTTCAGGGGGTGGTGGGCCAGTGAGTCGGTGGGACGGCCGGTCGCGCCGTCAGTTGGTGGGCGCGGAGGAGTTGGTGGTGCCGGGGAGGGTCTGGCCGCCGTTTGCGGAACCGGGGGCGCTGCCCTGCTGGCCCATCCCCTGCTGGCCCATACCCGGGCCACCCATGCCGTGACCGCCGCCGGGGCCACCGGCGAAGGTGTTCTCGGTGACCGTCTTCAGGTCGGCCGAGACGTCGAACATGACCGGGGAGCCGGACTTGGTGCCGAGCGCGTCATACGAGCCGTCGGCGTCCTTGCGGACCGTGTCGATGGTGACCGAGGAGTCCTTGGCCTTGACCGCAGCGATGACCTTGTCGGCCTCGCTGCCGGTGACCTCGGTGTCCTGGCTGCCGCCGGGGCCGCCCATGCCACCGCCGTGGCCGCCCATGCCGCCCTCGGTGATGGTCTTGAGGTCGGCCGAGACGTCGAACCGGACAGGTGAGCCGCTCTTGGTGCCGATGGCGTCATAGGACCCGTCGGCGTCCTTCTGCACGGTGGTGATGGTGGCCGTGGAGTCCTTGGCCTTGACCGCGGCGATGACCTTGTCGGCCTCGCTGCCGGTCACGACGGTGTCCTGGCCACCGCCCATCCCGCCGCGCCCCTGGCCCTGGCCGGGGGCCTGCTGGCCCTGGGCGCCGTTCGCGGCCGATCCGCCGTTGTTGGCCGCCGACCCGCTGCTGGAGGTGCTGGTGGCGGAGGGGGTGGTGTTGTCGGCGGCGGTCGCGATCGCGGCGCCACCGGCGATGACGGCGCCCGCGGCGGCGATGGAGGCGGCGGCGATGCCGATCTTGGAAATGGCCATGTGGGTTCTGCTCCTTGGTCGTGGTGTGCCGGCGGGTGCCGTGCTGGTGTGTCCACAACAGTCGGGCCGGCAGCTATCAGGAGCCTGTGGGCGAGGTCTGGCGACCGTAAGAGAACCGGACCGATCCTGTGGAACCCGGCCCGAGCGGCGAGCCGTCGAGTAGGCGTACTCACGCAGGGGGGTGACCACGCGGCATACCGTCACGGCATGGTCGATCGCCCCGAATCCACCGGCGCCCGCCTCGCTCGGGGATGCGTGCGCACGCTGGGCGTGCTCGTCGCGCTGGTCGTGCTCGCCTATCTCGGCGTCAACGCCGTCGCCTGGTCGCAGGCCAGCGGACGCAAGGCCGAGGCGCGCCGCGCGACGACGGCCGCGATCGCCCGCACCCTGCCGGGGCTGCGGGCCACGCAGGAGCACGTCCAGGCGAGCCTCGGCACGCCCGCGCGGAGTTGGCTGGCGCAGGAGTGCGGCGTGGGGAGCCGGGATGCGGGGTGGATGGTCCAGAGCTACCAGAGCGGGTGCACCCTCGTCGCCGTCGAGATGTATGCCGTGCCCTCCTCCCCCGCCGCCCGCGCCCTGGTCGCGACGGCACCCGTCGCCGTGGTCGGCGATGCCGTCCCCGCGGCCGAGGGGGACGTCGGCGGCTGCCGGCGCCTCGCCGGGCGCGCGCCGAACCTCATCGCCGAACCTGATGCGGTGACGATCGAGACGACCTATGTCCCGCGCCGGCCGGCCGGTGACGACCTGTGGTGCGGGACGTATGTCGCCGGGGCCGACTGGCAGGCCCGGCGAATGGTCGCGGGCAGGTGGGCCGCGCCGGAGGGGAATCGGTCGTGGCTGGTGGTGCGGCATACGGTCGGCCTCGGGACCGCGGACGTCGGGTGCCTGCACTGGTCGGTGCTCTTCTGCGACGCCCCGAGCGGGATTCCCGTCTTCGGGGACCTGCCGGCGAGTTGAGCGGTGCGCAACAATCGCGCGCATGACCGTGTATCCGTCGCCGGAGGGGACGCTGGTCTATGTCGAGGCAGCGCAGGATGACAGCTTCGCGATCGGCCGCAACCTCCATGGGCTGCGGATGGCGGGCTTCTTCGACGGCGCGGCAGCGGTGCTCGTGGGGAGAACGAAGGCCCCTGGGCACGAAGGGTATTCGCAACGGGATGCGGCGTGGGACGCGCTTGCTCCGCTGGGGGTGCCGGTGCTGGTCGATATCGAGTGCGGGCATGTGCCCCCAACCCTGCTGCTCGTCAACGGCGCCCTGGCGACCGTACGGCATGGGGAGGTGGACGAGATCGTCCAGGAGTTCCGGTGAGTCCGGACCGGGTGAGGCTGGGCCCCAGCCGCGATCTCACGTTCCGCCGTTGCCGGGCGTTTACTCGGTGATGACCGCCAAACCACCCTTCGAGGACCTGGTCCAAGCGCACGGGCCGACCGTGCTGCGCGTCTGCCGTGCCGTTCTCGGCAGCCATCCGGACGCCGAGGATGCGTGGTCGGAGACCTTCCTGTCCGCGCTGCGCGCCTACCCCGGACTGCGTGAGCCGGCGAACCACCGCGCGTGGCTGGTGACCATCGCCCACCGGAAGGCGATCGACGTCACCCGGGCGCGGGCGCGGGGGGCGGTCCCGGTCGGCGAGGTGCCGGAGCGGCGGTCGGCACACGGCATACCCGAGGACGGCGACGGGGACGTATGGCGCCTGGTCGCCGCCCTGCCGGACAAGCAGCGGGCGGTGCTCGCCTATCGCTACCTCGGGGGGCTGGACTATGCGGCGATCGCCGGGCTCGTCGGGGGATCCGCGGACGCGGCCCGGCGGGCGGCGACGGACGGCATGACAACACTACGAGCGCAACGGGATCAGTTGCGCGTGGAGGGGGAGGTTCGATGACGGCATACGACCTGGAGGCACTGCTCGAGGCGGTGGACATCGACGAGGGGACGGTTGGGCGGCTGCATGGACGGCTCGAGGCGGCGGCGGCGCGCGAAGGGGTCCTCGACGTGAGCTATCGACTGGTCGACTCCCCGGTCGGGTCGCTGCTGCTCGCCCGGACGCCGCGGGGGCTGGTGCGCGTCGCGTTCGCGGGTGATCATGGGGCGGCGCTCGAGGCTCTGAGCGCGCGAGTCAGCCCGCGAATCCTGCTCTCCCCCAAGGCGCTTGACGACGTTGCGAAGGAGTTGGACGGATATTTCGCCGGCACGCTGACCAGCTTCACGCTCGACCTCGACCACGCGCTGTCGCATGGGTTCCGGGCGCAGGTGCAGGCGCTGCTGCCGTCGATCCCCTATGGCGCGACGGTCAGCTATGGCGAACTCGCCGCCCGAGCCGGAAACGCGCGGGCGGTCCGCGCCGTCGGGACCGCGTGCGCGACCAACCCGCTGCCGATCATCGTGCCGTGCCACCGCGTTCTGCGCGCCGACGGTTCGATCGGCGGGTATGCCGGTGGGCCCGCCGCGAAGGCCACTCTCCTCGCGCTGGAGTCGGGCGGCGGGCACAACGGCAGCAGGCGGCTCAGGCGCGAATGACCTCGACCCCGTGCTCGCAGGTGATCGCATCGGCGTCGGACTGGCTGAGCCCGGTGTCGGTGACGAGCACGTCGATGTCGGAGAGCACGGCATACCGGTGCACCGACTCCCGGCCGAACTTCGAGTGGTCGGCGAGCAGCACCCGAAGCCGAGCCGCCCGGATCAAGCCACCCTTGACCTCGGCCTCCACTTCGTCCGGGGTTGCGAGGCCATAGTCGACCGAGATCGCATTGGCGCCGAGAAAGGCGACATCGGCGCGGACGCCCTCCAGCGACCGGACTGTCCACGCGTCCGCGGTGCCGAGAGTCTCCGTCCGGATCCGGCCCCCGAGAATCGTCACGCCACGCAGGCGCGGCAGCAGCGTGAGGGCGATCGGGAGCGAGTTGGTGAAGGCGACGAGCCGTGGCTGCATCGGCAGCGATTCCGCGAACGCCGCGGTTGTCGACCCCGAATCCACCAGCACCGCACCGGTTTCCGGGAGGAACTGGCGCGCGGCCTCGGCGATCCGCGCCTTCTCGGGGCCGTATGCCGTGCGCCCACCCACCGGGACCTCGTGCGTCAGCGCCTCGACCGGCACGGCGCCCCCGTGGACGCGCCGGAGCAGGCCGAGTTCCTGGAGGTGGACGAGGTCCTTGCGGACCGTCTCGTGGGTGACGCCGAGGCTGTCTGCCAGGGCGTTGGCACTGACCTGCCCGCGACTGCGGAGGGTGTCGAGGATGATCTGGTGGCGGGATGCCGCCAGCTGCGGGTCTCCTCCGGCGGCGCGGGTCACGGTCGGATGAGGACTTTGATCTCGCCCCCGGCGGCCGAGGCGTCGAAGGCCGCGCGCGCCTCGGTGAGGGGGTATTCGGCCGTGATGAAGTCCGTCGCCTTGACCGCCCCGGCCTGCAGCATGGCGATCGACTTGGCGTAGTCCTGCGGGACATAGGTCGCGCAGCCCTGAATGCGGATCTGGTTGTCCTGAACGACGATCGTCGGGATCGTCACATCAGCCGACGGGACACCGACGATCGCGACCGTGCCACCCTTGGTCGCCAGCGCGATGGCTGCGGAGATCGTCGGCTGGATCGCGACGCAATCGAAGACGACATCGGCGCTCTCGCCGAGCGCCGACCGGACCTGGTCGACGAGGTCGGGCGCGGTCGCGTCGACCACGGCGTCGGCGCCCAGGCGCGTGGCGATATCCCGCTTGGCCGGCAGCGGGTCGGTCATGACGACGCGGCGGGCACCGTCATAGCGCGCGACGGCGAGCATGAGCAGGCCGATCGTCCCGCAGCCCATGATGACGATCGCCTTGTCCGCCAACGGACCAGCGATCCGGCCCGCGTGGACGGGGGTCGACAGGGGTTCGATGAGAGACGCGGTCACGTCGTCGAGGTCGTCGGGAATGACGTGGAGACGGTCGGCCCGGACGACGAACTCGTCCGCCATACCGCCCTGCCGGAAGCCGCATCCGAAGAACTGGAGGTTCTCGCAGAGGTTCTCCTGGCCCTGGCGGCACTGCTTGCACTCCCAGCACGGCAGCGTCGGCTCGACGGTGACGCGCGTGCCGACCGTGACGGTCGTGACGTCGTCGCCGACCTCGGTGACGACGCCGGTGACCTCGTGGCCGGGGAAATAGGGCATCGGGACGAGGGGGTGGCGCCCGTGGAGGGCGTGGGTGTCGGAGCCGCAGACCCCGACGGTGACGCTGCGGGCCCGGACCTCGCCGGGCCCGACCGGCGCCGGCGCCTCGGTGCGCAGTTCCATGGCGCCGGGGCCGGTGACGACGATGCGGCGGATGTCGCTCATGTGGACTCCATTTCTGGGACGGAAACCGAGAGGTCGGTGAGGGTGAGGTCGTCGGCGCCGCGGGTGCCGGGGGCGGGGTCGACGGTGGTGGGGCAGAGGCAGGCGGAGCGGCCCCAGGCGAGGGCGCGCGTCATCCGGTCACGGGGGGTGCCGGGCGCGGCGAGCCAGCCGGCGAGGAAGGCGTCGCCGGCGCCGGCGGTGTTGACGGGGACGAGCGCGGGCCCGCCGCCGTGGAGGACGTGGGTGCCGTCGGTGTGGATCGCGCCGGCGCGGCCCATGCTGACGAGCAGCTCGACGCCGTGGTCGGCGGCGAGTCGCCGGGCGGCGTCCGCCGTGG
This sequence comes from Dermatophilaceae bacterium, assembly GCA_046330995.1. Lineage (GTDB taxonomy): Bacteria > Actinomycetota > Actinomycetes > Actinomycetales > Dermatophilaceae > Nostocoides_A. The sequence goes on from JAXLRS010000005.1 coordinate 37,068, forward strand.
CCGCGATCGTGTCGGTCGCGAGATCGGCGCCGAGGAGGTCGGCGAGCTCGATCTCGTTGGGGGCGAGGAGATCGGCCCGGTGCCGCAGCGCGACCGCGAGGGCGGGCCCCGAGATGTCGACCGCGCACCGGACCGTATGCCGCATGGCCAGGTCGACGAACTCCCCCACCACGTCGGGGTCCAGCCCGGGCGGCAGCGAACCGGAGATGACCAGCCACGACTCCCGCTCCGGGTCGAGTTCCGCGAGCACGGCATCGACGGCGGCGAGGAGGCGATCGACGTCGGTGCGCGCCAGCGGCTCGCCCGGCCCGTTGACCTTGACCGTCGTCCCGCCGGGGAGGAGGACGGAGGTGTTGATCCGGGTCTCGCCGGCCACCGGGACGCCCACGTGGGCGACCCCGGCGCCGGCGAGGAGTTCGACGAGGTGACGCCCGGTCGCACCGGCCACCGGGATGATCGCGGTCGTCGGGGTGCCGGCCGCATGGAGGTCGAGGGAGACGTTGACGCCCTTGCCGCTCGCCTCGACCGTCGTCGTCGCGGCGCGGTGGACGTCGACGTCACCGAGCGCCCCCTCGACGAGGACATAGGTCAGGTCGAGGCTCGGGTTGAGCGTCAGGGTGACGATCATCGCGGCATACCGGAGACGACGCTCGCGAGCCGGGCGGCCACGGCGGCGACCTCGTCGCGCGCCGGACGGAGGTACTTGCGCGGGTCGACGACCTTCGCGTCACCGTCGAGGACGTCCCGGACCGCGCCGGTGAACGCGACATTGAGGATTGTCCCGATATTGACCTTCGTCATACCGGCATTGACGGCCGCGCGGAGGTTGTCATCGGCGACGCCCGAAGACCCGTGCAGGACAAGGGGAACCGGGAGCGCGGTGACGAGCGCGGCAATGAGGTCGAGGTCGAGCGCGGCGGTCCGTTCGACCATCGCGTGCGAACTGCCGACGGCGACGGCGAGCGCGTCGACGCCGGTGGCCGCGACGAATTCCGCGGCCTCCGCGGGGTCGGTCCGCACGCCGGGCGCGTGGGCGCCGTCCTTGCCGCCGACCTTGCCGAGCTCGGCCTCGACGAACAGCCCGTTGGCGTGACCCCACTCGGCCGCGGCGCGGGTCGCGGCGACGTTCTCGGCATAGTCGAGATGCGAGGCGTCGAACATCACGCTGCTCAGCCCCGCGGCGGCGCTCTCGTGCAACAGCGTGACGTCCTCGACGTGGTCGAGGTGGACCGAGACGTCGACGCCCGCCGCGCGCGCGACCTCGACGGCCGCGGCGGCGACCGGGCGCAGGTGGCCACCATGGAACTTCACGGCGTTCTCGCTGATCTGGAGGATGACCGAGGCGCCCGCGCGTTCGGCGCCGGCGACGATGCCCTCGGCGTGTTCGAGGGTGATGACATTGAACGCGGCGACGCCGCGGCCGGCGGCGCGTGCGCTGGCGACGAGGTCGGCGGTGGTGGCGAGCGGCATACGGGCTGGTCCTCTCGAAGGGGGTCAGGCGGACGCGGGGGCCGCGTCGAGGTCGGGATAGAGGCCGGCGGCGACGCCGGCGAGCAGGGCGGCGCCGCGGCAGCCGGCCTCGGGAATCGTGGCCCGGCGGAACTCGCCGAAGGCCGCGCGCTTCGCGGCCATGACCGCGCGACTGTTCGTCCACCCGCCGGCGACGACGAGGTCGGCGCGCGGGCCGCTGGCGGCGCTGAGGCGGTCACTGAGCGCGGCGGCCTGGGCGGTGACGGCTCGGGTGGCGGCGCGCCATACCTCCCCCGGTGAGGCGGCGGAGTCGATGGTGACATCCCCGGGACCGGGGCCGAGTGTCACCGCGGCGGCGACATCGGCGGCCGCGAGCGCGGCGTCGTCGAGGGCGGGCAGGCCGGCGCGGTCGACGCCGAGAGCGGAGAGGACCTTGCCGAGGATGAGGCCACCCTGGGTCGCGCCGAGCAGGCACCACTGGCCCGGCGCGGCGTGCATGCCGACGGTGATCCCACCGGCGGCCAGGTCGGCGACGGTGGCCTCCGGCAAGTCGGGTCGACTGGTCCGCAGGATGGCCTCTGCCGTTCCGGCGGAGTCGAATTCGTCACCGGGACGGTGGGCGCCGAGGCCGGCGGCCGCGGCCTGGTGATCGTGCCCGGCGATGGTGAGTATGCCGCCCGCCACCCCGGCGATCGCCCCCTCGCCCCGGGCACGCCCCACCGGAGTGCCCGCCTCGACGAGGGTGCCGAGGAGGCTCGCCGGGGCGCCGGACCAGGCGAGGGCGTCGGCCCAGGGCTGCCCGGTGTGGAGGTCGAGCCAGCCGGTGCGCGAGGCGAGGGAGAGTTCGCTGACCGGGTCGGCGCCGAGGCCCCGGGCGATCCATTCGGCGACGTTGTAGCGGCGGACGGCGCGCGCGGTCTCGGGCAGGTGCGCCCGCATCCACCGGTGCTTGGTCAGGCTCCACTGGCTCCAGAGGGGCAGACCGGTGCGGCGAGAGAACTCGGGGCCGCCGAGATCGGCGATGAGTGCGGCGAGCTCGGCGGTGTCGCGGGTGTCATGCCAGGCGATGACCGGCGCGAGGGGGGTGTCGGTCTCGTCGACGAGCACGCCCGACTCGGCCATGCTGGCCACGCCGAGGGCGAGGACGTGGGAGTCGGGGGCCTGGGCAAGGGCGTCGGCGAGGGCGGCCTGCGCAGTCTCGGTGATCCGCTCGGCCGTCGTCTCCTCCCCGAACTCGGTCCGGGTCCACACGGTGGGTGCCCGGCCGACGGCGACCTCCTGACCCTCGGGGGTCATGAGGAGGACCTTGACCGACGTGGTGCCGGCGTCGACGCCGGCGAGGAGACCCTGCGGCATACGTCCTCCCGATTGTGATTCGTTGGATTTTGTTGGGAGTAGTTGTATACCGGTGGACTCCCCATGTCAACCGGAGCCGTGAGCGGGGACCTTCGGCGCGCCGGGTTCCCGGGATCGGTGAGTGATAACGCTGCTCTAGCCGCCGTTTCACTCACCGATCCGGGCAACGGTCGAGAGCGGGTTATCCACAGGCGGCCGGCCGTGCGGTCGACGGATCACCGAGGTCTGGGCGAACCTGGCCGTATGACGCGGCACACCAGGCAGGGCGGGTTCAGCTTCCCGCCGCTCGCCGCGTTGCCCGTGATCACCCTCGCCCAAGCGCGCCGGTCGAGCGGGGAGCAGGCCGTGCGGTGGAGACTCGAGAGCGGCCGTTGGCAGCGGGTCCATCAGGGCGTTTATGTCACCCACTCGGGGCCGATCGACTGGCCCACTCGGGTCGCGGCCGCCATTCTCGCCGCCAGCCGCCCCTCGACCAGAACTCGCGACGCGGCGCGTTCCCAGATCGTCGGGCTGGCGGGCCGGACCGCGGCCTATGTCGACGGCCTGACCGATGACCAGGAGGAGCAGATCACCCTCGCGGTTCCCCGGGGTCGTCGATTGGCCCCGCCTGCCGGGGTTCGGCTCGTCACCTCACGCCGGCTCGTGATTCGCACCGGGATCTGGCCGCCACGCACCACGATCGAGTCCACGATCCTCTGGCTGGCCGAGATGGAGAGCCCCGACACGACCCTGGCCCTGGTCGGCCGCGCGCTGCAGCAGCGGCGCACAACGATGTCCCGGCTCCAGGGGGAGCTCAACGTGTGGCCGCGACACGCCCGCCGGCACCTGCTCGATGCGGTGTTGCTCGGCGACGCCGACGGTGCCGAGAGTGCGCTGGAGCTGCGGTGGTTCCGAGATGTCGAACGACCACACGGCATACCCCCGGCGACACGACAGGTGCCCACCGTGATCCGTGGCCGGGGTCGGCGCTACGACCTGGACTGGGAGGAGGCGAGGCTGTGCGTCGAACTCGACGGGCTCCTCTTCCACACGGCCGCGACGGCGTTGGCGGATCGACAGAAGATCAACGCCGCGGCGCGCCGTCGCCGAACCCACCTGCGGTTCGGGTGGCTCGAGATCACCGGCGATCCCTGCGCCGCCGCGGCCGAACTGGTCGCCGCCGCCCTCGGCAATGGCGCGCGCTGGCCGGTCCGGGGCTGCCGCCGGCCTGGCTGTCCGCTCGCCGCGACCCGGCCACTGGCGATCGGTGAGTGATAGCGCGGCCAGGGCCGCTGTATCACTCTCCGATGAGCCCAGCGGCGCGGCCACGTATGCGAGGCTCACGGGATGCACCGCTTCAGCCAGGTCAATGTGTTCTCCACCGAGCCCCTGCGCGGCAACCCGCTCGCGGTGGTCCACGCGGCCGATGACGTGGACGAGGCGACGATGCGGGCCTTCGCCAACTGGACCAACCTCTCCGAGACCACCTTCCTCCTCGCCCCGACCGACCCGGCTGCCGACTACCGGGTTCGGATCTTCACCACGCGCGGCGAACTGCCCTTCGCCGGCCATCCGACCCTCGGCAGCGCCCACGCCTGGCTCGAGGCGGGCGGTCAGCCGCGAAAACCGGGCGTCGTCGTCCAGGAGTGCGGCGCCGGTCTCGTCCCGGTGCGCACCGAGGGCCGGCTGGCCTTCGCCGCCCCTGCGCTCAATCGCTCCGGCCCCGTGGAAGCCGACCTCGTCCGGCGCGTCGTCGCCGCGGTCCGCCTCGACCCCGCTGATGTCCTCGACGCGGCGTGGTGCGACAACGGGCCGGGGTGGATCGGCATACGGCTGACCAGTGCCGCTGCCGTCCTCGCCGCCGATCCCGACCCGATCGCCATGACCGACCTCAAGGTCGGCCTCATCGGGCCGTATGCCGATCCCACCACCGCGGGCGCGGCATACGAAGTGCGGGCGTTCTACGGCGACGGCCAGGACTACGGCGAGGATCCCGTCACCGGCAGTCTCAACGCCGCTCTCGCCCAATGGCTCATCCCGATCGGAGCGGCGCCGGCGAGCTATGTCGCGAGCCAGGGGACCGTCCTGGGACGCCGCGGGCGGATCCACGTGGACGCCGTCGGCGCGGAGATCCGGGTCGGTGGCGACGTGGTCACCGTCGTCTCCGGCGAGGTCGCCCTCCCCGAGGGCTGACGTTGTCGGCGGTATGCCGCAGGATAGGTCCGTGACCTCGCGCGCCCGCCGGCCGCCGCCTCCGCCGCCACCTCCGCGGCGGCATACGAGCGCGCCGTCGGCAGGCGACGACACCGGACGTATGCCGAGTGCTCCCCGCCCCGGCCCCCCACCTCCGCCCGGGCGCGCCCAGGCATCCGGTGGGTCGCCGGCCGCGACCGGCGCACGTCCGCGTGGCGGTCGGGTCGCCTCGGCGGCGACGCGCGCCGGCGCCGCCGGGCGGGCCGCCGGACGCCTGGCGGCGACCAGTGGCCGGGGCACCGCCCGCGTGCTCGGCCGCGGCACGCAGGCGGGCGTTCGCCGGTTCCAGCGGTTCGCCGCCGCGGACGGGGCGGACCGCAGCGGCCTGGCCCGCCTCACCGAACTCCATCTCGTCGACATCGCCGGCGACGCTGCCTTGACGGTCTCGCTCGCCGGGACGGTCTTCGCCCTCCCGGCCGACGAGGCCCGCAGCAAGGTCGCCGTCTTCCTCGCGCTGACCATGGCGCCGTTCGTCCTCCTCGCCCCGCTGATCGGGCCGTTGATCGACAGGTTCAGCCATGGCCGCCGGTGGGCGATCGGGACGACCCTCGCCCTGCGCGCCTTCCTCGCCTGGGTCCTCGCCGGCGCGGTCGCCAGCGATTCACCGTGGCTCTTCCCCGCCGCGTTGGGTGCGCTCATGGCGACCAAGGCCTATGCCGTGACGCGCGCCGCGGCGTTGCCGCGGGTGCTGCCGGACGGCATACCTCTGGTCAGGGCCAACGCCCGGCTCAATATCGCCGCGCTCGTCGGGATGGCCCTCGGCGGCGGACTCGCGGGCGCGCTCGCCCGGATCGGGCCCGAGTGGTCGCTGCGCGCCGCCTTCCTCATCTATGTCGCGGGGACGGTGCTCGCGATTCGCCTTCCGGCCCATGTCGATTCGACCTATGGCGAGGAGGACTTCAGCGGCGGCGCCGAGGTCAAGGCGGCCCGTCGGCTGCGTGCCCTGCCGGTGTCGGTGCGCTATGTCCTCTGGCTGATGACCGGCGCCCGGATGCTCACCGGCTTCCTCACCCTGTTCATGGCCTTCCTCATGCGCGAGCACCCCCTCCCCGGGATGGCGGGCTCGCTCGTCATCGGGATCGTCGGTGGCGCGGCAGCGCTGGGCAATGCCGCCGGAAGCGTGCTCGGGAACCGGTGGGGCAATGCCGCGCCCGAGGCGATGGCGACGACCCTCCTGGGCATCGGGTTCGCCGCCGCCGCCACCACCTCGGTCTTCTATTCCGTCTGGACGCTGGCCGCCCTGGGCCTCGTCGCCGGCCTGTTCGGGCAGTTGGGCAAGCTCTCCCTCGACTCCCTCGTCCAGAGCGACGTCCCCGAGCGGATGCGGGCCCGGGTGTTCTCGTGGACCGAGACGCTGCTCCAGATCTTCTGGGTGTTCGGCGGGGCGGTCGGCATCCTCATCCCCCTCAACCCCCAGATCGGCTTCCCCGTCCTGGCCACGCTCCTCGCCCTCGCCGCGATCGCCGCCCTCCGCTCGCGCGCCACCGGTCGGACCCGCCCGCCCGTCCCGGCGCCCGTGCAGTAGCCTGTCCACCGCTGAGGGTGGAAATCCACCAGTCCTGGTGGATCCATGGTGGCGCTCAACGGTTGCGGTCAGGAGAGCTCTGAGGAGCGCCTCGTCCGCGTCCCCGCGCGGGCCGGCGCCTCCACGGCGGAGGACACGCTCGCCGACCTCGTCGCCCGAGGACGCGCACGCCCCATCCTCGATCCCCGCTCCGCGGAGGAGATTCTCGGGTATGACGCGCACGGGCTCCCGGCATGAGGGTCGCCCTCGACACATCGGCCGTCGCGGCCGTGGTCTTCGGTGAGCCGGATGCCGAAGTCATCCTGGGCGCCATGCGGCGATCCGAGCCGCTGTATTGCGTGAGGGCTTGGCTCGGAACGACTCACTTGACTGATCGGTCGATCACTTCGGCGTCGACTTCGATGGAAGACTCGGCCCGCAGGGTCCACGTTCCGCCGGCGTCCTGCGCCAACACCAGCGTCTGAGTCGCGGGCGCGAATTTCGGCACATTCATCCGGTCGACAATCTTGGCATTCTCTGGAGTCGGCGAGTCAGAAGAACCTCACTATGAGACATGGCCCCCCCGGTGGGTCCGTCGTCAAGGGTTTCTGTCGCCAGCCCTGAGGTGTGCACGGGTGGACGGAAGGGGTCGAGACGCGCTCGGCGGGCACTCGCAGAGCACGCCGCATTTTGCCCGCGCGCGCCCTTGCGGGCAGAGTGGGCGGGTGAGTGGCGCGACCGACCGAGACCCGACATCGCTCGCCGAGGCGGTGGCGGCGCGGCTGCGCGCGCGAGGCGAGCGGATGACCGCACAGCGGCGGGCGGTCCTCGAGGCGATGGCGACCACCCGCGGGCACCTGAGCGCCGAGGAGGTCTATGCGGCGGTCGCGGGGGGGGCGAGCGGCATACATCCGGCGAGCGTCTATCGCACCCTCGAGGCCCTCAGTGACCTCGGCGTCGTCCAGCACATCCACCTCGGGCACGGGGCGACGGCCTATCACCTCGTCGCTGAGACCCAGGCGCACCCCCATGCGCAGTGCCGGATCTGCGGGAGCGTCGTCGACCTGCCCGTCGGGCTGCTCGACGAGGTCGCCCGGGCGGTCGCCGACCAGCACGGCTTCCGGCTCGATGCCGCGCACGCCGCCCTGTCCGGGACCTGCGCCCGGTGCCAGAGGGAGAATTCGTGACCGCGAACGCCCGGGGAAACCTGCCCGCCGCCGTCGACGCCGCGACCTGGGCGGGCGCGACGTGGCCGCTCGGGGCGCGCTACGACGCCGCGACCTCGACGACGACGTTCGCCGTCGCCGCACCCGAGGCGACCCGCGTCCTGCTCGAGCTGTATGCCGCACCCACCGGCCGCGACGCCCTCACCGACGTCGACCTGGTCCGGTCCGCGGACGGGTTCTGGCGCGCCCGCGTGTCCGGGGTCGGGACGGGAGCGCACTACGGCTACCGCGTGTGGGGGCCGGGCTGGGATCTCGACCCGGCATGGCAGCGGGGCGGGTCCAGCGCGGGGTTCGTCGCCGACCGCGGGCCGCGGGGCCAGCGCTTCAATCCCAACAAGGTCCTGACCGATCCGTATGCCCGCGAGATCTCGCACGCGCCGTCGAGCCCGCTCATCGCTGCGGCCGGGGCAGACGCCGGGGTGTTGGGCTGGGGACCGCGCGACTACCGCGGAAAACCGCTGCGCGAGTGGGACACCGGACGCTATGCCCCCAAGGCGATCGTCATCGCCGACACAACGTCGACCGGCACCAAACCCGCCATCGCCGCGGAGTCGAGCGCGATCTATGAGGCCCACGTCCGCAATCTGACCCTGCACCCGTCGGCGAGCACGCTGCATACGCACCTCGCGGGCCTGCCCGGATTCGGCGACGTCACCGACGTCCCCGACCACCTCCGGGGGACATATGCCGGGGCGGGGCACCTCGCGGCATACGTCAAAGCCCTGGGGTTCTCGGCCATCGAGCTCCTGCCGGTCCAGGAGTCGAGCGGATCGGAACTCGACACGACCGGTTCCTCGAACCACTGGGCCTATATGACCCTCGGGTTCTTCGCCCCGAACCGGCAGTATGCCGCCGACCAGTCCCCCGGCGGCCCCACGCGCGAGTTCAAGGAGATGGTGCGGGCCTTCCACGACGCGGGCGTGGAGGTCTATCTCGACGTCGTCTACAACCACACCGGCGAGGGCGGCAACTGGGGCGACGCCGACACGGTCGGGTTCACCGGGTTCGGCGGGTTCGCGACGACGGACTACTACGTCCTGACCGACGACGGCCGGCTGGTCGACGGCGCGACCGGATGCGGCAACCAGACCGATATGTCGAGCCCGATCACCCAGCGGCTCGTCGTCGAGTCGCTCGCCCACTGGTGCGACGAGATGGGGGTGGACGGATTCCGGTTCGACCTCGCGCCGGTGCTCGGGCGGGAGCCGCAGGCGCAGGCGCGGGAGGACTGGGGCGGGCAGGCGCGCTTCCACCGTGACCACCCGCTCCTGATCGCGATCCGCGACCTCGCTACGGCACGGGACATCGAAGTCATGGCCGAGGCGTGGGACCTGTGGGGATACGAGGTCGGCAACTTCCCCGACGGCTGGGCGGAATGGAACGGGCGGTTCCGGGACGGCATCCGCCGCTTCCTGAAGGGGGACGGCAACACCGGCGCCTTCCTCGAGATGATGAACGGGGATTATCGCGACTTCGCCGACCAGGGCGGGCCGCAGCGGTCGATCAACTTCGTCACCGCGCACGACGGGTTCTGCATGCTCGACCTCGTCGCCTATGACGGGAAGAACAACGGCGGGGCGTGGCCGTTCGGGCCGTCGGACGGCGGCAGCGACAGCAACGACTCGTGGGGATCGGGCGGCGACGCGGCGCTGGTGCGACAGCGGCTGCGCAACTTCTGGGTCGTCCTCTTCCTCGCCCGCGGGGTGCCGATGGTGTGTTCGGGGGATGAGTTCGGGCGCACCCAGAACGGCAACAACAATCCCTACAACCTCAACACGATCGGGATGTGGAACAACTGGGCGGCGGCGCAGACGCCGGCGCCGACGGCGGTCCTCGTGGACCCGGCACATCCGCAGATGCGGTATCGCGACGTCTTCGGGCGGGCGGGCTCGCCGGAGGGGGTCAACCCGCAGCTCGTGTTCGCCGCCTTCCTCGCGCGGTTGCGGCGCGACCATCCCGGCCTGCGGCAGCGGACGTATGCCGATTCCATCCTCGGCGGGGCCGACGTCAGTTATGTCTTCTTCACCCCGACGGAGGGGCGCTCGCCCGGGGAGGGGGATCGCGCCCTACGGCTGTGGATCGACGGATCCGGGGTCGGGGCGGCGGACCTGCTGGTCCTGATCAATATGGCCGATCACCCGGTGACGTTCGCGGTGCCGCACGGGTCGGAGGCCGTGGCGTGGCGGCGGATCGTCGACACGGCGACGGTGTTCGAGGCGGGGTTCAACTGTTGGTCGGTCGAGGCCGGCGATGTGATCGTCGATTCGTATGGCGCCGCCGCCTGGTCCGTCGTCGTTCTCGCCTCGGGGGCGCCCGGGGTGGCGACACCGCAGCCGGGTCCGAGTGGGGCCGGGGGATCCGGAACGGGCCACGGGCCGGGGAAGCCGTCCGGCCCGCCGGCGACCGACGTGGTGACCCAGGTCACCGACATCCTCCTCGACTCGGTGAAGGGCTGGTTCCAGCGCCGCAAGGGGTGAGGGTGCGCTGCCGCTATGTCGTGCCCGCGCACCCGGTCGGCGAGCAGGAATGGTTGGCAAGCCTGCCCTTCCCGGTGGCGATCAGGCCTGCGACCCTGATCCGCTGATCGCGCGGGTGGGCGCGGTCGGGCGACACGCGTGCGGGTGCTAGGTTCGGGGCGTCGAGCAGGGAAAGACCGGTGCGAACCCGGCGCTGACCCGCAACGGTGATCCGCTTCGGCGGCGAGCCCGACTGCCTGCCCGGCACCGTCCTGCACGACCGTTCACGATTCCCCGCCGAGGTATGCGGAGGAAGGACCATCGATGACCCCCAGCCTTACGTCGCGCGCGCCCGAGGCCCACCCGACCACCGCCCACCCGACCACCTGCCAGGCCAGGGCGAGGCGCGGGGGGCGAGCCCGCGGCATACGTGCCGGAGTCGCCCTCGGCCTCGCCGCGGCGACCGCACTCACGCTCGCGCCGACCGCAACCGCCACCCCCCTGCCGTATGCCGCGTCCGCCGCCCCCGTGGTCAGCGACACCACCGCGGCCAAGAACGCCGCCGCCTGGCTCGGGTGGCAGTTCGTCGACAAGTCGCACCTCCAGACGGAGTACGGCGGGACGGCATACGACGACGCCGGATTGACCCTCGACGCCGTCCTCGCCTTCGCCGCGAGCAAGAGCAACGCCGTCTTTGCCAAGTCCGCGTTGACGTGGCTCTCGGACCCGGCGACCCTCGGCGGCTACATCGGGGATGGCACGACCGAGTCCTATGTCGGCGCGCACGCCAAGCTCGCGCTCGCCCTGCAGGTCAGCGGTCGTTCGACGCTCAGCTACGGCGGCCGCGACATCCTCGGCGAACTCGCCACGCTCCAGGGCTCGGACGGGCGCTTCCACGACACAAGTGCGTGGGGGGACTATGTCAACACCTTCGGCCAGAGCCTCGGCGCGATCGCGCTGAAGCGGGCCGGACGGGGCGCCGCGGCGGTGAAGGCCTCCGTGTTCCTCGTCGGCCAGCAGTGCACCGACGGCGGGGTCCCCATCAGTTTCGACGGCGCGACCTGCAGCGGCGATGTCGACGCAACAGCGATCGCGATCCAGGCGTTCACGGCAACGGGCCGCGGCCCCGCGGCGAGCCGGGCGGCGGCCTGGCTGCGCGCCAACGCCGCGCCCGCTGCCAACACCAACTCCGCCGGACTCGTCGCCGCAGCGCTGAGCACGGTGAGTGGTCCCGCGAACCCGCCTGCCGTCCGGGCGAATCGGACGTTCATCCGGTCGCTGCAGCAGGGCTGCTCCGCCCCGACCGGACGCCGCGGCGCGATCGCCTATGCCGCCGGCCCCTTCGACAAGGCCGCCGCCCCCCGCGCGACCACCCAGGCGATCCTCGGTCTCGTGGGCGCCGACCTCGCCACGCTCACCGCCGCCGGGTCCGCCCCCGGCGCGCCGCGCACGATCTGCTGACGACCCGCCCGGCCGAAGGATCACCTCAGTCCGCGGGCACAGACACGCCGTGTGCGGCACCGCCACACGGCGTGTCTGTGCCCGCGGACTGGGGCCGGACGCGCTGGCGCTGGTCATCATCGGCACGCCCCCCGGTCAGGGTGTGAGGATTGCGGCATGACGATTCTCCGCAAGGTCGGCGCGACGCTCGACATGTCAGTCAACGCACCCGCCGACCTCATCCTGTCCATGGCGGTCGCGGCCCATCACGACGTCGAGGACGAGCACTTCCAGATGGTCATCAACGGCCAGGAGATGGTCGTCAGCGAGGTCGAGGGGCCGTCCGGGTCGCGCTTCCACGTCGCCCGTGGGTTGCCGGTCGGCCGGATGACACTCACCTATGGGGCGACGGTCTCCGGCACCCAGGAACCGCTTCAGGCGACGCCGCTCGAGTTCATCGAATCGGTGCGCCCGAGTCGCTACTGCGACTCCGACCGGATGTTGGCGGTCGCCCACGCCGAGTTGGGGGAGGTCGCCGGCGCGAACCTCCTGGTCGCCGCATCGAGGTGGGCCAACACCCACCTGCAGTACGTCAGCGGGTCGAGCCGGCCCGTCGACTCCGCGCTCGACACCTATCTCGCGCGGCGGGGCGTATGCCGTGACTACGCCCACCTCGTCATCACCTTCCTCCGCGCCTACAACATCCCGACCCGGCTCGTCTCCGTCTATGCCCCCGGGCTCGCCCCGATGGACTTCCACGCGATAGCCGAGGCCTGTCTCGACGGGGTGTGGTACGCCCTCGACGCCACCGGCCTCGCCCCCCGCGAGTCGATGGTGCGCATCGCGACCGGCCAGGACACCTCCGACACGGCATTCATGACGGTGACTCGCGGTCTCGTCGCGCTCCACGACGTGCAGGTCACCGCGGTCCTCGAGGGCCGTGACCTGCCCGTGGACGATCCGACCGCGCTCGTCTCGCTGACCTGACCAGACCCAATCCGACGTGTGCCGGTCCCGGTGCGCGCTGGCCTGACCCCGTCGCGTCGTCCGCGGACTAGCCGCGGACGATGTTCACCGGTGGTTCGCCCCGCCCAAGGCGTCCGAGTTGATCGCGCAGGAGCCGGATGGCGCGTGGTCGCATCGCGCTGCTCAGTCCCCCGACGTGGGGGCTGATCAGCACCCCCGGCGCGGTGAACAGCGGATGCCCGTCGGGGAGCGGCTCGGGATCGGTGACGTCGAGGGCGAACCGCAGACGGCCCGCATGCCGGAGGATCGCCGCGGTGTCGGCGACCGGGCCGCGGGCGACATTGACGACGAGCGCACCGTCGGGGAGGGCCCCGAGGAAGGCCTCGTCGACCAGGCCGCGCGTCGCGTCGAGCAAGGGAACGACGACGATCACGATCTCCGCGTCGGGCAGGAGCGCCGGCAGCTCGTCGGTCCCGTGGACCGCGTCGACGAGTTCGTCTCCCGGGCGGGACCGGCTCGCGACGGCGGTGACGCGCGCCTCGAAAGGAAGCAGCCGGCGGACGATCGCTCGCCCCACCGAGCCGTAGCCGACGAGCAGCACCCGGCGGTCGGCCAGTGAGGGACGCCAGGCGGGATGCCAGACACCTCGATCCTGGTCGCGGACGAAGTCAGGGAGGCCGCGCTGCGCCGCCAACGTGAGCGCGAGCGCGAGTTCCGCGGTCGAATCGTCGTGGAGGCCAGCGGCATTGGCCACCGCGATGTGATCCGGGAGTTGCTCGGGGACGCCGTCAAAACCCGCCGTCAGCAACTGGACCAACCGCACGCTCGGCACCGACGCGACATGAGCGATGTGCCGCGCCGCCCCGATGTAGCGAGCGACGACGACCTCGATCGGCGCGTCCGGCGCGGGATCGCGCGGATCCCATACGAGCGTGTCCACGCCCGGAATCGGGCCCACGTCGGCGAGCCAGTCGGCGTCGGGGAGGGAGGCGAGCACCATACGGCCAGCGTATGGCGCGCACTTCCCTCCCGGGCGTTCGTCGCCACGGCGACCCTTCGGTGCCGCGGGCACGAGCCCCGGGGAGAGGGCCCGGCCGGCGGGGCCGATCGGACCGATGATGCGGATGAGAATCGTTGCCCGACCCGCATTCGCGGTTAGAATCCACCACGTGAGCCGATATCGCGTGCGCGAAGCCGCGGAGCTCCTCGGCGTCTCCGACGACACCGTGCGCCGCTGGGTGGACCAGGGCCGCCTGTCTGCGGAACCGGACGAGGGCGGCCGGCGGGTCATCGACGGGGCGGAACTCGCGGCATACGCCCATCGGCTCGCCCGCGAGACCCCGCGGCCGGCGCCGATGCCGGTGGTCTCGGAGTCGGCCCGCAACCGATTCGTCGGGCTGGTGACGCACGTGCTTCGTGACACCGTCATGGCGCAGGTCGAGATCCAGGCCGGTCCGCACCGGATCGTCTCGCTCATGAGCCGCGAGGCGGCGGACGATCTCGGCCTCGAGCCGGGCGTGCTCGCCATCGCCGCCGTCAAGTCCACCAACGTCGTCGTCGAGGTGCCCGATCATGCCTGACCTGTCCACTCGTCCCCGCCGCGTCCTCTTCGCCGGGGTGGCGCTGGCCGCCCTGGGTCTGACGGGGTGCGCCGCCAAGACCGGGGACGCGGTGTCGGCCGCCGCGCAGAGCACATCGGCGACGGCCGCACCGTCGTCCTCCGCCGCCGGGACGATCACCGTGCTCGCCGCCGCCTCCCTGCAGGAGGCGTTCACGACGATCGGGGCGGACTTCGAGAAGGCCCATCCCGGGTCGACGGTGACCTTCTCCTTCGGACCCTCCTCGGGACTCGCGACGCAGATCGTCAACGGCTCCCCGGCCGATGTGTTCGCCGCCGCGAGCGTCAAGACGATGACGACGGTCACGGACGCGAAGGCCGCGGGTTCGTCGACGCCGTTCGCCGTGAACTCGATGGAGATCGCGGTGCCACCGTCGAATCCCGCACACATCGCGGCGCTCGCCGATCTCGCCCGAAGCGGGGTCAAGGTCGCCGTCTGCCAGGCCGACGTGCCGTGCGGCGCCGCGGCGGCGACCGTGTTAACGACCGCCAAGCTCAACGTCAAGCCGATCAGCGAGGAGGCCGACGTCAAGTCGGTCCTGACGAAGGTCGAGCTCGGCGAGGTCGACGCGGGAGTCGTCTATGTCACCGACGTCAAGGCGGCTGGTTCGAAGGTGAGCGGCATCGCCATACCGACCGCGCAGAACACGACGACGACCTATCCGATCGCGGCGCTGACCAAGGCGCCCAACCCGGCCCTGGCGCGAGCCTTTGTCGGCTACGTCCTGTCCGCCGACGCCCAGAAGGTCCTCCACGACGCGGGATTCGCCGCCCCGTGACCCGGGGCGGGCGGGGCAGGCGGCCCGGGGAGCGGGCGCCGTGGCAGCTCGGCGTACCGGCCGCACTCGGCGCGAGCTTCCTCCTCCTGCCCCTCCTCGCGCTTGTCGTCCGTGCGCCGTGGACCTCCCTCGGAACCCACCTCACTGCGCCGCCCGTCCGCGACGCCCTGCGCCTCTCCCTCGTCTGCGCGACAAGTGCCGCCGGGCTCGCGATCCTCCTCGGCGTCCCGCTCGCCTGGGTTCTCGCCCGGACCGTATGGCGGGGCGCCGGCCTCCTGCGTGCCCTCGTCACCGTCCCCCTCGTCCTGCCACCCGTCGTCGGCGGTGTCGCCCTCCTCAAAGCCCTGGGCCGCGGCGGAATCGTCGGCCGCTGGCTCGATGCGGCGTTCGGTCTGACCCTTCCCTTCACAACCGCCGGCGTCGTCGTCGCCGAGACCTTCGTCGCCATGCCGTTTCTCGTTCTCGCCATGGAAGGCGCCTTCCGCAGCGTCGACACTGGTCTCGACGAGGCCGCCACCACACTCGGCGCCAGCCGTTGGCGCAGCTTCACTCAGGTGACCCTGCCCTCTGTCGTCCCCGGGCTCGTCTCGGGCGCCGTCCTCGCGTGGGCCCGCGCGCTCGGGGAGTTCGGCGCGACGATCACCTTCGCGGGCAACTCGCCTGGCCGGACGACAACGATGCCGCTGGCGGTCTATCTCGCCATGGAACGCGATCCCGACGCCGCCGTCGCCCTATCACTCGTCCTGCTGCTCGTCGCCGTGGTCATCCTCGCGACCCTGCGCGGCAGCTGGCTCACCACGTCATGACCGCCGACCTCGCCATGACCGGGACCGTATGCCGCGGCGCCTTCCTCCTCGACGCCGACGTGCGTCTGCGCGCCGGCGAGATCGCGGCGGTCCTCGGTCCCAATGGTGCCGGCAAGACGACGCTGCTGCGCGCCGTCGCCGGGCTCACTCCACTCACGGCCGGCCGGCTCGCGCTCGGGACACGGGTGCTCGACGACCCAGGCGCGGGACGCTTCGTCCCCGCGCGCGAGCGC
Organism: Dermatophilaceae bacterium; assembly: GCA_046330995.1. Taxonomy (GTDB): domain Bacteria; phylum Actinomycetota; class Actinomycetes; order Actinomycetales; family Dermatophilaceae; genus Nostocoides_A. The sequence continues at coordinate 53,154 of JAXLRS010000005.1, forward strand.
GGGATCGGGGTCGTCTTCCAGGACTACCGCCTCTTCCCCCGGATGTCGGTGCGCGACAACGTCGCCTTCGGCCCACGCGCCGCTGGCCGCGCCCGCCGCGACGCCCGCGGCATCGCCGACCACTGGCTCGACCGTATGGCGCTCGCCCCCCTCGCCTCTCGGCGTCCCGCCGAGATCTCGGGGGGGCAGGCGCAGCGGGTCGCCCTCGCGCGTGCGCTCGCCGCCGAGCCCGCCGCCCTCCTGCTCGACGAGCCGCTCGCGGCGCTCGACACGGCGACGCGGGCGTCCATCCGGGGCGAGCTGCGGGCGCACCTCGCCGACTTCGCCGGACCGGTGGCCGTCGTCACCCACGATCCGCTGGAGGCGCTCGTCCTCGCCGACCGCCTCCTCGTCCTCGACGCCGGGGCTCTCGTTCAGGAGGGTGCGCCTCTCGACATCGCCCGGCGACCGGGGACGGCGTGGGTGGCGGGGCTGTTCGGGCTCAACTTCTATCGCGGCCGGATCACGGAGCCCGGGGGGCGGGTCGCGCTCGACGGCGGCGGGCAGCTCCACGCGAGCCTGCACGACGACGTCACGAGCGGTGACGTCATCGTCGCCCTCCGGCCCAGCGCGATCACGGTCCACACCGAGGAGCCGGGCGGGGCGTCGCCGCGGAATGTGTGGCGGGGCACCATACGGACTCTCGATCTGCTCGGCGACCGGGTCCAGCTCGACGTCGACGGCACTCCGTCCGCCCGCGTCGACGTCACGCCGGCCGCGGTCGCCGACCTCGGCCTGGTGCCAGGTCGCGCGGTGTGGCTGAGCGCCAAGGCGACCGAGACCGACGCCTACCGCTGACGGGCGTCACGCGGGCCGTAGGGTTGGGCGGCCGACTGCGAAGGAGACGCCACCGATGGCCGGGTTGCTCGACACCGTCGACATGACGACGGCGTTCCGACTCGTCGACGTCGCCGGGGTGTTCTGCAATGGCGCGCTCGGGGCGATCGTCGCCCGCAGCCGCCGGTTCGACGCCGTGGGGTTCGTCGTCCTCGGGATCGTCTCCGGCCTGGCCGGCGGGGTCATCCGCGACGTCATGCTCCAGGTCGGGCAGCCGGTCGCCCTCCTCGATCCGGCGTACCTGGCCGCCGCGTTGGCCGGGGTGCTCGCCGCCTACGTCCTGGGGATGGAGCGCCGGGCGTGGCGCTGGCCGCTGATCGGGATCGACGCGCTGGCGCTCGGGTGCTGGGCGGCGACCGGGACGATCAAGGCGCAGGTCGTCGGTCTCGGGGTCCTGCCGTCGCTGCTGCTCGGCGTCATCACCGCCGTCGGGGGCGGGATGGTGCGCGACGTCTGCATCGGGCAGGTGCCCTCGGTGCTCGGCGGCAACACCCTCTATGCCACCGCCGCGCTGGCGGCGTCGGGGTCGATCCTGCTGTTCCCGCCGGCGGCGCGCGGCACCTGGGGAATGGCGCTGGGCATCATCGTCGGCTCCAGCCTCACCCTCGTCGCCCGCTGGCGTGGCTGGTCGCTGCCGGTGGACTCGCACGACGTCGGCATCACCCTCTCCGGCAAGCAACTGCGCCGACTGGTGCACCGCAGCGAACGGGCCGGAGCCAAGCGGGAGCGGCGCCGGGCGCGGCATACGGACTGAGCGGCGCCCGGGCGCAGAGCGCGGGACCCGGACGGGGCTGAACCCGCCTTCCGACGTCAGTTGGCCATGATCTCCCGGGCGAGGGCGTTGGGCATGTAGTCGTAGCGGACGAACTCGCGGGTGAAGCTGCCAGTGCCGTGGGAGACGGAGCGCAGGTCGATCGGATAGCGCGCGAGCTCGTGCTGCGGCACTTCGGCCCGGACTGTCGTGAACCCGTCGGTCGCTGCCGGCTCGGTCCCGTGGACCTGCCCGCGGCGGCCGCGCAGGTCGGCCATGACGGCACCGACATGGTCGTCCATCACCGTCACCGTGATGAGGTCGATCGGCTCGAGCATCGAGACCGTCGATTCGTTGGCCGCCTCGCGCAGCCCGACCGCGGCGGCGGTCTGGAAGGCCATGTCGGAGGAGTCGACCGAGTGCGCCTTGCCGTCATAGAGGGTGACCCGGACGTCGACGCACGGATAGCCGGCGAGGACGCCCTTCTCCAGCTGGTTGCGGACGCCCTTCTCGACCGACGGGATGAACTGGCGCGGGACCGCACCACCGACGACCTTGTCGACGAACTCGATCCCCGCGCCCCGCTCGAGCGGCTCGATCTGGATCTTGACGACGGCGTACTGCCCGTGGCCGCCGGACTGCTTGACCAGGCGGCCCTGGATGTCGCAGGCCCGGACGAAGGTCTCCCGGAGGGAGGTCTTCATCGGTTCGGCCTCGACGTTGACGTTGTAGCGATCCTTGAGCCGGGCCAGCAGGTCATCGACGTGCGCCGGGCCGAGCGCCCAGAGGACGAGTTGGTGGGTCTCGACGTTGTGTTCGAGCCGCATCGTCACGTCTTCGGCGACGAGGCGCTGAAGTGCGGTGGCGAGCTTGTCCTCATCGGCCTTCGACGCGGCGTGGATGGCGACGGGCAGCAACGGCTCCGGCAGCAGCCACGGTTGGACCAGCGCGGGCCGCTCGGGCGTCGAGAGCGTGTCGGAGGTCTCGGCGTGCGCGACCTTGGTGACCCAGACGAGTTCGCCGGCGATCGCACCGGTGCGCGGCACCGACTCCTCACCCGACAGCGTCGAGATGTGACCGACCCGGTCGGCGTCGGAGTCGTGGTCCTCGTGGCCGGCCATCGGCCGTCCGGCGAAGCCCTCGAGGTGCCCCGAGACGTGCAGTGCCTGGTCGGGGGCGAGCGAGCCGGAGAAGATGCGGACCAGGGAGAGACGCCCGATGTACGGGTCGCTCGTCGTCCGGACGACCTCGGCCACAAGCGGCCCGGCAGGATCGCACGTGATCGGGCCGAAGTCCCCGCCGTCTGGGGTGGTCACCTCGGGCATCCACGCGTCGGTGGGGGCCGGGAAGCCGCTCTCGAACAGCCGCAGCAACTCGCCCACCCCCACACCGCTCGCCCAGTGGGTCGGCACGATCGGGAAGAAGCGGGCGGTGGCGATCGCCATACGGAGGTCGTCGCGGAGCGCGTCGGCATCGAGTTCCTCGCCGCCGAGATAGCGGTCGAGCATCGTCTCGTCCTCGGATTCCTCGATGATCGCCTCGACGACCCCGCCACGCAGGTCCTCGATGACATCGCTCTGATCCTGGTCGGGCGCGCCGACGACGCCGCCGTCGGGGCCGTGGACCTCGCGGCCGAGGAGGTCGAGCAGCCCGGTCACCTTGTCGCCCTGCAGGATCGGCACCTGGAGCGGCTGGGCGTCACCGAAGGCGCGACGGCAGGCCTCGATGATGCTGGGGTAGTCGTCGCGGGTCTGCTCGAGCTTGGTCAGGGCGACGGCGCGCGGCATACCGACCGCGGCACACTCGCGCCAGAGCATGCGAGTCGCCTCGTCGACGGAGGCACCGGCGGCGACGACGAAGAGCGCGGCGTCCGCGGCCCGGAGCCCGGCGCGCACCTCACCGACGAAGTCGGGGGCGCCGGGGGTGTCGACGAGGTTGATCACGAGGTCATCGCGGCCGATCGCCGACATCCGCAGGGAGGTGGACGCCCCGCCGTCGTCCTTGCGTCGCCCGGCCGCCTCACCGAACACGAGCCGGTCGAACAGCGTGCTCTTGCCCCCACCGCTCGGTCCCACGAGAACGACGTTGCGGATCTGCGCGGGGGACGCGGGGACGGGCAGGACGGCACCACCATTGGGACGACTCATGCGGTCCACCTTAACTACTCGCGGCAGGTGGTCGAGGACCCTCGGTGGCGGGGCCGATTCAGTGCCCGGCGGACGCTGCCACGAGCGCGTCCCGTATGCCGTTCTCCTGCCTCCCGAGAACCGGATCGCGGCGCGTGACGACGTCGGCGACCGCCTTGAGCGCGGCGAGTTTCTCTCGGTCCGATCCCGCCGACCACACATCGCGGAAGCGCTCGCCCTGGGTGTCGCCGACTCCGTCGGCCTGTATGCCGAGTGCCCGGCACGTCGCGACCGCGCGCGGCAGGTGGTAGGCCTGGGTGACGGCGATGAGGTGGTCGACGCCGAAGATGCGCTTCGCCCGGGCGCACGAGTCATAGGTGTCGCGACCCGCGAAGTCGCGCACGATCCGGCCGGCCGGAACCCCGTGCGCGACGAGGTAGTCCAGCATCGCGGTGGGTTCGTCATACGCGTGGGTGCGGTTGTCGCCGGAGACGAGGATGACCTGCACCTTGCCCGCGTCGAACAGGGCCTTGGCGATGTCGAGGCGGTAGGCGAGATAGGGCGACGGCTGCTTGTCGGGGGTCAGACCGGCACCGAAGACGAGGGCGACGGGCGCGGGCGGGACGTCGGCCACGGCATACGTGTGGCCGGAGGCCTCGCCGGCGATCCAGGCGTTGGCGCCGACCGGCACGGCGAGGACGCCGGCGGTGATCACTCCCGCGGCGATGAGCAGCTTGCGCCGTCGCGTCACGAGACCAGGGTACGTCGCAACCGGTGCCTTGCCGGGGAGCGTGTGAGATCGTGTGCCCATGGGCAATATGGTCTGGCGCGTGCTCGGCACGGGGGCTGCGGTCGTGGCGGGAATCGTCGCCAACAAGTCGGTGACGACGGTGTGGCAGAAGGCCGGCAAGGACGCGAACGTCGACCCGCAGAACCCCAACACTCCCCTCGGTGAGGCGCTCGCGCTCGCCGTCCTCAGTGCGGCGGCGGCGGCCCTCGCCAAGACGTTGTTCACCCGCAAGGCGGCGGCCTACTACGAGCAGTCGGCCGGGCACCTGCCTCAGCCGCTCCTGGACAAGGAGCAGGCGCGGACCGCGTGAGCCTCAGGCGAGGATCGTCGGCAGCGGCGCGAAGCCGTTGAAACCGACGGTCGAGTAGCACGTCGTGTAGGCCCCGGCCGCGTGGAAGGTGAGCCGATCGCCCTCGGCGAGGCCCAGCGGGAGATCGACCGGGACCTTCTCATAGAGCACATCCGCGCTGTCGCAGGTCGGGCCGGCGAGGATGCACGGGCCCGTGGGGCCGTCGACGGTCGTCGTCAGGTGGTCGCGGATCGCCTCGTCCAGGGTCTCGACGAGGCCGGTGAAGACGCCCGCGTCGAGGAAGACCCAACGCTGGTCGCCGCGATCGACGATGCCGATGACCGAGGCGACGAGCACGCCGGCGTCGCCGACGAGACCGCGGCCGGGTTCGACGACGAGATCCGGCAGGTCGCTGCCGAAGGCCCGTTCCACGGCAGTCCGTATGCCGATCCCGTAGTCCGCGAGCGGCGGCGCCGCACCGCCGTGGTCGGCCGGGAAACCCCCGCCGAGGTCGAGCAGATGCGGTCGGAATCCGTGCGCGCGCAGGCCGTCGAAGACGGCCGCCGCCTCGGCGACCGGGACGTCCCAGGCGCGCGGGTCCCTCTGCTGGGAGCCGACGTGGAAGCTGATCCCGGCGGGGTCGAGATCCCGCGCGCCCGCGTGCCGGAGGATGTCGAGGGCCTCGTCCGGCAGGGCGCCGTACTTGCGCGACAGCGGCCAGTCGGCGCCGGCGCCGGAGGTGAGCAGGCGGCATACGACCGCGGAGCCGGGGGCGACCCGGGCGACCTTGTCGACCTCGCCGTGGGAGTCGACGACGAACAGCCGCACCCCGGCCGCGTGGGCGGCGGCGATGTGATCGGCCCGCTTGACCGTGTTGGAATAGAGGAGTTCGGCGGGGGTCGCGCCGGCGACCAGGATGGCCCGTCGAAAGATCACAAGGACGACCTCGTCGTCGGGGGTGAGCGTGAGGGGGCCGAGCCATTGGCCGATCGGCCCAGGTTCTCAGCGGTGAGGAACCCGACTCCCGATCCGAACGGCTCTCGACATCAGCGCGCGGAGCCCTCAGCACGAGAGCCGAACACGACATAGGCGACGATGCTCACGATCACGGTGATCAACGCCATTGACATGGTCGCGTCCGTCCGATCGAGGTTATACAGGAGGTTGGCCCCAAACGGCGTGACGCGATTCGTGAAGACCATGATGGTGAGAGCCGGCAGGACGACCGCCAGATCCGGCGACAACACAACACACGACAACACCCCCATACCCAGGAGGAGGCACCAGACCGCGAGTGCGTGCCCGCGTGGGACTTGGCCGGGAAGCATTGCGAACCAGGCACATGCGGGTATGCACGTGGTGAGTACCACCAGCACCAGCCATCCGCCTCGCACGCAGATTCTTGCTCGGGGTGATGTCGATGCGAGCCATGGAGCCCAGTCCTTGAGGAACAGGCCGACGGAAGCGGCTGGCAGGCACAGGGCCGCAGTGCCCAGAGATTCCAATGGACGCGGTGTCGGCTCCAGTGACGGATCGACATGAGGAATGCCGACGCGTGCGAGCAGTGCAACGGCCAGCCAACTGCCCAGAACGGTCACGAACGATGTCCATCGGACGCCATGGACACCCATCAACATACGCCCTCGATGAGCGGCGGTAACCAACCAGCTCACTGCATCACAAGCCCGGCTCCGGCGCACGACAGGTGCGAATCTCCGAGGCGTGTGCACTGAGCCACGCATCCCGGTCGGCCCGTGAGAGCGCAGCGAATTCCCGGGCGCGACTCATACGCCTGTCGAAACCAGCATCCCAAGCCGGCGGAAAATTCGTATCACCAGGATACGCGGCCGTCGATGGGTTTATGCCGTGGCTCAGACGCCACCATGCCACGAGGGTCATTGCAGTATCCGAACCGCGACCAGAGGAGATGCAAGGTCCAACGAAGAGGGCGTCACCGACACGCGCGACGAACATGGCTGCGTCTATTGTATGAGCTGGATACATATAGCCCGCCACGGGCGGCGCCAGAATCGTGTCGCCTCCGTGCTTCACGAAACGGGGATCCGAACTCCAATAGCTTGGCCGAAGGTTTTCAGGGAGGGCTTCGACTATCCGCGCAATCTCTGTGCGATAGCGGGTCATCAAAGCAGCGTGAGCCCCATCCAGACAAGTCACAGGCTCCACGCCACGGCAGATTCCATTTCCCGATCCACCTATTGCGACGTATGCGGGGCCCTGCAGAAGAGCGGCCCCCGCAAGACCACTGACAATCCAGGCGGTGCGCCTGAAGGTCCCTGTGCGGCCGAGGGCACCCATACACAGACATAGCGCGAGCGCCGTCCAGAAGAAGAATCTGGTGACGAGTACTCCGGCGCCGGGCTTGACATAGTCGAAAACCCGGCCGTCTCCGACCGCCAGACTTCCAAGTGGACCGTCTCCCGCGAAATAGGCCATCCCTGCATACCAAGAAAATGGGGCGAATATCGCTACGGGCAGGGCAAGGGTCGGATTCGCGAGCCGACCCAACCATACAGCCATCGCGACCCAGACAAGCAGATAGGAGGCAACCGTGGGAATCGACAATAGCAGTTCGGGCGATGACCATCCGTCCGGGAGCAGTTCAGCGCTCAGCGAGCGCCACGACATCCCCAGAACTGCAGCGAGATACCCAAGAAGCACGCCAAGAAACGACCACAATAAGACTGGGCGAGCCTGCTCCCCCATCGGCCTCGGAGCAGCAGATGACCAGGGAAGCACGCCATACCGGCGCGCCCTTGATGCCAAGAATGACCCGACGGACGATCCAATGCAGGCGGGCCAACACGCGGCGGCAGACTCGGAGACGCTGATGCTACTCGGCAACCAGCCCACCCACTCTTCTGGACGGTGGAGAGTGAGGAGGATCATGACAATACACGACGAGATGCTGGTCAAAGCTACCAGCAACATCGGCCTGGGCACGAGCACGCCCCGCGGTGACCAAGCCTCGAGGCGGGTCACGTCTCAGTACCTGCGAGGACATCTCGAACCCGCTGCACGCTTCTCAGAGCGGAATCTTGAGATGTGCGGTCCACCGCGCCGGACGCCACCAGTTTCCCTTCGTCCATCGCGAGCCACCGGTCTGCCGCAATAGCGACATCCTCCAGGAGGTGCGTGGCCATCAACACCGTCTGGCCCATCTCTGACATGAGCCTGATCTGATTGAGGAGGTGAAGGCGCTGAATTGGGTCAAGCCCGGTCGTGGGCTCATCCAATAGCATGAGTCCGGGATTTCCCACGCTGGCCGCAGCCAACGCTGCGCGACGACGTTGACCTCCTGATAGGGATCCTAATCTCAGACTCTTGCGTTCGCCCAAGAGGACCAGGTCAATCGCCTGATCACAGACTGTGTCATGTGACTCGGCCTCTATCTCTTTCAACCACGCCGCGTAGCGAACAAAGCACTGACGGACATCCCAGGGGGAGGCCGGGTTCTTGAGGAAGCCAACCAAGCGTCTTTCGGTGACTGCGCAGAGCGGCGGCGCCGCTGATGTCCACACCCTCTCGCAGCACCTGTCCTGCGCTCATTGGGAGGGCGCCGACGACGACGCGCATGAGCGTGGTCTTACCGGCGCCATTGCGCCCGACGAGCGCCGTGACGCCACCGGATAGTTCGGCGGTGACGCCCTTCAATACGAGCACATTGCCCAGCGATGCCTCGACGCCGATGAACCGGAGCTCAGCGACGCTCGGGCTGTCCTTGGACTCTGCGGCGTTAATATGTTGCCGAATCTGGACCACTGCCGCCCGCGGTGATGGGAGTGGTACTCGTCGTGTTCGGGGTGTAACGGTACGTGTCGGGATCACCACACGAACTGAGCGCGACTCTGCCGGAATAGTAGACACGCTTCCCGCTCGTGGATCGCAGTGAACCACTCACGTCGGCTCCGTTCGAGTAGCTCTTGACCCTGTGCTGCTCTCCGTTGCCGTCGTTCGCGGAAACGTTGACCGCCCAGGCTGCGCTGGGTATCAGGGCCAGGCTGACCACGAACGCGGATGTCCCTGCCGCTGTGTGTGCTCCCATACTGACTCCGACCTCTCTCTTCGCCCGGAACAGGAACAGGAACAGGAACAGGAACAGGAACAGGAACAGGAACAGGCTACCCGACGTGAGTCGTTTGCGCGCGCCAGTCTTCGCCCGCGAGGCTGCAAGGCAAATACCAATCGAGGACTCCACCTCAGCGCGGCCTGGGGCGACCGGAGTCAGGGCGACGGGGTCAGGCGGGCCGGGACGAACTTGTGCCAGGGGGTCCCGGCATACGGATCGCGGTCCTGGCCGCGGGTCAGGGAGTTGGGGGCGATCCCGGTGACGATGCGGTCGCCGTCGTCGACGTGGTCGAGGCCGAAGCCGTTGGGCAGGGCGATGTGCCCGTCCTGACGGCCGTCGTCGATGCTGACCCGCGCCGTCGCGCGGCCGGCGGGGGTCTCGAGGACAACCTCGTCGCCTGGGGTGAGGCCAAGCTTCTCGGCGTCATTGGGCGAGATCCGCAGCGGGCCGTCCTCCTCGCGGCGGCGCCAGGCGGGGTCGCGGATGATCGTGTTCGCGGTGAACGCGCGCCGCTCACCGGCCGAGAGGACGAAGGGCCATTCCTCGGTCGGGCCCGGCGGGGTCGTCGTCGCCAGGGCACGGACGTCGGCGAGCAACTCCGGTATGCCGAGGTGCACCTTGCCGTCCGAGGTTTTGACCCGGCTCCACACCGCCGCCTCGGGGTCGGCGGAGTCGTCGGCGAAGACGATCCCCGATGGGCCCGCGAGGATCGCGTCGAAGAGGGCGTCGCCGCTCGCGTGACCGGCCGCCATGACGGACGTCGGGTTGGCGCGGAAGGCGAGTTGGGCGGCGCCCCAGAGGAGGCTGGCGCTCGCCATACGGTCGGGGAGGGTGGGGCCGAGGGAGCGATAGAGGAGGACGGGAGCCATGCCCGCGAGGGCCGGGTCGCTCATCGTCGCCGAGACGAAGGCGGCGGCGAACGGCATCCGGCCGTGCTCGGCGGCCTCGGCGAGCCGGGCGACGACCTCGGGGTCGAGGGCACCGGACGCCTCGACGAGCCGCGCATGGATCTCGGCCTCCTCCAACGGGCCCTCGGGGGCGTCGAGGATCGGCGGCCGCAGGTGGAAGACGTTGTGCGGAAACTCGAAATTGAAGAACGTGGCCTCGGGCTTTTCGAACTGCGTCGGCGCCGGGAGGACGTAGTCGGCCAGGCGTGCCGTCTCGGTCATCGCGACATCGATGACGACGAGGACGTCGAGCGCCTCCAGCGCCTCGGTCATCCGGCGGGAGTCGGCGAGGCTGTGGGCGGGGTTGGCCGACTCGACGAGCATGGCCCGGAAGCGCTTCGGGTGATCGGTGAGGATCTCGTCGGGGATGACATTGCACGCGACGAGACCGCCGATCACAGGCGATCCGGTGACCGGGGTGACGACATTGTGGAGCGAGTTGTCCTTGCGCGCCGAGGCGAGCGGGACGAGCGCGGCGGGGACGAACGCAGTACCGGGCTTAGCGAGATTGCCGGTGAGCAGCCAGATGAGCTTCTCCAGATAGCTGACGAGCGTCGAGTGGTGATTCATCTGGATGCCGAGGTCCTCGAAGACGGCAACGCTCGCGGCGGCGGCGATGCGGCATACGGCCTCGCGGACAAGGGATTCCGAGACACCGGCGATGGTGCAGTAAGCCGCCACATCGACGTCGGTGAAGGCCGCCCGGACGTCGTCGAGACCGGTCACGTGCACGTCCAGCCACGCGTCGGCCGTCAAGTGATCCTTGATGAGGATGGCGACCATGGCGGCCAGGAGCCAGGCGTCGCGACCGGGACGGACCTGGAGGTGGATGTCGGCGAGGTCGGCGCTCTCGGTGCGGCGCGGGTCGATGACGACGAGGGTGCGTGCGGGGTCGCGCGCTATCTCGCGCAGGACGGTCCGAGCGTGCGGGAAACCGTGCGACTGCCAGGGGTTCTTGCCGAGAAAGACGGCGACCTGCGCCTGCGCGAGGTCGGACCGGACGAGAGCGGCGCCGAGCATATTGGCGTTGACCCAGAACTCGCCGGTCTTCTCCTGCGCGAGGGCACTCGACCGGAATTTCGCGCCGTATGCCGCGAGCGTCGCCCGCGCGTATCCCCCGCCGAGGTGGTTGCCCTGTCCGCCGCCGCCGTAATAGAAGATCGTGTCGCCGCCGTGGGCTGCGCCGATCTCCTTGAGGCGGGCGGAGATCTCGCCGATCGCGGCCTCCCAGGAGACCTCCTCGAAGGTCCCGTCGGCGCGGCGACGCTGGGGGCGAAGGACGCGCTCGGCGCGGCCGTTCTGATAGCGGTCGAGGCGCAGTGGCTTCTCGCAGGTGTAACCGCGAGAGCCGGGGTGGCGCTTGTCGCCGCGGATCTTGACGAGATTGCGGCCTTCGGGGCCGCCGAGGGCGACCTCGAGGCCGCAGTTGCACTCGCAGAGAATGCAGGCGGTGGGGAACCAGCGGTCGGCGGGTTTGGTGGGCGTGTGCGCGGGCGCGTCGGCCGTCGTCGTCATGGGGCGGAACTTTAGTAGCAGATCGCTACTGAATGCTAGGGTTCGTGACATGCGACACGAGGACTTGCGGGATGAGGAGTGCCCGATCGCGCGCTCGTCGGCAATCCTCGGCGAGCGGTGGGTGTGGCTGATCCTGCGGGCGGCGTTCAACGGGGCTCGGCGGTTCGAGGACTACCAGCAGGGCACCGGGGCGGCCCGGACGATGCTCGCCGACCGGCTCGGGCTGCTGGTCGCGCAGGGCATCCTCGAGAAGCGCCTCCCCTCCGGCGCGACCTCCGGGCATCGCGAATATCGCCTGACCGACAAGGGCTTCGCGCTCTTCCCCGCCTATCTCGCACTGGTCGAGTGGGGGAACACGTGGACCGGGCTGGAGACGCCGGTGACGGTCGAGCATGTGGGGTGCGGTCGGCATACGCACCCGACGGTGGTGTGTTCCGTATGCCGCGAGCCCCTCGCCGCCCGCACGACTCGCGCGCAGATCCCGCGCATGTCACGGGGCTGAACCGGCCTTTCCCGCGCAGAGCGCGGGACGCAGACTGGGCTGAACCGGCCGTTCGACGTCAGAGGTCGACTGCGGTGGCGAGGGGGACGCCGGGGCGATAAGCGAGGTGGAGGTGGGTCGGGGCGTCGAGGACGGCGAGATCCGCCCGCGACCCGACGGCGATCCGTCCGATATCGGTGCGCCGCAAGGACGTCGCCGCGTTCCGGGTCGCCGCGAGCAGCGCCTCGGCGGGCGACATCCGCAACTCCCGCACGGCGAGCGCGAGCACGAATGGCATCGACGAGGTGTAGCACGTGCCGGGGTTGCAGTCCGTGGCGAGCGCGACCGTGACGCCGGCGGCGAGGAGGCGGCGGGCGTCGGGATACGGCATACGGGTGGAGAACTCGACACCTGGCAGAAGCGTGGCGACCGTGTCCGACCCGGCGAGGGCGTCGACATCGGCGTCGCTGAGGAAGGTGCAGTGGTCGACGCTCGCGGCGCCGAGGTCGACGGCGAGCCGCACGCCCGGACCGGGTCCGAGCTGGTTCCCGTGGACGCGGGGCAGGAGGCCAGCCGCGATGCCGGCGGTGAGGATGGCGCGGGCCTCGTCCGCGTCGAAGGCGTGGGGCGATGCGGGCTCACAGAAGACGTCGATCCACCGGGCCAGCGGGGCGCCGGCTCCGAGCATAGGGCCGGTGACCAGAGCGACATACGCCGCTCTGTCGGAACGGAACTCGGGTGGGATGACGTGCCCGCCGAGGAAGGTCGTCTCGTGGGTGACCTCGCGGGCGAGGGTCAGGAGCCGGGCCTCCGTCGCGACATCGAGCCCATAGCCGGACTTGATCTCGACCGTCGTCGTGCCCTGGGCCCGGAGTTCGGCGAGGCGGCCACGGAGGAGCGTTCGCAACTCGTCCTCGCTCGCCCCACGGGTCGCGGCCACCGTCGTCGCGATCCCGCCGCCGTCGTAGCGCTCCCCCGTCATTCGCGCGGCGAACTCCGCAGACCGATCCCCGGCGAAGACGAGATGGGTGTGGGAGTCGACGAATCCCGGCACGACACAACGCCCGCCGAGCCTCACCCGCTGGTCGGCCGCGGGCGCGTCGGCGGCGGCCCCGAGCCACACGATCCGGCCGTCCGCGACGACGAGCGCCGCCTCCTGCCGTATGCCGAGTGCCTCCTCCGCACTCCCCTCGCCCGCGCACGTGACGAGTTCCCCGATGTCGGTGACGAGCGTGGACCGGGCGCCGGACGGAGAACCCGGCGCTTCCGAGACCGGCCCGGTCACGATCGACGGACCTCGTCGAAGGCGTCGATGAGGAGTCGGCCGACGTCGCCGAGACGGTGATGGCCGTCCGCGGCGATGAGTTCCCCGGCAACGATGGTGGCGGCCACGTCCGCGGAGGAGGCGGCATACCCGATCTGATAGGGCCGCGCGCCTGCCGTCCGCGGTGAATCTCGTTTGACGACAACGAAGTCGGCGAGACCGCCGACCTCGACCCGCCCCCCGTTGGCCCAGCCGAGGGCCCGATAGCCATTGCCCGTCCCGATGTCATAGAGCTGCGGGATCGTGAACCGGCCGCGCTCTCCGGTGACCAGCCGCTCGTGCATCTCGAGTCCGCGCAGCTCCTCGAACGGGTCGACGATCGCGTGCTGATCCGAGCCGATGCAGAGGGAGACCCCGGCATCAGCGAGCGCCCGCGACGGCCCGATCCCGTCGGCGAGATCCCGCTCCGTGGTCGGGCAGATGCAGACGGACACGCCCGCCCGCCCGAGGACGGCGATGTCCGGGTCGCTGACGTGGGTCGCGTGAACGGCCGTGAACCCCGGCCCGAGCAAGCCTGCCTCGGAGAAGATCTGCGTCGGGGTCCGGCCGTAGTGGAGGTCCGCCGCGGCGTTCTCCGCCTGCTGCTCACTGACGTGCGCGTGCACGGGCCGGCCGCCGACGACCGAGGCGAGGTCGTGCAGCGCCTCCCGGGGCACCGCGCGCACCGAGTGCGCGGCGGCGCCGATGCGGATCGTCGCCTCATCGCGCATCTCGCTCACACGGTGGATCCAGTCGCAGACACTCCCGTCCCCGAACCGCCGTTGAACCGGATCGAGATCGAAGTGCCCGCCGCCGAAAAGACCGCCCTTGAGATAGCAGGTGTCGAGGAGCGTGAGGCGGATGCCGGCCTCGCGTGCCGCGGACATGAGGGCGTGTCCCATGGCGTTGGGATCGGCATACGGCCGGCCGTCGGTGTCGTGGTGGAGATAGTGAAACTCGCCGACGACGGTGAACCCCGCGCACACCATCTCGGCGAAGACCGCCCGCGCGAGCCGGAAGTAGCTCTCCGGGGTCAGGACGCGCGCCAGGGCATACATCTGCTCCCGCCAGGTCCAGAAATCGCCTGTGCCGCTGTGGGTTCGGCCTCGCAGGCCGCGGTGGAAGGCGTGACTGTGACCATTGGCGAGCCCCGCCGCGAGCACGCCGTCGAGGCGAATGTCGTCGGGTCCGGCCGAGGCCTTCGTCGTCACCGCGGTGATGAGACCGTCGTCGACCTCGATCCGGACGCGGTTGGCAGCACCATCGGGCAGAATCGCCGTCGGCGCCCAGAAAGTCCTCATCGGGCATCCCCTGTCAATTCGGTGATGACGCCGACCAGAGCGTCGATGCCAGAGAGGCAGTCTGCCTCATCCGCATATTCGGCAGGCGAATGCGAGACCCCGGTCGGGTTGCGGATGAAGAGCATCGCGCTCGGAATCCCCGCCTGAGTCAGCACTCCGGCGTCGTGCCCGGCTCCGGTCCCCAGCATCGGTATGCCGCCCAGCGCCCCCGCGATCCGGCTCGCCAGGGCCGGGTCGAACCGGGTCACCGGGGTCCACGACTCCTCGCGCACCGCACCACCCGCTGCCGCCGCCGTTGCCGTCACGTCTCGTATGACGCCACGCACCGCCTCGGGGTTGCGTCCACGCGCATCGAGCCAGGCTGTCACGTGGCTCGCGATCGCGTTGATCCCGCCGGGTTCGACGGCGACCCGGCCGACGGTGGCGAGACAGCCGCGGCGTTCGGCGGAGGCGCGGACTTCCTGGACGACGCCGGCGAGGGCGAGCAGGGCGTCGCGTCGGTCCTCGAGCCGGGTCGTCCCGGCGTGATTGGCCTCGCCCGGCAGGTCGATCCGCCACCGACCGTGCGGCCAGATGTCGGTGCCGACGGCGACAGGCGCGTCGAGGTCGGCAAGCGCCCGCCCCTGCTCGACATGGAGTTCGACATAGGTCCCGACGCGGGCGAGGGTCACGGGGTCGGGTCCCAACCCCTCGGGATCGCGGCCGGCCGCCCGCATCGCCTCGGCCATGCTCACCCCGTCGGCGTCGGTCAGCGCGCGGGCCCGGTCCGGGTCCAGGAGGCCGGTGAGGACCCGCGACCCGGCGAGGGCGATCCCGAACCGCGCCCCCTCCTCGTCGACGAAGTTGGCGATCCCGAGCGGGCGAGCGGGCACGAACCCCTGCGCCCGAAGGGAGTCGAGCGCGAGGTAGGCACTGACGACACCGAGGGGTCCGTCATACGCACCCCCGTCGGGGACGGAGTCGAGGTGGCTGCCGAGGACGAGTCCCGGGCCGTCGGCGTCCGGGTCGCCCCACCAGGCCCACTGGTTGCCCACCCGGTCCTCGACGAGATCGAGACCCCGCCGGGCCGCCTCGGCGGCGAACCACTCCCGCAGGTCGTGGTCGGCGCGGGACCAGGCGAACCGCCGATATCCGCCCGTATGCCGATCCCGCCCCACCGGTGCCAACTCGGCCCACATCGCGGCGAAGGGGGAAGCCGGAACGCCCGACGGCTGTGTCATGGCTCCATTCCACCAGGTCGGTGCGCATTCGAGGCGACGGCCGCGCGAGGCCGGCGGGCCGGCCGACACGGCCGGCTTCCGGGACGGGTGTCCTTGTTTCTGAGGACAAGGCAGCCCGAGGCTGCGACAGTAGGTTGCGCTTGTGTCATCCCCCCACCCCGCTCGCGCGGGATCGGCCGCCGCCGGCCGCCCCCCAGGGCCCGGCGCCGATGCCAGCCCACTCGACGAGAGCATCCCCACCCGCGCGATCCGGTTGCCCCCGCGCAGCGCTACCGGCGCCCCTCCGCTCGTCGAGGGTGCGGTCTGGTGCCCGGGCACGGCATACGGCCTCGTCTGGCGTGCGGGGGTGGCGGTGTTCGACGGCGCGATCCGGCCCGAGGTCATTCAGCGCGCCTGGTTGCATCTCGATGCCGGCAGCACGATGGAGGAACTGCTCGCGCTGCTCGACCGCAGCCGGCCATCCACCGCCCACGTGCGCGCCACGGGAGCGGTGGCCCTTGTCGAGGACGCCGGCGTGCACGTCGCCGTGTCCGGCCCCTTCCGGGTCGGGGCGACCGGAAGCGGTGGGCGGCTCGACCTCGACGGCTCCGCGAGCGGGTGGGTCGACCGTCACCTGACCGACGCGCGTGAGGTCACCGTCGCCCGTCAGGGAGTCTGGGCGCCGCCGTCGCTCATCGTCCTCGGCGGCATCGTCCAGGCCGATGCCATCACCTGGGGTGCCGACGCCACGTTGCCCGCACCCGGTGACGACAACACCCGCACCGGCCCGGTCGACCGGCCGGGGCCGGGAACGGCGGAACCCGGTCGATTCGAGGCGATGTTCGGGGCGACCACGCAACGCCGTGTCGAGGACGCCGCCGTGCGGGCGCCCGCCCCCACCAAGGGATCGGGCGTGCTCTGCGCGTTGTGCCCCGATCGGCACCCCAACCCACCGAGGTCGGGCGCCTGCCGCATCTGTGGTGGCCCCGTCGCGCATGACGCCGTTCGTCTGCCGCAGCCCTCCATCGGACGCCTTCGCACCTCGACCGGGAGCACCGTCGAACTCACCGGGACCGTTCGCATCGGCCGCAAGCCCACACCGCGCACCGGTGAGGCGATCGACGGGCCGGTGCCGCTGCTGCTTCCGCTGAACTTCCCCCACATCTCCGCGACCCATCTGGAGATCCGCGTCGATGGCTGGTCCCTCTGGGCGATCGATCTCGGGTCGACCAACGGCACCCACCTGCGCCGCGCGGATCGGCGTCCCCAGCCGCTGCGCGGTCACACGCCCGTCGCCCTGCGCTCGGGAGACCTTCTCGATCTCGGCAATGGCGTGTCGCTGCGATTCGAGTTCCTCTCATGAGCAGCCCGGCCTGGCCGGAGCCGGACGTTCGATTTCATCGGGGTGAGTGAGAGTGCGCCTTCGCGTGCTGTTCGACGATGGCAGCGGTGCCCCGGGTCAACTCCTGAGTATCGTCGCGGATGCCACGACGACCGTGGGCGCGGTCGCCGCCGCCGTCGCGGCGGGTCCCGACCGACGGACCCCGCCTCCCGAGGCCGGATCGACGCTGTCCGTCACGGAGTTCGGGTCGAGCACGGCGACCACGCTGCCGAGCGGCATACCCCTCGCGGAAGCCGGCGTGCGATCCGGGTCGAGCATCCGGCTGGCCCGGCCTGAGGACGCCCCCACCGCGACGGGCCCCGCAGTCGCCACGCTCGCCGTCGTCGGCGGACCGGACGCGGGGCTCGAGGTGGCCCTGCATCGCGGCGTGAGCCTCATCGGCCGCGCGGCCAACTGCGCCATGCGGCTGACCGATCCACAGGTCTCCAAGACGCACGCCCGGATCGAGATCACCGATCGAGTGGAGGTGGTGGACGCCAACTCCTCCAATGGCGTGGTGGTGGGCGGAGTCCGCGTGAGCCGGGCGGTCCTCGGCGTCGGTGACACGGCCGAACTCGGCCAGAGTCAGATCCTGGTCAGGGCGTTGGCTCCCGCCGCGGAACTCGCGGTGAACGGCTCGCCGGAGCGGCTCTATGCCCGGCCACCGCGCGTCCTGCACCGGCCACAGGTGCGGACGTATGGGTGGCCCGAGACACCGGCACCCGAGGAGCGGCACCGCTTCCCGTTGCTGGCGCTCATCGCCCCAGTGGTCATGGGGGTGGCGCTGTATCTCGCCACGCGCTCGACGTTGAGTCTCATCTTCGTCGGCCTCAGCCCGCTGATGATGTTCGCGAACTACTACGACCATCGCGTCGCGTCCAGGGAAGCACGGCGCACCGCCGACGAGGAGTACCGCGCGCGCCTGACTGCACTGACCCGCGAGGTCCAGCAGGACAACGTGGTCGAGCGGGCACTCCTCGAGAAGCTGCATCCCCCGACGGCGGTGTGTCTTCGCGGAGCTCTCGCGGTCGCCGAGCCGCTGTGGTCCCGCCGGCCCGAACTGCCCGAGTTCCTGTCACTGCGCCTCGGCACGGGAACCATACGGCCCACGGTCCAGGCGGACCAGAGCCGGTCGGTGCATGCCTCCTTCGAAGCGGAGGAGGCAGCTCTCCGGACGGCGCTGGACACCGTGACCGAGGCTCCGGTCACGGTCAATCTCACCGAAGTCGGCGCGGTCGGAATCAGCGGGCCGCAGCGGGAGATCCGTGCCATTCTCCGCGGTCTCGTTCTGCAACTCGCGACGCTACACGCGCCGACCGAGGTCGTTCTCACCTGCCTGGCCGGGGCCGCACAGCGCACCGAGTGGGAATGGTTGCGGTGGCTGCCGCATACGGCGTCGCCGGCCTCGCCGCTGACGTCGCATCTGGCCGGCGACTCGGCGACCGTCCGGGTGCTCCTCGACCAACTCGACGGGCTGCTGGCGGCCCGCACCGCCCGAGCCGACCGGCCCCTCTCCTTCGGCCCGATCATCGGTGGCGCCGCGGACCATCCCCATCCAGCGCTGCCCAGCGTCATCGTCATCGTCGACTCGCCGGCGGCCGACCCCTCACGACTGCTGCGCCTCGCGGAGCGCGGACCCGAAGCCGGGGTGTTCGTGCTCTGGGCTGCGGAGACGGTCACCGATCTGCCCGGCGCCTGCCGCGCCTTCCTTCGCGTCCACGACGCCGCGACCGCCGAGGTCGGTCTGGTCCGGCGCGAGGCGGAACTGCCCGCGGTCGCCTGCGATGCGGTCACGGTGGAGACCGCCGTCGATGTCGCCCGTGCCCTCGCCCCGATCGTGGATGGCGGAGCGTCGGAGGACGACGAGTCCGACCTGCCCCGCTCCGTCCCCGTCGTCTCGCTGCTCGGCGCAGACACCATCGATGATGCGACCCACACCCTGGCCCGGTGGCAGGAGAACCGCTCGATCACGGGTGGGCAGGCGAGTCCCGGCGGCGGCGATCGCGCCGCCGATCTGCGCGCATCGGTCGGGCACACCGGGTCGGAGCCGTTCACGCTCGACCTGCGCACCCAAGGCCCGCACGCCCTCGTCGGCGGGACGTCGGGTTCGGGGAAGAGTGAGTTCCTCCAGGCCTGGATCCTCGGCATGGCCTATGCCAACAGCCCCGACCGGGTGACCTTCCTCCTGATCGATTACAAGGGTGGGAGTGCCTTCGCCAAGTGCACGGCGCTGCCGCACTGCGTCGGTCTCGTCACCGACCTGTCCCCCTATCTGGTTCGACGGGCGATGAGCAGCCTTCGAGCGGAGATCCGCTATCGCGAACTCCTGCTCAATGACAAAGGTGTCAAGGATCTCATCGAGTTGGAGAAGACCGGCGATCCCGACTGTCCGCCGAGCCTGGTCATCGTCGTGGACGAACTGGCGTTTCTGGTCGCCGAGGTGCCTGACTTCGTCGACAACCTGGTCGACATCGCCCAACGCGGCCGATCCCTCGGACTGCATCTCATCCTCGCGGCGCAGCGCCCGGCCGGGGTCGTCCGCGAGAACATCCGGGCGAACACCAATCTCCGAGTGGCCCTGCGGATGTCGGATGAGGACAACTCCAGCGATGTCATCGGCACCGCAGTCGCGGCGCACTTCGATCCGTCGATCCCGGGGCGGGGCGTCGCCAAGACCGGCCCCGGACGGCTGGTCCAGTTCCAGGCCGCCTATCCGGGCGCAAGGACGCCCGCGGTCCCGCCCGCGCCGCCCATCGGCATCGTCGAACTGGGCTTCGGCGCCAGCCGAACCTGGAAACCGGCGCAGCGAGACGCGGTCTCCTCGAGCCAGCCCAGGGACATCGACCGAGTCGTGGAGTCGATCGCCGAGGCGGCCCGGCTCGGATCGATCCGACCACCGAGGCGACCGTGGCTCGAGCCGCTCGCCGCGGCATACAACCTCGAGCATTTCAACCAGCGCACGGACGCGGCCATCGCGATCGGGGTCCTCGATGATCCCGACTGGCAACGTCAGGTCTATGAGTTCTTCCGGCCCGACACCGACGGCAACATCCTCATCGTCGGCGCATCCGCATCCGGCAAGACGACGGCCCTGCGCACCCTCGCGATCGCCAGCGCCGTGACACCACGCGGCGGCCCCGTCCATGTCTTCGGGATCGACGCGGCGGGCGGGTCGCTGCGCAACCTCGAGTTGATGCCGCACGTCGGCTCCATCATCGGTGGCGACGACGACGAGCGGATCCAGCGCCTGATGCGCACCCTCGACCACCTGCTCGACGAGCGGGCCGCCCGCTATCGCGCGGTCGATGCCTCCGAGTTGACGGAGTTCAGAGCGCGGGCGCAGGCGCCGGACGAGCCACGCATCCTGCTCCTGGTCGACGGATTTCCCGCGTTCCGCGGCCAGCACGAGGCGGCCGGACAGCAGGGATCGGTCTATCTCACCTTCCAGCGCATCCTCGCCGAGGGTCGGTCGGTCGGGGTTCACGTCGCGATGTCCGCGGACCGCCCCGCGTCGGTGCCCAGTGCGATCGCCGCGGCATTTCCGCGCAAAATCGTTCTCCGACAGACCGATGACGAGGCGTATGCCGCGTACTCCCTTCCCCGGGATGTGCTCAGCCTCAACAGCCCCGCGGGTCGCGCGATGCAGGTGGGCAGGCCGCAGGAGTTGCAGATCGCCATACTCGGGGCCGATGGCAATATGGCCGAGCAGGCACGGCTCATGCGGGAACTCGCCGTCTCCGTCGAACGCCACCAGCGCGTCCGGCCGCAGCCGATCCGCTCGCTCCCGTCCCTGGTCAGCGTCGGAGACCTGCCCGACGAGGTGTCCGGGCGCCCGGTGCTCGGCGTCGCCGACGAGGATCTGCAGCCGGTCGGATTCGACCCGACGGGGGTGATCCTCCTCGCCGGACCGCCGCAGTCGGGACGCACGGCGGCGATGTCGTGGCTCGCGCGATCGTTGCGCCGATGTCACCCATCGATCGAACTGCATCTGCTCGCCCCCCGCGTCTCGCCGCTCACGTCCGCGGGTTGGTGGACGCATGCGTCCGCCGGAGTGAACGAGTGTGCGGCGTCGATCCCCGCGCTCGTCGCTGCGTATGCCGTTGCCCCACAACCGAATGAACGGCTCACCCGCGCGGTGTTCGTCGAGGCGGCGCCCGACTTCGCCGACTCCGATGTCGATGCGCTGCTTCGCGAACTCGCGCAGAACGCCCGGCGCCACGGGGGACTGCTCGTGGCCGAGGGCGAGACCTCGACGTGGAGTGGAACGTGGGGGCTGCTCGGCGAGCTGAAGACGTCGAAGACCGGTCTCCTGCTCCGGCCGGACCAGGCCGACGGGGACGTCGTGGTCAAGACCTTCCTGCCCCGGGTGCGCCGTGCCGACTTCCCAGCCGGACGAGGCCTGTGGGTGAAGGGGGGAAGTTGTGCCAAAGTCCAACTCCCGCTCTGATATCGAAACCCGCGGGCACCAACGGGTGGCTCCGGGCAGGGCACGAACCGAGGAGACGTCATGACGCGACTGGGGATGGATGCCGACGAGGTCGAGCGCGTGGCGATCGCTTTGCACGAGAAGTCGGGGCAGATCCTCGCGACGATGAGCCAGATCGGTCAACTCGTCGACCAGGCCGTCCACGTCTGGGACGGTGATGACGCACGCCACTTCTATGAGGAGTGGACCGGGCAGCATCGCCTGGCCCTGCAGCGGCTGGCGGAAGCGATCGAGATGCTCAGCCATGGAGCACGGGAGAACGCCGAGCGCCAACGCGAAGCCTCCCGGGCGCACTGAGGCCTGGTCATGCCCAGGCTCGGGATGGATGTCGACCTCGTCGAGTCGGTCGCCAAGCAACTCCTGCGCCGCGCCGACGACCTCGAACTCTTCGGCCGCCAGGTGCGCGAGATCGTCCGGGAGCTGGTGGACGGCCCTGCGGGTGAGTCGCCGGAGTTCGTCGAGTTCGTCGAGGAGTGGCGCATCTGCGACGCGAAGACTCGGTTGGTCGCCAAGGAGATCGAGGCGATGGGGAAACAGACGCTGGAAGACGTTGCCCAGCAACGACGCGTCAGCGCCGAACGGCGGCAGGCTCCGTCCGCAGGGCTGTTGGCCTACAGTGCCGCGGGACTGACGGGTCCGGGGGCCGTCGCCGTCCCGGCGTTGGTGTCCGTTGAGGTCTGTCGGGGGCTCGTCGCCGCTGTGACCGGCCGAGGGACGCCACCCGGGACGTATGCCGAGTGCTCCGTCGAGGAGTTGCGCGACATGGGTCTCGAGCGGGGCGATCTGGCCGACCGCGGCTGTGGCTTCGACGCCTCCGTGTTCAGCGGACCCGGCGGGATTCGGGTCGTCGTCTTCCGCGCGTTGCCGGCCGGGGGCCGGGCCGCGGACCGGCAGGTGGAGCTCGCCGTCCGGTTGGCGAAGCGACTGGAGGAGGCCGATCCGTCCGCGCGCGTGCTGCTCACGGGGGCCCGATCCGGCGGTCGTCTCGCGGTTCTCGGGGCACTGGCCACCGGTTTCGCGGCCGTGACCCTCGACGGGAGCGTGGTCGATTCTGGAGACCTTGCCCATCTGGCACGGGTCCGCGAAGGGGTGCCGGAGGAGTCGGCGGACTCGACAGTCGACGGCCTGCGCACGGAACTGACGCGCCTGCGCGCCTCGGGGCGCCTGGTCGAGGTGAAAGAAGGATCGCCTGCGGGAGCCGACTGAGGGGCGGCCTGCGTCGGGCCACTGGACGCCTCGTGCGGGCGCGCGACGGCAGCGTCCCCGGCATACTGCGCCGCAAGCCGCGCGCGAGTCCGCGCCTCCAAGGTGGCCGGACCCGGCTCGCCGCCGCGATCACCCCGACCTGTCGTCCGGGCGTCGTGGGCTCCGCGCAGGGGTCAGCCCTCGCGCATCGGGACGCGCACTCCGCGCTCGGCCGCGACCTCCTCGGCACGGTCGTAGCCGGCGTCGACATGGCGGATGACGCCCATACCGGGGTCATTGGTCAGGACCCGGGCGAGCTTCTCGGCGGCCAGTGGGGTGCCGTCGGCAAGGCTGACCTGGCCGGCGTGGATCGAGCGGCCGATGCCGACGCCGCCGCCGTGGTGCAGCGAGACCCAGGTGGCGCCGGAGCTGGTCGCGGTGAGGGCGTTCAGGAGCGGCCAGTCGGCGATCGCGTCGGAGCCGTCGAGCATCGCCTCGGTCTCGCGATAGGGGCTGGCGACCGAGCCGCAGTCGAGGTGATCGCGGCCGATGACAATGGGCGCGCTGACCTCGCCGGAGGCGACGAGGTCGTTGAAGGCGAGGCCCGCCTTGTCGCGCTCGCCATAGCCGAGCCAGCAGATGCGCGCCGGAAGTCCTTGCCACGCAATGCGTTCCTGCGCGCCGCGGATCCACTTGTGGAGCCGGTCGTTGTCGGGGAAGAGGTCGAGGACGGCCTTGTCGGTGGCGGCGATGTCCTTGGGATCGCCCGAGAGCGCGGCCCAGCGGAACGGCCCTTTGCCCTCGCAGAAGAGCGGGCGGATATAGGCCGGGACGAAACCGGGGAAGGCGAAGGCGCGGTCGTAGCCACCGAGCCGGGCCTCGTCGCGAATGCTGTTGCCGTAGTCGAAGGTCTCCGCGCCGCCGTCCAGGAACCCGACCATCGCCTCGACGTGCCGGGCCATCGACTCGCGCGCCCGGTCGGTGAACTCCTCGGGCTTCTTCTCGGCATACTCCTGCCACTCATCGAGCGCGATGCCGGTCGGGAGATAGGACAGCGGGTCGTGCGCGCTGGTCTGGTCGGTGACGATGTCGATCTCGACGCCACGGCGCAGCAACTCGGGGAAGACCTCGGCGGCGTTGCCGACGACACCGACGGACCAACCGCGGCGTTCCTCCTTGGCGCGCAAGGCTTTTGCGATCGCGTCGTCGAGATCGTCGGCGACCTCGTCGAGATAGCGGTGCTCGACCCGGCGCTGCAGGCGATGCGGGTCGACGTCGACGATCAGGCACGCCCCGTCGTTGAGGGTGACCGCGAGCGGTTGGGCGCCACCCATCCCGCCGCAGCCGCCGGTGAGGGTCAAGGTGCCGGCGAGGGTGCCGTCATACCGCTTCTCGGCGATCGCGGCGAAGGTCTCGTAGGTGCCCTGGACGATGCCCTGGGTGCCGATATAGATCCACGAGCCCGCGGTCATCTGGCCGTACATCGTCAGGCCCAGGTGCTCCAGGCGCCGGAACTCCGGCCAGTTCGCCCAGTCGGGGACGAGGTTGGAGTTGGCGATCAGCACGCGCGGCGCCCACTCGTGGGTGCGGAAGACACCGACCGGCCGGCCGGACTGGACGAGCATGGTCTCGTCGGCGCGCAGGTCGGTCAGCGTGCGGACCATCGCGTCATACGACCGCCAGTCGCGGGCGGCGCGCCCGGTGCCGCCATAGACGACAAGGTCGTCGGGGCGCTCCGCGACCTCGGGGTCGAGGTTGTTCATGAGCATCCGCAGTGGCGCTTCGGTGCTCCACTGTCGCGCGGTCAGGGTCGTGCCGCGGGGTGCGCGAACGGGGCGAGCGCCTTCCATACCGGTCTCCTTCGACGTCGATCCATTGCCGGACAGTTCTGGCCGTATGCCGTGTGCTTCCCCCAGCATCCCGCGCCCAGCCCTGTCCGCGCCCCTCCCATCCCACCCTCCTGTCTCACACCCGAGACCGTCGAAAGGCCGGTTCAGCCAAGTTCGGGTCCCACGCTTCTGCGCGCGAGAGGCCGGTTCAGGCTCGTCGAAAGGCCGGTGGACCAGTGGGACGGGGAGCGCGCGACAGCACGGTCCGGCAGAATCGGCGTATGGGGCGCTTGGAGACGTGGAAGCGAAGCCACTTCGAGGCCGACGGCATGGGACACGACGTCTATCGCACGGGCCACGGGCCGGGCGTCATCGTGTGCCACGAAATGCCAGGACTGACCGACGCCGTCATCGCGTTCGGGGAGGAGGTCGTGGCCGCAGGCTATACCGTCGTCCTGCCGCACCTCTTCGGGCCGGTCGATGTGCCGTTCTCCCAGAAGGAGAACATGAAGGTCTTGCCCCGACTCTGCATCAGCCGAGAGTTCACGATGCTGGCCGCCGGGCAGACGGCGCCGGTCGCCACGTGGCTGCGGGCGTTGGCCCGCACCCTCCACAAGGAACTCGGCGGACCCGGTGTCGGTGCGCTCGGGATGTGTTTCACCGGCGGTTTCGCGCTCGCGATGATGGTCGATGCGCCCGTGGTCGCCCCGGTGCTCGCCCAACCGGCCACGCCGTTCCCGATCGGCGCTCGCCGCTCGGCCGACGTCGGCCTCAGCCCGGCCGACCTGGCGGAGGTGCGCCGCCGCGCGGCGGCGGGCTGCGAAGTCATGGGTCTGCGCTACACCGCCGATCGAGCTGTCGGCACCCGGTTCGCCACCCTCGAGCGCGAACTCGGCGGACGGTTCGTCAAGGTCGAGTTCGAAGGACCTGGGCACTCGACCCTGACTGAGCAGCGCCAGCAGCGGGGCGTGGACGAGGTGCTCGCGTTCTTCGACCGTCAGCTCCGGTGAGCGATCCCCACGAGATCCACGCCGGTCTCCCAGTCATCGCCTTCGAGACGCGAGACGCGTTGCGCGGGTGGCTCATCGATTCGCACGACTCAAGCCCCGGGGTCTGGGTGCGACTGGCGAAGGCGGGGAGCGGCATACGGAGCGTGACCTTTCACGACCTCCTCGAGGAGGGGCTGTGCTTCGGGTGGAGCGAATCGACCCGGCACGCGGGGGATACGGCGACCTACCTCCAGAGGTTCACCCCGCGGCATACGCGCGGCACGACATCGGCGCGCAACCTCCGGCTCGTGGCCGAGTTGCGCGCCGCGGGTCTGATGACCCCGGCGGGCGAGGCCGTTCTCTGACTCGGCCCCAGCGCACCTCGTGAGTGGTGGCACCACCCTGAACGCGCGCGAGTGACCTCAGCGTGGTGCCACCACTCCTGGCCGCGTCGGCCGGGTCAGATCTGCGGCAGGAGGATCGTCGCGCTGACGCGGTCCCCGAGTTCGAGTCCGAGCGGCGCCGGGAGCTACTTCTGCGCCACGTGGTCGATCGACAGCACGAGGATCACCCGGTCGGCCTTGTCCGGCGGGACCGGGGTGTCGGGGTTGCCATATCGCGTCCCGAGGACCGGATAGCACGCCCCTTCCGGGTCGGGGATCGTCTCGACCAGCCGGCCACGGACCTCGAGGAAGCGGTAGGGATCGGCCGGGTCGGTGAGGCACATCGCCAGTGGATGAGGCACGCCACCTCCGGGGGTCGCGGTGCCAGGCTGGTTGGGTGACCGGCGGGCCTCGTCGCCTGACGACGCCGGGCATTCGACCGAAGCGGGCCTCAGCGACCCTCGTGAGGTATCGGAGACCGCCGTTGCGGCCGCCTCAGCCGGCCAGCCCGTCCGCGAACGACTGCAGACTCGCGAAGTCCGGCGACCGCAGCCCGACGTGCGGCTCGATGCGCAGGGCCAGATGCGCACCGAGCCCCGGCATCCGGGCGAGGCGGTCGCGGGTGGCCCGGTTGATCTCGTCGTCGAACCACGCGAACGGCCGGTCACCGACCCACTCCGCGATCTGATCCGTCTTCCAACACCACCGTCCGATGTGATGGCGCGGCAGGCGCAGTGGCACGACCGGGAGGTCGTCCGGCAGGCCGAGGATCGGTGAGATCAGGCGATTCGCCTCGTGCTGCCACGTCGTCGCCCACACGAGGTCGTATGCCGATCCCACCCGTCGCAGCGCCTCCCCGTGGTCCGGGTGGAGGGCCACTCGGTACGTACGCTCGCCCGCGGGCGTCAACTCATGGATGACATAGCCGTGCTGCGGCCGCCCACGGAACCAGCCTGCGCCATACGGATTGAGCGGCCCGTCGACGTCCATCAGCAGGAGTGGGCGCATGTGGCATCTTCTCCCGCGAACCGACGCCCCACCGCCGAATGACGACGTCGACATCGCCTCCGCGCCCACCGGCGCACGTCGTTCAATGCCGGCCGGTGTTCAGTCGTCGTGAACACCGGCGAATTCTGAACGTCTCACGCCAGTGTCCCGGCGACGGCCTCGGCGGCGACGACGACCGAGCCGTCGGCGACGGCGAGGCAGGCACCCGCGATGTCGTCGGCGACGATCCGGTCGGGACCGGGGGCGGTGCGGGTGACGTCGTCGAGGGCGGCGATGACGGCCCCGGTCACCGGCGACGGATCGAGCGGCGCCCGCAGGTGTATGCCGCGTGCCGCCGTCAACAGTTCGATCGCCAGGACCTGCTGGAGCGCGGCGACGGATCGACGCAGCTTGCGCGCCCCCGCCCACCCCATCGACACGTGGTCCTCCTGCATCGCGCTGCTCGGGATCGAGTCGACGCTGGCCGGGACGGCGAGTCGCTTCATCTCGGAGACGAGCCCGGCGGCGGTGTATTGCGCGATCATCAGGCCCGAGTCGACCCCGGGGTCGTCGGCGAGGAAGGGCGGCAGCCCGTGGTTGCGCGCCTTGTCGAGGAAGCGGTCGGTGCGCCGCTCGCTCATACTCGCCAGATCGGCGGCGGCGATCGCGAGGAAGTCGAGGACGAAAGCGACTGGGGCGCCGTGGAAATTGCCGTTGGACTCGACCCGGCCGTCAAGGGTGACGACGGGGTTGTCGATGGCGCTGGCGAGTTCCCATCCGGCGACGCGCGCGGCGTGGTCGAGCGTGTCCCGGACGGCGCCGGCCACCTGCGGGGCGCACCGGAGCGAGTAGGCATCCTGGACGCGCGTGCACGCCTCGGGGTCGCGATGCGACTCGCGGATCGGACTGTCCGCCAGGACTTTCCGCATGTTCGCGGCACTGAGCGCCTGCCCCGGCTGAGGGCGCAGCGCGTGCAGGTCGGCCGCGAAGACCTCGTCGGTCCCCAGCAGTCCCTCGACGCTCATCGCGGCGGCGATGTCCGCGGTGGTGACGAGGGTTCGGAGGTCGTGGATCGCCATACAGAGCATGCCGAGCATGCCGTCGGTGCCGTTGATGAGGGCGAGACCCTCCTTCTCGGCATACTCGACCGGCTCGATCCCGGCGACAGCCAGGGCGTCTGCGGCAGAGCCGAGTTCGCCGCACGCGTCACGCACCATCCCCTCTCCCATGAGCGCGAGGGCGCAGTGGGCGAGGGGCGCGAGGTCACCGGAGCAGCCGAGGGAGCCATACTCGCGGACCACCGGCGTGATCCCCGCGTTGAGCATCGCGACGTATGCCGCGAGCGTCCCCTCCCGCACCCCCGTCCGGCCGGTCGCGAGCGTCTGGATCCGCAGGAGCATGAGGGCGCGGACGACCTCGCGTTCGACCTCGGGCCCCGAGCCGGCCGCGTGCGAGCGGATGAGGCTGCGCTGCAACTGCTTCCGCTTCTCCACCGGGATGTGGCGGGTGGCGAGGGCACCGAAGCCGGTCGAGACACCGTAGTGCGCGACGGTGTCGTGGGCGAGATCCTCGATGACGTTGCGGCTTGCCCGCACGCGTTCCCACGCGCCCTCGCTGATGACGACCCGCACGGACTCGCCGAGGTATGCCGCGCCCCCGCGCTCCGCTCGCCCCCGCGCCACCGTCACGACCTCGTCGATCGTCAGGGGACGCTCGCCGACAACTATGTCCGTCATGCGCTCCATTGGAACCCGCGGAGTCACCCACGACGGGTCTCGTACCCGGCCATTGCGTCTCAGAACCGAGACGTGATCCAGTCCATGTCAGCCGCCAACGTGAGGTCTGGGTCCTGCCGGTCGAGCAATGCGAGCACCTCGGAGATGGGTATGAACGGCCGACGCCGGTTGACGATCGGACGCAGTTCGGCCACCGGCTGGGCGTGGACGGTGATGGTGTAGCCCTCGCCCCGAGAGATTCCGTCGAGCACCGCCGACATGCGATCGCGCATCTTGCGGGCCGAGATGGTCTGCATGGAGGCAACGTAGATCGACCGCCGTGGACAGCCCACCCCGCCGCCGGACCGTAGACGCGCTCGGTGGATCGTCAACTCGTGAATCATGACGAAGGGTCGATCTCCCCAGCTTGGATGGCCCATGTCATGAACTCGCCAGGCTGGAAGGGAAGGCGCCCGTTGGTCTCGATGTAGATGTCGGCCATGCGGGAGGCGACTTCGATGCCGGGTCGCGAGCGGCATCCATCTCGGTGAAGCCTCCGTGTAGGAGCGTGATCGCGCGATCCTCCGTCCCGGTCTCCGAGCGATAGAGGTCGAGGACGATTTCTGATAACCCCGAGGAGCCGACGGCGCGGCAAGACCGCTCCCGACATACAGGTCAAGGTCCACGATGTCGGACTGGACGGTGCGGTACCCCGGATACGCCCCCCGGCGGCGTGCTGGTTTCACCCGAGACGACATCCTGGGCGTCTTTCCGCCCGAGGCCAGACACCTGTCGCAGTTCGGCGGGCCAGCTGACCGCGGGCCTTGCGACTCGCGACAGTGAGGTTGTGTGCCAGGCGACCGACCATGTGCCAGTCTGGCGCCGTGGAGAAGCGACTGATCATCGTTCTCGCCACACTCGTGCTTCTCGTGGGGGTACTCGCCCTGTGGGCGTCGGGCGAGCACATCCCGGGCGCCGTGATTGTCGCCGCCGGGATCGCCGCCGCATTCGCACCGACGGCCTTGGAAAAGTATGAGGCTCGCAGGCGCGCGGTCGCGCTGGCGCCGAGGGACGATCCCGCCCCCAACCTCAGTAGCGCCCAACTCCTCTCGCCCCACAGTTCCCCGATCACCTTCAGAGGGCGCGCGCGCGAACTCACCCAGCTGACGGATTGGTGCGGTTCAGCCGATGTCCGCGGTCTGCGGCTCGTCACCGGGCCGGGCGGGGTCGGCAAGACGCGTCTCTCCCTTCGCCTCGCCGAAGTCATGGAAAGGAAAGGGTGGACGGTTGTCCGGCTGAGGCTCGACGACGTCGCGTCGGGCATCTCTCGTCATCGCGCGGCCAGTCACCAGGACACGGTCTTCGTCCTCGACTATGCCGAAACCGCCACTCAACTTGATCAGCTGCTGGGGGAGTACTTCGCCGTCGCTCATCACCCCCGCTGTCGCGTGCTCCTGCTCGCGAGGACAGCCGGCGACTGGTGGGACAACCTCCGAAGCTCACGGACGGCGACAGAGCACGACGAACTCTCGGATGCACAGACCCAGATCGAGATCCGGCCTGACATCGGTCTCACCGACCCGATCGACCAACTCGTCCTGGATATGGCACGCGATTTTGCCGCACGCATCCGCCACGATTTCCCTGCCGTCTCGGCGACCGTCCCGACGTCAGTCCGAGTCACCTCGGGTTCCGCTGATCCCCGAATGCTCGATCTCGCCGCCGCGGCGCTCATCGCTGTGTTGGAGGGAAACGGCAGTTCACCCACGTCTGTCAACCTGGATCAGGTGCTCGACAAGACCCTCGAACATGAGGCTCGGTATTGGAGCCGTCGCGCCCATTCAGCCAACCTCGACACCGGGCATGCCGTGTTCACACCGAAGCTTCAGGCAGAGGTGGTGGCGGCCGTCTCGCTACTCGGCGGGAGCACAGATGCACACCTGACCGACGCCATCAACCGGGCAGCCCCCGGTATGCCGCACGCCGGAATCCTGGGCTGGCTGAAGCAGCTCTATCCTCCCTCAGCCACGTCCGACGCGCCCTACGCCCTCACGCCCGACCGGCTCGCCGAGCACCTGATCGTGCGTAGCCTCGATCGGAACCCAGCTCTCGCGGAACGGATGCTGTCGTCGTTGACCTCCGGCCAACTCATCCGAGTGCTCGTCGTCCTTGGGCGGGCTTACAGAGACCGCCTGTCGGTTGCGATGCATCTCGAGGTCGCGCTCCGACAGGTCTCGGAGGAGGTCGACGCGTTGCCTGACGACCGCGAACTCCTCGAGGCGCTGGCGTTTGCGATCCCCTATCCCTCGGTCGCCCTCGCTGAACTCCGAGCGCGCGTCATCCAGCGGATTCACCCAATCCTGCCTCGCGAGGATGATCCCGGGCGAGCGCTGTGGTTGACCAGCCTTGGCGTAGCCCTATCCGAGCTGGGGAAACCCGATCAGGCCCTGCCCGTCACCGAGGAAGCCGTCACCCTCTACCGGGACCTCGCCACCCGCTACCCCGACCGGTACACCCCCGACCTCGCCCGCTCGCTGACCAACCTCGGCATCCGGTTCTCCGAGCTGGGGAAACCCGAGCAGGCCCTGCCCGTCACCGAGGAAGCCGTCACCCTCTGCCGGGACCTCGCCACCCGCTACCCCGACCGGTACACCCCCGACCTCGCCCGCTCGCTGACCAACCTCGGCGTCCGGTTCTCCGCCCTGGGGAAACCCGATCAGGCCCGCCCGTCACCGAGGAAGCCGTCACCCTCTGCCGGGACCTCGCCACCCGCTACCCCGACCGGTACACCCCCGACCTCGCCCGCTCGCTGACCAACCTCGGCATCCGGTTCTCCGAGCTGGGGAAACCCGAGCAGGCCCTGCCCGTCACCGAGGAAGCCGTCACCCTCTGCCGGGACCTCGCCACCCGCTACCCCGACCGGTACACCCCCGACCTCGCCCGCTCGCTGACCAACCTCGGCGTCCGGTTCTCCGAGCTGGGGAAACCCGAGCAGGCCCTGCCCGTCACCGAGGAAGCCGTCACCCTCTACCGGGACCTCGCCGCCCGCTACCCCGACCGGTACACCCCCGACCTCGCCGCCTCGCTGTCCAACCTCGGCGTCCGGTTCTCCGCCCTGGGGAAACCCGAGCAGGCCCTGCCCGTCACCGAGGAAGCCGTCACCCTGCGCCGGGACCTCGCCACCCGCTACCCCGACCGGTACACCCCCGACCTCGCCCGCTCGCTGACCAACCTCGGCATCCGGTTCTCCGAGCTGGGGAAACCCGATCAGGCCCTGCCCGTCACCGAGGAAGCCGTCACCCTCTACCGGGACCTCGCCGCCCGCTACCCCGACCGGTACACCCCCGACCTCGCCGCCTCGCTGTCCAACCTCGGCATCTGGTTCTCCGCCCTGGGGAAACCCGAGCAGGCCCTGCCCGTCACCGAGGAAGCCGTCACCCTGCGCCGGGACCTCGCCACCCGCTACCCCGACCGGTACACCCCCGACCTCGCCCGGGCAGAGCATCTTCTCGCGTGGATCCGCGAGCAGCTGGCCGGCGATTAGCGCGGAACGAGGCGCGTCAGCCGAGCCGGCGAACAACCTTGAGTGGCAAGTGACGCATCGCCGTGCCCATCGGCCGCCAGGGCCAGGCGGGGACGCGGGCATACGGCTTGCGGGCCTGGATCGCGGCGGCGATGGCCGTGGTGCCGGTCACCGTGTCGACCATGAACGGCATCGGCTTCTTCACCTTGTCGTTCATCTCCGAGCGGATGTAGCCGGGCAGGATCACCGAGACGTCGATGGCCAGGCCCGGCTCGCCGAGCATCTCGCTACGGATGCCCTCGGCCAGGTGCGCGACGAAGGCCTTGGACGCGGCATACACGGTCACCGACTTCGGCAGGCCGCGCATGGCGGACATCGAGGAGATCAGCACCAGGTGCCCGTGCTTCTGAGCGCGGAAGATCTCCATCGCCACCTCGGTCTGCGCCAGCGCGCCGATGACATTGGTGTAGGCCGTGGCCCGGTTCGCATCGAACCGTCCCGTCCCGACGGGCGCCCCCTTGCCGAGACCCGCGTTGACGATGACCCGGTCGATCGCACCGAAGTCGGCGGCGAAGGCGCGGAAGACGTCGAACACCGCCGCGTCGTCGGTGACCTCGAGGGTCGTCAGCTCATGATCGATGAGG
The DNA here is from genome assembly GCA_046330995.1 of Dermatophilaceae bacterium. GTDB lineage: Bacteria > Actinomycetota > Actinomycetes > Actinomycetales > Dermatophilaceae > Nostocoides_A. Next base: position 85,941 of record JAXLRS010000005.1, read on the forward strand.
AGGGGTCGATCTCCCCAGCCTGGATGGCCCAGGTCACGAATCCGCCAGGCTGGAAGGGCAGTCGCCCATTGGTCTCGATGTAGATGTCGGCCATGCGGGAGGCCACTTCGATGCTGACCTGCCTGGCGCGGATAGCCTCGAGGAGAATGCCGAGCGTGCCGATGCAGGTGACGCTGTGCTCCCGTGCAACCTTTCGAGCGACTGCATCGTCGATGATCGCGATGGCACTGGTGTGGGTGGCAGCCCAGGTCAGCACGGTCGCCTCGCCGAGGTTCCGCTGGGTGGCGCCCACGAGACGCTCGGCGAAGGTGCCGAACATCCGGTGGGCGCCGGTCGCTTCGAGGGTGTCCACACGCTCGAGCCACGCCGCTTGAAGCACGTCGTTGAGCTGGGGCACCTTCGCGAGTCCCGCGCGCAGCTCTGCCTCGACTTCGCCTGTGATGACCGTCCGGCGTTCCCCTGCCAGGATGCGGAGCACACCGAGAAGCTGGCCCGAGGCGAACGCGCTCAACTGGCTGGCGTCGAACACCCAGGTCTCGGTCATAACAGCGACCGGATTGCGTCCTCAGGCAGCGGGTCGCGATCGGGAAGGTCCGCCTCGGTGAAGCCCCCGTGCAGGAGCGCGATCGCGCGATCATCCGTCACTGTCTCCGAGCGATAGAGGTCGAGGACGATCTTCTGGTAGCCCCGAGGAGCCGACGGTGCGGCAAGGTCGCTCCCGACGTGCAGGTCCAACTCCACGATGTCGGACTGGACGGTGCGATACCCCCGGATACGGCCCCCGCCGGCGTGGTCGATGAGCGCCAGGTCCTCCAGGCGACGGGCAAGGGTGCTCATGTCGACCGCGTACTCGCTCGCGACCCGCACGATCGCGTTGCGAGCGTTCACTCGGTCGAGTTCGGCGAGCCCGGTCAATCGCTCGCGCGTCGCCACGGCAGGCAACAGGAAGGCTCGAGCGAACTGGTCGCAACGCGATTCGGTGATATCCCCCGACACCTGGTCGGTATCCCAGTCGACTCGATAGCCATCACGAGTCAACAGGTGGGCGATCTCGTGCGCGGCCACCAGCCGCCGTCGTCCCACGGCGAGCGTGCCGTTGACCACAGCGACGCCGCAGGCGTTTGCCTCGGCGGCCGCTCCCTCCGGGGCGGCCGCCTCTCGTGGGTCCGCGCTGAAGACGAGGACGCCGAGGGCGAAGGCCGCATCGGCCACGCGTTTCACCGGCTCGGTTGGGTCCAGTCCTGCCTCGCGGCGGGCCTCGTCCGCGAATGCCTCGGCGTCGTCGCGGCTCATCAGACGACCCTCGCCACCACGAAGGGAGGGGATGCGATTGGGCGACTGAGCCGACACGAAGTTGACGTCGCGCAGCAGGGTTTCCAGCAGTGCGTCGATGGGGCGAGATGGGGCGCTCGGTTGAAGGTTGCTGCGGTACGCCGCCACTGAGGGCGGCGGATCGGTCAGCAGCCAATCGATCCCGACACCGAGACCGCGAGCAATTGCGGCCAGGTCCAGAGCCGACACTCGTCGCCGATCGGTCTCGATGTTGGCTACCACATCACGGGACAGGTTGGCCGCCTCAGCCAACTGCGCCTGGGTGAACCCTGCCCTGTTCCTGGCGTCCACGATCCTTCGCGCCAGTTCTTTCCCATCCACGTGTGTCAGTTTGACACAAGTCGGGGTTCCGTGGAACGTCTCGCCTCAGCCGAGCCGGCGAACAACCTTCAGTGGCAGGTGACGCATCGCTGTCCCCATCGGCCGCCAGGGCCAGGCGGGGACGCGGGCATACGGCTTGCGGGCTTGGATCGCGGCGGCGATGGCCTTGGTGCCGGTCACCGTGTCGACCATGAACGGCATCGGCTTCTTCACCTTGTCGTTCATCTCCGAGCGGATGTAGCCGGGCAGGATCACCGAGACGTCGATGGCCAGGTCCGGCTCGCCGAGCAGTTCGTTGCGGATCCCCTCGCCCAGGTGGGCGACGAAGGCCTTCGAGGCGGCATACACCGTGACCGTCTTGGGCAGACCCCGCATCGCCGACATCGACGAGATCAGCACCAGATGCCCGCGCCGCTGCGCGCGGAAGATCTCCATCGCCGCCTCGGTCTGGGCGAGCACGCCGATGACATTGGTGTATGCCGTGTCGCGATTCGCGTCGAACCGTCCCGTCCCGACGGGCGCGCCCTTGCCGAGACCCGCGTTGACGACGACCCGGTCGATCGTCCCGAAATCGGCGGCGAAGGCGCGGAAGACGTCGAACACCGCGCGGTCGTCGGTGACGTCGAGGGCGCGGACCTCGACCCGCCGATCGGGTTGCGCGGCAAGGATCTCGGCCCGCAACTCCGCCAACCGGTCGGTGCGCCGGGCGCACAGGGCCAGGTCTTCACCGGCCGCCGCGAGCTGCCGGGCGAGTTCGGCGCCGATGCCGGAGCTGGCGCCGGTGATCAGGGTGACGCTCACGACTCCTCCGTCGAGGTTGGGTCGCCGGCGGCGATGAGGTCGGTGCACTTCGCGTCGAGGAACCGGACGATGCCGACGAACTCGCCATACATCGGATTGGTCGTCTGGCCGTGGAAAAACCGATAGTAGATCTGCTGCGCGATCACCGCGAGCCGGAAGGCGCCGAAGACATCATAGAACCGCCACCGCTTCGGACCCATCGTCAGTCCCATTGCCGCGCAATAGTGCTCGACGACCTGGTCGCGCGTCCACATGCCCGGCGCGTTCGTCGGCTGCCGCCGCATGGCGAGGAAGGGCGCCGGGTCGTCGGCCTGCACCCAGTAGGCGAGCCCGCTCGCGAGGTCCATCAGCGGGTCACCGATGGTCGCCATCTCCCAGTCCAGGACTGCGACCACCCGCGTCGGATCGTCCGGCGCGAGAACGAGATTGTCGAACCGGAAGTCGTTGTGGATGAGCACCTGGGCGATATCGCCGGGCTTGTGCCCGTCCAACCAGCCCATCGTCGCTTCGAAGTCCCCGACATCGGGCGTCCGCGCCGCACGAAATCGCGCCGACCAGCCGCCGACCTGACGGGCGACATAACCCTCACCCTTGCCCAACCCCGCCAACCCGGCCGCCGCCGGATCGACCCGATGCAATGCGACGAGCGTGTCGACCGCGTTGCGGCACAGGCGATCCACGCCCGGCTCGTCCAGCCCGAGCTCGGCCGGAATCTCCCGGCGCAGGATCGTCCCCCGAATGCGCTCCATGACATAGAACTCCGAGCCGATCACCGACTCGTCCGCGCAATAGGCGACCATCGGTGCGACCTTGTCGAAGACCGGACGCAACGCCGCCTGGATGTCGTGCTCGCGGCGCATGTCGTGGGCGCCGCGGGCCTTGGTCCCGCTCGGCGGCCGGCGCAGGATCAGCTCACGTCCACCGGCATACGTCAGCAGGTAGGTGAGATTGGACGCCCCGCCGGAGAACTGCCGCACCTCCGGCGTCCCCGTCAGCCCGGCCGCATCAGACGCATTGGCGCGCAACCACGTCGCCGTGGCCTCGGCGTCGAACTCATCCTCCGCCCGCACCGCCCCAGGCGCCGATGCCTCGCTCATCGCGCCGTCCTCCGCGAGCGCGCGGCGATCCGATGGGCGGCGGACATGGCCGCACGCTCATACACCGGCCGGGCGAGCCGCTTGCTCCAGAACGCCGTCCGCCCCATGCGGTCGGTGAGGATGACATGCCGGCCGGCCTCCACCCCCTTGACCACGCGCGCGGCGATCGCGTCGGCGGACGTCTTCGCGGTCGTGATCATCCGCGTCCCCGACTTCTCGAACTCCTCGTCCTTGCCCTGGAGCGACTCGTGCAGGTTGGTCCGGAAGAACGCCGGGCACACGACAGAAACGTTGACCCCGAACGGTTTCAGCTCGAAATGGAGCGTCTCCGACAACGCCACCACACCCGCCTTGGACGCGTTGTAGCTCGACATCCCCGGCCCGTGAATGAGCCCCGCGAGCGACGCCGTGTTGACGATATGCCCGCTCCCCTGACTCTTGAACAGCGGGGTGAACGTCTGGCAGCCGCGCACGACGCCGAGGAGGTTGACGTCGAGCACGCGCTGCCAGTCGGCCATCGACTCGACGTCGATGCGGCCGCCGGTCGCGACACCGGCGTTGTTGTAGAGCACGTCGAGACCGCCCCACTCCTCGCGCACCCACGCCGCCGCCGCATCCCACTCCTGTTGGGTCCGGACGTCAAGGCGCCGGTATGCCGCACCCTCCGGCAGATCCCTCGGCCGCTCCTCCGCGAGATCCACCGCGAGCACCCGCGCCCCGCGGGCGCAATAGATCCGCACCAGCGCCAGCCCGAGCCCCGACGCGCCACCGGTGACGAGCACGCGCAACCCCGAAGACGCCTGGGGCACAGCGGCACTCATGCCGTGGGGGCCGCGGGGCGCGCGGCATACGGCTTGAGGAGATGACGCGCAACGACGCCGAGGTGAACCTCGTCGGGACCGTCGGCGAGGCGCAGCGAGCGGGCGCCGGCATACGCGGCGGCGAGCGGGAAGTCGGTGCTCATCCCGCCGCCGCCGTGGATCTGGATGGCGAGATCGATGACATCGCAGGCCATCTGGGGCACGGCGGCCTTGATCTCGGAGACCTCCGAGAGCGAGCCCGCGGTGCCATAGGTGTCGAGCTTCCACGCGGCGTGCAGAACGTGGAGGCGGGCCTGGTTGATCGCGATGCGCGCCCTGGCCAGGCGCTCGCGATTGCCGCCGAGGTTGACCAGCGGCTTGCCGAACGCGACGCGCTGAGTCCCTCTCGCACAAGCGAGTTCGAGCGCGCGCTCGGCCAGGCCGATGAGGCGCATGCAGTGGTGGACCCGGCCGGGACCGAGGCGTCCCTGGGCGATGGCGAACGCCATCCCGGGCCCGCCGATGATCGACTCGACCGGCAGGCGCACGTCGGTCAGGGTGACCTCGCCGTGGCCGAGGGGCTCGTCATAGACGCCGAGGGCGGTGAGCATCCGCTCGACCTTGACGCCGGGCGCGTCCATCGGGACCAGGACCATCGAGTGCTGGTGGTGGCGATCGGCGGTCTCGTCGGTGAGGGCCATATAGATCCCGACCTTGCAGTCCGGGTGACCCGCGCCGGACGACCACCACTTGCGCCCGTTGAGGACGACCTCGTCGCCCTCGATCCGCGCGGTGGCCGCCATATTGGTCGCATCGGAGGAGGCGACGCCCGGCTCGGTCATGAGGAACGCACTGCGAATCCGGCCGTCCAGCAACGGATCCAGCCACTGATCCCGCTGCGCCTGCGACCCATACTTGAGCAGCACCTCCATATTGCCGGTGTCGGGGGCATTGGAGTTGAAGATGAGCGGGGCATAGAAGCTGCGGCCCATCTGCTCGGCGACGGGGGCATAGTCGAGGTTGCTCAGACCGGCGGCGCCGTCGGTGCCGTACTTCGCGGCATACGGACCCTCGTGGCCGGCGGGCAGGAACAGATTCCACAGACCCTGGGCGCGGGCCCTGGTCTTGAGTTCGTCGATGAGGGGGTTGGGCGTCCACGAGTCCTCGCCCCGGGCGCGGCGGCCGGCGATATCGGCGTCGAGGTCGCGCTCGACGGGATCGATCTCGGTGTCCATGAAGTGCCGCACCCGGGCGGCGAGGTCGGCGGCGCGGTCGGATGGGGCGAAGTCCATGTCCTTGACGATAGCCGCTTATTGAGCAATGCTCAATAGTATGCCGCGTCACTCCCCCGAACCCCCGGCGCCCCGGGCGCGGATGACGCCCGACGAACGCCGGCGGCAGTTGCTCGGGATCGGGCTGCGGAAGTTCGTCGACCGGCCGGTGCAGGAGTTGTCGCTCGATGAGGTGGCGGCCGAGGCGGGGGTGTCGCGGGGTCTGCTCTTCCACTATTTCCCGACCAAGACGGCCTACCACGAGGCGGTCGTCGCCGCGGCGGGCCGGCGGGTGCTGCGGACCGTGCGGCCCGACGCTGGGGTGACCGGCGAGGCGGCGGTGCGGCAGATCGTCGAGCGCTACTTCGCGCAGATCGCCCGGCGGCGGGAGTTCTATGTCGCCTTCGTCTATGGGCGGCTCGGGGCGGCCGCGGGCGGCGCCGAGGCAGCGGGCGTGACGGCGATCTCGTTGCGGGACAATATCTCCGAGCTGGTCGGGGACGCCCTCGGACTGCGCGGGGAGCGGCTCGCGATCGCGCACGCCTGGGTCGCGTATGCCGAGGATCGCGCCCTTCAGTCCGCCGCCCGTGCCGTGGGCGAGGCCGGGCAGGCGGGCGACGTCGACCACTGCGTGCAGGCGCTGCTCGCGCTTCTGGAGCTGCCGGCGGTGACCTAGCCCACGTCCCGGCGACCGAGGTCAGGAGGGGACTTCGGCGAGGGCGTCGACGGTCGCGGCATACATTCGGCGCTTGATCGTGCCCAGCGTGGTCCGGTCCTTCCCGGCCAGGGGGGCAACGACGCCGGCCGCGGCGGCGGCCAGCCCGGCCTCGTCGGCGACCGCGTCGACGATGCCGTATGCCGCGGCCTCGCCTCCCCCGAACCGCCGCCCGGTCGTCATCGACGCCGTCGCCGCCTGGGGGGTGAGCTTCGACTGGATCAGTGCCGACATCCCGCGGGTGAACGGAATCCGGATGTCCGCCTCGGGGAGGCACCAGAAGCCCCGGTCCGCGCGCATGACCCGGAAGTCGCAGGCGAGCGCGAGCATCGCTCCCGCTCCGAACGCGTGCCCGTTGATCGCCGCGATCGTCGGGACCGGCAGCGTGAGGACGGTCGAAAGCATCGCCTGGACGCGCGCGGCATACGTGAAGAAGTCGCCGGGATTGGCCATCACCCAGTCGAGGTCGAGGCCGTTGGTGAAGAACTTGCCGCTGCCCCCGACGACCAGCCCCACGGGCTCCGCCGAGTCCGTGACCTGCGTGAGGAGCCCCTCCACGACGTCGAGCCAGCCGGGCGAGAAGCGGTTCTCGTCGCTGCCGAGGTCGAGCGTCCAGACGGGTCCATCGGTGGTGAGCGTGGGCATGCCGCCCATCGGAACATGCACCCGGTTGCCGAGGGAAGCGGCGCCCACGAGACGTCCCTCACGTCCACGACCGGGCAGACTGCCAGCGTGACGAATGCCCCCGCGGCGGGCCACGCGCTCGACATCCTCACGCTGCTCGCCTCGCACGGCGAGCCGATGCCCGCCGCCGCCATCGCCCGCGACCTCGGCCTGCCCCGCTCGTCCGTCTATCACCTGCTCACCGTCCTCGCCGACCGCGGGTTCGTCGCGCACCTGCCCGAGGCACGGCGATATGGGCTGGGGAGAACGGCATACGAGATCGGGTCGGCGTTCTCCCGGCAGGCGCCGTTGCAGCGCCGGGCGCGCCCGATCCTCACCCGCCTCGTCGACCGCACGGGCGTCAACGGGCATTTCGCCGTCCTCCACGGCACCGACGTCCTCTATCTCATCGAGGAACGCGCGACCGGCCGCCCGCCCCTGGTCACCGACGTGGGCGTGCGCCTGCCCGCCACCCTCACCGCCAGCGGTATGGCGCTCCTCGCCGCCCTCCCACCCCGCCACGTCCGCGCCCTGTTCCCCACGAAAGAGACTCTCGTGCAACGAGACTCCCGCGGACCCACGACGCTCCAGGACCTCAAGCGTCTCCTCGTCGACACCCGCGCCCGGGGGTATGCCGTGGAGCACGACACCGTCAGCCCCGGTCTCGCATCGGTCGCCCAGGCGGTCCGCGACCACACCGGGCACCCGGTCGGCGCCTTCGCCCTCACCTTCCCGGTCGAGGAAATCGGCGACGTCGGCCTCGCCGGCCTGGGCCGGGACGTCGCCGACGCCGCCGCCACCCTCACCGCCCGCATCGGCGGCCGCGCGCGCTGACGAGGGGACACGGCATACGTCAGACGCGCGGACGACGCCGTCACCACCCGGACGCTTCCACATTCGACGGGCCCCGGCGTCGGCGACCTGAGATGCTGGCGAGGTGCTCCCTGTTCGGGCTCGGCGCCCGGTGGCCGTGGCCGGCTACCTGGTCGCGTGCGGCCTGTTCGTCGCCGCGGCACTGGCCGAGATCGACCTCGCGCAGCGATTCGGCCACGCGCCGGCGATGGACTACACGATGGCGATCGGGGCCGCAGTCGTCTGGGGGTGGGCGGGCATCGCCGGCCGGCTGATCGTGCCGTCGAGCCGGGTGGGCACCCTCATGGTGATCCTGGCCGGCCTGTCCTTCGTCAACGCCCTGGGCGTCTTGGGCCTGCCCGCGGACTTCCCCGGCCGGAGCTGGATTCATGCCGGCCATCTGTTGAGCTTCTGGCTGATGGCGGCCCTGGTGGTCCACCTGCTCGTCACGCACCCCCACGGCATCGCTCGCACCGCCGGCCAACGCCGACTCGTCCACGCGAGCTACGCATTGGCGGTCACCATCGCCCTCGCCATCCTCCTGGCCTGGGCGCCGGCATCGCCCGCCTGCGGTCGCTCCTGCGTCACCAGCCCGATCTCGATCAACGACGATCTCGACCTCGGGTTGGCGGTCAGCGCGGCGGGGGCGTTGTGCGCCTTGGCGATGTCCGTCGTCGTGATGGCCTATCTCACCCTTCAGTACGCCCCGGTCATCGCCACGGCATCGCAGCGAGGCACGTGCCCGCTGGCTGCTGGCGGTCTTCACCCTCGTAATCTTCGCGTGCACCTTCGCCATCCGGGCCGCCTTGGGCGTGGCCTCTCCGTGGTGGCTTCAGGATCTGGGCATCTGGCTCGCCGTCACCGCGCTCGCGGGCGCGTTGGTGTTCGGGCTGGCGCGCGAGCGGCTCGCCCAGGCCTCGATGGCCGAACTCGTCGGGCGCCTGGTCGACAAGCCACCCGCCCGGATCCAGGCCGAACTCTCGGCCGCCCTCCGGGACGACGGTCTCCGTATGCTGCTTGCCCCGCGGCGACTCCTTCGTCGACGCCTGGGGTGCCCCGGCGGCGCCCGCGCCACAGGACCACCAGCGCACCAGCGTCCTCGAATCCGACGGGCACACCCTGGCCCTGGTGATCCACGACGTCGATCTGGAGGAGCAACCCGCGCTGCTGGCGGCGGCGATGGCGGCCGCCACCGTCGCCCTGCAGAATGCCGCCCTGCGCGATGAGTTGCGCCATCAGCTCGAGGAAGTCACGGCCTCCCGGCGCCGGCTGGTCTCAGCCGCCGACCAGGAGCGCGAACGGATCGAGCGCAACCTCCACGACGGCGCCCAGCAGCACCTCCTCGGGATCGGTATGCGGCTACGCACCCTCCGCGACGAGCTTCCGGACACTCCGAGAGCCCAGGCCAGTCTGATTGGAGCGGAAGGTGATCTGCGCCAAGCCATCCGAGAGCTGCGCGAGCTGGCGCAGGGGATTCACCCCGCCGTCCTCGTGGACGAGGGCCTGACCGCGGCGTGCGGCATACTGACCCGCCGGACGGAACTGCCGGTCACCCTGACGACCTCGGGCGACCGGCGCTGCGCCCCGGAGACCGAAGCCGCTGCCTACTACATCGTGAGCGAGGCCGTGCAGAATGCCGTCAAGCACGCCGCGCCCGACAAGCTCTCCATCGACCTGGCGTGGCACGAGAAGTCCCTCGAGGTCCGGGTCGTCGACGACGGCCCGGGCGGGGCGACCTGGGGCAGCGGGGTGCGGGGCATGCAGGATCGGGCCAACGCGGTCGGGGGGACATTCACGCTCGACAGCCCGACGGGCAGGGGGACCTCGATCCGGGCCACCCTGCCCACGGACCGATGATCATCGGCGCCACGAGCGCGGCGTGAGCGACCGTGTCGCGGAGCCATACAGCAGAGCGCTCACGGATGTCGTCGCGGTCCGGGGCGGACGAGGCGTTGTGATCGCGGTCGATGACGACGGTGACCGAATCGTTGAGCGTGCTGCTCGGCGGCCGACGGGACAGCCCGTGCACGCACACCCACACATCGCTCGGAGTTTCCACCACCTGGAAGGTCGCCGGATTCCAGTTGTACCGCGGCCGATACGTCATCACGCCGGAATTGGCCGGCCCCCAATACCCGGGCTCGCAGCTCCCGTTCAGACTGAGCGGGTCCGATCCGGCTGCCTGCGGCACGGCATGGAGAACGTCTCCCCTGTGCGCCGTGCCCGGCGGGGCCAGGACGGTCACCCCCCAGGTCACGAGCAGGGCAGCCAGCACTCCTCGAAGCATTGTCCGGAACGACATCACGCACTCCTTTCCCCTTGTCCGACGCCTCTGCGCCGCAATACCTGTCGGGCGCCGCGCACCTGGGCGCGGCCGCTGCCCCGTCAGAGCACTGTCACCGGAACGGTGCTGCTGGCCCGCCCCCCGGTTCCCAACTCGCCGAGCCCGCCATACCCCCAGCATTTGCCGACCCCGTTCAGCAGGGCGCAGCTGTGCCAGCCGCCGGCCGACACCGAGGTGACATCGCTTCTCAAGCCGACCACCGGGACGGGAACGGTCCGGTTGGTCTTCGTGCCGTCCCCCAGCTCGCCATACCAGTTGGTCCCCCAACACATCATCCCGCTGACAGACGTGCGGGCGCAGGTATGCGTGTCGAATCCGGAGATCCAATAGATTCCGCTCAACCCGATCACGTCGACCGGCGTGTGGCGCTCGGCTGTCGTTCCGTCGCCGAGTTCACCCTCGTCGTTCCACCCCCAACACTTCACCGTCGCGAAAGTGGTCAGGCTGCAGGCGTATCCCGACCCGGCGATCACCTCGGTGGCGCTCGTCTCGAGGCCGGTCACGGTCACAGGGGTCAGGGAGTCGGTTGTGGTGCCATTGCCCAATTGACCGAAGTCGTTCGCGCCCCAGCACTTGGCGGCACCATAGAGCATCGTCGCGCAACTGCTGGTGATGCCCGGCGCGATCGAGGCGACGGCACTCGCCAACCCGCGCACCTGGACCGGCCGGGTCCGGTTGGTCGTCGTCCCGTCGCCGAGGGAGCCACGCAGGTTGCCACCCCAGCACCTCGCCGCGTTGTTCACCGTGATGACGCACGCGTTGAGTCCGGCGACCCGCAGCGCGCGCACTCCCGACGTCAGTCCGGACACGGTCCGAGGCGTATGCCGCTCGGTCGTGGTGCCGTCGCCGAGTTGGCCGTGGTCGTTGGCTCCCCAGCACTTCACCGCCCCGGACGTCATCAGCGCGCAACTGAAAGCGGCGCCGGCCCCGATGGCCAGCACCCCCGATCCGAGGCCCGCGACCGGAACCGGACGCAATCGGTTGGTCGTCGTTCCGTCACCGAGCTCGCCGTGGTCATTGGAGCCCCAGCAGAGGGCGGCTCTCCTTGGCGTCATCGCGCAGGTGTGCAGATAGCCGGCCGATATCTGCCGGAAGGCCGTCGTCGGTGCTGCGGCGACCGCGGGACCTCCTCCCGCGGAGATCATGCTGACCGCGAGGCTGAGGCTCGCGCCGGTAGCGATGGCGAAGCTCTTCATCGACATCGTCTCTCCCCTTCCGTCGAGGGGGTCGCACGTGGACCCCCGGCGCTTCGCATCGTCATACGGTTGGCGGCGTGGGGGATCGACGCAAGCGACGAGGCTCGCTCATCGGAATCGATGACGCGCCGGCCAGGCCGTGGACCCAGGCTGGGACCTCGGCCATGGTGGCCGACGTCGACGACGGGGTGAGGGGGCAGCGCTCATGCGGGTGATCGTCGTCGACGACTCGATCGTGGTCCGCGAGGGCATCCGCAATCTCCTCGCCGGATCGGGCCACGACGTCATCGCCGAACTCGACCGCGTGGACGGGCTGATGGCCCAGGTGCGGCGCGACCAGCCCGACGCGGTCGTCCTCGACATCCGTATGCCGCCCACCCACCGCGACGAGGGGCTGCGTGCCGCGGAGCAGGTGCGAGGCGCACACCCGGATGTCGCCGTGCTCGTGCTATCGCAGTATGTCGTCCCCGAGTACGCGAACCGCCTGCTCGACGGTGGGGAGCGCAGAGCCGGCTACCTGCTCAAGGACCGTCTGCTCGACGGCCGCCACCTTTCGGATGCGCTCGAGCGCCTCGTCGCCGGGGGAACCGTGATCGACCCCGAGCTGGTGTCCCGCCTGATGCGCGCCCAGGTGCGGCGACGACCGCTCGCTGGCCTCACCGAGCGCGAATTGACGGTCCTTGCGCTGATGGCCGAAGGCCTGTCCGACCGTGGCATCGCCGAGCGAATGCACTTGAGCACCAACACGATCCGCACCCACGTGCAACACATCTTCGACAAGCTGGCCATCAGCGAGGGCCATCAGGACAACCGGCGCGTTCAGGCCGTGCTGAACTTCCTGCACCACGGCGGACAGTCCCGGCGCCCCGCGACTTGAGCGCGCGCCACCCTGAGCGGCGTGGGCGTGCGCCTTCGCGCCACCCTCACCCTGAGCGGTGGCGCGCTTCTCGCCGCCTGCCATCCACCCGTCCGCGTGACTCCCAATTCCCCCGACGCGACGCAACGATGCGCTGGCGACGATCAGCCGCCGACGAGACCGTGCGCGGCCAGGGCACCCGCCAGGCCGCCGAGGTTGAAGTCGCCGATCGCTCGGAACCGCCAGTCCTCGCCCTCGCGGAACAGTTCCGCGAAGGTGAGGCAGTCCTGGCCCGTGGCCCCCTCGCTCAAGGAGAACCGCGCGAGTTCCCGGTTGTCGCTCTGATTGACGATCCGGATGAAGGCGTTGCTCACCTGACCGAAATGCTGACCACGCGCCGCCGCCTCGTGGATGCTCACCGCGACGCGGAGCCGGTCGATCGAGGCGGGCAGCTGGCTGAGCACGGCGAGGATCTGTTCGTCGTCCCCGTCACCATCGCCGGTGAGATTGTCGCCGCAGTGGGTGACCGCGCCGGAGTAGTGCACCTTGCTGCCATAGAAGACGAAGTCGCCGTCGGTGGCGCAGCGGCCCCACGAGTCGGTGAGGAACACCGAGGCGTCGAGGTCGAACGGGGCGCCGGTGTCCGCCGGGTCCCAACCGAGGCCGAGGAGGATTCGATCGAGCGGGGCGGGACCGGACTCCTTGGCCAAGGAGATGACGTTGCCCTTGGAGAGGTTGATGGCCATGGCTGTCTGCTTTCTTGCCCGAAGGCACGTGGAGGTTCGGAATGAGGGAGAACGGTCAACCGGCGGAGGGGATGATGCCCTTCTCGTGAAAGATCCACAGGAGTGGATCGAGCACCCGGAACGGGGTGATTCCGTGGGGTGGCAGGAGTTCCCCATCCGCCGCGTCGCCGAGTGCGGAGGTGGCGAAGAACCGGTGCGGCAGCACCACCTTGTTGGCCGGATTCTCGACCATGTTGACGATGACCGTCCCGTTGAGCAGCATGAGCGTCGAGCGCACCTCCTCGCTGAGCAATCGGGCGGCATCGTCGTCATATCCTGGCCCGCTGCCCTGAACGCGCCCGATCGATTCGCGGGTCATCGTCGATCCCGGATTGGCGAACACGGGGCTGATCGGGCTGTTGTGGTCGGCGAGGCGCTGGAGAGCATCGACCTTGGCCAGGCACACGGCCAGATGAGGACGGCCCGGGCCGATGTGCCGCAGGACAGTCTGCAGGACGCGCTGCGGTTCCTGCCCGACAGCGCGTTGCCGGGGAATGAGATTCTCCAGCGCGTCGCGGATATTCTGGATCGCGAGCGGGTCGAAGAGGAAGATGACGAGATCGGCTCGCCCGAGGAAGCTGAGATTGATCTTGCTCTCCGCCGCCTCCAGGTCTTCGCCGGCGATATCTCTCAGAGCGAGATAGCGGCGTTTTCCGTTGAGTTGACCCATGCTATAGAGCAGGGAGCGGGCCTTGCCCGGCGGAGTGGCCGGGTAGGTCTTCCCGGTGAGGATCTGCTTGACATATTCCTCGTCCTCGTCGCTCTCGGAATAGCGCTTCTCGAAGTCGAGGGATGATCGCAAGTCCTCGACCAGTTTCTCGAGGAACAGGCGCATGACGCCGATCGAGACCGACTTCCCGGTCGCGCGGGCACCGGCCAGCGCCACACAGATCACATCGGATTCACCGACATCCTTCGGCATCGGATACCGGCACACCGTGCAGGTGCGTTCCATATGCTGCCCGCACGCGGTGCAATGCTGTTCCAGCCGGGGTCTCCAGGTGCCCCGAAAGTCACCAGGGCGCACTTCCTCACGCCGCTGTTTGCTGGTGCGGTCATGCCCGAGGTAGGCGGCGGCGAGTGGCTCCGCCGTCGACTCGCTCGCACAGTCACGATTCGTGCACTGCCAACGTGCCCGTGTGGGGTCGAGGTCGCTGAAGCAGAGGGGGCACTTGCTCACACGCTCACCGCCCGTCCGCACGCGGTGTTGGCGTCGAAACAGCCCCGCAGGAGGTCCTTGGCGAGTGCGGGCAGACGGGCGTCGTCGACGGAATCCATCGGCCAGACCGTCACATCCACCGGCCCGACGGCGCTGGGGGCGGAGGCGGGGTTGGCGACGACGACGAGATGCCGGGCCTGCATATCCACGTCGGTGAACTCCCCGAGCCGCCCCGGCACGTCGTCGCTGACCAGATAGACGACGGTCAGTTCGCCGCCCATGGTCGTCACCACGCCGGGCAGGTCGAGGGTCCGACCGAGACCGTATGCCGAATCCTCCAGTGCCGTGAGCAGCGCCTCGGCGGTCTCGAAACGGCGCGGCGGTGCGGTCGCGAGGTGCCATTCGAGACGTTTGCCGGTCCCACCGAGGACCGCATGGATGCCGACCAGTGCGTCCGCAGCATCTCGGAGGCACGCCCGGGCCCGGTTCGTCTTCATCGACCCGGACGGGTCGACCACCACCACCACGTGCGCGCGTTGAGCGTCGGGCACGCTGGCGACCCCGAGCGCCCGACGAGCCGCGGCAGCCATCCGTGCCGCCCCTGGTGGAAGGTCGGGGGCCTTGCCGACGTCATCCGCGGGACGGGCGAAGGAGAGCCACTCGTCCGCGACGGTCAGCGTCACGATGTCGGCGATCGGCATACCCCCGAGTCCGGAGGCACTCCAAAGCACGGCGTCGTTGCCCACGCCGACGGTGACCTGCAACGGAGGGGCAGCCGGAAACGGGCTGCCGTCGGCTCGCGCCGCGGTGATGGTGACCTGCTTCGGCAGGTCGGCGACCGCCCGGTTGAACATGCCGACATAGCCCGTGCCCAGTTGCGCCCACAACCCTGTGATCGGCGCGCTGGAGTCCGCGGTGCGCAACTGAAGGGCGACCGGCTCGGCACCGAGGTTGGCCGCCATGGTCAGCCGTCCCCGACGCAACCCGACGGGGTTGTCGCCCAACTCATAATTCGTCATCTGCTTCTCCCTCGAATCAGGCGTGGGGGCTTGGGTTCGATCGGCCGAAGAGCCGCCCGCCGACGTTGCGGAGCCGGTCGCCCACATTCTTGCTCCCGCTGACGCGGACGAACCACGACCTCGCGAAGTCCGTGAATTCGGGCGCCTCGGCATACGCGCTCTCCACGAGATGGACGAGCGCGTCGCGTGTGGCGACCTGGTCGTCTTTGGACAGGCCCGCGTAGTAGCGGCCCAGGCCGCTCGTGAGCGCGGGCTGGGCGTCCTCATCGAGCAACGCGTGGGTGAGCGCCGGGGGCGAGGTCGGGGCCAGCGGCCGGGGAAACGCCGGGTCGCTCGCCATCGCCCGCAGGGCGATCATGTCGAGCCGACCGAAGGTCCGCTGATCGGTGGGCGGCAGCATCAGGAGCGCGGCGAAGAGGTCGGCGGCGCCGGGCACAACGGTGCCCGACGGCGGCAGCACGGCGGCCAGGAAGCCGCGCTGGTCGATGCGGACGTCGCGCAGTTCCACCGCCGCCGCGAGATGACCGGCCCACAGCGTGCCGACCGGGCAACGCGCCGATGACCAGAGCACGGTGACGGCCTCACTGACTTTTGGCGCGTACCTCTCGATGGCGACCTCGAGGTCAGGTGCGCCCCAGGCGGGCTGACTCGCCACGACGGTGAGCACTTGCAGCGCCTCGGAGATGGACGGGCGGCCCTGGACGAGCACGTCCCTCGCGAGCGCCATGACATCGTTCGCCTCGTCGGTCGTCCCCATCAGGATCGCCATGGCGACCTGGGTGTCCGTCGGGGAGATGCCGGCGCCGAGGAGCGCCCGCACCTCAGCCGCGCGCATCGGCCGAGACTCGGCCACGACCGCAAGAATCTGTGACCTGGCCTCGGCAAACTCGGGAGCCGCCAGATCCATGGCCTGAGCGAGCAGCCGCTGCCTCGCCCGGTGTCTCGCCTCGTCACGGCCTGCAGTCGCGGCGAGGGCCAACGCCTCGACGTCGAGGAGGGTCAGCTCGCTCGAGAGTGGTCCGGCCGCGGGGTCGGCCGGATAGAGCCAAGTCAACGCTCTGACCGGCAGCCGACGGCCGATCGGCAGATGCGACTGTGCGGCGACGTCGGCGGGCCACCCGGCGAGCGCGGGGCGGACGACCTCGTGAAGAGTCGTGGCCGTTGGGCGGGCCGTGGATACGAATCTGTCGAGTTCCGAGGGGCTGGTCAGCGCGGGCCGTAGCGACCGGTCCAGCGCGCGGACCAGCCGTCCACCACAGATCGCGTCGGGGTCGTCGGTCGGCCACCCCGTCCGGACCAGCAGATCGGCGAGATTGACCAGAGTCACCGCTCGTGCCACCTCGGCCGCGGCGCCGGCTCCTCCCCCGGCTCCCGCGCCCGACTCCGCATGGGCTTCTGACCCGGCACCGGCGATGCGCTCGATCGCGTGCTCCACTTCGGCAGACAGGCCAACGTGATCCGCCGGGTTCCAGCCGCGGTCGCGCCGCGCCGGGGCACCCCCGGGCTGGACCAACCAGGCATCGTCGGCGACCGCTCGGCCGAGATAGATCCGTTGCAGGACGGCGGAGATCGGGCCGGGGGCCGAGGCGTTGAGCGCAGCCCACGCGTCCGCGGTGGTGTCTCCCGTATGCCGTCCGACCAGGTTCACCGTGACGTCGAGCAGGTCGGCCTGCCCGGCCAGCTGGATGGGGCTGCCTGAGCTCAGTGCGGCGGCGATCGGGTGGGAAAGGAAGTCCCAGGAGTCCAGGCGACAGGCCATCGCCATGGCCAGTGGCCAGTAGCGCGCGAGGTCGCGATCGCCCACGCGCTGAGCGAGGGCGTCCAGGTCGGCCAGCAGTGACGCGGGGTCCCCCGCCAGGCTGAACATGCCGACCGCGAGGGCGCCCCAGGCTCGATCGCCATGCGTGTCGTCGGACGACCACTCACGCGGGGTCGCGTCGTCGGACTCCGTCAGGGCGGTGATCTGCGGGAAGCGTTCGCGGACGGAGGCGAGTTCGCGAACCGGCATACAGACGAAATCGAAGCGCGCGATGCGGTCGCTCTGGAGGGCGCGGGACGTCTCCCACACCCCGAAGCCGAGGCCCGCTGCGGCTCCTGGTGACATCAGATGCGCGACGGCACCCACCCACAGGGCCCCGACGTCGGGACTGGCGACACCGAGGACGACGGGCCCACGCTCTCCACGCGGGAGAGAAAGTTCATCGAGTAGCCGCGACAGGATGCCCAGGCGCCAGGTCGCGGGGTCGAGGACGAACTCACACACCTGGCGACGCCCAACCACCGATCCGGGACGTGGCGCACCCTCGGGCAGCACGCTGTCGCGCACCTCGCCCGCGCCGTATGGAGTGACCCAGTCCGGCGACCGCCAGGTGTCGATGAGGCGGGACCCGTCGCTTCCGGCGAACCGGTCGAGCAGCGCATGGACGAAGACATTCCCGGTTCGCCCGCTCTCGTCGGCCCCAGCCGGGGCCGTGTGCCACGCAGCCGCAGCACCCGGAGAGACCGGTGCACCGACGAGATTGCGATTGAACCGCGCCACCTCGTCCGGTGCCGCGAACCGGGGAAGCGCCTGCCCGAAGTCGGTGCGCTCCGGGTCGGCGCCGCGGACGAGAAGTTCGCGCTCGGACTCCGTCGGCCCACCGGCCTCCGAGTGGATGCCGAAGCCGCTGCGCCCGGACGTGTACCCGATCTGCGCGAACCGCGCGGCAGTGGGTACGTCACTCATCAGCCCCACCTCAGCTGCGTGATCGGCGGGTCGAGCACGACGATTCGTCGCAGCATCGGCGTCCCCACCGAGGGCGAGACGAACAACCGCAGATAGCCCCGGCCCGCGCCGCCGGGCACCAGGACGCGCCAGCGCGGCAGGTCCGGTCCGCCCATCAACGTCGCCGGCTGGATGACCTGCGTGACGGCAGCGTCGGGCGTCTCGTCCGGAACCGCGGGAAGGATGGCCCCGTCACGGGCGTGCAGAGGAAGCCGGTCGTCGCGGAACACCACCACGAACGGGGGCGACCCCTGCACCTTCTCGTCCGGGGCCCAGACGACGACCCGGCCATAGTCGACCGGGCCGACCTTCATCCGCCGCCGGATGTCGACGGCATACCGGACGAGGAGCCGTTGCGGCTTGTGCACCGAGACCGCGACACTCGTCGTCTCGCCGCGCACCGCGACGAGGAAGACGTCGAGCTCGCTCGCCGGAAGCTGCAGACGCAGCCCTCCGTGTCGGCGGTAGTCGTCCTCGGACACCTGAGCATGCCACTGGCCGTGGCACACATCCTTGGGATCGGCCCCCGAGGGTCCGAGGTAGGCGCGCACATAGGTCGCCCCGGACGGCCACACAAAAGTGATGACCTGCTGCGTGACTCGGTCAACGAGCCGGGGATCCCCGGGTGGCGCGATGCTCTCGCCGGTCGCGGGCTTTCCCGGCAGCGCGCGCTGGCCGATGACGGTGACGGGCACGAAATGGACCCGGGACCAGCCGGGCGGCCACACGACGCCCAGCATGCGCACTCGGCCGTTGGCGTTGCGTGGCTCGATCGGGTTCTTGCAGCGCTCCTGGTCGGTGAAGCCCATCTGAGGCAGGGCCCCCTTGTCGGCCTCCACGCCGAGGATGCCGGCCCCCACCGGCTGGTCGATCCGATAGATCTGGGTGGCACCGACCGGCGGTGGCGTCCATTCGAGGTCGACGAGGCCGGGGTCGAACCGCGTCGGGGGCTGCACCGGTTGGATCGTCAGGTCGGTGATCTCGCGAATGACCGCCGGCCACTCGAGGTTCACGTCGACGGGTTCGGACGTGTGCGCGCCGCCCGAGGAATCCCTGGCTTCGACGACCATCCGGTAGGTGTAGCTCGCCCCGGCTTCGCCGCCCCGGTCCACGCAACCGGTGAGATTCGCCCGATCGGCGCAGATCTCGAACGCGGCATACCCCCGCACGAACTCGGCCCCGCCGGGCAGGCGATACACCCGGATGCGGTGCGCGCCAGCGGGCGCGGTCCACACGAGAGCGACCTGGCCATAGTCGGCGGACCCGGACGCCTCCGCGATCGTCCCGACCCGCACGCACTCGGCGTGCAAGCGCGGCTGGGCGGCCTTGGCCGCGGCCACCGTATCCCCGACATTGGCCCAGACCTGGACGAAACGGAAGAGGGAGGTGACGGGAACCGGGTCGAGGACCGTGGTCGCCCGGGTCGCGGCGAGGGTGTCCCCCATTTCGGGAACGAGCGGACGCTGGCCCTCGGAGACGACGACGCGATAGAGCGTCACGGCACCCGCGAGCGCCGGCCACCGATAGGTGGCCTGCCCATGCTCGACCACCCGCTCGATGACGGTGGATGCCGGGCGGTCCGCGACACTCAGCGTCTCGGCATACCCGGTCTGAAGAGCTGGATCGTCTTCATCGACGAGCCGGTCATCGAGCACGACGGGTGGACCGGTCGGTGATGTCCGCGCGGCCGGCGAGGGCGTCGTCGGCCCCGGACTCGTTCGGGGATCGACGACCGTTGCGAATGCACCGCCGGCAGCTGCCGGCGCAGCGGGTGCCGGCACTGACGTCGGCGGCGAGGTCGCCGGTGCGGCCGACGGCGACTGCGTCGCGGCCGCCCCGGGATAGCGGCTGGTGGAGGGATAGACAGGTTCCCGCCCCGTGGTCGGCGCCGGTGGAGTCGGGGCCGACGTTCTCGACGAGAGACCTCCCGAAGCGGCTCCCGACAACGCCGTGGGTGCCGTGTTGGCGAAGTTCATGGCGCTGCGAGGGCGCGTCCGAGTCATCTCGTCCGCGTCGTCGGCTGCGGATCCAGCCCCCGGCCCACTCCGCAGCAGGTCGAAGACCTCCGCGGCGAACGCGGAGAGCGCGGGCACTCGCCGACCCACATCCTCGGGCGAGGACAGGGGCCGATTGAGCAGCATCAGGTGACTCTCGTTGACCGCTCCACGCGCGAGCCGGCCTTCGTCGACAGCGCGGTCGCGCCATGCCTTGAGGCGCTCCATCGGGCTTCGAGGTCGGGCGGGCCCGGGCGCCGCAGCCGGCGTGACCGGCTGCGGCGTCATCAGTTCCGGGGTGAGATGAATCCCATCCCAGGTGACCCCGAACCGGCTCTGGCTCTGCAGGAACGCGATCACATGGCCCCACGCGGCGACGGCGGGGGACGCGGACTCGGGAATCCTCCCCTGGGTGCAGATCTCGGTCAGCTCCCGATCGGTCGGAAGCGGCGAGACGCCCTTCGCGGCCATGGCGGTGCGCCACCGGATCAGGATGCAGTCGCGCTTCTCACACACTGTGAATCCTCGAGTGCTCAGAAGGTGTCATTGCGCAGGGCGGGGGCAGGCGGCCCCGACGCCGGAAGCGGCGCGGGCCGACCGGAGAATTCGTCCTCGGGCAGCCTGATCCGATCTCGGTCCGGGTCCACCCGGGGACGCGCCTCGGGGCGGAGGCATTCCACGGACATGGCATCCGACAGCTGCACGAGCACGACCGTCCGCGAGAGGCCGACGGCATACTCCCGCGGCCACACGTGGATCGGTCTCGTCAAGTCCCCCGTGACGGCGGCAGCCGAGAAGAGCTCCGTGGGGAACACCGTCGGGTTGGCAACGGTGGCAGACAGGCCACCGAGGAACTCGGTGAGCATGATCGAGGTACCCTCCTCCGTGCGCACGCGGCCCAGCAGGCTTTCCAGCTGCACACGACCGGTCGTCTGCAGCCCCGTGACGATCTCGTCCCAGAGGCGAGCACCGGCAACGCCGGGCACGCCACTGTGGTCGAGCGCCTCGACCCACCCCGGAAGGAGAACGTCCTCCTGGATCGCCCGCTGCCGATAGAGCAATTGCGGCTCGTCGAGCAGCACGGTCCCGCGGGGGCCGAGCAACGGACCGGCTTCCGCGAGGAAGGTTGCCCAGACGGCATCGAGCCAGCCGACGGGGAAGACGACCCGGCGAATGCCGCTCGCAGTCCGGGCCACCTCGAGATCACTCACCTCGGCGTGCCCGAACTGAATGGCGAGGGGGTGATCCGATCCCGGTCCGCGGTTTTCGGCCGTCTCCGTCCCGGCCCGGCCGAGCGGATCCCCGGCGAAGACGGCGATCGCCTCGGCCCACAGCTGGAGGAGGCGATAGGCATCGCCGCAGCGGCGAGCGTCGCGGATGGCGGCGGCGAGGTTGTATTCGGCGGCATCGGCTTTGCTCAGTGCCTCGGCCCGCAAGTTCTTGAGCTGGAACAGCCGGCTCTGGGCTCGCATGAATGTGATCACCGAACTGATCAGCCAGCCGAGAATGAGTGCCGGGATGATGATGCCGACGATCATCCAGCTCACCAGCGAGAGGACACCGAGGGTGACGGCCCCGGCCACCAGCAGAACGAGTCCGATGAGCAGGAGTCGCATCAGCCGCGCGAGCCGGCTCTGCTGGCGCTTGATCTCATCCGGGAGACCCGAGGTCGACGCGGCCGCCTCGAGGATCTTGGTGTATTCGGAGATCTCGACGAGCCGCTTCTCGAACTCACCGGAGAGCCGCAGCGCGAGCTTGGCGGTGTAGGTCGTGCCGACGCGCCGCCACCATTCCTGGAACTTCTCCATCGTGGCGCTCGCGTCGGCTCCGGCCATCGGGTCCGCCGCGACCCCCGCGAGCCGGCTTCCGAACCGATTGATCGCCAGCGTGTCGTATGGCGCGAGCGAATCGGTCTGCGTGACGGCACGCACCGGCCCCGGGATGGCGGTGAAGGACTCGTCGGCCCGGGACGGAGCGAGCATGCGACCGAATCGAAGGATTCCGGTCTCGGTGCCGATTCGGGCGGACTCCATATCCGATCGCCGCGCCTGGCCGTCCAGGAGGGTGAGGCCGCCGGCGACCATGTCCTGCCAGAGGCTGTCCAACCGCGCATGGACCTGGTGTCCCTCGGCCGCCGGTCCCAGGGAGTTCTCGAGATCGCTGAGCGCCTGAACCTGGGACTTCCAGTCGCTGGCCTGCCCACCGCGCACTCCACCGACAACGACAGTGAAGGCGCTGTTCTGACCGAAGATCGCGCGGGTGGCGGTGTTGGCGGCCCACGACTTGCCGGTATAGATCACCTTATTGGCCCAGTCGCCCGGGGCATTCTTCAATGCCGCCCAGAGGAAGGACCAGAGCATCCGGAATGCCTTCCAGAAGCCGAGCGCTTCGACCGGAGCGAGTTCGGGCTGGCGGCGGGCGCTGAGGTACACGTCCTGGTGTCTGGCCCAGACGGACGCGGCCATCTGCGCGTTGGCGTGGTCGACATTCTCGATATACGTCGCGCGGGTGGTGCCTCCCTCGACGACAAGCGGGTAGCCGTCGGCCAGGCCGAGCACCTGTGCCTGCAGCGCCTCGCGCACGTCCCCGCCGTCAAGATGCCGGGCGAAGGCACGAACCACTCGGAAAGGTGCTCCCGGGGGCGGAGGGAAGTCGTCGAGGGGACCGACGTCGAGACCGTCGAACAACGCACCGAGCACCGCGACCGCAGGCAGCGCGAAGCGTGCGAGGTCCTCGTCGGACGCGCTCCCTTCGAGCGTCGTGTGAGGCCGGGTCGGGCCGGCCGCGTCATCGGGCGAGATGAGAAGGTTGTGCCAGCCTTCGATTCCGGACAATCTGCCAGACCGCACGCCGAGCCGCGTGATCACCACCTGGGCCTGGGTGGTCTTGATCTCGCCCCCCGCACCGGCGACTCCGGTCAACACCTCCTGTGCCACCCGCGTCGATGCGCTTCCCGGCCCGAGGTCGCTGGTCAGCGCGAGGATGCGGACACGCCGCGGCGAGCGCCGAGCGAGCAGGTCACCGATGGAGGACGCGGCGACGTCCCCGGCCTCGACGAAGCGCGACTCGACACCGCGCAGCCCCGCGCCCGGCGGCGGCACCCAGACGAACGGCCGGATCAGCCCGGCGGCCGACCAGTCCCGCAGCGCCGCCGGGATGGCGGCCAGTGCGGGGCTCTCGGTGACGAGAATCGTCAAGTCGTTCATCGGCATACGGTCCTCGTCACTAGAACGTCGAGTTCATCAGGCCGGGGTCCCCCGTGGTGGTGCCGCCGATGGGCGCGGTGGAGACCATGTCGATCAATTGGGGAAGGACGACCAGGAGGTCGGGGGCGAGGTCGCGGAAGTAGGGCACGTGCTCGCGTTGCGCGGGCGTGGTGATCTGGGCGAACTCGCCGTGGCCGTCGGGAGCGAAGTGCTCCCTGACGAGGGCGAGGATCGACTCGAGCCAGGCCACGGCCGCGGCGCGACGGTCCTCGCCGGTGGCGGACGTCTCGAGGCCCGGCACCCGCGACCCGGGGCCCGTCGGGGTCCGCCCGGTCGTCAGCCACGTCGCGATCGCATCGGAGGCGCGGAGGTGGAACATCCCGGCGCCGATCTGGGTCGGCCCGTCCGGGTTGTCGTCCCAGACGCGCCGCAGCGCCTCATACGGGGCCATGGACTGGCCGACCGGGCTGG
This sequence comes from Dermatophilaceae bacterium, assembly GCA_046330995.1. Taxonomy (GTDB): domain Bacteria; phylum Actinomycetota; class Actinomycetes; order Actinomycetales; family Dermatophilaceae; genus Nostocoides_A. Next base: position 109,587 of record JAXLRS010000005.1, read on the forward strand.
CCCCGAAGTTGGCGACGGCGAGGAGATGGGATTCGAGCACGGCGGGGAGCCAGTCGAAGTTCCGCAGGAAGCGTTCCGGCGGCGTCAGCAGGGGGTTGGGGAAGGCCAGCCAGGTGTTCCGCTGATGATCGAAGACGCGGACCGGCTGGGCATAGGGCGCGGCCGGGATCTCGATCTCGCCCGTGATCTGGCCGAGGAACCACCCGCCGATCATGGCGCGCCGCTCGGCACCGCTCATCGCCAGGGCCGCGCCGAGTGGCCGGCTGCGCCGGCCGTGCCAGAAAGTCGTTCGGGCATCGGCGGACAGGGACTGCGCCCACTGGGACCGGGTCGGTTCGAGCAGCCCGGAATAGACCACGGGCAACTCGTTGGGGTAGTAGCCGAACACGTCGATCCGGGTCGCCGGCGCCTGGCTCAGCGCCAGGGTCAGGTTCTGCGTCGTCAGGGCGTCCACCGAAGAGTCCTGGGTGACCAGGGCCTCCAACTCCGCGGCGATGGGCAATCCGGCGAACGGGATGTCGGAGAAGAAGAAGTTCACCGTGGCCGGTCCGTCGTGGACCTCGTCGACGACCTGCGGGCTGACCTGGGCGAACGGGACGGCCTTGGTGAGGACCTGCCGGAACTTCCCGACGACCTCCTGGGTGCGCTGCCCGCCGCCGGCGTCGACATAGGCCCGGATCGACTCCTGGACGAAGATCGAGAACGAGGACTGGGTGCGATTGACGTACTGACGCGCCCGGTCGAGGACGTCGCCCGGGGCGACGTGGACGGCATACACCGCCCGCGACGGGACCTGCGGCTTGCCGGTCGCGGGGTCGAGCGGGAGCGACTTCGCGACGAACGGCGGGTCATTGGTGATCAGGCCGCCCGGGGGTGAGTAGCCCCCGGCGGTGGCCCAGATCCCGGTCACGACCGCGTGGATCGTCCGCCGCCTGGCCTCGGCAGGCGGCGGCGGAGCGCCATCGGACTCGACCTGACACGCGGTGGCGAGGTCGCGGACATACTGACCGGGGAAGGCCGTGGCCGGGGTGAGGAGCACCTCGTTGTCGGCAGCGCTCCACCGGGCGTGGACGATGGCGTCGGTGTCCGACGGCCACAGGGGATAGAGCGAGGTGGCGACCGTGGCGAGACCGGTGAGCGTCGCGGCGGCCTGCTGGGCGACCTCGACGTCACGCAGGGCCGCCATGACGGCCTCGCTCATCGGAGCCAGCACACCGGTGGAGACGTCGCCGAGAATCTGGGCGACGAGCACGCACCACTGCCCGCGCGCCGACATGTCGAGCATCGCGTGATAGCGGCCGCGGACCTGGTCGGCGAGTTCCTGGCCCCGGTTGATGACCCCGCGGATCGACCCGAACAATTCGCCGACGCCGGGCGGGATCTGCTCGGCGTCCGGGGTCTGGGCGCCGAGCGCCGACAGGCCCGCGGACCCGTAGTTCCCGGAGAGGTGTTCCTGCAGGACCGAGAGGAGTTCCTTGGTGTAGACGAGGCCGCTGGTGGCGATCGCGTCGCCGATGACGCGCTCGACGCGGGCGACGAACTGTCCGGCCCAGGCGTAGGCGTCGCCGTAGGCCTCGTCCTTGGCCATCTTGGCCAGTTGCGCGCGCTTGGAGCCGAGGAAGCCCATGAGGGTCGGCATGAACTGCTCGGCGGGGACACCCGCGGTGGCGATCGGCATGTCGGCCGACATGCCGCGGTCGACGATCGATCGGGCCATCTGGGCGGACTTCTGGCGGGTCAGCCCGGAGTCGTAGACCCACCGCACCAGGGCCTGCGGGTCCTGGCCGCCCCCGGCGGGCAGTCCGAGTTGCGCACACACATACGCCCACTGGGAGGCGACCATGGCCCGGGCCTGCAACTGGCCCGAGTTCGGGTTGCCCTTCTGGAGGTGCCCGCCGATCAGGTGGTCGAGGGAGGTGCGGGCCATCCGCTGCGCGGCATACTCGGCATAGCGGTCTCGGCCCATGGAGAGCGACGCGTAGCCGATCGAGCCCCACTGGATGTCCGGGTTGTTGTGCGCTCCCCAGCCGAAGGCGGACACCCGGGTGTGGGCGCGCGGGGTGAAGTTCTCGAGGATGAACTTCCGGTAATTGTCCAGGGCCTTCTCACTGACCGCGAGCGCGGCGAGGCACTGACCCACTCCGCGATAGATGGTCTCCTTGTTTCCGTCGCCGAAGGGCGTCCCGGCCGTGCCCAGGAAGCGCCCGACCGGGATCACCCGCGCGAACGGCACCGGGGCGGCACCGGAGACGGGGGCGCCGACCGCGGCGAGGAGCGCGAGGTCGTGCTCGTGGGATTCGCCCAACTGGCTGGCGACGATCTCGCCGAGCATGGCGAGCGCATTGGGGCGCACCCCGGCGCGCAACGCCGCCGGAATCGAGTCGAAGACGTCCGGTGAGCACATGAACACCGACATCAGCGAACTGTCGACGATCTGGCCCAGGATGCGGCAGACATCCAGCGCGATCGAGGCGCCCGTGCCGCCGGCCATCGACGACAAGACGATGGTGTATGCCGCCTGGCTCGCGTCGTACGGCTCCCCCATGGCCCGCGCCGCGGCATACATCTGGCTGGTTGATTCGGCCGACTTCATCGCGTCGACCGCGGACTTCAGCTGCTCGATGAGGTTCGGGGCCTTGGAGGCGAGCAGCACCCGGCCGAGGACCCGCTGCTGGCCCGCGCCGAGCTGGATGGGGACGTTCACGCGAGTGGGGATGCGCGGCGCCCAGGTCGCGATCTGTCCCAGGGCGCTGCCGTTCGTGACGGCGCGGTCGACGATCGCGTAGGACCCGACCTGCGGGGCCAGCGCGATGTACTTCCCGCCGAGGTCCCACACGGTGCCGAGGCCGGGGGCCAGGGCCTCGGGCGCCGGCGGGCAGTCGACGTGGATGAACCCCCAGCCGCCAGGCAGCTTCTCGATGCCGTGGCGCCGCAGATCGGAGCGAAGCTGGTCCATGAGATAGCCGAGGAGGGCACCGCCGGAACCACCGCACCCGACGAACAGGATGTTGCGCACAGAGTCTCCTTCGGGTCGCCGTCAGCGGGACGGGTCGGGGTCGTCGAGGGTGGAGAAGTCGAAGCCGCCGGGAGCGCTGGGCTTGGCGGGACGGGACACCGGGTTGACGCGGGGCTGCGTCGCCCAGGTGTCCGGGTCGGCGCCGGGCGGGTTGACGACGGGTGTGGTCAGCTCGCTCGGGGGGCCGAACGCCGGCGGGACGGGGTTCGGTGTTGCGGGGTTCGGTGTTGCGGGGCTCGGTGTTGAGGGGCCGGGCGGGGCGAAGACCGGCATCGTCGCCTCGCCCACCGGGCCGGACCATGGGTCCGCTGGAGCCGAGGAGGGCTGAGGTGCCCATGGGCTCGGGCCCGGGGCGGGTGCGGCCCAGGGGTCCGCCTGAGGCGCGCCGGCGGGGGCGGCCGGAGTCGCCCACGGGTCCGCCGGAGGCGCGCCGCCCGGGGCGGCCGGAGTCGCCCACGGGTCCGCCGGAGGCGCGCCGCCCGGGGCGGCCGGAGTCGCCCACGGGTCCGCCGGAGACGCGCCCGCCGGGGCGGCCGGAGTCGCCCACGGGTCACCCGCGCCCTGACCGGACCAGCCGCCCCAGGTTGCGTCGGGGTCGGCCAGGCTCGGGCCGGAGTTCCCGGTGCCGCCGGGGTCGGCGAGGCCCCCGGACTGCCCCTGGGCCGCAGCCGCACCGGCGAGTTCCTGGAGGCGCCTCGGGACCTCGGCGAGCGCCTTGTCGATCATGTCCTGGCGCTTCTGCGGCGGCGCGTCGGCGCTGACCAGGAGCAGGAGCCGTCCCTGTCCCGCGCCGAGCTCGGGTGCGTTGAACAACGCCCAGTTGTTGTGGATGGCCAGAGGCAACTCGGCCGCGCCGTCCTTGCGCGGCTTGGCATTCAGCTCCGAAACCCCAGCGGCACCGCCCACCGACGCGAGAACGGTGCCCGGGCCGAATGGCGACCATCCGTTGCGCACCCGGAGTTGCGCCGGGCCGACGGTCAACGACGTGGCTCCGCCGGCGGGGATGGGCAACGGATCGCGCAGTTCCTGCGGTTGGAGGGCGAACGGCATACCGCCGCGCATGACCTGGCCGTTGTCGACGGCGACATCGAAGACGCCGCCGAGCAGGGGCAGCGGAGGGATTTTGGAGTTCATCCGCTTGACGAGATACATCAGGCCGACGGGAATCCCGATGCCGAGGACGAGGGCGGCGCTGAAGACGCCGATCGCCTTGTCGATCGCCACCGGCTTGTTGAAGTTCGCCGCGAACGCGACCTGCTTGGTGCGGGACGCCCCCGGTTTGTCCGTCGAGTCGAGGTGGGCGGTGATGGACCCGTTGGCCGAGCCATTGGCCGCCGATGCCGTCGTCAGCGTGACGGGGATGTCCTTGGACTCCCCCTCGGCGAGCTTGACACAGGAGGACTGGCTGCTCGCCGGACTCGTCAAGCCGATCGCGCCGGCCTTCTCGGGCGAGGCGATGACCTGCGGCGCGTCGAACCAGACGCATCCGGGCCCGGTCGCCTTGACCGTCGCCTCGAGTTTCGCCGCCCCGGTCGCCGTGCCGAACGCCACCTTGTCGGCGACGGTCGGGAATCCCGGCGGGGCCAGGAGCGGCACGTCGACGTCGACGGACACCGGGGTCATCGCCGTGCCCTTGATCGGCTTCCCCTTGGCGGGCTTGATCGCAGCCGTCGTCAGCTTCACCGTGGCGGTCAGGGTCCCGGTGCCCTCGGCGGCTTCCGTGAGGTCGAGGCTGAGCGGACGGCCCAAGGCCGCCGCGTCGAGCCCGGTGGCGAGCGGCGTCTCGCGTCCGCTCGCGTCGGTGAAGGTCGCGTCGACGGACACCGTGCCGAGCAGAGCACTCGGGTCGACGGCCTTCCCGGCGTGGTGGCGCAGCCCGATACTGATCGGGACGGCCTTGTCGCCGGCGTGGATCGAGTCCGGCTGGGTGACGGTGGGTTCGATGTCGGCGGACAGTTCGATGTTCGCGACCGACTTCTGGCCCGCGGACGAACTCTTCGGATCGACGAAGGCCACCGACCAGGCGCCGGTCCAACTGCCCATCGCCTTGAAGTCCAGCGCCACGGTGTGCGGCGACAGCCCGTCGCTCGTGACCTCGGCCCCACCGACCCTCGTCTGCTTCTCGCCGGCCATGGGCACCTCGACGGGCTTGCCGGTCGGCGGCACCACATACAGCTTGAGGCCGTCGGGCTTCGCGGATGTCGCGACATGAACCCGGGTGATGGAGTCGTCGAGCACGAACTGACCCGTTGCCTCCGGACAGATCTTGCCCTGGCAGATGTCGAGGAGGCTCCGCACCGGCAGTTGGCCCGGCGTCCGGAGCGCATCGAACGCCAGGATCAGCGCGTCGATGTCCCCGGCGGGGTGGTAGTCGCCGGTTCCCGCTGCCGATACCGCGCCGCAGTCGTTCTCGCCGAGGGCGATCGACTTCATGAGGTCCAGGTCGGAGGCGGTCGCGGTCCCGGCAGCCAGGCCGATGGCGAAGGTCGCGATGCCCGAGGAGCGCACCTGGTCGGCGACACCGCCCTTGCGGCACAGATCCTTCGCCGCCGCGGAGGTCGCGGCGGCGTTGTCGGTCTTGTCGTCGAGATAGGGCTTGACGACGTCCTTGCCCTTGGCATCGGCATACGTGGAGAAGGCGTCGAGCTTGCCGTCGCTGAACCACAGGATGGCCTGGCAGGTCGACCCGCCGTGCTGCGCTCGCTGCGCCAGTGCCTGGCGAGCGCCGTCGAGCGCCATCCAGTAGTCGGTCTGCTGGCCGGAGTCGCGCGAGCGGAATGCCTCGAGGTCGTCCTTGAGTTGTGGGTAGTCCGACCCGGCGTCGAGCCACCGGCCGCCCGCGTCGGCGATGCTGCCCGAGAAGCCCATGGTCTGGATGGCGATCTTGACCCCGGACTCGACGCTCAGGGCGCTCCACTGCTTGATCAGGTATTTCGCCGCATCGACCCGGGCGCCGCTCGGGTCGCTCTGCTGCAGCGAGCCGGACTCGTCGAGGAGGATGACGACATCGGCGGTCTTCCGGCCGCTCAGGCAGGCACCGAACTTCGCGATCCCGGTCGACGTTCTTGACGTGTCCGCGGCCGGCACGGAGCGCGCGTGGGTCGGCGCAGCGGTCGCGGTGGGGACGAGGGCGGCGAGACTCGACGCCCCGACAGCGAGGAAGGCCGCCGTGGTCAGGCGCAACAGGCGGCTCATCGGGTCGCCACCCAGTTCGCGATGACGTATGCCGAGGCCACCACCGCGAGCAGCGCCATGACGCCGACGGCGATCGTCGCCGGACGGGCCCACGGCCCCTCATAGAACGCCCGGGCTCGCTGGCGTTCGTCGCGTTTGACAAACTCGCCGAGCACGAGGACCGCCACCGGGCCGGCCAGGAGCCAGGACATGGCGGCGACAGTCAGCGACCCGCCGAGGACGAAAGCGGCGACGAGCCCTCCGATCAGCGCGAGCCCCGCTGCCGATGCCGCTCCGGCGATCCACGCCACCGGGGGCTTTCCGGTGGGCAGCGCGCCCGTGAACGCCGGCGTGCCATTCGGATCCACGAAGCCGCCGTCACCCGGCCAGCCGAAAGCTCCGGTCCCCGCTTGGGAACCGGGGGTCGCCGTGGCCTCCCATCCGGAACTCGCATTGCCGGGCGCCTGGGCTTCACCGGGCCAGCCGTAGCCTGACGCCGGCTGCGCTGAGTTCTCCTGGCTCCCCGCTCCGCCCCACTCGAATGGCCCTCCAGCGCCCTGAAACCCTCCCGGTCCCGACGGGTTCGACGGCGCCCCACTGGCGCCCGAAGCGTTGCCGAAGTCCCAGCCCATGAGTCGTCCTCTGCACCTGCGGATTGCTCTGAATGGCATCCACGGCCACACTCGGCCAGGCACGCCAGCTGTCAACCTGCCGGAGACGTCGGCTGGGGACCAGTCCTCACAATGGGGGACACCGTGGGGCGCCCGGCGATCGTGACCAGGTCGCCGCCTCGCCGCGCTCGCAGCCGCCCCATGCGTCCCTCGATTTGGGGACAGCCGACGGCGGCGTCCATCCCTACAGTGAGGATCGCCGGCGCTTCACCGGCAGCCAGGCGGACCCGCGCCGAGCCGGGCATGATGCGAGAGGGTGACGAGATTGGGTGAATCCTGGTCCCCCGACGAGTTGCGCTTGACTGACCCCGACGCCTACCCAGGCGCCGGAGCACAGGGGCAGGGGACGGCATACGGCACCTGGAGCGCGCCGGCCCAACCGGTCTATCCGAGCTTCGGGACACCCGCCGCCCCCGCACCGATTCCGGGCTTCGAACCGACGCTGCCGACCCCCCAGGACCTGGCTCTCTGGGAGCAGCCGGCGGTGACGCCGGAGCCCTATGTGAACTCCGCGCCCGTGGTCACGGCCGCACCCGCCAGGGTTGTCACGAATCGCGGACGAATGGGGCTGATATCTCTCGGGGTCGTCACGGGGGGCTCCCTGCTCGGCGGCTTCCTGCTCTATCAGGCGGTCGCCTCGGTGAGCTTGATCTCGCGTGATCCACTGGGTGACGGACTGCTGTGGCTCACTGGCTGGGTGGGCATGGACGTCGTCATCACCATCGGCCTCATCCTCGCCGTCATCGCCTTGATCCGCGGGGCGCGCCGGGGCTTGGCCGGCCTCGCTCTCGCCATCGGCGTCTTCATCACCCCGCTGGTGTTTCTCGGCGCTGTGCAGTTGGGCGCCGACGTCGTTCAGGAGCGCGCGCGCACGCAACTCGCGCAGGCCGGCGGCGCTGCCGGCACCTCCCTCATGACGTATGCCGACGAGCACCACGTCGATCTCGGCCCGTTCCGCCCGATCCTCGCCGCCCTCCTCGACGACGGTCGCTGATTCCGGTGAGGTCGTAGGTTGGCGGCGAGGTCGTGGCTTTGCACCTACGACCTCACCGCCAACCTACGACCTCGCCAAGCCGACGAGGGCCAGGTCGCCGGCCCCACCATCAAATACCCCGGTCGGGCAGACCCACGCGCCCGAGCCGTAGGTTGGGGCGATGCAGGCCATCACCATTCCCCAGCCCGGCGGGCCCGAGGCGCTCGTGCTCGCGGAAGTCCCCGACCCCCTCCCCGGGCAGGGGGAGGTGCGGATCCGGGTCGCCGCGGCCGGGGTCAACCGTGCCGATGTCATGCAGCGCCTGGGGTTCTATCCGCCGCCACCGGGCGCCTCGGCATACCCGGGGCTCGAGGTCAGCGGGACGATCGACGTGCTCGGTCCAGGGGTCGAGGAGTGGTCGGTCGGCGACGAGGTGTGCGCGCTCCTGACCGGCGGCGGGTATGCCGAACTCGTCTGCGTCCCCGCCGGCCAGGTCCTCCCGGTGCCCGCGGGGGTCGCGCTCGTGGACGCGGCCGCGCTGCCCGAGGTTGTCTGCACCGTCTGGTCCAATGTCTTCCTCACGGCGAATCTCCAACCGGGAGAAGTCTTTCTCGTGCACGGTGGGTCCTCGGGCATCGGGACGATGGCGGTCCAGCTCGCGCGCGAGGCCGGGGCGACCGTCGCCGTCACGGCGGGCTCGCAGGCCAAGCTCGACGTATGCCGCGACCTCGGCGCCCGCATCCTCGTCAACTACCGCGACGAGGACTTCGTCGCCGTGGTCAAGGCCGCGACCGACGGCACCGGCGCCAACGTCATCCTCGACAACATGGGGGCGAAGTACCTTCCCCGCAATGTCGAGGTCCTCGCCACCGCCGGCCGGCTCGTCGTCATCGGGCTCCAGGGCGGGGTCAAGGGCGAACTTGACCTCGGCCGCCTCCTCGCCAAGAGGGGCGCGGTCATCGCGACCTCCCTGCGCTCCCGCCCGGCGGCGGAGAAGGCGACCATCGTGGCGGCGGTGCGGGAGCATGTCTGGCCCCTGATCGAGGCGGGCCGGGTGCGGCCGGTGGTGCACACGGCATACGGACTGAGGGAGGCGGTCGAGGCGCACCGGGAGCTCGAGGCGAGCACCCACATCGGGAAGCTCCTGCTGACGGCGTAGCCCCGACTCCCGCCCACGACGTGCGCCGCTGCCCCGCCCCGCCATGACGTGCGCCGCCGCCCCGCCGCCGCCCCGCCTCCGCCATGACCTCGGCCCCCGCCTCCGCCATGGCCGCAGCTACCGCCTGGTAAGTGGGGCGATCACCCCACTTACCAGGCGGTAGCTGCGGGGGTGGGTGGCGCGCGTACCGCTCCCACGCCTCCCCGCGCCTCTCAACGGCCCCCGCGGCCCCATGCCCCCGGTTGCCATACGCGGCCCGCCACGCCCGAAGCGACCCGCTCGTTGACGTCGCCGCATACTCGGTATAGCCTCCCCAGCGAACGCAATACTCGGTATGCCCCGCATCCAGGGATCCGAGCGGCGAACGTGAGAGGAGCCACCGGTGTCGGTCAAGCTCGGGCTGCTCGCCCTCCTGGCGGAGCAGTCGATGTATGGCGCGCAGTTGCGCAGCGAGTTCGAAGCCCGGACCGGCGGGACGTGGCCGCTCAACGTCGGGCAGGTCTATACGACCCTCGCCCGGCTCGAGCGGGACGGCCTCGTCGACCAGGACGACGCGGCGGATGAGGAGGGGCGGATCCGCTACCACCTCACCGATCGCGGCCATACGGAGGTCATGGCCTGGTGGGAGACCCCGGTCCGGCGTGACGAGACCCCTCGCGACGAACTCGTCATCAAGCTCGCCCTCGCCGTGACCACGCCCGGCGTCGACGTCCGTCACGTCGTCCAGACCCAGCGGACCGCCACGCTGCGCCACCTGCGCGATCTCACCCGCCTCAAGGTCCAGGCCGGCGACCGGCAGGCCAGCGCTGAGGGCACCCGCAACGACCTCGCCTGGCTCCTCGTCGTCGAGAATCTCATCTTCGGAGCGGAGAGCGAGATCCGGTGGCTCGATCACGTCGAGGCGAGCCTGGCGCGCGCGGCGAGCGAACGGCATACGGACTCCGCGTCCGGCGACACGCCACAGCGCGGGGCGAGCGCACATACGACAACCCCATCCACCGACAGCCTGCAGGGGGCCCAGACATGACCGCACCGATCCTTCGACTCCGCGACGTCGTCCGCACGCACGGCGACGGCGACACCGCCGTCCACGCGCTGCGCGGCGTCAGCCTCGATGTCTTCCCCGGCGAACTCGTCGCCGTCATGGGCCCCTCCGGCTCGGGCAAATCCACCCTCCTCAACCTCGCCGGCGGGCTCGACAAGGCGACCGGCGGCCAGGTCTTCATCGAGGACGCCGAGATCGGCAGTCTCACCGCGGGCCAACTCGCCGCCCTCCGCCGACGCCGCGTCGGCTTCGTCTTCCAGGACTTCAACCTCATCCCCTCCCTCACGGCGGGGGAGAATGTCGCCCTCCCGCTGGAACTCGACGGCACGAGCGCCCGCCAGGCACGTCACTTCGCCAGCGACGCCCTCGACCTCGTCGGCCTCCGTGACCTCATCGACCGCTTCCCCGACAAGATGTCCGGCGGCCAGCAACAGCGCGTCGCGATCGCCCGGGCCCTCGTCGGCGACCGTCGTCTCGTCCTCGCCGACGAACCCACCGGCGCGCTCGACTCGCACACGGGCGAGGGCGTCCTGCGAGTCCTGCGCGAGCGCTGCGACGCGGGGGCGGCCGGACTCCTGGTCACCCACGAGGCACGCCATGCCGCCTGGGCCGACCGGGTCGTCTTCCTCCGCGACGGCATCGTCGTCGACACCACGGGTCGTCCGGACGAGGTCGACGACCTCCTCGTCGGTGCGAGCCACTGATATGACCACGCTGACCACGCGGCCGAGCGCCGCGGCACTGCCCCCTGCTCCGACGGCCTCGTCCTCACGCCTGCACCGCTGGGTCGCCAGCTGGCGTATCTCGATGACGATGGCCCGGCGCGACGCGCTGCGTTACAAAGGTCGCAGCGCCCTGATCCTCGTCATGGTCGCCCTCCCGGTCGCCCTCATCGTCGCCGGCCTCACCTTCGGCGCGACCTCGGCCACGAGCCTGCGTGAGAGCATCCCGGCTCGCCTCGGCAACGCGCAGGCCGTGGTCCAGAGCTTCGGCGACCAGGTCGTCATCCAGGGAGTCGACGGCAGTTGGTCCGTGGGGTCCAACGACGCGCCCAAGGCCCAGCCGATCCCCGGCCTCACCGCCGACAGTGACGTCGCCGCCCACGTGACCGCCCTCGCCGCCCTGACCCACGCCACGGTCATCCCGATCCAGTTCGGCGACTTCCGCTGGGTGGACGGTGCCCGGCGGCCCTATGGCAATGCGGCGTATGTCGATCCCACCGTCGATCTCGGCCCCAAGCTCACGCTGACCTCGGGCCGGTGGCCGACCTCCAACTCCGAGATCGTCGTCACCCCGGCCGGCGCCGCCCAGGGTCTGCCGACGTCCGGTGAGGTCACCCTCCGCATCGGTGACGCCGACCGCAAGGTCACCGTCGTCGGGCAGGGCATCCTGCGCGACCCCAACGTCGGGATGCCGCTCGTCATCACCACCGAACCCTGGGGTGAGCAGCAGGGCTGGCAGACGCAGTACCTCCTCCAGCGGGCCACCCCGATCCTCTGGCCGGAGGTGCGTCGACTCAACGACTACGGCCTCGGCGTCACCAGCCGCGCGGTCATCGAGAACCCCCCGGCGCAATCGGCGCTGCCGACCGAGGTGCAGAACACGAACCAGGACTCCGGCAACGAGACCCGGCTCGTGGCCGCCATTCTCGGCAGCACGCTATTCCTCATCACTGCCCTCCTTGTCGGCCCCGCCTTCGCGGTCAGCGCCGGTCGCCAGCGCCGTGCCCTCGCCCTCGCCGCGAGCAATGGTGCCGAGACCCGGCAGCTGCGCCGCTCGGTCCTCGCCTCCGCCGTCGTCCTCGGCGTGCTCGCCGTGGTGACCGGCGCGGCACTCGGCGCGGTCGTGGCACTGGGCGCCGCGGCATACTGGCGCTGGTCGCACCCGTGGACGACACTGTTCGGTCCGAGCGACATCCCGTGGGTCGCTGTGCTCATCGTCGCCGCTTGCGCAACCCTCGCCGCGCTCACCTCGGCACTGATCCCGGCGCTGCGGCTCGGCCGCCTCGACATCGTCGGAGTCATGAAGGGCCAGAACGTCTCCCCGCCCCACAACCGCAAGTTGCCGATCCTCGGTCTCGTGCTCTTCGTCATCGGCGGTGTCGGCGTGTTCTTCGCCGTCGTCAAGTCCTCGGCCCTCGCCGCAGTCATCGGGATGTTCGGCCTCCTCGTCGGCCCACTTCTGCTCATCCCGCTCCTGCTCGTCTGGGTCGGCCGGCTGGCCGCGCGCTTCCCCGTGACCGTCCGTATGGCGACCCGCGACGCCGCCCGCCAGCGGCACCGCTCCGCCCCGACCGTCGCCGCCGTCATGGCCGGCAGCGCCCTGCTCTCCACCTTCGCGGTCTATCTCGCGAGCGACACGAAGTTCCAGGCGCGGCAGTACACCCCGTCGACCGTCGCCGGCGAAGGCTCGGTCTTTGCCGGGGACACGCAGTCGCGGGAAGAGTTCGACTCGGTCGTCGCGGCCTACGCCCCGACCTGGAAGCTGGTGCCGGAGTATGTCGTCCAGCCCGACTACGGCCCGAATGGCACCGGCACCCCCACGGAGGAGCCCTTCCTCGGCATCCTCGCCAAGGGCTGCACGACCACGCAGATGATCCCGGACTACTCGGGCACCTCGGACCCGTTCGCCGACAATCCGTGCATCAAGGCGAGCACCTTCGGGGGTCCGCAGCGCTCGGGGATCTCCGTGGTCCCCGCCGCCGAGATCGTTCGCCGACTCCAGTTGACCGGGGCCGACGCCGCCGCCGTCCGGGACGGTGCGGTCGTCGTTGCCGACGCCGCCTGGGCGCCCGGGGGCAGGGTCAGCCTGTCGTATGGCGCACGCGCCCTCGCCAACGACCCGGCCGGCAGCCCGTCCCCGGCCGACCAGAAGCTCCTCTGGTCGAAGTCGGCCACCGTGCCCGCGATCGTCGCGACCGAGACGGAGTATCAGCGCGGGGCCATCGACAACTACAGCGGGCTGGTGATCCCCGCCGAGAAGGCGAAGGCCCTCGGCGTGCCGATGACCCTCACGCAGTACCACCTCTATGACGCGAACGGGGCGATCAGCAAGGCTGCCGAGAAGAAGGTCACCGAGCGACTGTCGGACCAGAATCACGTGTCGATCGAGCGTGGTTTCCAGCGCCAAGACGGCCTCATCCTCGCGATCGTCTTCGGCATCGCCGCCTTCCTCCTCATCACGGTCACACTCATCAGCACCGCGCTGGCGCTCGCCGAGCAGCAGTCCGACATGGGCACGCTCGCGGCGGTCGGGGCGACCAAGGGCACCCGGCGGCGCTTCGCCGGGGCTCAGGCGGCGACGGTGGGGGCGGTCGGTGTCGGCCTCGGGATCCTCGTCGGTCTCGTGGCCGGCGTCGCCATGGCCTATCCCGCGACGTCGCAGGGCTGGGACACCGTGACCGGCCGGCAACTGACATTGAGCCCGACGATCGGCATACCGGTCGTCCATCTCCTGCTCATCCTCGTCGGGGTGCCGCTGGTCGCCGCCGGTATCGCCGCCCTCTCGATCCGCCGGGCGCCGACGGTCACCCGTCGCGGCTGATCCGGCGTCGGCCGATCACCGGAGCGGGGTGCGCGCAGGGGGCGCACCCCGCTCGGCACATCCACGCAGATCAGGGCGGGTGTGGACCGCGGCTCGGGCGGGCAGGTCACAAGTCGGGCGCACGGGCACCACGCAGTGCGCGCGGCGGGGGGATACTCGGCATACTCTCTCGTCGTGACCGACCGTCCGGGCCTGCGGGCCGACCGCGATTTCGTGCGGTTCTGGACGGCCCGGCAGATCTCGGTCATGGGCTCGCTGATCACGGCGGTGGCGCTGCCGGTCCTCATCTATCGGCTCACCCACTCGGCCACCCTCACCGCGATGACGACGATGCTCGAGGGGTTGCCCTATCTGATGTTCGGGCTGTTCGCCGGCGCCCTGAGCGACCGGTGGGACCGGCGCCGGGTCATGGTCGCCGCCGACCTCGTCTGCGGGACGACGATCGCGAGCATTCCGATCGCCCACGCCACCGGGCATCTCGCCATCGCGCACGTCCTCGTGAGCGCCTTCCTCAGCCAGGCGCTCGTCGTCTTCTTCGACGGCGCCGCCTTCGGCGCGCTGCCGGTGCTGGTCGGGCGCGAACGGATCGGGGCGGCGAACGCGGCGTTGTGGGGCTTCGGCGGGGTGCTCGATCTCGGGGTGCCGATCATGGTCGGGCTGCTGCTCGGCTTCGTCCACCCGGCCGACCTGCTCGCCGTCGACTCGGTCACCTTCTTCGTCTCCGCCCTCCTGATCGGGTCGATCGGGCGGCCGCTGACCGGGGATCGCGACCACGTCCCGCCGTTCGCGCCGCGGCAACTCGTCGCCGAGGTCCTCGAGGGGGTCCGCTATCTGTGGCAGCACCCGGGGATCCGCCCGATGACCCTCATCGGGATCCTCCAGTCGATCAGCGGTGCCGGGTTCATGGCCCTCGCCGTGCCGTATGCCGACCGCCTCCTCCACATCGGCACCTCCGGCTGGCGCTTCGGTCTCCTGTTCGCCTCGTGGGGCGTGGGCGGGATCCTCGCCGCCGCGCTGACGACTCGGCTGCTGGAGAAGCGGACCGCGGTCTGGCTCAGTCTCATTGGGCTCCCGGTCTCGGCAGTCGCCGGCCTCGTCGTGGCACTGACCGGCTCGTGGCTGGTCGCCGTCCTCGCGATGACGCTCTGGGGGACGACCTATCAGGCCGTCATCATGAACTCGATCACCTATCGCCAGCAGGTCACCCCCGAGCACCTCCTCGGGCGGGTCGTCACGGCCGGTCGGATGCTCGCCTTCGGGATCGGCTGGACCCTCGGCGCCGCGGTGGCCGGGACGCTGGCCGCGGATCTCGGGGTGCGGAAGGCGATGGTCACATTGGTGAGTGTGGGGGCGGTGGCCGCGGCATACGCCTGGTGGTCTCCGCTGCGGGGACAACGGCATACGGCACCGGAGATCGCCGAGCCGAGCGCAACTCGACCCGGTGGAGGCGTGTCACGCGCTCCCCAGTCCCCGTAGCCTTGGACCACGTCGCCGGGCCCGGCCCGGCGGTCCCCCACAGCGAGGAGGCCCGGATTGACCGCGACGCCCATGACCCAGACCGATCTGCTGCGCGAGCTGACCCCGATCGTCGAGCGGGAGCTGAACCGCCACGAGAAGGCGGCGAAAGAGTGGTTCCCGCACGACTATGTGCCGTGGTCGGACGGACGGAACTACGACGGGCTGATGGGCGGCGAGCCGTGGAGTCCGGACGACGCCGATGTCACCGAGGCGGCCCGGTCCGCGCTGATCGTCAACCTCCTCACCGAGGACAACCTGCCGAGCTATCACTTCGAGATCGCGACCGCCTTCGGGCGGGACAGCGCCTGGGGCGAGTGGGTCGGCCGGTGGACCGCCGAGGAGGGCCGGCACGGGACCGCGATCCGCGACTATGTCACCGTCAAGCGGCTGGTCGACCCGGTCGAGCTGGAGCGGTTGCGGATGCAGCACATGGGGCAGGGCTATCGCTCGCCCCAGGACGGGGACATGCTCCGGACGGTGGCCTATGTCAGCTTCCAGGAGCTGGCCACCCGGATCTCGCACCGCAACACCGGGGTCTATACCCGTGACCAGATGTGTGAGCAGTTGCTGCAGCGGATCGCGGCCGATGAGAACCTCCACATGATCTTCTATCGCAACCTGCTCGCCGCGGCGCTGGAGGTCGCGCCGGATCAGACGGTGAGCGCCATCCGGGATGTCGTTGTCGGGTTCCAGATGCCGGGGGCGGACATTCCGGGGTTCCAGCGCAAGGCCGTCGAGATCGCCGTCGCGGGGATCTATGACCTGCGCTCGCATCGCGACGAGGTGCTCGTGCCGGTGCTGCGCTATCTGAAACTGTGGGAGCTGGAGGGGCTCGCCGGCGCGGGCGAGGCGTCGCGGACCGAGTTGGGGACCTTCATGGAGGAGCTCGAGCGGCAGGCCACGCGGTTCGAGGACAAACGCGAGACGCTGAAGTCGCGGATGGGGATCGCGTGACGGTGTCTTTGGCAGGATTGCGCCCATGACGCAGACCCCTCCCGAGACTCCCGACCCGACGACCGCCGAAGCCGGAGACACCGCCGAGGGCGAGCGGATCGTCGTGCTCACGCCCGAGGGGATGGGCGTGGCCGAGCCGTCGTCGGATGACCGCAACCCGGCCGACCTCATCGAGCAGCCGGCCAAGGTCATGCGCGTCGCCTCGATGATCAAGCAACTGCTCGAGGAGGTGCGCAGCGCGCCGTTGGACGAGGCGGGCCGGGCCCGGCTCGCGCAGATCCACGCCCGGTCGATCGCCGAACTCAAGGACGGTCTGGCCCCGGAGTTGGTCGACGAACTCGACCGGCTCGCGTTGCCGTTCAGCGAGGGGACGCCGAGCGACGCCGAGCTGCGGATCGCACAGGCTCAGCTGGTGGGATGGCTCGAGGGGCTGTTCCACGGCATCCAGGCCGCGCTCGTCGCGCAGCAGATGGCGGCGCAGGCGCAGTTGCAGCAGATGCGCCGCAGCCTCCCGCCCGGTCACCCCGCCCGGGAGGAGTCCGGTCCCACGCCGGGAGGTATGCCGCCGGGCATGGTCCCCGGGAATCCCGGTCTCGTCCCTGGTGACCACGCCGGCGGGACGGGGCAGTACCTCTAGGCGACCACACGGCATACGGGCTGAGGGGGAACCGGGGGTTGACTGACCCCCGCTGGCAGCGGTTCCTGGTCTCGCTCAGCCACAGCGGCGCGCCGCGGAGGTGGTGGCGGCGAAGACGTCGATATCGGTGTCGGTGGTGACGTCGTCGTCGGGGGTGTCGCCGGGGACGATGTCGCCGGCGTGGGAGGTGAAGATCACCGTCGCCCCGTCGTCGGTGACCGCCACCCCCATGCTGTTACCGGCAGGTGGGCGACCGTCGCGGGTGACCGAGACCAGGACCCGCCGTCCCGTCTGGCGGTCCCAGCGGTAGACATCCGCCCTGCCGCTGCCATCCGCGCGGGCAAAATTGAGCAAGACCCAACGAGCGCCGTAGCTCACCGCGGTGGCCCCGCCAAGCCACGTGTCGTGAACCGAGTTCACCACGGCGAGATCACTGGTGCGCTGGACCACGACATTCATGTCGTAGGTCGCGATGTCGCGGTTCCAGGTGGTGACCAGCACCCGCCCGTCCCCGCTGATCTGGGTGTGGTAGTGGCGGGCGGCCGTCCCGGCCGGGCCCCGCCCGACATGCCGGGTCGTGCCCGTCTTGCGGTCGAGCAGATACAACTCCCGTTCGTCCCACGCCGAGTCGGCGGCGGTGTACGCCAGGTAACGGCCGTCCGCGCTCATCGCCTGCAGGAGACGGACCGCGCCGTACGAGCCGAGCATCGACCACCGGTGGGTGACCCAGTCGAACACCACGATCCGGCTGACGACGACGTGACGGTCGGCGCTCATGAACCACACCTCGCCTGCGGTCAAACGGCCGTCGGCGGAGACCGCCTGGACTTCGGCGCCACTGAGCGGCAGCCCGGTCGCCGGCCCGCTCGCCTTCGGCATCCGAGAGGTCTCCACCCGCCCGGTACGCAGATCCTTCCGCAGCACCCACCGACTCAAGTCGGTCCCCGGCGGGGTCAGGGAGGAGTACGACCCCACCATCACGACATACCGGCCGTCGCCGCTGACCTGCCCCCAGTAGTTGCCGTACGCCGGATGGCCGGCCCGGTCGCTGGACACCACCCGGGTGCGGTCGCTGCCCCGCTCCCGCACATACATCCCGAAATCGCCGTCATCATACGGTGACCCCGCCTTCAAGATGAGATTGCTGGTGTCGAACGCCACCCGGCACCCATCGACGCTCGCCGTCGCACCACCGACACCATTACCCGGCCGCCCGGCCAGGTTGACCGACAACGCCGCCACCCGCCATGGCAAGGTAATGTCCGCCCCCGACCCGGACCCTGACGCTGGCCCGGCCGCGAGGCCAGCGACCGATATCAGCGCAACGGCAGCTGCCGCGGCGCGCCTCCCCGAGACCCCGCCACCCCAACGGCTCACGATGTCACCGGCTCCCACCGGGTGATCGTGATGTTGTCGATATCCCCGGCGTAGGTGTCACCATCCGTGGTGTCCCGGGGCTTCTTCCCTATCGAGATCTCATCGGTCGGGACGCCACGCCCACCACAGCAACCCGCGACGCCACCTTCGCCACACCGCTCACCGAGAATCCCTCCCCGACAATCCAGCACACCCTGCGCCGACTCCGACCCCAACCTAACGGACTCACCATGCCCCGAGACTCGCGTACCACGTCACACAGGACTGAGAGGCGAGGACGGTAATGCCGGGGAAGGAGTGGCAATCGCAGAAGGCGCCTCGGGGGTGACTACTACGCCCGGCTCAACCCCGAACGCGCCCGCACCCGTGCGATCCGACAGCTCGAGGCCATGAGCCACCACGTCCACCGTGAACCAAGCAGCCTGAAACTCCCGACGCGAAGACCCCACACCGCCGTGGTCGGGGTGAATCCTCGCGTCAGGCGACCTCGGCAGCGGCGGCGCGGCCGGCGGCCCGGCCGGAGAAGAGGCAGCCGCCGAGGAAGGTGCCCTCAAGCGCGCGGTAGCCGTGCATCCCGCCACCGCCGAAGCCGGCGGCCTCGCCCGCGGCATACAGGCCAGGAAGGGGGTCGCCCGACCAGGTGAGGGCGCGGCCGTCGAGGTCGGTCTCGATCCCGCCGAGAGTCTTGCGCGTCAGAACGTGGAGGCGGACGGCGACGAGGGGACCGTATGCCGGGTCGAGAATCGCGTGGACCGGGAAGGCGCGCTTGGTGAGGCGATCGCCACGATAGCCGCGTGCGGTGCGGATCGCCGCGAGCTGCGCGTCCTTGCCGAACGGATTGGCGACCTGGGCGTCCCGCTGCCGAATCTGCGCCTCGATGGCGGCGGGGTCGAGGGGGGCGCCTGGGGTGAGGGCGTTCATGCGGGCGACGAGGTCGGCGATCGTCGGTGCCTGGACGAAGTCGGCCCCGTGGTCGAGGAAGGCCTGCACCGACGGTGGCATGTCGAGAACCGGCCGCCGGAGCACGTCGCGAACGGACTTGTCGGTGAGGTCGAGGTTCTGCTCCGATCCCGACAGGGTGAACTCCCGGCCCGCGATGGCGCGGTTGAGGACGAGCCACGAGTGATCGTGGCCGGTCGCGCGCAGGTGGCCGAGGGCGCCGAGGGTGTCGTAGCCGAGCCAGTTCTGGGCGGGCAGGCGGCTGCCGAGGGCGTCGAACCACATCGAGGACGGGCCACCGAGGATCCGTATGGCGTGCCCTGGCCAGACCGGGTCCCAGTTCTCGACCCCCTCGACGTAATGCCACATCCGGTCGGTGTTGATGAGGCGCCCGCCGGCGCGTTCGACGATGCCGAGCATCCGGCCGTCGACGTGCGCGGGGACCCCGGTGAGCAGCCGAGTGGGTGGCGTGCCGAGCCGGGCCGGCCAGTGCCGCCGGACGAGGTCGTGGTTGCCACCGATCCCGCCGGAGGTGACGACGACGGCACCGGTCTCGACGGCGAACTCGCCGACGCTCTCACGGGTGGAGGCGACGCCGCGGGGCGCGGTGTCGAGGGCGAGGCGGCGCCCGTGCACGCCATACGCACCGTCCGGGCCGACGAGAATGTCGTCGACGCAGTGGCGGGGGCGGTAGTCGACGCGCCCGTCGAGAATCGCCTGCCGGACCAGGGCGGCGAAGGGCGCGACGACGCCGGGACCGGTCCCCCAGGTCACGTGGAAGCGGGGGACGGAGTTGCCATGGCCGCCTGCGGTACCGTCGCCGCGCTCGGCCCAGCCGACGACGGGAAACCAGCGCACCCCGAGGCCGTGCAGCCAGGCGCGCTTCTCCCCGGCGGCGAACTCGACATAGGCGCGGGCCCACCGGCGCGGCCAGTAGTCCTGGGGCCCGTCGAAGCCCGCGGTTCCGGTCCAGTCCTGCCATGCCAGTTCGAGACTGTCTCGTATGCCGAGACGGCGCTGCTCGGGTGAGTCGACGAGGAAGAGCCCCCCGAAGGACCAGTGGGCCTGGCCGCCGAGGTTGGCGGCGCTCTCCTGGTCGAGGAGGATGACCCGGCGCCCCGACCGCAGGAGCTCGCTGGTGGCGACGAGCCCGGCGAGCCCATGGCCGACGACGACGGCGTCCGCATCCATGGGCGGTGATGTTACCTACGCGTTGGTAACAGCGAAACGCCGGTGGCGCCCGAACCCGACGAATCAGAGTGCTTGGCCGAGGTCGGCAGTTGGGAGGTCCGACCTCGGCGCGAGCACCCCACCTCGGCGAGAAGCCGGGAACTCAGGTGAGCGCGTCGGGACGTGGCGCGGCGCGCGGCTGCATGCGCACCCCGGCCGCGGTCCACGTGAACGTCACGTCGGCGAGGGTCGAGATCACCGCATCGGCGTCGCCGCTGCCGACGAGGCGCTCGCGGCTCGTGGTCGTCGTGACCGCCAGGGTCGCGCAGCCGGCGGCCTTGCCGGCGGCCAGTCCGGCCAGCGCGTCCTCGACGACGAGGCACTCGGACGGTGCGACGCCGAGGCGGCGGGCGGCCTCGGCATACGGATCGGGGAAGGGCTTTCCACGCTCGACATCGGAGGCGGTGACGAACACCGGCGGTATGGCGAGCCCCGACGCCGCGACACGCGCCTGGCCGAGGTCATCGGTGCACGAGGTCGCGATGGCGAACCGGTCCGACCCGGCGAGCGCGGTCATGGCCTCGCTGGCGCCGGGAAGCTGCGGGATGTCGCGGGCATCGGCGATCTCGAGTTCGCGCAGGCGCCGGTCGGCGGCGTCGCGCACGTCCGGGCTCAGGAAGTGGGCGATGACCCCGGCGGCGGGCACGCCGTGGAAGGTTCGCAGTTCGTCGAAGTCGATGCCGAACTCGCGCGACCAGATCGCCCAGCTGCGTTCGACCGACGGCGCGGAGTCGATGAGCGTCCCGTCCATGTCGAAGAGGACGGCGGCGAACTCCCGCCCTGCCAGCGTGCCGAGGTCTCCTTCGCCGCCCGTGCTCACGTTGTCCCCTCTCCCTGAACCCGTTCACCCAGCGTGGTTTTCGGCCCGACGACATCGGTCACGACCGCGGAGTAGGTCACCGCGACCTCCTCCTCCGACGCCCGGCACGCCCGTCGCACCGGGGGCAGTATGCCGCGTCGCACCTCGACGAGCACCTCCGGCGCCAGCGGGTGACCGGTGACGACGACGCGCCACCGCGTCGGCCCGCCGCCGGGGAGGATGCGGGCGGTCAGGTCACCGATCGGCCCCGGTCCGAACTGAGCGAGCACGCCGGTGAGCGCCGCCTGGCCGACCGGGGGGAGCGTCGTCACCCCGCGCAGGTGGGTCGCAGCGACGCGGCGTTCGCGGTGGGCGAGAACGACGTCGACGGCGGTGGCGGGGTCGAGCTGCCCATAGTAGGTCCCACTCGGCAGCACGACGAGGTTTCCCGCGAAGCGGTCGCCGCCGAGGTGACTGCACTCCCAGGTTTCCTGCGGGAAGGTGGCCGAGACGGCGGCGGCGACCGGCCGACCCCGGACGGCGCAGCACTGGTCGTGGCGGCCGTGCGTGCAGACGAGGAGCCGGACAGCGACGGGGTCGGGCTGGGCGCCGTCACGCGCGAACGCGGTCAGCGCCTCGTCCAGCCCCAGGCGCGGTTCCCACACCCCGCTGGACTCGGTTCGCGTCACGGGATCGATGACGAACCAGCGCCGCAGGCCGGGGGCCTGGGGACGCCCTGGGCGGCGGATGAAGAGCAGCCGCCCGCGGCGCGCCTGGACGGCGGCCCCGATGCGCTCTCGGCTGCCGTCGAGATCCGCACTTGCCATGATCGTCTCGGGCCATCCGCGCGGTTGTTCGAGCAGCAACCACCGGCGCACCGGCGGGGCGGTCGCGATCATCGGGTCGCCGCGCCCACGCGCGCCGTCCGAACACGGCGGCCACGCGGTCACGGCAGCGGTGGGGTCATGAGGCGGTCGGCGTCATGTCGCCGCCGGGGTCAGCTCGGGGTCGGCGGTCGCCTGGTCGGGCTGCGGGCGTTCGGCCGACGAGCCCGGTGCACTCGCCCCGGCGGCCTCGACAACGGCGACCCCCGCGCGGATCAGCCGGCGCGCGAGGTCGAGCCCGAGGTCACCCGCGCGGGCCCGCCCGCTCGACAGCAGCGCCCGCACGGCGGCTGCGTCGGCGGCGCTGACCGCGCGCCGGCCGGCCCGGGAGTCCAGGACGAGACCCTCCCCTGCCGGGCTCAACGTCGCCGCCAGATGCCGCCGCAGGACCAGGACAGCGTCCGCGGTCACCGCATTCGCCGCTTCGACGGACGCGATCGGCCCGACCGCGGCCGGCCGCGTCCCCGAGCGGTTCGGGCCGGCGAGATCGCGGAGCACGACGTCCGCGGGGGCCTCCCGGAGGGCCGCGATCAACACCTCTCGAGCGATCTCGACCGCCTGTGCCACAGCGGGATTCGAGGCGACGTCGGGACCGGAGAGGTCGATCCCGAGCGGCAACGACGCACGGACGGAGGGGTCGGCGGCGAGGCGCCGCGCGGCATACGACATCAGGCGTTCCCCGACGTGGTGACCGGTCCACGTGTGGATGCCGATCGTCAGGTGCGTGCTCACCGCGCCCCGGGCGGTGGCCGCGTGGATGAAACCGCGCGGGAGATAGAGGACGTCGCCGGGTTCGAGCGTCGTCTCGAGCAGGGGCGGGCGCGTGGCCGCCTCCTGGACGGCCGCCCGGCGGTTCTCCCACGGCTGCGAACGCAGGGGATGGCGCAGGACGGGGGGCCGGATGCGCCAGGTCTTGCTGCCCGCGACCTGGACGACGAACACATCGTGGACGTCGTAGTGGTCGCTGAACCCGGTGTTCTGCGGGGGCGTCACATAGGCGTTGACCTGAACGGGATGGCCGATGTCGGCGGCGAGGTCCGCGGCGAACGCGCGGATCGGCGCCCAGGTCCGGTGTAGACCCTGAAGGACGAGCGTGGCACCGTCGGCGAAGAGGTCGAGGAGCTTGGTCTCATCGAGTTGGTCGCCGATCTCGGCGCCGACACCGCCGGGGGCGGTGAAGTCGCCGGCGGCATAGGTCCGGCCGTCCTTGGCGACGCGGAGGAAGGGCGTGCGCAGGCCACGGTCGGCGAGCAGCGTGTCGGCGGCCGCATTGTCGAAGAGGTCGCCGAGGCGGCCCGCGGGGTTGTCCTGTGCGCGGGTCACCAGCGGGGCGCGGCCCCAGTGGTCCGCGGCGAAGTCCGGCTCCGGTATGCCGATCAGCCGCCCGAGTGCGTTCAGAGCCCGCGCTCCTCATCCGCGCGCCCGACGCCGTCGCCGAACTCCGGGTCGTCGCCGACCGCGATCGCGCTCAGGTCCTCGGCGTCGGAGGGGACGGCGCCGCCGTCCGCGCCGCCGTCGCCGCCGCCGTCCGCGGCCGAGTCACCGCCGCCGTCCGCGCCGCCATCGGCGCCGTCGTCCGAACGAGCCGCGACTGCCGGCGACTCCTCCTCGAAGGTCTCGAGGGGGGCCTCGGTTCCCTCACCCGGTGCGATTCCCATACGTTCGCCTCCTGTGCCTGCGTGTGGTGGACATCCTGCCGCTCCATGCCTACCCGACGCGCGGGGGTCGTGGGGCGGTGATGGCCCGGTCAATCCCAGGGGTTCGTGGGTTCGGGGCGGCGTGGACAAACCGCTGGTCTCGACCGTATGCCGTGTGGTTGCCTCCCAACTATGACCTCCTTCGTCTCACACACCTCGGTCGACTGCACCGACGCCTATGCCCTCGCCGAGTTCTGGAAGGGGGTGCTCGGCTACACCGACGATCCCGACGTCCCGAACGAGCCGGGGCATGAGGAGTGCCTCATCCTCGACCCCGAATCGGGGCACCGGATCCTGTTCATCGAGGTGCCCGAGGGCAAGACCGTGAAGAACCGGATCCACTTCGACCTGCGCCCCCGGGCGGGATCGGGGCTGCGGGATGACGAGTTGGCCCGATTGCTGGAGCTGGGGGCCACGCAGGTCGCCGACCAACGCGGCATACGCGGGGCTGGGACCGGCTGGGTCGTCCTGGCCGACCCCGAGGGCAACGAGTTCTGCATCCTGCGTTCCGAGGCGGAGCTGCGGGGCTGAACCGGCCTCTCGACGAGGCGGGGGTCGGGGCGGCGACCTAGACTGCGCGGCATGACAACGGAGCGTGCCCACGACCTCGTCCTCTTCGGCGCGAGCGGGTTCGTCGGCGCGCTCACGGCGGCCGAACTGGCCGCGACGGCGCCGGACGGCATACGGATCGCGCTCGCCGGACGTTCGCGGGCCAAGGTCGAGGCCGTCCGGGCGAGCCTCCCGGAGGCCGCCCGCGCGTGGCCGGTGATCGAGATCGACGCAGGAGATCCCGGCCAGGTCCGCTCCCTAGCGGAGTCGACGAAGGTCGTGGTCACGACCGTCGGCCCGTATGCCCGTTATGGCCTCCCCCTCGTCGCCGCCTGCGCCGAGGCCGGCACGCACTATGCCGACCTCACCGGCGAGGTGCTCTTCGTCCGGGAAAGCGCCGACCGCTACCACGAGGCGGCCAAGGCGAGCGGGGCCAAGATCGTCCACGCGTGCGGCTTCGACTCGATCCCGTCCGACATCGGCACCCTCGAACTCGCCGAGACCGCCCGCACCAACGGCGACGGCGACCTCACCCACACGACGCTGTTCGTCCGCAGCCTGCGCGGCGGGTTCAGCGGGGGCACCATCGACTCGATGCGCCAGCAGGCGATCGAGATGGCCGACGCGGCCAACGCCAAGATCGTCGCGGACCCCTATGGCCTCAGCCCCGATCGCTCGGCCGAGCCGTCGTCGTCCCGGGCCTCGCGTCCCACGAAGGTCGGGAGCAACCCCGTCGACCTCGTCCGGGGTCTCGCCCACAACGCCCCCGTCCGCAGGTCGGCCGACGGGCACTGGCTCGGGCCGTTCGTCATGGCGTCCTTCAACACGCGGATCGTCCGGCGCAGCAATGCCCTTCTCGGCCACGCCTACGGGCGGGGGTTCCGCTATCAGGAGGTCATGGACTTCGGCACCTCGCTGACCGCGCCGGTCATCGCGACGGGGATGACCGCGGGCCTGCTGGGCGTCGCCGGCGGGATGCGGTTCGCGGCCACGCGCGCGGTGCTCGACCGGGTGCTGCCCAAGCCCGGCGAGGGGCCCAGCCCCGAGAACCAGAAGAACGGCCGGTTCCGCATGGAGATCGAGTCCGTCACCACGGGCGGGGCGCGCTATCGGACGGTGTTCGCCGCCAAGGCGGATCCCGGCTATTCCGGCACCGCGATCATGCTCAGCCAGGCGGGCCTCGCCCTCGCCCTCGACGACCTCCCGGACATGGCCGGGGTCCTCACGCCGGCCACCGCGATCGGCGACGTCCTTGCGGACCGTCTGCGGGCCCGGGACTTCCGCATCGAGACCACGCGACTCGACGGCCCCGCCCTGGCGAGCACCGCGGAGGGCGCGGTGGCCGCGGACGCGGGCTAGCGGCATACGACATGAGGCGGTTCCTCGCCGGGATGGCGACCATGCTCGCCCTGACCGTCCTCGCCGGCTGGGCGTTCATGTCGTATGCCGCGGACCTCGGCACCCGCACCCCGCACGCCGTCCCGGCCGGGCCCGGCGTGCGACCGAGCGACCCGCCGACCGATCTCGGCCCCGGTGAGACGTGGCTCGGTGACGTCGATCTGTCGTCGTCCGCGCTCGTCACGCCCCAGGGGCCGCTGCGCGACGTCCACGCCACGGGGACGAATGTCCGCGTCAGCGGCGACGGCCTGCGCGTCGGGACGGTGACGTTGACGGCGACACTCCCGTTCGAGGTCGCCGCGACGCAGGTCGGGCATGGCGTCGTCCTCTATGACGCGGGCGGGGGGTTCGCCGGGGTTCGCCGGACGGCGACCCTCCTCGGCCAGGATCTCACCGTCCGCGCGACCGGGGTGGTCAGCGCGGTCAACGGTGATCTGCGGATCGAGCCGCGCACCATCGACGTCGGGATGCCGGGCTTCGTCAACGACGCCCTCAGCGCGGCGGCGTCCGAACTGGTGACCATCCAGCAGAGCATCCAGGGATTGCCCCCGGGCCTGCGGCTGACGGCGGTGGCCGTGGGGCCCAACGGCTTCGCCGCCACACTGAAGGGGACGGATGTGACCATCGCCGGGCACACCGGCTGAGGGATGGGTCTCCCCGCCTCGTCGGGGTCACCCCGGAGGGGTTAGTTTTGACTCCACGACGCGGCTCCGTCCGGTGTCCGCCCGCCCGCTCGAGGAGGAGAGCATGCTCGACGACAGTCCCATCACCGTCCTGAGCGAAGAACAGTGCTGGGATCTCCTGCGGCAGAACGAGTTCGGTCGCTTGGCCTTCCACCTGGCCGGCGAGGTGCACATCACGCCGATCAACTACGTCGTCGACGAGGACCGGCTGATCTTCCGGACGGCCGAGGGAAGCAAGCTGCTCGGGGTCGTCATGAACAGCGACGTCGCCTTCGAGATCGACCACATCACCGAGGATTCGGCGACCAGCGTCGTGCTCCGGGGGTCGGCCGTGGTGTTGGAGGGCGACGAGGCCGACTTCGTCGACACCCTTCCCCTGCGCCCGTGGGTCGACACGACGAAACTCGTCGTCGTCTGCATCACACCGACGGAGATCAGCGGCCGCACGTTCCAGCTCCACCGGCCCTGGCTGCACATGCGATGACAGACGCCGCCACACTGGCTCGGTGCCGCCACAGACTCTCACTGCCCCAATAGTCATGCGAGCGCGCCACAACCCTCGTCGCGTGGCTGCACGGGTTTCTGCGATCGCTGCTGCGACTGTGGTCATCGCCGGCTCTCTCCTACTCTCGACCGCCGACCCAGTCGCTGCCACCGTCCCTGTCGAGGCGCAGAAGGATCAGACGGTCGAAGTTCGGGTTGATTGTCACGTCGACGGCACCTACATCGGAACCAACCGCGGCTCACCCGACTATGGCGAGGACGCATTCACGCACACCAGCCCACTGAGCCAAGCCAAGAAGTTCGCCGCGAGCACGGACTTGGGGTCGCGGATACCTGGTCCGCTCGACGCAGTCGTCTACCCAGGGCCTAGCGGCAAGACGGTCATCATCGAGTTCACTGACCCTGAGGGGATTCCCCGGGCCGCCCTCCAGTATTACGGTGACGATGAGCTGGGGTGGCAGCTCGTGCACGTGACGAACTGCTGAGAAGTCACCCCAGGCTTATCGTCGACGTCCGCGTCGATGACGTTGCACCGTTCTTCGGGCAGACCCACGGAGTCAGGACTCCGGGACATTCGCCTCGAGCTCGGCGAGCCAGGCACGCGCGGAGGCGTCACTCGGCATACGCCAATCGCCGCGGGGAGACAGCGAGCCGCCGCGGATGACCTTGGGGCCGTTGGGCAGCGCCGACCGCTTGAACTGGTTGGCGAAATAGCGGCGCAGGAAGACCTGCATCCACCGGCGGATCGTCGCGAGGTCGTATGCCGTGCGCCGGCTCTCGGGGTAGTTCGGCGGCCACTCCCCCTCCGTCGCGTCGGACCAGGCGTGGTGAGCGAGGAAGGCGATCTTGCTCGGCCGGTAGCCGCGGCGCAGGACGTGATAGAGCGTGAAGTCCTGGAGGGCATAGGGGCCGATCGCGTCCTCGGTGCTCTGCGGCTTCTCGCCCTCCTTCTGGGGGACCAGCTCCGGGGAGATCTCGGTGTCGAGGATCGAGGTGAGGATCTCGCCGACACTCGCGTCGAACTGGCCGGAGGCGGCGACCCACCGGATGAGGTGCTGCATCAAGGTCTTGGGGACGCCGGCGTTGACGCCGTAGTGGGACATCTGGTCGCCGACGCCGTAGGTGCACCAGCCGAGGGCGAGTTCGGACAGGTCGCCGGTGCCGAGGACGATGCCGCCGCGCTGGTTGGCGAGGCGGAAGAGGAAGTCGGTGCGCAGGCCAGCCTGGACGTTCTCGAAGGTCACGTCATAGACCTCCTCGCCCCGGCCGAACGGGTGGCCCATCTCGGTGAGCATCTGCCGGGCCGCGGGCCGGATGTCGAGGGTCTCGAAGGTGACGCCGAGCGCCTCGGAGAGGGCGGTCGCGTTGTTCTTCGTGTGGGCGCTCGTTGCGAAACCGGGCATCGTGAAGGCGAGGATGTCGGTGCGGGGGCGGCCGAGGCGGTCCATCGCCTTGGCGGCGACGATGAGCGCGTGCGTGGAGTCGAGACCACCGGAGACGCCGATGACGATCGTGGGCCGGCCGATGCTGCGCAGGCGCCGCTCGAGCCCGGAGACCTGGATGTTGTAAGCCTCGTAGCAGTCGAGCGCGAGCCGCTCCTCCTCGTCGGGGACGAAGGGGAAGCGATCGACCTTGCGACGCAGGCCGATATCCGTCGCGGGCGGGTCGAGAGTGAACGGGATGCGGCGGAAGGCGCCGGTGCGCGCGGCGTGGGTGCGCGCGTTGTCGTCGAACGTGCCCTGCCGAATCCGCTCCTGGCGCAGCAGATCGAGATCGACGTCGGCGATGCTGCGGCGCGGGCCGGCCGGGAAGCGCTCGGTCTCGGCGAGGAGCGCGCCGCACTCATAGATCATCGTCTGCCCGTCCCACGACAGGTCGGTGGTCGACTCGCCCTCGCCGGCCGCGGCATACACATAGATCGCGTTGCAGCGGGAGGAGGCGGACTCGCACAGGAGCTTGCGCTCGTAGGACTTCGCGACGGTGATCGGGCTGCCGGAGAGGTTGGCGAGGATGGTCGCGCCGGCGAGGGCGGCCTCGGCGCTCGGCGGGATCGGGACCCACATGTCCTCGCAGACCTCGACGTGGAGGTCGAGGCCGGGGGTGTCGGTGGCGGTGAAGATGAGGTCGGTGCCGAAGGGGACCTCGGCGCGACCGATCGTGATGGTGCCGCCGCGCTGGTCGTCGCCGGCGGCGAAGTGCCGCTTCTCATAGAACTCGCGATAGGTCGGCAGGTAGGCCTTGGGCGCGACCCCGAGGATCTCGCCCCGGTGAATGACGATGGCACAGTTGAAGATCCGGTTGCCGTGACGCAGCGGGGCACCGACGACGAGGAGGGGGAGCAGGTCGCGGGAGGCCTCGGTGACGGTGGCGACCGCGGCCGTGGCGGCGTCGAGGAGGGGGTCCTGGAGGAAGAGGTCCTCGAGCGAGTAGCCGGTCAGGCAGAGCTCGGGGAAGACCGCGAGCGCGACTGCCTCGTCGTGACACTCGCGGGCCAGCGCGAGGACGGCCTCGGCGTTGGCGGCCGGGTCGGCGAGGGCGACCGGGAGGGTGCACGCCGCGACCCGGGCGAAGCCGTGCGCATATGCCGAGCGGAACTCCATGGGCCGATCCTAGGGTCGGGGTGGGCCAAGGCCGGCTCGAGGAACCTCTGCGGGGCGTCAGCGGGGGCGTGGGCCGTATGCCGCGTTCTCGCCGCTCGTGGCCGCCTTGCGGGCGATCGTGGTGTTGCGGGCGAAGAGGAGCCGGGCCTGCTCCGCCCGCTCCCGCGCAAAGGTGAACCGCGGCCCGCGGTGCCAGGTCGCGTCGAAGAGCCGCTTGCTCGCGGCGACCGAGTCGGGTGAGCGGACGAGGATCGCGTCCACCAATTCCCTTGCGGCCGTATGGGGATCGGTCGCCACCGCGGTCGCGAGCCCGAGTTCCGCCGCCCGCTCCCCCGAGACGATCTCGCCGGTCATCGACATCCGCTTGGCGACGTCGATCCGGACGAGCTGGGAGAGGGCGTGAACGCCCGACATGTCGGGGACCAGGCCCCACTTGCTCTCCATCACCGACCACTGGGCGTCCGGGGTGGTGAACCGGAAATCGGCCGCGAGCGCGAGCTGGATGCCGGCGCCGAAGCAGGTGCCGTGGACGACCGCGATGACCGGCACCGGGATCCGGCGCCAGGCCCAGCACGCCTCCTGGAAGAGGTTGGTGCCGCGCGGTCGGGGCAGGAAGCCCTTGACGAAGCTGCCCCTCGCGTCCGCGAGGACGCTGAGGTCGATCCCGGCGCAGAAGGCCTTGCCGTTCCCGGCGAGCACGACCGCGCGCAGCCCCCCCTCCCCGGCGAGGCGGTGGGCGGTCGACTGAAGTTCCCGCATCAACTCCATGCTCAACGCATTGCGCTTCTCCGGCCGGTTGAGCCGGACTTGCGCCACCCCGTCGGCGATCTCGCAGGTCAGGACGGGCGCGGTCGCCGGCTCGGCCCCGTGGGCCGCGGGCTGGGGTGGGACGACGGCTTCGGCAACGGCGGGTTCGGCGGGCACGAGCCCGATCGTAGGCACGTGCCGACCGACCGCGCGCCCCGGGTACGGCAGCGGTCGGTCGAAATACATCGGACCCTCTGGACATATCGCGATCTGTCCATCTTGCTCAATGGATGTTCGGGCCCCTCGGACAGCTGAGCCGGCCGGGCGCGGGAGGCGGAGCGGCATACGCACGGATCGGGGAGAATGCCGACGGCTTCCAACCGACGTGAGGACACGATGACGGCACCCACCCACGCCACGCCCACCGAGCGAACCGCGCGGGCGGTGGCGCACGGCATACGGCAGATGACCGGACGCGATCCGGAGGAGAAGGGACGGGCGGCGACGCCGCTGGAACTGCTCTTCGACCTGACCTTCGTCGTCGCGTTCGCCAACGCGGGCAACGATGGCGCACCTGGTCGCGGCCGGGCACACGTGGGCGGGCATCGCGGGGTTCTGTTTCGCGATCTTCGGGATCACGTGGGCGTGGATCAACTTCAGTTGGTTCGCCTCGGCCTACGACACCGACGACTGGGTCTATCGCCTCACGACGATGGTCCAGATGATCGGCGTCGTCGTGTTCGCGCTCGGGATGCCGGCACTGTTCGCGTCGATCGAGCACGGGGAGCACGTCGACAACCGGATCCTGGTGCTGGGCTACGTCATCATGCGCGTCGCCATGCTGACCCAGTGGCTGCGCGCCGCTCGCCAGTGCCCGCAGCGCACCACCTGCCTGACGTATGCCGCGTCCATCGCCCTCGCCCAACTCGGCTGGGTGGCGCTCGCGTGGGCGAACACCTCGCTCATCGTGTTCGCGGCGTGCGCGGCGGTCCTCGTCGGGATCGAGTTCGCGGGCCCGATGCTCGCGGAGAAGAAGGAGGGGGGCACGCCCTGGAACGCCCACCACATCGCCGAACGCTATTCGCTGCTCGCGATCATCGCCCTCGGTGAGGGCGTCGTCGGCAGCGTCGTCAGCCTCGGCGCGGCGATCAGCGCGGAGGGGTGGACGCTCGAGTCGGCGCTGGTCGCGCTGGCGAGCATGGGGCTGACGTTCGCGATGTGGTGGAACTACTTCGGGATCGATTTCGCGGGGATTCTCCACGCGCGGCGCGACCGGGGTTTCGGCTTCGGCTATGGGCACATCCCGATGTTCGGCGCGATCGCGGCCCTGGGCGCGGGGCTGCACATCGTCGCCTACTACCTCGAGGCGCACCACGACCCGGAGGAGTTCGCCTGGGTGACGATCGGCGAGACCGGCGCGGTGCTCGCGGTGGCGATCCCGGTGCTGGTCTTCGTCCTCACGTTGTTCGCGATCTGGCAGTACCTCTTCCGCTCGCCGGACAGGGTCCACCCGATCACCGTCGCCGCGACCTGCCTGGTGATCCTCGCTGCCGTCGGTATGGCGCTCGCCCACGTCCCCATCGCCGTCTGCCTGATCGTGTTGTGCCTCGCCCCGACGATCGTCGTGCTCGCCTACGAGCTCTATGGCCACCTCCACCAGACCCGGGCCCTTGCCGAGCAGTCCGCCGGTCACCACGGCTGAGCCGGAGCCGTCCGCGCGCGCGACCCCCGGGTCGCGCGCTGGTCGGCTGCGCCGCCTCGGTCGTCTGCCGCTCGCCGCCCTCGCCGTCCTCGGTGCGGTTCTGACGGGGTTGCGCGCGGTGCCGCGACTGCAGGAGCTGCCGGGGGCGGGGCTGGTGGCGAGCTTCGCGGCATACGGCCTGATCGTGTGGGGTGTCGTGGCGGTCCTCGCGGTGGTGGTCGTGCGCGGGCGCGCGCGGGCGACCGCGACCGTGGCCGCGCTCGCCCTGGCCGGGGTGCATGCGGGGTGGATCGTGCCGTACTACATCGCCGACCACCAGGCGCCGGGCGGAACACCCCTGACCATCCTCAGCGTCAACGTCCTCGGTGGGGCGGCCGACCCGGATGCGCTGACGCGGGCGGCGGAGGGCGCCGACGTGGTCGTCCTCCTCGAATATGACGCGACGATGGATGCCGCTCTCGCGGACCGCGGCTGGGCACATCTGTTCCCCCATCGCGTCGGTGGCCCGGCGGACTGGGCGATCGGGTCGGTCATCTATTCGCGGCGCCCGCTGCGGGAGATCGAACAACTCGGCACGCGCTTCGGGACCTATCTCGTCGAGGTCGATCCCGGACGGCCGGACGCGGTCGGATTGCTCGCCGGCCACCCCGTCAACCCGCCGATCGGCCGGATCGCGTGGGTGCGCGAGGCGCGGATGATGGGCGACGCCGCTCGGTCGTATGCCGGTCCCCGCCTCGTCGTGATCGGCGACCTCAACTCGACTCCCGACCATGTGACGATCCGACGGATGCGCGCGGAGGCGGGATTGCGGGACGCGGCGCAGGAGGCGGGGGCGGGCTGGCTGCGGACCTATCCCGCGAACCGCGCGCTCATCCCGCCCCTGCTCGGGCTGGACCAGGCCCTCCTTCGGGGGCGCATCTCGGCCGAGTCCGTCGAGACGGTGCGGGTGCCGGGGACGGACCACCTCGGCATACGGGTCGGGTTGGTGGTGCGGTGAGCCGGTCGGGGACCGGGTCGGCGTCCCGAGGGCTCAGGCCCGCGCCGCGCCGAGTGCGGCGGCGAAGGACGGTGTGAGCGGCAGGCGCGGGAGGAGCATGGCCTGAACCGCGTGATAGGTGTCGGGCTTGCCTGACCACGTCCCGGCGGCCGGGGTGTTGTCGGGGGCGAGTTCGGCATGCCACGACCCGCGCTCCTGGTCGAGGAGATACCGCTTCGCGTAGTCCCACCACCGCGCGAAGTCCGCACTCCACCGCGGGTCCTCGGTCACGTGGTGCAACGCCCACGCGGCCCCGAGCGCCTCGGTGACGACCCAGTGCATCCGGGCCCGCGTCACGGGCGCCCCGGACCAGTCGGTCGTATAGACGAATCCGTCCGCCCCGTCCGCCGCCCACCCGTCGGCGATCGCCCGCTCGGTGAGCGCGATCGCCGCCGGCGCCGCCCACTCCCACGCCGGCCCGCCCAGTGTCGCGGCCGTGGCGAGGGTCAGCCGCGTCCACTCGAGCGCGTGGCCGATGGTCGCGCCATACGGCCGGAAGGGGTGCGCCGGGTCGTCCCGGTTGTAGTCCGGCAGCGGCTCCCACGCGGGCGTGAAGTGCTCGGGGATGCGCCACCCGTTGCCGCGGGCGAACTCGTCGACTGTCCGGGTGACGATCCGCCCGGCGCGCTCGTGCCAGCGCTCGTCGCCGGTGACGTCGCCAGCCGCGAGATAGGCCTCCACAGTGTGCATATTGGCGTTGATCCCGCGATAGTCCTCCTCGCGCCGCCAGTCCGCCGCGAAACTCTCCCGGACCATTCCCGCCGCCTCGTCCCAGAAGTGGCGGTCGCTCACCGCGAGCGCCGCCGAGAGCAGGTCGTCGGCGCCCCGCGCCCCGCACACCTGCGCACTCGACCCCGCGAGGACGACGAACGCGTGGGCGTATGCCGCTTTGGTCCCGTCCGCGGGCCGGCGTCCGTCGGGGGTGATCGCGGCATACCACCCGTCGTGATCGTGGTCGTGGAAGGTGCGCCCGAGGGAATCGACGCCGTGCTCGACGAGTTCGAGGAAGCCGGGGCGGCCGAGGAGGTGGCCGAGCGCGCAGACGTGGGTCATCCGGCAGGTGATCCACAACTCGATATCACGCTCCTCGACGACCCCGGCGTCGTCGAGCCACCCGAACCCGCCCGTGACCGCCGATGCCCGGGTGAAGTCGAGCAGGCGGTCGGCCTCGGCCTCGAACTCCTGCGCGATCTCGGTGCTGCACAGCGCGGTATCGGTCATGCGAGCGAGCCTGCCACAAAGGCGCGCGCCGGTGTCGGTGTCCTCTGCCATGATGCCGCGTATGGCGAACGGACAGGTGGGGACCGGCGGGCCGGGGGTGGACACCCAGCGGTCGCGCCCCCGTCGGGCGTGGTTCGTCGCGGTCGTCACGCTGGCCGCGCTGGTCGCCGCCGCGGCGTTCCGGTCCTCGACCGGGGTGCTCATGGAGCCGATCGAGCGGGAGTTCGGGTGGACCCGGGCGACGACGGCGGGCGCGGTGAGCCTCAACCTCGTCCTCTATGGGCTGATCGCGCCGTTCGCGGCGGCGTTGCTCGAGCGGTTCGGACCGCGGCGCGTGGTGTCGGTGTCCTTGGCGATCGTCGGGCTCGCGTCGGCGGCGACGACGGTGATGACGGCACCGTGGCAGTTGTGGCTGTTATGGGGCGTGGTCATCGGTCTGTCCACCGGCTCGATGGCGCTCGTCCTGGGGGCGATCATCGCCAACCGCTGGTTCGTCGAGCGACGAGGCCTGGTGACCGGGATCTTCTCCGGCGCCAACGCCACCGGGCAGTTGCTCTTTCTGCCGGCGATCGCGGCGACGGCGACCCACGCCGGGTGGCGCTGGGCGGCGGGGATCGTCGCGGCGCTCGCCCTCGTGACGATGGTGCTCGTCTGGCTGTTCATCCGCGACCGGCCGCAGGACATCGGCCTCATTCCGTATGGCGCGGTTCCCGACTCCCCCGACGCCCTCCCCGCGCCGCCGCCCGCAGTCTCGCCGGTGCGGGCGGCGCTCGCGGTGTTCGCGTCGGCGAGCCGGACGTGGACCTTCTGGGCGCTCATGGCGACCTTCTTCGTCTGCGGGTGGTCGACCAACGGGCTGGTCCAGACCCACTTCATCCCCGCTGCCCACGACCACGGGATGCCGGCGACGACCGCCGCGGGGCTGCTCGCGGTCGTCGGGGTGTTCGATCTGTTCGGGACCATCGCGTCGGGGTGGCTGACCGACCGGATGGACCCGCGGTTGCTGCTCGTCGCCTACTACGCGCTGCGCGGGCTGTCGCTGTTCACCGTCAACCAGTTCCTCGCGCCCGACGTCGTGCCCGGGATGTGGGTGTTCATCGTGTTCTATGGCCTCGACTGGGTCGCCACGGTGCCGCCGACGGTCGCCTTGTGCCGCACCCACTTCGGGCTCACCGACTCGGGCATCGTCTTCGGCTGGACGTATGCCGCGCACATGGTCGGCGCCGGCCTCGGCGCCTCCTTCGCCGGCTGGATCCGGACGGTCGACGGGACCTACCGGACGGCCTGGGCCAGCGCCGGCGTCCTCTGCCTCGTCGCCGCCTTCGTCGCGCTCACCATCCCCCGGCGGGCGGCGCGTGACCTCGCGGAGGCGAGTGGTCGGCATACGCCCGCGCACCCGGAGGAACTCGACGACGCCGAGGAGATGACCTTCACGTAGTCGAGCCGCGGGGTGAGGCGGCACTGCGCGAGGGAACCAGAGTCGAGGAAGGCGCCACCCGGCCGATCCCCACGGCGCGAGCGGCCGGAGCGGGGGAGATCGGCCGGATGGTGCCCGGGCCGGACAGAACGCTGGGATGAGGAGGTGTCGGCGTCCTGCCCGGCCCTCTGCGCGCGGCCTAGAGCACCGCGAGCAGGTCTGGGTTGGCCTCGGCGCGCACCGCGTCGAGGGCGTCGCGGGCGGTCCGGGCGGCGCGGGCGACCGCGGCGAGCCGCTGGCACCCGGCCATCGTGTGCAGGGATAGCGAGAGCCGGACGATGCCGACCTTGCTCGGTGCCATCGACAGGCTGCCGACGCCGAGGCCGGTCAGGACGAGCGCGAGCAGCGGATCACCGGCCGACTCGCCGCACACTCCGATCGGGCGGCCCGTCGTCCGCCCGCCGTCGCACGCGGCCGCGATGACGTCGAGCACCGCCGGCTGCCACGGGTCGAGCAGGTCCGACAACGCGCCTTGCATCCGGTCCGCGGCCATCGTGTACTGCGCCAGGTCGTTGGTCCCGAGCGAGGCGAAGTCGACCTCGGCCAGGACGTGCGCCGATCGCAGCGCCGCCCCGGGTACCTCGATCATGACGCCGGCTTTGGGGAGCCCGTGTTCGCGCACGCGCCGCGCGAACCACGCCGCCTCCTCGGCGGTCGCGACCATCGGCGCCATCACGCGCACATCGGCCCCGGTCTCCCGGCCCGCGATGGCGAGCGCCGCGAGCTGGCTGTCCAGGAGTTCCGGCCGCTCGGCCGACAGCCGCAGCCCGCGCCGCCCGAGCGCCGGATTCTCCTCCGGCCCCAGGTCGGCGAAGGCGAGCGGCTTGTCCGCCCCGGCGTCGAGCGTCCGCACGACGACCCGGCGCTCGCCGAACGGCTCGAACACCCGGCGATAGATCGCCGCCTGTTCCTCCACGGTCGGCGCCGTCGACGCCGACAGGAAGACGAACTCGGTCCGGAACAGCCCGACGCCTTCGAGGTCCAGCGGTCCGGCCGCCTCGGCGTCCTCCGGCCCACCGATGTTGGCGAGCAGAGCGACCGGATGCCCGTCACGCGTCGCTCCAGGACCGGAGGAGGCGGACAGGGCCGCCGCCCGCATCTCCCGACGCGCCTTCTGGAGCGCGATCAGAGCCGGATCGGGTGCGATCGTGACCACACCGGAGTCGCCGTCGATCGCGACCGGAGTCCCAGCCGGTATGCCGGTGGCCCCCGCGAGCTGCACCACGGCCGGGATCCCCATCTGGGCGGCGAGGATCGCCGTGTGGCTGGTCCGGCCGCCGTGCTGCGTGATGATCCCGGCGACGAGCGCTCGGTCCAGGGTCGCCGTCTCGGCGGGAGCGAGATCCTCGGCGACGATGATGCTCGGCTCGGTGAATCGCGGGACCCCGGGGGCCGGGACGCCGAGAAGGACCGCGACGGCGCGGGCGCCGACATCGCGCAGGTCGGTGACCCGCTCAGCGAAATAGCCGCCGAGCGCTTCGAACTGCGCGGCATACTCCTCGACCGCCGCCGCGACGGCGTTGGCCCGGCCGCGGCCGGCGACGAGGCGCTTGCCGGCCGCCTTGAGCAGGCCCTTGTCCTTGGCGATCAGAGCGGTCGCTTTGAGGATCTGCTGCGCGGTGTCATCGGCGGTCGCGGCGCGGGCTTCGAGGTCGGCTGCAACGGAGGCGAACGCCGCCTTGACTTCCGCGAGCGCGGCGTCGGGATCGGTCGTCGGCGCCTCGTCGGCCGGCGGCCGGACCGGTGGTGCGACCTGCACCACCGGGCCGTATGCCGTTCCCGGGCTGACGCCGATACCCGTCCTGGTCTCGGTGTCGGCCACGCGCCTACTCCGCGTCGAGGTCGCGGGAGAGGAGAGCGACGAGGCTGTCGAGGGCCGCATCGGCGCCCTCGCCTTCGGCGGTCAGGACGACCTCCTCGCCGTGCGTGGCGCCGAGTGCCATGACGCCGAGGATGCTCGTCGCGTCCACGGGGTCTTCACCGGGGCGGCCGATCTCGATGTCGAGCCCGGTCTCCGAGGCGGCCTCGACGAAGAGGGCGGCGGGGCGGGCGTGGAGCCCGACCGAGGAGGCGATGGTGACGGTGCGTTGTGCCATGGTGGTGATGCTCACTTTCTGGTGGGGGAAGCGTGCCGGGGTGGAAGGGGGGTCAGGCCTCGACGGCGTGGGCCGCTGCGGCCGCGGCGCTGTGGTCGCGCTGCTTGAGGACGAGGACGATTCCGGTCATCACCAGGGTGCCGACGACCAGGGCGAGAAGGAAGGCCCAGAGCTTGCCGATGAGCAGGCCGACCCAGATGCCGCCGTGCGGCGCCATGAGGGTCGAGCCGAGCGACATCGCCAGGGCTCCGGTGATCGCCGAGCCGATGACGGACGAGACCATGATCCGGACCGGGTCGGCCGCGGCGAACGGGATCGCTCCCTCGGAGATGAATGAGGCACCGAGGAGCCAGGCCGCCTTGCCGTTCTCCCGCTCGGGCTCGGAGAAGAGGTGCGGCCGGATGGTCGTGGCGAGGGCCATGGCGAACGGCGCGACCATCCCGGCGGCCATGACCGCGGCCATGATCTTGTATTGCGTCGCGTCGGCCGGCAGGTTCTTGGACAACCCCTCGGTGAGTCCGGCCACGCCGAAGGAGTAGGCGACCTTGTTGATCGGGCCGCCGAGGTCGAATCCCATCATCGCGCCGAGGATCAGGCCGAGAACGATCGCGCTGCTGCCGCCCATGCCCTTGAGCTGGTCGGTGAGGTTGGTCATGAGCCAGGTGATCGGGCGACCGAGGATGGTGATGAACAGGCCCGCCGTGAGGAGGGTCGAGACCAGGGGGATCACGACGACCGGCATGACGCCACGCACGTTCTTGTGGACCTTCCAGCGTGAGACCCACCGGGCGATATAGCCGCCGAGGAAGCCGGTGGCGAGACCGCCGAGGAAGCCGGCACCCATGCTCGCTGCGATGGACCCCCCGACGATGCCGGGCACCAGCCCGGGACGATCGGCGATCGCGTAGGCGATGAAGCCCGAAAGAATTGGCACGAGGAACCCGAAGGCCGCCGCGCCGATGACGAAGAGCAGTGCGGCCCAACTCGTCAGGCTCACCGGGTTGAAGTGCTGGACGATGTTGTAGTTGCCCTCCGCCGTCAAGCCATACTTGACAATCTCGACGGGTCCGTTCTTGCCGAGGGCGAAGTTGGAGAGCATGAAGCCGAGAGCGATGAGGATGCCGCCGGCGGCAACGAACGGGATCATGTAGGACACACCCGTCATCAGCGTCTGCCGGATCCGGGTGCCGAGGCCGGCGGACGCGTCGACCTTGGTGACCATGCCGCCACCACCCGCGGCTGGCACGGCGCTCGCGGCGGCCGCCAGTCTCGGGTCGGCCGCCCATTGGGCGACGAGCCGCTCGGCCTCGAGAATCAGCTCGGGACCCTCGGAGATCGCGCGCTTGACCCCCACGTCGACGGTGGGCTTGCCGGCGAACCGGGCGATGTCCTTGACCGGCAGGTCGTGGGCGAAGATGACCCCGTCGGCCGCGGCGATCTCGGCCGCGCTGATCGGCGTCGTCCCGGCGGAGCCCTGGGTCTCGACGGTGATCGTGTGCCCGGCCGCCTTCGCGGCCCGCTCGAGTCCCTCGGCCGCCATGTAGGTGTGGGCAATGCCGGTCGGGCACGAGGTCACGCCCACGAAGTGGAGTGCCTTGGCGGGGGCGACGGCATCCTGCGGTGCGACCGTCCCGGCGGCGCTCGCCGCGGCGCCGTCCGCGGCGGTGGCGGTGCCAGCGGTGGTGGCCACAGCGGGAGCGGCGACCGGCGCCGTGGGGGCGGGCTTCGGGGCGTCCAGCGCAACGGCGTCGTTGACGATGCCGACGACCTCGGAGTTCGAGGTGGCCGCCTTCAGCGCCGCCTTGAACTCCTTCTTCATCAGCGCACGGGCCAGCTTCGGCAGCATCTGCATGTGCGCGTCGCCACCGCCCTCGGGTGCGGCGATGAGAAAGATCAGGTCGGCGGGGCCGTCCTTGGCTCCCCAGTCGATGCCGTCGCCGGCGCGACCGAAGACGAGCGAGGGCTCGGTGATCGCGGCGCTGCGCGCGTGCGGTATGCCGATGCCGCCGGGGAGCCCGGTCGCCATCGTCTCCTCACGCTTGCGGACATCCGCGAGGAAGGTGTCGATATCGGTGCACCGGCCCGTCGCGACGAGGCACTCGGCGAGTGTTCGCGTCGCGGCGTGACGGTCGGGGGCGGCCAGGTCGAGCACGACCTGTCCTTCATTGATGAGCGCCATCGTCGTCCTTTCGGGTGGGGGGCTTCAGCTGCTGAGGCGGTGGGTCAAGTCGGGCGCGTCAGTGACGGCGGCCCGTATGCCGATCAGGTCGTCGGGTGTCGGCACCCGGCTTCCCGGGAGGGTCACCGCGGCGGACCCCCAGGTGACCGCGGTGGCGAGTGCGTGCGCCGGGTCGGCCCCGGCGGCGAGTGCGTGGAGCAGGCCGGCGAGCATGCAGTCGCCGGCGCCGACCGTGGACAGCCGCGTGGCGATCTCCGCGGTCCCATGCACGACGATGTCGGTGTCGACCAGGAGAGCGCCGTCACGGCCGAGGCTCACGGCCACGGTCTCGATGCCCTCCGCGACGAGATCGCGCGCGGCGTCGCGGACGTCGGCGAGCGTGGGCAGAGGATGGCCGACGAGTTCGGCGAGTTCCTCATGGTTGGGCTTGATGAGGTGGGGCCGGGCGGCGACGGCGGCGTGCAGCGGCGACCCCGAGGAGTCGATCGCGACGCGGACCCCGAGGCGGCGGACGGCGGCGACCAGAGCGGCATACAGCTCCGTCGGCGCCTGCGGCGGAAGGCTCCCGCATCCGACGACCCACGAGGCATTCGTGGCGGCGTCGGTGGTCGCCGCGACGAGCGCGGCGATCTCGGCCGAGGTCAGGACCGGTCCCGGTTCGTTGAGCTTCGTCGTGCAGCCGCCGGGCTCGACGACGGTGACGTTCATCCGCAGCGTCCCGGCCACGGGGACCGACCGGGTCGGCACATCCGCGTCGGCGAGGAGCGCCTCCATGAGGTGTCCTTCCGGGCCCCCGACGGGGAGCACCGCCAGGGTGGGCGTGCCCTGCGCCGACAGCGCGCGGGCGACGTTGACGCCCTTGCCGCCCGGATCGATGCGGCTCGACGAGGCCCGGTGGACCTCGCCACGGTCGAGTCGGTCGACGGCGATCGTGCGGTCGACGCTCGGGTTGGGAGTCAGGGTGACGATCATGCGAGCACGACCTCCGGTCCGGCGGAGCGGATCTCGCTGGCCACGCCGTCGTCGAGGTTGGCGTCGGTGATGAGGACGTCGATGTCGGCGAACGCGGCGAAGCGGTGCATGTGGTCGTCGCCGGCCTTGGTCGAGTCGCTGACCACGACCGTGCGGCGGGCCGCCGCGACCATGGCCTTCTTGACGAGCGACTCGGACTGGTCGGGGGTCGTCAGCCCCCGCGCGACCGAGAACCCATTGGTGCCCATGACGGCGAGATCGACGACGAGGTCGGCGAGTGCGTCGGTGGCCCACGCGCCGACCGAGGCGCCGGTGACTCCGCGCACGCGACCACCGATGAGGAAGAGCTGGACCCCAGGGTGGCTCGTGAGCACCGCCGCCGCGGCGATGGAGTTCGTGACGATCGTCAGGTCCGCATCGGGTGGCAGCATCTCGACGATCGCCTGAGTC
Organism: Dermatophilaceae bacterium; assembly: GCA_046330995.1. GTDB lineage: Bacteria > Actinomycetota > Actinomycetes > Actinomycetales > Dermatophilaceae > Nostocoides_A. The sequence continues at coordinate 150,817 of JAXLRS010000005.1, forward strand.
GTCGATCCGGCGTCGAGGAGGACGGTGCCCTCCCGCGGGAGGTGGTCGAGGGCGCGAGCGGCGATCCGGCGTTTCTCGTCGGTCAGTCGCGTGGCGCGCGTCGCCAGGGTGGGTTCGAGTTCGAGACGCTCCACGGGTATGGCGCCCCCGTGGACCCGGCGCAGCGTCCCGCGCTGCTCGAGCGCGGTGAGATCCCGGCGGATCGTCTCGGTCGCGACACCGAGTTCCTCGGCGAGAGTGATGACCTCGACCCGCCCGGCCTGGCGCGCCTGCGCCATGATCCGCTGCTGCCGCTCCGCTGCGTACACCCGGAACTCCCTCGTCCGAGCGCTCCCGTGTGGAGCGCCATACAGACATAAAACCACATCTTGGGTTCAATGTAAAGTTAATCGGGCACCCGTTTCTGTGGGTTTAGGAAGGGGCTGCCCGATTCAGGTCGTGACATCGCGCAGCAGGTCGAGGACCCGACGCGCCGCGGGGGCGGCGGCGATCGCCTCGCGAATGAGCAGATAGATGTGGCGAACGGGCACCGGATCGGTCAGCGCGACCACCCGGACGTTGCCCGGCAGATCGGCCGTGGCGAGGACGGGCAGCATGGTCACCCCGATCCCCCGAGCCACGAACGCCAGCGCCGTGTGGTGGTCGGCCGCCTGGACGATGTAACGCGGGGAGAAGCCCGCGGCGGCATACGCCAAGGCCTGGATGATCGCGACCGCGGAGTCGGCGAAGTCGTTGGCGACAAACTCCTCGTCCCGGAACTCGGCGAGCGGCACGGCGCCCGCGCCGGCGAACGGGTGCCGCTTGTGGACGACCATGACGAAGGGGTCGTCCACGAGGGGGAGCCGGCTGAAGCCCGGCGGCTGCGACTCCCCGGCGACGGCGATGCGGACGTCGATATCGGGCTGGGAGAGAGTCGATCCGCCCGGGACGTCGTTGAGGACGAGTTCGACCATGACGTCCGGGAACTCCTTGCGCAGCGAGGCGACGATCGTCGGCATCCATGCCAGGCCGGCCGAGGCGAAGTGCCCGATGGTCAGGTGCCCGGTCCTGCCCTCACGCAGATCCCGGACGAGCGCGCCGAGACGAGCCAGGCCGCGCAGCGTCTCCCCGGACGCGACGGCGAGACGCATCCCCGCCGGAGTCGGCCGGATACCGCGTCCCACCCGCTCGATGAGCGTCAGGCCCGTCTCGCGCTGCAGGGCGGCGACCTGCTGACTCACCGCGGAGGGCGTGAGGCGCAGTTGATCGGCGGCGCCCTGGATCGAGCCGGTGGCGACCACGGAACGGAAAGTGCGGAGGCGCTGGGGATCGAGCATGCGGCATACGATAAAGGAATGCTTAATTAACCGTCAGTAATCCTCGCTTGTCCTTAGCAATCTCCCGGCGGATCATGGAGGACATGAACAGCCCCATCGACCGTGACTTCGCCCGCATGCAGCACGAACTGCGCGCAGCCAGCCAGGACTGGCACAACCCGGCCGCCCCGATGCCGAAGCGCAGCCTCGTCTATCGCCTCACCCACCGCCAGCACTGAGCCGCGCGACCCGCTCCGACTGGCGCGCCTCCCGCGCAGCCTGGAGGCGAGTGCTCCCCCGCATCACCGCGGGCACGAATCGCTGTGTCCGCCAGGACAGGTGCGCGAACCCGCCCACGGGGATGACGGCCCGGTCCAGCTCGATCCCCCGCAACGCCGCCGCCGCGACATCCTCCGGCGTGAGCAGCCGTGGCTGGAGGAGACGCGTGTTGGCGCGGAAGCTCCCCACGGCATACGTCGCCCCAGGCTCGAACACCTCATCGATGAGCTTGGTGTCGACATAGGCCGGGCAGAGGACGTTGACCTGGATCCCGTTCCGAGCCGCCTCCGCCCGCAGGGCCTGCGAGAAGCCGACCACCGCCCATTTCGTGGTCGCGTAGGGCGTCATCCTCGGCGCCGGGATGAGCCCGGCGAGCGAGGCCGTGTTGAGAATGACGCCGGCCCGCTCCCGGCCCGTGCGTTGACCGAGCATCACGCCGTATGCCGCGCGCGCCCCCTCCACGACGCCCCTCAGGTTGACGTCGATCGCCACCTCCCAGTGCCGGTCGGTCGTCTCCTCGAACGCCCCGGCGAACAGGACACCGGCGTTGTTGACCATGAGGTCGAGTCGGCCGCGCTCCGCGGCAACGGATTCCACGAGTTGTCGGAGCGCGCCGGCGTGGGTGACGTCGAGCACGGCCGCCACGGCGCGGCCCGGTGCCCCCGCGGACAACTCAGCCGCCGCGCGTTCGGCGGCGGCCTGGTCGCGGTCGGCGAGCACGGCATACGTCCCCCGGGTGACGAGTGACGCCGCGAGCGCGCGTCCGATCCCCGACGCACCCCCGGTGATGATCGCCGTCCTGGGCCGAAAGTCGCGCATGGCGGCAGGGTAGCTGCCGCCCGACGCGCCCCGGTCCACGAGCCGCGGGCGCCCAGTGGCGGACGGGCTCAGGTCACGTCAATGAGCGTGACGACCCGCGGGTGGCCCACCCTCGATCTGTCGAGGTCGCCGGACACACTCGCCGACGTGGTGGCGACAACGGTCGCGCCGTGATCGGATGGACGCTGTGAGCACACGGAGTTCCGGACCTCGTCGGCCGCCGAACCGCTCGGCCACGCGCCGGGGGCCGGCGCGGCGACGACACGAACCCGAACTCACCCCGGAGCAGAAGGCCCTCATCCAGGAACTCCGGACGGCGATGCGCGGCGAACCGCTGTCCCTCGCCATGCTCATCTCGGGGATTCTCGAGGCGTTGGATCCGGCGTCCGTCATGCACGAGTTCGACGAAACCGGGCCGACGCTGCACGATTTCGTCGACCTGTTCATCGACACGCCCATCGCCGAGGCGACCGCGGCTCTGCACGTCGTCGCCACGTTGACCGATGACGACCTGCTCGCCGCCCGGATCCGACGCGAGGTGGCGACTCGGCGCCACCCGCTGCCCCTCGACATCGCCGAGCTCGGCAGCCTCAGCGTCACCCGGGCGGTCCGCATGGTCACCCCCGGAGACAAGGGAGAGGACATTCTCCTCGAGTTGTCCGGGCCGGGCATCCGCCACGCCACTCTGGTCACCTATGTCGACCACAGCTACGGCAGTCTCCTCAAGGACGCCTTTCCGACACCGCGGACGATGGACGAGCTGATCGCCGAGATGCGCGTGACCGCCGAACAGGACGGGTATCGGCCGGCGTTCCCCGAGGTCAGCCTCGCTGACGCGCGGGCCATGCTCGACGGGGCGCTCACGGCATACGCCACCCTCGACCACGGGCTCCCGGCAGAGGAGACCTGGCCGATGATGCGACCGTTGCTCCGCTTCATGCTGCGTTCGCTCCCGGAGGGAGGCACGGGCTATCCCACGGGCGACCCCGCGACCTTCCGGACGTATGCCGACGACCTCGAGGAGTGGGATGAGGAGGAGAGCGACTTCGCCCACGAATTCGTCATGAGCGACGCCGCGGCCGCGATCGATGCCAGCGCGCTCCTCGTGCACCAACTCGCGCACGAACTCACGGCGTTCGCCTTCGGGGAACTGGCGGAGGACCTGGTCTGGCGGGCCGAGGAGGTGGAGGTGCTGATGACCAGCTTCCTGCCGGTCGTGCTGCCGGACGACGCCGAGGCGTTCGCGGCGGCACCGGAGATCGTCGAGGCCTTCATCGGCTTCTGTCACGAGAATGGCCCGGACCATGCGATCCCGGCGCGCGTGACCCGGATCGCGCTGCAGGCGGTGGCGCGGCTCACCGGCACCTTCCTCGCGCTGCGCACCGATCCCGACGTCATCCGCGAGCGGGCCGCGCTCGAGCACGACTCCCCGATGGCGTTCGGGGACCAGCCGCCCGTGGTTCGGTTGATCGCCGCCGACATCGTCGGCCCACTCGAGGATCTGACTGTCGAGCCGCTGCCCGACGAAGCACTCGATCTGTCAGGAATTCCGGACGGAATCCGTGACCGGGTGCGGAGCGTGGCCGCGCTGGCGGAGGCGGGCCTGGAGAGGCTGTATGCCGCGAGCCCCCTCGCCGTGGAACTGCGCACCGCGTGCCGCCGGCTGATCGCGCTCACGGTCGAGGCCGATCCGGGGCTCTATGGCGGGCGGACCCGAGACACGACCACAGCGGCTGCGCTGGTGTGGATCGTCGGGAAGGCGAACGAGGTCCTCGCCGTCCCCGGCGCGCCCGATGTCAAGGAGTTGATGGAGGTCATGGGGGTGCGCACGCCCCCCGCTCAGCGCGGCCACGCCCTTCTCGATGCGGTCGGTGGCCACACGACCGCCTGGGGCGGCGTCTCGCTCGGACGCCAGGACCTGCTGACCTCGGAGCGGCGCTCCTGGGTGCGCGCCTGGCTGGACGGTTGACCCGCTGACCCGTGGGGGCCAACCCGGTCGTGAGCGTTCGGCGTGATCGGGGAGTGATATTGCCGCTCTGGCCGCGCTTTCGCTCCTCGATCGACGGAGCCGGGGTGAGCCGGCCTCTCCTGGCCGGGCCGCGACGTGCCGGGCTGAGTGCAGTCAGAGGACGGCCGTCATCCCACCGTCGACATAGACGATCTGCCCCGTCACGAAGTCCGAGGCGGGGCTGCACAACCAGATCAACGTGCCGACGAGATCGGTCGTCGCCCCCCACCGGCCCAGGGGCGTCCGTCCGGCGACCCACGCGGTGAACTCGGCATCGGCGACGAGGGCGCCGGTCAGTTCCGTGTCGAAATAGCCCGGCGCGAGGCCGTTGACGCAGATGCCGTGCGGGGCGAGATCGGCGCACAGACCCTTGGTGAGGAGGGCGAGGCCGCCCTTGGTCGCGGCATACGGAGCGATCCCGGGACGGGCGAGCTGCGACTGGACCGAACAGATGTTGACGATCTTGCCCCGCCCGGCGGCGACCATCCCCGGCGCGACGGCCCGGCTCATCAGGAAGGCGCTGGTGAGGTTGGCATCGAGGAGCCGCTGCCAGTCGGCGAGAGCGAAGTCGACGATCGGCGCGCGCAGTTGCCGGCCGGTGTTGTTGACGAGGATCTCGACCGGTCCGAAGTCGCCGGCGATACGGTCCACCCCGGCCGCGACCGCCGCCTCGTCGGTCACGTCGAAGGCGGCCGTATGGACGCTCCCCCGCCCGAGCGCGGCCAGTTGCCGGCGCGTGTCCTCGAGTCGGCCCTCGTCCCGGCCGTTCAGCACCACGCGTGCGCCCGCCTCGACCAGCCCCGTCGCCAGGGCCTTACCGATGCCCCGGCTGGACCCGGTGACGAGAGCGATCCGGCCGGTGATGTCGAACAGCGCGTGGGCGGTCACCCGATCACCGTAGACGCTCGCCCCGGGCGGACCGACGCACGCCACCCGGCCGGCAGACGGAGGTCGCCGGCATCGCGCCCGCCGGCGGGGGCTGTCGGCACCGGCGACTACATTGAGGCGCATGGAGACGGTGGTGGTGACGGGCGCGTTGACCAAGGACTACGGCGCCGTGCTCGCCCTCGACAGCCTCACCGTCTCGATCGCCCCGGGCATCACCGGCCTCGTCGGCGCCAACGGGGCGGGCAAGTCGACGCTCATCAAGATCCTCCTCGGGCTGGTCCCGCCGACGTCCGGACGCGCCGAGGTCCTCGGCCATGACATCGCCACCGAAGGACCGTCGATCCGGGCAGCGGTCGGCTACCTCCCCGAACACGACTGTCTCCCACCGGATGTCAGCGCCAGCGACTTCGCCGTCCACATGGCGATGATGTCGGGCCTGCCGCGCGTCGCCGCCCGCGAGCGGGCGGCCGATGTCCTGCGCCACGTCGGACTCGCGGAGGAGCGCTACCGGCCGATGGGTGGCTACTCCACCGGGATGAAGCAGAAGGCCAAGCTCGCCCAGGCCCTCGTCCACGATCCCCGCCTGGTCTTCCTCGACGAGCCGACCAACGGTCTGGATCCGGCCGCCCGCGACGAGATGCTCGGTCTGATCCAGCGGATCGGCCACGACTTCGGGATCTCGATCGTCGTGACATCGCACCTGCTCGGGGAGTTGGAGCGCGTCAGCGACCAGGTGGTCGTCCTCGATGGGGGCCGGCTCCTGCGCGCTTCGCGCACCGACGAGTTCCTCGACGCGACCGGGGCGCTGCTGGTCGAGGTGCTCGGAGACGATGCGCAGGCCCGGATGAGCGCCGCGCTCACCCGTGCGGGGGTCACGGTCACTGCGCGCGGAGGCCTGCTCTCTGTCGACACGGCCGTCGCCCGCCGGGGCGAGACCGATGGACCCGACGTCCACGACCTCATCCGCGACGCCGCGAGCGACCTCGGGCTCGGCCTGGTGCGCCTCCAGACCGACCACCGTCGCATCGAGGATGTCTTCGCCGACGCGCAGGGGGCACGGTGAGCCAGCCCAGCGGCATACCGACCACACCGGACGCCGGCGTGAGCGTCATTCACGACATCGGATATCGGCCGTATGCCGGTCCGCGGCACGGACTCGGCGGCATCGCCCGCGCGTTGATCGTCACCGGGTTCCGCAATGCCTTCGGACTGGGGCGTTCGGGGCGATCCAAGATCCTCCCCTTCGTTCTCCTCGCGCTCAACCTCGCGCCCGCCCTCGCCATCGCCGGCGTCGTGGTCCTCGTCGGCCTCGACGCACTCCCGATCAGCTATGCGCGTTATGCCGCCCAGACGCAGGTCCTCCTGGCGATCTTCGTCGCGAGCCAGGCACCCGTCCTCTTCTCGCGCGACCTGCGACACGGGACGATCGCCCTCTATCTCGCCCGCCCACTCCCGGCACCGATCTATGCCCTCGCGCGCTGGGTGGCCCTCCTCGGCGCCACCCTCGTCTTCCTCCTCCTGCCGATTCTCATCCTCTATGCCGTGGCCCTGCTCGGTGAGTTCGACCTCACCGAGCAGACCCGCCAGGCGGGCGTCGCCGTCGTCCTCGTCCTCCTCCTCGCCGCCGCGATCACCGGGATCGCCGGACTCATCGCGTCGGTGTCGACCCGGCGCGGATTCGCGGTCATGGGGACCATCGCCGTCCTCCTCCTCGGGGACGGGATCGTCGCCGCCATCCAGGGAGTCGCGGACCAGGAGGGCAACTCCCACGTCGGCGAGGTGGCCGGGCTCTTCTCCCCCTATTCGCTCTATCGCGGACTGGTCGCCGCGTGGGCCGACGGGTCCGCCCTGACGCCGCCGACGAGCACGGCGATGCAATGGGCGTATGCCGCGGCCCTCCTCGGCTTCTCGCTCGCCTGCGTGGGCGCCCTCGTCTGGCGCTATCGGAAGTTGGCGACGAGATGAGTGTCCTGGCCCTGGATGCCGCGTCCCGGTGGTTCGGCAATGTCGTCGCGGTCAACGGGATCTCGATGACCGTCGGCCCGGGGATCACCGGGCTCCTCGGCCCCAACGGCGCCGGCAAGACGACCCTCATCGCGATGATGGCGGGATTCCTCGCCCCGTCCGCGGGGACCGTGACGCTCGACGGGGCGGCGATCTGGCGGCATACGGACGCCTATAAAGCCATCGGGCTGGTGCCCGAACGCGAACTCAGCTTCGGCTATCTCACGGGACGCCAGTTTGTCCGGGCCAACGCCGAACTCCACGGCCTTGCCGACCCCGGCGCCGCGACCGAACGGGCGCTGACCATCGTCGAACTCACCGAGCCCGCGCAGCGCCGGATCGACACCTATTCCAAGGGAATGCGGCAGCGCGCCAAGCTCGCCTCCGCCCTCGTCCACGATCCGGCCGTCCTCCTCCTCGATGAGCCCTTCAACGGCGTGGACCCGCGCCAGCGGATGCACCTCATGGCGCTGCTGCGACGCATGGGCGCCGAGGGACGGACCCTGCTGTTCAGCTCCCACATCCTCGAGGAGGTCGAGCAGGTCGCCCGGCAGATCGAGGTCGTCGTCGCGGGTCGGCACGCGGCATCCGGGGACTTCGGCGTGATCCGGCGGCTCATGACGGATCGGCCGATGCAGTATGCCGTGGTCGCCGACGACGATCGCCGCCTCGGCTCGGTGCTCATCGCCGACCCGTCCGTCATCGGCGTGTCATTGCGGCGGCAGGGCGGGCTCGATGTGTCGGTGAGCGACCTGGGCGCGTTCGCCGTGAGGCTGCCGCGAATGGCGCGGGAGAACGGCATACGGATCCTGGAACTCACCCCGAGCGATGAATCCCTCGAGAGCGTGTTCGCCTATCTCGTCGGAGGACCGGCATGAATCCGACCGTCGTCCGTCTCGCCGCTGCGGCGCTTCTGGGCCGGCGGCGCGCTCTGGTGCTCCTGCTCATCCCGGCTGTCCTGATCGCGCTGGCGATCCTCGTCCGGGTCCTGGCCCACGACGCCGAGGGCTACGACATCGTCGTGACGTTGGGCTACACCCTTGCCCTTCCCCTGGTCGCGCTGCTCGCCGCGAGCGCCTGCCTCGGTCCGGAGGTCGACGACGGGTCGATCGTCTATTTACTGGCGAAACCCGTGAGCCGCCACGTCATCGCGGTGAGCAAGTTCGCGGTCGCCGCATTGGCGACACTGGTGTTCGGGGCACTCCCGCTCGCCCTGGTGGGGATCATTCTCGACTCCGGCGACGTTGCGCGCGCACTCGCGTGGGGAGTGGGCGGTGGGGTGGCCGGCACGACATACGCCGCGCTGTTCCTCGCCCTCGCCGCGCTCACCCGGCACGCGGTGGTCGCCGGCCTGCTGTTCGTGCTCATCTGGGAGGGCGTGCTCGGTGGCCTGCTCGCCGGCATCCGGTGGGTCTCGATCGGCGCATGGGGCCGGCAGGCCGCCAGCGCGCTCAGCGACCACGTGACCGATGCGCGACTCCCCCTGACTTATGCCGTGCTCGCCGCCGTCCTGACCACTCTCGCCGCGCTGTGGGCCACCGGCGATCGGCTGCGATCCTTCACCCTCCGTGGTGACGAATAGCGCGCCGCCTCGTCTGCCGCCACGTCAGGCGGTCCAGTCGGTGAGACCCGCCCGGTCGTGTTCACCGCCCGGCCAGACCGCCCGGAGGACCCCGGCAGCGGCGAGGGCCTTGCGGCAACCGGGGCAAGGCGGATCGGTGATGTAGGCGGCCGCGCCCTGCGTGTCGCGGACCGCGAAGAGCAGAGCGTTGACCTCGGCGTGGATCGCGATGCAGAAACCGGGCGTGCCCGGGCGGTCGTAGTCGCCGAGGCCCGGGATGAGGTCATAGTCCAGAGCCCCGCGCGGGCAGGCACCGTCGAGGCAGTCGGGCTCGCCGGGGGCGGCGCCGTTATAGCCGGTGGCGATGATCCGATGGTCGATGACGAGGACGGCTCCCACGCGCCGACGGGTGCATTTGGCCCGGGCCGACACGGCGGTCGCGATCCCGAGGAAGTACTCGTCCCAACTGGGGACTGGCGGACGCGGCTCGTTCTCCACGGGCGCATCGTGTCATCCCGCGGCGTTCGCGCTCCACCGGGTCGACGGGCCGGTCGACGGCACGAGCCTGTGGATAACTCGGGCTTCAGGTGGCGAGATCGGGCGCGGTCGTTCAGGCTGGTGTTCAGTCGGAGCGGGCCGCGGGCTCGCTCGGGTCGGGAGGAGATGCCGTATGCACGTGCGCCACGGTTGCCGGGTCGCGCTCGCCGGCCTGCTCGCGGGGGTGCTTCTGGCCGGGTGTGACGGCGGAGGGAGCGATCCGAGTTCGTCGTCCACGGCGGCCTCGACGAGCGGCAGCACCACGTCGACGAGTTCGACGTCGTCGTCGAGCAGCCCGTCGAGCAGTCCGTCGGGATCGGCATACGTCCCGCTGAAGCCGGAATTCCCCGCTGCGGCGAAGAAGCAGACGCTGCAGTCGGCGGAGGCCTTCGTCATCTACTTCTACGAACTCGTGAATTACGCCTACGCCAAGCCCGAGGCCGGGCTTCTGGGGCCGCTCGGCACGGCTGGCTGCGAGGTCTGCAAGGGATACGAGAAGATCGCCGCGGACCTCGTCGCAAAGAACCAGCATTACGACGGCCCGATGGTGCAGACCGAACGTGTCACCTTCTCCACCGAGGACTTGAGCGCCCCGTGGATCATTTACAACGGCCGGCAGCCTGGGAGCCGGATCGTCAACGAGCGTGGTGACTCGGTGTACGTCTCCAAGGCCGTCAAACTCCACATTCGACTCGTTCTTGCCTGGACGGGCCAGGGCTGGCGCATCCAGGAGTTGTCCAACACATGACGCGTCGAGGCTGGCGACTCGCGATGGGGGCCCTCATTGCCATTGCGTGGACCGCTCCCATCACTTCGTACGCGGACGATTGCCAGGAAGTCAGCTGCACCGATGACGGGAAGAGCTTCCTGCTCGCCAGAGATGTGCTTGACCTCGACGGCGGGCACGTGAACGGGACGCCGCAGCAGTTCTTCGACTACGGCACCGCGCCCTACTGCGGCGGCGACATCCCCGAGGAACCCGGCGGCGTCGACTGCCACCTCATGAACGTCTACTGCGACGACTTCCCCGGCAATGGACCCGCCGTGTGGGTCTTCCAGCGCCGCATCAATCCCGACACCCCGTGGGAACGCCAGGGCTACACCTGCTACCCCAATCTCATCCCCGGCAAGGTCGACCTGCTGGCCATCGGCGCCGCCTTCCACCGCACCACGCTCGCCACGCCGGGCCTGCACATCCAGCCCGAGGGCAACCTGACCCTCGTGACGCTCCCCACCTACTTCGAGGTCGAGTGGCCGTCCGCCGGGTTCCAGCCCGGTGAGGACGACATCCTCGACCCTCGGGACTGGTTCGGCATGACCATCACCATCCGCCCCCAACTCGACTCCCTCACCTACGACTTCGGCGATGGCACCAGTCAGGGCCCCACCACCAGCACCGGCGGCCCCTACCCCACCGGCGACATCGTCCACACCTATGCCGACCCCGGCACCTACTCGGTCCGCGCCGACGCCGTCTATCGCGGCTATGTCTCCATCGATGACTCCGAGTGGATCGAGATCCCGGGCGAGGTGGCCATCCCGGGCACACCCGAGAACCTCCGCGTCGCCACGGCGCGCAATCACCTCTATCTCCCGGGAGGCTGACACCTCGGCCGCGTCAGCGCACCCAGACGGAGGCCGGTATGCCGGCCCATCCCCCACCGCCCATTCCCTGGGCGCGCCCGCTCTTCTCCGCGAGCCAACCGACCGCCGACGACCTCACGGGTGAGGTGCGCGCCGTCGTGGCGGGGCTCGCGGCATACCGACAAGGCGTTCGACGAGGCGGTCGGCGCCTCCGTCTGACGCCCCTTGCCAAGGCACGGTCGGGGCGCCCGTCGGGTGAGCCCCACCCAAGCGGCGCCCAGAGATGGCCGCAAGGTTGGTCCGATCGGGCCCGTGTCGTGCAAAAGGGGGACGTGACGCCGGCTCGCTTGCGTCCTTAGGCTCCCGTTGCCCGGACAGTCAGGACGGAGGCGGCGTGCTCACCTGCTCACGATGCGGCGAGAAGCTCGCCACGTCCATCCGTTTCTGCGGGCGATGCGGGACGCCGGTGCCGACGGACCCGGCGGGCGGAGCCTCCCCTGCACCGGGGGCTTCCGTTTCCTCGTCGGCACCGGTCACCCCGCCGGGGTCCGCTTCCCCACCCGTCCAGAATCCGGCGTATGCCGCTGGCGCCACCTCCGGGACCGCGGCCCCGCCCTCGGGAGCCTCCTCCGGCGCCGGCGCCCCGCCGGCCCACCCGTCCTCGGGGACCGGCCCGCCGCCACCGCCGATCCGAGGCGGGTCGGCCACAGGGGGACCCGCAGGCTCGTCCTCTCCTGCGGTGGGAGCCGCGCTCGCGTCCCCGGCCTCGCGAATGTCCCGCTCGCGGCTGCTCGGCGCAGCGGGCGCGGCGACGCTCGCCGTCGCCGCCGGCGCCTTCTGGATCTCGGGGCTGGGCGGGGGTGACGGCAGCGGCACGACGCAGTCGAGCAGCCATACGGCGCTGACAACGTCCTCCTCCACGACCACGTCGACGACCTCGTCGACCACAACGTCGTCGAGCACGTCGACGACACCCAGCGAGACGACGACGACCGCCGAGCGTCCGAACCCGGACTCGGCCACGCCGATGACCCAGATCCTCTCGTTCGTGGACACCCCGTTCACGGTCGACTGCCCCCAGGTCGGTGAGGACGGGGACTGGAGCTACACCGCGGGTCTCGGGGAGTGGAAGAGCTGGGTCGTGCTGCGCAATGGTGACTATCTCGCCCTCGTCGACCGGAGCACCCAGACGACCGCCTGGTGCGCACCGATGGGGCTCGGCGGGACGACCGAGGCCCCCGTGGTCACCAACGACAGCCCGGTCGGCCGTCCGGAGTTCATTCCGAGCCTGGAGCCCATCACGCTGGGTGCCGCCTGGCCGAACGGGCACGAGCCGATGCTCGCCGTCGCCGACGGGCGGCTCTGGGTGATCCAGGAGATCGCCGTCCAGCGCCCAGAGATCCACTCCCAGCAGTCGCAGTTCTATGACGCCTACCTGGGGGTGGACGACACCGGTGCCACGACGTGGTTGCGGGAGGTCCCCTCCCCCAAGGCGGCCGAGATTGTGGCAAGCGCCCCGCTCCACGATGCCGTCACCGGGGCCCTGTTCCTCACGCAGGAATGGCGCGATCCCGACGTCGGAAACGAGGCCCGGGGCATGACGATCGATGCGGCGACCGGCTCGTTCGGCCGTCCCTGGCTGCCGCCGGACATCACGGCGACCGCCTGTTCCTCGGACTGTTGGGTTGCCGTCGCGGCCGGCAACGTCGTCTACCAGACCCGCACGGGCGACTATTTCAGTTCCGACACGACATATGGCGTCGCCGTTCGGACCCAGTCGGGAGCGAGAGTCGCCGCGGATGGCCCCTGGACACGCGAGCGACGCGCCATCGCCGGGCCGAGCCACTATCTCCTTCAGGGAGTCTCGACCTCCGACGGGTCACCGACCAACAAGGTCGCGAGCTACGCGTATGCCGATGGGAAGGGTCGCACCATCACCGCACCGTTCCCGATCGATTTGAGTCAGTGCGTCTCGAACGGGTTCACCGTGTGGGTCTGCACGGGCCGGACCAGTGACGGCACGGAGGCGATCACGGCATTCGATGAGGCGTCGGGCAAGGTCTTGTGGCACTGGAAGACCGGGGATCCCGAGGCGACGACCGGGGTAGCGCGCGAGGTGCCCCAGCAGATCCGCGCCTGGGGGGACTACGTCTACGGCACCAATGGCCAGGGCGTGCGCTACGTCCTCGACATGGCGACCGGCAGGGACACGGGCCTGGAGACGGACATCGACGGAGTGTCCAACGGGTATGGCGAGATCTCCGTCTCCGGCAACACGATCACCTGGCAGCAGCCCACATCCTGAGCCGACGACGGCGACCACGGCGGTGTCGATGCCCACGCCCCGGGCCGCCGGCGCCCCGGCGCGTCAGTCGACGCTCGGAGGTAGCCGGGCCCCGGCGCAGGTGCCACGGGTGAAGGGCCGCGTGTCGCGCAGCACGAGGGTCTCACCGTCGCGCGCCCGAGCGCTGTGCAAGAGATCGGGCTCGGTCGGCGGGGTCGGCCGCGGATCGAGCCATCCAGTTGACACATTTGGCTCTATAGATATATCTTTGAGCTATCGCTAGAACAGCGAGGCGCCAACGGCCGGGGGAGGCCGGCGCCACCCGACATCGATCCCTGCGGCGCGACCGCGGGGACCACGACTCCCACAGGAGAAACCACCATGCCCAAGAAGCACAAGCACGATCACGACCCGGAGTTCGGTCCGGGATTCCCGTTCGACGCCGAAGGCCCGCGGGGTCCGCGGCGCAGCCGGGAGCACCACCAGCACGGCAGCCGCCGCGGCGGCCCCGGCCAGGGCGAGAACCCGTTCGAGGCATTCCTCGGCGAGGGCGGACCGTTCGGCCCTCGCGGGGCGTTCGGCCCGCGCGGATTCTTCGGTCGCGAGGGCGGCGACGTCGCCCGGGCCATCTGGGAGGCGGCCACCGGCGCCCCAGCGGCGCCCGGATTCGCCGGCCAACACCCCCAGGACCGCACCAACCCGGCCGGCTCCACCGAGTGCGGCGAGGGCTGCGGCGGTGGGCACCACCACGGCCACCACGATGGCCCGCACGCCGACCGCGGCGAACGCCCCGGACGCGGCGAGCGGCGTCGCCGCGGTCCGTTCGCCGAGGGCCCTGCCTTCGCCGAGGACGGGCCGCGCGGCCCGTTCGCCGGGCCGCGGGGCCGCGGGCCACGCGGCGGCGGCCGGCGCGGTGGGCCGCGCCGCCCCCGCGGAGACGTCCGCCTCGCCGCGCTGCTGCTCATCGCCGAGGAGCCCCGCAACGGCTACCAGGTGATCGAGGAACTCTCGGTCCGGACCAACGGCGTCTGGCGGCCCAGCCCCGGCGCGGTCTACCCCGCGCTCGCCCAACTCGAGGACGAGGGCCTGATCGAGGCGACCGAGACCGACGGCCGCAAGGCATTCACCCTGACCGACGCCGGCCGCAGTGCGGTCGACGAGGCCCAGGACACCCCTCGCCCCTGGGAGACCGCGACCGCCGACGCCAGCGAGGCGCTCGGTGGCCGCCCCGGCGGGCAGATGTGGGAGGCCTTCGGGCAGACCGCGATGGCCGCCCGAGCCGTGGCCGCGACCCGCGACCCGGCTGCCCTCGCCGACGCCGCCCGGGTGCTCGACGACGCCCGCCGGTCGCTCTATCGGATCCTCGCCGACGGACCCCAGGACGCCGAGGTGCAGGACGCGCCTTCGGACACCGAGGCCGGCGGTGCCGAGGACGCCCAGGACGACTGATCCCAACCGAATCCGACACCGCCCGGCCGATCCCTCGGCCGGGCGGTGCGCACTCCTGATGCCACCCTCCCCCCGCCGAGTGTGGGGAAAACGTACGAGTGTGGGGTGTCAACCACGCGTTCTCGGCGGAAAACCCCACACTCGGCGGGCTTCGGCGAGGGTGGCTCCCCGCTCGTCGACATCGTCACCGGCGCCAGGACCGTCGTCGTCACCCCGGCGAGGACGCACCAGCCCGCGACCAGGACCAGCGCTCCGGCCTCGCGCGCAGGCGCCGAGCCAAGCCGGTGTCCGGCGCGCCACCATTGCCTCAGCGACTCGACCACCAGCCACCCGAGGGCGGCCAGGACGAATACCCGCTCGACAATGCCGTATGCCGCTCCGCCCCTCAATGCGACCATCGCTCCGGTCGCGAGCTCCACGAGCATCCCGCTCGCCATGCGCCGTGGAATGGTCCACTCACGACTCACCACGGCCGGCCAGAGAGCCAGGCCCGCGGCGGCGACACTCGCACACACGGCCTGCTGCGGTGACCAGGCGACGCGGACCCGCGGGGGACCAGACCGATGAGCACCAGCGCCACCCCTGCACCGCCGAGTGCCCAGCCCGACGACCGGGAGCGGCCGGGCAGGGTCAGCGCCGTCACCGTGACGAGCAGTCCGGTCACGACGAAAAGCACAGCTCAGCGGTTCAGCCTTCGCCCCCGTCTGGTTCCGCGCTCTGCGGGAGCGGCCGATTCAGCCCAGCCCCGGCCGCCCAGGCCACCCAACCCCCAACGCCAGGCGTCGTCAGGCGACGGCTCAGGGCGAACCTTCGACGAGGTCGACGAATCTGTCCGCCAACGGCTTCCACGTATGCCGCAGCTCCCCCTCGGCCGCGCGCACCGCCCGCGAGGTGGCCGCCAGGTCGATCCCGCCGCCGAGCGCAGCCACCGCCGACGGCTTCTCGATCGTCCACCCGTCGAAGACCGCGGGCGAGACCTCGGGGTGGAACTGCACGCCATACGCCCGCGGCGCGAACCGCACGGCCTGGGGCGTGCCGTCCGGCGCGGTCGCGAGCACGACGGCGGCGGACGGGAGTTCGAGCGCGACGTCGTAGTTCCACTGGACCGTCCGCGCCCCCTCGAACCCACCGAGCAGCCGGTCGCCACGCCCCGCCTGGGTCAACGCCACCGGCGTCAGCCCGGTCGAGTGACCGCTCGGGTTGCGTCCGACGACGCCGCCCAGGGCGACGGTCGCGAGCTGGTGACCGAGACAGACGCCGAGGAACGGCCTACGGTCCCGAACCGTCCGCGCGATGAGTGCCTTGGTCGCCGGCAGCCACGGGTAGTCGGCGTCGTCGTTGGCCCCCGCTTCCCCGCCGAGGACGACGAGCGCGTCGGCGTCGCCGAGCGAGTCCGGGACGACCGCGTCGGACGTATGCCGGTGCGCCGGCACCCGCCGCAGGCGCACCCCCCGCTCGGTCCACCACTCCCCCAACCACGCTGGGGGACAGGTGTCTTCGTGTTCGATGACGAGGAAGGTCAGACCCGTGCTCACCCGGCCGCGATCTCCTCGTCGGTAGCGCGGCGCACGACGATGCGGGTCCACGCGCCGACATAGATCCGGTTGTCGCCGACCTCGGTCTTGGGCCCGACCGGGATCGGGTCGTCCGGCAGCGGACCGGACGCGGGCCCGACATAGGTCCCATTGGAGGACTGGAGGTCCTCGACGAACCAGCGCGACCCGTCGGTCGTCAGCTGGGCGTGCCGGCGCGAGACGCCCGGGTCGGCACTGCAGTCGATGTCGGGGACGATATTGCGGCTCGCCGACACCCGGCCGATGAGCGCGCTCGCGATCCGCAGCGGGACGACGACCGGCAGGCCCGCCGAGGGGAGGGGGTCGGTGGCCTGCTGGTCGGCATACCAATCGGGGTCGATCCACACCTCGGCGACCCACTGGAACGGAATCCGGGGCGGTATGCCGCTCCCGCCTCCCGTCGTCGCCGCGCCGGCCCTGGCCGCACCTGTGCTCGGCGCGCTCACCGCATCTGGTTCCGCGGCCGCCTCCCCCGCTCGCTCGTCCTCGCCCTCGGGCGCGGACGCGGCTCCCGCCGGCAACGCCCCCGTCGTGAAGTCGTATCCGCAGGCCTCGCAGAACAGGCTGTCCGGGGCGTTGGGCGTCGCGCAGTTCGGGCAGGACTTGGGTCCCGCCGGAGCGGCGGGGGCCGCTGCCACCCCGCCCACCGGCGGGAGGTCGAGGGAGTTGCCCGACGCAGCCGGGGCCGCAGGCACGGGACCGGACGGGGCCGGTGACCCGGCGCCCGCGGTGATGGCGCCCTCGGGGATGGGCGAGCCGCAGACGTCGCAGTAGTCGGTCGAGGAGGACGTGTGCCCGTTGGGGCAGACGGCGCTCACTTGCGCACCCGGGTCGTCTTGGTCGAGGCCGTGTCGAGGGCCATCTCGTCCAACTTCTCCACCTGCTTCTTCAGCCGGACCGTGCCGGTCTCGGCGTTGTCGATCTCGACCACCTTCTTCAGACGCGAGGTCATCTCGTCATTGCCCGCCTCGTTGGCGAGCTGGACCGCACGGCCGAGCTTGGACGTCGCCTCGTCGTCCCGGCCGGCGGCCTTGGCGGCGAGCCCGTCCTGGATCGCAGCGGCGAGCTCGGCCTGGCCGGTGTATTGGGCGACCTGCGGGTTGATCCGCGCGGTGAGGGCGTCGTCGCTGGACCACTTCGCCTTGACCAGCGCCTGCGCCTTGACCTCGTCACCGACGGCGAGCTGGACGCGGGCGGCGAGCTGCTCCTGACCGACGGTCTTGGCGGGCAGGCGGACGGCGACGTGATAGTCGCGGTCCTCGTCGGACCAGGCGCCGGTCGGATACCCCCCGGTCAGCGGATTGACCTCGCGCCGGCGCGTCGTCAGGTCCTCGAGATTGGGTGAGACCTGCTTGACGAAGAGGACCTTCGCCCCCTGCGGCGCCCAGACCCGCAGCTCGGCGTTGGCGACGCCCCGTGACATCGAGGTCCGCATGAGGGCCTGGAACTCCTGCGCCATCTGCTCCGGCCGCGGGATGAGGTCGACGGTGCCGAGGAGGGCGGAGGCGATCCGGCGAACCTCATCGACCTGCCACCGGTCACCGACGCCGCGGCAGTCGGCCTGGAAGACCCCGACACACGAGTTGATCGCCCAGGTCAGCTGGTCGGGCGTCTCGTGCTCGTTGGCGCCGTCGGTGAGGAGAATGGCATGCCGGCGCAGGTCTGGCGGGGCGGTCTCGAAGACCTGCCGGGCGGCGAGGAGCCATTGGCCCATCGCCGTCCCGCCGTCGGCCCGAAAGCCCCGGACCGCCTGCATGGCGGCGACGCGGTTCTGGGCGTTCATGACGGCGAGGCCCGGCACGGGGGCCTGCGGATAGACCTGCCAGGCGAGGTGGTTGCCCGCGATGATCGCGAACAGCGTCCCGTCGGTGATCTCCTGCAGCGCCGCGGTTGCCGCGAGCGTGCCCTGCTCGATGCCGCGCGCCCCCATCGACCCCGAGGTGTCGACGATGATGACCTCGACGCCCCCCGGGGTGCTCGTGTCGGCGACGGCCCCGGACGCCCCGGCCGCCGTGATCCGGACGATCGCGTGGACGTCGGTGGCCCCGTCGGCCAGGAACTCGTTCTGGAAGGCCTCGGCCACGAAGTCAGCCATGGGCGCCATCCCCTTCTCTCGGTGCTGCCTGCTCCATTCGCGCGAGCGCGACGGTGATGTTGTCTGCTCCCCCGGCATTATTGGCGAAATCCACCAATGCCCTCGCCAGGTCGGTCGGCGATCCGCCGCCGCCCTCGCCGGCGAGGCGTGCGACGAGCGTCTGAAGGTCCGTCGCCTCCGAACAGTAGTTCCACAGGCCGTCGCTGCACAGCATCAGCCAGCCGCCGCGATCGAGGACGACCTCGCGCGTATGCGGCGTGAGGTCGTCGGGTGCATCGATCCCGAGCCACCGGGTGATCGAGTGGGCCATCGGCCCGGTCTCGGCCTCCTTGCGCTCGACACCGCTGGCGATCCGGTCCGCGGCATACGAATCGTCGCGGCTGAGTTGCTCAGCACCGGCGGTGCCGTCGGGGAGCCAATAGATCCGGCTGTCGCCGACATTGCCGACGACGGCGGTCGCGCCGGTGACGATGGCGCCGGTGAACGTGCACGACGGCGGGCTCGGGTCGGCGCGGTCGGCGACGGTGGCGATGACCGCCTTGTTGGCCGCCTGGACCGCCTCACCGAGCCGGCGGATCGCGGCGGCGCGGGAGGCGTCGGGGGTGCCGACCCCGGTGGCGAGGGGTTGATCGAGGACGGCGCGAGCGGCGCGGGCACCGGCGAGGCTCGCGACATGGGAGTCGGTCGTGTTGGAGACGCCGTCGCAGACGACGAGGACGGCGCGGGTGCCGGGGGCGGCGTCGGCGGCGAGCGCGAGCGCGTCCTCGTTGCGCGTATGCCGTCGCCCGATGTCGCTGACCCCGCCCACCCAGGCGGCCGGCGACTCCTCGAGGTGGTCACGCGGGTCGGGCTCCTTGGCGCCGCAGTGGTCGCAGTAGCCGTCGAGATAGCGACCCTGCCCGCAGGCGGTGCACGTCGGCGTCGCCGCGGGCGCCTCCTCGTAGGTGCTCCGGGCCCCCGGGACCACGCCGGTCCAGCCGATGTCGAGGGGGGACTCCTCGCCGGCGACCGGAGGGAGGGGAGTCGCCGTGGGCGCGGGTGCCGGGAGGCTGTGGGGGTCGACATTGCTGTGGCTGACCGGCGCCTGTCCGCCCGGGCCCCGCCCCACGCCGGGGAGGTGGCCGGGTTCGCCGGTCACCGGCGGCGGCGTCAGCGAGGTCGGGTCGCCCGGGTCGTATGCCGCACCCCCCGCCACGTGGGTGGGGTCGGGCGGGGTGAGGGGGGGCGGGGCGGGAGCGGACGGCATACCGCCGAGGTCGTGACCGCACGCCTCGCAGAACTGGGATCCGGCGGGGTTGCTCGCGCCACACGCCGAGCAGGCGAGGTCGCTCACCGCACACTCCCCGGCCATTCGGCACAGGGTCGTCCACGACGGACACCAGGCATGCTTCCTCCGAGCGGTCGAGCGACGGGTCGCGTGTTCATACCAGGCTCCAGGGTCGTATGCCGTTCGCCTCGTCGACGAGTCGCAGGCGTTCGATCGAGCCGTCGGTGTTGGCGGCGAGTTGGCGCAGGGCGAACTCCAGGCCCGCCTTCATACCCTCCGTCGTGGCGGGGAAGCCCCCGACCTTCTCCCCCGGCTTCGGGCCGTCCTTGGTGACGCGGGCGAGCGCGGAGCGGTAGGCGTCAACGGTGATCTCGGCGCGGCGTCGCGGGCTGAACCCCGCGCCGCCGACGGTGTCGAGGCTCGCCGCGAGGTCGCCGAGACCCCGCGGCTTCGTCACGAGGGCCTCGGCCCAGTGCTGCCGGGCGAGCGGATAGGCGCTCGACCCCGGCGGCACCAGGGTCAGCGCCTGCTGCACCCCGTCGAGGTCATCCCGGCCACCGCGCAACCGGGCGAGGCCGAACGCCGCCTGCGGGACATAGGCCGCGTCGGTGCGGGCGCACACGGCATACATCTGCTCGGCGATGTCGGGATTGCCGGACAGTTCGCAGGCGAGGGCGAGCCCGAGCTTGGGGGCGAGTTCGCCGGGCACCTGGCCATAGACCGCGTTGAACGCGCTCTGCGCGCCCTTGGGGTCGTTGCGGGCGAGCGCGCCGAGGCCGGACATCCACACCGCCCGCCATTCCCACGGATCCTCGGCGAGCAACTGCGCGACGACCTGGTCGAGCAGCGTCCAGGACTGCGACTCCAGTCCCGCGCGCGCCTGAGCGAGCCGGACCTCAGCGGAGAACCCCGGTGCCCGGTCGAGCGCGGCGAGCCGCTCCGGCGCGGGCAGCGAGTCGATGGTCTGGAGCCAGCCGGTGTGCGGGTCGCCGGTGTCGCGGCGCAGTCGGGGCAGGTCCTCCCAGGTCATCTGGGCGTCCCCCGCCGGCGGCGGCTCGAAGAGCAGCGACGCCGCCGAGGTCTGCGCCGCGCCGATCCCCCGGTCCTGGGCGACGACCTCGCGCAGCACGCCGAGCATCTGGACGCGCATCTCGTCAGCGGAGACGAACCGGTCGTCCGGCGACGGCGCGCATGCCTTGAGCAGCAGCCGATAGAACGAGTCGTAGCGGCGGAAGATCTCGACCTGCTCCGGGGGTGGCAGAGACTTGACATAGGTCGTCTGATAGCCGCGGAACTCCATCGTCAGAACGACGAGCGTCCGCCCGATCGTATAGATGTCGGAGGCGACCGTGCAGCCCTGCTCGGCGACCTCGGGCGCCTGATAGCCGACCGTCCCGAAGATCGCCGAGTCCTCGTCGTCGATGCGGCGCACCCCGCCGAGGTCGATCAAGCGGACCTCGTCGCCGATCTGGATGATGTTGTCGGGCTTGAAGTCGCAATAGACGAGCCCGAGGTCGTGGAGATACTGGAACGCCGGGAGGATCTCGATGAGGTAGGCCAGGGCCTGGTCGACCGGGATCGGGTCGTATGCCCCCGCGGCCTTCATCCGCTGCTTGAGCAGCGACTTCAGCGAGGTCCCGCCGACATACTCCATGACGATGTAGCCGTCGTCGTTGTGCGAGACGAAGTTGTAGATCTCGACGATATTGGGGTGGCTGACCTGCGCGAGAAAGCGCTGCTCGGCCAGGGCCGCCGCGAGCGCGTCGGGGTCCCCGGAGTTGAGCAGGCCTTTCAGGACGACCCACCGGTCGGAGACATTGCGGTCCCGCGCGAGATAGATCCACCCGAGACCACCGTGGGCCAGACACCCGGCGACCTCATACTGGCCCGCCACGAGATCGCCCGGCTCGAGCTTCGGCGCGAAGTCGAAGGGGGCGCGACAGTTCGCGCAGAATCCCGCCGTCCGGCCGGGTTGCCCGTCGCGTCCGCGCCCGACCGGCTCCCCGCACTTCGGGCAGAACCGCTTGTCCTCGGGGACGACGGGGTTCTTCAAGACCGCCGCGGCCGCATCGATCTCGGGCACCGGCGGCACGGAGGTGACCCCGGCCCCGATCCGCGCGGTCCGCATCCGGCGCGACTCGCTCGAGACCCGCCGGGTCGAGACGGTCCCGCCCGACTTCGCCCGCTCGGACCCGAGTGCGGTCGCATCGAGCCGGCTCGAGACCCGCGACACGGCCGAGGCCTCGCCGCCCATCGGCGTCTCGCCGCCGACGGGTCCGCCCTCGGGCGTCCCGCAGACGTCGCAGTAGCCGTCGACGATCGTCCCCGAGCACCCCGGCTGCGTGCAGCGGGACCCGGACACCCCGATCGGTCCCGAGGGCGCCGGCGCGGCCGGGGCGGCTTTCGGGCGGGCCGGCGCCGGCATCGTCGCCGACCCGGCGGCGGCCTTCGACGGCGGCGGGGCGGCGGAGGTCGCGACGGCAGGGGGGGTCGCCGAGGTGGTCCCGGTGCCGGGAGCACCCGGCATACCGCAGACGTCGCAGTAGCCGTCAACGACGGTTCCGGTGCACCCGGGCTGGCGGCAGGCGTTGGGATCGCTCATGTCAGAGGGCCTTTCGGGTCACGGCCTGGAGATAGCTCTGGTATGCCGCCATGAGCGCCCGGGCGCGCACGAGCGGGGTGGGTGTGGTCGTGAGGGTCGACTCGAGCTGCGCACGCAGCGGAGCGAGGTCGGCGCGTTCCTCGGCGCTGACGTCCGGGGAGGCGTTGGCCTGTGCGTCGAGGGCGCCCATGAGACCGACAAGCTCGTCGCGCTCGGCGAGTGCCCGCGCATACGTCTCGTGCGCCTGGTCGAGGGCTCGTCCGACGAGGGCGAGTCGCTGGAGAAGCGCGTCCACCGCGGCGGGATCCTCGGGCACCGCCCCGAGCGCGCGCACGTCGGGGACGGCGAGCCGAGGCGCCGGCGTCACCATCTCGAGGCACTGCGCCTGCATGGTCCGTATGGCGTCCCCGCGCGCCGCGAGTTCGGTCATCAGGGTGCGGGCGGTGGCCGCGTCGCGTTCGTTGTCGTGCCGGCGGGAGGCGGCGACGATGAGGTCGCGTTCCTTGGCGGCGACGTCGATCTCGAGCGGGCCGAGGAAGCCGCCGACATCGCCTCCGCGTTTGGCGCGCTCGGTGACGTCGAAGAGCCGCTGCTCGTAGCCGACGAGGTCGCGGGCCGCCGTGTCCCGGGTCGTGCCCGCGGGGGTCAGGGTGATCTGGTCGCGGATCCGCTCGATGCCCTCGCGGATCGCCTTGACCCGGATGCCGATGTCGAGGCCGCTGGGTTCCAGCGCCAGGCGGGCGCGAAGCGAGGAGGTCATCGCGTCGGAGAGCCGGCAGGCCTCGGGGAGGCTGACGGCGAGCGCGCCTTCGGCGGCGCCCGGGGTGCGCGCCCGGGCGGCCATCCCGCCCGCGCCGGGGGTCACGTCGAGCCGGCCCCAGATCAGCGTCGAGAGCTGCTCGGCCTGGACCGCGCCGACCCGCCCGGAATCGAAGGTGATCCGCAGCAGCTCATAGCGGTCGGAGATCGCCTTCCACAACGCCATCGACACGGTCATGTCGTGGGTGAGGGCGTCGCGGTCGGTCTGATTCGGGGCGTTGAGGGCGGCCTGGTCGATCGCGTCGAGCTGCTTGCGGCGGTCGTCGATCCACAGGCCGAGGTCGGTGAGATAGCGCAGCGCCTCGGCCGCCGTGACCGGCACCCCGAGCCGTCCGGGCGCGCGCGGGGCACCCCCGGAGGGTCCGGTCGTCAGGCCGAGGTCGAGACTCATCCGCGGCCGTAGTTCGGGGTCGGCGGGTTCGGCGCCTTGCCCAGGCGCGAGGCGAGCCAGGTGTTGTAGATCTGCTTCCACTCCCCATCGCTGCGGACCTGGGCGAGGACGGCGTTGATATAGCGGACGAAATAGACATTGTCGAGGTTGACGCCGAGGCCATAGGGCTCGTCGGTGATGGCCGGGGCGTCGGTGACCACGGCATACGGATCCTGGGCGGCGAGACCGGCCAACACGGTGTCGTCGCCGGTGATCGCGTCGGCCTGGCCCTGCTGGAACTTCACGAGGCAGCCGGTGTGGTTGTCGGCCGTGACGACCGTGACGCCGTTGACGGACCGGAGCTTGGTCAGGCTGGTCGTCTGGGTCGGCGCGCAGACGCGTTGGCCCTTGAGGTCCTCGAGGGTCTTGGCGCTCGAGCCGCGGGTCACGAGGACCTTCTGGCCGGCGTGGTAGTACTCGCTGGAGAAGGCGATCTGTTGCCACCGGTTGCAGGTCATCGTCATATTGCGGGCGACGAGATCGACTTCGCCGCTCTCCAACAGCGGGATGCGATCGGCGGCCGAGATGACCCGCCAGGTGACCTTGTTGGCGTCGCCGAAGAGCTGCTTGGCGATCGTTTTGGCGATGTCGATGTCGAAGCCCTCGATGGTGTTGGTCAACGGGTCCCGGGCGCCGAGGAGATAGGTGTCGCCCGAGACCCCGACGATGAGCCGGCCGCGGTCGAGGATCTTCTTCATCCCCGCGTCGGTGATCGAGGAACTCGACGGAATGCTGTCGAGCGGGGCATAGCTCTCCGTCGCCGTCGCCGGGTCGCATGCCGCGGCGGAGGTCGACGAGGAGGAGGTGGCAGCGGCGGAGGATGACGACGGGAGGGGCGTGTCGGCATACTGACCGCCGGCGCACGCGGCGAGGGCGCTGGTGGCGAAGAACGCCAGGAGGGCGGCGCGGGAACTGCGGCTCATCGGTACTCCTCGATCCGCCGGGTCATCGATCGCGAGGCGGCCAGCGCCGCGAGGACGCCGGCGATTCCGACGAGCCACGGGAACAGCGGGCGTTCGAGGCGGTCGAGGGAGCTGACCGCGCCCTTGGCCTTGGCGTCGAGAACGCGGCCCGACGCCGTGTCGAAGGTGGTGAAGAGCGCGTTGGCACTACCGTCCTTGGTCGTTGTCGCGTCGGCGACGGCCTGGTCCCAGTCGCCGCCGTCGTCGAGCGCCCGAATCGTCTTGTGTGCGGTGTCGTATGCCGCGAGCTCGCCCCCGAGGTCGGGCGCGGCGCCCGCGGCATATCCGGCCTTGTCGAGGGCGGTCCGGGCCGCGGCGATCGCCGTCTGATAGTTGGTCTCGAATTTCTTGCCCGACCCGCGGCTCACCAGGGTCAGGCTCTCGTTGGCCTTGGCGTCGTAGGCCGCGCCGCGCGCGGTGGCGAGTTGGACCGCGGACGCGAAGTCTCCGGTCTTCACCGAGTTCATCGTCGACGTCGCCGAGATCATGGCCGTGACGATGAGGGCGAGTCCCCCCACGACGAGGGCGATCGCCCCGGTCAGGGGGACATTGAGGATGCGGTGGGTGCGGTGGGCGAGCCACCAGGCGATGTAGCCGAGGACCGCGATCGTGACGAGGCCGACGACGAGCGCGACGATGGCGATGGTCCCGGCCCCGAGTTCGGTCTCGGCGCGCGCCTGGTTCGCCGTGCTGAGGGTGGCGACGATGGGAAGGATGTCGCTGCGCAGCTGGTTGCTGGCGAGCGTGAGGTATTGGGCGCCGACCGGGAGGGTCTGGCGGTTGTAGGTCCGCGCCTGCGCGACATAATTGGTATAGAAGCCGAGCTTGTCGTTGAGCGCCGCGAGCGCCTTCCCGTCGGCCGGTTGGGCGTTGGCGGCGTCGGCGATGTTCGTCGCAACGCGGGCGATCGCCTCGTCATAGGTCTTGCGCAACTGCGCGGGTTCCTCACCCCCCTGGAGGAACCCGTTGGTGGTCGCCGCGTCCGCGCGCAGGAGGTCGGTGTAGATCTGCTGAACCCGCACGACCTGCTCGGTGTTGGCGCCGGCGCGGTTGATCGAGCCGTCGAGCGCGCGGAGGGCGAAGAAGCCCGTGAGGCCGAAGGCGAGGGAGAGGAGCGACGCGACGATCGCGTTGATCCGCATTCGGCCCGGGGTGCCGGTGAAGAAGTGGCGGCGGGCCGCGGCGCGCGTCTCCGCGGCACTCGCCCGGGTGGGCGGTGCAGGAGGTGCGGGGGCCGTGGTGGCGATCTGCGTCATACGCCGCTCTTCTCGTCGGTGGGGGAGCCAGTGGTCGCGTCCGGGCCGGTGGGGTCGGTGTCGGTCGGGTCGGCGCCGGGGCCAGGCTCGGCCCGCTCCCCAGGCACCGGCACCACCACATCGGCGTCGGGCGTGTCGCGGAAGTCCTCGGCGAGGAGTTGGCGCAGTTGCTCGGTCGTGAGGTCCGCCGCGTCGCGCAGGCGCCAGGCGTGGCGGCCGATCGCCTCTTCCAGCAGATTGCGGACGAACCGGCCGTTGCCGAAGGTGAAATTGCGGTCGGTGCCGGTGAGGATCTCTCGGACGACGGCTTCGGCCTCGGGGGTGACGTCGTAGTCGCTCGCCCCAGCGAGTGCGGTGAGGATGCCCATGAGTTCGTCGTCGGTGTAGTCGGCGAACTCGATGATCGTCTTGAACCGGCTGGCCAGGCCGGGATTCTGGGCGATGAACTCCATCATCGGAGTGGGATAGCCGGCGACGATGACGACGAGATCGTCGCGGTGGTCCTCCATCTCCTTGACGAGGGTGTTGATCGCCTCCTGGCCGTACTGGTCGCCCGACAGCCCGTAGGCCTCGTCGATGAAGAGGACGCCCCCGAGTGCCTTGGCGACGACCTCGCTGGTCTTGATCGCGGTCTGGCCGAGGTAGCCGGCGACGAGCTCGGAGCGGTCGACCTCGATGAGCTGGCCCTTGGAGAGCAGGCCGAGGGCGCGATAGAGGCCGCCGACGAGGCGGGCGACCGTGGTCTTGCCCGTGCCGGGATTGCCGACGAAGACGAGATGGCGGGTGATCGTCGCGCTCCTGAGGCCAGCCTCGTGGCGCTTCTTCTCGACCTTGAGGATGGCGACCTGCTGGTGGACCTCGCGCTTGACCGCGGCGAGGCCGACGAGGCCGTCGAGTTCGGCCATGAGTTCGTCGAGGGACTTCGGCGGGGGTCCGGGGTCGGCCGCCGGGGTCTCGGGGGCAGCGGCGGGACCGCCGCCTGGGGTGCCAGGGGGTGTGGGGTTCGCCGGCGCCTGGCCCGGAGGAAGCTGCGGCGGTTGGCCGCCCGCTCCAGGCGGGACGGCCGACCCGCCGCGGAGGCGCTCGATCGCCTCGAGCTGGGCCTGGACGCGCCGCTGGTTCTCCAGCATGAGTTCAGTCAGGTTGGGGATGGCGCCGGAGTCACCGACGCCGAGAGCCGGTGGCTGGGCCCCTGGCGCGGCCGGGGACGTCACCATCCCGGGCGAGACCGGCCCCGCGGGATCGGGCGCGCCCGCCGGCGGAGCAGCGCTCACCTGGGCCGCGGCGGCGAGGGAGGCGTTCCCGGCGACTCGCGGCGTCGGTTGGCCGAGCAGGCAGGCGGCGGCGGCGATGTCGGCGAGGCGCGCGGCATACGCACTGGCCTGGGGCGAACCCGTGGCGACGAGCTCGCTGAGCAGCGCCGTGGGCGCCTGGCGCCACTTGCGTCCGCCCGAGGCGGCGTCGAAGAACGCGACATTGGCGGCGGCGGCGTCCGCTCCGTCCACGCCCGCGGCCGGGGCCCAGTCGAGCGCGGCACCCGGCGCCGACTCGGCGATCGCCGCGGCGAACCGCAGTCCTTCGGCGCGGGCGGTGTCGACGGCGACTCCCGCAGACGCGGCCACGGCGACAAGGTCGGCGACGGCGGCCCGGAGGCTGTCGGCCGGTGCAGTCATCAGGCGTCTCTTCCGATCGGTGGGGCGAGGCGTCCGGGTTCCGGGGGCCCCGCGGGGGCCGTGCCGTATGCCGGGAGGTCGAGTGAGTTCGGCATCGCACTCGGGCGCGGACTCGCCAGGGGTACGTCGCCGGTGTCATCCTCCCCCGGCCCGATGCCCGGCGGCGACGCGGTGCCGCCCGGAGTCCTCCCTGAGCCACCCCCGGGGGCGTTGCCCGCCCCCGGCCACCCGGCCGGCGGGGCGAGCGCGCCCGAGGTGTCCGGCATCGGCGGAAGCGCCGTCCGGGGGTCGATCCCGAGCGACCCGCCGGCGGGTGCGCCGAACTTCTCCTGGAGGAAGCGGCCGTGGACGACGAGCGCCTGAGCGTCGGCGCGGCATACGGCATCGAAGACTTTGTCCATCGTCGATCCGAGCAGGTCGAGTTGGTCGATGAGGATCAGGAGCGAGGTCTTGCCGCGGTCGACGGGCCGGCTGTCGGCCCAGTCGCGCGGCAGGCGCAGGTAGCCGCCGATCGCACCCGGAAGGTAGTCGGTCGCGGTCGCCATGACGTTGTAGGCGCTGGAGGAGTCACCGCCCAGGCTGTCGAGCCGCGGGATCGTCTGCCGGACGACGCCAGTGACGCGCTTGAGGCGGGCCATGACCATCGGCGGGACGGCACCCGCCCGCGCCAGCGTCTCGACCTCGTCGAGGGCAGCCGACAGCGACTCGGCCGTCGGTGCGGCCGGAACCTCGATGATCGGTTCGCTCGGGCGGGGCGGCTGCTTCCTTCCGAGGCCGAACCAGTCGGCGATCCCCATGTGCGCTCGCTGTCACCCCCGCGATCGGCTCAGGGCTGCGTGCCCGGGCCGATGTTGAGGCTGCCCTGGGCGATGCGCTGGTCCTGACGTTGGACACGGTCGAGATAGGTGCGCGACTTCGCGACCTCCGTCTCGAGCGTCCCGATGGTGGCCGCCATATTGTCGAGCGCCTGGACCTTGAAGGTGTCGATCGCATCCATCGTCGCGTAGATGTTCTGGAACGCCCGCTGCAATTGGGGCAGCCCGATGGTCGCGCTAGCCGCCTGCTCCTGGATCCGGATGCTGTTGTCCTTGAGCATCTCGGAGGTGCGCTCGATCAGGCCCGAGGTCGTCGTGTTGAGCGCGGTGATCTGGTCGAGGACGAGCTGCTGGTTGCCGAGGGCCTGAGCGACGATGACAGCCGTGCGCAGGGCGCTGATCGTCGTCGTGGTCGCCCGGTCGACGCCCTTGATCAGCTCGATGTTGTTCTTGATGACGATGTCGATCGCGAGGTAGTTCTGGATGCTCACCGCCAGCTGCGTCAGGAGGTCCTGGTGCTTCTGGCGGACATAGAAGAGGACGTCCTCACGCAGGGCCTTGGCGCGCTCGGGGTCGCTCGCGTCGAGGGTCGCCACCTGCGCTGCGAGGCGGGCGTCGAGCTTCTCGGCGATATAGACGTATTGGTTGAGCCGCCCCATCGCGTCCCAGAGCTGCTGCTTCTCGAGATTGAGGGCGACGTTGTCGCGCTGGAGTTCGTCCTGGCCGTTGCGGAGGGCGTGGAGGATGCCGTTGAGGTGGCTCTGCGCCGTCTGGTATTTCCGGAAGTAGTCGGTGATCTTGTCCCCGAACGGCACCATCCCGAGGACCTTCTTGGCCCCGCGCGCCTGGCTGGGGTCGAGGTCCTCGACGGTGCGCCGCAGCTCGAGGAGGGTCTTGCCGACCTTGCTGCCCTGGGTGAGGCCACCCTCCTGGAGCGCCTTGACGGGGCTCTGGAGGAGGCGGTTGGACGACTCGGCGGCGCGGCGGATGTCGTCATCGCCCATCGTCCGCATCTCGTTGGCCTTGGCCTCATATTCGGGACTCTTGGTCGCCGTCGTCGACAGCGCGCTGAGGTAGCCGTCGACCTTCTGGTCCAGCATCGGTATGGCGCTCGCCGGCACCGCCGGGGCCATCTTGGGCGCCGCGGTGGTCGGGACGGACTGCATCGCCGGCGGCGCGTCGAGGGTCAGCGTGGCGTTGGGCGGTGCGAGCGGCTGGAGGGCATCCTGGATCGCCCCGGGCTGGTCGGACATCGCTGCGTTCTCCCTCTTCTGCCGCGCCCCCTGCGGCGTGGCCGTATGCCGTGTTCTGCTCGCGGGCGCGTCGGCCCCGCTCGTCATGTCATGACGTGGGAGCAATCTACGCGGTTCCCGGAATGCGCGGGCGCCGCGGGTGTGGGGGAGCGCCCCGGTCCTCCCCTGACCTGCCTCCGCCATGGTCAGGCCGAACGGTCGTAGGCTGAGTGCCGCCCCGCCTGCGCGGGGATGAGCCGTTTTATGGGGGTGTCGGAGGGCCCTCACTGAGTTCTCTCGCCCCGCTGCGCGGGGATGGCCCTCCACTCCCCGGTGGGCGGAGTGACGCGACAACGGAACTTTTAGGGTGGAGTTGTTTTTGACAGTTGACTGTGACCTGGGCGAAGATGATCCCGTCATCGCCACTTAGGAGGCCATCGTGGGCCGATTCGAGGACCGGACCTGGGCCGGTGGCGATGGCCCGCGCCGGGCCCGCCGCCGCGGCACCTACCGCGCCTACGTCCCCGACTCTGTCCATGGTCGAAGCGTCACACTGACCACCGACAACCGACGCCTGCTCACCCTCGCGGAGGGGGCCACCCGCCGACTCGCCGAGACCGGCACGTCGCCCGTGATGGACGCCCTCGGCCCGTTGCTCGTCAGCTCTGAGGCGGCCGCCAGCTCATGGATCGAAGGGGTCGCGCCCGGCGCTCGCCAGATCGCTCTCGCCGGACTGTCCCTGACCGAGGACGTCCGCGGGACCTCCGCGTCGGCCCGCCTCGTCGCCAACAATTTGGCCGTCATCCGTCAGGCGGTGCGCGACCTCGCCGAGGCGCCCAGGGTCACGGTGGAGGACCTCGTCGGACTCCAGCAGCGACTCCTCCCCGATCGGCAGGTGCTGCACGGCCTGCGGACCACGCAGAACTGGATCGGCGGATCGTCCTACGACCCGCTGTCAGCGGCCTACGTCCCACCCCCACCCGAACACGTCGAGCGGTTGGTCGCCGACCTCGTCGACTTCGTCGGCGACACGACCTTGTCGCCGCTGATCCAGGCCGGGATCGCGCACGCACAGTTCGAGACGATCCACCCCTTCGGCGACGGCAACGGCCGGGTCGGCCGGGCCCTGATCCACTTGATCCTGCGTCGCCGCGGGCTCACCCGGAACGCCCTCATCCCGGTGTCCCTCGTTCTCATGACGCGAACGGACGCCTACATCGCCGGCCTGGAGGCCTATCGCTTCGCCGGTGACCCGCGTGGCGCCGACGGCGTCGACGCTCTCAATGCCTGGCTCGCGGTCTTCTTGCCCGCCGTCATCGACGCGACCGATCAGGCGCGAGCCCTTGCCCGCGAAGTCAGCGAGATCCGCGATCGGTGGTCGGTCGCCCTCAACACGCATCGAGTCGCCCAGGGGACCACGCCGCGGCCACGGGCCGACTCCGCTGTGGCCGCGCTGCTCGACGGACTCATCGAGGCCCCGGTCATGAGCGTCGACACCGCGCAGCGGCTCTTCGGCGTCGGCCCACGGTCGGCCGCGCGCGCCTTCGCCGACCTCCAGAAGGCCGGCATCGTCAGCGCCAAGCACGACCGGGGCCGCCTTCTGATCGTCGCCGACGACATCGTCGACTTCCTCGACCTCGCTTCCCGCCAGCTCGCGAGCCCGCACTTCGACACCCGCGAATCGCCCCCGGCCCGGCCGGCCCCGGCCCTGCCCCGCGGCCAATCGAGGTCGCCCTGGATCGGGGACGAGGCGACAGAGCCCGAGTTCTCCGATGCCGCCCTGTCGGTCTGGGCCAAGACCAACGCCCAGGACGGGGCCTGGATGCGCTTGACCCGACACCTGCTCGATGCGAGCGCGGCCGCCGAGCAACTCTGGGACCACTGGCTGCCCGCCAACATCCGTCAGCAGATCGGCGCGGCCTTCCCCGACGGCGAGGCCGACGGCCGGATCGCGGTGGCCTTCCTCGCCGGAACCCATGACCTCGGCAAGGCGAGCCCGGGCTTCGCGGTGAAGGCCCGGATGGCGCCGGGCTTCGCCGATCTCGTGGACCGGATGGCCGACCACGGACTGGTCTGCCCGCCGTACCGGCCCGGCGGGTTCACCAAGCTCCCACCGCACTGCCGGATCGGCCAGCACCTCCTGCGCGGGTGGCTGATGGAGCAGCACTCGTTCTCTCATGCCGCGGCGACCTCTCTCTCGATCCCGGTCGGAATGCACCACGGCGTGCCCCCGACCGGACTGGAATTGCAGGACCTCGCCCGCGATCCCCTGTGGGTCGGCGACCGGGTCGAGGCGTGGCGTGCGGTCCAGGCGGAGATCCTCGACGCGACGGCTCGGCATACGGGCGCCGAGGCGAGGCTGAGCGCGTGGGCCGCGGCGCCCGTCGGCGTCACCGCCCAGGCCTTGCTCACCGCAGTCGTCATCGTCGCCGACTGGCTCGCGAGCGACTCCAACCGTTTCCCGTATGCCGACGGCTCCCCGTCCACTCAGCGCGTCGCCCGCGCCAACCTCGGCCGCGACCTCCTGTCACCGTGGCATCCCGGCCAGCCCACGCAAGAAGTGGATCAGCTTCTCCCCAAACGATTCCCCACCGTCACCGGAGCACCACGCCAGCTGCAACGCGACTTCGTCCGGATCGCCGCACAGCTCACCGAGCCGAGCCTGCTCATCCTTGAGTCACCGATGGGCTCGGGCAAGACCGAGGCCGCGCTGATGGCCGCCGAAGTCCTGGCGGCGAAGTTCGGCCAGGGCGGGGTCTTCATCGCCCTGCCGACCATGGCCACGTCGGACGCGATGTTCGACCGGCTCCTGCCCTGGATCCGCCACCTGGACGACGCCACGGCCAGTTCGGTCTTTCTCGCCCACGGCAAGGCGCACTTGAACGAGAGCTACCGCGGGTTGGTCACCGGCGAGCGGATCCACGCGGTCAACGCCGCCGAGGCCGAATTGCGCGACCTCGACGACCCGGCCGATGCGGCCATCGTCTCCGGCTGGCTCACCGGCCGCCGCAAGGGCGTCATGGCGAGCATGGTCGCGGCGACGATCGACCAGGCCCTCTTCGGCGCCCTCAAGACCCGCTACCTCGCCCTGCGGCACCTCGCCCTGGCCGGCAAGGTCGTGGTCATCGACGAGGTCCACGCCGCAGATGACTTCATGCGGCGCTACCTCGGCGGCATCCTGCAATGGCTCGCTGCCTACCGAGTCCCCGTGATCCTGTTGTCCGCGACCCTCCCGCCCGATCAGCGAACCTACCTCGGGCAGGCGTATGCCGCGGGCCTGGGCCAGCGGATCGACCCACCCGCGTCGGTCGGCTACCCACAGATCACCGTCCAGGGCGCAACGACCCAGACGTATGCCGTCCCCTGGGACGGCCCGAATCGCGCCCTGTCCATGGACGCCCTGGCCGAGTCGGACCTGGTCGCCACCCTGGTCCCGTTGGTCGAGGACGGGGCCGTGGTGACGGTCATCCGCAACACGGTCGGGTCGGCGCAGGACACCTTCATGCGAGTGCGAGAGGCTCTCGGGGATCGAGTCACCTTGTTGCACAGCCGTTTCCTCGCGGACGCTCGGGCTGAGCGGGAGCGAACCCTCCGCGCCCGGCTGGGGCCGCCCGGCTCGGGTGTCACCCGGCCCCGGGGCTTCGTCGTCGTCGGCACCCAGGTGCTCGAACAATCCCTCGACATCGACGCGGACGTCATGATCAGCGACCTCGCACCGATCGATCTGCTCCTCCAGCGGGCCGGCCGGCTGCACCGGCACGAGCGCGGCGCCGGGGAGGCGGACCGTCCTGCCACCGGCCGCTCGCCCCGTCTCCACCTGCTGGGTCTGCCCGACCTCGACTCGCCGGCCCCGGAACTCCAGCCCGGAAGCCGGGCCGTCTATGGCGAGAGTCGGCTACTGCGTGCCACCGCAGTCCTGGCGCCGCACGTGGCGGGAGCCCCAGTCATGATTCCCTCGGACATCCCTCTCCTCGTCACGCAGGCCTACGACCCGACTCTGGTTTCGCCCCCCGCCTGGCGCGAGGCCTGGGCACGTGCGGAGGCGGAGCAGTCGCGGGTGACCGACGACCAGATCGGACGCGCCGAGGTCTTCCGCATCGCCGGACCCCACGACGAGAGCCTGCTCGGGTGGCTGGCCGGACGGACCGACGACTCCGGCACCGACGAGGAGACGACCGGATCCGCGCGGGTGCGTGACAGTGAAGATGGGATCGAGGTCATCGTCGTCTATCGCCAGTCCGGTTTCGTTCGCCTGCTGCCCTTCTCGGGCCCGTATGCCGATGCCGACCTCGGCGTCGTCACCCTCGATCCGCCTCCTGAGCAGCTCGCGCTCGCCGCCAGCGCCGCCACCGTGCGCCTGCCCGCGGCCATGACCCGGCCGGGCCAGATCGACCGCACCATCCGCGCGCTGGAAGACCAGTGCGCCGACTTCACCGGATGGCAGCGATCGCGATGGCTGGCCCGCCAGCTGGTGCTCTGCCTCGACGAGAGCTTCACCGCGACCATCGCGGGCTGGCAGTTGCGCTATGACCCCGACCTCGGGCTCATGACGACGAGAGACAAGGAGTCAGGATGAGCCGCACGGCATACGACCTGCGCGACGAACCGTGGATCGCCGTCCGCATCGGCGACCAGGTGCACGAGCTGTCGCTGCGGGAGGTGTTCCAACGGGCCGGCGAGATCCGCGGACTCGCCGGCGAGATCCCCACCCAGGACGCCGCAATACTCCGGCTGCTGCTCGTCATCGTCAACCGAGCGATCCCGGAGCATCGCCACGGCCCGCAGGAGTGGACCCGCTTGTGGGCCGCGCGGGAACTCCCCCTCGCCGAGATCGACGCCTACCTCGACGCCCAGGGCGAGCGATTCGACCTGCTGTCACCGACGACGCCTTTTCTCCAGGTGGCCGGCCTGAGCGCGAGCAAGACCTCCGGTCTGGTCAAACTCATCGCCGAAGTGCCTGCGGGAGAGCAATACTTCACGACCCGGGCCGGCCGACAGATCACGAGCCTGTCGTATGCCGAGGCGGCACGCTGGCTCGTCCACTGCCAGCAATTCGACGTCTCCGGGATCAAGACCGGAGCCTTCGGCGACCCCCGCGTCAAGGGCGGCAAGGGGTATCCCATCGGGACCGGCTTCGCCGGCCGCTGCGGGCTGGTCTTCGTGGAGGGCGGCGATCTGCGCGAGACGCTCCTGCTCAACCTCGTTCTGCCCCGCCGTGAGTTCGACGCCCGATCCGACCTGCCGGTGTGGGAGCGACCGCCACTCGGCCCGGGGGTGGACGCGACGCATGCGTTTCCCACCGGGCCCAACGACCTGACCACGTGGTCGATGCGACGAATACTGTTGCACCACAATGGCATCGAAGTGAAGGACGTTCTCATCACCAATGGTGACCCGGTGCACGCTCGCAACCTGCACAAGGTCGAGCACCACTGCGCCTGGAGACGCAGCGCCAACCAGGAGAAGCTCACCGGCGACACCGCCTACATGCCCCGGTCGCACGACCCGGCCCGCGCCCTGTGGCGCGGGCTCGACGGCATCCTCATCGAGCGTGCCACCGGAGGCGCGGTTCGCGGC
Organism: Dermatophilaceae bacterium; assembly: GCA_046330995.1. Lineage (GTDB taxonomy): Bacteria > Actinomycetota > Actinomycetes > Actinomycetales > Dermatophilaceae > Nostocoides_A. Next base: position 185,827 of record JAXLRS010000005.1, read on the forward strand.
GAGGCCGTCGCGGAGTTGGCTCCCGCCGTGGTCTCCTGGCTCGCCGACCGGCGGGATGCCGGTGGCCTCGCCCCCGACACGCCGGTGCGGCTCCACGCGGTCGGGATGTCCTACGGCACCCAGGACTCGATGATCGAGGCGACGTACGACGACGCCCTCCGGCTGCGGGCGAGAGTCCTGACGGATCCTCCGGTGATGAGCGTCGCGCTGCGCGCCGCGGACCTGGCCGTCGCCGCGGTCACCCTGTTGGCCAATCTGGCCGGAAACCTCGCCAGTGCCGCCGGCCGCGACCCAGCCGGGGCGCGGGACAGGGCGCGGGAGTTCGGCTTTCATCAGCTCGACGGGGCATTCCGATTGTGGCTCGGTCGACTCGGCGATGGGGATCCAGAGCACGCGTCGGCCGATTGGTCAGAGGTGTGCCGGGCCGTGATTGCGACCGAGGGCGACCGCCTCGTCCGTGAGGCGGGTGCCGACGCTGTCCTTGGCCGCAAGGTCAGGGAGCGGCATCTCGATGCGGCGCTCGCGGACCTGTGGTTCCGCGCCGCCCTGTCGAAACTCATTCCACCGCAACCAGTTCCACACCACCAGGAGAAGCAGATGAGCGGGATACCCACGCCGTCCGGGACAGGGGGTTCGACGCAATGACCACAGCGACGACCTCGGGGCGCAATACAGAGCGGGAGCTGGCCCGACTTGTCGGCATCCGGGTGACGACTCTGCAGCGCGGTATCGACGCCGAGTCCGCGCGCACCGACAGTGCCACCCGGGCCGCCCTGGCGCGGCTACGCCGGCTCGATCCGGGCAATCTCGGCGCCGATACCGATGCCTGGGCGTTGACCATGGACCTGCTCCCGCCGGACCTTTTGGGCCGCACCGACCAGCCGAATCCGGCGGAGCGGGCCAGCCAGGCGGCGCTCGTGCTTTATGCCACCCATGCGCAATCCGCCCGTCAGGCGGTCCACGTCCGGGAGCGCCCGCTGGGTCTGGCCATCCGTCAGCTCGCCGAGGCTCGGGACGCCGAGGACCCCACGGGCGGCCCGGTGATGGCCCGCTTCCACTCCGTGGCCCGGGCACAGACCTATGACCAGTTGATGACCCACCTGCGGGGCATCGTGCAACTCCTACGTGCCGAGTCGATTCCGCTCGACTACGGCTCCCTGGCCGCCGATCTCTATCGCTGGCAACAGCCCGGCGGCGTCCCCATCGTGCGACTGCGCTGGGGCCGAGGATTCCACCGCACCGCGACGAAAGTCGCCTCCGACGACGCACCAGGCACCACCTCCCCGCTCCCCACCGACGCCGAAAGCGAGACCGCTCATGTTCGTTGACATCCACGTCATCCAGTCCGTTCCCCCGAGCAATATCAACCGGGACGACACCGGCAGCCCCAAGACGGCGTACTACGGGGGCGTACTGCGCTCACGCGTCAGTAGCCAGGCCTGGAAGAAGGCCGTACGCGGGTCCTTCGCCGGAGCCATCGATCAGTCGAAGCTCGGGATCCGCACCAAGCAGGCCCTGGAGAAGCTCGCGGATCGCATGACGAGCCTCCGACCGGATCTCGACCCGGCCGAGGCCCAGTCGCGGGCCAAGTCGGTCATCGAGGCCCTCGGCATGAAGGTGGACGAGGTCAAGCTGACCCGGACCCAGCAGAAGGCGATCGACGCCGGTGAGGCTCCGGCCGCGGCATACGGGAAGACGCAGTATCTCGTCTTCTGGAGCAACCGCCAACTGGACCGGCTCGCCGACCTGGCGCTCTCGGTCGAGGGGAAGCCGACCAAGGCTCAGGCGAAGTCGGCAGCCGACGCCGAGCACGGCCTCGAGGTGGCCCTATTCGGGCGAATGGTGGCCGACGCCGCGGACCTCAACGTCGACGCGGCGGTGCAGGTGGCGCACGCGATCAGCACGCACGCCGTCACCCCTGAACAGGACTATTACACCGCCGTCGACGACGCGAACGTGGAGGAGGAAACCGGCGCCGGAATGATCGGAGTGATCGAGTTCAACTCCTCGACCCTCTATCGGTTCGCCACCGTGGACGTCCGTGGGCTGCAGAAGAATCTCGACGGTGACATCGAGGCGACGACAGAGGCGGTGGAGGCCTTCGTCTCGGGGTTCGTGACGAGTATGCCGACCGGCAAGCAGAACACCTTCGCCAACCGCACCCTGCCCGACGCGGTGCTCGTGTGCATCCGGGACGACCGCCCGGTGAACCTCGTGGGGGCCTTCGAGGAGGCGATCGAGGGCGCCGGCGGATACACACGTGCGTCGGTCGGCCGCCTCGTCGAGGAGTTGCGCGAGGTGTCGGGAATGGGCTTCGACCCACGTGCCGTACTCACCGCCCGCGGGAGCAGCCGTGCCGGGGCACTCGACGACGTCGCCGCCCCGATGCCGCTGAAAGACCTCGTCGGCGCCGTCGGCGCGGCGGTCCGGGGAGCCGGCGCCGGCGAAGCCCGATGAGCACGCTCCTGCTCCGTCTCGCCGGCCCGCTGCAGGCCTGGGGAGACTCAAGCCGGTTCACCCGGCGAGAGACGCGCTCCGAGCCCACCAAGAGTGGCGTCCTCGGGTTGCTCGCGGCCGCCCAGGGGCGGCGCCGGACCGATTCCATCGTGGACCTGCTCGGGCTTCGGTTCGGGGTCCGGATCGACCAGCCAGGCCGGATCCTGCGGGACTTCCAGACCGCCCACCGCTCGAGTGACGGGGCCGTCATGCCGCTGTCCACCCGTTTCTATCTCGCCGACGCGGCCTTCCTCGCCGGGGTCGAGGGTGAGCCGGAACTGGTTGCGGGACTGGCGGAATCGCTTCGGCGGCCGACCTTCCCGCTCTATCTCGGGCGACGGTCCTGCCCCGCTCCTCCGGATCTCGTCCAGGGCGTGGTGGCCGACGATCTGGTCAGTGGCCTGAGCACCTTCCGGTGGGTCGCCTCGTCCTGGCACCGGCGGCGGATGGGCTCGACCGTGCGCCTGCCGATCGTCATCGACGATGACGGCAGCGCGCCAGGTGACCGGTTGACGGCCCGCGACGTGCCATGGAGTTTCGCACCGGAGCGCCGGGAATACGTCTGGAGGGACGTCGTCCGGCTCGAGCAGCTAGCCACCCTCCCGAACGATCTGGCCCGCGACGACGGCGACGACTTCTTCACGGTGGTGGCGAGCGCATGACCGAGTTATCGAGAGTCCGGCTCAACCCGACCCGTCGCGACACCCATCGACTCTTGGCCTCGCCACAGGCGATGCACGCCGCCGTGATGGGCTCGCACCCCCAGTTGGCTGACGAGGACTCCGCCGGCCGCGTTCTCTGGCGGGTCGACCAGGCCAAGACGCACGACATCCAGCTGTATGTCGTCTCTCCGTCGGCTCCGGACTTCACCGGTCTCATCGAACAGGCCGGTTGGCCGAGTCAACCCCAGTGGGACAGCACGGCATACGAGCCCTTTCTCGACCGGCTGGACGCCGGCCAGGCGTGGCGGTTCCGGTTGACCGCCAATCCCGTCCGCGTGTTGCCCAAGCAGCCCGGCGGGCCTCGGCGCGGGCGCGTGTCGCCACATCTGACGGCGGATCAACAGCGTGAGTGGCTCGTCAAGCACGCCCGATCGTGGGGGTTCGACGTGGCCACGGACGAGACGTTCGGCGTGCTGTCGGAGGTGAGCGAGCGGCATACGGTCAATTTCGGGCGCCGAGAGGCCGACGCAGGCCGGTCGAGGGTGTCCTTGTCTCGGGCCAGCTTCGCTGGTCTATTGACCGTGGTGGATCCGTCGGCGCTGCGAACCGCGCTGGTCGGCGGGATGGGCCGCGCCAAAGCGTATGGCTGCGGCCTGATGACCCTGGCCCCGCCGCGGTCGTGAAACCGATCCCCGGGCCTCCGCCCACGCCGATCTCGGCGCTGCAGCGCGCCCAGGACCGGTTGAGCTTCCTCTATCTGGAGCGGTGCGTCGTCCACCGGGACGGCAACGCGTTGACGGCGACGGATGACCGCGGGGTCGTGCACATCCCCGCGGCAACGGTCGGCGCGCTCCTGCTCGGCCCGGGGACCAATGTCACCCACCAGGCGATGGTGTTGATGGCCGAGAGCGGGTCCACGTGCGTCTGGGTGGGCGAGCAGGGTGTGCGCTACTACGCGCACGGACGGACCCTGACGAATTCCTCGCGTCTGCTGGAGGCGCAGGCGGCGCTGGTGAGCAATCAGAACTCGCGTCTGCGGGTCGCCCGCGAGATGTATGCGATGCGCTTCCCTGGGGAGGATGTCTCGGCGCTGACCATGCAGCAGCTTCGTGGCCGGGAAGGGGCGCGGGTTCGGAAGGCCTATCGCGATGCCTCCGAGGAGTTCGGGGTCGAGTGGACGAAGCGCGACTATCGACCGGACGATTTCTCCGGGTCCGATCCGGTCAACATGGCGCTGTCGTCCGCGACAACGTCCTTGTATGGCGTGTGCCACGCGGTGATCGTCGCGCTGGGGTGCGCACCCGGGCTGGGCTTCGTCCATACCGGCCACGCGCGGTCATTCGTGTTCGACGTCGCGGACCTCTATAAGGCGGAGATCGCCATACCCGTTGCCTTCAGGGTGGCGCGTGATCAGGAGCCAGATGATATTCCCGCTGAGACGCGACGAGCCGTGCGAGACGCCATAGTCTCGCAAGACCTGCTCGCTCGTTGCGCGCGAGACGTCCGGCGCCTTCTCGTTGGCGATCAGGGTGAGACGGCGGACGATGCACCGGACTGGGACGTTATCTATCTCTGGGATCGGACAGGCACGAAGATCGTTGGTGGCCAGAACTTCTCGGACGACGCACCGTGGTAGTGCTCGTTGTGACGGCCGTGCCGGCCGGCCTCCGCGGACACCTCACCAGATGGCTCCTGGAGATCGCCCCGGGAGTCTTTGTCGGTCACCTCACCCGTCGCGTTCGCGATGAGCTCTGGGATCGGGTCGTCGAACTCTGCAAGGACGGTCGCGCGATCATGATCGAGTCCGCGCGCGGTGAGCAGCGACTGTACTTCCGCGTCCATCGCCACGAGTGGGAGCCGGTCGACCTCGACGGGATCCAGCTCATTCGCCGGCCAAGCGCACCGTCGGCGCGCTATACCGGGATGCGCCGCGGTTGGAGCGCTGCAAGCCAGCGACGGCGCGGGCGAAAGTGATCGCAGTTCAGGACTTCTTCGCCTATCCTGGCTGTTCAGCAAGTGTCCGCCCCGCCCGCGCGGGGATGAGCCCTCGGCGGCGGCGGCGGCTTGCAGCGCGTCGAGGTCCGCCCCGCCCGCGCGGGGATGAGCCCCGCAACCGCAAGGTCTCTGCTGTCATCGTCGCGTCCGCCCCGCCCGCGCGAGATGAGCCCGCGCTCACCTCCACCGGCCTCATTACGCTCATGTCCGCCCCGCCCGCGCGGGAGGAGATGAGCCCGGTAGGCGCGGGGCGGAGAGGCGTCTCTCGCGGTCCGCCCCGCCCGCGCGGGGATGAGCCCAAAAGTCCCGTCGGCCGTGAAAAAGAAGATGCGTCCGCCCCGCCCGCGCGGGGATGAGCCTGACGGCCGCCGGGGTCGCCATGGCCGAACTCGTCCGCCCCGCCCGCGCGGGGATGAGCCCGGCGCGGATGATGTCGGCGGCGAAGTGCCCGTGTCCGCCCCGCCCGCGCGGGGATGAGCCCATTTGCTGCCCCTCGCGCCAGCACCCATGCCGTCCGCCCCGCCCGCGCGGGGATGAGCCCGTCGTCGGCGCGGTTGCGGAGCCAGGTCTGGCGTCCGCCCGCTGCCCGCGCATGAGCCCTCCTCCAACGCCGACCATCTTCCGGCCGGATCGTCCGCCCCGCCCGCGCGGGGATGAGCCCACCACGGCTGCGCGCCCCCCACATACTCAGGTCCGCCCCGCCCGCGCGGGGATGAGCCCATGTTGCGTCACACCGTCATTTCTTGGAATCGGTCCGCCCCGCCCGCGCGGGGATGAGCCCACGCAACCTAATAAAGGGTCATCTCCTTACGAGTCCGCCCCGCCCGCGCGGGGATGAGCCCAGATCCCCCGCGCCAGCCGCGACCCACCGGTCGTCCGCCCCGCCCGCGCGGGGATGAGCCCTCTGTCCGCCCCACCGGCTCCTGTCCGGGAAGGGTCCGCCCCGCCCGCGCGGGGATGAGCCCGCATGCGCGCGCGGTCTCCGGGATACAGACTTGGTCCGCCCCGCCCGCGCGGGGATGAGCCCGGTCAAGCAATGGCTCGACCACTGGCTCGACCGTCCGCCCCGCCCGCGCGGGGATGAGCCTCCCCGCGCGGGAGCAGCAGCTCCCGTAGCGGGTCCGCCCCGCCCGCGCGGGGAATGAGCCCACCTACGACGCGGCCGACCCGCGACACGGCGAGTCCGCCCCGCCCGCGCGGGGATGAGCCCTCCCAGCAGGTGCAGGCGTCCCAGTCGCCGCCGTCCGCCCCGCCCGCGCGGGGATGAGCCCTCGTAGGGCGCGGCGTATGACGCCTGCTTGAGGTCCGCCCCGCCCGCGCGGGGATGAGCCCTTCTTCGAGGTCGTCATCGATCTCTTCGACAAAGTCCGCCCCGCCCGCGCGGGGATGAGCCCCCCAGCGCCATCAGCACGACCGGCACGTAGACGTCCGCCCCGCCCGCGCGGGGATGAGCCCGGCTCCGGGTCCTGGACGCCCGCCGCCGCCGGGTCCGCCCCGCCCGCGCGGGGATGAGCCCAACCGGTCGGCCCCGGACCCCGGCCGCGGCATGTCCGCCCCGCCCGCGCGGGGATGAGCCCCGCCGAGGATGCGGCCACTGGCCCAGCGCCGTCCGCCCCGCCCGCGCGGGGATGAGCCCAGGGCGAGGGGATGGTGCCGACAGGCCCTGTCCGCCCCGCCCGCCGGGGATGAGCCCGCGCGTGTGACCGGCATGCCGGGCGGGGCGGTCCCGCCCCGCCCGCGCGGGGATGAGCCCACCAGGTCGTCGCCCTCGTGGAGCTGCTCGGCGTCCGCCCCGCCCGCGCGGGGATGAGCCTGATGCCGATGGCGCGGCGTCTGTGTGGGGTCCGCCCCGCCCGCGCGGGGATGAGCCCGCGCCCTCCACGCCGGCGCCGACCCGCTCCCCGTCCGCCCCGCCCGCGCGGGGATGAGCCCCTGAGCGCTGCTACCGGCCGGATGCGGTGCTCGTCCGCCCCGCCCGCGCGGGGATGAGCCCCTGAGCGCTGCTACCGGCCGGATGCGGTGCTCGTCCGCCCCGCCCGCGCGGGGATGAGCCCCTGTGACTCGGGATGACCAGTCACGCGCCGCGGTCCGCCCCGCCCGCGCGGGGATGAGCCCCACCGGCGTCTGAGCGCGATCGGCCCGTCAATGTCCGCCCCGCCCGCGCGGGGATGAGCCCTGGGCACCACCTCGATCGGGGTGCCCTCGGTGGTCCGCCCTGCCCGCGCGGGGATGAGCCCGGGACGGGAATGTGCCGATATCCGTCCTGGGAGTCCGCCCCGCCCGCGCGGGGATGAGCCCGGAAAGTGCGGGATTCATTGCTGTTGTGCGTCCGCCCCGCCCGCGCGGGGATGAGCCCCAGCGCCTCCACTATCGAGTCAAGGCCAAGCGGTCCTCCCCGCCCGCGCGGGGATGAGCCCACCAGCAACCCCCGGAACCCGCGCGTCGTCGCGTCCGCCCCGCCCGCGCGGGGATGAGCCGGTGGCCCAGTGCGGCGCGACGCCGCGGAGGAGGTCCGCCCCGCCCGCGCGGGGATGAGCCCGTGGTCCGGATGAAGCTCCACCACGCCAAGGAGTCCGCCCCGCCCGCGCGGGGATGAGCCCAAGCACCAGCCTGACCCCGAAGTCCTGGACAGGTCGGCCCCGCCCGCGCGGGGATGAGCCCGCGGCACGGACGACGTCGGTGATCAATCCCACGTCCGCCCCGCCCGCGCGGGGATGAGCCCAGTCCCGGCCCGCCGTGTCGTGCGCCGGGTGCGTCCGCCCCGCCCGCGCGGGGATGAGCCCCGCGTCGATTCGACTCGCCTCAAGGTCGGTGAGTCCGCCCCGCCCGCGCGGGGATGAGCCCACGATCAGGCCACAGGCCACCGCGACGGCATGGTCCGCCCCGCCCGCGCGGGGATGAGCCCCGCTTCGCCAGCTCGTCGAGCGAGACGCCCTGGTCCGCCCCGCCCGCGCGGGGATGAGCCTGACCTTCCTCCGCAGACGGGACACCGCAGCTTGGTCCGCCCCGCCCGCGCGCGGATGAGCCGAACACCTCGCCGCCGACGCAGAGGGCATAGTCGTCCGCCCCGCCCGCGCGGGGATGAGCCTCTAGGCATTGGCCCACCTCATGACCTGGACCGAGCGACCACCCCGCCCGCGCGCGGGGATGAGCCGCGACATCCGTATCCCGCCCGGCCTCCCCCTGAGCTCGCCCCGGTCGCCCGGCCGGGCGCCGATGGGCCGCAGGTGCGGCGGGCATCGCCGGCGCACCTGCCGGGTGCGGCGCAGAGCCCCGGTTTCGCCGGCGTTCGGGCCCTATCGTGTGAGCACGCCCCGCCTGAGCGGGGATGAGCCTCCGTTTGCGGGGCGATGGCCATGGGACGCCGGTGCGGGCGCGAGTTCGTCCATGTGGACCACCGCGACCGGGGATGGGCTGCGACGGCCGGTCACCGAGTGTGGGGAGAACGGACGAGATGGGGGTTTTCGGACGAGACTGGCCGAATAATCACTCAGTCTCGTCCAGAAACCCCACACTCGGCCCGGGGATGAGGCGCACAAGCCCACCAACCGAGTTCTGTCAGAAGCGCTTGCCGGCGGTGGCGATGTAATCGGCGAGTTCCTGCTGCTGGCGGGAGATCGAGGCGCGGGAGGCGTGGACGCGGGCAATGATCGCGCGCATGAAGTCATAGAGGACGCGCGGGTGGTCGTCGATGAGCGGGGAGAGGTCCCCGACCCGGAAGGACAACACCGTGGCGGGGCCGAGGGCGGCGCAACTGACGGTGTACTGGCTCCCGTCGATGAAGCTCAGCTCCCCGACCAGGTCGCCCTTCTCCAGAACGTGAATGATCAGCTGCGGCCGGTTCTTGCTCGCCTCCCGGACGAACGCGAGCCGGCCGGAGGTGACGAAATAGAAGGTCGACGCGTAGTCGCCCTTGTGGAAGAGGAGCTCACCGTCGGCGAGCGGCACCTCGTCGCCGGCGAACCGGGCGAGCACCTCCGCGCCGTGCCGCCCGACGAATGACCCGATCGGGGCGTCGTGGATCGCGGTGACGATCTCGTCGAAGGTGTTGGCGGTCATGACGCTCCTCCGGTGAGTATGGCGCGCGGGTCGAGGAGCCCCTCGGGCGAGCGGGCGGCCTGCAGGGCGAGTTCGAGATTGCCGTATGCCGCGTGCGTCAGTCCGATCCGCAGGTCCCACGAGTAGCCCCGGATCGCCAACACCCACACCTGCGGCACCCGCCCCGCGCAGACCTGGGTCGTCGCGAGCAACGCGGGGACGGACAGGGCGTGGGAGGTGAAGGTGAAGTCGAGGTCGGGGAGGGGGCGAGTGACGGCATACGTCTCGACGTCCGTGGCGCGAGTGCTGTCGACGAACAGGACGCGACCCATCCGCCCGAGGAGGTCGGCGTCCTCGAGGGCGAGCTGGTAGCGCCGCAGGAGAAGCGCGTCGCCGCAGCCGCCGGAGGATTCGAGGGCGTCGATGAAGGCCCAGCCGAGGCCGTCGTCCTCCCGTCCGGCGTTGCCGATTCCATAGACGAGAGCGTCCCGTCCGCTGACCATGTCCAGGAGCGTGTTCATGACCGGATCCGTTCTGCCAGAAGGCTGCCGTCGGGACCGAGGACGGAGACGGCGAGCGGCATCTGTCCGAGTGCGTGCGTCGCGCAACTCAGGCAGGGGTCGTATGCCCGCAGGCCCACCTCGATCGCATTCATCATCCCCTCCGTGATGTCGGCGCAGCCGTCGAGGTACTGCTCGGCGACCGCGCGGACCGTCCGGTTGAGGATCTGGTTGTTCTGCGTCGTCGCGACGACGAGATTGGCGAAGGTCACCGCGCCCTCGCGGTCTGCGCGGTAGTGATGGAGCAGGGTTCCGCGCGGAGCCTCGACGACACCGATCCCCTCGCCGGTCCACGCCTCCGCGGGCGGGTGGGTCACCAGTGTGTCGGCGCGCAGCAGGTCCGGGTCGTGGAGGAGTTGCTCGATGACCTCGGCCGCGTGGACGATCTCGATCGCCCGAGCCCAGTTGCCGTGCAACGTCATCGGGTTGGCGCGGCCGCCGGTGTAGGCGTGGAACTCCTCCGCCGCGTCGGCCGCGTGCGTGGTCGAGAACGTCGGGGTGACATTGAGCCGGGCGAGCGAACCGACCCGCACCGACCCCACCTCGCGCCCGAGCGCTTTGAGGAAAGGGAACTTCATATAGCTCCACGGCTCGACCGCCTCGGCGATGTGGTCGAGGTAGTCGTGATAGTCGAACTCCTCGACCACCCGCTTCTGTTCGTCCACGACCCGGATGTGCCCGTGGTAGTAGTCGACGACGCCGTCGTCGCCGACCAGGCTCATCGACAGCGCGGGCACGGGCGCGAATCCGTCGACCTCCTCCCGGTGCTCGGCATGGAAGCGACGGAAGAGCGCGAGGCCGTCCGCGGCATACTCCATGATCTGGGCGAGGGAAGGGATGGTGTCGTCGCCGGTGACGAACCGGTCGCGTTCGGCGGGAGTGAGGCACTTCAGGACCCCGCCCGGAACAGCGAGCAGACCGTGCATCCGCTTGCCGAACACCGTCTGGATGAGTTCCTGACCCCATTTGCGCAGCGCGACCACCCGGCGCACGAGCCCAGGGTCGGCCTCGATCAGACCGAGGACATTGCGCTGCTCGGGCGGCGCATCCATCCCGAAGAGCATCTCGGGGACGACGAGATAGAAGTAGGCCGTCGCATGCGACTGGAGCATCTGGGCGTAGTGCCCGAGCCGGCGCATCTTCTCCGCCGTCGGGGAGATGCCGTATGCCGAGCCCACCCCGGCGCCGACGATGTCGTCGATGACTTTGGCACCGGCGAGATGATGGCTGACGAAGCAGATCCCGCAGATGCGCTGGAGGAGGACCGGCGCCTCCCAATAGGGGTGGCCCTGGACGAACCGTTCGTAGCCGCGGAACTCGACGACGTGGAGGCGGGCGTCGCGCACGTGGAAGTCGTCGTCGAGGTGGACGACGACCTTCCCGTGGCCCTCGATGCGGGTGACGGGATCGATGACGAGCTTGCGGGACATCGCGCGTTCCTGTCTGAGGCTCAGTCGTACTTCGTGAGGCGGGTGGGCAGAGCGACGGGCCGGCCGTTGGCCAGATCGTCGAGGACGGCGAAGACCGCGTCCCCGCTCGGCGGGCAGCCCGGGAGGAAGTAGTCCATGTGGACGACCTCGTGACACGGAAAGACCTTCGTCGTCAGGCGCGGCAGTTCGGGGTCGGCGGGGATGACGACCGGGGCGCCGGGGACGGCGGTGGGCGATTCGGCATACGCCTCCCGGAAGACCTCGGCGAGCGGAATCGTGTTGCGGAGGGAGGGCACCCCACCCCAGACGGCGCAGGCGCCGACCGAGATGAGGACATCGCAGTTCTCGCGGAAATGGGCGAGGGTCTCGATGTTCTCCTCGTTGGCGACCCCGCCCTCGACGAAGCCGACCGCGCAGCGCTCGGTGATGCGTTTGATGTCGGTGAGGGACGAGCGGGTGATGGTGATCGCGTCGAGGAGACCGAGCAGGCGCTCGTCGCAGTCGAGGATCGACAGGGTGCAGCCCCAGCAGCCGCAGAGGGAGATCGTCGCGACCCGGATCTTGCCGGCCCGGCCGGCGGCGAGATCGGCGGGGAGCGGGGGGTGCGGGAGGTCGTGGGAGAGTTCCGCCCGGCCCTCGACGCTCATGACGACACCTCGCGAACCGACTCGACCTCGAAGCGGCGATCGCCGATCGGGGTGTCGTGGCCGACGCCCTTGGCGAGGATGGCGCCGACCGGGCAGATCTCCGTCGCCGCGTGGACGGCGTCGGGGGTCATCCGGTCGGCGAGGCCGCGGTCGACCTCGATCCGCACCTGGGGACCGCGATGGCTGATCGAGAAGATCCGCTCGCCCGACGCCTCGTCGCGGATCAGTTCGACGCAGCGCTGGCAGAAGATGCAGCGGTCGCGTTCGAGCCAGATCGTCGCGGACCCGTGGTCGGCCTCGCGGACGGGATAGCGATAGGGGAAGCGGGCAACGGTCATGCCGCTCTCGTAAGCCACGGCCTGGAGTTCGCACCGGCCGCTCTTCTCGCAGCTCGGGCAGTTGTGGTTGCCCTCGACGAAGAGGAGTTCGAGGATCGCGCGGCGCATGTCGGCGAGTTGGGGGGTGTCGACCTGGACGACCATGCCGGGGCGGACCCGGACGGTGCACGCGGCCATGACGTGACCATTGACCGAGACCGAGCAGACCCGGCAGGTGCCGAGGCTCTCCTGGTGGGGGAGGGAACACAGGGTCGGAATGTAGACGCCGTGCTCGGCGGCCGCCTCGACGACGGTCTGCCCCTCGGTCGCGACGATCGCGTCATCGTCGATGCTCATGTGGACGGGCATGGGGTCACGCTCCGCTCGGGGAGGTCGCGGGGGTGGGGGCCTGGGTGGCCGGGGCCGGTGGGCTGGCGGCCGGCGAGGTGGCGGGATCGGGCGCGGTCGGCGAGTCCGGCAGGCCGAGCGCAGCGGCGAGGTCGAACGAGGCGAGCAGCGGGCCCCGCGCGGGGGCGAGGCGAGCGGCATACACCTCGGGGAACTTCGCCAGCGTCGTCAGGATCGGCTTGGGCGAGGTCCCGCCGAGCCCGCACCGGCTCATCGACCGGACCATCGCTCCCCACGAGACGAGGTCGTCGAGATCGTGCTGGTCGGCGCGGCCGGCGATGACCAGCCCGAGCTTGTCGCGGAGGGCGACATTGCCCACGCGGCACGGGACGCAGATGCCGCAGGATTCGCCGATGAAGAAGTCGAGATAGTGCGCGGCGATGTCGAGCAGGTCCCGCTGCGGCCCGAAGACGGTGAGCGCGCCATTGCAGGAGAGGTCCTCATAGGCGAGGCGGCGGTCGGCCTCCGTCGCCACGTTGACGCACTCGCCAGAGGGACCGCTGACCTGGACCGCCCGCGCGCCGGCCGCGCCGACCCGGTCGAGAACTTCGCGAATTGTTGTCCCCCAAGCGATCTCATAGACACCGGGCCGGCTGCAGTCGCCTGCCACGGACACCAGCCGGGTTCCGGTCGAGTCGGGCGTCCCGAAGCTGGTGAACCAGCCCGGGCCGTGTTCGACGATCCGGCTGACACAGGCGAACGACTCGACGTTGTCGATGCACGTCGGCTGTCCGTGGTAGCCCTGCTGCGCCGGGAAGGGCGGCTTCACCCGGGGTGAGCCGCGGCGGCCCTCGCACGACTCGATGAGGGCCGACTCCTCGCCGCAGACATAGGCGCCCGCGCCCATCTGGATCCGAATGTCGAAGTCGAATCCGCGCCGGCCGCCGATGTCCCGCCCGAGCAGGCCGGCGTCGCGCAGTTCCTGAAGCTGGGCCTCGAGGTAGTCGCGCAGATACCAGTACTCCGCGCGAAGATAGAGCAGCCCGGTGGAGCTGCCCACGGCATACGCACAGACGATCATCCCGACGAAAACCTGCTTGGGACACCGGGTCAGCAGGACGCGGTCCTTGAAGGTGCCGGGCTCGCCCTCGTCGGCATTGCAGATGACGTATTTGTGTGCCCCCGGGGCGGAGGTGCACAGCCGCCACTTGAGGCCGGTGAGGAAGCCGGCGCCGCCACGTCCACGCAGTCCCGCGTCGGTGATCAGCTCGGTGACCTGCTCGGGATGCTGGACGAAGCACTCGCGGACGAGGGCGCGGTAGTCCGGCTCGGCCCCGAAGAAGAGCGGGCCGCGGGAGCGGACATTGGACTCGACGAGGGTCTCGACATAGGCGAGATCCGCGGTCGGCAGCCCGGCGGGGTTGGCGATCTGGGCGGCAGTCCGGCCGTCGCGGAGTTGCTCGACGATGTCGGCGACCCGCCCGGCCCGCAGCCGGGTGAAGACGACCTTGTCGATGAGCATCGCGGGTTCCTGGTCGGAGAGACCGATGCACGGGGTCGAATAGAGGCCGAACTCCCCGGTCGGATCCACTCCCCCGAGCCGCGCGCCCGTATGCCGTTCCAGCGCCGCGAGGACCTCGTCATAGCCGGACATCCGCGCGACGACCGTGTCGGCGAGGTGGAGGCGGTGCCGGCCGGCCGGGCGGTCGTGGAAGAAGTGGTAGTAGTTCGCGGTCGAGCGCACCTCGACTGGGGAGAGGCCCAGGCCATGCCCCAGCTCTGCAATGGCGTCGTCTGGGAGGTAGCCACAGTCGTCCTGGACCGCCCAAAGCAGGTCGAGCAGGCGCGAGCGGTCATGACCGAAGCGCTCGAGCATCGGGCCCACGTCCACGGTCATGGCGACTCCAAGGTGACGCCAGGACTGGTCGTCGTCCTCGTCGGCCGCCTGGCTGTCACTCCACGCTAGAGCCTGGCGGCGCTGTTCACGTCATGATGAACGCCACAGGACGCGACTCGAGGGCTGAACCGGCCTATCGACGGGGTAGGGCGGTCAGGGCTCGAGGTGCGTCAGATCCTCCAGCAGTCGCGGCTGCTGGGGCGTCCAGCCGAGGGTCGCGCGCGTGTGGGCGCTGGACGCGGGCTGGTCGAGGGCGAAGACCTGGCCGAGCGGCCCGAAGGCCTCGACCGGCGCCGGCTCGACGGGCAGGCGCAACTGCTGCCCGATGATCGCCGCGATATCCCGGACGGCGTCGCCCTCGTCGGCGACGGCGTGCCACGACGTGCCCGCCGGCGCGCCCTCCACGGCGAGCCGGAAGAGCACGGCGGCGTCGAGGGCGTGGATGGCCGGCCAGCGCTGGGTGCCGTCGCCGGGGTAGGCCACGACGCCCCGCTGCCGCGCCATCGCCGTGAGGATCCCGGCGAATCCGCCGGTCCCGTTGTTGTGAACCGTCCGGGGCAGCCGTATGGCGCTGCTGCGCACCCCCCGCCCCGCCAGGTCGAGGACGGCGTTGACCGAACGGCTGCGCCCGCCGACCGGGCCATCCAGCGGAAGCGGGTCGGCCTCGGTGGACAGGCGCCCCGGCGTGGTCGGCGTGCCCGAGACCGTGACATAGGGGCGGTCACTTCCGGCGAGCGCCTCCCCGAGCGCAGCCATCGCCGCGGCCTCCTCGGCGACACCGGCGGCGAGGTTCTCGGGGCTGCTGAAGTCATTGCTGAACGCGAGGTGGATGACCCCGTCGGCCTGGGCGGCGCCGGCGCGGAGCGCGTCGAGGTCGCCGAGATTCCCCCGGAACGGCTCGGCGCCCGACTCCTCGAGGTTGGCGGCCGAGGCCTCGGAGCGGGCGAGGGCGAGGACCCGGTGGCCGCCCCGACGCAACTCGGCGATGACGGCGGAGCCGATGAGCCCGGTGCCTCCGGTGACGAACACGCGCATACGAGCAGGTCCCTTCTCCGACAGACGTCCTCCGGCATGGTACGGGGGCCGCGCGCTCGTCCGGGGTTCCCAGCGACAGGATCGTGCGCTACCGTCGATCGGAACCTCCCGAGGCGACCACGTCCCCCTGCGTCCGGTCGTCCCCCGATCCCGAGAGGATTCCTCCGCATGGCTTCCACGCACCATACGGGTATGCCGCGGCGCACCGCCGCTCTCCTGGCCACCTTCGCGCTCGGCTCGGTGGGCGTGCCCGCGGCCCACGCCGACGACACCGGACGCTCCCTCAGCGGCGCCACCGCCATCGCCCGGGCGAAGGTCTGGGTCGACAACCACGTCACGTACAGCCAGACCTCGACCTACCAGGGTTATCGCAAGGACTGCTCCGGCTATGTCTCGATGTCGTGGGGGCTGACCAAGCCCGGCTACACCACTTACACCCTGGCCCAGATCGGGAGCTACGTCACGAAGGCCCAGCTCAAGCCCGGCGACGCGATGCTCAACTCCTCCTTCCACGTCCTGCTCTTCGAGAAGTGGGCCGACAGCGCCCACACCTCCTATTGGGCGTATGAGGAGTCGTCTTCTCACAACGGGGCGATCCATCGGGTCGTGCCCTATCCCTACTGGTCGGGCTACGGCACGTTCAAGCCGTTCCACTACCGCGGACTCGGCTGAGTTCAGCCGTGGAGCAGGCGCCACCAGCGCTCCAGGCGGGCCGCATGATGGCCGGGCACGAGGACGAGGTGGTTGCCGAGCGGCGCATCCAGGAGTGACTGGAGCGCGCCGGAGTCGGCCGCCAGCGTGACCTGGGTGCGGCACAGGTCGGGGGCGTCGCCGGTGGCGACGATCTCGGCGTCGGTGACCCAGTGTTCCTCGAGTGCGCGGCCACCGAGGCGCAGGAGGGTGACCGGCCCGGGCCGGAAGGTCCCGCGCAGGCCGATCCCGAGGCCGCTCTCGAAGTGCGTGTGCAGCTCGAGGTCCTCGACGAGGGACGGGGCGACGGTGCAGTGGGCGAGCACCATACGGCCGGTGGCGGGGTCGATCGTCGCGGGGTTGGCGACCCAGGAGGCGGTGCCGAGGAGTTCGCGGGCGATCATCATGGCGAGGGCGGCGGCGACATCGCCCTCGCAGCCGGCGACGACGCCGGTGTCGTTGAGTTCGGCGAGCGCGACGCAGCCGGAGGTGTGGAGGTCGCCGAGGAAGTCGAAGCAGCGCACCGTGATCGCGTTGACATGGTGCTCGGCGATCGCCGCGGTGAGGGCGGGGTGGACGGCCGCGGCGCGAAGGGTCTCGTCGGCAGGTTCGGGGTCGGCGGACACGCCGGGACGGCGGCGGGAGAACTTGACGGCGACGGCGCGGCCGGCGGAAGGGTCGGCGGCGCGGTGGTGGGCGATCGGGGCATCGATCGGGATGTCGACGAGGTCGATTCCCCAGCGCGCGCGGACGGCGTCCCGGTCGGGAACGCTGGCGACGAGCCACTCGGACGGGCGGCCGACGAGACCGAGACGAGCGTGCCGGATGCGCTGGGCGGCAATGAGATCGGCGATGGTCGTGGCGGGTTCGCCGGGTGCGTCGATCGGGACGATCCGGCCCCGGTGGCCGCGCAGCCGGAGGCCGGCGAGGGCTTCGAGGGCGGCGGGGAGGCTGTTGTGGAGGGGGTGAGTGACGAGGACGACCGGCTCGCCGGGAGCGGCCTCGGCGCGGCGGGCGACGAGGTCGAGGACAGCGGCCTCGGTGCCGCCGGTGGCGACGACGACCACCCACGGCGCGTCGGTGTGGCTCGGGTCGTCGGTCGCCGCCCCGCCGTTGGCGCGGAGGACCTCGGCGACGGGCGCGACGATCCGGGCCACGGCCTCGGGGTCGTGCAGGGGTGAGGCGAGCGCGGAGAAGCGGAAGAGCGGCATACGGCCAGTTCACCATGCCACTGCGCCCCGCCTCGGGTGACCCCGAGGCGGGGCGCAACGGATGCTGGGGTGTGCTGTCGGAAGTCAGGCGGTGCGGGGCGCGCTGACCGCGCTGACCGGACGCCAGGTCGAGGCGCCATAGAAGAGGACCTTGCCGGTGCTCTTGGTGCGGTAGGTCCCGTGGGCGAAGCTGGTGTAGGCGGTGCCCCAGACCTTGATGACGTCATAGCGGACGCCCTGCACCGGGACCCCGACGGCGACCCAGCGGCCGGCGACGAACTTCTGGACGACGACCTTGAGTTGCAGGCCGGCGACGTTCTCGGTGCAGGTGAGATCCCCGTCGCCCTTGATGAGCGCGCCGGAGAGATAGGGCGCGTTCGCGTGAATGGTGCAGACGGCGTAGCCGCGGGTGGCCGTCGATCCCGTGTCCGCCGACGTGGCGGCGTTGGCGCTGGTGGCTCCCCCGGCGAGGACGGCGCCGGCGAGGGTGGTGGCGGCGAGGGTGCGGACGAGGTTCATGGTGGTGTTCCTTCCTGGGTGGGGTGTCCGGTTCGGACATCAGGAACTCTGACGGCGAGCGCTTGAACGGCACTGAAACGGACCTGAAACCCCATCCCCACCCCGCGACCCCACCCTGCAACTCGACGACAGACCGACCGACCGGGTCACATGCCAGGTGTCACCGGAGGCCTGGCGAGAGGAGCAAGATACGGCCATGGGTATTCCCTCCGACCTCGAGATCGCCAGCGCTGCCCGTCTCCGGCCGATGACCGAGATCGCGGGGCGACTCGGCATACCGGAAGAGTTCGTCGAGCCCTATGGCCGGTCCGTCGCCAAGATCGACCTCGCCTGCCTGACCACGCCGGGACAGCCGACGGCGCAACGCGCGAAGTATGTCGTCGTCACGGCCGTCACCCCGACCCCGCTCGGCGAGGGCAAGACGACGACGAGCGTCGGTCTCGCCGACGGGCTCGCCCGGCTCGGCCGGACCGTCGCCGTCACCCTGCGGCAGCCGTCGATGGGCCCGACGTTCGGGATCAAAGGCGGGGCGGCGGGCGGCGGCTACAGCCAGATCGTCCCGATGGACAAGCTCAACCTCCACCTCACCGGCGACTTCCACGCCGTCACCGCGGCACACAACCTCCTCGCCGCGATGCTCGACAATCACCTCCACCACGGCAACGCGCTCGGCCTCGACCCGCGGAATATCACCTGGCGCCGGGTCCTCGACGTCAACGACCGCTCCCTGCGCAATCTCGTCGTCGGGCTCGGCGCGCGGATGGACGGTGTTCCGCGGCAGACCGGTTTCGACATCACCGCCGCGTCGGAGGTCATGGTGCTCCTCGCTCTGGCCTCCTCCGTGGGCGATCTCAAGGAGCGGCTGCGCCGGATCGTCGTCGGTTATGCGTATGACGGGCGCCCCGTCACCGCCGACGACCTCGGGGCCGCGGGGGCGATGGCGGTCATCCTCAAGGATGCGCTCGACCCCAACCTCCTGCAGACCCTCGACGGCACCCCCGCCCTCATCCACGCGGGACCGTTCGGCAATATCGCGACCGGCAACTCCTCCGTCGTCGCCGACCTCGTCGCCACCCGCCGCGCCGACATCGTCCTCACCGAGGCGGGATTTGGGGCCGACATGGGCGCCGAGCGGTTCATGAACGTCAAATGCCGGGTCTCGGGTCTGCGGCCCGACGCCGCGGTCATCGTCGTCACCGTCCGCGCGCTCAAGGCGCACTCGGGACGCTTCCGGATCGTCCCCGGCAAGCCCCTGCCGGAGGACCTCCTCGCCGAAGACCCGGGCGCCGTGCGGGCGGGAATCGCCAACCTGCGCAAGCACATCCAGATCATCGAGGGCTTCGGGATCTGGCCCGTCGTCGCGATCAACGCCTTCCCCCAGGACCACGACAGCGAGCACCAGGTCATCCGCGACCTGTGCGCGGAGATGGGGGTCAAGGTCGCCGTCTCGACCCACGTCGTCGATGGCGGTGCGGGCGCCGAAGCGCTCGCCACCGCGCTGCTCGAGTCACTCGAGCACCCGACCCACTTCCGCTACACCTACGAATCCGACGCCCACCTCGCCGCCAAGATCGAGGCGGTCGCGACCACGGTCTATGGCGCGGACGGCGTCGACTTCGCGCCGGCGGCGGCGAGCGCGCTCGCGGCATACGAGAAACTCGGGTTCGGCGGCCTGCCGGTCGTCATCGCCAAGACGCATCTGTCGATCTCGCACGACCCGGCGCTCAAGGGCGCACCGACCGGGTGGCGCCTGCCCGTGCGGGAGGTACGTGCGGCGGCCGGAGCCGGGTATGTCTATGCGATCTGCGGTGAGATGCGCACGATGCCCGGCCTCTCCCTCCATCCCAACGCCGAGAAGATCGACCTCACCGTGGACGGGGAGATCCTCGGCCTCAGTTGACCGCCGCCCGCGTCCTCAGCCCGCTCCGCCGTCGGACTCCTCGTCGACGAAGGCGACACACGCGAGGCCGTCCAGCGTCGAGGGCAGGTCGCCGCCGAACGACGGGTTCGTCGGGCCGATCCATACGTCGATGAGACCGGACGGGCCGATCCGCACCCAGCCCGCCTCGGTCCGCAGCGAGATCCGCAGGCCCCGCCCGCAGGTGGCCACCTTCGCCAGGAGCCGGCGGGCATCGGCGATGAACGGCAGATCGTCGGCTCGGAGCATGGCCCGCTCCGGAACGTCCATCCCGGGCACCAATGCCTGCAGGAAGGCGACGCCGTCACCGGCCGGGGTCTGCAGGATGCGTCGGGCGTTCGTCCGTGCGTCGAGCGCACCGCGCATGCGGTTGTTGAATGCCGCCGCCCACGCGCCCAGGCGATCGTCGACCCCCATGGGATTCCCGAACAGGGGTCGGTTCGTCGGCTGCCATCCGTCCAGTTCTTCGTCCACGGTGTCCGTCCGTTCCGGTTGCGACCGGCTCCGCCATTCGGTCCGGTTCGCCACCACCTTGACGGGGGGCGATTAACGCGTTCTTAACTCCGTGCGGTCGGGGCTGAGGAAGGCACTCACCGGCCCGAGGACGCCGAGCCCGCCTTCGATGACGACCCACTCGTCCGTATGCCGTGCCAGCCGTTCCCGAGACCGCCGCACCACCCGGGGACTCGCCGCGCGCAACCCGGCGAGCAGCGCATGTCCCGCGAGGTGCGTCCCGTGCGTGCTCAACCGGGCGCCGACGTCACGCACCACCGAGTCCGGCAGGGGCCGGCCCAGCCGGTCGGCGGCGAAGCACCGGGTCGCGTCGACGAGGGGCGCGAACGCCTCCGACACGCTGACCTCGGCGTCGAGCGCCGCCAGCAGGGTCGACCAGTCCCGACGGTGCATCAGCGCCACGCACTGCTGCACCGTCTCCCCCATCCGGACCAGGCCGGGATCGATGCCCGACTCCTCCTCGCGCACCCGGTCACGCTCGGCCCCGTAGCGCTCCCAGTCCCCATCCGCCAGAGCCGCCGACGCAGCCATCCGACCGGCGAGCCAGACGTGATGCGCAGCACCGCAGTCGCGGGCCGTGCGCGCGTAGCCCTCGATCGCCGGGCCGGCGCCTCCCGGGTCGAGGAACATCTGGTCGACGGCGCGCACCCGGACCGCGGCGAGGTGGCGACCACTCCCATAGGTGCCACGAGTGCGGCGGACGGCGGCCTCGGCATACGCCAGACGCTCGCGCGCGGGAACGCCGGCGACGAAGGCGGCATACCGCAGGCCGAGGGCGACGATCCCCTGGTCGGGGTGGGTCGGCGGCACGGACGCGCCGTGGCGGCGCAGGTCATCGGCATAGGCGAGCACCCGACCGGCCGCCCCGAGGTCGAGGACGCGCGAGCGGATCGCCGCCTCGAGGACCTGAGCGCGCAGCGACGGGTCACCACCGACGTCGGCGAGCCACTCGGCCGCCTCGTCGCAGTCCCGGCTTACCTCCCCCCGGAGTTCGTCGTCGGGCACCAGGGGAGTCGCCGCATAGACGACCGCGCGGCCGAACGCGTCCGGATCGTTGCCGCGGCGGGCACCGCGCACCGCCTCCCGGACGACCAATTGGGCTTCGCCGGCGCGGCCCGCGTGGTGCAGCGCCTCGACCAGCCCGAGCCGCGCCTGGGTGGCCAGGGTCTGATCGTCCGCGGCGTCTGCCGCCTGCACCGCTTCGGTGAACGCCGCGATCGCCGACAGCACGCCGTATGCCGCGAGGGCCGCACGTGCGTCTTCCATCAGCCAGCGCGCGAGCTGGCTCGACGACGCCTGGGGGCCCGCCGCGCGCAGGTGCCGCACGACGTCGCTGGGATGGACCCCCTCACGCTCGGACGTCGCCTCGGCGAGTCGGGCGTGGAGGGCCTGGCGTTCGATCGGTCCGAGCGCCGCTGTCAACGCCGGGAGCCAGCCGGAGTGGACCTCGGCGTGGCCGGAGCGGGGTTCGAGGGTGAGCAGGCCGAGGGCGAGAAGACGCTCGACCGCCTCCACGACCCGGTCCGCGCCGAGGCACGTGGCGCCACCGAGGATGGCGAGGTCGAGCCGGGGATGGTCGAGGACGGCGAAGTCGAGGACGCGCCGGTCGGGCCCGTCCAGGCTGGTGCGCAGGTCGGCGGCGAACCGGCCGAGCGAGGACGGCAGCGCCGAGTCCCTACGCCGACGCGCGACCTGGCGCGCCAGGGCCGCGGCGATGAACGGCTGACCGGCGCTGGACGCCGCGACGCGCTCCGCCCATCGGTCGACCATCGTCTCGTCCAGGCCGGCGGAGGAGAGCAGGAGGCGGACGCCTGCAAGCGTGAGGGGCGAGAGCGTGACCACGACGAGGTCGTCCGCGCGATCCGGCGAGTCGCCGGCGAGGACGCCGAAGCCCGCGGGTGTGAGCGCGGTCGCGACCACCGGGACTGGTGCGTCGCCGAGCACCTCGCGCAGGAGGGCCGCCGAGTCGGCATCGACGAGGTCGGCGTCGTCGATCACGAGCAGCGGTATGCCGTCCAGCACCTCCCGCAGCCGCGTCGCCACGGGCGACTCCCCGGCGAGTCCTGAGTGCGATTCCGCGAGAACGGAATCCACCTCATCGGTCGGGATGCCGGAGGCGGAGAGCAGATCGCGGACCGCGGCATACGGACGATCCGGGGAGCCGGTCACCAGACGCGCACCGTCGAGACAGTCGCAAATGGCGCGCACCAGGTGAGTGCGGCCCATGCCGCGGCCTCCACTGACACCGACTCGCGCTCCGGGGCGCGAGGCGACGATGGCGAGAACGTCTCGGATGAGGCGTTCGCGTTCGGCGGGGAAGCCTCGAACGGGAGTGGCCTGCGGGGCGAGGGCGACGGTCGTGGCCCGATGGGGCGCAGGCTGGGTCGCGCGATCGCCGGCAAGGATGGCACGTTCCAGCCCAGCGACATCGGGGCCGACGTCCAGGCCCCAGTCACGCACCATACGGCGCCGGAAATCGCGGATCGACGCGAGCGCGGCGACGCTGTCCCCCCGCCGGGCCTGTCCGCGGGCGAGGGCACAGGCGACGGTCTCGTTGGTCGGCGACTCGGCGTGGAGCCGGCTCAGCACCTCGAGGTCGGGGCACGGATGATGGCGGCTGGCGAGGTCGGCGAACTCGGTGACGATCTCCTGGCGCAGGACGTCGCAGAGATCGCGCTGCGCCTGCACGCTCGGGGAATCGAGGCCGCCGAAGGGCTCCCCGCGCCACTCGGCGAGGGCACCCCGGAGAATCTCGTGGGCCCCGACGGGGTCGCGGGCGCGCCGCTCACGGGCCAGGGCGAGGCCGGCGTGCACGCGGGCGAGGTCGAGTTCACCCGGCGCGAGGGCGAGGGCATAGCCGCGCGGCGTCGTCGCCAACCGGGAGGGGGCTCCGTCCGCAGACCGAAGCGCGGAGCGCAGACGCGAGATGTGAACGCGGAGCGAGTTGAGCCGCGCCGGGCCGGTCTCGCCCCAGAGTTCGTCCAACAGGCGGGACTGGCTGACCTCCGCACCCGGGTCCACCAGGAGGCAGGCGACCAGGTGCAACTCCTTGAGGCGCAGCGGTATCGGGGTTCCCTCGTGAGTGACGGTCACGGGACCGAGCACGGCGAACTCCATACCACCCTCTTCGCGGTCTGATCCGGCAGCATAGGGGCCCGGCCGAAGCTGGAAAAGCCCTGTGAACACGGGACTTCTCCGAGGCCGCGGCCGGCCCCCTGCCGCTGGTGCGTCAACGGCCGGGCCAGCTGGACGGGGCGTAGGACCAGCCGAGGAAGCTGCCCCCGCGGCCGGGAACGGGGGTGTAGGTCACCTGGACGGTCGGGTTGCCCATCCCCCCGGAGACGAAGCTGCCGTCGCCGCGGGAGATCTCGACGTGGCCGTATCCCTGGTCCGCCGCGCTCTTGCTGAAGACGAGCGCACCCTTGGGGATGCCGGTCGAGGTGTAGTGCATCATCCCCGCGGCCTGGAGGGAGCTGAACGCGTTGATGGCCGCGTAGTACCTCCCGGAGGTGCCGTAGGCGTTCTCGGCGAAGAGTTCACACAGGAAGTTGTAGGACTGCGACCCGACCATGGAGTTCGCCCACGCCACCGCGCGGTCCTCGCGGGTGCCGGTCGCGCAGGTCGGCGCGACCGGGTTCGCGGTGCCGGTGTATACCCACGCGTCCGAGACATAGCCCGACTTGCCGGCGTATGCCGTGTGGTCCCACAACGTCGTCGTCCCGTAGGGGCCGGACACCGCAGCGCCAGTGACGGTGCAGTCGATGGAGATAGAGGTGTTGACGGGGACGCAG
The DNA here is from genome assembly GCA_046330995.1 of Dermatophilaceae bacterium. Taxonomy (GTDB): domain Bacteria; phylum Actinomycetota; class Actinomycetes; order Actinomycetales; family Dermatophilaceae; genus Nostocoides_A. The sequence goes on from JAXLRS010000005.1 coordinate 209,894, forward strand.
CCGATGATTCCGTAGGCGCTGCTCGGGCCGGTGCGGAGGTTGAGGCACGGGGAGGCGAGGACCTTGCCGGTGCCGGCGGCGAAGGCGGGACTGGCAACGCCCACGACGGGGACGACAGAGACGATGCCGGCGACGAGTGCCGTGGCGGCGCGGCGGGTGAGGGTGCGAGTGGACATGGCGGAACTCCTTGGGGGAGAGGGGATCAGCCACGCCATGATCGATTGCGATCGACCCCGAGACGCGGCTGCCGCCGAAGGATTCGGCGTGCTCCGATCGTGGCTGCGTGACGGTGCCCGAGGGAATGGGTTGGCCCACCCCCGGGATGGGTTGGCCCACCCGTCCGATCGCATGGACCTGGACATTGGGAGGCCACTGGGCGACGACGGGATTGCGTCGACACCGCGGTGGTGGTCGGTGGAGTGCGCGCGAGTGGACGCCGCCGCGGCCGCGTCCGCCTCGGTCACCCCGTCGGTATGCCGTGCGGCAGGGTTCGCAGGAGGGTCCGGGCGGCGGCCGGTCTCCAGCCGTGGTCGGCACCGGGGTCACCGGCGACCGTCCACAACAGATAGGCGAGGACGGCGAAGGCCTCGGCCGCGAGCCAGAAGTCGCGTCGTGCCCGGAGGCTGGCGAGGTCACCGCGGCCGCCGGAATCGGCATACGCCCGGAGATAGGTGTCGATCTCCGCGTCCGACAGGGACGCGTACCACGGGTCGGCGTGCACCCGCCCGCCCGCGAAGGCGAGGTCGCGCGCAGGGTCGCCGATCCGCGCCCACTCCCAGTCGACCAGCCGTGGGCTTCCTTCGTGGACAAGGATGTTGGTGAGGACGGTGTCTCCGTGGACAAGCGCGAACGTGTCCAGATCGGCGAACAGCGGTCCCATCTCACGGCCGTATGCGCGCATGGGCGCCACGAACGGTTCCCACGCCTCGCGCTCGGGCGCGGCCAGGCGTGGCGCCCACCAGTCGATCACGTGCTCGACCTCGGCGCCGCTGTCGAGTCGACCTGGGCCGAGGCGGTCGGCCTCGGGCACGGAGCCGGGCCCGGGCCAGGTGCGCTCGTGGAGCCGCGCGAGGTCGGCGGCGAGTCGTGCGCGCAGGCCGTCGGTCCACGCGGCCGGGGCCAGCATGTGGCCCGGGACAACCGATTCCGCCAGCCAGGGATAGATCAGTCCATCGAACTCGTTCTCCCCCAATGCGATCGGATGTGGAGCGAGGCCCTCGGGAGCGAGGCGGAGCGCGGCATACTCGACCTCCGTGGCGACCGGCAGTTCGCCGACCGGCCGCCGGGCGACCCGCAGCAGCAACTCGCCGGAGCGCCACGCCTCGTATGACTCACCCGTCCCAGCCAGCACTGTGTCCCCCGGCGACGATCCCCACGACGCGCCCCACTCGGGGTGGTTGGCGACGACATCGGCGACCTCGGCGACGGTCCAGCTTCTCGGCATACGGTCATCCTGTCAGCGACAAGTGCCCGCACGTGTGCCAACTCGTCTCACTCAGCGAACGCCGGACCCCCCCGTTTCGACCAAAAACGGACCGGTGCGCACCCCCCCTCCATTAGTGGTAGGCAGAGAGACAACGAGCTCAGGAGGCAAGCACGGATATGTACGTTTTCAACTTCAGCGAAGGCAACAAGGACCAGAAAGATCTCCTCGGCGGCAAGGGCGCCAACCTCGCCGAGATGGTCAACATGGGGCTTCCCGTCCCGCCCGGCTTCACCATCTCCACCGAGGCCTGCAAGGCCTATCTCGCCTCGGGACACGTCCCGGCGAACCTCCGCGTCGAGGTGACGATGGCCCTGCGCCAGACCGAGGACGCGATCGGCCGCCACTTCGGCGCCGACGAGGAGCCCCTGCTCCTGTCCGTTCGCTCCGGGGCGAAGTTCTCCATGCCCGGCATGATGGAGACCGTCCTCAACGTCGGACTCAACGACCGGTCGGTCGAGGGCCTCGCCCGCTTCGCCGGCGACGAGCGGTTCGCCTGGGACAGCTACCGGCGCCTGATCCAGATGTTCGGCAAGACCGTCCTCGACATCGACGGCGAGCTCTTCGCCCAGGCGCTCGACGCCCAGAAGGAGAAGGCCGGCGTCAAGAGCGACCCCGAGCTGACCGCCGCGGACCACCGAGAGGTCGTCGCGGCATACAAGCAGATCGTTCTGGACCAGAGCGGCGCGGAGTTTCCCCAGGACCCGCGCACGCAGCTCGACATGGCCATCGAGGCCGTGTTCAACAGCTGGAACACCGAGCGTGCCCGTCTCTATCGTCGCCGCGAGCGCATCCCCCACGACCTCGGCACCGCGGTCAACGTCATGGCGATGGTCTTCGGCAACCTCGGCGACACCTCCGGCACCGGGGTCTGCTTCACCCGTGACCCCAGCAGCGGCCACAGCGGTGTGTATGGCGACTATCTGTCCAACGCCCAGGGCGAGGACGTCGTCGCCGGGATCCGCAACACCCTCCCGTTGAGCGCGCTCGAAGACCTCGACGGCAAGTCCTATCGCGAGTTGCGCGCGGCCATGCGTCGCCTCGAGACGCACTACCGCGACCTGTGTGACATCGAGTTCACCATCGAGCGCGGCAAGCTGTGGATGCTGCAGACCCGCGTCGGCAAGCGCACCGCGGCCGCGGCCTTCCGGGTGGCGACGCAGCTCGTGGACGAACACCTGATCACCCTCGACGAGGCGCTCGGCCGCGTCTCCGGAATGCAACTCTCGCAACTGCTCTTCCCGCACTTCGACGCGCAGTCGGGTGCCAAGCCGCTGGCCAAGGGGCTCGGCGCGAGCCCGGGCGCCTCCGTCGGCGAGGTCGTCTTCGACAACGCTGGAGCGATCGCCAAGCGCGACGCGGGTGTCAAGTGCATCCTCGTCCGGCGCGAGACCTCGCCCGACGACCTGCCCGGCATGGTCGCCTCGGTCGGTGTCCTCACCGCGCGCGGCGGCAAGACCTCACACGCCGCCGTCGTCGCGCGCGGCATGGGTATGTGTGCCGTCGTCGGCGCCGAAGCGCTCAAGGTCGACCCGTCCGCCAAGACGATCACCGTCGGCGACACCGTGCTGAGCGAGGGCGACGTCATCGCCATCGACGGCGCCACCGGAGAGATCTTCGTCGGCGAGGTCCCGGTCGTCGACTCCCCGGTCATGACTTATATCTCCGAGGGCCTCGACGCCGCCCAGCAGGCCGCCCACGGTGACCCCGAGACCCAGGACCTCATCAACTCCGTCGACCGGCTCCTGCGGTATGCCGATGGCGTGCGTCGTCTGCGCGTGCGCGCCAACGCCGACACCGCCGAGGACGCCTACCGCGCCCGCGAACGCGGCGCTCAGGGCATCGGCCTGTGCCGCACCGAGCACCAGTTCCTCGGTGAGCGCCGGCAATATGTCGAGAACGTCATCCTCGCTGACACCGACGACGAGAAGCAGGCATCCCTCGACGCGCTCGTCCCGGTGCAGCGCCAGGACTTCATCGAGTTGCTGACGGCGATGGACGGCCTGCCGACGACGATCCGGCTGATCGACCCACCGCTGCACGAATTCCTCCCCGACCTGACCGAGCTCTCGGTCAAGGTCGCCGTCGCCGAAGCCAAGGGCGAGGAGGTCGACCCGCACGACCTGCGCATCCTCACGGCGGTCCAGCGCACGCACGAGGCCAACCCGATGCTCGGTCTGCGCGGCGTCCGGCTCGGCCTGAAGATCCCGGGCCTGTTCGACCTGCAGATTCGCGCCATCGCCGAAGCCGCGGTCCAGCTCCTCAACGAGGGCAAGCGCCCGAAGCCCGAGATCATGGTCCCGCTCGTCGGGTCGGTCCGCGAACTGCAGATCATCCGTGACCGCGCCGAGCGGATCCTCGCCGACGTGTCCACGGAATCCGGTGTCGCGCTCCAGATTCCGATCGGCTGCATGATCGAGCTCCCGCGGGCGGCGTTGACGGCCGGCCGCATCGCCGAGGAGGCCGAGTTCTTCTCGTTCGGCACCAATGACCTCACCCAGACGACGTGGGGCTTCTCGCGCGACGACGTGGAGAGTGCGTTCTTCGCCGACTATCTCGAGGCCGGGGTCCTGACGATTTCGCCGTTCGAGACCCTCGACGCCCTCGGTGTCGGCGCCCTCGTCAAGATGGGCGTCGAGGCCGGTCGCGAGACCCGCCCCGACATCCACGTGGGTGTGTGCGGCGAGCATGGTGGCGACCCCGAGTCGATCCACTTCTTCCACGACGCGGGGCTCGACTACGTCTCGTGCAGCCCCTTCCGGGTGCCGGTCGCTCGACTGGAGGCCGGCCGCGCCGCGGTGGCGGTGGGTGACGCCGGGACTGCCTGATCGGCATACGGCCCATGAGCACGAGGGCGGGGACCGAGCCTTCCGGTCCCCGCCCTCGCTCCATCCCCGCCGAAAGCCGGTTCAGCCTGCGACGGCCTTGGCGATCCTCTTGGCGTCGACTCTCAGCTCGCGGAACATCCCGCTGATCGGGTTGGTGTAGCCGGTGAACCACAGCCCAGGGGCGCCGGGCGGCTCGTGCCCACCGGTGACGACGGGGTTGCCCCGGGAGCCGAGCACCCCGAGATGACCGACGAGCGGGCCGAGGCCGTTGCGATAGCCGGCGGCGACGAGGACGACATCGGGCCTCAGGCGACGGCCGTCGACGAGCACGACCTCCGCGCCGTCGAATCGCTCGATCGTCGGCACCGGCACGACCCGGCGCGCCTCGATCGCGGCGACGATCCCGACGTCCTGCACCGGGATCGCCCCCTCCTTCACCCGCGTGAACAGTCCCGTCGCCGGCCGGGGCAGGCCGTATGCCGTGAGGTCCGGCACCTCCACCCGTGCCGTCACGCGGGCGATGCGGTCCACGACCCGCGTGGGCAGGTGCCGCACGGCGATGCCGGTCGCCTGGGCGGGCCAGCCGAATGTCGTGCGCCGGACGATGTGCGGGAGGGATCGATAGGCGAGCCAGACGGCCGACGCGCCCCCGTCCGCGAGGTCCTGCGCGATCTCGCAACCGGTGTTGCCGGTGCCGACGACGAGAACGGAGCGTGCGGCATACGGCCTGGGGTTGCGGTAGTCGGCGGCGTGGACGACCGCACCCGGGAAGCTCTCCTGGCCGGGCCAGGCCGGGAGGACCGGGGTGTGGTTGTGGCCGGTGGCGACGACGATGTGGCGGGCGGAGAACTCGCGACCGTCCGTGGCGCGGACGGTCCAGCCCCTGGGGGCGCGGTCGATCCGAGCCACGTCGATTCCGGTGTGGACGTCGATGCCATGGTGGTCGCGGTAGCGCTCGAGATAGCGGACGACGTCATCCCGGGCGACCCAGCGGCCGAACTCGCGCGGGATCGGCATCCCGGGCAGACCGGAGAGTCGGCGCGGCGTGTGCAGGTGGAGGCGCTCGTAGTGGTGGCGCCAGGACTCGGCCACGTCGTCGGCGCGCTCGAGCACGGTGGCCCCGCGGCCGCGCATGGCCAGCGCCCCAGCGACGGCAAGGCCTCCCGGCCCTGCCCCGATCACGAGCACGTCGGCTTCCTCACCCACCACGGGCCTCCTTCGTCGAGCTGGCGGCCCACCCTATCGGCGTCGCCAGCGACTCGGTTGAGCACGGCATACGCCGAAATCGGGGAGCATGGACCACGTGGAAGCGCTCGACGCGGGCGCTCTCGCGGCCCACGAGACGCACCAACAGGGCGAGCCGGTCTGCCGTGGTCTCGGCCTCGCGCACCCCACCGGTGCCTCCCCACGACGCGACCTCCAGAGGGAGGGAGCCGACACGGACAGCGACTGGAAAGAGTGCGACAGCGGCAAACCGGTCCGGTCCGGCGAATCCCGGCGGGATCGATCAGACGGTGGACGGCAGGTGCCGCTTGGTGCGCGCCGCGCCCTTGCCCCCGAACACGCGCTTGAGCTCGGCCGCGACGACCGACCGCCGCGTGCGGCCGGGCTCCTTGTTGGGCAGGGAGAGGACGCCGACCTTCTTATAGACCTGATAGGCCTGCTTGAGCACCGGGCCGGTCACATATTTCAGATTATGCCGCTCCATGATCGCACGCACACGGGGGGCGATCTCGGCATACCGATTCGACGGCATGTCGGGGAAGAGGTGGTGCTCGATCTGGTGGCTGAGATTGCCCGTCATGATGTGGGTGAACGCACTGCCACTGATATTGCCGCTGCCGAGCATCTGCCGCAGGTACCATTCGCCGCGGGTCTCGCCGTCGATCGAATCGGTTTCGAACGTCTCGATCCCGTCGGGGAAATGCCCACAGATGATCACGGTGTTGGACCAGATATTGCGGGCGGCATTGGCCGTGAAATTGGCCAGGAGGGTCGGGAGGAAACTCGGCCCCGACAGGAGCGGGTGGACGACATAGTCTTTGGTGACCTGGCGGCGGATCTTGTGGAACATCGCCCATGCCTGCGCCTTGAAGGCTGCCTTGTCCCGCTCGGACAGTTCGTTCCAGTTCTGCAGATTTCCGCGGAGTTCGAGGTCATAAGCAGCGATTCCGTATTCGAAGAACATCGCGTTGATGACATGCCAGAGCGGCTGGCCGAGATGGAAGAGTTCCCACGGCTGGTCCTCGTCGACGCGCAGTAGGCCATAGCCGAGGTCGTTGTCGCGGCCGAGGACATTCGTATAGGTGTGGTGGAGTTCATTGTGGCTGTGCTGCCACTGCTTCGCGGGGGACGCCATATCCCATTCCCAGGTCGTGGAATGGATCTTGGGGTCGCGCATCCAGTCCCACTGGCCGTGGAGAACGTTGTGCCCGATCTCCATGTTCTCGAGGATCTTGGCCAGTGACAGCCCCACCGTGCCTGCGACCCACGCCGCCTTGTTGCGCGAGAAGAGCAGGACGATCCGGCTGCCCATCTCCAGCCCTCGCTGGATCTTGATGACGCGCCGGATGTATGCCGCGTCCCGCGCCCCCCGCGAGTGCATGATCTCCGCGCGCATCGCGTCGAGGTCGAGGCCGATCTGCTCGATCTCCTCATTGGTCAGACCCGCCATGGGGTTGGGTCTGCCGGACTTCTTCGGTGGGTGCTCCCGGTCCAGCCCGCCGCCGACGGAGAGGCGGGTGTTCAGCGCGTGGTGGGGGGCCTCGAGGTGGGTGGGCTCCGTGACGTGGGGCGCCGTCGGGCTGATGTGGATCCGCTCGGGAGCGATGGTCATGGAACGTCCTAGTGGGGTCGAGGGGGACGCGATGGGTTCAGAGTTCCAGATCGCAGCTGCCGGCGACAGCATTGATACACGTCTGGATGGGAAGCTCGTCGCCGGGTTCGGCGACGGTGATCTCGCCCGTGCGCAGGTCGCGGACGGCACCCTGGCGCATGGTGACGACGCAGCCGAAGCAGATGCCCATGCGGCAGCCGGACTTCATGAGGATGCCGGCGTCCTCCCCGGCATCGAGGATCGGGGTCGCGCCGTCGGCATCGATCGTGACCGCCGAGTCGAGGAAGGTGATCTCGCCGCCCTCACCCGGCTCGATGATCGTCGGACGAAATCGCTCGACATGCAGCATGTGGGTGAGTTCCGCTGCGGCCCAGTGCATCTCGGCAGCATCGAGGAGACCGGTCGGCCCGCAGACCCAGGCCTGCCGAGCGCGCCAGTCGGGGACGATCGCGTCGAGATCGGCCAGCTCGAGCACGCCTTCGACGTCCGTATGCCGCACCGTCAGCTCGATCAGGCCGCTCGCTTCCAGCGCGGCCAGATCGCGGGCGAAGATGACGTCGGCCGCCTGCGGGGCGCTGTGGACGACGTGAATCTCGGGCGTCTGCCCGGCGTGGGGGGAGGCCGGCAGGTTGCGGAGCATGCCCATGACCGGGGTGATGCCCGAGCCGGCGGTGAGGAAGAGGATGCGGTCGGGGAGGGGCGTGGGCAGGACGAAGTCGCCGCTCGCCTGATCGAGCATGACGAGCGTGCCCGGGAGCGCCGCGTGGACGAGGTGGTTGCTCACCACGCCGTCAGGGATCGCCTTGACCGTGATCGAGATCGTCCCGTCGCCGCGGACGGAGGTCAGGGAGTAAGCCCGCCAGTTGCGGACTCCATCGATGTCGACACCGATCCGGATGTATTGACCCGGGGTGTGCCCGCGCCACGACCGCCCGGGCTTGATGACGATGGTCGCCGCGTCGGCGGTCTCCTGACGTTTGGCGACGATGCGTCCACGCAGGTCAGCTCCCTGGCGAAGAGGAGCGACGAGGTCGAGATAGTCCTGCGGGAGGATGGGGGTCGCGATGGCGTTGGCGACCTTCCACAGGCTGTCGGCGAAGAGGGGGAGGCGGGTGGGCACCGGACGGGGCGGTGCAGCGGTCATGCCGCGAGTTTAGCGTACCTACGCCGACGTAACTTACGGCACCGTAGGTTGTCGGCCCAGGGTCGGCGGGAGGGGTTGTCGGAGAGCGGTAGTAGGTTTCGCGTATGCCGAGCACCTCACCTCTGCCCCCCGTGCCGGGCCCCGCGCGCACCATTGTCCAGGCGCTGGTGGCCACACTCGCCATCGTCGCGTCCCTGGTCCTGGGCGGTGGGGCCAGTGCCGCGCCCGTCGTGGGCTCCCGGACCGGCAACACGGGCGCGACGGCACGCGGACTGAGCGGCACGTCGGCCCGGCCGCTGGCGAGCACGCTGGGACCGGCGTCGACCCCGAGGCCGGGCGCAGCGGCATACGGCATGGGGAGGGGGGATCGCGCGGCCGGTGACCACTGGCTCTATTACCTTCCGGTGTTCTGGACGACCACGCCACCGACGAGCGACCCGAGCACCGGGGTTCAGGATGCGGTCGACGCGGCAGACTCCTATTTCCACGACGCGACCGACGGAGCCGTCGGCGCGCACCTGGGCTGGGTCGAGAACTGGCAGCGGATCTATCTGACGTCGAGCGAGGCGTCCTCGTGCGACACCCGGGCGATCTATCGCGAGGCGACCAAGCTCTTCGAGGGCGGTGGGGACGAGTTCGATCACCTCGTCGTCGTCCTGCCGGGATACAGCGCCTGCGGGTGGACCGACGTCGAATTCTCCGGACCGACCTCGGGTGGTTATGGGCTGACGATCACCAACGGACCGGTCGACAACACCTGGGTCGCCGAATGGGCACTCCTGTTCAACAGCGGCGTGACGTCGACCGGCTCGCTCGACTGCCGCAGCGGCTCGACCCCCGTGCCCCTGTCCGGTGACTGCACGAAGCGAATCGGCAACAACCCGTGGGATCCGGCGAGCGAGCACCCCTATGGCGAGGTCGGCAACCCGATCGCGAGCACGTTGTGGGAGTTCGGGGTGCTCCCGGACGGCACCTACCCGAGCGTCGCCGTCGGCACTCCGCGGACGATCACGCTGCAGCGTCTCGGCGCCGGCTCGGGCATGCGCGGGTTCTATTTCGACATCGCCGGATATCGCTACCACGTGGACTACCGCGCGGCCGTCGGGCTCGACTCGTGGATCGACAACCGGACCTATGCGAGCGCGACGGGGACGCGGACCGACCCGGGTGGCGGAGTGACGGTGCACCGGCAGAGCCTCACCGACGGTGTGTGGGCGCGCACCGTGCTCGACTTCCACCCTGAGAGCCGGTCGGCGCAGGACACCGAGCGCCACCCCGGACTCGATGCCGGTGAGAGCTACACCTCGCCGGACGGCTATTGGAAGCTCAGCGTCAGCTCGGAGACCGCGTCGAGCGCGACCGTGGAGCTGAGTTTCCCGGCGCTCCAGAAGGTCTCCCGCTGGAGCGGCTCGGATCGCTATGGCGCCTCCGCCGCCATCTCGGCGCGCAGCTTCGACCCCGGCGTCGCGGTCGCCTATGTCGCCTCCGGCAATGTCTATACGGATGCCCTGTCCGGGGCTCCCGTGGCTGGGATGACCAGGGGCCCGATCCTGCTGACCAAGTCCGACAGCGTCCCCGACCCGATCGCCGCCGAATTGCGCCGGCTCAAGCCCCGCAAGGTCGTCATCTTCGGCGGGACCGCGACGATCCAGGACGGGGTGGAGGCGGCGCTGGCGTCGATCACCAGCGCGCCGGTCGAGCGCTGGTCCGGAGCGGACCGCTTCTCTACGTCGGCCCAGATCTCCCAGAACACCTACTCCCCCGGTGTCGACACGGTCTATGTCGCCTCCGGGCGGGTGTTCACCGATGCCCTCTCCGGGGCGCCAGTGGCCGGCAAGACCCGCGGCCCGGTCCTGTTGGTCGACACCAACAGTCTGCCCTCGTCCATCGCCACCGAGCTCGGCCGGTTGCACCCGCGCCGCATCGTCATCTTCGGCGGGACGAGCACGATCACGACATCGGTCGAGTCCGCTCTGCACGCGTATGCCGCGACCGTCGAGCGCTGGTCCGGCCCCGACCGCTTCACCACCTCGACCGCCATCACCAGCCAGTCGTATGCCCCCGGGGTCGGGACGGTCTATATCGCCTCCGGCCGGGTCTACACCGACGCCCTGTCCGGGGCTCCCGTGGCCGGCATGACCGGTGGCCCGGTCCTCTTGGTCGACACGACCAAGCTCCCCGACGCCGTCGCGACGGAGCTGGCCCGCTTGACGCCGTCGCGCATCGTCGTCCTCGGTGGCGAGAACACCATCTCCTATGGCGTCCAGGCGGCCGTTGCCCCCTACGTCCGCTGACCCTCATCCCACGAACCAGAGCTTTCCCGCCTGTCGGACGTCCTCCTCGCACCGGAAATCTTCCGCGGCGAAGGGGGACTCTCCGTCGCGAAGCCGCGGGAGCGGCATACGGATGACATGATCCCCGTGTGCATGTCGTCGCGATCGTCCTGACCCTCCTCGCCGCGCTCCTGCACGGCTACATCTTCGTGTTGGAATCGCTGCGCTTCGACCGGCCAGCCACATGGAAGATCTTCGGCGTCCGCGGCGCGCAGGAGGCGGCGATCGCCCGGCCGTGGGCGTTCAACCAGGGTTTCTACAACCTCTTCCTCGGCGTCGGCGCGGCCATCGGTGGCGTGCTCAATGCCCTATCCAATGCCGGGACCAGCCAGGCGGGCTGGGGTCGGGTCCTGTCGGTCTATTGCACCGCGTTCATGCTCGCCGCCGCGCTCGTCCTCGTCGGCTCCGATCGCTCCAAGGCCCGCGCCGCCGCAACGCAGGGCACGCTCCCGGCACTGGCACTCCTGGCGCTGCTCGCGGCTTGACGATCTCCCGGCCGGCCGGCGGGGGTTGGTCAGCGAAGGCCGGCCGCACGGGATGGGATGGGATGGCGGCGTCACGGCGCCGACCCTCGCCGAAAAAGGTTGTGTCGATTGAGCTTTTCCGAGTTTCCCCCTTCTCTCATGCCTGCGACAAGTGTACTATTGACCTATGACAACCCACCTCCCCGAGACCTTGGATCGGCCGGATCACCCGGCCGATCCCCTCGGGTGCGGCTGCCCGCATGAGGTGGATTGGGAGTCGCTGTTCACGCCAGAGGAGGTCCTGGCGATGCGGCGCGCCGACGACCTCGCCCTGGCTGAGGCGGTGGCGTCGGGTGAGACGTTCGGGGACACCTGGGATGGCGATGACGTCGCGGACCTGGACTGGGCGTGGGCACTCGAGATCGCCGACGGTGACGGCCCGAGTGACCTCGGCCCTGGCATCGACGGCACGGCGGATGAGCTGGGCGCGGCCAGCGCCGAGCGGCTGGCCCCCTGCGCGCCGGCCGCGTCCGCGACGGGACCGGCCGGCGCTCTGTCGGGGGCAGCACAGTTGGCGTGTCTGCACGCGGTCGTCGAACTGCTCGCCGACATCGACGGCACCACCACCGGGACCACGGACGGGCAGCGGATCGACCTGATCGCCGCCTGCGAAACCCTCAAAGGCGCGATCGCCGCGGCCCAGGCCCGAGTCAGCGTCGCGTTCGCCGACTCGGTGGCCGCCGCGGCACGCGAGAGCGGCCGGTCGGCGCGGACCGCCCAACGGGGGATCGCGCCACAGGTGGCGTTGGCGCGCCGCTGCACCCCCACCACCGCCACCACCCAGCTCGGGATCGCCCGGGCGTTGACGTCGACGCTGACCCGGACGATGGGGTTGTTGACCCGTGGGGTGATCGGACCCGGGCACGCCGCCGCCGTCCACGCGGCGACGTCCTGCCTCAGTCAGGAGGACACCGAGGCGGTGGATGAGCGGCTTGCCGACGAGCTGCCGTTGCTGACTCCCGCCCAGGCCCGTGGTGCCGCGGACCGGGTCGCCGGGGAACTCGACCCCGACGCGGTCCTCGCCCGACACGCGAACGCGGTCCGGGAACGGTCCGCGTCGAGCAGACCCGCGCCCGACGGGATGGCGTATCTGACGATCCTCGGGGCACTACCCGACATCGTCGGCGCTCACGCCAGCCTCCGCCGGCACGCGAACGCCGTGGTCGCCGGCGGCTGCGCGGACGAGCCGGCGGACGGGCGGACGTTCTCCAATGTGCTCTCCGACACCGCGTTGAACCGGATCCGGGGGATCGCGGCCACCGCGGCGCAACCGGTCGCGGTGACCCTGGTGATGACCCCGGAGAACCTGTTCGGCAAAAGCCTCAACGACATCCTTCCCCTCACCACCGCAAGCAGCGACAGCGGCGGGCCGGACAACCTGCCCGACACCGGCGACGCCGCCCACCCGGACAGCACCACCCACCCGGACAACCCGGCGGACATCCGCCAGGCCGAGGACACCGACACCACGCCCGACGCGGAGCCTGAACACGACCCCCGGGCCAACCCGCAGGGATCGGTCCGCCCCGACCAGGCCACGCCGAGACCCAACCCCGAACCAGCCGCACCGACCGGCCCCCGACCCGGTCCGGGCGATGCCCCGTGCCCCGAACCCCAGGAGACGATGGGAAGCGGGACCACCGCGACAGGGCACCGGCCCGGGCACGGAACCCGCTGCGCCGAGACCACCACCCCGGCCCGGATCGTCGGCCACACCACCAGCATCCCTACCGCCCTCGCCCGACAATGGCTCCTCACCGGGTGCGACACCCCCGACCCCGCTACCGGGGAGCACCCTGCGTTGGTGACCCTCCGGCGGGTGTTCACCAGCCCCGACAACCGCGACCTCATCGCCCTGGAAACCCCCGCCCGACTCTTCCCACCCCTGCTCCGTTCCCTACTCATCCTGCGCGATGACCGCTGCCGCATGCCCCACTGCGACTCCCCCATCCGCCACGCCGACCACATCACCCCCCACGCCGACGGCGGTCCCACCAGCTACCTCAACGGGCAGGGCCTGTCCGCGCGCTGCAACTACACCAAAGACCTCCCGGGGTTCACCACCCACGTCCTGACCCCCGACCAGGTCACCACCTACGCCGCCGGCCCCGACGGTGACCGGAACACCACCATCGCCCGCACCGCCGGACCCGACACCCACGTCACCGCCGTCACCACCCCCACCGGCCACACTTACCTCTCCATACCCCCACCCGTCCACGGCTGGGGCACCAAGGTGAAACGCCGCCGCACGACCCGGCCAGCGACACCCCACACGAAGCCCGACCCGCTGACATACCCGCAGCCAGACTCGCCAAGACACCCGAAGTCGGGCTCGGACCGTTGAGCCGATGGGGAGTGAAACCGCGTCAATGACCCCGGTTCACCATCGCCGCTAATCGCCGACGTGGGCGTCGAGCCAGGCGATGACGTCGGCGGTGACCTCGTCACGGTTGGTCTCGTTGAGGAGTTCGTGACGAGCACCGACATAGAAGCGCGTCGTCACCTCCTCGATCCCGGCCTTGCGATACTGCCCGGCCACCTGCTCGACACCCTTGCTCTGGGCACCCACGGGGTCCATCGACCCGGCGATGAGGTGGATCGGCAGATCCTTCGGGACCCGCGCGCTGGTCTTGGGATCGTGGATATAGGCGAGTCCACCGAGCAGGTCGGCATAGAACCCCGCGCTGAACACGTTGCCGCACAACGGGTCCGCGACGTACTTGTCGACCTCCTCCGGATCCCGAGAGAGCCAGTCGAACTTCGTCCGGGTGGGTTTGAAGGCGTTCCCATACGACCCGAACGACAACTGGTCGAGCAGTCCGGACGTATGCCGACGCCCCCGCACCCGGGACTGCAGCGCTGCGATGCCCGCGCCCGCCTTGCCAAGAAGTCCCTGGTCGCCCGCGGTGCCACAGAGGATCAAGCCGGCGAGTTCCCCTCCGTATGCCGCGGCATACGCCCGCGCGAGGAACGAGCCCATGCTGTGTCCGAAGAGGAACACCGGGACGTCCGGCACCTCCTCCCGCGCGGTCTCGGTGACGGCGTGGAGGTCCTCGACGACCGTCGCGAATCCGTTCTTGTCGGCGAAATAGCCGTGGTCGCGGCCACGCGGGTGGGTCTTGCCGTGTCCGCGGTGGTCCTCGGCATACACCGCATAACCGGCGCCGGTGAGCGCCTCGGCGAACCGGGCATAGCGCCCCGCATGCTCGGCCATCCCGTGGGAGATCTGGACGATCGCCTTGGCGTCGCCGTCCGGCAACCATCGATACGTATGGAGCGCGGTCCCGTCGGCGGCGGTCGTCGGGAAGGTGTCGCTGCGCATGGAAGTCTCGCTCCTCGAGGGGTGACGGAAATCTGGCTGCACCCTACTGAACCGGCCGCGGTCAGCGCGCCACAGTCCCCGACCCTCCGCACGGACATCCGTGGTCGAGGACACCTCCCGGCACCGACGTGACACCACTAGCCTGAGCACCGTGAGCCAGATGAATCTGCGGGAGTACATCGACAGCCTCAAGACGGACGGCTACACCGTGCGTGACGATCATGGGGACGACCCCATGCTCATCGCCCCCAACGGGCGCGCGGTCGAGACCTGGCGCGAGAACTACCCCTATGACGAGCTCATGACGCGCAACGACTACGAGGTCGAGAAATACCTCCTCCAGATCGAGTTGCTGAAGTTCCAATACTGGGCCCAGGACATGGGCGAGAAGCACGTCCTTGTCTTCGAGGGTCGCGATGCCGCCGGCAAGGGCGGCACCATCAAGCGGTTCATGGAGCACCTCAACCCCCGGTCCGCGCGGGTCGTCGCCCTGACGAAACCGACGACGACCGAACTCGGGCAGTGGTATTTCCAGCGCTACATCCACCACCTCCCGACCTCCGGCGAGATCGTGCTCTTCGACCGGAGCTGGTACAACCGGGCCGGCGTCGAGCGGGTCATGGGCTTCTGCACCGACGACGAATACGTCACCTTCATGCGCCAGGCGCCGCGGTTCGAGGAGATGCTCATCGACTCCGGCACGACTGTGACGAAGTTCTGGTTCTCGGTCACGCAGCAGGAACAGCGCACCCGCTTCGCCATCCGTCAGATCGACCCGGTGCGCCGCTGGAAGCTCTCGCCGATGGACCTGGAGAGCCTCGACCGCTGGGAGGCCTACACCGCAGCGAAGGAGGAGATGTTCAAGAACACCGACACCAAGGCGTCGCGGTGGTACACCATCAAATCCAACGACAAGAAGCGCGCCCGCATCAACGCGATGCGCCTGTTCCTCAGCCTGCATGACTACGACGGCAAGGACACCGACGTGATCATGGAGCCCGACCCGCTGATCGTCAACCGCGGCAAGAAGGCGATCGGCGACTGATGCGCGACTCGCGGGTAATGTACGTGAGCATCTGACCGTCATCCGAGCTTCTCGCCTATAGTGGCGCGATGCCGCGCGGTGTGCCCAACCCCAATATCCGCCAGGACCTTCGTGCTGCCGCCCTCCGGCTACTCCTGACCCGAGGGCCAGCCTCGCTGACCGGCCGTGCCATCACCCGTGAGGCGGGATGCGCGACGGGTGCGCTCTACAACCACTTCGCGAATGTCAACGACCTCCTCGCGGACCTGGTCGTCGAGACGCTCTCCGGGCAGGAGGAGCAGATGCGTGGGCTCATCGCCCGCGCAGGCAGCGGCACGGTCAAGGAGAATCTGATCGCCGCGGCGGCGCAGCTCGCCGATGAGAAGGCGCTCGCCATGGCAGCCGTCTCCGCCGCCCGTCCCGAGGTGGCCGACCTCGTGCGCAATTCGCCCGCCGTGCGTGCCCCGGCGTTCCCCGGACTCGCCGGCTCGATCCGGGAGTATCTCCTGGCCGAGCAGCGCCTCGGCCGTGTGTCCGCGACGACCAACCCCGACGTGGCCGCGACGGTCCTCATCGCCTCGCTCCACCACATCATGTTGCGCGCGACCGACCACAGCCGCGAGGCCGTGCGCCGCGACCTCACCCACGTCGTCGACCTCGTGGTCGACGGCGTCCACGCCTGACGGAACGGCACAGAGCACGAGCCCGGAGCCCCACCAGGGACTCCGGGCTCGCCCGTTCGCGTATGCCGCTCACGCCGCCGCGGGACCTCCTTCCGTCGAGGCCTGGGTCACCACGAGCGGAGGCAGGCTGACCGAGTTCGACTCGCAACCCTCGACCATGCTGACCTGCGGCCCCTGCGCATGGACATGCACGGTCGCCCCATGCGTGTGAATGGGGCTGGGTGTCAGGGCGAACCGCTGCTCGATGCCGGCCAGTCGCCAGATGGCGATGGCCCCGGCCCAGGTGACGACGAAGAGGCCCACGATCCAGAAGCCGGCTTGATTGAGGTTGACCGAGCCGATGGCAACCAATACACCGTTGGTGATGTGCAATTTGTCGACCAGCAGGCCGAGGATCTCGATTCCTCCGACGGCCAGCGCGACACCCACCGACATCGCCGTGACGACGAGATTGTAGTAGATCTTCCGAACCGGATTGTTGAGCGCCCACCCGTAGGCACGGCTCATGAAGATGCCGTCAACGGTGTCGAGCAGGGACATCCCGGCGGCGAAGACGATCGGCAGGGTCATGATCGCCCACCACGGCACATTCGACGCGGCAGCGCCCCCGGCGACGGCCAGGAGGCCGATCTCGGTCACGGTGTCGAAGCCGAGACCGAACAGCAGCCCGATGGGGTACATCTGCCAGCCCGACCTGATGGTCTTGGTCAGCCGGCCGAGCAGTCGGTTGATCAGTCCGCGCTTGTCGAGGATTTCGTCGAGTTCGAGTTCGTCCGCCTGCCCGCGGCGCAGCCTTCCGAGGAAGCGGACGATGCTCGTCAGCGAGACGAGGTTGATGACTCCGATCAGGAGCAGGAAGCCGCCGGAAACCGTTGTGCCCCAGATGCTTGTCACCCGTTGAAGGGTGGACTGGTCGTTCGCTACCCCACCCGTCAGGGCCCGCACCCCGAGGGACATGAGTAGCACCATGACGAAAACCACGGAAGAATGGCCGAGACTGAACCAGAACCCAGCCGTGAGCGAGCGCCCGCCGTCGAGCCGCAGCTTGCGCGTTGTGTTGTCGATGGCGGCGATGTGGTCGGCATCGAATGCATGCCGCATCCCCAGCGTATAGGCCGTCAGAGCCAACCCCACGCCGAGGACGTCGTTGCCCACGGCGTAGTGATTGGGAACGACGACCAGGAGCAGTCCACCCCACCCGATGACGTGCAGCAGCACCACAGCTGTGCCCAGCCACGTGATGGTCGTGCGGTCGGACCGAGGTCGGGATCCGTCCACGCCGTGGACGGAGGTGTTGCGCGAAGTTCGAGTCACTGCAATCATCCCCTTTGAATGAACATGTGATGTTCATTCATGACAGTAGCGAGCAGCGGGGCTTGTTGCAAGTCAATCGCAATAGGAATCCGGCCGATCGGCCGGACCGGCAGGAGGGAACGCAGATGACTCAGACCACTCTCGGCGCACTCACGGGCTCAACGGCCCGCGTCTTCGTCGGCACCGCGCTTCTCGGCCTCGTCGCCGAGAGCGGCAAGAAGCTCTACGACGAAGGCGGCCTCGCCACCGTCGTCCACGGGCACTCTCACCCGGAGGGGGGCGACGGCCATGAGCATGCAGCCCACGCCCACGCGGACCACGACCATGGCGCTCACGTCCACCACAACGCCCACGACGAGACCACGCCCACGGTCAGGGCTCGGTTCGCCCACGACCCCGGCGCCTTCGGTCTGATCCTCAACCTTCTCGGCGGGGCAGCGGCCTGCGCCGAGGCTTATCGGATCGCGACGCGCACCGATCGATCGAGCGCCTTCACCCAGGCCGTGGGGGCGGGCGTCCTCGCCACTCTTCTCCACGCCGGCACCCACGTCGCCGCCGGGGGCCATCACGCCCGAACCGACGTCGTGGCAACGGTCACGGGCCCCAGCCACCGTCGTCTGCTCGCGGCGTCCATGGTCGGCGCCATCGTCGGCGTTCTCGCCGCGCGGACGTCCTGACGATGAACGCCGTCTCCGAGCTGCGTGTTGCGCAGGCCGATACCCCCTGCCGTATGCCGCCGAGGGCACCGGCAACGGGATCGGACTCCTCTGCTTTCCCTATGCGGGCGGCAGCGCGCTGACCTTCCAGGGGTGGGAACGGCACCTGCCCGACTGGATCGACGTGCTCGCCGTGGAGCCGCCGGGCCACGGCACCCGCATGGGAGCCCCTCTGCCCACCGACGTCGCCTCGTGCGCGGACTGCCTCGCTGCCGACCTCCTTCCCGAGACCACCAGGCCGTATGCCGTGTTCGGCCACAGTCTCGGCGCCATCGTCGCCTACGAGGTCGCCCGTCGGTTCACCGAGGCGGGTCGGCCTCCCGTGCATCTCTTCGTGGCCGGCCACCCGGCCCCCGGCTGGCCACGAGTGGAGCCCCCCATACGGCACCTCTCCGATCACGACTTCCTCGTCGCCGTCCACGCCATGGACGCCTCGCCGAGCGAACTCCTGGACGACGGGGATGTCGCGGACTATTTCCTCCCGGTTCTGCGGGCCGACTTCACGATGAGTGAGACGTATGCCGAGGCCGACGGCGACCCGCTGCCCTGCCCCATCACCGCCCTCGGTGGCCTCGGCGACGCCGGCGTGCCCACGCACGGACTCGACGCCTGGTGGCGCCTGGGGACCCGTGGGTCCACCGTGCATCTGCCCGGCGGCCACTTCTTCCTCCACACCGCGCGCGCGGGCCTGCTCGGGGCCGTCGCCCGCGACCTTCTTGAACACCGGTGCGCGCCCTCACCAGCGATCGGCCGCGCCCCCGCCCGCGCGATCGCCTGATCGGTCGGGCACCGCCCACTCGGAAAGGACCATCCATGCCCGAGAACACCAGCCCTGGAATACATCCCCCCGTGCCGTCGATCCGCAGCGTGCCATCTCTGACGGACGACATCGTCCATGTCTGGCTCGCCTCGTCCGGCGACCTCACGCCGTACGTCCTCGCCGATCTCTCGGAGGTCGAACGACGTCGCTTCGACTTCTATCTGCCCGGTCGCCTTCGCTCCCTCTTCGCCGTCGGCGCCTCGACCCTGCGGCGCGCCGCGTCGGCCTACCTTCGATGCGATGTGGACGAGGTGATCGTCACGCGCCGTTGCCGCGAGTGCGGCGGAGACCACGGCCGGCCCGTGATCGAGAACGCGAAAGACTCGCCCCTGCACGTCTCGGTATCCCACGCGGGGGACAGCGTGCTCGTCGCCTTCGCCCGCCACCCCCTGGGTGTCGACGTCGAGCCGATTGAGGCACGCGCCACCGTCAGCTCCCTCGCGAGCTATGTCCTCTCGCGCGAGGAGCGCCGCCACCAGAACGATCAGGAGGCGCTCCTGCGGACCTGGGTGGTCAAGGAGGCCGCCCTCAAGGCGCTCGGTCGCGGGCTCGCCATTCCCATGCACACCTTCGCCATTTCCGACCCCGCCGATCCGCGTGGCCCCTGGACGATCGGGCTCTCGACTGGCCTGGTCGCCCGTGACCTGCCCCTGGGCTGCGACTACGTTGCCGCCCTCGCCACCGCCCGGCCCAGCACCCCTGCGCTCATCCTCGGCATCGAGCGCCTGCTGTCCATCCACCCCGCCGGCCGCCTCGCGGTCGCGATCTGAATAGGACCAGACCATGACCGCCACGCCAGTCACCGACCGCATTGGCCCTACCCCCATCGCCGTCGTCGGAATCGGGTGTCGATTCCCCGGGGGCCACGGGCCCGACGAACTGTGGGCCACCCTCTGCTCCGGCGCCGACGAGATCCGCGAGATCCCGCGCACACGATTCGACGTCGACGCGGTCCACAGCGCCGTGCCTGCGACCCCGGGGAAGCTGATCAGCCGCTTCGGCGGCTTTATCGACGACATCGATCGGTTCGACTCCGCAGCCTTCGGCATCTCCCCTCGTGAGGCCGACCGCATGGACCCGCAACAACGGATCCTGCTCGAAACGACGTGGGAGGCGTTCGAGGACGCAGGTATGCCGCTGGAATCCCTCGCCGGGTCCCGAACGGGCGTCTTCGTTGGGCAGGTCGCCGGCAACTACTGGGAACTCCAGTCCCGGCGTGGCCTCCTCGACATCTATGCCACGACAGGATCCGCGGCCCGTAGCGTCATCTCGGGGCGTCTCTCTTATGCCTTCGACCTGCGCGGACCCAGCCTCTCGCTCGACACCGCGTGCTCGTCCTCGCTGGTCGCCCTCCATCTCGCCTGCCAGAGCCTGCGCTCGGGCGAGTCCTCGCTCGCGGTCGCGGCTGGGGCCAACCTCGTGCTGCTGCCCGAGGAGAGCATCACCTATTCCCAGGCCAAGATGCTCGCGCCCGACGGGCGCTGCAAGTTCGGGGACGCCGCCGGCGACGGGTTCGTCCGCAGCGATGGGTTCGCCGCCGTCGTGCTCAAGCCGCTCGCCGCAGCCCAGGCGGATGGGGATCGCCTCTATGCGGTGATCCGTGGCAGTGCCGTCGACAACGACGGCCAGGGCAGCGGCTCGATGATGGCGCCGGCGCAGAGCGGCCAGGAGGACATGCTCCGGGCGGCGTATGCCGACGCGCGACTCGACCCCGGCACCGTCCGGTATGTCGAGGCCCACGGGACCGGAACCGTCGCCGGCGATCCCGTGGAGATCCGGGCGCTCGCCGCCGTTCTCGACACTCCGGCGCGGACCCAACCGTGCCTGGTCGGCTCGGTCAAGACCAACATCGGGCACGCCGAAGGCGCGGCAGGCCTGGCCGGCTTCGTCAAGGCCGCCCTCGCCATCGCCAACCGGCGCATTCCTCCGAGTCGCCACTGCACCGTCCCGAACCCCGCGATTCCCTGGGCGGACATCCCGATCGCGATAAATGTGGAGTCGGTCGATCTGCCGGACCGCGACGTCGTCGTCGGCGTGAGTTCCTTCGGCATCTCCGGAACCAATGCGCATATCGTCCTCGGCGAGGCTCCGCCGCAACCGGTCGAGCCCGAGGCGAAGACCGCGGACGACGATCTCGTCCTCATTCCTCTCTCCGCCAACGACCCGACCGCTGTCAGCGATGTCGCCGCGGCCTATCTCGACCTGCTCTCCGGCGACGCACCCCCTCCCCTGGCCCAGGTCGCGCGCGCCGCCGCCCGGGGGCGCTCCCACCTGACCTGGCGCGCCACCGTTCTCGCCTCCGACACCGAGGGCGCGCTCGAGGAGTTGACGCAGGTCACCGCGAGTGAGGTGGACGAGCCCGTGCGGGTCTGTTTCGTCTTCCCCGGGCAAGGATCGCAGTGGACGGGAATGGGCCAGCGCCTCCTCGCCACCGAGCCGGCCTTCGCGTCGGCGCTCGCGGAGTGCGATGCCGTCGTCCGGGCGGAGAGCGGGTTCAGCGTCCTCGATCTGGTGCGCACGGCGGCTGAGCCGACGGGGATCGACGTCATCCAACCCCTGCTGTGGTCGATGGAGGTGTCCCTGGCCCGGCTCTGGCAGTCCTGGGGTATCGAGCCCGACATCTGCATCGGGCACAGCATGGGCGAGTCGGCGGCCGCAGCCGTCTCGGGCGCTCTCTCCCTCGCCGACGCCGCCGCCGTCATCTGCCGACGCAGCCGTCTTCTCCGTCAGATCAGCGGCCAGGGGGTCATGGCGCAGGTCGACCTGCCACGTGCTCGGGTCGAGCAGGAGATCCGTTCCTGGGCGGGCCAGATCTCTGTCGCGGTGTCCAACAGCCCGGCCTCGACCGTCCTCTCCGGTGAACCCGAGGCCGTCGCCGCGGCGACCGCGCACCTGGCGACCCTGGAGGTCCCCGTCAGGACGATCAAGGTGGACGTCGCCTCGCACAGCCCCCAGACCGACCCTCTGCTCCCGGAGTTGGTGCGGATCCTCGAAGACATCCGGCCGAGGACCGCGGCAATCCCGATCCACTCGACCGTCGTGGGCCGCGAACTCACGGGAGCCGAGATGACCCCGCGCTACTGGGCGGACAACCTCCGGGAAACGGTTCGGTATGCGGATGCGGTCACCGCGGTCGCCTCGGCTCGGCCCACTGTGTTCGTCGAGATCAGCCCCCACCCGCTGCTGGTGGTTCCCACCGAGGAGACCCTGCGCGCGCATGACCTGCCGGAGCAGGTCCTGGGATCCACACGCCGGTATGCCGACGAACGCTCCAGCCTGCTCACCTCGCTGGGCACCCTCTATCGCCTCGGTCTTGACCCGGACTGGTCGGTCGTCTATCCGGGCGCCACGCGCTACCCCGTGTCGGTGCCGACCTATCGCTGGCAGGGTCGCCGCCACTGGTTGCCCGAGCCCTCCGTGGACCTTGACGAGATCGCGGCGACGGTCGCCTCGGCCGTCGAGGGCGGATCACTGCCGCGGCACCCGATCTCCGCGACACCCCCACACCTTGCCCCACCGGCCCGGGTCGCACCGGCCCCGGCGGTGTCGACGCACCCACTCCTGCGCACCCTCCACCGACAGGGCGTCGCTCTGATCTTCGACGGCGACATCGAGAACCCGGCGCTCGCCTTCCTCGACGACCACCGCGTCAACGGTGCCGTCATCATGCCGGGGACGGCCTACCTCGACCTGGTCTGGTCGGCCGTCGACGACCTGATGGAGAGGGGTGAGATCGCACGTCGCCCGTTCGCCATCCGGGATGTCGACTATGTGCGCGCGCTCTATCTCGGCGAGCCGGGAATCGCGGTGCGACTCGAGCTCGAATCCGACGGCACGGACCTCGTCCATGCCCTCACCACGACGACGGAGGGCGAGCCCACCCCGATCGTCCACGGAACCGGCCGGGTCGTCCTTGGGGAGCCCGCGCCCGCGATGCGTGGGGGCGACCTCCTGCGCGAGGCGCTGGCGCGCTGCGCATCCCACGACGACGGCGCCGACTTCTATGCCCGTTTCGCCCGCAGGGGCAACTCCTGGGCGGGGGCCTTCGCCGCCATCGGGTCGATCCGATCGCGACCCGGTGAGGCGGTGGCCACCTTCGACTCGCCCTTCGTCGGTCGCCCCGACGACTTCACTTTCCACCCCGCACTGCTCGATGCCTGCGGTCAGGCGTTGGCCGCGGCGCTCCCGATCCCGAACGAGCCGCCGAGCGCGGACTGGGCGTTCGTCCTCGGGGGCATCGACGAGGTTCGGCTCTTCGCGCCGCCGACCCCGACCATGCGCAGTCATGCGGTCATCCGCCCGTGCGCGCGCCCCGACTCGGTCAGTGGCGACATCACCGTGATCGACGCGGACGGACGCACCCTCGCCGTCATGAAGGGGCTGCGCCTGCGCTTTCTCGATCCCGGCGCCGTGCCGGCGGACATCCTCGGCCAGATCCCCGAGGACGGTCCTGAGGTGCAGATCCGCGCCGAGGAGGAGATCCGCTGCACCGAGCTGACCTGGCAGGCGGCTGCGCGCGCGATAGCAAGCTCCGCGCCCGACGAGATACACCTTCTGCTCACCGAGGATCCGGCTCGCGCGGAGGCGTATGCCGCGCAGTTGCGTCACGAAGGTTCCACCTGTCTCGTCGGTGGCGAGGGCAGCGTGGCCGACCTCGTGCAGCGAGGTTCCGGCGGTCGGCTGCATGTCGTGGCGCTCCACGCGCTCGACCTGGTCAGGGGAGCCGATGCGCCGACCGCCCCCCTTGCGGCCGAGGCGCTCATCGCCCGGTTGACGACCGTGGTCCAGGAGACCCTCCGGCTGGACGCCAGCCGCGTGCGGCTCACCCTCGTCACCGCCGGCACTCAATCGGTGGTCACCGACGACGTATTGACCGGCGCGCTCGCGGCCTCCGTCTGGGGTTTCGGGCGCGCCGTCGCGCAGGAGCAGCCCGGCCTCGCCACGCGCCTCATCGACCTCTCCGACACTCCCGACACCGACTTACCGGCCCTCATCGAGGAACTACTGAACCCGGATGACGAACCGGAGATCGCCCTGCGCGCCGGGCGTCGGTATGCCGCGCGGCTGACCTCGACCGCCACTGCACCGTTGTCGAGCACACCGGCGAGCCCGGCGGCAAGCCCACCAGTGCGCCCGGAGACCCCGGTCGCCACGACGAACGCCGTCGGGATGTCCGTCCCCGGGTTCCCGGAGCAACTCGACCTGGTGCCGGTCACGCGGCCCCAGCCGACCGGCCACGAGGTCGAGATCGAAGTGACCCACAGTGCCCTCAACTACCGCGACGTCCTCATGGCCTACGGCCTCTATCCCGGACAGACCGGAGAACCCGTCCTCGGATGGGAGTGCGCTGGGACGGTCACCGCCGTGGGCGCCAGGGTGCACACCATACGGCCGGGAGACCGCGTCGTCGCCGTCGCCAATCCCGCGATGCGGCGGCACGTTCTGGCCCATGAAGGCGTCGTCGCCCGAATCCCGGAACATGTCACATCGGCAGAAGCGGTCACCCTGCCCGTCGCGGCGCTCACCGCGTGGGTGGCCCTGGTTCACCACGGCCGGATCAGCGAAGGCGACCGCGTGCTGGTCCACCAGGCCGCGGGCGGCGTCGGACTGGCTGCCGTGATGATCGCGCGCGCCTTCGGTGCCCGAGTCGTCGCCACCGCGGGCACGCCCGAGAAGCGGTCGATGCTGCGGTTCCTCGGTGTCGAGGCGGTCGCCGACTCCCGGAGCTCGACCTTCGTCGACGCCACGAGGGACGCTTTCGGCGACGACGGGGCAGACATCATCGTCAACACCCTTTCGGGCGACCTCCTCAAGGCGAATCTCCAGGTCATCGCGCCATACGGCCGCATCATCGAGCTGAGCAAGCGGGACATCCTCGAGGATGCGGCTCTGTCCATGCGGCCCTTCGCGCGGAATGTGTCCTATGTCGGCCTGGACATCGCGGCGATGGTGACCGAGCGGCCCGACCTGGCGGGGCGGTTCCTCGCCGAGGCCATGGCCGCGCTCGATGAGGGGCGCATCCATCCCCTTCCCGCACAGATCTTTCCGGCCGGAAAGGCGTGCGACGCTTTTCGTCACATGGCGGGCGCGACGCACGTCGGCAAGATCGTCCTCGACTTCACCGGTCTGCCCAGCGAGGTGGGCGGGTCAGGGCACGACCGGCCGACCGATGTCGTCATGCCGGTGCGAGCGGATGGGACGTATCTCGTCACCGGGGGTGCGGGCGGACTCGGCCGCGCCGTGGCCGAACGGCTTCTGGACGACGGCGCGGGTCGCGTGGTCCTCATGGGCCGCAGTCCCGTCGACTCCGCCGGTGTCGCCGATGCCCTGGCGCGGCTCCATGGTCACGGCCGAGTCACCTATATCTCGGCAGACGTCGCCGACCTCGATCGCCTGACGGCCCTCTGGCCCGAACTCGATTGCCCCGACAAGCCGTTGCGGGGCGTCGTCCACGCGGCCGGCACCATCGCGTATCGGCCGGTGTCCGAAATCGGTCCGGTGGATCTGGCACCTGTCCTCGCGCCCAAGATCCGCGGCGCTTGGAACCTCGATCGGTTGACAGTCGACGCACGCCTCGACTTCTTCGTCCTGTTCTCGTCCGCGTCGGCCCTCCTCGGCTCCCCGCTCCTCTGCTCGTATGCCGCGGCCAACGCCGCCCTGGACGGCCTCGCCCGCCGCCGTCTCGCGCGCGGATTGCCGTGCACATCGGTCAACTGGGGCTTCTGGTCCGAGGCCGGCATGGTCGCAGAGATGGAAGCTGTCCAGCAGCGTTCCATGGTGCCGACCGGCATCCGGTCGTTCGGCACGGCCGAGGGTCTGGACGCGATGGCTCGGCTGGTCAACTCCGGGGCCGGACCGGTGGCCTACCTCCCAGCGGACTGGTCGCGCTGGGCGGCGACCCACCCTGCGGCCGCCCGCACCCCGCTGGTGGCCGACCTGATCGCGCCGTATGCCGCGGTGCCGGTCCCGCACCCGCCGACGCCCGCGCCGACCCCGGTCGCGGACACCGACACCAACACCAACACCAACACCAACACCAACACCAACACCAACACGGACAAGATCACGGGCACGGACGAGCCCACGCGCCCGGCGCCCGAGCGCGAGGCGGCGACTGCGCCCGGCGCGGTTGTGGCGGCGGTGGCGCCTGCGCACGGGGACCTGGCCGGCGTCCTGCGCCGGACCATCGCCGAGGTCCTGCGTCTGCCGGCCACCGGCGTCAACACCCGCAAGGCGCTCAACCGTCAGGGACTCGACTCCCTCATGGCCGTCGAAGTCCGCAACCGTATCCAGCAACAGACCGGCCTCACCATCCCGGTGGGCCGTCTCCTCGGCGGGGCCAGCATCACCGACCTCTCCGCCGAATTCGCCGCAATGAGCGGAGCCGCATGAGGGCCCGCCAACGCCTCCCACGACGCCTCACCACTCGGACAGCGACCGAACGGAGTGCCTCATGACCGCCGTCCTCCCCGCGCCCGCGCCGGGACGAACCATTCACGAATTCCCGCTAACCGACATCCAACAGGCCTACTGGGTCGGCCGCAGCGGCGGCTATGCCCTCGGCGGAACGTCCGCCCACACCTACCTCGAGTTCGCCAGACCCTCGCTCGATGTGCCTCGGTTCACCCGGGCCTGGCGCCGGCTGATCCAGCGGCACGCCATGCTCCGGGCGACCATCACCGCGGAGGGGACACAGCGGATCCTCGAGGTCGGGGACGACTTCCAGCCCGATCTCATCGACCTGCGACGAGGGTCCGAGGCGGAACGGAGGACGGCGCTGGAGCGACTTCGCGAGCGACTGTCCCTCGAGACCTTCGCCGACGAGGTCTGGCCGCTGTTCTCCGTCACCGTCTGTCTCCTCCCCGATGACGTCCGGATCATGATCAGCGGTGACGTCATCATCGCCGATGCGACGAGCTGGCAGATCGTCATGCGGGACCTCGAGGCGTTCTACGAGGGCGACGCGGACGACGACCAGCCGCTCGACTTCACCTTCCGCGACTATGTCGCGGCGGACGCGGTCCGGGACGCGGCGACCGACACGGACGCGGACACGCGCTATTGGCGCGAGGTCCTCGGCCGGCTGCCCGGTCCACCTGGGCTGCCCTTCGCAACGGACCCGGAGACGATCCGGCGACCAGTCTTCCGCCGGCATGTCCGGCGTCTGCCTGCGGCCGCCTGGGATGCCCTGCGCGCCGTGGCGGGACGGGAGGGTCTGACGCCGTCCGCGGTGCTGCTCGCGGCCTACGGGGCGGTGCTGAACACGTGGTCGACGACCCGCGAGTGCACGATCAATGTGACGACCTTTCTGCGCCGGCCGTTCCACCCCGACGTTCCGCGGCTCGTCGGGGACTTCACCTCGTTCGTCCCGGTGCCGGCGAGCCTCCCGAGTGGCGCGGGTTTCGCCACCCTCGCCGAGGAGGTCCAGGAGCAGCTCTTCGCCGCCCTGGACCACGGCGAGTTGTCCGGGCTCCGCCTCGTGCGCGCCGTCGGGGCGCGGCCCGAGGAGGTGCCGACGCAGGTCGTCTTCACCAGCCTTCTCAACGGGGCCGGAGACGCCATGGCCGCCTTCCGCTGGCTCGGCGAGCTCGTCCACGACATCACCCAGACCCCGCAGGTCTGGCTCGATCACCAGGTCTTCGAGGACAACGGTGAACTCGTGCTCAACTGGGATGTCGTCGAGGGCCTCTTCCCCGGCGGCATGATCGAGGAGATGCTCTCGGCGTATGCCGGGCTGCTCACCACGCTGGCCGCCGACTCCTGGTCACGACCAGTGGATGGCATTCTCCTGAAACAGTATTCGGCGGCGTGGAGGGCATACAACGCGACCGACGCCCCCATCCCCACCGGACGGCTCGAGGATCTCTTCGCCGCCCAGGTGGCGCGGGATCCGGCGGCGCTGGCGGTGGTCAGCGGCCACACGCGCCTCTCGTATGCCGATCTCGACCGTCGAGCCGACGCCGTCCGTGCCGCTCTGGTGCAGCGCGGCGTCAGCGCGGGTGAGCTGGTCCCGGTCGTCATGGACAAGGGCTGGCAGCAGATCCCCGCCGTGCTCGGAATTCTCCGGGCGGGCGGCGCCTATCTGCCCATCGACCCGGCGAACCCGGCCGCACGGCGCGCCTGGCTCCTGGACGACGCCTCGGCCCGCGTCGCCCTCACCCAGCCCTGGGTGAACGACGACGGCAGGTGGCCGACGCCGGGTCTCGAACGACTCGTCCTCGACGACCTCGCGGAGGGTGCCGACGAACCCCCCGCCGCCGGGCCGTCGCGCCGTGCAACGGACCTCGCCTATGTGATCTATACATCCGGCTCGACCGGGAATCCCAAGGGGGTCATGATCGATCACCGGGGCGCAGTCAACACGGTTCTCGATGTCAACACGCGGCTCGGCCTGACGCCGAGCGATCGGGTCCTCGGCGTCTCATCACTGAGCTTCGACCTGTCCGTCTATGACATCTTCGGCACGCTCGCCGCGGGCGCGGCGCTCATCCTCCCCGAGGGTGCGGACGCCCGCGATCCCGCGGTCTGGGCCCGGCTCATGCGCGAGCACGAGGTGACGGTCTGGAACTCGGCGCCCCCGTTGATGAGCCTGCTCGCGGACTTCGCCGAAGGCCGTCCCGACCTGCTCCCGGCGTCCTGGCGCGTGGCCATGCTATCCGGCGACTGGATTCCGGTCACCCTGCCCGACGCGATGCGCGCCCTCTCCCCGGGACTCGGCATCCTCAGCCTCGGCGGAGCGACCGAGGCCTCGATCTGGTCGATCCTCTATCCCGTCGGCGATGTCGACCCCGGCTGGACCTCGATCCCCTATGGGCACCCCATGGTCAACCAGAGCATCCACGTGCTCGACGAGCACCTGCGTCCTTGTCCGACCTGGGTCGAAGGCGACTTGTGGATCGGCGGCATCGGCGTCGCGCTGGGCTACTGGAACAATCCGGACAAGACCGCGGCCGCCTTCGTGTGCCACCCGGTCGAGGGCGACCGTCGCTATCGCACCGGCGACCGAGGGCGGCTCCTGCCGACCGGTGAGATTGAGTTCCTCGGCCGCATCGACAGCCAGGTCAAGATCAATGGGTATCGGATCGAGCTCGAGGAGATCGAGGCCGCCCGGCTCGCCCTGGCTGATGTGCGCGCCGCCGTCGTGCATCCCGTCGGCACCGGCGAGCGGAGAACGCTCTCGGCGTGGGTCGTGCCTGCCACGCCCGGGGCCATCACCCCCGCCCACTTGACGAGCGCCCTGCGCGAGCGACTGCCCGCCCATATGGTCCCCGCCGCGGTGGACATCGTCGATGCACTCCCCCTGACCGCCAACGGCAAAATCGACCGTGCCGCCCTCGCCTCGGGAACGGCGCCGCCCCATGCGCCCCCACTCCCGATGGATCCGCAGACGATCAGGCCCCTGGCCCTGGTCCCCGATCTCGTGGATAGAGAGACCGCGTCCTCCGGGACCGAGGACGTTCTCGCCACGGTGGAAGCACTCGTCACCGAGGCTCTCGGTCGCACGGACCTCACGCCTGACACGGACCTGCTCGCGGCGGGCGCGAGCTCCATCGACCTCGTCCGGCTCGCCAACCGCCTCGAGCGCACCTTCGGCACCCGGCCCTCGGTCCGGGAACTGTTCGCCCTCACGAGCATCACGCGGATCGCCGCCCACTACGCGGGACCCGAGAACCGTTCCAGCGCATCGGCATACGCCGATCCGAGCAGCGTCCCGCCGGTCGACGACACCGGCCTGCTGCTTGATCCGGCCGACCGCGACCAGTTCAAATGTCGCCGCGCGTCCCGCCGTCTGCTGCCGGGGAAGGTGCGCCATCCCCTGGCCAGCGCCGATCCCGACCCGGTGACAGAGCGCGTCTCCACCCGGGCCTATTCCGACGAACCCCTCCCGCTCGCGACGGTCGCCGATCTCCTCGCGTCCGTGCGGGAGCTGACGACCGAGCCCACCGCGCCGCTGCACCGCAGCTACGCGTCGGCGGGGGCGGCATACGGCCTGCAGGTGTATGCCGTGGTGCGCCCCGGATCCATCGCCGGCCTCGCTGGCGGCACCTACTATCACGACCCCCTCGCGCACGCCCTGGTGCGCGTCGGCGACGCCGACGATCCGCTGACGGGCCACGCGCCCGCGAACGCCGCCTTCATGGCGAATGCGGGCGTGGTCCTGCATTTCGTCGGTGACCATGCGGCACTGACGCCCCTCTATGGCGAGTTGTCGCGTGATTTCCTCCTCATCGAGGCGGGCAGTGTCGCTCAGGTGCTCGCGGAGCGGGCCACCCGGCTCGGGCTAGGCACGTGCCTGCTCGGCAGTATGGACACCGCCGGCCTCATGTCGTCGATCGGCGCCGAACCGCGGCACGAGTGGCTCCTCGCTCTCGTCTGCGGCACCCCGGCCGTGCCCGCCACCGAGCCGGCGACGGCAAACCGCGCTGTGGTCCGCCGCGTGCCCACCACGGACCTGCAGCAGGCGTATCTGGTCGGCGAGACGGCGGCCTTCGGCCTCGGCGAGGCGCGGGCCCATGTCGTCCTCGACTTCGCCGTCAACGGACTCGACGTGGAGGCGTTCGAGACAGCCTGGCGGACGCTCGTCCGGCGCCATCCCCTGCTGCGTGCGGTTCCCACGCCCGACGGCACCCACCTCGAAGTCCTCGAGACCGCACCCGCCTGGTCGGCGCACTGCGTCGACCTGCGGGCCATGACGAAGGCGAGCGCCGAGGCGAGCGTCGCCGCTGCCCGGGAGCGGCTCGCCGCCGAGGGACCGACGACGGACAGCTGGCCGCTCTTCGAGGTCGAGGTCCATCAGGGACCTCGTGGGTCGGACACGATCCTCCTGTCGCTGAGCCTGCTGATCGTCGACGCGACGAGCGTGGGGATCCTTATCGACGAGCTCGCCGGGCTGTATGCCGATCCCACCGCTGCACCCGCCCCGCTTCCGCTCCCGCCGCTGGCCCCGGCCGACGACGCGGCGCGGACGAACGCGCTGGCCCACTGGCGCACTCGTGTGACGACCCTGCCGCCGCCCCCGGCCCTGCCGGTGACGACGCCCGCGCCGCTCGGACCACCGCGGTTCACGCGCCGCACCCAGCGACTCGACCCCGGCACATGGACGCGCCTCAAGGCGGGCGCGGCCGCGGAGGGGCTGACCGGAACCGCCCTGCTCATCGCCGCCTACACGACGGTGCTGCGCGGACACAGCCACACGCCGGAGTTCACGCTCAACGTCATGTATTCCCGCAGACCCGAGGACACGGCATACGCCGCCGTCGTCGGGAACTTCAGCTCGACCCTTCTCCTCGAGGTCGACGCGCCCGCGGACGGGGAGACCCTCGGGGCGCATGCGCGCCGGCTGCAGGATCGCCTGTGGGCAGATCTCGCGCACGGCGAGGTGTCCGGAGTCGAGGTCCTGCGGGATGCGGCACGCTCGGGCGCGCGCGCGATCACGGCGATGCCAGTGACGTTCGCGAGCGCTCTCCACGTCGGCGAACCGCGCCCACAGGCGGGCGAATGGCTTCGGCGGATGGGTCCCGGCACGATGCAGACGCCGCAGGTGTGGCTGGATCATCAGGCGTTCGAGGAGGGCGGAGCACTCGTCCTCAACTGGGATGCCGTGGATGCCGTCTTCCCGGCCGGTCTGCCGCAGCAGATGCTCGCCGACTATGTCGACCTGCTCGTCCGGCTCGCCGATCGGGGCTGGACGGAGCCGGCGCGCGACTGGAGACCGGTCGTGACGTGGACCCGTTCCGGCACCGGCGTCCACGACGCGGCCGAGGAGCGCCAGAGCACACCGCGCAAGGCGGACCGGCGTCCCGATCCGACGCCCGTGACGGCTTTGACGGGGGCCGCCGTGGCGAGCTCTGCCGACCGGATCCGGCGCATCTGGGCTCGGATGCTCGGACGTGACGACATCCCGTGGGATGCGAGCTTCCTCAGCCTCGGGGGTAGTTCCCTCACCGCGATCCGCCTCACGATCACCCTCGACCGTGAACTCGGCCTCAAGGTCCCGGTCGCGGACGTGCTGCGGGGCCGAACCATCCGCGACCTGGCGGCCAACCTCCTCGCCAGCGGAGATGCGCCATGATCCATCGCCACTTCGCCCGTCAGCACCCCGCCGCGACGGCCCTCGGTTCCGACCAGCACCGCACCGCGCCTGCCGCGCCGCGTCGGCTCTTGACGCCGGCGCCGGCCGACACGCCCTCGGCGATCGCCGTGCGCGACCTCTCCCGGGCCTATCCCAACGGCTACCGCGCCGTGCGTGACCTCACCTTCGAGGTGCGGCGCGGCGAGGTCTATGGCTTCCTCGGGCCCAATGGGTCGGGTAAGTCAACGACTGTCAAGGTCCTCGCGACGCTGAGCACGCCATCGTCCGGCTCGGTTCACGTGGCCGGTTTCGATGTCGTCACCCAGAAGCTGCGCGTTCGCCAACGGATCGGGTATGCCGCGCAGTTCGTCGGCATCGACGACGACTTGACCGCGCGCGAGAACCTCCTCCTGCAGGCGCGATTGCACGGCCTGGGCCCGCAGGACGCCGAGCGGCGGGCTGTGGAACTCATCACCGGTTTCCGACTCGAAGACGTGCGCAATCTCCCGATCCGCGCCGCCTCGGGCGGCTTCCGCCGCCGCCTCGACCTCGCCCAGGCGGTCGTCCATCGGCCCGAAGTGCTCTTCCTTGACGAGCCGACGACCGGGCTTGATCCTCAGTCGCGCAATGCCCTTTGGGACTACCTCGAGGAGCTTAACCGCGGGGGGACGACCATCTTCCTCACGACGCAATATCTCGAGGAAGCCGACCGCCTGTGTCATCGCATCGGCATCATCGACCACGGGCGAATGCTGATCGAAGGTTCCCCGGCCGACCTCAAGCGGACGCAGGCGCGCGAACGCGTGACGCTGACACTCACGCGGCCCAGCCTCTGGACGACGTTGCGTCGGCATGGCGCGGCACCGGAGATCTCCGCCGCTGCCACTCGGGTTCGCCGGATGCGCGGGGTGGAATGCGTCGAGGTGGTCGACTCGACTCTGACGGTCACCGTCCCCGACTCCGCCGCCGCGGCGCCCCGCCTGGTGGAGGAGGTCGAGACGATCGGACTCGGGGTCGCGACCATCTCGACCGATCGGGCCTCCCTCGACGACGTCTTCCTCCGCCTGACCGGGCGATCGGTCCGTGACGAGGACGCCACCCCCCGGGCTCCCAAGAGTTCGGTGTTCGCCACCATTCACGGCCGCACACGACGCTGAGGAGTGCCCGCCATGCCAACGACGATTCTGACCGAGAGCTCACCCATGACGACGCCGTCGCCCCCCTTCAGTCACTCCGCGGCCCCGGGATTCATGGCGGTCGCTCGCACGCTCATGCTGCGCAACCTGATCAAGGCGCACCGCGCCCCGATCGGGATGACGTTCTCGCTGCTTCAACCGATCGTCTGGCTGGTCCTGTTCAGTCAGACCTTCGCCCGGCTCGGAGACACCGAGCAGTTCCGGACGCTGGGATACACCTCGTATCTCGGCTTCTTCACCGGGTCGATGGTCGCGTTCACCATGTTGTTCTCGGCACTCTCGTCGGGGCTGAGCATGATTGCCGATCTCGACACCGGCATGCTCGACAAGCTCATGACGAGTCCCGTGAATTCGTCGGCCATCCTGCTCGGCCGCGTGCTGGCCGACGGAATTCTCATGTTCGCCCAGGGCGCCATCGTCCTGACCGTCGCCTGGCTCATGGGGGCCACGATCAGCACAGGCCCGGCGGGGGCGCTGGCGATTCTGGTCCTCGCGACGGCGTTCGGAGTCGCCTGGGCCGCCCTCTCCAATGCGATCGCGCTGTTCAGCGGCAGTGCGGAGGTGACCATGTCGGCGGGTCTCCTGTGCACCCTCCCGGTCCTCTTCCTCTCCTCGGCGTTCTTCCCCGAGCAGTTGTTGCCCGGTTGGCTGCGCACCGTCGCGCACTGGAATCCGGCCGGTCAGGTGATCGAGTCGATCAGATCGCTGATGGTGGGGCCGGCATCGGGCGGGGTGCTCCTCCGCACGGTCCTCCTCCTCGCTTTCGTCGGTGTACTCACGGGTGCGGCGGCTGCGCGCGGCTTCCGGCAGGTGGCGAAGTAGCCGCACCGAGTCCTTCACGACCGGTCACGAGCGAATTCACATCAACCTCCCAGGCACCACGGGTTGCGATGATGAGCAGATGCTCATACTGTCGGTGATGACACATCCCGACGAAGGAGAAGCTTCCATGAATCCCACCTACCACCTCATCGCCGGGGCGGCCCTGCTCGTGCTGGGGCTGGTCGCGTTCGGCCTGCACCTCGTCGCCAAGAAGCACCGGACGGGCCCCGACCTCCGCGACGTCGACGCCGGCCCCGGGAACTAGGAGGTCGTCGTGATCCGCTCCCCGCGCACGGGCTCGGCTCCGACCGTCGCTTCCGCTGACGGCGTCGAATGCCACGCTCTGACCAAGAGATTCGGCGCGTTCACCGCCGTCGACACCCTCACCTTCGCCGCCCCGATGGGCCAGGTCACCGGCTTCGTGGGCGCCAACGGTGCCGGCAAGACCACGACGATGCGCATGCTCCTCGGCCTCGCCGAACCGACGAGCGGGAGCGCTCTCGTCGGCGGTCGCCGCCTCCGTGACGTGGAGAATCCACGTCGGCTCGTCGGGCCCGTCCTCGATTCCCCCGGCGCACACCCCGGCCAGTCCGGCCGCGCCCACCTGCGTGTCCAGGCCGCCGCCGCCGGGATCTCGGATCGCCGCGTCGACCAGGTCCTCGAGATGGTCAATCTGACGTATGCCGCGAACCGCCGTTCCGGTGCCTATTCCCTCGGCATGCGCCAGCGCCTGTCCATCGCGACCGCGATGCTCGGCGATCCCCGGGTGATCCTGTTCGACGAGCCCACCAAGGGTCTTGACCCGCCCGGCATCATCTGGCTGCGCGACTTCATGCGCGACCTCGCCGACCAGGGCCGGTGCGTCTTCGTCTCCAGCCACAACCTCGGCGAACTCGAGGCCATCGCGGACCGGGTGGTCATGATCGATCACGGCCGGCTCGTCGCCGACGCCACCCTCGCGGACCTGCTCACCCGGGGCGCGAGCGCGGTCATGGTGTCCACCCCCCAAGCCGAGCGTCTCGCCGCGGCCGTGCGTCTGCGCGGCGGCAGCGTCGAGGAGGTCGGCCCCGAGGACCTGCGCATCTCCCGCCTCGACTCCCTCGCCATCGGCGAGATCGCCATGGAGGAACGCATCGCGCTGCGGGCGCTCACGGACGAGCGCCAGGACCTCGAGGTCGTCTATCAACATCTGACCAATGCGAAACCCCGAGGGGGACAGTCATGATCAATCAACTGCGCAGCGAGATCCGCAAACTGCGCTCCACCCCCACCATGTGGTGGCTGCTGCTCGGCATGATCGTCCTGACGATCGTCGCGACGATCGGGTCCTTCGCGCTCCAGGAAGCCGGCCATCTCGACCGGCTCAGCGACTCGGCGATCCGCCAGGACCTGCACGCGGTCGGCACCGGATCGTTCTTCGTCGCCGTCGCCGGGATGATCGGCATGGGCGGGGAGTTCCGCAATGGTCAGGCGGACCAGACGTTCATCTCCAGCCCTCGCCGCGACCGCGTGATCTGGGCCAAAACGCTCGTGTATGGCGCGCTCGGCGTCGCCTGGGGCGCCATCGCCTGCGCCGTCACCGCCACGACGATGGCCGTGTGGTTCGCCATGAAGGGCCAGAGTCTCGACGTCACGACGTCGAACTTCCAGCTCACCATCCTCGGGGCCATCCTGTCCGCCCTCGGCTTCGGCGTCCTCGGCGTCGCCGCGGGGGCCGTCGCCAAGAACCAGGTCGGCGCGATCGTCGTCACCCTGGCGTGGCTGATGATCGTCGAGTCGATCATCTTCCAGGCGTCGACGACGGTGGGCCGCTGGTTTCCCGGTGAAGCCGCCGAGGCGCTGCGCCGGATCCCGGCCGACGGTCTGCTGACCATGAGCGCGGGTGGGATCACCCTCGGCGCCTGGCTCGTCGGGCTGCTGACCCTGGGGACTCTCCGGCTGACCCGAAGCGATATCTGACCCTCTGATCCTCCGCAGAAGTCGGACGTATCACGCCGG
This sequence comes from Dermatophilaceae bacterium, assembly GCA_046330995.1. Classification (GTDB taxonomy): domain Bacteria; phylum Actinomycetota; class Actinomycetes; order Actinomycetales; family Dermatophilaceae; genus Nostocoides_A. The sequence goes on from JAXLRS010000005.1 coordinate 246,012, forward strand.
AGCAGGCGATCTCCCTTCGAGTGACGGTCACGCCGTGGCCGCACTCGGAGGGAGATCACCATGTCCGCACGTCATCTCAGCCTGCCCATCGACCGCTGGATCGAGGTCGCGCTCGGGCTCCTCGCGCTCGCCATCCTCGCCTGGGTCGTCATCCAAGACAGCACCGCGGCACCCGGCGTCGTCCACCTCGCCGACGGCACGCCCAACCCGAGCTACTGGTGGGGCGGCTGACCTGGGGTGGCAGTGGCGATCAACCGCTGCGAATTTCACCGCCGGAGGGAGGACGATGAGCGCGTGCCCGACGACTTCCTCATCGCCCGCAATCCCGAGCAGGACAGTCGGCTGCCTTATCTGGTCCGCATCCCGCTCGGCCCGGACGGGATCGTCCTCAAGGTGCGGGACACCTGGCCGCGCACGAGCGCCGTCTATTGCCATCGTGCTGCCGCCTGGCCCACCGAACCCGAAATCGTCGAGCGGATCGCGACCCGCGCCTGCACCCGGCGCGGGGCCGCGATCGATCTGGTCCTCGACCGGCGGAAGGAGAGCCGGTCCCAGTTCGTCCTCACGTATGCCCGCGGTCGGGAGGCGATCTTCTGGCAGACCGCCCGCACGACCAAGCAGGCCAAGCCCCGCGTGACGATGCCGAGGTCGCGGGCGGGGGGCACCCGGCATACGGAACCGGAGCTCGCCACGGTCGAGATCGTCGTCGACATCCGCGAACGCTATGCGTGGAGGTTCGCCAGCCAGCAGGCGAGCACGCGCACGGCCCCGTTGGCGGTCGGCGACTACGGGATCGAACTTGACGGACGTGTCGTCGCCGTCGTCGAACGCAAGAATCTCGATGACCTCAAGGCCGGTCTCATCGACGGCAAGTTGCGTTTCCGGCTCACCGAACTCGCTTCTGTCCCAAGGGCGGCCGTCGTCGTCGAGGACCGGTATGCGGGACTGTTCCAGTCGGCATACGTCCGGCCCGGGGTCCTCGCCGACGCGCTCGCCGAATGCCAGGCGCGCTTCCCCAATGTCCCGATCGTCTTCACCGAGACCCGCAAGCTCGCGCAGGAGTGGACCTATCGCTTCCTCGCCGCCGCGCGGCGCGAGATCGCCGACGACGCGGGCGCGCTCGTGCGCGTCGCCGACCTCGTTCCGGCGGGGCCGCCCCCGCCACCGCCACCCACGACGAAAGAGATCCGTGCCTGGGCCCTCCGCGCCGGTCTCCCGGTCTCCGATCGCGGCCGGCTGCGGCCCGAGGTGCTCGCGGCCTGGGCGGATACCTACCCGGACCGGCCGGTACCCTGACCCGGTGCCCCTGCCCAAGCCCGCCCGGCGTGTCACCGCCGCCATCGAGCCAGCGATGCAGAGGGCGGAAGGCCTGATTCCGCGGCGCCGACGCGCGGCGATCGACTTCGCGGGGTGGAGCACGAGCGAGTATGCCGAGTTCCGCGCCACTCCCGGCTCTCGGCGTATGCCGCGGCGCCGCGCCGGGCGCGATGTCACCACCCGGGTCAACGCCGCAAGCGGGACCATGCCACTCGAAGCGGTCCTGCTCGCCCGCGCGATCACCGACACGGCGCCACCGGTCGAGGAGGAGATCACCCCGACCCTGAGCGACGTGCTGGAGCGCTATCTCCCCGAGAGCCTCAGCGCCTTCGAGGCCTCGTCGCGGCGCGCGGGCACGGAGTCGGCGGAGCAGCTGCTGCTCGCCCAGCTGCGCCTGCTCCACTCTGTGGCCCTCGACATCGAGCGCGCCGACGCCGAACACAACGAACGCGACCTGCAGATCCAGGACCGATTCCTCCGAGAGCGATTCGCCAGTCTCACTCCGGGAGAACTCGAGATCGGGGTGCGCACGGCACCGAGCGCGAGCGCCATACGCTCCCTCGACGCGCCCGCGAAGCCGCGAGCCAAGATGGCGCCACTCGAGGGCCGCGCCTATCTGCGGGCCGACCACGATCCGGTCGTCCTCTTCAAGCGCGAGAGCCCCGGCCCCTGGGATCTCACGCTGCGGCTCGCCCTGCCCAAGGGCCACCCGGCGACCCTCGGCGTCGTCGAGGAATCGACCTCCGGTGCCGTCGTGTTCACCCACCGCACCGGGCGCCGGCTGTTCACCCAGCGCCGGTCGACCGGCTTCCGGGCCGCGCAGGTCGACCTCGCCCTCCCGGTCCGGCTGGCCTCCCCGCGCCGCTTCTTCGTGTATGCCGAGAGCCTCGCCGGACGCGACCCCCTCGACACCGTGCTCTTCCTGCGCAGCGACGCCCGCAGCCAGGCCGAGCTCGCGACCCTCCTGACCAACCACGGCCGGGCGCCCCTGACGGTGATCGCGAGCGGCCATGAGACGACCGACGGGCTCATCGTCCGCAACGAATCGATCCTCTTTCCCGACCTCCGCGCCGCGTGCGCGGGCTTCGGCTATCGGCATGTGACCTGGCTGGACCGGCACTCGCCGGTCATCTGACCGCGCCACCGACCGCGTGCGCCGCTATCTCGCTGACACCCGGCCGTTCGCCAACCCCTACTACCGGCGCCTGTGGCGGGCGAACATCGTCACCGTTGTCGGGGCACAGTTGACGGTGGTGGCCGTGCCGGCGCAGATCTATGCGCTGACGGGATCCTCGGCATACGTCGGATTGACGGGGTTGTTCGGACTGGTGCCGCTGATCGTGTTCGGGCTGTGGGGCGGCGCACTCGCTGACGCCTTCGACCGGCGGGCGATCCTCCGGGTGACAACGCTGGGACTGATCGCGACGAGCGGACTGTTCTGGGCGCAGGCGGCGGCCGGCACCGCGGACGTGTGGATTCTGTTGGGGTTGTTCGCGATCCAACAAGCGTTCTTCGCCGTCAACCAGCCGACGCGCTCGTCGGTGCTGCCGCGACTGCTGCCGGCAGACCAGTTGCCGGCGGCGAACTCGCTCAACATGACCGTCGTCCAGGCGGGCGCGATCGGCGGCCCGCTGCTCGGTGGCGTCCTCATCCCGGTCACGGGATATGCCTGGCTCTATCTCCTCGACACGCTGAGCCTGCTCGCGACGCTCTGGGCGGTCCTGGCGCTGCCGCCGCTTCCGGTCGACGGCGCCGCGGCCGGCCGGGCGCCAGGGGTCAGCTCGATCGTCGACGGTCTGCGGTATCTGCGGGGTCACCCGGTCCTGCTCGCGAGCTTCCTCGTCGACATCGTGGCCATGGTCTTCGGTATGCCGCGTGCCCTCTTCCCCCGACTCGCCCACGTCGAGTTCGGTGGACCGGCCGGCGGCGGTATGGCGTTCGCCCTCCTCTTCGCCGCCATCCCGGCCGGGGCGGTGGTCGGCGGGGTGTTCTCGGGCTGGGTCAGCCACGTCCGTCGCCAGGGTGTTGCGGTGCTCGCCTCGATCGTTGTGTGGGGGGCGGCGATCGCCGGCTTCGGGATCGCGGCGGGGCGCGCCGGCGGTGGCGTCGGGCTGTGGCTCGGGGTGGGGCTGGTGCTGCTCGCCGTCGCCGGCGCGGCCGACATGGCGTCGGCGGCCTTCCGGACGACGATGCTCCAGGCCGCGGCGGCGGACGAGGTCCGGGGCCGGCTCCAGGGGATCTTCATCGTCGTGGTCGCCGGCGGGCCGCGGATCGCCGATGTTCTCCACGGATGGGCGGGGGAGTCGATGGGCGCCGCCCGGGCCACCACGGCGGGCGGGCTGCTCGTCATCGCCGGGATGGCCGGGTGCGCCCTCGCGATCCCCGCTTTCACTCGGTATCGCACCTGACCCCGAGCCGGCAGACGGAGCCCCTGTGGTGCGCTGCGTCACATCGCTCTCGCGACGACGGCTGATGGTGCGACGCTGGTCAGGGAACCCCAAACAGCGCATGGCCCGATCTGGGATCGAGGCACGAGGTGAGCCGGTCGCCGCAGCGTCCTTCAACCGACGCGGGTGGCGCAGGGGTCCGGCCGTCGAGAGATCACATAGCGGGCGTCGAGAGATCACATAGCGGCCGTCGAGAGATCATCGGAGGTGCGGGATTGTGGTGAGGACGCGACAGCGCCGGTGGCTGCCCGAGGGCTTCTTCGGCCCGGTGGAGTATGCCGCGCGCACGGCATACCGACGTCCACCCGGCTTCTATCGGCGCCTCCAGTCGATCGCGCCGGTCTTCAGGAAGCTGGGGATGACGCCGAACTATGTCGTCGAGCTGGAGGTGGCGGGACGGCGGAGCGGGATCCCCCATCGAACCCTTCTCGTCCAGGTCGATCACCAAGGCGGTCGCTATCTCGTCTCCCTCGCCGGGGAGTCCGAATGGGTGCGCAACGTCCGGTCGGCCGCCGGGCACGTGCGACTGCGTCCCGGGCCCGGAGATGGGGCCGCGCGGCTCGTCGAGCTTCCAGTCGACCAGCGGGCGGAGGTCATCCGCGCCTATGTCCGCCGTCCCAGCCCTCGCGGCCGGGCCATGGTCCGAATCGGGGAAGCCCGGCACTACTTCGGGATCGAGCCCGATTCCTCGATCGAGCAGATCGCCGCCATCGCCGGCAACTATCCGGTCTTCCGCGTCGAGCGGGCCGCGCCCCCGGACTCCAGTGCGCAGGCCCGGACCCGCGGCGCCGCGGACGCCCGGTCGCCCATCCTCCGGGCCTCGCCCACCGACCGGGCGATGCTCGCCATGGGCTGGGGCGCGGTCCCCGAGCAGATCGGTGTGCTCCTCGTGCTCGATGCGGCCGAAGGACTGGATCGGGCGCGGCTGACCGCCCTTCTGGACGAGCGGGTCCGAGCGGTTCCGCCGCTGCGCCGTCGCCTCATGCGGGTGGCTCCGGGGTGCGGCGGCCCGATCTGGATCGACGATCCGGCGTTCGACATCCGGCGGCATGTCCGGGAAGTGCGTGTCCCCGAGGGCACTGACCTCGGCCATCTCCGTGATCTCGCGCTGGATGAGGTCGCGACCCCGGTGCCGTGGACGGCGCCGCCGTGGTCGGCGCTTCTCGTCACGGGCCTCGGTGGAGGACGCGCCGGGCTGGTCGTCGTCATCCATCACGTCCTTGCGGACGGGCTCGGTGGCCTCGCGCTCTTGGGCGCGCTCGCCGATCCCGGGCTGCCCCCCGCCGCCACGGCCCAAGCCCCGGTGCCGACCCGCCGAGCGCTCGCCGCGTCGGCATGGTCGCAGCGCTGGGACTCCGCACGCCACGCCGGGCGCGGGTGGACCGCCTTGGCCCGATCGCTGTCGGCGACGGGTGGGCTGCATGCCCGGCGTGCTGGCCGCACGTCCCTCCTGCGGAGCACCGGATCGCGGCGGCGGATCGCCGTCGTGTCGATCGAGCGTGCCCGGCTCGTCGAGCCGGCGCACGGACATGGGGCCACGGTCAACGACGTCATTCTCGTCGCGATCGCGGCCGCGTTGGCTCGGGTGCTGGCCGTCCGCGGTGAGAGCGTCGACCCGCTCGTCATGGTCGTTCCGGTCTCCGGCCGCCGGGCGGCCGACGATTCCGGCGGGGGGAATCTGGTGGCTCCCCTGCTGGTTCCGGTCCCGACGAGCGGCCCGATCACCGATCGACTCGCCAGCGTCTCGGCGTACATCCGTGCCCAGCGGGACCTCGCGACCGGACCGCCGCCGATCGCGGTGGCCGGCTGGCTGTTCCGCCCGCTCGCCGCGCTGGGCGTCTATCGGTGGTACCTGAACCATCAGCGGCGCTTCCACACGCTGGTGACGACGGTTCGTGGCCCGGAGCGCGTCCTGCGGTTCGCCGGCTGCCCGGTCACCTCGGCCACGCCGATCAGCCTGGGCGACAACGGCAATGTCACCATCCACTGCTCGGTCTTGTCGTATGCCGGGCGCCTCACCATCGCCGCGATCGTCGACCCGGACCGGTTCCCCGAACTCGACCTGCTCGCCGATGCGCTGACCGACGAGCTGAACCGGATGGCCACTCTCGGCCCCCCGGCGATCGACGAGAGAGGGACGCCATGACTGAGTCACCGACGCGATTCCCGGCCGACGGGCGACAGCTCTTGCGGGGCGTCGTCTGCGCGGTGGCGGTGGTCACCCTGATGGCAGGGTGCGCGGCGAGCGCGAATCCGTATGGCGGTGGCTCACATCCAGCGGGATTCTGGCTCGGGCTGTGGCAAGGCTTCATCGCGCCCATCGCCTTCCTGATCTCGCTGGCCAACCATTCGATCGGGATCTATGCGGTCCACAACGCTGGAGCGTGGTATGACTTCGGTTTCCTCTTCGGGATCAGCATCTTCTTCTCGGCCACGCACGCCGGCCGGCCGCGGCGCCGGTCGAAGCGCCCCGAAGTCCCGGTCGACCGGTCCTGAGTCGGCCACTCGACGGGGCTGAACCGGCCTCTCGACGGGGCTGAACCGGCCACTCGACGGGGCTGAACCGGCCTCTCGACGGGGTTGAACCGGCCTTTCGACGAGGGTGGGGTGGGGCGGGTCTCAGAAGTAACGGAGGGCGAGGTAGGGGACGCACCAGGCGATCGTGACGCCCGCGACGACGAGGCCGTAGCGCGTGAACTCCCAGAACGAGATCGGGTGGCCGTTGCGCTTGGCGATCCCGGTGATCACGACGTTGGCCGAGGCGCCGATCGCCGTCGCATTGCCGCCGAGGTCGGCGCCGAGGGCGAGGGCCCACCATAGCGACGCCTTCTCCGGCGGCAGTCCCGGGCCCCGCCCGACGAGATCGTGGACGATCGGCGACATCGTCGCGACATACGGAATATTGTCGACGATCGCCGACAGGCCGGCCGAGCCGATCAGGATGCCGTGGGCGGCGAGCCCATAATCCCCACCGATCGCTGTGGTCAGTGCGTGCGCGAGATCCTTGATCACCCCCTGGTGGACAAGCGTCCCGACCATGACGAACAGCCCGGCGAAGAACAGCAACGTCTCCCACTCCACCTCGGCGAGATAGCGCTCATGGCTCTGCCGGGAGATCACCACCGCGGCCCCGGCGCCGAGCAGCGCGGCGAGCGACGGCTCGAGATGCGTCAGCGAATGCGTGACGAACGCCGCCAACACCAGCCCGAGGATGACGAGCATCCGCCACAGCAGCGGCCCGTCGGTGATCGTCTCCCGCGGCGTCAGGGCCATGATCGAGGCGGCGCGCTTCTCGTCATACCGCAGCCGACGTCCCCACAACACCCAGCACAATCCGATGAAGACGACCATGAGCACGACGACGATCGGCGCAAGGTTCACGAGGAAATCGTTGAAGGACAATCCCGCCCGGCTCGCGATGATGAGATTGGGCGGATCGCCGATGAGCGTCGCCGTCCCGCCGATATTGCTCGCCATGGCCTCGGCGAGGAGGAAGGGGATGGGCGGAAGCGCCATACGGTCACACAACAACAGCGTGACCGGGGCGACCAGCAGGACCGTCGTCACATTGTCGAGCAGCGCCGACGCGGCCGCGGTGATGAGGACGAGGAGGACCATCGTCCGGAACGGCCGCCCGCGTGCCCGCTGCGCCGACCAGATCGCGAGGAACTCGAACACCCCGGTCTGCCGGAGGATGCCGACGAGCACCATCATCCCGAACAGCAGGAAGACGACATTCCAGTCGATCCCGGTGTCGGCGGAGAACCAGATCTGCTCACCTCGGGTCGCTCCGATGAGGACCATGACGGCCGCGCCGCTCAGCGCCACCGCCGCCCGGTTGACCTTCTCACTCGCGATGATGACGTATGCCGTGGCGAAGGTCGCGATCGCGAGCCAGGCGGTGAGCGTCATACGGCGTCGTCGCCCGCCTGCTCGCCGGTGTTGTCCGGCGCGAAGTAGCCGGGCTGGGCCCGCTCGATGATGTCGTGCTCCAGGCGGCGACGAACGAGGTGGCTGTCCTGGCCGGCGGCGGTCGCGATCGCCGCGAGCACCCGGGACATCGTCAGAACGCCACGGTAGCGCCCCGTGCGATCCCTGATGACGATCATCGGATAGTGCCCGCGGTCCATCACCGAGGCGATCTCGAGCAGCGTGTCCTCGGGGAGGACACTCGGCAACTGCGTCGCCTTGAGGCGCTTGGCGTCGATGAGGTCGCCGATCGTCATCGTGTTGAGCTTCGCGCACAGCTCGTCGGCGGTGGCCTCGTCGAACGCGTGGACGAGCCGGGGGTCGTCACGGACATACTGCGGAAGCACGAGCGAGAGCAGCTGGCTGCCCGGGACCACCGCGATCGGCTCCCCCGCCCCATCGGCGACGACGATTCCATTGAGCCGGAACTCCGCGATCATCCGCGCCGCCTCCGCGCCCGTGGTCGAACGGTGAACCATGGGGACCTGCTCGGAGAGTTCCTCGGCGCGCATACGGTCAGCCTCTCAAACTCAGGAGGCGGCGAGGAGGTCGCGGACCAGGCCCACCGTGCGCAGGTCTTTGGCCTCGATCTCGGGGCTGAAGCCGAGCCGGACGACGACGAGGCCGGCGGAGGGAACGACATAGAGCCGCTGGCCGTCGTGGCCCTGCGCCCAGTAGGTGTCGAGCGGCAGGTCCTTCTCGACCAGGGAGCCGTCGGCGAGCTTGTTGACCCACCAGCCCTGAGCGTATCCCGTCTCCTCCCCCGCCACGCCCCGATGGGTGCTCGCCGCGGCCATCCACCCCTCCGGAAGCCAGTGGCGGCCGTTCCACTCGCCGTCCTGGAGCGCGAACTGGCCGATCGCCGCCCAGTCCCGCGGTGTCGCCCACAGATAGGAACTGCACACCGGCGTGCCGGCGCCGTCGGGTTCCCACACCGCCGACGACAGCCCGAGCGGCGCGAACAACGCCCGCCGCGGGAGGTCGGCACCGGCGCCGGTCCGTTGCGTGAGCACGGAACACGCGATATCGGTCGACCCGCTCGAATACTGCTGATACTCGCCGACGGGGTGAGCGAGGGGGAGGCTCGCGGCATACGCCGCCATGTCGGCCTCGCGATAGAGCATCGTCGTGATCGTCGTCCCGAGGGCATAGGTCTCGTCCCAGGTCAGCCCGGATGTCATCCGCAGCAGATCGTCCATCGTGATCCGCGCCCGATCGTCGGTCCACTCGGGGCGCAGCCGGGCGTCGGAGAGGGCCACGGTCCCCGCCTCGGCGAGCCGGCCAACGAGGAGGTCGGTCACGCTCTTGGCCATCGACCACCCGAGTTGGCGGGTCTGCGCAGTGAAGCCCTCGGCATACCGCTCGGCGACGAGCTTCCCCTGCCGTATGACGACGATCGCCCGGGTGCCCAGCCTCGCCTTCGCCTCGGGGGACAGGTCGTCACCGAAGGCGGTGGCCAGCGCGGCGGACACCGCGCCGTCGGGGGTGGGCGCCTCCGCGCTCGCGAATGGGTTTCCGGTGGCGCCCACCGGGGTCGGAGCGGGGAGGGTCGGCTTCTCGGCGCCGAGGACGCAGCCGTAGCCCTCGACATACCAGGCCTTCTGCTTCGCCAGCAGACCGAGGATGCTCGACTGGACAGCCGCACCGTCGTCCGTCACCCGGCTGCGGAGATAGGGGACGAGTGGGTTCGGCGGGAGGTCGGTCTCGGGCTGGGACCGGCCGGCGAGGTGGGTGACGGCGCAGGCGTTGTGTGCGGCATACCCGGTGCCGGTGAGGAGGAGGGGACGTTCGTACCAGTACCCACCGACGAGCGCGGCGAGCACCAGCACCGCGAGCACCCCCAGGATGCGCCGAACCCGCCCCGTGCGCCTTCGCATGGCGTGACCGTAGCCGACGCGACCCCTCAGGTGAGTCGGACCCGGTCGATGACCTCCCAGAAGCGGTCGCGCAGCGCGAAGCGCGTGACGTCGTCGATGATCGGCACACCGCTTCGGCTCGACAGGTCGAGAAGGAGGGTGCGGTCGAGGTCGCCGGCGATGAATGGTTTGCCACGCCGCAGGTCGATCAGGGCGTCAGGAGTCGCGCTCGCGCACCAGGACATGACGACCTGCCGGACTACGGCGTCGATCAGTTCGGCAGTGATCTCGCCGTCCGCGCCGACCGGAGGGGTTCCCTGACCGGTCGTCGTCGACCACGTCAGGGTGCTCTGGGGCGGGAGCGCCTTGGGCGGCTGGACTCCCGAGGGACGCTTGTTGGCGAGCATCGACGGGCTCGGGACGGAGCGACGCCCGCCCGACGACTCCTCCTCCCCCGCGGGAAGCGGCTCCTCCTCCCGTATGCCGATTCCACCGACCCCGGGCCGGCCGCGGTCGGCCGGTGAGTGCCCTGGCGCCGACGGAAGCGGCGCCGGGACCACGGGCGCGTCCGGGGTGGCGGTGCGTCGCGGCCGTGGTGCCTCGGGCGTCGTCGGCAGGGAGGAGTCGCCGACCGCGGTCTCCTCGACGACGATCTCGTCCAGATCCAGGGTGCCCTCGCCCGCGCCGGGGTTCTCGCCCTCGGCGGCGGCGGACTCGGGGATCAGTCCGGGGGCGATGGCGACGGACCGGACCGTGTGGGTGATCGTCTCGGGGTCGATGAGCAGCAGGCCGTCGGCTTCGCGTTGGAGGTGGCGGGCGACGGCATACGGACGACCGGCGTGGTCGGGGACGGCGAGGATGACCACCTGCACTCCGTGACCCTGGGCCTCCTCGACGGCCTCGGTGAGGTCGTCGTCGCCCGAGACGAGATAGATGACGTCGACGACGCGATTGCGGCCGTGGGTGGCGAGGTCGAGGCCGATCCGCAGGTCGACGCCCTTCTGTTCGCCGCTGTGGGAGATGCGCCCGAGCCGCAGCTTGACCCGCGGCAGGAGGCCGATCTCGTCCTGGTGGAGGTCGGGCATGCCGCCGGGGCGAGCACCGGAGTCATACCAGTTGACCCGCAGCAGCGGCAGTCCGCTCGCCGTCTCCGCCTGGTCGATCAGGCCCTGGATCAGGCCCCGGTGGTCCACGGTCACCCCGCGCCGGAATGACGTGCCGGTGACCCGTGTCGCCGCGGAGGCGAGGAGGTAGCCGACATCGACATAGATCGCGCAGTAGGACCGCATGGGGCAACCCTGCCATGGACCGGCCGATCGGCCCGAACGTGCGCCGTCCCTGGCTCAGGGGTGGGCCCCCGCGGGACTGACGTGGACGGTTGCGGACGTCAGCCGTGGCAAGGAGTGGAGGAGGTGGGCCTCGGCGTGGTGGGCGAGGTCGTGCGCGGCGGTCAATGACGTGACCGTGGTCGTGATGTCGGCCTCAGCGTGCAGGGTGTGGCCGATCCACCGCAGTCGCAGCGTGCGGATGTCCTCGACGCCGTCAACGGTGGCGACCGCCCTCCGCGCCTGGGTGACGAGGTGCGGGTCGACCGCGTCCATGAGTCGGGCGCCCACCTGGGCGACGGCCGAGCGTAGGACGCCCAGGATGGCGAGGGTGATCACGAGGCCGATGACCGGATCGGCCCACCGCCACCCGGCGGCGACGCCCGCAGCTCCGACGAGAACGGCGAGCGAGGTGAACCCGTCCGTGCGGGCATGAAGGCCGTCGGCGACCAGTGCTGCGGAGCCGATCTGGCGGCCCACCCGGATGCGATACCGCGCGACGAGTTCGTTGCCGACAAAACCGGCCAGGGCGGCGCCGGCCACGGCGGGCAGGTGCGAGACCGGCTGCGGGTCGATGAGCCGCCGGACCGCCTCGTAGCCCGCGACGACCGCCGACAGGGTGATCATCGCGACCACGAAAAGCCCCGCGAGGTCTTCGGCGCGGCCGTAGCCGTAGGTGTAACGCTCGTTCGCCGGCCGCCGGGCGAGGGTGAAGGCGATGAGCAGCGGGATCGCGGTCAGGGCGTCCGCGACATTGTGCAGCGTGTCGCCGAGGAGGGCGACACTGCCGGACAGCACGACGACGGCCCCCTGGAGGAGGGCGGTCGCCGCGAGCACCGCGAGGCTGATCCAGAGGGCGCGACGACCTCGGCTGTCCGCTTCGAGGGCGTTGTCGATCTGGTCAGCCGCGTCGTGCGAGTGCGCGCCGAACACCCCCGATGCCGTATGCCGCACCCGCCCCCACCACGTTGACCCGTGGTCGTGCCCGTGGTCGTGCCCGTGGTCGTGCCCGTGGTTGTGCCCGTGGTCGTGGTTGTGGTCGGGATGGGCGTGATGCTCGCTCATGTGCCCATGGCCGTCGTGTTCGTGGTGGGGGCCGTGGTGCTCGTGAGGTTCGTGCCCGTCGGGCCGCAGGTGGGTCACGTCCGCCATTGTCCCCGAGCACCCCCGCCCGACAGCCCCGTCCGGGTCCTCCCCGCGGGAAGAGCACGGTTCGGCCGGTCCGGTCCCGGAGACCCCGAACGGACCGACCCCGCGCCTCAGTTCGCCCGAGTGCCCGAGCCGACCGTGGTGGTCGCGGGGGCCGGGGAGGTGGAGCCGTCGCCGACGGGCGGCGTGGTCGCGTCCAACGCGGGGTCAGTGCTCGTGCCGGAGCCGCCATCCGGGGTCGGATCGGTCGTCGGCGAATCGGTCGTCTGCGGATCGCTGGTCGGCGAGTCCGTCGTCGTCGGGTCACTCGTCGGCGAGTCGGTGGACGTGCCCGTCTCCGGCGAGGTGGGGGAGTCAGTGGGCGACGTCGTCCCCGCGTCGGTCGACTCACTCGTCGGGGTCGTACCCGGCGACGTCGTCCCGGAACTCTTGCCGTGCCCGGTCGATCCGACCTTGGTCACGTGCCCGACGGTCGTGCCCTGCTGGCCGTCGAGCGACCGCCCGGTCGCGAGTTCGATGCCGGTGACCACGACGAGAACCGCCGCGAACAGCGCAAACGCGGCGAGCGCGATGCGACGAGTATCGAGCCGCTGCAGCATCCGAACGCCCGATCGGGCGGCCGGCTCGGCGCGCAGCGGTGAAGGCCTCGGCGATGGCGCGCGGTCGCCAGACGCCATCCGGCCGGCGGCGAACACGAGCGCGCGCGTCCGCTGCAACGACCGCGTATAGACCGCCCCGGCGACCGCCGACACGAGAGAACCGATGGCGGCCCCGACGAGCGTGCCGGCGACGCCGAGCCGGGCACCGAGTGCGGCGGCGCTCACGGAGGCGAGGGCACCACCGAGGATCCCGGTCAGGGACAGGTCGAGGAAGCCGGCCTTGGCGGCGACCGCCTCGCCAACGGCGGGGTCGACGCCGTCGGAGACGTCGGCGGCGAGTGGGGAGCGGGCAGCCCATGGCGGCGGCGGCGGCGGGACGGGACCCGAGGAGAGCCCCGTCGACCCCGGGAGCGGCGTGCTGGGTGTGGTGGTGAGCGGGAGGGTGTCGGTCTGGTTCGGCATACGTCAGTCGGGTTCGTCTTCAGTCAGGGTCACGGCGGAGCAGGTTCTGGTTGAAATCTTGTCAACCCACGTGCAGACGCTCCGCGTTGTGAAAACGTTACCCGGATCTCTCGAATGTGACTGAGATCACCTAGGCGGCGCGACGAGCGCCTGGTTGTCGGCGGGGCCTGGAATGCTGACGACATGGTCCCGGAACGGTTCTCGATGGCGCGCTACTGCGTGGGTGATGCAGCCGCGCGCCGCCCGCACGAGACCGCTCTCGTCGTCGTCCACGACGCCGAGGCACCGCCCGAGGAGGCCGAGCGCTGGACCTTCGGCGAGTTGGACGACGCAGTCCGCGGGGTCGGCGCGGGCCTGCTCTCCCTCGGGCTCGGCCGGGGCGCGCACGTCCTCATCCGCCTCGACAACACCAGCGACTATCCCCTCGTGTTCTTCGGCGCGATCGCCGCGGGGCTCGTCCCCATTCCGACCTCCAGCCAGTTGACCCGCGACGAGGTCGCCTTCCTGCTCGCGGACTCCGACGCCCGAGCGCTCGTGTGCGCGGACGAACTCGCGCTGGACGTCCCCGACGGGGTGATCGTCGTCGGACCGGGGGATGTCGCGCGGTGGCGAGCCACGGCATACCGCATTGCGTATGCCGACACTCACCCCGACGACCCCGCCTACCTCATCTACACCTCGGGGACATCCGATCGGCCCAAGGGCGTCGTTCACGCGCACCGGGCCGCATGGGGACGCCGGCCGATGTATCCCGCGTGGCTCGGTCTGCGACCGGGCGACGTCATGCTCCACGCGGGGGCGTTCAACTGGACCTATACCCTCGGCGTCGGCCTGACCGATCCGTGGGTCAACGGCGCGAGCTCGGTTGTCTACAACGGGCCGCGGGATCCCTCGGTCTGGCCGGCGCTCATCGAGCGCTATGCCGCGACACACTTCGCCGCGGTTCCCGGCGTTTATCGCCAGCTTCTGCGGCGAACGCGTCTGGACCCCGGCGACCTGCCGACGCTGCGGCACGGTCTCGTCGCCGGGGAGGCGCTGACCCCGGCCCTGTGGAACGCGTGGCGGGAGGCCACCGGACGGGAGTTGTATGAAGCGCTCGGCATGAGCGAACTATCGACCTTCATCTCCTCCGGACCCACCGTTCCCACGCGTGCGGGCAGTCCTGGACGACCGCAGCCGGGTCGGCGGGTGGCCGTCCTGCCACGCGAGAGCGAGTCGACCACACCCCTGTCCGACGGCGAGGTGGGCGTCCTCGCCGCACACCGCAGCGACCCGGCGCTGATGCTGGGCTACTGGCGCAGACCCCTGGAGGAGGCCGCGGCATACCGTGGCGAGTGGTTCGTCACGAGCGACCTCGTCCATATCGATGACGGCGGTTATGTGCGCTATCACGGGCGCGGCGACGATGTCATGACGGCCATGGGCTACCGCGTCTCCCCGCTCGAGGTCGAGGAGTGTCTCGGGCGACATCCGACGGTGGGTGAGGTGGCCGTGACCGAGGTCGAGGTCCGCGATGGGTTGCGCCTGATCACGGCCTTCGTCGTGCCGCGTGATCCCGACGACCGCGAGCGCATCGACGCGCGTGCCCTTCTGTCGTATGCCGCGGACCACCTCGCCGCCTACAAACGCCCCCGGGAGGTCGTCTTCGTCGATGCGCTGCCCCGGACAGCCAACGGCAAGATCCTCCGGCGGGAGTTGGCGGCGAGAAGGTGGACCCCGTGAGGGACCCGAAGGATGTGGAGGGAAGTCCCGGATACGGTTGGGGCGGGCGGCGATACCGCACGCGAGGGACCTTCGAGCGGCGCGAGGTCGGGGCGGCGTGGGGGGTCGGCATACCTCTGAAGTCGCCGACGCTGGCGATCGAGGTGCTCCTCGGCCTGTTCGCGATCGGGCTGCTCGTCGCAGAGGGCTTCGGCGTCTGGCGCATGGCCACCGGTCATGGCTGGCGGCCCGTCGTCGGGACCGTCCTCCTGCTGCCCTTCCTCGGGATCTTCGGCGCTGGCGCCTGGGGCGCGCACCGGCTTCGCCGCGGTCCGCGTCGCGAGTTGATCGTCACCGAGCGTGCCATCTCCTCCCCCCTCGGTGACTTCCGCTGGGATCAGATCGAGCGAGTCCTGGCCAGGAGCACTGCCCGTCAGGGCCGGCTGCGTCGGGTCAACTTCATCCTGCTGAAGCTGACTCCACAGGGGGAGACGGTTCTGCAACGTCGGCTTCGGCCCGGACCGGTGAATTCCTGGATCGACCGCGTGACCGATCATACGATCCGGCTCCTCGAGGCCGGCCAGCTCGATGTGGACCCGTGGAAGACGGTGCAGGGACTGCGCGCGTTGCACGCCGACCCGAGCTTGCGGGCGCGATTGGGCGGACCAGGCGGACCGGAGGTCTTCGACAACCAGCCGGGAAGGCCACCGTGACCGAGTTGCGAGCGCCGGCCGAGCGGGCTGTCGTCCAGGGCCGCGAGTCGGTCCTCCAGGGATGGCGCGCCGGGCGCGACCGGTTCGTCGCGTCCGACCCCGGGCGGACCCGGTTGCGGCACGGGATGAAGGCCGTCATCGCCCTGGCGACGACGTTCGCCCTCCAACTGGGATTCGCCGCCGTGCGCGACACCCCCGAGCGCGACACCCCCGAGCCCGGCGCCCCGCAATGACCCACACTCGGCCGGGGTCAGGGGTGCGCCGACGCGACTGCGAGCACTTGGGTCCATGTGATCTCGGCCGCACGCTCGCCCACCGGCGACTCCGAGGCATTGCGCACCAAGGTCGCCGCCGACAAGCTCCCGTTCATGTCGGCGTCGTATGCCGAGGTCCTCACCGACCCGAAGCAGTCGCCCTACAACTTCGTCGTTGCCCCGACCTATTCCGACCAGATGCGGGTCGCCCTCAACTGGATCGCGAAGGAAGCCGGTGGCCACGCCGAGGTCGCTGTCTTCCACAACGACAGTCCATTCGGCACAGCGCCCGTTGCCGACGGCGAGAAGTGGATCGCCGACAAGGGCCTCGACCTCGGCTACCAGGCCTATCCGATGCCCAAGACGCCGAACTTCGTCGGCCTGCTGTCCCAGGCCAAGAGCCAGGGCGCCAAATACATCGTCATCCAGAATGTCTCCTCGCCCGCGGCCCAGGTGGCCAAGGACATCAAGGCCCAGCAACTCGACATGAAGATCGTCTGCCTCAACTGGTGCGCCGACGAGCTGTTCATCAAGACCGCCGGCGCGGAGAACGCCGAGGGCCACATCCTCATCCAGCCGTTCGCCCCCGCGTCGGCCGACAAACCGGGCAACAAGGAGGTCGAGGACTATCTCAAGGCGAAGGGGTCTTCCTTGGCGGACAAGGGCGTTCACTACACCCAGGGTTCGTACACCATGGCCGTCATGGTCAAGGGCATCGAGCAGGCGATCAAGAACGGCGGCGACCTGACCGGCGAGGGCATCCGCAAGGCGCTCGAGTGCCGGCGCTGGCCGACCGGCTCGTCGCGGCGGGGCTCGACCCGACCTCGCTCTCGCCGGAGGATCTGGCCGCGGTGCCGGTGCTGTCCAAGGACGAACTCATTCAGCACCAGCAGGAGGACCCCCCGTTCGGCGGCATGCTCGCCGCCGGCGCGCGGGTGACCCGGGTATTCCAGTCCCCCGGACCGCTCTATGAACCCCAGCTGGCTGGGCGGGATCCGTGGCGGTGGGCCCAGGCGTTGGTGGCCGCGGGATTCGGTGCGCACGACCTCGTTCTCAACTGTTTCGGCTATCACCTGAGCCCGGCGGGCGCGATGTTCGATGCCGGGTGCACCGCCCTGGGGGCGCGTGTCGTGCCGGGGGGCATCGGCAACCAGGATCTCCAGGCGCGAGCGGTCGCGGATCTCGGCATCACGGCATACACCGGCCTGCCCAGCTATCTCAGGGCGCTCGTCGAACGGTATGACGCGGCCGTCCTCCCGCGGGACGGGTGGCGGCTGACCAAGGCGCTCGTCACCGCAGAGCCGCTGCCGGACTCCCTCAGGACGCTGCTGCGCGAACGGATCCCGACCGTGCTCATGGCCTATGGCACGGCCGAGGCGGGGCTGATCGGCTACGAGACCATGCCGGGGTCGGGCCTGCTACCGGCGCCCGATGTCCTGGTGGAGATCTGCGATCTCGACACCGGTGCACCCATCGCCACGGGGGAAGGGGAAGTCGTCGTCACCCTGCTGCGTGCGGACTACCCGCTCGTGCGTTTCGGGACCGGTGATCTGTCCGCGTGGACCACGGATCCCGATGGTCAGGCCCGCCTCCTCGGCGTGCTCGGACGGGTCGGGCAGGCAGTCAAGGTCCGGGGCATGTTCCTCCACCCGCGCCAGGCCGCGGCGGTGCTCGACGGCATCCCCGGGGTCGACGCCTGGCGTCTTCTGATCGAGCGGATCGACCACCGCGACGAACTGTCCTGCGAGATCGTCGCCCCGTCCGGCGGGGACGGGCTCATCGAGGAGGTCAGGGGACGGATCCGGGACGGACTGCGGTTCGCCGCGCCCGTCCGCCTCGTCGACGCGATCACTGACGGTGCCGGCGACCTGGTCGACACCAGATCATGGGACTGACCCGCACACCGCCATACCAGGGAGGATTGCTATGTCGATCGTCGTCGGATTCGTGACGACCCGAGAGGGCCGGGCCGCGCTGCGATTCGCCGTGCAGGAGGCCAAGCGCCGGGGCAGCGACCTCGTCGTCATCAACTCTCAACGCGGCGGGCACGGACCGGAGGAGACGCACGTCGACGCCGTGCTCGCCGAGGCGAAGCGGGAACTCGAGGAGTTCGGCGTCAAGTTCATCACCCGCGCGCTCGTGCGCGAGCACGATCCCGCCGAGGATGTCGTCGACGTCGCGGACGAGATCGGCGCCGAGTGCATCGTCATCGGGCTGCGCCGGCGCAGCCCGGTCGGGAAGCTCGTCATGGGCTCCAACGCCCAGCGCATCCTGCTCGACGCCACCTGCCCCGTCATCTCGGTCAAGGCCGATCCACACGACTGACGACGGATCAGTGCTTTCCGCCTGGTGACGCTCTGCCGATCTCGGCACCCCAGGACACGGAACCGGCCACTCGATGACCCTGAACCGGCCTCTCGACGGCGGGCGCGGTGCGGCGCAGCGCGGTCAACCGTCGCGGTGGGCCACCCGGTTCCACGCGCGGATCGCCGTCAACTCCTTCTCGTGCCCCAGCACGCACACCCCGCCCGCCTCCAGCGGCAACTGGGCGGCGAACCTGATCTCCTGCCGCAGATAGACCGCCGTGAGGATGCGCAGGAAGTGACCGTGCGCCACCAGCGCGACATCGCCGCGCGCGAGCGCCGGCTCGATCCGGACGAGAACCCGCGACGCTCGCGCCGCCACCTCCTCGACCGTCTCTCCCGGCGTCTCGCCTGGAACGACGCCGTCGTCGAACACCGACCACGGACGCCCCAACTCGGCCCGGATCTCTGCCGTCGTCCGGCCCTCATAACCGCCGTAATCCCACTCCAGCAGCTCCGCGTCGATCTGCGGCGTGAGCCCGGCGAGCTCAGCCGTTCGTCGTGCCCGCTGCAGCGGCGACGCCAGGACCAGCGCGAACTCCCGCCCCCGCAGCAACCCCCCCGCCGCGACCGCGCCCGCCTCCCCGTTCTCGGTCAACGGCAGATCGGTCAGGCCGGTATGCCGCCCCGACCGCGACCACTCCGTCTCGCCGTGCCGCAGGATGACGATTTCGTGTTGTCGCCCAGTGGAGTCCATGGTCGCAGCCTAGGGGGCGCGAGTCGGCCGCGCGCGGGCTGGAACGGCATACGCCCGAGCCCGACGCACGGGGGTTCAGACGGACGCGACTTCGATCTTGCCCAGGGTGTGCCCGTCGACGATCCACGGCTCGCTTCCCGGGGCGGTCATCGCGAACAGCGTCCGCCCGTCGGCACCGCCGAGCGCGCACGCGAACGCGTTCTGGCTGGTCTCGACCATGCCGGTGACTTCGCCGCCCTCGGCATACCGGACGACGGCGGCACCCAGCGCGGCGGCGACCCAGATCCCGCCCTGCGGGTCCGCGCAGATCCCGTCCGGCGCGACCATCTGCGGCGCGGTCGAGGCCCAGACTCGCCGGTTGGACAGGCTGCCGTCGGGCGCGACGTCGAATGCCGTCAGCTGCAGCCGCAGCGTCTCGGCGAGAATGAGGGTCCGACCCTCGTCGATCAGCGCCATGCCGTTGGGGAAGCGCACCCCCTCGGCGACCACCGTCACGGATCCGTCGGGGTCGACGCGGACGAGCCGCGTGGCACCGGCGCTCTCGTCGCCGAGGATCGTCGGGACATCGCGCTCGGCCATGTCGTGATGGAGGTCGTAGCCGAAGTTTCCGACATACGCCCGCCCCGCGGCATCCGTCACCAGGTCATTGACATGGTGATCGGCGTATGCCGTGAGGTCGGCGTGCACGGCCAACGTCCCGTCCGGCTCCAACCGCAGCACCGTCCGGTCGGTCATGCTCGAGACGAGCAGCCGTCCGTCCGGCAGCCAGCCGAGCCCGGACGGCTGAGTCGGCACGTCGACGACCTCGGTCTCGGCCCCGTCCTCGGTGAGGGTGAACACCGCCCGGCGATAGAAGTCGCTGAACCACAGCCTCCCGTCTCGCCACCGCGGACCCTCACCGAACGCCAACCCGTCCCTGAGCACCGACGCCGTTGTCATCGCCACCATTCCTTTCGTCCGATCGAACCGGTTCGACGCTACCGCGCCGCCGCCTCGGCGCGTCGCGCCGCGAGGAGGGCGGGCAGGTCACGTTCGGGCACGGCATACGCCCGGAGCGGGAGGAGCCCGAGGAGGACGCTCGCCGCGGGGAGCAGCGTCAGCGACAGCCAGATCCCCGAGCGCATCCCGCCGCTGACCGGCGCGTCGCTCTGATAACCCACCCAGGCGACGACGAGTCCGAAGACCATCGTCGCGAGCGCGCTGTTGAGCTTGGTGACGAAGGTGAGCCCGGCGAAGCAGGCCCCGTCGATCCGGTCGCCGGTCAGCGCCTCGACGTAGTTCGCCGTGTCCCCGATCATCATCGTCTGGGTGACCGAATAGGCGCCGAGGAAGAGCCCGTTGACGGCGATCGCGCCGGCGACGAGGGCGACGGAGGTGAATCCCACGGCATACAGGAGGAGATAGCTCGCGGCGAGACCGGCGAGGATGACCTGCATCATCCGCCGTCTGGTCGTATGCCGCAGCAACCGTGGCGTCGTCAACGTCGCCACGAGCATCCCGCCGATGAGGGCGGCGCCGAGGACGGTGAAATAGCGGACGTCGCCGAACACCACCGTCGCGACCACCGCGCCGCCGACCTGGATCATCATCTGTCCGAAGCAGAGCACGCCCGAGGCGAGGAGGAGGAAGAGGGGCTTGTTGGCGGTGAACTGCCGCAGCGCCGCGCGGAACGGCAGGGGGTGGGGGCGGTGCTGGACCCGCTCGGTGGTGACGAAGAAGGCGAGGGTGAAGAGCGCCATACCGATGCAGGCGACGAGGAGTGTCGCTCGGCCCCACCCGGTTCCGGTCGCCTCGGTGCCGCCGCCGCTGAACGCGACGGCGAGCGGGCCGCCGACGACGGTGACCACGGCGAGGCCGAGCATCGCCGCCGTCCGGGCCCAGCCGACGAGGCGACTGCGACTGGCGTCGTCGGTCGTGATGACATTGGTGAGCGACCAATAGGGGACGTCGCTCGTCGTGAAGGTGATCGACCACAGGACATAGGCGAGGCCGATGACGAGGAGCTTGCGGGATTCGGAGCCGGCGGGGACGTGGAAGAGCCAGGCGGTGAGCGCGGCGATCGGGACAGCGGTGATCAGCGGATAGATCCGGAAGGTGCCCCAGCGCGTCCGGGTACGGTCGACGAGGAGGCCGACGAGCAGGTCGGTGACGGCGTCCCAGACCTTGCAGGCGCTGAGAATGACGGTCAGGGTGGCGATTCCCCTGGTGGACAGGCCGGCGCCGTCATAGAGATAGGCGAGCAGATAGAGCGCGACCCAGTTGTAGATGAGGTTCTGGCCGAACCCGGCGACGGCGAACCCGAGCCGCTCACGTGTGTCCACGCGCGGACTCTACCGACTGGTAACCTCACCCGACCAAAGCGTGTGGCAGGGTGACGCGGGTGGGAGCGGCATACGACACCGTGCGTCTCGTCACGGACGACGAGCGGCGCGCCTCACCGCCTTCCACCGGATTCCGGACCCGTTCCCCGGATCCGGAATCCGGTGGAACCGCGACCCGGGGCGGCCTACCGTGGCGGCGTGACGTCGCGGAGTGAGGTGCGGCGAGAGCTCTGGCACGATCGCGGGTTCGTGATCCTGCTGACCGCCCGGACGCTCTCGATGCTCGCGCTCGCCTTCGCGCCGGTCGCGCTGGCGTTCGGGGTGCTCGACCTGCCCGGCGCCACCGCATCCACGCTCTCCTCCGTCCTCGCCGCCGAGGCGGTCGCCCTCGTCCTGTTCACCCTCCTCGGCGGCGTCGTCGCCGACCGCTATCCCCGCGACCGCGTGCTCCAGGTGTCCGCATTCGTCACGGCGGTCGTCCACGCGGGGCTCGGCCTCATGCTCCGCACCGGCCACGCCACGCTGCTCGGGCTGCTCACCGTGGCCTTCGTCGCCGGCGCCTCCGACGCCCTCGTCTGGCCCGCGATGACGGGGATCGTCCCCCAGGTCGTCCCGGCCGCCGGCCTCCAGGAGGGCAATGCCCTCATCGGCCTCGGCGGGAACCTCGCCCGTATCCTCGGCCTCGTCGCCGGCGGCATCGTCGTCGTCGCGATCGGCGGCGGCTGGGCCCTCATCGCCGCCGGCGTGACCTTCGCCGTCTCCGGCCTCCTCGTCGCTCTCCTCCGCCTCACGCCCGCGACCGACCCGGACGACCGGCCTTCACCGCTGGCCGAACTCCGCGCGGGCTGGGTCGAGTTTCGCTCGCGAAGTTGGTTATGGGCGTGCGTGGTGCAGTTCTCGCTCCTCGTCATGGTCTGGCAGGCGGCGCACCTCGTCCTCGGCCCGGTCGTCGCGCTGCGCGACCTCGGCGGGGCCGGCACCTGGACCACCGTCCTCACCGTCGAATCCGTCGGTCTCGTCGTCGGCGGGCTCACCGCCATGCGCTGGCAGCCCCAGCGGCCGATCCTCGCCGTGGTCTTGCTCAGCTTCCTGGCCGCTCCGCCCTATCTCCTCCTCGGCGCCCGTGCGCCCCTGCCCGCCGTGCTCGCCGGCAGCTTCGGCCTCGGGTTCGCCTTCGAACTGCTCACCGTTATCTGGCAGACGACGATGCAGCGCGAGATCCCGCCCGAGTCGCTGTCGCGGGTCAGTTCGTATGACGCACTGGGCTCCCTCCTGCTCGGCCCCCTCGGCCTCGTGCTCGCCGGGCCCGCGGCCGATCACCTGGGTGCGCGCCCGTCGCTCATCGCGTGCGGCGTGATCATGATCGTCGTGTCGGCGGCGGTGTTGCTCGTCCCCGGCGTGCGCGAACTGCGTTCTCGGGCAACGGAACCGGGCGGCATATCCGCCCCGGACTCGCCGGCCGAGGTCGGGCCGGCCGTGTCCCTGCCGAACTGACCGGCGTCAGCCCCCGAGCAGCGGCGCGAGGGTCTCCCCCAGGAGGCATACCCGCCCCGGGATGTGCGCGTTGGCCGGCAGGTTGACGGTGAACCCGTCGATCCCGGTCGTCAGCAGCTGCGCGTAGGCCGCGCCGACCTCCGCCGGCGACCCGACGATCGCCGACCCGCGCCGGAAGCCGAGTTCCGGGGTGCGGGCGATCGCCGCCTCGAAATCGGCGACTGCCTCCTCGTGGGTCGGCGCGATGACGCAACTCGTCTGATAGGTCACCGTGATCTCGCCGGGATCGCGGCCGAGCCTCGCGCAGTGAGCGGCCAGGGCCTCCAGCTTCCGCGGGATGTCCTCGACGGCGCAGATGATGTTGGACTCGTCGGCATACTGCGCGACCATCCGCAGCGTCTTCTTCTCGCCGCCCCCGCCGATGAGCACCGGAATCCGTCCGACCGGCGCGGGGCTGTTGATCGCGTCGCGCACGCGATACCACCGGCCCTCGAGGGTCGGCCGCTCCCCGCGCAGCATCGGCAGGATGATCTGCAGCGCCTCCTCCAGCTTCTCGAAGCGCTCGGTGAAGGTCCCGAACTCGAAACCGAGAGAGTCGTGTTCGAGCTCGAACCACCCAGCGCCGATGCCGAGTTGCGCCCGCCCATGCGAGACGACATCGAGGGTCGTCACCTCCTTGGCGAGCACGGCGGGGTTGCGATACGTGTTGCCGGTGACGAGCGCGGATAGGCGCACCCGCTCGGTGCGCTGGGCGAGGGCCGCGAGCAGAGTGTAGCACTCGAGCATCGCGTTCTCGGGCGCGCCGAGCATCGGCAGTTGATAGAAGTGATCCATGACGAGGACGGTGTCGAACCCGCTCTCCTCCGCCTCGATCGCCTGCGCCGCAACGACATCGAACAACCGGTCGCTGCCCACGCCGGGATAGGTGAAGTTGGGGATCTGGTAGCCGAGTCGCGTCATACGGCCGAATCTATCCTCGGGTGGTCAGGTCACGACGTGGTGCTCACGGGCGAGTATGGCGATCCCCACCCGCCCGCTGACCCCGAGTTTGGCGGCGATCGCCGAGACCTGGTTGCGCACCGTCTTCTCCGAGACCCGCAGCCGTTCGGCGATCTCGGGGTTGGCCGCGCCGGTCGCGACGAGCACGGCGATCCGCACCTCCCGCGGGGTGAGGAGCCGGAACGGCCCACCCGGGGTCTCCCGCTCCTCCTGTGCCGCAGCGAGTTTCCGGCCGAGCACGACGCCTCCCTCCGCAACCGTCCGGATCGCGTCGACGAGTTCCTCCGGGGTCATGTCCTTGAGCAGATATCCGGCCGCGCCACCGTCCAACGCGGCGCGGACGAGCCGCGCGTCCGACTCCATCGTCAGGACCACCGAGCGACACCCCGGGGCGTATGCCGTGAGCGCCTTGATCACCTGCGTCCCGTCGCCGTCGGGCAACCGCAGGTCGACGATCGCGATGGCCGGCGGCGCGCTGTGGATCGATGACAGCGCGTCGCCGACCGTGGCCGCCTCGCGAATCTCGCCGGCCCATTCCTCCCCCGACAACAGGGCGACCAGCCCGCGACGCACCACGGGATGGTCGTCGACGACGAGCGTCGCTCGGGCGGGAACGGAGGCGGTCACGTGCTGAGCCTCACCGGTTCTCCGCCGGGACCCCAGGGACAACGTCCCGGGATGCGGCCCGGGCGGCGAGCGGCAGCAGCGCACGCACGGTCGTCCCGCCCGCTCCGGACGTGAAGTCGACCCGGCCGCCGAGTTCCTCGGCGCGCGCCCGCATGCTGCCCTGGCCGACTCCCGGTGCCGAATCGCCGGCCGCTTCGCCGTCGTCGGTGACGGTCAGCAGCAGGTCCGCCCCCGCGGTCAGGAGGACCACACACCGGGTGGCGCCCCGGGCGTGCCGCGCCACATTGGTCACGGCCTCCGTCGCGATCCGGTATGCCGCGATCTCCACCGCCGCGGGCAGTGCCGGGAGGTCGCCGCGCACCTCCACGGTCGTCGCGCAGTCGGGGAGGAGGCCGGTGACCGTCGCCCCGAGAGCGGCGACGAGACCGTCGTCCAGCGCGGCCGGCCGCAGGCCCTCGACGAGTTCCCGCACCGACCGCGTCGCCGTCCCGAGATCGGCGGCGGCCCCCTCGACCAGGGCGGACCGCCGTCCGTCGTCGGCGCTTCGCCCGGCCGCGGCGAGCTGCATCCGCGCTCCCGCGAGCAGCGGGCCGAGCCCGTCGTGGAGGTCATTGCGCAACCGGAGGCGTTCCTCCTCCCGCGCGACGACGAGCTGTTCGCGGGCACCGTTGACGGCCCGGGCGAGCAGGTGCGCCTCGGCGACGCGGGCGGCATGGCGCGCGACGGTCGCGACGAGTTCGGTCTCGACCGTCGTCAGTCGCTGGCCGTGACCGCGCGGCGAGACCTCGATCCGGCCCAATGTCGCGCCACCGGCGACGAGCGGAACCCCGACGGGCTCGACCAGGCGACGACCGAACTCCCCAGCCACATCGTCGGTGCCGTCGACGGTGAGGACGAGTGCGGCATACGGCAGGCGGAGTGCCCGGGCGAGGGCGGCAGGCGAGCGGCGGAGGGTCTCGGCGGGATCGAGCGCCGCGTCCATCCGCTCGCCGACGTGGCGGACCACGGAATAGGGATCGTCGGTGCCGCCGAAGAGCCACCGGTGGGCCGCATGGAGGAGGCGACGGTGGACGAGCGACAGCGCGACGACGACCGCAGCGAGGGCGACCGCAGCGCCGGGCCGGCCGAGGGCGCCCCCGACGGGCTCGGCGACGAGGAGGAGAAGGGCGAGGAGGCAGAAGACGACGATCCACACGCCCGCGGCGACGAGTCGCCGGTCGATGACGACGTCGAGGTCCTGCCAGGCCGATTCGAGGACGGCGACACCGATCCCGAGCGGCACCGCGGCGATACCGGCCACCGTCGCGTCGGCGAGCCCGGCGACGTCGAGGGCGACGCCGGTCGGGAAGAGGATGGCCGCGGGGATCAACGCCGCGTAGTTCCAGCGCTGCTCGACCGGTGCCCGGCGGGCGGCGCGGGCGAGGAGCGTGACGGCGGCCACCGCGAGGGGAACGAGCGCGAACGCGGCGAGGGCACCCACGCGCGCGGCGAGCGCGGCGGCGCGCGGCACGGCGGCTTCGGGGTCGGTGACCAGGGTGCGGGGAGCGGCGAGCGCGCCGAGGGCGAGAGCGAGGCAGGCGAGGGCGAGAACGGCATACGTCATCGCGACGAGGCGGTGCCGCCACCCGCGCCGGGGCGCGTCGGGGAAGCGCAGGAGGACGACGACGAGCAGGCCCCACGCGGGGAGGAAGAGCCACTGCGTCGCCCACGCGCCGACGGTCCACTCACTCGCGGCCCGGGCGATGAGCCACCCCAGCGCGGCGAACCCGGTCGCCCACACCGACCACGCGACCGGTGTGGGACCGAGACGGCGGACGAGGAAGAGGCCGACCGGCAGGAAGCTCGCCGCCAGCGCGACCATCGGGGCGAGTGGGCCGGCAACGCCCGCGTCGGTGACGGCCAGCAGCACCGTCAGCACGGCCACGGCCAGTGCCGACGCCCACGTGATCCCCCTGCTCACGGAAACCATTAGAGCGGAGGTGGGCTCATTCTGTCTCGGCGACCGCCGCGTCGGTCGTCGTCAGCCGAACGCCTTGTGCCACAGGTTGTGCCAGAACCCGCCCGAGTCGACGGGGTCGGCGTCGAGGCCACCGGTGGGGAGCGGCACGGCCGCTTCGACCCTCCCGGTCGACCCGACGGGCAGCGGCGCCGGGCCGACGAAGAAGGCCATCATCTCGGCGAGGCTGCCGTCGAGGGTGCGCAGGGGGGTGACGGCCGCGGCATACGCTCTCATCGACGGATCCGACTCGATCCGGTCGGCGAGTCCGTGAGCGATGCCGAGAAGGCGTTGCCGATAGGACGCTGAGGAGGCGGTCACCTCCTCCCCGACCGGGTTGTCGGCGAGGATGTGCGGTCGCTGCCACGGGATGGGCCGCCCGCTCTCGTCGATCAACTCGACCTTCGCGAGATCCCAGTCTCGGTGTGCCAGAAGCGTATCCAGCGACAGAATGTGCAGATAGTCGTTACGTCGGCCGATCGCCATCCCGAGCGCCGGCGTGCCGTCGACCGCACCGAGATCCCCCGGGTCCTGCGCCATGGTCTCCTCCTTCGTGAGCGGGCGTCGGCCGTATGCCGCATGCCCCGACGCGTCCAGCCTCCCCCACGTGCCACCCCCGTGACAGGGACGTTGTCCCGGTTGGTCCCGCGCCCCAGCCTGTGCCGCCCCCGGGCGCACCGCACCAGGGACGAGGTCCCGGCCTACCCTGGTCGTATGCCGATTCCCATCGTCCCGTGCCCCGCCTGCGGCACGCGCAACCGGCTGCCCGTCGTCGCGTCCGGGCACCCGCGGTGCGCCGCCTGCAAGGCCGACCTGCCGTGGCTGGTGGAGGCGGGCGACGCCGACTTCGACGCGGCGGTGGACACCTCGGCCCTTGTCGTCGTCGACCTCTGGGCGCCGTGGTGCGGTCCCTGCCGGATGGTCGCGCCGGTCCTCGACACGCTCAGCAGGGACCTCGCCGGCCGGATCAAGGTCGTCAAGGTCAACGTGGACGACTCACCGGTCATCGCCCAGCGCTATCGCGCCACGAGCATCCCGATGCTGCTGATCCTCGACCGTGGCCGCGTCGTCGACACCCTCGTCGGCGCGCAGCCCGCGCCGGTCCTGCGGCGCCACCTCGACACCGCTCTCGCCGCCCGCGCCTGACCTTCGGCCCCTCGGAGCTCAGCCCAGAAGCTCGCCGAGTGTGGGGTTTCGCGCCGAGTGTGGGGTTTCGCGCCGAGTGTGGGGTTCCGCGCCGAGTGTGGGGTTCCGCGCCGAGTGTGGGGTTCCGCGCCGAGTGTGGGGTTCCGCGCCGAGTGTGGGGTTCCGCGCCGAGACTGCGTGGCTGACGCCCCATTCTCGTCCGGAAACCCCACACTCGGCGCGGTGCCGCTGCGATGCGGCCGCCTCTACGCTGCGGCGTATGGCGACCGGTGGCGTGGCGGTGTGGCAGATGGCTCCGACGATCGCGGACGTCCGGGCGAATCTCGCGCGGCTCGCGGACGCCGCGGGGCGGGCCCGCGCGGCCGACGCCACCATTCTCGTCACACCGGAGCTCGCGCTCACCGGCTATGACATCGGGGATCTCGCCGACGCCGACGTCTCCCCCGCCCTCCTCGCCGACCTCGCGCGCATCGCCCGCGACGCGGATGTGGCCCTCGTCGTCGGTCTCGCCCTTCGGGAGGACGGCACGACCTGGAACGCCTCGGCGATCATCGACCGGCACGGCGAGGTCCGCGCCCTCTATCGCAAGGCACACCTCTTCGGCGACCTCGACCGGTCCCGGTTCACTCCCGGCGACTCCCCCACCGAGACAACGGATCTCGACGGCATCCGGGTGGCGACGGTCATCTGCTACGACATCGAGTTCCCCGAGCCGGCGCGGGAGGCGGCGTTGCGGGGGGCGCACGTCCTCGCCATACCGACCGCCAACATGGTGCCCTGGACGTTCGTCAACGAGCACGTCATCCCGGTGCGGGCGTTCGAGAATCAGATGTATGTCGCCTACGCCAACCACATCGGCACCGAGGGCGCCACCGCCTATCTCGGCCGCAGCGTCATCGCCGCCCCCGACGGCACCACGGGGCGGGCCGGTCCCGACGAGGAGGCCCTCGTCGTCCTCCCCGTCGACACCGAGGTCGTCGATCGCGGCCGGCACGCGGCGACCTATCTCACCGATCGTCGCCCCGCGCTCTATGCCGCGCTCACGACAGACACCTGATGACCGAGATGGCCGCACCGGTTCTGCGGGACGTTCGCGCGACGGCGCCATTCGTGGTGTCGGTCAGCCGGGCCCCCCGGGAGGCAGGGATCCGGCCTCGCCGGTCCATCTGCGAGGCAGCGTCCCTGGTCGTCCTAGTGTGGGAGGCCCACGCTCTGCTGGCTGGAGGAGATGGCATCCTCGTGGCCGTGGGGGAGGTGAGCGGCGGCGCCGATCCGTCGACTGACACGGTCGATATCGCCTTGCAGTTGGCCACCGCGACTTCTGATTTCGTCAATGTCGAGCTGTGGCAACGCGGCTCGGATCCGACGTGGCCACCCTGTCCGATCGAGCGTACCCACATCATGGTCCCGCGGCCGCGGTCGACAACTCGCGACCGAGACGGATTGGTGACGGACGACAGCGGGGCTACCTGGACGTGCTCCACGTGCGACGAACAGGTCGAGTTCGGCCGCCTCCGGCGGGTGCGGTCCCGGTTCAGTCCGAGCGGTCGAGCCAGCGCCGGATGTGGCCATACACCTCATCGTTGTTGAGCAGCCCGAAGTGGGTCACCCCGCGGACCACGGCGATGACGTCCTGGCGGTAGCGCGTCTGCACCGTGTCGGTCTCCCCGTGCGACGCGGAATGCGCCGAGACGACGAGATCGCCCAGCCAGTCGGACAGCGCCTCGGGCGCGACGGCGGCGACCGCGACGACGGCGTGGTGGCGGACCCCGGGCGCAGCCGGGGGATGCGTGCGCCGGTCGCGGCCGTCCGCGGGGTCGTACCCGTGCCAGTCCTCCTCGACCAGGTTGCCGTGGGACAGGTCCCGCACCCCGGCACTGCGCTCGGCGAGGAATCCGCCGAGCCAGCGGCCGTGCTCATGGGTCGCGAGCCGTTCTCCGAGCCGGTGCACCCCGCGGGCGATCGGCGAGCCGTGGTGCGGGGTGCCGAGGGTGATCGTGTCGGTCACCAGGGCGCGCCAATCACCCTGCGCCCCAGGCAGGTCCGCGACGTGCAGCGCGCTGTGCAGGACCAGTCCGCCCATCGAATGCCCGATCAACACGATCCGCTCGACGGGCACGGGCCAGGCCGCGACGAGTTCACCGAGCAGACCGGCGAGCGCCCGGCCGTTGTCGGAGATGCGCAACCCGGTGTTGTAGCGGACGAGCACGGGGGTGAACCCGGCGTCGGGGAGGAGGCGATCGGCATACGACGGCCGCGTGTCGGCACCGAGACGCCAGGCGGCTTCGGTCTCGAAGAGGCCGTGGAGGAAGACGACGACCTGCGGCGTCACCCTGTCGTATGCCGCCCGCACCCCCGCCGCGGTCGGCTCCACTCGGTGCCCCGCGCGCCGCACATGCAGGTCGGGCGCGAGCGTCGGCAGGCGCCACTGGTAGGTGTCGCCCCACAGGCCGAGGGCGACCGCGAGCGCCTGGGGCGCCGCGCGGCCGTCGTGCACGCTGGACCGGGCGTCGTCGCCGGCGCGCAGGCGCCACTCGCTGACCGTGCCGGCGATTCGGGCGCCGGCGTCGAGACCGAAGGCGGTCGCGGCATACACCCCGGAGGTGATGACTGTCTGCGCGGTCAGGATCGGCGTGGCCGGCGGGCCGACGACCGCACCGACCGCACTCCCCACCGCGCCGCTGATCGCCTGGTGCACCCCGCGAACGAGGTGGGTGACATGCCGAGCGGTGCGCCCGGACGCGAGGGCGAGGTCCCGCGCCTCCGCGGATTTCACGGACGCCTCGCGAGCCCAGCGCACCGGAAGGTCTCGGTCACCCACCCATGGTGCAGCACGGGTCGCACCATCGTCCACATCCCGAGCTACCGCCTGGTAAGTGGGGTGATCACCCCACTTACCAGGCGGTAGCCGGGGATGTGGGGGCGGTCAGGGGATTGGGGCGCCACCACGGCCACCAGGGCCAGGGCCAGGGCCAGGGCCAGGGCCGAGAGGATCGGCCCGTGTGACGGTGGCGGGCCAGTGTGACCAGCGTCACCGTGCGGATTCCTTCACGTGAAATTCACACGCCCAGAGCCCCCCTGGGTCGTGTAAGCGCTTCCACTCGCGGGACAATGGGTCTCGTGACTGCGCTGCAGACCGACCCGCTCCTGTCCGCCGTCAACCTACGGCTCGCCCTCCTCGGCCTTCCCCGGGTCCACGGCGTCGACTCCGACGAGAGCCTCGTCGGGCCGCTCCTCGAGCGCCAGCGCGAGCTGAGCCGCCGGCTCGCGGACCGCCTCCCTCCGGTGGACGAGCGGATCGAGACCTTCCTCGCCGACTATCTGAGCGGCATACCCGACATCCCGCGGCTTCCCCGGCGCACCTTCGCCCTCGACCTGCCCGGGCTGGCGCGCACCCTGTCGCTGCCCGTCGACACCGACCACTATGCCTCCGAACTCATCACGAGCTATCGGCTCGCCAACGGCGTCCTCCACAACCCGCGCAACGACCGCCGAACGACCGCCGGGGTCTTCCACATCGCCGAGGGCGGGCTCCCGATCCCCGACGACAAACTCGCCGTCCCCCGGGAGACCTTCGCCCATCTGTTGCGCCGCGCGCTCACCCCGCCCGATATCGCCCTCGAACTCCCCATCACCTCGACCCAGGTCGAGAGGGCGTCGTGTTTCGTCTCCCTCCTCCTGCGGCCGCTCGTCGTCGTCGGCGTGCCCGGGCGCACCGTCGAGCGCCGGATGGAGACTCGCTTCATCGTCCCGGGGAGCATGGTCGCCAACCTCGACTTCGTCGAGGGCATCTTCGGCAACGCCGGGGATCCTTATGTGCCCGAGAACGATTCGGCCCTCGACCCACAGCACTGGACCGGGCACACCGGCCTGGTCATCCTCGCCCCGCACCTGACCCAGGTGACCAAGCAGTCGGTCGGCCTCCCCCACCGCAGCAAGGCCACGCCCCGGCAGATCCGCGACGGCATGTGCTGGACCGACCCCGCCGAGCGTTACAACGACGGCAAGGCGTTCAAGGTGTGCGCCCGCGACGAGCGCGGCGTCATCCTCACCGTCATCGCCGACAACTACTTCGGCTACTGCAAGAAGGAGGTCAAGACCCAGATCTCTTACTCCGCCAATCTGTTCGGCGGCGCCGAGGAGGAGCACTCCGGTGGCGCGATGGTGTTCCCGAGCTGGGACGAGGGGCGTGAGTTCGTCAATTCGTATGCCGCGGACGCCCCGTCCGTCGCCACCGTCGTCGCGCGCGACCCCGATCTCTGGGAGACCTTTCCCGACGGTTCCGCCCGCCTCCTCGACCACCCGGAACTCGTCCTGCTCCCCGCGGGCGCACGCTTCCGCCTGGCGGACCGCGCGATCACGTGGACAGACGCGGGTGGGGAGGCCCACGGCATACGCTTCCGTGGGGACACGACGTATCTCGATCCGACCGGGTTCCGCGTCGCGATGAGGCAGGTCCGCACCGACCCGGCCCAGTGGACTATCGTCGGCACCTCCGCGCGAACCACGGTGTGCCACAAGCCGTCCACCGTCTCCGGTGGCGGCAAGTCGGAGATCTCGAAGTCGATTGCCGACGCGATCACCGTCGGCGTCGCCTATGTCGCGAACTTCGACGCCGACATGGACGCCGTCGAGGAGATCGTCACCCGCGACTACTCCCAGCGGTATGCCGAGCCCTCCTGGAACGCACGCGACTTCCGCCCGATCCTCGGTCGCGAACGCAGCATCGGCAGCGTGATCAAACTCCTCACCCCCTCACCGGAGTTCAGCGAGGAGCACAACGCCTTCCTCCACTCGATCCCCACCCACGTCCTCCAACTCGTCTATGTCATCAAGGACGCCTACCGCTCGGCGTGGGGCGAGGACTGGCGCAGCCACTTCTCCGTCGTCCGCGTCAACGGCCGGCCAGGCAACCGCCTGCGGCTCGACGGCCAGCAGGTGCTCGTCGACATGCTCCGGGTCGGGTTCGAGTCGGACGGGTCCTATCGGCTCTTCAGCCTTCGCCCCGACTTCGCGCCGGCGGCGAAGGTGCAGACCGAGGACGACATCACCGCGTCGGTCGTCACCACCGGTCCGGATGGGCGGCCGGTGAAGTATGCCGAGAACTGCGAGCGCCTGCTCTTCCAGCGGCCCGACGATGCGATTCACCCGGGATATGACACCCTCGCCGAGGCCGACATCGCCCGGCCCGGCACCTTCCTGTCGAACTTCGAGCCCCTCGACCGGAGCGCGGCGCGCGCGATGCGCGACGACGCGATCTCGTTGAGCGAGTTCACCGTTCCGATGCGGCGGTTGATCACCGACTTCGCCGGGGAGCCCGACGGCGACCGCCCGGCCTATGTCGTCTGCTCGGCGCGGCCGCGCATGGTCGACGGGTTGCCGTCCAAGAACCCGCGCTATCTCCAGGTGCGCCCCGACCTCGCCGACCCGGTCGGCACGGCCGCGGCGATGACCGCGGCGCGGCTGCACCGCGGGGTGTCCTTGACCGAGCCGCTCGCGGTTCCGGTCGACGTCGTCGCCGCCGGGCGGCGCAACAACCCGCCGGAGCCGGGGGCGCCGCCGCTGTGCGCGTTCGGCCCGCTCCACTATCTCGAACTCCCCGAACTGCTGATGGAGTTCATCTCCTCGATGACCGGCAAGTCCCCGTCGACGACCGGCGCGGGCAGTGAGGGGGCGATGACGAAGGCGCCCTTCAATGCCCTCCCGACGACCTATGACCTCAATGCCGCCTTCCTCTCCTTCGCCCTGACCGGCTATGACGGGTGGATCTCGGGCGCCGGCTTCGTGGGACCGCAGGTGCGCGTCGACCACGACGTGAGCCTCCTGGTCCCGGAGTTGTTCGCGCGGATGCAGCCGCACGAGCGGTCAGCGAAGTGGTTGTCGGCCAATGGCTTTCTCGAGCCGGTCGAGGACCTCGAGGTCGACGGCCGGAATGTGCCGGCCAGTCGTCTCGGCTTCCGCATCACGACGAAGTTCGCGACGACCTTCCTCGGGCGCATCTTCATGCACCCGGACGCGATCTTCACGGAGGCGATCCTCCGGCCCGAGACCCAGGATCGGGCGGTCTTCGCCGACTCGGTCGAGGTGATGGCGGCGACACACGAACGGGTGGCCATGGCATACGTCACCGACGGGACGATCGCGTCGGCGTGTCCGCCCGTCCGCACGTTGCTCGAGATCATGGCCGACGGGAAATCCGCCGAGGGGTGGATGCTGCACTCGCCCGAGTTCCGCGCGCTCTTCACCCGCGAGTCGGTGCTCGCGAGCCAGTGGTATGCCGCGCGCCTCGACGCCGCCCAGGCCCAGGAGGTCGCGCGCGCCGAGGCCGGTATCGCGCAGTTGTCGGACTTCCTCGCCACCGATGGCGTGTCGGGTGCCGCCGAACGGCTCGCCCTGCGCGCCCGGCTCGCCGAGGTCACCGCGGCGCGGGACGAGGCAGCCTCGGCCGCGGCCCGGGATAGGCTGGTGGGCTCGCTCGGCAGGCAGCCGACCTTCCGATGACCGCCGCGGAGGAACGGCACGACCCCGACCGGCCCGTCCACGAGCACGCCTGGGAGGACGCGCTCGAACCACGTCATCTGATCAACCGGTGCGACGTCATCCTGCGGGTCGGCGCCGCGATGCTCGCGTCGGGCACCGGGGCGCGCCGCGTGGTCGAGACGATGCGGCAGGTGGGGCAGGCGCTCGACCTCGACCAGATCCAGACCCGGGTCTCGCTCACCGAGATCGTCCTGACCGTCCACCGGCGGGGCATCACGCGGACGCAGACGGCGGAGATTCCCAGTCCGGGGGTCAACGCCGATCAGATCGCCGCACTGCAGGACTTCGCGCGGCGCCTGCCCGCGCATGTCACCGTCGCCGACGTCAACGCCGGCCTCGACGCGATCCTCCACCGGCCCAAGCAGTGGCCGGCCTGGGCGAGCCCGATCGGCGCGGGTGCCGCGTGCGGGGCCTTCGCCTTCCTCAACCACGTCGGCCCGGTGCAGATCGGGGCGGTGTTCGCCGCGGCACTGGTCGGGCAGCTGCTGCGCCGCGCGCTCCACCGCCGCCACTTCAATCAGCTCGCGATGGCCTTCCTCGCCGCGGTGCTCGCCGGGACCGTCTTCCTCGGGGTGACCTGGGGCTTGGACCGCACGGTCGTGGACGGACCGGGTCTGGCCCTGGAGGCGGGCTTCTTCTCCTCGATTCTCTTCCTGGTGCCGGGTTTTCCCCTCATCACCGCCGCGCTCGACCTCGCGCGCCTCGATCTGGAGGCGGGGATCACCCGGTTCACGTATGCCGCTCTGCTCACCTTCGCCGCCGGCTTCGGCGTCTGGTCGATCGCGCTCCTCGCCGGGGTGGAACCGGGGAAGGCGGCGGTGATCGGCATACCGTCACTGGGTCTGATGCTCGCGCAGATGTTGGCGAGCTTCCTCGGGGTGTTCGGGTTCGCCGTGATCTTCAACAGCCCGCCGCTGGTCGCGCTCGCCGCCGGCGGCATCGCGCTGGTCGCGAACCCGTTGCGGCTCCTCCTCGTCGCCGAGGGCTGGCCGGCCCAGACGTCCGCGGCGATCGCCACGCTCGTCGTCGGCCTGCTCGCCTGGCTGGTCGGGCGGACGACGCACCTTCCACGGATCATCCTGTCGGTGCCGAGCGTCGTCATCATGATCCCCGGCGTCGCGGCGTTTCGCGCGCTCGCGCACATCAACGACGGCGACCTGGTCGCGGGGCTCAACCTCGGGATCTCCTCGATCATGACGGTGCTCGGTATGGCGATCGGTCTCGTCGCCGCCCGCACCCTCACCGACCCGCAGTGGGCCTTTTCAACGCCGAACCCGCCGAGCTACTCCGCCCTCGTCCGGCGCCTGGCGCCGCGGCGCCCCTCCTCCGGCTGAGGCGTCGCCGCCGCGCCGGCGAGAACGACGTCGATGGCGTGGGTGAGTTCGCGCTCGGTGTCCGACCAGTCCCGGGCGAGCCTGGCGGCGAGGCGCGGGTGGCGTGTACTGATCCCTTCGACGAGCCAGCCGGGGGGCGGGGCCGGATCGACGCCGAGGTCGACATACCCGCGAATGACCGCATCGAGGAGCAGCCCGAGACGGAGCGCGTCGACCCCTGGGGCGTCGGGGGTGCCAGGTTCCGCCGGGGTGCCGTCGACCGCGGAGACGAGGACGTCGAGCCAGGCATACAGCTGGGGGCAGCGCGGCATCCCCGCCGGCTGGACGGCGGCGAGCCACGGGTGGGCGCGGTAGCGTGCGGCGAGGGCCAGCGCCCACGCGCGCGCACGGGCTTGCCAGGTGCGGCCGGGCACCCGCGGCGCCAGGCCGATGGCGGCATCGGTCATGACCTCGATCAGCACCGGTTTGGTGTCGACATAGCGATAGAGCGCCGTCGTCGTCAGGGCGAGTTCGCGCGCGACGGCCGCGAGGGTGACGGCGTCGAGCCCGTCGGCGTCGGCGAGTCGCACTGCTGCGGAGGCGATGTCGCCGATCGTGTAGCGCGCGGCCGGGCCACGAGCACCTCGGGGCGGGGCTCCCCACAGAAGGTCAAGGCCGCGGGGGGCGCTCGTCATACTCTGCACATCGTTCACTCTATCTCGTCGCCTGCACTTTACTCTGCACGAGATTCACTGTATGGTTCTAACCATGAATGTCATGCACAGTAATTCACGCAGCGCGCTCATCGTCGGCGCCGGGATCGCCGGCCTCACCGCCGCCGCGGTCCTGCGGCAGCAGGGGTGGCGGGTCATCGTCGCCGAACGCGGCCAGGAGCTGCGGACCGGCGGCTACAAGGTCGACGCCCGCGGAGCCGGCGTCGAGGTGCTCGACCGGCTCGGCCTGCTCGACCAGGCCCGCGCCCTCCACTGCGACGTCCGCGCCGGTAGCGTCGTCACCGCGGACGGCCGCGTCGTCGCCGCGATGGGCGGGGACACCTTCGGCGGCCGCGGACACGAGGACGTGGAGATCGAGCGCGGGGATCTGTTGCGGCTGCTCGCCTCCGTGGCCGGCGAGATCCGCTTCGGTGTCGGCCCGGCGGCGATCGACGACACCGGGTCCGGGGTCGAGGTGCGGCTCACCGACGGCACCACCGAGCGCGTCGACGTCGTCCTCGGCGCCGACGGCCTGCGCTCGACAGTCCGCGAGTTCGTCACCGAATCCGGCTCCGGCACAACGGAGGTCCACTCACTCGGGCACGCGATCGCGGTCGTCCAACTCCCGACCTCGATGGGGCTGACGACCGAGGAGATGACCTATGTCGCCCCAGGCACCACGGCGCTGCTCTATGCGACGGCCCGGCAGGCGCAGGCCCGGGCCATGCTCCTGTTCGCCCACGCGGGGCCGCTGCCGCGCGACCGGGCGGCGCAGGTCACCTTTCTGCGCGAGCGGTTCGCCGGGCAGGGCTGGCGGGTGCCCGAGATCCTCGCCGCCCTGGACGGCGCCGACGACATCTATCTCGACTCGGTGAGCCAGGTGTCCCTGCCGCGGTGGTCTCGCGGGGCGGTCGGTCTCGTCGGCGACTCGGCCGCCTGCGCCTCCCCGGCGTCAGGGCAGGGGACGACGCTCGGACTGGTCACGGCATACGTCACCGCGGTGGAACTCGCCTCCACCCCCGAGGACGTTCCCGGCGCGCTGACCCGGGCGGAGGCGAGCCTGCGGTCGTTCGTCGAGGCGAACCAGGCGCTCGGCCCGGCCAACCTCAAGCGGATGGTGCTGCCGTCCGCGCGCGGTCCGGTCGACCCTGACGATGCTGCGGGTGCTCAATGTCCTGCCGGGCAAGGAGTTTCTCCTTGGCGCGGTCGCCCGGAAGCTGGACCGGGCCTCGCAGTTCACGCTCCCCCCGGCGTGAGCTGCCCGGCCGACCCCCCTCAGGACCCGCGGCGCCCGCCCGCCACCGCGACCGGGAGCGCCAGGGCGAGGAGACTCGCCGCGACCCACGTCACCCGCGCCCAGCCCCCGCCGGTCCACGCCGCCGCGCCCGCGGTGCCGAAGACCGACGAGCCGAGGTAGTAGGCGAACAGATAGAGCGCCGACGCCTGACCAGCCCCGCCGAGCTCTGCGCCTCGCGCTGCCGCGGCCCCGCTGACGACGCCGTGCGCGCCGAACCAGCCGGCGGTCAGCACCCCGATCGCCGCGGCGACCCCCCACAGCGACGCGACCGGCGTCAACAGGACGCCGGCGAGCATGACCCCGAGACACCCGAGCACGACCGGAGTGCGGCCGTGCCGGTCGGCGAGCCGCCCGGCATACGTCGAGCCGAGCGAACCCAGCGCATAGGCGAGGAAGACGAGGGACGCCTGGCCGATGCTCAGTCGATAGGGCGCGGCGACGAGCCGGAACCCGACGGCGTTGTAGACCGCGACGAACGCCCCCATCCCGAGGAATGCCACGCCGTATGCCGCGAGCAACCGTCCCTCGCTGGCCAACCTCAGTCCGAGCGCGAGGACATCCCGCGGCCGGGCCAGCCGCGGATGGAAGTTCCGCGACGGCGGCAGGAGGACCCGGACCGCGATCGTGCAGATCGCGGCGAAGAGACCGATAGCGAGGACGGCACCCCGCCATGAGGTCGCGTCCGCGACCCACCCCGCGAGAAGGCGACCCGCCATCCCGCCGATCGCCGTGCCACCGATATAGAGACCCGACGCTCGCGCATGGGCGCTCGCGTGGACCTCTTCCTTGAGATAGGCGAGCGCGACGGCGGACAGGCCAGCGAGTGCGACGCCCTGCAGTCCGCGCAGGACGAGCAGCACCGACCAGGTCGGCGCCGCGGCCGTGGCGAGACCGACGGCACTGGAGACGACGAGCGAGGTGTGGATGAGCGGGGTCCGGCCGATCGCCTCGGTGAGCGGGCCGACGAGCAGCAGCGCGACGCCGAGCCCGAGGGTCGCCAACGACACCGACAGCGCCGCTCGCCCCGCCGTGACGTGGAACTGCCGCGCGAGATCGGGCAGCAGCGGCTGGGTCGAATACAGCAGCGCGAATGTCGCCAACCCCGCGACGAACAGCGAGAACACCACGCGCCCGTATGCCGCACTGCCCGGCAGGTGCCCCTCGCTCGAGGGCACGTGCGCGGCCGGTGGGTGCGGCATACGGCCAACGCTGCCACACCGGGACCGACGCCGGTCGACCGTGGGCGGACGGCCCGCCTGGACCCCTCCCCCGAGCGCCGAACGGGCATTAGTGTTACGCGGCGTGACGAGTGTGACCAGGGCCGGACGAACGGCATACGGCATCAATGCCGTGCTCGCGGGCGGCGGGTTCCTGCTCGTCCTCGCACTGTCGGGGCTGGGGTGGTTCGGGGACGCCGCGGCGGTGGGGAATGTCTATGGCCCGCCCTATCCCGCCGGGCTTGCCGGGGCGTGGTCGCGGATGTCCGACACGGTCAGCTATTTCACCGAATGGTCCAATGTCGTCGTCGCGATCTCGACGTGGTTGCTGTGGCGTGCGCCCGACAATGACCGCTACTGGCGCCGCGTCCTGCGCGCCGACAGTCTCCTCATGATCACCGTCACCGCCATTGTGTATGCCGTTCTGCTCGCCCCGGCCCAACAGCTCACCGGGTGGTCGGCGTTCACGAATCCGTTGCAGCACATCGTGGTTCCGGCGGTGACGGTGCTGGTCTTCGTCATCTGGGGGCCGCGCGGGTGGTTCTCCTGGCGGGTCGTCGCGGGGGCGCTCGTCGTGCCTGTGGCGTGGATCGCCTGGATGCTCGCGCGGGGTGCGGTCGTCGGCGCTTATCCCTATGACTTCGTCGACCCGATCGCCCACGGGTATGCCGCGGTCGTCGCGATGATCGCCAAGATCCTCGTGTTCGGGGTGGTGATCGCGCTGCTCTATTGGGTGGCCGACATCGTCCTCATCCGGGTCGCAGGGCGAAGCGCACCCGCCGCGATCGTGGAGTGAAGCCACAGCGGTCGGCGGGGCGTCACGCGACGTTGTTGGTGGTGGCCGGGTGCCCCTCATTCACAGGACGGAGATCGACCCTCCCGTGGGCCGTCCGGTGAGCGCGGCGAGCGCGTCCGGGGCGTGGGCCTCGGTGGCGAGGTCGGCGCACAGGCGCAGCGCGTGGACGCTGGCGGCTCGGGTTTCCGCGGTGAGGTCGAGGCCCAGCGCTCTGGCGAGGTCGGCGCTGTGCACGGTCAGTTCCAGCGACCGGGTCTCCAGGTAGTCCGCCAGCCGCATCCGGCCGAATGGTGTCGCGACGACCTCGTCGCCCGATGCCGCGGCCACGAGGTGCTCGACCCGGCGCGCGATGGCGAGCGCGGCTGCGCGGGGTTCGTCGCCCAGGTCGGCTCCGGCCGCGACACCGCGCGCAGCCACGGCGGCCGGGGCGGTTGCGGTCTTCGCCGCGGCAAAATACGCACGGGCGCAGTCGATCCAGGGTGCGTCACCACCGGGGTCCCCGAGATAGGTCTCGATCGTCAGATAGGCGCGGGTCGTGTGGCCGAGGAGGTCGCGCACGGTCCACGTTCCCAGACCCTGGTCCTCGAGCCGACCGTCGGGCAGCGCGCGAACCACGGCCTGGAACCCGGCGGAGGCGAGCCGGAACCACCCTCGGCCGTCCTCGTCGCGACGGTCGCCCGCGGCATCAGCATCCGCGAATGGGGCACCGGCACGGGCTGTCTCAACGGGCGCCCGCTGCGCCAGGGTTTCGACCACGGCGATCATGTCGAGGGCGCCATTGCCCGTGCGCTCGGTCTCGGCGAGCAGACGTCGGCTGACATCGAGGGACGGCGTCAGCACGCCAGCCCCTTTCGCCACCTCCGTGATGAGATCGGTGAGCCAGCGGACATTGTCGACGCGGGAATGGGCGCTCAGGTCGCCGCAAGCGAGTTTGGCCAGTTTGGCGCGCGACACCGCGCTTGACATGGGGCCGGCGTCGAGGATGGCGCGGACGATCTCGGCGTCGACACCGGAGCGCTGCGCGAGCAGGAATGTCTCGCTGAGTGTCGAGACCATGGTGATGAGGAAGTGGTTGACGACGAGCTTGGTCGTCATGGCCGCGGGCACCGCGCCGCACCGGAACGTGCTCGCGCATACCGTCGCCAGGAGTGGCTCGACGAGGTCGAGGGATTCCGGAGCGCCCGCGAGCATGCCGACCAACTGGCCCGCCTCGGCGGGCAGCCGAGAACCCGACACGGGTGCCTCGACATAGGCGCCGCCCGCTGCGCGCACATCGCGTTCCAGTGCGGCGGAGTAGCCGGGAGACGTCGTGGCGAGTTGCACGAGTGTCTTCCCCGCGAATGTGTTGAGCCCACCCGACGATCGCCCGAGGGCGGCGTCCAACGCGGTCTCGTCGACGAGCATGACGAAGACGACAGCGCACGTGGCGATGAGTCGCTCGGGTGAGGACGCGGCATACGCACCGGCAGCGACGAGCCGGTCGACTGCGGGTGTTGAGCGATTCCAGATCGTCAGCGGTATGCCGCTTGCCAGGAGATGGCCGGCGATGGGCTCGCCCATCGTCCCCAGCCCGATGAACCCGAGGCGCTGCATGGCACCCGCTCTCCCTAAGACAACCGTCATAGCGCCATCGATAGTACGCTTGTCATAGTCATCGCACCATGGCCACCGGAGGGAGGATCGGCATGGAGAATCGCCGCGGCCCCCGCGAGCGGATCGTGCTCTCCGCCGTGCGACACCTGCGAGTGCATGGCGCGGACGGTATGGCGCTGCGCGCCGTGGTCGCCGATGCCGAGGCCCCGTGGGGATCCTTCGCCCACTACTTCCCCGGCGGGAAGGATCAGTTGCTCACGGAGGCGATCGAGTGGTCGGGTCGGTATGCCGTTCGCCAGGTCGGCGACTACCTCGCGCGGGCACGCCGGCCGGACCCGAGCGGGCTGGCCGACGCAGTCGTCCAGTGGTGGATCACCGATCTCGAGCGCGGTGGAGTCGCGGCCGGCTGCCCGGTCGCCGGCGCCGTCGCCGACGGACACCACGCGGGGCGCGTCGGCGCCGCCTGCCGGGTGGCCCTGACTGATTGGCAGGACGCCGTCCGCCTGGCTCTGCGCGACATGGACGTCCCGCCGGGGCGGGCGCGCGAGCTGGCCACTCTCGTGATCGCCGCCCTCGAAGGCGCGCTCGTCCTCGCCCGTGCCGACGGCAGCACCGAACCCCTCCGCGTCGTCCGCCGTCAGCTCCGCCGACTCCTGGGGTGATGACAGTGATGACCTGACAAGTCATCATGCGCACCACACTCGCGATCGACGATGAACTCCTGGAACGAGCCCGACACCGGGCCCGGCAACTCGGGTCCACCGTCGGCAAGGTCGTCGAGGACGCGCTGCGTCGCGGCGCCCACGGTGGCGCCTGTGTTCACCGGTGGCCTCGGCCCGATGCCCGGGCTCGATCTCGCCTCCGATCGAGCGCTCCACGACGCAGTGGACGAAGGCGTGGATCTGGACCGGCTCAGGTGATCTCCGTCCTGCATCACCCCTACCTAGTAGTCGGGTGAGCGCGGTGCGGGTCAGGCGCCGGCGAGGACACCGCGACGGGTGCGCTCAGACGAGATCGAGGCGATAGTCGTGCGCGATTCGGGCCAGCGCCGGTTGCAGGGCGGGATCGTCGAGCGAGCGATGGCTCGACGGGTGCGGTGGGAGGGCGTCCGCGGCCCGCTCGTACAACGCGACCGAGCGGCCCCCCGGCTGTGGGGCGGACGCCCAGATCAGGCCGTCGACCTCGCCGTAGTCGCCGTAGACCGCCCGCGACCAGGCACGGGCGACGGCGCGGGCGCCGCTGGTCAGGGCGGCGTTCCCGCCGGCCCGCGCCAGCCAGTCGCTGTCCGTCAGACGCAGCAGGCGAAGGGGCCGGGTCGGCGCCCAGAGGACCAGCCGGGGGTGGGCGGTCTGTCGGTCGATGACTCCGGTCTCGCCGAAGCACTCGAGGACGGCGACGGCGAGGGGGTCGGCGACGACGCCGTCCGGTGTGGTCCACGAGGCGGATAGGTAGGCGATCCCACGGGTCGGGTGCGACCGCGCCGGAGGCGGGTGGTGGTCGAAGCGCATCCGCGCGTGCGGACCGAAGTGTCGGAAGGCCCCCCACGTGACCGGATGCGCACCGCCCGCGGAATAGATCCGGACGAGCGGCCGGGTCCACTCGCCCACATCTCCGGGGCGAAGCAGGGGAAGCGGCCGGGTCGGCGGCGGGCACCTCTGGGTCATCGGCAGCGGGCGTGGTGCGTCAGCCGACGATGTCGAGGGAGGCCGCGAGCGCGGCGACCCGGTCGGGATCCCCACCGGCGACGAGCCACTGGACCGGCGTCACCGGCCGGCCGTCGACGACAAGGTCGACGTCGGGTCGCGTCATGAACCGGGCCAGGGCCAGCGGGTGCACGGTGCTCGCCACCCCGGATTCGGCGCCCAGCTTGGAGAGCGCGGGCACGATGCCGTCGCCGACGAACTGCCAGTCGGGAAGGAGGTGGCCGTCCTGGCCGGGGATCGCGATGAGGTCGCCCGCGCCGATGAGTTGACGGACTCGGCTGGTGGAGAGCCCGACCCGGTCAGCGGCCTCGGCGACCGTGAGTGCGTCGGCCCGGAACCGGACCACGTGCGCCTCGGTGAGGGCGAGTTGGCCGACCCCCGCCGGGTCGTCCGGCCGGCCGGACAGGTCGATACCCACGTCAGTCAGGGCTTCGACCTCGGCGGCCGGGAGGCTGGACCGCGCGTCCACGACCGCGATGTCGACGTGCTCGAGCGTGGCGATGAGTCCGTCCACGGACAGGCCCATGCGGTCCGCGGCGAGCGCGAAGCGGTCGTTGAGTTCGAACATGCGCGTCAGGCCCTCGGAGACGGCGTCCGCGCTGAGTTGCGTGACGCTCCCGCCTTCGGGAACCGCCGCGCGCACGACGACGACGTCCGACCGGGTCGGGGCGTGGTCACCCCGCGTGACCGTGATGACCGTGGACTCCGTTATCGACGCGTCTC
The DNA here is from genome assembly GCA_046330995.1 of Dermatophilaceae bacterium. Lineage (GTDB taxonomy): Bacteria > Actinomycetota > Actinomycetes > Actinomycetales > Dermatophilaceae > Nostocoides_A. The sequence continues at coordinate 289,342 of JAXLRS010000005.1, forward strand.
GGCCGTGGCGACTGCGGCCGTCCGGGCGCGTGAAGGCTCGCACCTCGAAATATTGCTCCATGGAATCCTCCACATCCGATTAACGGATTCTCACGCGCAATACTACGCGCGAACCCGGGCGTTATCGAGCGCGGTGGCCAGGTCCGTCGACAGTCGACGGGCCGCAATCGGGCGGCGGTTGTCGGTCCCGCCTGACAGAGTGGGGCCATGGCGACACCCGTGATCGAGGCAGAAGGCCTGGTTAAGACGTTCGGCGACTTCACGGCCGTCGACGACGTCAGCTTCGAGGTCCAAAGGGGGACGGTCTTCGGGTTGCTCGGGCCCAACGGCGCCGGCAAGACGACGATCGTGCGGATGATGACGACGCTCGCCGTCCCGACGCGGGGGGCGGCACGGGTGGCGGGGCACGACGTCATACGCGATCCCGAGGCGGTGCGCGCGTCGATGGGGTTGACCGCCCAGAGCGCGACCGTCGACGAATTGCTGACCGGCCGGGAGAACCTGCGGCTCATCGGGGATCTGTATGGCCTGCCCCGGCGGGTCGTGCGGGCGCGGGCGGACGAACTGCTCGAGCGCTTCTCGCTGACCGAGGCCGGCAGCAAGGTGGTCAAGGCCTATTCCGGCGGTATGCGGCGCCGGATCGACCTCGCCGCCAGCCTGATCGCGCATCCGTCGGTGCTCTTCCTCGACGAGCCGACGACTGGCCTCGATCCGCGCAGCCGCGTCGAGTTGTGGGAGGTGCTCCGTGATCTCGTCCGCGACGGCACGACCCTGCTGCTGACGACGCAATATCTCGACGAGGCGGATCAACTCGCCGATCGGCTCGTCGTCATCGACCACGGTCGGATCATCGCCCAGGGCACCCCGCTGGAGCTGAAGAACCAGTCGGGTGCGACCAGCCTCGTGGCAACCCTGTCGCGCCATGACACCGTCGAGCAGGCCGCCACGATCCTGCGCGGCCTGGTCGGCGAGGTCCACGTCGACGTCGATGCCCGCCGGCTCACCGCACCCGGTGGCGACGTCGCCGCCCTCGCCCAGGTGGCCGCCCGCCTGGAGGAGGCGGGGATCGAGATCGACGACCTCGGTATGCAGCGACCCAGCCTCGACGACGTCTTCCTCACTCTGACTGGCCACAAGGCCGAGACCACGATCGACGACGAGGTGACCCAGTGACCGCACCCACCGACACCGCGCCCCCGCACGTCCGCGCCGAAGCGCCCACCGGCGCGAACCGGGCCCGCCAGATCTTGACCCTGATCCGCCGCAACCTGACCCACATCAAGCGCCAGCCCGAGATGCTGACCGACGTCACCATCCAGCCGGTGATGTTCGTTCTGCTCTTCGCCTATGTCTTCGGCGGCTCCATCAACATCCCCGGCGTCGACTACAAGCCGTGGCTCCTGCCGGGCATCATGGGCCAGACGATCGCGTTCAGCTCGTTCATCGTGGCCATCGGCCTCAACACCGACATCGGCAAGGGCATGGTCGACCGCCTTCGATCCCTGCCGATCCGGCGCTCGTCGATCCTGATCTCGCGGGCCATCTCGGCCCTCATCCACAGCAGCATCGGCGTGGCTGTCATGTCGGTCACCGGGCTCTTCATCGGCTGGCGGATCCACGAGGGCATCGGCCGCGGCCTGCTCGGCTACGGCCTGCTTTTGCTCTTCGGTTTCGCGATGATCTGGATCGGCATCCTCGTCGGGTCCGCGATGCGCTCGGTCGAGGCGGTCAACGGGCTGATGTTCACCACGATCTTCCCGATCACCTTCCTCTCCAACGCCTTCGCCCGCACCGACGTCATGCCCGCCTGGCTGCGCACCCTCGCCGAGTGGAATCCGATCAGCGCCCTCACCCAGGCCCTCCGCGACAACTGGGGCGTGGCCGGCTCCGCCGTCCGTCCCGATGCTCCCTGGCCGTTGCACCATCCCGAACTCGCCACCCTCGCTTGGTCGCTCGCGATCACCGCGATCATCGCGCCGCTCGCCCTGCGCGCTTTCAACGCGCGGACGACAGACTGAGGGTGGCTCTGCGAGGACGCGCTGCCAGACTCGCCGCAACTCGGCGATCCAGGTCGCCATGCGTGCGAGGGTCGCGATCAACCCCTATCGCACCGACGCCGCCGGCTTCCAGCTCTGCTCGGCAGCCAGGCCCCCGGCGCGGGCGTCCACGGGGAGGGCGCTGCCTCGCCCCGGGCCGCTGGCGCTCCGCCGCGCCGTCCGGCCCCGGAGAATGGCAGCGTTCGGCGCCCGTTGCAGGGTTTGTCGACCCTTGCATAGCTATAGGTATGCAAGGCTCGACAAACCCTGCAAGGGAGGTATAACGCTGCCATTGTCGGTCGCTGCGCCCATCCGTTAGCGACCCTGGCCACCTAGGCGCGGGACGTCGTCACCGGCCGCCGACTCTCGGCGCCGGCTGACCGCCGGTGGTCGATGACGACATCGCCTTCGGAAGTGCGTGACCGCCGCAAGTCAGGCGCGGTGGAGGCGGCCGACCGGCATACCGGAAGCTCCGTGGCGACGACCGAGCCACGACCGGACGGCGGCCCGGCGCCCCGCGGGCAGGTCGACCGAGGGGGTGGGGAGGGCGCGGAGGTCGGCGACCATACGCTCGTAGTCACGGTCAGCGGGAAGGTCGGCGTAGCGGCTGTAGTTCGTGCTCATGTCCACCAGCGTGCCCCCGGTAACCCAACAGCACAAGCGATTGTTTCTTCACAACCATTCGTCATTGACGTACGATCCACTCATGATCGACATGACCCGTCTGCGGGTGTTCCGAGCGGTGGTCCACGCCGGCACCGTTCATGCCGCGGCCGCCAACCTCGGCTACAGCCCGTCATCGGTGTCGCAGCACATCAACGCCCTGCAGCGCGAGACCGGCCTGACCTTGTTCGAGAAGGCCGGCCGCGGGATCACCCCCACCCCCGCCGGCCTGGCGCTCGCCGAGGGCAGCGAGGAGATCATGTCCTCCTTCGGGCGGCTGACCGGCCTCGTCGAGGACCTGCGCGAAGGCCGCACCGGCACCCTGACGATCGGCACCTTCCCGTCAGCCGGGCAATACCTCATCCCCCAGGTCGCCCGCACGCTCGCCGCCGAATTCCCTTCTCTCCTGCTGAATCTCGACCTCATCGACGTCCTCGATGGGCCCCGGTCGGTCTACGACATCGAGGTGCGCGCCGAGGACCCGGCCCTCCCCCCGACCGTCGTCGACGGACACCGACGCGTCGAGTTGCTCGTCGAGCCGTATGTCGTGGTCCTCCCCCGCGACCACCCGCTCGCCGCGCTGCCGCAGATCAGCCTCGCCGACCTCGCCGGCGAGCGGCTCATCGCCGAGGGCATGGCCGACACCACCTGCGCGGCGATCCTCCGCCGGGCGTATGCCGCCTCCGGCGCCACCCCCCGGTATGTCGCCCGCACCAGCGATCACCACGCCGCCGTTGCGCTCGTCTCCGCGGGAGTCGGCCTGACGCTGATGCCGCGCCTGGCCATGGGGCACCTCGCCGGCGACCTGGTCGAACGCCAAGTCGCCGGGGAAGCCGCGCCGAGCCGGCGCATCGTCGCCTTCGTCAGCGAAGCCGCCGCGCCCCGACGAGCCGTCGTCCGGGCAGTGAAGCTGCTCCAGGAGATCGCCCGCCGCCGTGAGGCGGCGGCCGCCTGACCCACTCCGGCGTCGGCTCCGTCCCACACGGCCGACTCCTTGGCGAACGAGCGAAGCGTCGCGAGTCGAGTCAGCCACCCACCTCGCCGAGGCGCATCGTGACGATCCGGGTGAGGAGGCCGGCCGGCAGGTCGACGTCGTCCGGAAGCTGGATCGCTCCCTTGGTGGTGGGGATCCCGAGGGCTGCCAACTCTGCAGCGAAGGCCTGAACCACGTTGCCGGAGTAGGGATAGAGGCCGATGTGCTTGCTGGTCGACATGATCGCCAGGACGCCCTTGCCCGCGACGACGAGCGCCGGCATGCCGTACTTCAGGCCCTCCGTTGCCTCCGGCGCGACACCGCGGGCAACGGCATACAACCCGGTGATCCGGGCGCGCCGCGACTCGGGCAGACTCGCGAGGTAGTCGACCACCGGATGGTCGCTCGGTGCGAATCTTTCCATGGTGCGTCCTCGCCGGCTCAGTGTCGCTGTCGGTGTCGGTCGAGCTTGCCAGATCCGGCCGTATGCCGCGGGCTCGCCGCGCCGTTGGGGGACTCGCGACGAGACGAGGTGCGCGTGCAAGATCGTCAGTGCCCGAGCGGCGCAATTTCTGGGCCACCCGCACGCATCATGATGCATTCCCTTGATGCCGCGATGCTAGACTCCGGATGTGCGCACGACGGTCACCATCGACGACGACCTGCTGCGTCGTGCCCGCGCGGAGGCGCTCGCCTCCGGGCGCTCGCTGGGCGATGTCGTCGATGACGGCCTGCGGGTGCTTTTCGGCCAACGGGATCGTGGCCCACGGGTCGCGGTCACCCTGCCGACCTTCGGTGGCAGTGGCCTTCGACCGGGCGTCGACCTCGAGGACAAAGACGCGCTCGCCGAACTGCTCGACCTGCCGGACGAACGCCATGCTGCTGGCTGACGTCAACGTCTTCATCTACGCCCACCGCCCGGAGAGCGCGGACCACGAGCACTATCGCGACTGGCTCACCGGGCGCCTCTCTGGTCTCGAACCGTTCGGCGTGAGCGAACTCGTCCTGTCCTCCTTCCTGCGCATCGTCACGAACCACCGCGTCTATCGCGAGCCGACGCCACCGCGCCAGGCACTGGAGTTTTGCCGGGTCGTCCGCGAGGCACCCAGCGCGGTCGTTGTCCATCCGGGTTCTCGGCACTGGCAGCTGTTCGCGGGGTTGGTGGCCGACCTCGGCCTGCGCAGCAACGACATTCCCGACGCCTACCTGGCGGCCCTCGCGCTGGATGTCGGGGCGACGTGGATCACCACCGATCGGGGCTTCGCCCGATTCCCAGGGCTTCGGTGGGAAACTCCCTTGGGCTGATCGTTCGGACCGCGGCTTGCGTCGCCATAGTCTCGCCGTCAGCTGACGTCCTTGGCACGCAGGCCCATAAGTCGGTTCGTCGGGCGCATCGCCCGGGGCAGCGGTGCCTACCCGGGCCGCAGCCCGTGGGTGGCGAGCAGAGCCCGGGCACGACCGAGGCCGCGATCGTTGCGCTCGAGATACCACCGCTTGCGGGTCCGCTCGTCGGCGTCCTGGTGCAGGACGTCCTTGAACCGGCGGAAGGCGCCCTTACCGTCGATGGCGGCCTCCAGTCGGCGCCGAACGTCCGAGTCGGTCACGGTCTTGACGAAGTCGGCCATGTCCTGCCAGCCGTCGCGGCTTTGGGCGGGCTCGACCCATACCCAGTCCGGGTCAGCATCGACGTCGATGGCCACGTCCGCGCCGACGTATGCCGCGTCGGTCAGCACCGAGCTGATCGCCGCCCCGGTCCGGGTGTTGAGGTATCCCCCTTCGTGCTCGCCGCCGCCCATCGAGTCGGTCATGATCACGACAAGCTCATCCAGATCGACAGGCACCGCACGAAGCGGCGACGCCGCCGCACGGCCCTGCAAGGTCGCCACCAACTCGTCGGACAGCAGGTCGTCGCCTTCCCACCCACGGTCCTGCGCGCGATAGTGCAACGACGCGATGATGCCGAAGAGGTCGTGCGTCCGCGCGAGCGGCACCGACCGGTGGAGGGACAGGGCGGCCACGCCAACCTGCTGCAGCGCCGGCACGAGATCGACGCCCGAGACCGCGTCAATGAAGGCCTCGACGCCCCGGGCCGCAGATGCCGTCCGCACCTGCCCGAGATCGACAAGGGCCGGCAGGGTGCGATAGCGCTCGTACCTATCGAGCGCGGCCGGCACCTCGATCACCGGCGGCGGCTCATTCCTCTCGTCCTCGCCACTGTCGCCGTTCCACCGCCGGCCGTACTGGTCCGGGATGGTGCCCCAGCCCCAGATCGGCGCCGGCTCGCTCGGGTCGTCCGGCCCATAGACCTCGGCCGGGTCGGCATACCCCTCGAATGTGCAGAGGTGGAACCAGTCGTCGCCGAAGTCGAAGGTGTAGGCGAACTGCGTGCCGATCGTCGCGACGCGCTTCTTGACGACCTCGCGCAATGAGGCGACTTTGGGGATGGCCCCGGACATCGAGTTGCGCATCTCGACGGCCGATTCATCATCGACGATTCGCGTGCCGTCGTCGAGGGTGAATTCGCGCAGATGGCTGAAGTCCCACCGGGCAAATGCGACGTCGATGGCCCGGCCGAGCGCGGCAAAGGTGGTGCGCGGCGGCAGGATGAAGACCCGCCCCGGCGGGTGGGGGAGCGTCTCTGCGCGCCCGCTGAGGAGATGCACCGAGATGGTCTGCCAGCGCCGCGCCATACGGCTCAATCTACCGGCGCGGCCATCGGGCGACCCCACGCGAAGCGGCCCCCCTGAGGGGCCGGACGGTTCGCGTTCCGGCTGGTCGAGCCGCTCCCCCAGACAACCGCGGGCGTATGCCGCGAGCTCACCCTAGAACGAGACGATCTCGACCAGATCTTCCAAGCCCTGAAAGTCGTCAGGTTCGCGGGTATACAGGCGGGCCGAGTGCGCGTGCGCCCTCGCGGCAATGAGCAGGTCCATGACGCGCCGGCGCGGCTGGCGGCCGGCACGGGCCACACGGAAGCGAGTCGTCCATAACTGACGGCGACAGCATCGTCGATCGGCAAGGCGACGCAGTGGCGTTGCAGGGCAGCTGAGCCGTCGCAGCCGCCACGGGTCGCGAGGCGCATCGTCCACGAGTCCGCGCGGCGCGCCCCATTCGGCGTTCTCGGGTCCAGCGAAGGGATCGGCGATCTGACTCCAGAAGCACCAGCGACGTCGATCAGCGGGCACCAGTCGCGCGCTCGGCCTGCCGGAAACGGTGATGGTGATCTCCTCGCCCGCTTCCGCTCGTCGCACCAAGTCGGAGGCATCCTGGCGAAGTTCACGCAGTCCGACCGTCCCCATGCGACCCGGCGTAGCACTTGTGCTACCTCCTTGGTTGGGCACGGCTCTCAACCCAGGATCGCGTGGGGAACGAAGCGCCCTCGCGTGTCATCCTGGGCTCCTTGGCGCGCACTGACATCAGTTCGCCGGCACCGCGACCCACAACCAGCCGCCGGTAGTCGATGGCGGGCGAGACCGCACCTTGTTCCCCTGCCAGCTCGAGGGCGACGTCGCGCAAGTTCTGTCGGACGAGGCCGCGCGGTCGAACTCCCGTTGGGCGACCGGATGTCGGCCAGCGGCGTCGTCGGGTGGGCGGGACTGACGGCCCGCTGCTCAGGTGCCGGACAACACCAGGCTCAGGTTGTCGCTGTAGCCGTCGATGTAGATGCCCTGGGCCCACTGCATGGTGATCGTGACCAGGGCGGTTCGCGCGGTCTTGGGGACCGCGCCTGCCTTGCTGGCGGGGAGGAGCTTGGTCACATTGCCGCGAGCGAGGTCAGAGGGGACCAGGCCGCGCAGGCGGTAGTAGTTCTGCGGGTCGTTGGGCTGGAGCACCCGGAGGCGGTCGCGGATCGTGATGCCGGGCGTGATGACGAGGAACCGCTTGGCATAGCGCAGGTTGCTCGGGTTGGCGACCTTGTTGGGGGTCTGCCGGGCGATGAGCATCGCCATGACGACGGGTCTTGCCCGACCCGGTCGCCATCTTCAGGGCAATGCGGGGGAGGCCCTCGTTGTGCTCGTCGTTGAAATCCTCGATGACGCGCGACGGTCGCGGAAGCGTCCGGTGCGGCCAGCGACCTCGGACAGGAAGATCGCGGTCTCGGCGGCTTCCCGCTGGGCGAAGAGGATGCGGTTCTCGCGCTCTGTGGCGTAGCAACTTGGCGGTTGTGGCCGTGGTGCCCGGGTATCCGGCTTCACGTCAGTTGGCGACGTCCCGCCGCAACTCGTTGATGAGCGGATTGTCCTGGCGTCGCTCCTCGACCAAACCCAGGGTGAGTTGCTCGCCGGCCTCTGCCGCGGCATACCCTCCTTTGCGGCTGGTTTGCGCCCACGCTTTCGGACTGGCGCCACGGGGATAAACGACTCACTCGGGCGGCGGCCGGTCCTCACTTCCCCCGTCGGCCCTTTGGGTCCGATGACGAAGTGCCGGATCGGAACGTCATACGGACCATTGAGGACAGGGTCGAGGATCGCCGCAGCTAGGGCGTGTCCGTCCCCGTCAGCCACAAGTCCTCCAGCAGTCAAGGTCGGCGCCTTTGGCCGCATCGTTGCCAGCAGAGTCCACGCCCCGACCCTACGAGACAGGGGACACGTTTCGGGTCAAACGAGGTTCAGGCGTGCGCCATACGTCTTCTTCCGGGCGACGAGGGTGTTGTCCGCGGGCGAGGCGAACCCGGCCAAGCGAGCGACCTCCACGTCGCTGAGGCCACGGCCGCTCAGCGACGACATGATGTGGGCGGCGAGTCGCGGTGTCTCGGGCGTCAACTCGTCGCTCGCGGGCTCATGCGTGCGCATTCCTTTCGCGCTGAGCGCCTTGTAGAGAGACGTTCGCTGGCTCGCCGTCAGGACTCCAAGGTTGTATGCCCGCTCGATGAGCGCTTGCATGGACACGCCCCAGTGACGTTTGAGGTCCACGAGCCGGGCGAGAGTCAGCTGACCTCGCAACATGGAGCGGATCTCGTCTGCGGGCATGAGGAACTCGGCGGCGAATCGATTGGCCTGGCTCTCGACCTCGTCGTCGAGGTAGGTCGAATGAAGCACCAGGTGCCCGAGCTCATGCGCGAGCGTGAGTCGCTTGCGGTCGGTTGGTGAGGCTTCGTTGATCAGGACGATGGGGAAGGCACCGGACCATTGCGATAGTCCGTCCACGCGGGCCGAGGGTCCGAAGTCCTCGACAATGACGATGACCCCTGCGGAGTCGAGCCAAGAGCTGACCGAGTGGACGGGGCCCAACGGCATACGCCACTGGGCACGAACGAGCCGAGCGGCGGTCTCCGGGTCGATCTCCATCGTGTCGAAGGTCGGGACTTGACGCTCTGCGCGCAGGCTGACCTCGTCCATCAACCGGGCCGTGTGCAGGCGGATCATGTTCAAGCGAGCCTCGAGCATGCGCCATACGGTCGGCTTCGCCGTTGCTCGCCTTCGCATGTGCGCGCCCGCGGCAATGCCTCCCTCCATCCGCCCTCCCCGCTCGAGGAGAGTGGGGGTGACACCCAGAACGCGTGCGAGTCGGCCCAAGACGTCTGCATCAGGGACACGCAGGTCGTGCTCGTATCGCGATAACGCCGCCTGAGTCACGTCGGCCGCCCCGGCCAGCTCGCCCTGGGTCATCCCTTGCGCTCTGCGAGCCGTGGCGATCACCTCTCCGAATGTGCTCACGATGTGCCCCGGCCCGCGTTCCTGATGCCTGCGGCGAGGTCGATCTGCGGGAGGTCGGGCAGAATCGGGGTATAGGTCAAGGGCACCGAGCCGTCGGCCGCGCCGCCGTCGATCTCCACGGCCCAGATGACGTTATTCTTGCCTTCGCGGTAGGAGATGACCGCCGGGCCGACCTCGCCCGTGTCGGACGCCCACCGATAGCCAGCGGCGAGGGAAACAGCTTCCCACCCTTCGAATGTCATCTGCCCTCCGCCCCAGAACTCGATATCCGTCGCTGTCGGGTAGGAGCTGATGCGATCTCCTTCGTTGTGCCGCTTGACCCGCACGACGAACGTGCGGCCAGTCGGACCGCTGATTGACGCTTCACGGTGTGGCTCGCGGGTCGTGAACGCGAACCCGTCAACCCCGTCCAGGAGGAGAGTGAGGTGGGCCCAGATGCGCGAGTGGACGAAGCCGGCCACCTCCCGCTGGAACATCTGCGCCACCCAGTCGGGGTGCCACGCCCGGAGGTCTCGCAAATCCTCCCGTGCTGCGTCTGTGGCCCGCGCCAAGCCTTCGAGGAATTTGCTCCCCAGCTCGCCAAGGACCTCGTCCGAGTCATGCGCTGAAAACATGCCAGAAAATATACCAGTGGAACCAGGCGGAGGTGGGATCGGCACGGCCCTCAACTGCTACCTTGCCGGTCCTGGGCCGCCCCCGCGATGGGTATGTGGCTTAGCTGCACAAACGGGCGAGGTGTTCCGTTCCGGGTGACGATCGCGACCTTGGACCCGCCCGCGGTACAAGAACGCAGTCGACCGACGTACTCCTCGCTTGCCACGCCCGACCTGCAGGACGCCACTCGGTCATGGACGCCTTTGGAGTCAACCGCGGGATCTTCCGCGGGCTCGTCGCCACCGGCATGCTCCTGGCGCTCACCCTCATCGGGCGCAACCTCGTCAGCCTCCACGCCTCGCACACCACACGCGGCCTGCCCGAGCCGTGGCAGGCGCACCTTGGCGAGCCCGTTGACGATCGGCCCCTGGAGAAGGCGACCCGCACCCGAGGTCGGCGCAAGCGCCAAACCGACTGACCGACACAGCGCGAGCCACTCACCCCGCACGACGTGCGCGCCAGCCTGCCCGGAAACCGGCCAGTGACAACGAGATCGGCCCCACGGCATACGAAATTGGCGCAGCGGCGCCTTCGATGACCTGCACACTCCCACAACGACGAAACTCCCGGTCGGATTGTCACCGGCCGCGTCGGTTGAGGATGAGGGCGTCATGCCCGGTGAGGATGTCCCGGGGTATGACTGGGCCCCGCCGGGTTGTGGGCGGGGTCTTTGGTCGTCGGGGTGTCGCGGTGCTCGTCGGGGTGTCGTTATTCGGCGGTGACTTCGGTGACGGCGGCTCGCGCGGAGGACTCGTCGACGATGGCTTTGCCGGCGGCGTAGGCGGCGACGAGGGCTTGAACGGCGACGTTGTTGACGGCGCGGGGGGTGCCGCGGCCGACTTGGTGGATCAGCGCGGTCGCGTCGTCGCTGAAGAGCGGGTCGGAGCGGCCGGCGAGGCCGAGGTAGCTGGCCGTTTCGGTGGCGTTCATCGCGGTGAGTGTGTAGCGCAGCGCGATGCGTTGGTCGAGGGCGGCGAAGGTGCCCAGCTTGATCCGGCGGCGCAGGGTGGGCTGGCCGATCAGCAGGCGGTCTTGCCGGCGCCGACCTCGCCGGTGACCACGCCGAGGGCGCGTTCGCTGATGCACCAGGAGATTCGGGCGACGGCTTGGGCGTGGGCGGTGTGTCGGTGCAGCATGCCGGGGGCCAAGGCGCGGCCGAAGGGCATCCGGGTGAAGCCGTAGTGGGCCTGCAGGCGGTCAAGTGTCATGAGAGCTCCCGGTGGTCGTGGTCGTCGTGGGCGGCGTAGTTGACGCGCTCGGTGAGGGCCTGGGTGTGCCGGTCGCGGACCAACGTGAGTTAGTCGATCCCGGTGACCGGCGCAGGGGGCTGCTGGTCGGGTTTGGCGTTGGGGTGCACGTGTCGGCCGATGACGTGCGGGAGCGCGGTGCCGACCTGCCGGCCGGCGTAGCGGACGGTGATGTCGGTCAGGTCGAACGGGTCGAAGACGAGCTCGACGCGTCGGCCGACCAGGGCGGCGTCGACCTCGTAGGTGTTGCCGTGCAGCGAGACGGTCGCGGTCTTGGTCACCGCGCGGTGCTCGGACCAGCGGAACGCCTCGCGCAGCTGGGCCGGGGACGGGGTCGCGGGTGCCCCGCCGGCCAGGAACCGCGCCAAGGGCGGCTGCCCGGTCTCGGAGTGCACCCGCTGGTGGTAGACCGTTTCGACCCACGCGGCGAACAACTCGTTCAGCGTCGCCAGGTCGGTGACCCGCTCGAGCGTGCCGGGCACGGTCAGCTCGATCAGGAACTGCTCACGCACGGTGCGGAAGAACCGTTCGATCTTCCCGCGCCCAGCGGGCTGGCCGGGCCTGGAGTGGGTCAGCCGGATCCCGAGCACGGCCAGGGCGCGCAGCAGCTGTTTGGAGACCATCGCCGCGCCGTTGTCGAGATAGACGACCTGCGGGATGCCCCGGGCGGCGAGGCCGGCGCGCAGCGCGGCCGCGAGAGCGAGCATGTCCTCGCTGTGGCCCCACCGGTAGCCAACCAGCGCCCTGGAGTGGTCATCGATGAACGCCATCAGGTACGTCTTGCGCCCGGCGATGACCGGCCCGTGCAACGCATCCCCGGTCCACCGCTCGTTCGCGGCGGCGGCCTCGAACCGGCCGAACGCGCCCGGAGGGTTCCGGTCCGGGCCGGTGTTCAACCCTTGCCGGGCGAAGTGGCGCTGCAACGTGCGCGCCGAGGGCACCACCATCGTGCCGTACTCGGTCAGGATCGCCGCGACCTGCGCCGCGGTGCGGGCCGGGACCTCGCGTTTGAGCGCCGCCGCGAGCTCGAGCACCTGAGCCGGGGTGCGCGGCTCGATGTGCCGCGCCGAGGGCAGCAGTGCGTCGAACCCGCCGGTGCGCCAGGCCTTGATCCACCGGTCCACGCTCGAGCGTGACACCCTCACCCGCTCACCGCTCGGGCCGGTGTGCTCCTGCTGCACCAGCTGGCGCACCAAGACCCCGCGCTGCCTGGTGGTCAACGCGGCGTCCGCGGCCTGCCGGATCAGCGCATACCGGAACAGCGCGACATCCCGCGCCCGTTCGGCCCGCCGCGCATCCTGCTCGCCCGGCCTGTTCCGTCCTGTCATCGTGCCTTCCCTTCGTCCGAAATACGTTCCGTGCGAAGGGTGCCCGGGCCGTCCCGGCCGGCGGCAGGGTCAACTCGTGTTGCTCACCACCGGCCCTCGGCCGGCGGGGCGAGCAGCCGCCCGCCAGTGGCCCGCGCGGCCAGCTCCCACGCCGGGGTCGGCGACAGCCTGAGCACGGCCGCGGCCGCGGCGCGACCGATCGCCTCCAGCGCGTCCGCAACGACCCAGGCCCGCGGGGTCACCGGCGCCGCGAGTGGGTCCATCGACAGCAACAACCGGGTGAACTCGATGCGGACCTGCTCGGCCCGGGCAGCGAAGCGGCGCAGCCAGCCGCGCACCGTCGTCGCTGGCCGACCCAGCCCGGTCGCGATGCTCCGGTGACCGGCCCCCGCGGCCTTGGCCTCGAGCGCGGCGCCGATCACTGAGACCGCGTCCGCGCGCCGCCACAACCACACCTGCGCCAACAACACGTGGGTGCCACGACATCCGGTACACCGCGCCCGGCGCGGACGATGCCGCACCGTCCCGCCCGGGCCCCGCGAGGACCGTGCGCGAGCATGTCCCCACGGGGCCAGCACACCCTGGCACGAGGGGCAGGAAAGCTCGCCCGAGACCAGCGACCGTTCGACCTCGGCGCGGTCGCTACCTACCATCACCATGGGTGCCCTCCAAGCACCAAGTGACGACCCTCCCGCTCGCCAAAGCATGGGAGGGTCGTCGCGCGTCCTCAGCGCATCATCACGCTCCTGACGCCAACCGTGGAGGCCCCGCCTCTCACCACCGTGCCGAGAACGTCCTCACCCACGACCACGTCACCCCCCGGTCACCTCCGCAACCAAGGTGTCGTTCAACAGTCGGATCGCCGCCGGTCGGGAGTTTCGGGAAACCTAAACAGGTAGTTCAGGGAACTACCCGTTGGTGGGTAGTTCACAGAACTCCCTGACCAGGGGCGATGCGTTTCCCCCGGTGACCACGTGTACGTAAGACACCCGCGCCTTTGTACAGCCCCGCGCCAGGGACCGACGTCGTAGGGGTAGGCCACGATGAGTGCATGGACGAACCGGGCCAGAACTCCCTCAGCACCGACGAGCACCCGCCTCTGCGACCTGACCTCGAAGCGATAACTGTCGAGGAGGTCTCCCGTCTGCTCGATGATGTGGCGTCTCGCGAGGAGTCGTGGCGGCTGTTCGAACTTCGAGTTCACGAGCCGCTCGGCCTTCCCCTCATCGGCGAGCGGGGTATCCGGAACGGCTGTCCCCTCGACGTCGCCCTGGACGCCGTGCACTACCGGCTGACGTTCGACTCCTCGCGAGTGGCCCTGCTGCCCAAGAGCGAAGCCGCTGACCATACCTGGCCCAGCGCCGTGGAGAAGGCGCCCGCTGAGTGCATCTCGGCGTGGCAGATGTTCGGGAACGCGGTCGGCGATCATGCGCTGCGGGCCCGGTTCGCGCACTTGCTCTTCCAAGCCAAGGCAGGCAGCGGCAGGGACCTCGCGGGCGCTGCCTCGGATGCGTACCTCCAGGCCGTGGCGGACGGGTGGGGGCCCATCGACCGGATGGACTTCGCCCTCGCGGCTCTGCGACTGGCGCTGGCGGTCAAGAACGGCACCCGAGCCCAGCAGGCGGCTCGTGCGGTGCGGGACGAAGCGATTCGCTGTCTCGGCGACAACGCGCCCGGGATCGCCGCACGAGGAGTCGTCATCCTGGCACGCGTCCAGTCCCTGCCCTTCGACTTCGATGCGGTCGCCGAGCAAGTCATAGCGGCTGACATCGGCGACA
>JAXLRS010000006.1:0-230364 GCA_046330995.1 Dermatophilaceae bacterium
CTGACCGTCATCTTGCTCGACGATGCGGCCTTGCCGGCGAGTGTCACGTTGTTCAGGTTGTTTTCCTCGCGATGGCAGGAGGGCGCGGAGGGCCGTCAGTCATCCCTTCGCCGCGTTACCGCGACTATGTAGATCGATCCCGACGAACTGCTGCCCGGCATACCCTTCCATGACAAGGGGCCTCCTCGAATCCGATGGACTACATGAGCACTCCCCAGCATCCCGCTGGCGGAGGTAACCCACGAGGAGCGGAGGCCCCGCTCCTACATCGCATCAGTGCGATGCGTCGAAAGTTTCACCGCCGTGTGTGTGCCCGAGACCAGCCATGGCGTTGGTCACCCGCCGCCCGCGCCCGGCACGCATCACTGGCCGTCGCGATCGACCATCCAGAAATCATAAGCAACGAGCGCGACACGCCCGAGGTGCATCACGTCGGCTAATTCTTAGAATCAACTGCCGTTCTTACAAGATTGAGTGCATCTCGACATGATTCATAGCTTTGCCGTTTGTGAAGTCTTCGCTGCATCTCGACAAAAGGCCTCAGAAGTTCTGGGCCATGTTTGCGAAGCGGGCGTAGTGTCCCTGGAAACCCAGTACGAGGTCCTTGGTCGGGCCGTTGCGGTGCTTGACCACCAGCACATCGGCTTCGCCCTCGCGCTCCTTGTCCTTGTGGAGCAGGATCACGACGTCGGCATCCTGTTCGATCGAGCCGCTTTCGCGAAGGTCGGACATCTGGGGGCGCTTGTCGGTGCGCTGCTCGGGGCCACGGTTGAGCTGGGAGATCGCAATGACGGGGACTTCGAGTTCCTTGGCGAGGAGCTTCAGCGCGCGGGAGAACTCCGAGACCTCCTGCTGGCGGGACTCGACCTTCTTGCCCGAACTCATCAGCTGGAGGTAGTCGATGATCACCAACTGGAGCTGGTGCTGTTGCTTCAGGCGCCGGCACTTCGCCCGGATCTCCATCAGCGACATATTGGGGGAGTCGTCGATGTAGAGCGGGGAGTCGGAGATGCGGCCGACGACCTTGGCGATCTTGGCCCAGCCGGGATCGCCGATCGTGCCCTTGCGGAGTTCCTGCAACGGGATCGACCCCTCGGCCGAGATGACGCGCATAGAGATCTCTGTTCGCGACATTTCGAGGGAGAAGATCGCGGTCGGCATACGGTGCTTGATTGCCGCGCAGCGGGCCACGTCCATTCCGAAGGTGGATTTGCCGACAGCCGGCCTCGCCGCGACGACGATCATCTGACCCTTGTGGAGGCCGTGGAGCAGCTCGTCGAGCTCGGTGAAACCCGTTGGCACACCGGTGAACTCGTCGCTACGACCGGAGGCGACCTCGATCTCGGTGAGGGTCTCCTCGAGGGTCTGCGCGAGCGGGATGTAGTCGTCGCCGCGCCGCTTCTCGCCGACCTTGTAGATCTCCGCCTGCGCCGCATTGACGATCGCGTCGACTTCGCCCTCGCCCTGGCCGTATCCGAGTTGGACGATCCGCGTCCCCGCTTCGACGAGCTGCCGCAGCAGGGAGCGCTCGGCGACGATCGTCGCGTAGTAGCCGACGTTGGCCGCCGTCGGCACCGACTGGATCAGGTCGTGGAGGTATGCCGGGCCCCCCACCCGCTGCAACGTCCCCCGCTTGGTCATCTCGTCGGCGACGGTGATCGCGTCGACGGGCTCGCCGCGCGAGAACAGGTCGACGATCGCGCCATAGATGATCTCGTGGGCTGGCCGATAGAAGTCGTCGGCCTTCAGCCGCTCGGCCGCCTCGGCTATGGCGTCCTTGGACAGCAGCATCCCCCCGAGCACCGACTGCTCGGCGTGCACATCCTGCGGCGGGAGCCGATCGATCTCGGGGCCGTCTGGGGAGCCATAGGCACCGAGGTTCAACTCCGCGATCGACACCGAACCGCCGCCTCTCCACACTCGCCGTGATCCATGAAGCCAGGATCACAGGGCCCACCGACAACCCCGGTCGCGGCGAGGCGTAGGGGGACCGCGGACAACCTAGAACCCGTCCCCGCGTCACCGCAAAGCCTCCTTGTGTATGCCGTGTGGACACTCTGTGGAACACGCCGCGGCAGGTTGTGCACACCCGGGGGAAAACTCTGTGGAGACCCGCGAGTAACCGCGTATCTGCGCGCGTGATCTGGGCATTCGCCTGTGCACACCTGTGGAGAAGAAGAACTTTCGGGCGTGTCTTCTCCACACCCGACTGTGTGTCCGGCCTGTGGACCGATACCCGCGGGGGTGTCAGAAATCCGCTGCGCGGGATCACATTCGGGCACAGCCCGATCCGTCGACAGCGCGCGGAAGCGACCACTGGACGGGGCGAGGACCGGGGAGGGGAGCACGCGGCATACGGCCGAAGAAGGAGGGCGAGGTGACCCGGTCGTGTCTCGCGATGCGGACGACCGCCCGGACAGGAGGAGGATGGACACATGCAGATCCTCAGTACTGAGGCCCTGGGAAATGCGCTCACCGCGCTGCCCGACAACCCGCGCATCGTCATCAGCGGCAACGCCGCGATCCCCCACGACGCGATCCCGGTCATCGACGGGGCGCTGGAGCGCTACATCATCCACGCGCTCAACGCGAGCGCCGGCGCCGCTCCCGTGCGCGAGGGCGTGACCGCCGAGACGTGTTTCGTCGGGTCGGGCATGCGCAAGCATCCGGGACTGGCCTATGTTCCCGCGCGCCTCTCGCTGGTGCCGCAGCTCTTCAAGGGGCCGCTGCCGCCGGACGCCGTCGTCATCCACTGCGCGCCGGCCCGCGATGGGCAGCTGAGCCTCGGCATCGAGTGCAACATCCTGCCGGCGGCGATCGAGGCCTGCCGGGCGCGCTCCGGCCGGATCATCGCGGTCATCAACGACCAGATGCCTTATACGTATGGCGATGCCCAGGTCCCGGTCAACCAGGTCGACCTCGCCATCGAGGTGAGCACGGCGCTGCCGGAGGTCCCGCCGGCCGTGCCGGATGACAGCAGCAACCGCATCGGTGAGCTGGTCGCCGCGCGGGTGCCCAACGGGGCGACGCTCCAGGCCGGCATCGGCGCGATCCCCGACGCGACGATCGCCCAGCTGCGCAACCACACGGGGCTGCGAATCTGGACCGAGACGTTCTCCGACGGCGTGCTCGCGCTGGAACGGCTCGGGGCCATGGACGCGAGCAACCCGCTGACCACGAGCTTCATGATGGGTACGCGCGACCTCTATGACTGGCTCGACGGCAACCCGCGGGTGCGGATGATGCGGACGGAGCGGACCAACGACCCGGCGCTCATCGCGTTGCAACGGTCGATGACATCGATCAACACGGCGCTCGAGATCGACCTGTTCGGGCAGGCGAACGCGAGCCGGATCAACGCACGGATCTATTCGGGATTCGGCGGGCAGACAGACTTCATCGTCGGCGCGCTGCACTCGCCCGGCGGGCAGGCGTTCATGGCGATGCGGTCGTGGCACCCCAAGGCGAATGTGAGCACGATCGTGCCGCTGATCGACGAGCCGGTGACGTCGTTCCAGCAGTCGGCGGTCGTGACAGAGAACGGGGTTGCCGAGCTGTGGGGCTACACGCAGCAGGCGCAGGCGCGACACCTGATTCGCGACGCCGCGCACCCGGACGTGCGCGAGGAACTGTGGGAGGAGGCGCGCGAGCTCGGGCTCGCGTGAGTTCGCGGGTGTCACGTCCCTGCGGGTGGGGGCGCGTGGGGTGAGGGGCGTCGAGGGCCGTGTGCCGCGCGGCATACGCCCCTGGTCGTGTCGTCTTGTGAGCGTGCGCGGCAGGTGGGCTGTGGATAAGTCGGTCTTCCGGTGGCGGGATCGGGCGGGGTCGTTCAGGCTGGTCCTTGTTGGTGCGGGTCGTGGGGCTCGCTCTGGTCGGGAGGACATGCCGTATGGACGTACGCCGCGGGAGACTGATCGCGCTGGTGGGCCTGGTGGGTGTGGCACTGCTGGGTGGGTGTGACGGTGGGGGCAGCACCTCGAGTTCGTCGTCGGCGACGGTGGCGAGTGGTGGTGGGTCGTCAAGTTCCACGTCGTCAACCAGCAGCACGTCGAGCCGTTCGTCGGCGACGGCATACGTGCCGGTGAAGCCGGAGTTTCCGGCTGAGGCGAAGAAGCACACGGATGCGGGGGCGGTCGCGTTTGTTAAGTACTACTGGGCGGCCGTGGATTATGCGTGGACCAAGCCGGATGAACGCGTCCTCGTGCCACTTTCTTTGTCCACGTGTAAGAGTTGCGCGTGGTTCGAGAAGATAGCGGCGGACTCTAGGGCTGCAAGCGAGTACATGTCGGGTCCCGCCATGCAAGCCAAAGATGTCGAGCACGTCTCGACGGCAGGTCAGTCCATCCGGCTAGCCTGCAAAGTAACCCAGTTTGCCACAACTACCTATTCCAAGGACGGAACAGTAGTCACGTCCACTGAGCGAGATGAGATCAACGAATCAGTTGACGTCGTTTGGTCTAACGAAAGATGGCAGGTGGGGGAAATTGGGACGATTTAAGACAATTCTGATTACGTGGCTCGTCGGTGCCGTTCTTTCGACTTTTTGGTGGGCGGCCGCCGTTGAGGCTGCGGCACCGCCGTGCAAGCAGATTCGTTGCGGAACGAATCCACATCAATTGGTGTTGACGGCGACATACCTCTCGCATGCGCCGACAGGGAGCTCCGGCGGACATCCAGGGCCGCCGTTTTGGGAGTATTCAGTTTCGACGTTCTGCGGGGGTGTGAACGCCACGGAACCTGGCCACGACGGCGCATGCACGCAGTCCAACACCCAGTGCGCAAGGAATCCGCCGACCGACGGTGACGGTCCCGCCGTTTATGTATTTCGTCGAGAGATAGACCCAAACACTGGATGGAAGCTATTGGGAATCACGTGCTGGCCGGAGTTGGTGCCGGGAGACAAGACACCAACCATGGCGATGATCGAGGCGGCGTTCCACCGGACCCCGTTCGCCCTGCCCGGCGTGCACATCCAGCCGGAAGGGAACCGAACGCTGGTGACCCTCCCGACGTACTTCGCGCTCGAATGGACCGAGAAGGGCTTCGAGCCGGAGGAGATCGACACCCTCAACCCGCGCGACTGGTTCGGGCTCACGGTTCGGGTGAAGCCGGTGTTCCAGTCCGTGACCTACTCCTTCGGGGACGGCACCGGCGAGGGCCCGACCACGAAGCTCGGCGGGCCCTACCCCACCGGCGACATCGTCCACACCTATGACACCGGCGGGGTGTACGACACCCAGGTCACCGCGGTCGTCACCGGCCAGGTATCACTGAACGGCTCGGAGTGGATCGACATCCCCGGCCAGGCCGACCTCGCCGGTCCGGTGACCCCGTTGACGGTGCTCACCGCCCGCAACCACCTCTACCTCCCCGGCGGCTGACCGCGGCGACGTGGACAACGATGGTTCTGGTCCATGCTGCGGACACCGGGAGGTCAGGCACCAGCATCCGGCACACCGGCCGGCTTCCGGCGCACCTCCCAGTTCCGTGGCGCGTTGGGGAGGGCTCGGGGCGTATGCCGCGCGGCATACGTCCCGTGGCGTGTCTGTGTTGCGTGGGATCGTTTGGGGGCTGTGGATAAGTCCGTGTTCCGGTGGCGGGATCGGGCGGGGTCATTCAGGCTGGTGGGCAGGTGATGCGGACGCGGCCCGTTGGGGTCCGCTCGGGATCGGAGGACATGCCGTATGGATGCGCGCAACAGTGCGGGGGTCAGCGCTCGGATCGCTGTGGTCGGCCTGGTGACGGCAGCGTTGCTGGGCGGGTGTGACGGGGGTGAGGGGTCGTCGGCTTCGTCCTCGTCGTCCTCGTCGTCGTCGGCGGGGGTGAGTGGTTCGGCGACGAGCTCGAGCGTGCCGAGCAGCACGAGCAGTACGTCGAGTAGCACGGCGGCGACGGCATATGTGCCCGTGAAGCCCCAGTTCCCTGCTGAGGCGAAGAAGCACACCGACGCCGGGGCGGTCGCGTTTGTGAAGTATTACTGGGCCGCGGTGGATTATGCGTGGACCAAGCCCGATGCCGATATTCTCTCGCCGTTGTCCCTCAGCATCTGCAAGGTTTGTAAGGCATTCTACGACACGGCCTCCGCATCTGTCGATAAGGGGGAGTTCTCCTCGGGGCCCGCACTGTCGGTCGATGACGTTGCCTTCGTCTCCGCGACTCCAGACTCGGCGTATCTCGCCGCCACTATCACACAACTTGCGAGTAACACAATCAGCTCAACTGGGGAGGTGCTGTACACGAATGAGCGCAAAGAACTCCATGAAGCCGTGGAAGTTGCATGGCTCGACGGGTGGAAGATCAGGGCGATTGGCAAGATCTAGTATCGTGGCAGCCCTAATGAGCCTCTGCTGTTCGACCGTGGCTGCGACGAACTGCGAGGCAACCACCTGTCCGCCGAAGGACTTCACTTGTCTCACTGGAGGGCAGGATGTAATCCTCCGTGCAACATGGTTGGCCAACGCAGAGACCGGAAGCGTGAAAGGAAATGCTCTCCCTCCATATTGGGATTACTCGGTTTCTACGATGTGCGGGGGGATTAATGCCACGGAGCCCGGCCACGACGAGGCTTGCACCCTGTCCAATACACGCTGTGCCACGAACCCGCCCACGGACGGCGATGGCCCGGCTGTTTATGTATTTCGACGTGAGATAGAGCCAGACACGGATTGGACGCTGCTGGGAATCACGTGCTGGCCGGAGTTGGTGCCGGGAGACAAGACACCAACCATGGCGATGATCGAGGCGGCGTTCCACCGGACCCCGTTCGCCCTGCCCGGCGTGCACATCCAGCCGGAAGGGAACCGAACGCTGGTGACCCTCCCGACGTACTTCGCGCTCGAATGGACCGAGAAGGGCTTCGAGCCGGAGGAGATCGACACCCTCAACCCGCGCGACTGGTTCGGGCTCACGGTTCGGGTGAAGCCGGTGTTCCAGTCCGTGACCTACTCCTTCGGGGACGGCACCGGCGAGGGCCCGACCACGAAGCTCGGCGGGCCCTACCCCACCGGCGACATCGTCCACACCTATGACACCGGCGGGGTGTACGACACCCAGGTCACCGCGGTCGTCACCGGCCAGGTATCACTGAACGGCTCGGAGTGGATCGACATCCCCGGCCAGGCCGACCTCGCCGGTCCGGTGACCCCGTTGACGGTGCTCACCGCCCGCAACCACCTCTACCTCCCCGGCGGCTGACCGCGGCGACGTGGACAACGATGGTTCTGGTCCATGCTGCGGACACCGGGAGGTCAGGCACCAGCATCCGGCACACCGGCCGGCTTCCGGCGCACCTCCCAGTTCCGTGGCGCGTTGGGGAGGGCTCGGGGCGTATGCCGCGCGGCATACGTCCCGTGGCGTGTCTGTGTTGCGTGGGATCGTTTGGGGGCTGTGGATAAGTCCGTGTTCCGGTGGCGGGATCGGGCGGGGTCATTCAGGCTGGTGGGCAGGTGATGCGGACGCGGCCCGTTGGGGTCCGCTCGGGATCGGAGGACATGCCGTATGGATGCGCGCAACAGTGCGGGGGTCAGCGCTCGGATCGCTGTGGTCGGCCTGGTGACGGCAGCGTTGCTGGGCGGGTGTGACGGGGGTGAGGGGTCGTCGGCTTCGTCCTCGTCGTCCTCGTCGTCGTCGGCGGGGGTGAGTGGTTCGGCGACGAGCTCGAGCGTGCCGAGCAGCACGAGCAGTACGTCGAGTAGTTCGTCGGCGACGGCGTATGTGCCCGTGAAGCCCCAGTTCCCTGCTGAGGCGAAGAAGCACACCGACGCCGGGGCGGTCGCGTTCGTGAAGTACTACTGGGCGGCGATGAACTTCGCTTGGACCAAGCCCGACGCTGACATACTTCTAGGGCTCGGAAAATCCTCCTGTCGCAGTTGCTCCAACTTGGAAGATACCGCTCGCCTTCTGCTCCGAGACGGGCAGCGCATGGATCAGCCTCCCATCGAGGTGATGAGCGCATATCACGTTTACACGGCAAAATCACAGACGCAGGTAATCACGAAGGTCAAGAGAACCACGGCGTCCACGGTTGACGCAACGGGAAAGGTCCTGAAGACAAATTCCCCAAGCGATGCCCTGCGCGCCTTCCGACTTGAATGGTCAGGCTCGTGGAAGGTGGTGGAGATCGGTGAGGGGTAGACTTCTACCCACTCTATGCGCGGCCCTCTTCATAACGTTGGCGCAACCTGCGATGGCCGACCAAACCATCCCGTGTGACCCACATGACCCCTTATGTGGCACGGATCCATCTGGCATTACCATCTCGGCTACAGGCATGATTAGCCTTCCAACCGGACATGTTCCAGGCGGGGGCGCAACGACTTCCTACGAATACGGCGAGTCCACCATGTGCGGGGGAGTCAATCGCACAGAGCCAGGTCATGATGAGAACTGCGGATTGTCTCGGAGTTACTGCGCCACGAATCCCCCTGAAGCGGGAGACGGTCCAGCTGTTTATGTCTTCCGAAGAACGTTGCATCCCACAAGTGATTGGGTCGCCTTGGGCCACACGTGCTGGCCGGAGTTGGTGCCGGGAGACAAGACACCAACCATGGCGATGATCGAGGCGGCGTTCCACCGGACCCCGTTCGCCCTGCCCGGCGTGCACATCCAGCCGGAAGGGAACCGAACGCTGGTGACCCTCCCGACGTACTTCGCGCTCGAATGGACCGAGAAGGGCTTCGAGCCGGAGGAGATCGACACCCTCAACCCGCGCGACTGGTTCGGGCTCACGGTTCGGGTGAAGCCGGTGTTCCAGTCCGTGACCTACTCCTTCGGGGACGGCACCGGCGAGGGCCCGACCACGAAGCTCGGCGGGCCCTACCCCACCGGCGACATCGTCCACACCTATGACACCGGCGGGGTGTACGACACCCAGGTCACCGCGGTCGTCACCGGCCAGGTATCACTGAACGGCTCGGAGTGGATCGACATCCCCGGCCAGGCCGACCTCGCCGGTCCGGTGACCCCGTTGACGGTGCTCACCGCCCGCAACCACCTCTACCTCCCCGGCGGCTGACTCCCATCACCGGCTTCCGCGGGAACCCGAACGACGAGCGCGGCGGGGGAGATCGTCATACGGACTCGCGAGGCCTCACCGAGGACGTCGCCATCGACCTCGACCGGCTGCGGGGGATCGGCGACGACGACGATCTCCCGTCCCTGAGAACGCTCGATCGACGGACCGTCCGACTCGCGGCCGGTCAGCACCCGACCGGCCAGCGCGGTCCATTGCGCGAGGCTCTCCGGGGTCAGGAGCGCGAGGTCGAGGACGCCATCGTTCACCACGGCATCCGGCAACAGCACGATGCCGCCGGTCAACGTCCCGCAGTTGCCGGCCAGCACGGTGCGAACCGATTCCACGCGCGACCGGACGCCGTCGACACTCACCTCGGCCCGAAACCCTTCTCCGCGCAGGTTCTTCGCCGCCGCGACGCAGTATGCGGCCCAGCCCACCTTGTCTTTGACACCCTCCGGCGCGTCGTCCATGATCCGCGCGTCGAACCCCAGCCCGGCCATGACGGTGAACGCGTGGACAGTGCCGGACCCGGCGTTCGGTATGCCGCTCGCCTCCTCCCCGGATGACCCCTCGCGAGCGGCGTCCGCACCCAACTCCAACCACCCGATGTCGATCACCGTGTCTACCCCGTCGATGACGGCGATCAGAGCCTCCTCGACGCTCGAGCGGGGCGTGCCGAGATTGCGCGCCAGCAGATTGCCCGTGCCGCTGGGCAAGAGCCCGAGAGGGATACCGGTGCCGGCGAGCACCTGAGCCACCGCCCGGACCGTGCCGTCACCGCCCAACGCACACACGACGTCGGCCCCCTGGTCGACCGCCGCACGAGTCTGCCCGAAGCCGGGATCCTCCTCGGTCGTCTCCACGACCACCAGGTCGCGACCGCGCCCGGCGGCGACACGCTCGAGGTCCACGCGGACCTCGTCGAGATCCGCGAGCTTGGTCGGGTTGACGATGACGACAATGTGCCCACTCATGACCGAGTCCCCTCTCCAGTGCGCCGCGGACTGCGGCGCAGATAGTTCCAGGACAGCAACGCCGCCGAGATACCGATCATCGCCCCTCCCAGGATGTCGGTGATGTGATGCATGCCGCGATAGAACCGCGAATAGGCGACCATCAGGGGCACAGCGGCGCAGAGGAGCATCACGGCATACCGGACAGTTGCGTTCTCGATTCGGGTCGCCATGAGGAGGAAACTCGTATAGAGCGCGGTCGAGGCCGCCGTGTGCCCGCTCGGGAAGCTCGCCGTCGGGGGCGAGGTGTCAAGCTTGGGCACGGGCGGTCGCTGACGACCGACGATCCCCGCGGCCGAGACGAAGACGAGCGCCTGGAGGGAGATCGCCAGGAGGGGGATCACGGCATACCACCACTGCCGCGTGCGCCACCACAGCACGCCGACGACCACGAGGCACAACGCGATGATGCCGAGGGTGTTGGCCATCTGCGACCAGACATAGGTCACCGAGTTCCACGGTGACGAGCGCTGCGCGGCGATCCACCGGTTCGCCCGCTCCTCCTCCCGGCCCAGGCCGGCGCTGGGACCGACGAGCAGAAGCCCGAGCCCGGTGATGAGGCCGAAGAGCACGATGCCGGGGGAGATGAGCCGGATGCCGACGTCCCGCGCCACCTCCCGGGCCGTGGGCCGGCTCGGATCGTCCTGGTATCGGGTGAGGAAGGACATCAACCGGCCTCCTTGGTTTTGGTGGTGGCGGGATTCCAGCCGAGATAGCCGAGATAGGAGGCCAGCACGAGCCCTCCTCCGAACAGCACCCCGGCGATCACGTCGGAGGGGAAATGCACCCCGAGGAACACACGGTCGAGGCAGGTCACGACGACGAACGCGCTGGACCCGACGATCAACAGGGCGCGCCCGGAACGCCCGACCAACGGCCACACCAGGAGGACGAGCGCCGTCGCGCCGCAGGCCGCATTCGCCGCGTGACCGGAGGGAAACGAGTATCCCGCGGCGTGCTCGATGGGGTTGTCGACGATCGGACGGGCCCGCCGGACGAGGAGTTTGACGAGCATCTGGAGATTCCAGCCGACCATCATCGTCACGAACGCCCACCAGGCCCGCGTGACCAGCCCCCTCCGCAGCCACACCACCAGACACACGGCCGTGACCGCGATATAGACGAACACCGGCCGGCTCAGTCCCTGCCAGAACACCAGCGCCGATCGCAGGCCATCGTGGCTCCGAGTGACCCCGGTCGCCGCGCGGATCGCCCGGTCGTCGGCCCGGATCAACGGGTCGACCTGCTCCCGGACCAGGAAGCCGACCGCGGCGATGACCACGGCGACCGTGACACCGGCGACAACGGACCGGGCCAGCCGTCGCGCACGGGAGCGCGGCCGCACAGGAGCGGTCGTGAACATCACGGGTGCTTGTCTACACCCCCTCGGACCTTTGGCCGCGGCAAACCCTCGGACCACTTGGGCCGCCTGCATGGTGATGACGATGACCTCCGCGGCGGGCGGCCACCCATACAGCCGCCGCGCTCGGTCTCAGCGGACCACATCCCGGGCTACCGCTTGGTAAGTGGGGTGATCACCCCACTTACCAAGCGGTAGCCCGGGATGTGGACGATGCTTGCGGGGCGCTGCACCATGGATGGGTGACCGACACCCTCTGGTATGTCGGACTCGCGAGGCCGAGGTGAAGTCGGCGGAGGCGCTGACCTCGCCGTTGCGTCTGGGCGCACCGCCCGGTACGTCACCCACCTCGTGCGCGGGGTGCATCGGACGATCAGCTGCGCGGTGGCGAGTGCGGTCGGCACGCTGTTGCCGCGTCGAGCGTCCGACCATTCGGGCTGAACGCAGCGTATGACGGCTGAACCGGCCCCTCCCGCGCAGATCCCAGGACCCAGTCGACCCTGAACCGGCCACTCGACGGGGTCAGACGGGGTCAGGCGGGGCGGCCGTAGCGAACGGCGGCGCGGGCGCGCGCCTTGGCAGCCTCGACCTCGCGGTCCTTGGGCGGGGCGGTGGTGACCAGATCGTGCAGGAGGTGGGCGGTGGCGTGGGCGACGTCGGCGACCGCGCGGTCGAATGCCTCGTGATTGGCGGCTGACGGCTTGGTCACACCGGCGATCTTGCGCACATACTGCAGCGCTGCGGCCTGGATCTCGTCGGTCGTCGCGGGCGGTTCGAAGTTGTTGAGGGGCCTGATGTTGCGGCACATGACCACTCACCATACGGCGCCGGCCGCCTCCATCGTCGAGACATCACAGCACGCGTTGATCTCTCGACGCCCGCTATTTGACCTCTCGACGCCCGCTATTTGACCTCTCGACGGGGAGCGTGATCAGTAGCCGGAGTTGTAGTAGCACGTGCCATCGCTCGAGAGGGGCTCGGTGGTGCCGGAGTCCGCGGTCGTGATGGTCGAGTCGATCGGGAGAGCGCCGGTGCCGGACCACACCAGGCCGCCCGGATAGAACTGGTCACCGCCCGAGGTGTTGGTGTAGTCGGCCTCGACGACGAGTTGGTAGGTGTAGGAGCCACCCTCGCCGCTGAAACTCCCCGACGCCAGTCCGTTGATGGACAGCGCCGTAGGCGCGGGCGTAGGTCCCGCGACGCCCATATCGACCGACACGGTGAAGGTGAAGACGTCGCCGGCGTGCACCGTGGCACCGGCCGGGATCAGGATGCCGAACGAGACGCTCACCTCGACCGTGTTGGCGGTGAGGTCCAATGCCCCCGTGCACAACGAGCCGAGGAGCCCGCTGGCCTGGGCGGACGCGGCATAGGCCCGCGCCGCCGGGAGCGCCAGCAGCGCCGGCATGGTCCACGCGGCGCCCTTGACCAGAGACCGACGCGACCCTGCAATTTCTTGCAGACCAGCACGCGTGGCGAGCGATGTGCGGGGGGAGGCGCTCGGCATATGTGTCATCCTTCAGCGGCTGGGAAGGCATCGACCTGGGACGACGTCGATGCGGTCGACAGAATGCCCGACCTGAGCCCCCAGTGCAACCTCTGACGGCTTTGCGGAACTTCTTGCGGGAACCTCTGGACGCCGGCCTAGAGCCTCCGCTACCCTGCGGTAGGAAGCCAGCCCCACGGCATACGGTGATCCCGCCGTCACCTCACGCTGTGCACCCCCCCACGCCATACCCCCACGCCACACCCCACGACACACCGAGGTGCCCATGCGCCGGTCCGCGCGACTGCTCCAGCTCGTCCTGACTCTCATCGGCCTGATCGCCATCGGCGCCCCGAGCGCGAGCGCCGCGACCTATCGCACCTGGGTCGCACAGGCCCCCACGACCCCCGCCGCGGGACAGCCGGTGGTCGTCTGGGTCGACTCCGACACCGCCTTCGGCGAGAGCGCCGGACTCGAATACCGCATCGGAGGCGGCTACACCAAGGTCCTCGGGACCTATGACACCTCGCACGCGGGCGCCAACTGGCGCCTGACGATCCCGCCACAGACGCAGGGGACGACCGTCGCCTACCAGCTCTTCACACGCAACCAGAGCGGTAGCGACTACGGCTTCACGGGCTTCACCTGGAGCTACACCGTCGCGGCGAGCGGGCTGGTCCACAACACCTATGACACGGCCTACCGCTCGCCGGGTGGCGCGGTCACGGCCGGCACCCCGGTCACCCTGCGCCTCGGCGCGCTCGCCGGCTATGCGAGCGCGGTCGACCTCGTCGTCTATCAGTACGTCGCGGCCACGGACTCCACCCTGCCAGCCGCGACCTATCCCATGACCTGGGACTCCGCGACCGGGAAGTGGACGGTCACCTACACGACCCCGAGCGTTCCGTCGATCGCCTACTACAAGTTCAAGATCACCGGGGCGAGCGGCGAGACCAGTTGGTATGCCGATTCCTACGCCGACGATCACGACAACGTCAACCAGGGCGGCATTGGTGCGCAGACCGCGTCGGAGCCCGGCACGTCCTTCCAGATCAGCGTGTATGCCGCGAACTTCACGACCCCGAGTTGGATGGCGGACGCCTCGATCTATCAGATCTTCCCCGACCGCTTCCGCAACGGGGACACCACCAATGACTACTGCACTGCCGGCAACACGACTGGCTGCCCGAGCTTCTTCGACGGCTCTCAGGCGCTCATGGCTCACACCATCTGGAATGAAGCGATCTGCGACCCACGCGGCACCACCTGCCCCAACGCCTATGGCAATCAATTCTTCGGTGGCGACCTCAAGGGTATCCAGGACAAACTCGACTACCTCAAGGCCGCGGGCTTCAACACCCTCTATCTGACCCCGATCTTCCAGGCGAGCAGCAACCACCGCTACGACACGAGCGACTACAAGACGGTGGATCCGGCGCTGGGGGGCAACGCGGCATACGCCTCCCTGATCGCGGCGGCGAACGCCAAGGGAATGCGCATCATCCTCGATGGCGTCTTCAACCACACGAGTTCGGAATCGGTCTATTTCGACCGCTATCACCACTGGAGCACCGACGGGGCATGCGAATCGACGGCGAGCGCCTACCGCCCGTGGTATGAGTGGAACGACTCGATCACCCCGTGCACGAGCGCGTCCTACAACGGGTGGTTCGGTTATGACTCCCTCGCCGTTCTCAAGGACGACAGCAGCGAGGTCCGCAACTTCATCTATCGCGACAGCACGTCGGTGATGAGCACCTGGTATGCCGCAGGCACCGCCGGCTGGCGCTTCGACGTCGCCGACGAGATCAGTCACAACTGGTGGCACGACCTGCGGCCCTATGCCAAGGCGGCGAAGTCCACCGGCCCGCTCGTCGGCGAGGTCTGGTATGACGCGTCGAAATACCTGCTCGGCGACCAGCTCGACGCGGTCATGAACTACCGCTTCCGCAAGAACATCCTCGGCTTCGCCCGTGGCGCGGGGTGGAAGGACAACGACAACAACGGCTCCAACGAGATCGTCGGCCTGACCCCCAGCACCTTCGATGCCGCGCTCGCCTCGGCCCGCGAGGACTACCCGAAGGCCGCGACCAACGCGATGATGAACCTCATCGACAGCCACGACACCAACCGCGCGCTCTATGAGCTCACGCTCACCGGCGACACCGGCCTGACCCAGGCCAAGGAGCGCCTCAAGCTCACCTCGCTCTTCCAGTTCGCCTACATGGGCGCGCCGACCGTCTACTACGGCGACGAGGCGGCGATCAACGCGCCGTCGCTCGCCAACGGAACCAACGGACCCGAGGACGACCCCTACAACCGCGCGCCCTACCCGTGGGCGGACGCGAGCGGGTCGACCGCGGCATACGGCCCGGCGGATGCGGGGATGATCGGCTGGTACACCAAGCTCGCGGCGTTCCGGAAGGCGCACCCGTCCCTGCGCGGTGCAGGCACGTTCACGACGATGCTCACCGGCGACACGACGGCATCGACGACGGACGACACGAGCTATGCGTTCGCGCGGACCGGTGGCGGCGAGACGACCCTCGTCCTGATGAACAACGGCTCGTCGAGCAACAGCGTCTCGGTCCCCGCGCCGGCTGCCTTCGCCGATGGCAAGGTGCTGCTCGACGGGCTGTCCGGCGCGTCGACGACGGTCAGCGGCGGCGTCGTCACGTGGACGCTGCCCGCCCGCACCGGCGCGATCCTCTATCTGAAGCCGGCGACGGCGGCCCCGGTGGCGACGATCACCGGGTCCACGACCGCCGCGCGCACGACCGAGGTCTGGTCACCCACCGCGGTGACGCTCAACCCCGCCGCCACCGACGACCGCGGCATCGCCTGGACCGAGGTCACCGTGGACGGCAGGACGAGCCGCTCGACCAAGGCCGACCGCACGGTGGTCGTCAAGGGCGACGGCGTCCACGTCGTCACCTTCCGGGCCATGGACACCTCCGGCACGCTGAGCAATGTCGCGACGACGACCGTCCGCATCGACTCGGCCGCGCCGACGGCGACCGCCAAGGCGAGCGCGACCGGCACCACCCGGACGATCACCCTGGCGGCCACGGACGCCCGATCCGGTGTGGCCGGAATCAGCTATCGGATCGGCGCCGGGGCGACGGTCGGTTATACCAAGCCGTTCGTTGTCCCCGCCGGTGCCACGGTGACATTCGCCGCGGTCGACCTCGCGGGCAACGCCTCACCGGAGCGGGTGCTCACCACCCGCTGACCCGGGCCGGCCCCGGCAGCAACACACGTGCGGCGGGGGAGGATGAGCGTATGCCGTCCTCCCCCGCCGCGCGCGTTCCACCGGTCGTGACCGCGGTACGGATGGCGGTCCGGCAGGCCGAGGGATCGCCGGACCGCGCTGCGGCGCAACAGAGGTATATGAAGTCCGCGATGCCTTACCGGGGCCTGACCGCCACGGAACTGAGGGCGCTCCTGCGGCCGGTGCTCACGGCATACGGCCCGGTTGGGCGCCCGGAGTGGGAGCGCGCGGTTCGCCTGCTGTGGGACGAGGCGCGGTTCCGCGAGGAGCGGTATGCCGCGACCGCCCTCGCCCAGCACCGCTCGGCCCAGGCGTGGCAGGACCCCGCCGCGATGGGCCTCTATCGGCACCTCGTCGTCACCGGGGCGTGGTGGGATCACGTCGACGACCTCGCCACGCACAGCGTCGCGCCGATCCTGTTGCGGCACCCGGCGAGCGAGACGCAGCGGATGCGGACGTGGGCGATCGAGGACGACCTGTGGCTGCGGCGAGTGGCGATCCTCTGCCAGCTGCCGTTCGGGGCGGCGACGGATCTCGACCTCCTGACGGAGGTGATCGAGGCGAATGTGGAGGGGACGGCATACGGCTCGGAGTTCTTCATTCGCAAGGCGATCGGGTGGGCGTTGCGGCAGCAGGCCCGCACCGACCCCGCATGGGTGCGCGGCTTCGTCGCCGCGAGGGCGGGTGTGCTGTCGGGGCTGAGCCGGCGGGAGGCGCTCAAACACCTCGCCTGACGGGTGGGGCTCGGATGGCGAACACGCGCCGGCCCCCGTCCAGGACCCGGCGCATGATGCCCGTATGCCGAGCGCCACCGGACGGGAGATCGCCCGGCTCGCGATCCCCGCGTTCCTCGCGCTGATCGCCGAGCCGCTCTTCCTCCTCGCCGACTCGGCGATCGTCGGTCACCTCGGAACGGCCCCGCTCGCCGGGCTCGGCCTGGCCAGCGCCGTCCTCCTCACGGCGGTCGGCCTGTTCGTCTTCCTCGCCTACGGGACCACGTCCGTCGTCGCCCGGCAGATCGGCGCGGGCTCGCGGCGGGGCGCGATCCAGGCGGGGATGGACGGGACCTGGCTCGCCATCGCCCTCGGGCTCGCTGTGTCCGTGAGTCTCGCGTTCGCCGCCGATCCCGTATGCCGCGCGCTCGGCGGCGACGGACCGGCGCTGGAGAACGCGGTGAGCTACCTGCGGGTGGCGGTGTTCGGCATACCGGCGATGCTCGTCGTCATGGCGACCACCGGGGTCCTGCGCGGGCTCCAGGACACCGTGACACCGCTGGCCGCCAACGCCGTCGGGGCGGTGGCGAACGCCGGGATGAACCTCCTCTTCGTGTATGGATTCCATTGGGGGATAACCGGATCCGCGATCGGCACGGTGATCGCCCAGACCGGGATGGCCGGTGCCCTGGTGCGGGTCCTGGTCCGCACCGCCCGGGCCGAGCGGGCCCCGTTGCGGCCCCACCCGGGCCGGGTGCTCGCGGCGGCCACGGACGGCATCCCGCTGCTCGTGCGCACGCTGGCGCTGCGGGCGATCCTGCTCGTGACGACGTGGGTCGCCGCCGGGCTCGGGGAGGTCCCGCTCGCGGCGCATCAGGTGACGGCGACGATCTGGGGGCTGCTGACGTTCGCCCTCGACGCGCTCGCCATCGCCGGGCAGGCGCTGACCGGGAAGGCGCTGGGGGCCGGTGACATCGGCGCCGCACGGGAGGCGACGACGGTGATGATCCGGTGGGGGATCTGGGGTGGAGTGGTGCTCGGGGTGGTCACCCTGGCGGCACATCGCATGGTCCCGGTGCTGTTCACGAGCGACCCGGCGGTGCGGGCGGCGATGGCGGCGGCACTCGTCGTGGTCGCGCTCGGGCAACCACTGTCGGGATATGTCTTCGTCGTCGACGGGGTATTGATCGGGGCCGGGGACACGCGCTGGTTGGCGTGGGCGATGGGGGCGACGCTCGCGGCATACGTCCCGGTAGCGCTGGTCGTGCGCGCGGTCGCGCCGACCGACCCGCCGACGGCGATGGTGTGGCTGTGGGCCGGGTTCACGTGGTTCATGGTCGTGCGCGGGGCGCTGTTGCGCTGGCGGGTGCGCGGGGACGCGTGGATGGTGACCGGCGCCACCCGCTGACTCCCGCTGGCGCCGGGTCCCGCCCGGCCCCGTCGAGAGGTCATCTTTGGGGCGTCGAGAGGTCATCTTTGGGGCGTCGAGAGGTCACGGCGCGCCATCCGGCCGTATGCCGTGTCCCTTCGATGTGGGGCATGACCCGCGAGGCCGGCCATTCCTAGGGTGGCAGCGACGTCCCGTCGGCCAGGAGGACCCGATCATGGCAAACCGCTGCACCCAGTGCGGACGCGAACTCAACGGCACCGACCGCTTCTGCATCGCCTGCGGGTCCCCCGTCGCCGCGACGCCCTTCACCGGACCCTCGGCAGGCGCGGGCGCCGCGCCGCGCGCGACGGAGTTCAACTTCGGACCGCCACCGAGCGCCCCGGCCGTGAGCACGGCGAACCGGGTGGCCACGGGTCCCGCGCCCGCGTCCGCACCGGCGCCCGCGGCCTACCAGGCCACGCCCGCGGCATACCAGGCCGCGCCCGCGGCCTACCCCGCGGCCGCCACTGGGTTCGCGCCGTCGACCCCCTCGGGGGCACCTGAGGTGGCGCTCACGACAGGCGAACGACAACTCTATGAGGTCAACTTCGCCCCGAAACTCCTTGCCCCGCATCTGCTCACGTATCTCACGGTGACCGACAAGCGCATCATCGTCCGCCACCCAAACACGCTGTTCGGGTTCTTCCCCCTGGGGTATGTCGTCTCCTCCGCGCCGCACTCGAGTGTCGAGCAGGTCGACAGCGGGATGCACGTCCACAGTGGGCGGATCATGCTCGGCACGCTGTCCCTGCTGTTCGCGTTGTATGTCGTGTTCTTCGAGAAGCTGTCGATCTATGGATCGATGCAGTGGACGAACGTCATCATGTTCGTTGTCTCGGTCGTGGTGGCGTTGGCCTGCTTCGCCACGGCCAAGAAGGTGGGCATCATCATCCACACGGGGGGTTCGGCGATGTTCGCGCTTGCGCGCGGGCGTCAGCAAGGTGACGTGCAGGCGGCGGCGCAGGTCGTCAACCGGCTCCTGCTCGAGGCCGAGAAATCACGCGGGATGCACGGCTGAGGCGCGCCCGCGGCATACGTCGAACGGGACATCGAGAGAAGCAGCCGGCCTGGCATGGAACGCCTGGGAATGGACGTCGACGTCGTCGAGAGCGTGGCGCGCGACTTGCGGCAACAAGCGCACCAGCTCACCTGCGTGATCGCCACGCTCACGCGGCTCATCAATAGCACCGAGCGGTTGTGGACTGGTGGCGGGGCGGCGCGATTCGTTGCCGGGCTGGGAGCCCAGGAGGTCATGGTCCGCCGGCTCGCGCAGGGTATGGAGGCGCTGGCGGCTGATCTGATCCGCAACGCCACCCAGCAACGTCAAGCGAGCGCCGCGACCGGCGGCGGCCAGCCCGGCGCGACCGCGCCCGCGACGTCGGGACTCGCGGCCCCGGCGCGCGCTGCCAGTCCGGCCGACGTGGCGGCGTGGTGGAAGGCCTTGACTCCCGAGGAGCAGCGCCGCATCGTGGCGACTCATCCGGAATGGATCGCCAACCGTGACGGGGTCGCGTTCTGGGCCCGGGACGAGGCCAATCGTCACCTTCTGCCCACCGAGACCCGACGACTGCAACACGACGTGGACGCGCTGCAGGCGGAGCGGACGCGGCTGCTGCGGGACTACGCGCAGATGGGCGGGCATGGATCTGCCCAGGACGCCCTCGTCGCCGACCGCCTGAATGATGTCGATCGTCGGCTCGGCGACGCGCAGCGACGGCTCGACGCCGCCCAGGCGATCGCCCGGGTGATCCGAGATCCGGATCGGCACCTCGTGCTCATGGACTTCTCGGGACGCGACGCGCGCGCTGCCGTGGCGGTCGGTGACCTCGACGCGGCCGACCACGTCGCGGTCGCGACCGACGGACTGGCGACCGAGGTGCACAAGAGCCTCGGTGGCAAAGTCGACGACATGCAGCGTTTGCAGTCAGCCGCACAACGAGAGTTGCTCATCGCCGGTCGACGGTCCGAGACCGTAGCGACGGTCGCCTGGCTCGGCTACGAGGCGCCCCAATGGCGTGACACGCTGGATGCGCATCGATCCGTCGCGAGCAACTACGAGGCCGACATCGGCGGCGCCGCGCTCGCCAACTTCTACCGCGGGATCAACGCCAGCCGAGACGTCGATCCACACCTGGTCGGCCTGGGGCACTCCTATGGGTCGGTCGTCGAGTCCAAGGCCCTTCAAGAGTCCGGCACGGGAGTCGACGATGTCGTCATCCTCGGCTCAGCGGGGATCGGTGTCGCGAACGCCAGAGCTCTTGACGTCCCGGCCGGTCACGCCTACCTCCTCGAAGCCAGGCGCGACGGCACGGCCGACTTCGGACGATTCGGAGGTGACGCCAGCGATGTGCCGGGCCTGGTCCACCTGTCCACCGGCGACAGCGCCGAGGGAGGAGCCGTGACCGGACATAGCAGCTATTTCACCGACGGGAGCACGTCGATGCACAACATCACTCAGGTCGTCGTGGGCGAACGGTCTCGGGTGATTCGGGGAGACGACGGGGCCGGATGGGACCGATTCCGCAAGGCGGCCGGCGATGGGTTCAGGGCTGGGGCAGCTCCGCTTCTCTGACCTGCCGCCGGCGGAGTGGTTCTGGCTCGTCGGTGTCGCGCGGAACGTCCGGGGCGGAGACCTCACGCGGGATGCACGGCGGAGGCGCGCCCGCGGCATACGTCGGTCGGACGGCGACGGGACGGAGCGCGTCCGGGGGCAGAGACACGCCGTGGCGAGCCACGGCATACGGCGTGTCTGTGCCCGCGGACTGAGGCGCGGTCCTGGAAGCCACGCGAAATGACCTCTCGATGCCCGCTATTCGACCTCTCGACGGGGTCGGGTCTGTAACGCTCGGACAGATGAGGGGTGACGCGCGCCCGAGGGGGCGCGCGGCATACGTGACGAAGGAGCGTCCCATGTCCGATCCACTCACCGACATCCTCCGTGCCGCCGACCCGGCCGGCCCCGCCGTTGCACCCGACGCGCTCGACCGGTTCAACGCGGCGATGATGACCACCTTGCCGTATGCCGAGTCCAGCCCCGCCCACGCCACCCGCCGTTGGTCCCGGCTCACCCGGGCGCGAGACGGGCGGCGCAGCGGACGCCGGGTCGCGACGGTTGCCGTGGCGCTGACGCTCGGAGCCGCGGGAACCGCCGTTGCGGCGGACTACATCTCGACGCACACCGGGCAGCACGCGAGCGGAGCGGACGTCGAGATCGGCGGGCCGGGCGAACTGCTCCGGCTCGACGGCACCGACCTCGCCGACGTCACCGCGCAGGTCGTCGCCGACATCCCCTTCCCGGCCGACCCCGCGCGCAAGGCGGTCGTCCTGGCCGCCAAGGACTTCGCCTCCGTCCCCATCGACGAGCAGGGCGCCGCGCCTTTGGCGTCCACGGGCGCGGTGCGGGCGGCATACGCGCGGTTGTCGGTGTGCGCGTTCGCCGATGCGTATGGTGCGGCACCACCCGGGTCGGTCGCGCGCACCACCGCGGCACACGGCCTGCGCGACCTGCTCGCCTCGTCCGCGGTCCGGGACGTCGACCCCAACCCCTCGCCGACCGGGCACGCGGGCGATCAGGGGCCGACCGCGACGCTGTTCGGCTATCTGCCGGCTGTGGCGGCGGCCGCCGAATCCGGTGACCTCGCCGGACTGAAAACCGCTGTCGCACAGACAGGCTATTGCTGGTCGAGCGATCCGGCGCGCAGCATCAGCCATCTGGCCCAGGCGAGCCGGTGAGGCCTGCGGGCGCAGGCGGAACCGACGCCCAGGAGTTCGAGGCGCTGGTGCGTGGGACGACCCGTGACCTGCTCGCCTACTTCCTCCGGCGGGTCCAGGTCCGTGAGGATGCGGCCGATCTGCTCGCTCGGGTCTACCTGGTCGCGTGGGACCGCAGGTCCGCGGTCCCGGAGCCGCCCGCGGACCGGCTCTGGCTGTTCGGGGTCGCGCGGAACGTCCTGCTCGAGCACCGGCGCGAGTCGGTGCGTGCGCACGAGGCGGCCACGGCGTTGCGGGCGGAGATCCGGCGGACGGCGGGTGCGGCATACGGGAGCGGGGTTGTGTCCGAGGAGGATTCGCGCGCGCGTGGTGCGTGACGCGCTCGCCGACCTCGCCGAAGTGGACCGCGAACTGCTCACCCTCACCGTCTGGGAGGGGATGGCCCCGTCGGAGGCGGCCGGCGTCGTCGGGATCTCGGCCGCCAACGCCCGCGTGCGCCTTCATCGGGCACGGGCGCGGCTCGCGGGCCATCCCGCGCTCAACGCGACGCTCGACCGCGGCCGGCTTGATCTCTCGACGGGGTTTATTTGATCTCTCGACGGGCGGGGGAGGTCAGGCGACGCCGGTGGCGGCCTCGCGGCGGGGGTCGCCGGCGGCGCCCAGGACGCCGGTGGCGCTGCGAGAGGCGCCGCCGACGCCGCCGAAGAACATCGCGTGCTGCGCGTGTTCGCTGCCAGGCAGCCCCAAGTCGGCGAGCGCCGCGACGACCGCCGCGTCCGGCTCGTGCTCCACGCGCGTCGCCTCGCCCTTGACGACTCGCACGTGGACACGGGGGGCCGAGATGGCCTCGCCGAGCGGCATACCGAGCAGGCAGTGGCGCGAGAGCACCTGCATGAGCGCGGTCGTGATCCGGTCGGCGCCAGGGGAGCCGATGGCGAGCACGTCGCCACCGCGGTGGCGGGCGACCGACGGGGCCATATTGGAGGCCAGCCGGGTCCCCGGGGGCAGCGCGTGGAGGCCCAGCCGGTTGAGTTCGGGCTCGCCGAGGCAGTTGTTCAACACCAGCCCTGTCCCGGGAATCGTTGCCCCCGAGGAATATCCGCTCGACGCCGTGATCGCGCAGGCGAGCCCTTCACTGTCGACCGCCGACACATGCGCGGTCTCCGACGATGTCGTCAGCCCGGCCAGGCCGGCGTCGCGGACGTCCTCGAGCAGGCGGTAGCCGTCCTCCTCGAGGTCCGCCGAGAAGTCGTGGACCTCGCTGCGATAGGTCAGCACCTGGCGCTGGACCTCGATGACGTCCCGCCAGCCGAGGCTGCCGCGCCGGACGAGTTCGCCGAGCATGACCGCGAGCATCGGGCCACCCACCGACGGCGGCGGGTTGGTCGCGATGTCCCACCGGCCGAGGTCGAGCCGCAGCGGCGTCCGCACCACGGGGGCGTATGCCGTGAGGTCGGCTTCCGAGATCAGCCCCCCACCCGCGGCACTCGCCCGGGCGAGGGCCCGCCCGATCTCGCCCGTATAGACCTCGCTCGCCCCGCGTTCGGCGATGCGCCGCCACGACTCGGCCAGCGGCCGGTCGATGATCCGGTCGCCCGCCTCGAGGTGGCTGCCGTCGGCGCGGGTGAGCGCCGCGTGGGTCTCCCGATCCCAGCCGAACAGGCTGTCGGTCGTCAGCGCGAGATAGCTCGCCGCCGCGCCACCGAGCCGAAAACCTTCGCGCGCAGCCCGTTCCGCGGGCGCGAGGGCGGCGGACCAGGAGCCTGCGGCATACCGCTCGTGGGCGAGGCCGAGCGCGGAGATCGCCCCCGGCAGCGCCACCGACCCATAGCCGGCGAAGATCGTGATCCCCCCGCCATAGCTCAGGTGGATCTCTCGCAGCCCCTGCCCGAACCGCTCGTCGGCGGCCCCGCGCCCCGGCATCTCGACATTGCCGTCGATCGTCACCGGCTCGCCGTCCGGCGGCCAGATCGTCACGAACGCCCCGCCCATCGGGCTGACCACTCCCGGCTCGGTCGTCATTGCGACGCACATCGCGGCGATCGCGGCGTCGACGGCATTGCCGCCCTGGCGGACGACGGTCAGTCCGGCGTCGACCGCGACCGGTCCGGTGGCGGCTACGGCGACATGGCGGGTCATGGGGTGATTGTCGCCGAGCCGCCCACCGGTCGCAGGGGGAGACGCGCGACCGTCTCGTACCTCGGGCGCCGCTCCCGGCCCTCGCCAAGGTGGGAGGCGACGAGCGCGACGTCCTCGACGACCCACCCGGGGCTCTCGAAAGTGTCGAGGATCCGCAGCCACCGCGTCGCCTCGACCGGCTGCCGGCTCCGGGCGAGCGTCAGATGTCCCCGGAAGCGTCCGCCGTCCGGCGCGGCCCCGGCGTGGTTCGCGGCGGCGCGGACCGCCCGGGCGAGCGGGGGCAGGTGACCGGCCTCGTCGGCGACGTCCGCGAAAAGGACGCGCGCGGCATACGGACTGGGGAAGGCACCACCTCCACGCAGCCGTATGGCGAACGCCCCCCGCCGTCCCGCCGCCTCCCCGAGCCCGTCGATCAGCGCGTCGAGACTGCGGTCGGGAACCGCGGGGAGGAAGGCGAGCGTGACGTGGAACTGGTCGGGGTCGCTCCACCGCAGTCCGGCGCCCGCCTCCCGCCGCGAGGCGAGGAAGTCGTCGAGCTCCTCGGTCACCTGGGGCGGTGGCACCACCGCGACGAACATCCGCACGACGGGTCAGTATGCCGCTCCGCCCCTCCCCACCGCGCCCGCGTTTCCGGGTGGGCCCTGTCCGTCAGGGGGCGGCAGCCTCCCAGATAGCGCTGATGGGTATGGCGCGGAGGCGATCCCCGAAGGAGCGGGTCTCCTGACCGGTGTAGAAGACGTAGCCGGCGACGAAGTCGCCCCAGGCGCTCCCTGAGGTGGCGAATTCCGCTGACGTCCTCGGCGCGGACCGTCGAGGACGCCTTGACGTCGATCGCGATGACGTCGCCCGATCGACGCTCCAGGACGAGGTCGACCTCGACCCCGTCGCGTGTGCGGTGGTGGAACAACTCGGCGCGTGTGATCGACCACTCCAGCCGGCGGGAGAGTTCCATCGCGACGAATCCCTCGAGCGGACGGTCGAGATTGCGC
This sequence comes from Dermatophilaceae bacterium, assembly GCA_046330995.1. Taxonomy (GTDB): domain Bacteria; phylum Actinomycetota; class Actinomycetes; order Actinomycetales; family Dermatophilaceae; genus Nostocoides_A. The sequence goes on from JAXLRS010000006.1 coordinate 25,125, forward strand.
CACTCCCCGGCCTGGTCGCGGCAGATCCCGGCGACGAGGGTGCTCTTCCCGACTTGGCGAGCGCCATTGATCAGGACGACGCGGGTGTCCGTGAGTGCGGTCGCGACCAGATCCGAGACCTTGCGCGCCACGAGGCGACCCATCGGGCTCTAGGGGAGGCTGGACACGGCCTCAGAGTGCCGTTCACGGTCGTCTTGCCGCACGAGTGATATGCGTGCTGCCGCAGCCGCGGCGTTCGATCAGCCGCTTGATGGCTGTTCGATCAGCCGCTCCCGAGCGGCTCTCGGAACAGCACTGAGGGCTGGTGTCCGGATGGACACCAGCCCTGCGAAAGCGCTGACGCAGAACGTCTTCTATGGTCAGCCGGCGATGACGTCGAGGGTCAGGCTGGCCTGGACCTCGGGGTGCAGCCGGACGAGCGCCTTGTGCGTTCCGACAGTCTTGATTGGGGTCGGAACCTCGATCTTGCGCTTGTCCAGGGACGGCCCGCCCGCGGCCTTGACCGCGCCGGCGATGTCGGCGGTGGAGACGGCCCCGAACAGGCGGCCTTCCTTGCCGGCGTTGGCCTTGACAGTGACCGTGGAGGACTCGAGGTTGCCCTTGATCGACTTCGCCTCGTCGAGCGACTTGACGGCGCGCGCGGCGCGGCCGGCGGCGATCGCGTCGACCTGCTTCTGCCCGCCGGTGGTCCACGCCGTGGCGAGCCCGCGGTGGAAGAGGAAGTTGCGGGCATACCCGGGCTTGACGTCGCAGACGTCACCGGCGGCGCCGAGGCCGCTGACCTCGTGAGTGAGGATGACCTTCATCGGTGTTCTCCTTCGGTGGCGGACCGTCAGCGGGACGAGCTGCTGTAGGGCAGCAGCGCCATCTCGCGGGCGTTCTTGACGGCATTGGCGATCAGGCGCTGCTCCTGCACGGAGACGCCGGTGACGCGACGAGCGCGGATCTTGCCGCGGTCGGAGATGAACTTGCGCAGCAGCTGCGCGTCCTTGTAGTCGATGTTCTCGATCTTCGCGGACTTCAGGGGGTTGGCCTTCTTCTTGGGCCGACGCACAACGGGCTTAGCCATCGTGGTGCTCTCCTTCTTGGTGAGAGCCCGAGCTTGCTCACTCGGGATGGGGGATTTCTCAGCTGATCGAGATCCGAGATGTCGCGGCGGACCGGATGACCTCTCGATGCTCTTTATTTGACCTCTCGACGAGGCTTATGTGGCCCGAGACCATGAGGAGCGAAATCAATTCAAACTCAGAACGGGGGTTCGTCATAGGACGGGGCGCTGCCCCAGCCACCCTGGTTGCCGCCGCCCTGGCCGCCCTGGTTGCCGCCGCCCTGGCCGCCCTGGTTGCCGCCGCCCTGGTTGGCCTGGCCGCCCTGCTGGGGAGCACCCCAGCCGCCCTGGTTGCCGCCGCCCTGGTGGGCCGGGGGAGCGCCCCACCCACCCTGGTTGCCTTGGCCGCCGCCGGAGTTGCCGGCCGGACCCGCCCAGGGGTCCTCGTGGCCGCCGCCGCCGGCGCCGAAGTTGCCGCCGCCCCCCCGCTGGGTGCGGGTGATCTGGGCCGTCGCGTAGCGCAGCGAGGGGCCGATCTCGTCGACGTCCAACTCGATGACGGTGCGCTTCTCGCCTTCCTTGGTCTCATAGGAGCGCGAGCGAAGGCGGCCGGTGACGAGCACGCGGTTGCCCTTGTGCAACGTCTCGGCGACGTTCTCGGCGACCTCGCGCCATACGGAACACCGCATGAACAGCGTGTCGCCGTCCTTCCACTCGTTGCTCTGCCGGTCGAAGGTGCGCGGCGTCGAGGCGACGGTGAAGTTGGCGACGGCCGCACCCGAGGGGGTGAAGCGCAGCTCGGGGTCACCGGTCAGGTTGCCGATGATCGTGATGGTGGTCTCGCCGGCCATGTCGCTCCTCGTTCGTCAGGCGTCGGCGCGCAGCAGCTTGGTGCGCATGACGAGTTCGGAGAGACCGAGCTGACGGTCCAGCTCCTTGGCCGTGGCCGACTCGGCGGTGAAGTTGACGACGACATAGCTGCCCTCGTCCTTCTTCTTGATGGGGTAGGCCAGGCGACGGCGCCCCCAGACGTCGACCTTGTCGACGCTGCCGCCGGCGGTCTTGACGACCCCGAGGAACTTGTCCATGGTGGGGCCGACCTGACGGTCGTCGACTTCGGGGTCGACGATCACCATGAGTTCGTATTGACGCATGCTGGAGAACCCGCCTCCTCTGGTCTGAAAGCGGTCACGGTCCTTCCGTGACAGGAGGGTTGATGCGTATGCCGCGGACCCGCCGCGGGCAACCGGACAAGGGTAGCCGAGGGGGCGGCATACGACCGAATCGGTGCGTCGGTGCCTGTGGATAACTGGTTGCGTCGGATCGGTGGGCCGCGCTTGACTTCACAGTATGCCGACCCTTCCCCCCGACTACCGACGCACCTCCGAGCGCCCCGCGTGGGCCGAGCTGCCGCCGGCCGTTCGCGAGGGGGTGGGCGCGTGCGCGGGCGGCGTCGTCGTCGGGGCCGAGGCTCCGGTCGGGTCGGGGTTCACCGGGTCGTTCGCGGGGCTCGTGCATCTGGCGGACGGGCGGAGCGTGTTCGCGAAGGCGGCCGGGCCGGCCATGCCACACGCGGTCGGGGCGCTGCGGCGGGAGGCCGAGGTGTTGGCGGTCGTCGACCCCCTGACCTGCGTGCCGCGGCTGGTCGGCTGGGCCGACGTCGCGACCGACGACGGGACGTGGGTCGTTCTCGTCCTCGAGCCGATCGACGGCCGGCACCCGGGGATGCCATGGACGGACACCGACGTGCGCGCGGTGCACGACGCCTGCGTCGAGATCGTCGGCCTCACCCCGGAGCGCATCGACCGGCTGGGGCTGGTCTCGCTGGTCGCGGACATGGCGGACGCATGGGGGATCGATGGTGTGTATGCCGGGCTCGCCTCGGGTGAGCGTCCGTGGCCGACGGGGTTGGCACCGGTCCCTCCCGAGCGGCTGCGGGAAGCCGAGGTGCTGGTGACCCGGGCGGGGACTGCGCTTGTGGGGACGGCGTTGTCTCACAACGACATACGTCCCGATAACCTGCTCCTCACCGCGGACGGGCGGGCGATCGTCCTCGATTGGAACTGGGTGCGGGCGGCGCCCGCGTGGTTCGACTTCGTCTGCATGTGGCCGCAGATGGCGGCGGACGGAGTGGATCTCGCGGCCTACGACGACTCGCCGTTGCTGGCCGGAGCCGATTCCGGGGACATCGAGGTGGCGGTGGCGGTGCTGGGGGCCTACATGCTGGCGGACTGGGACGCGTCCCACCCGCCCGGGTGCACCGCTGCACTGAGGGTGCACCAGCTGTGGCAGGGGGAGTTGTGCCTCGACTTCCTCGCCGCGCGGCGTGGGTGGTGACCGAGGGAGTCGTCCGCCCCTGCGGCTCGCTGTGGTAGGCATCGGGCATGACCGACGCCCCAGCCGCCCTCCCGACGACAACCGACCAGATCGTCCTCGCCGCCCGACCGCACGGGGTCCCCACCCTCGACGACTTCCGCCTCGAGAGCGCCCCGATCCCGCCGCTCGGCGAGGACGAGGTCCTCGTCCGCAACACGGTCATGTCGGTCGACCCCTACATGCGGGGCCGGATGAACGACGTCAAGTCCTATATCCCGCCGTTCCAGATCGGGGAGCCCCTCGACGGGGGCGCGGTCGGTGAGGTGATCGCGGCGGGGAGCACACGGCATACGGTCGGATCGACGGTTCTCCACGGCCTCGGCTGGCGGGAGTATGCCGTGGTCAAGGCCCGGTCCGCCGCTCCCGTCGACACCGCGCTCGCCCCGGCCGCCGCCTATCTGGGCGTTCTCGGGATGCCGGGGTTGACGGCCTACGCCGGGCTGGTCGCGGCGGCGGAGTTCCGGGAAGGCGACGCGGTGTTCGTCTCCGGTGCGGCGGGCGCGGTCGGCTCGCTCGTCGGGCAGATCGCGCGTCTCAAGGGCGCGTCGCGGGTGATCGGCAGCGCCGGGTCGCCGGCGAAGGTCGCCCGCCTGCTCGAACTCGGCTTCGACGCGGCGTTCGACTACCACGACGGACGCGTCGCCGACCGCCTCCGCGAGGCAGCCCCCGACGGCATCGACGTCTATTTCGACAACGTCGGCGGTGCGCACCTGGAGGCGGCGATCGGGCGGATGAACGTCAACGGGCGGATCGCGCTGTGCGGCGCCATCTCCGCCTACAACGCCACCGAAGCACCTTGCGCCCCAAGGAATCTCACCCTCGCCATCGGCAAATGCCTGACGCTGCGGGGATTCATCGTCAACACGTACGCGAGCCTGCGGCCCCAGTTCCTCGCCGAAGTCGGCCCGTGGGTGGCGGACGGACGGCTGCGGTATGACGAGACCTGGCGCGACGGTCTCGACGCGGCTCCGCAGGCCTTCCTCGACCTGCTCGCGGGCGCCAACACCGGGAAGATGCTCGTCCGTCTCTGAGCTGCCGAGGTCAGCCCGGCCTCGGGCCGAGCAACTCGGCGAGGCGCGCGGCGGCCGTCTCGTCGGGCAGGTCGAGGTCGAAGACCTTCGTCCGCGCCGTTGCCCCCGAGACGAGCCGCACCGCCCCCGGCCGGATGCCGAATGCCTCCGCCACCGCCGCCCGCACCGCCGCGGTCGCCGCCCCGTCCACCGCGCGGGCGGTGACGGCGACGACGAGGGTGGACTCGGCATACCGGCCGCCGACGCGCGTGCGCGACGCGCCCGGCTTGGCTCGCACCGTGATCCGCACGCGCCGAGCGTATGCCGCGCGCATGCCGACCGCGCCCCACCCGGCCCTGCCCCCCGTCGAGAGGTCACATAAAGGCCGTCGAGAGGTCACATAAGAGCCGTCGAGAGGTCACGACGGGGCGTGCGCGCGTGTCGCTGCGATCAGCGCACCCGAGTGGGGAGCCGGAGATGGTCGGGTACTGGGTTTCTCCGGCGCCGGCCTGACCGTCGGTGCCGTCGCCCCAGCACGTGCCACCGCCCTTCGACCTCGACCTTGGTGTCCCGCGTGCCTCATCGGGCCCCTCCCGAGGCCAGCGGTGGGACTATCGGTATCGGCGAACAGGGGCGCGGGCAGGACCACGCCGGCGCGAACGCCCGGAGAGGAGCGGCCGATGCAGGTCCGCCTCTTCGGCGCCGTCGACCTCGTCACCCGCGGCCCCGTGACCCACGCTCACCCCGACTCGCCCCGGGTCGTCGGCGCCCGCCGCAAGTCGGTCCTCGCCGCGCTCGCGCTCAACGCCGGTCAGCTCGTCACGACCGACCACCTCGTCGCCGCCGTCTGGGGTCACCACCCGCCACCGTCGGCGGCCAACACCCTCCAGGCGCACGTCTCCCACCTGCGCCGACTCCTCCCGCCCGAGGGCCTCCGCACCCACGGCACGACCGGCTACGCCCTCACCCTCACCGACCCGGCGACCGACCTCCAGGTCTTCTCCCGGCTCGTCGCCGCCGCCCGCGAGCGCACCGATCCCGCCGACGCTGCCCGGGACCTCGACGCCGCCCTCGCCCTCGTCGGCGGCGACCCCCTCGCCGACCTGCGCGATCTCGACTATTTCGCCGGCCACGCCCAGCGCCTCGACGACACCGTCCTCGCCACCCGGATCGCCCTGATCCGCGCCCTCACCGCCTCCGGCGCCGCCGATCGCGCGGTCGGCCTCGCCGCCGCGCTGACCCCCCTCCATCCGTATGCCGAGGACCTCCACCACGCCCACCTCACCGCCCGCTACGTCGCGGGCGATCAGGTGGGGGCGCTCGCGGCATACCGTCAGGTCCGCGACCTCCTGGCCGACGAACTCGGCGTCGATCCCGGACCCGCGCTGCGCGACCTCGAGCAGGCGATCCTCCGCCAGGACCCGGACCTCACCCCGACCGCCCGGCCGACCGCACCGCGGCGACCCCCGTCCCGAATCCCGCTCCACGGCAGTCTCATCGGCCGGGTCGACGACGCCGCCCGTCTGCACGACCTGCTCGCCGCCGGCACTGCTCTGGTCGTCGTCACCGGCCCCGGCGGCGTCGGCAAATCCGCCCTCGCCGCCGCCGTGTGCGCCGGCCTCCCGACCGAGATCGCCGCCGACGTCCGCTGGATCGACCTCGCCGATGTCGCCGCCGCGGAGGTCGGCCCGCGGATCGTCGAGTCCTTCGGGGCCGTCTGGCGCCCCGCCATCCCGCTCCTCGACCAGGTCCGCGAGGCGCGACGCGGCGAGACCACGCTCGTCGTGCTCGACTCGTGCGAGCGGGTCGTCGACGACGTCGCCCGGTGCGCGGCCGACCTCGCGGGGGACGACGGCATACGTCTCCTCGCGACGACCCAGGAGGCGCTGCGCCTCCCGCACGAACGCCTCCTCCCGCTGCATCCCCTGCCGACCGACCCCGCGGTCGACCTGCTTCTCGACCGGGCTCACGACGCCGCGCCCGGCCTCGACCTCGACGCCACCGCCCGCGCTCACGCCGCCGACATCGCCGGCCGCCTCGACGGTATGCCGCTCGCGCTCACCCTCGCGGCCGCCCGCCTCCGGACGATGACCCTCGCCGAACTCGCCCGCGGCCTCGACGACCCCTTCGCTGTCCTCCAGGGCGGCCACCGGTCCGCTGCCGCCCGCCACCGCTCCCTCCGCGCGACCGTCGAGTGGAGCCACAGCCTCCTCACCCCCGACGAGCAGGCGTTCTTCGCGCGCTATGCCGTGTTCCGCGGCGGCGCCCCCCTCGCCGCCGCACGCGCCGTCTGCGGCCCGGCGGACCCCGGCATCTTTCACCAGGTCGTCTCGGGACTGGTCGACAAATCGCTTCTCGTGCATCGGCATACGGCCGGGGGGTCGCGGCTGGTCATGCACCAGAGCATCGCCGCGTATGCCGAGTCCCGCCTCCGCGCGTCCGGCGAGGCAGCGGACCTCCACGGCCCGCACGCGGCGGCGATGGTCGCCCTCGCCCGCGAGCGCGCGACCGGTTTCCGCACCGACGACGACCGGGCGGCCTGCGCCGCGCTCAGTGACGACGACGCCAATTTCGTCGCGGCGATGGAGGCCGGTGGATCGGCGGCAGTGGAGTTGGGGGCGGTGCTGTGGTGGTACTGGTATCGCACCGGCCGCGTCACCCGGGGCCGCGACCTCCTCGCCCGGGCGCTCACGTCCCAGTCCGACGCGGGGGACGTCGACGCCCGCACCGCGCGGGCCGGACTCGGTTATCTGTGCTGGGTCGGCGACGACTATGCCGAGGCGCTCGCCCATGCCGACGCCGTTCTCGCCGCGCCCGCCGGAACCCCACAGACCGCGGGTCTCGCCCACGGCGTCCGCGCCCGGGCGCTCGGCGAACTCGGCGACTTCGCGGGGGCCGCCGTCGCGGCGACGGCCTCGATCCAGGCGTTCGCGCAGGCGGGTGACCCGTGGGCGGTCGCGTGGTCGCGCCGCTGCCGCGCCTCTGCCCTTGTCGGCGTCGGCCGACTCGAGGAGGCGATGACGGATGCGGAGGATGCGCTCGACGAGTTCGAGGGGCTCGGGCACTCGTGGGGGGTCGCGGGGACGATGGACCTGCTCGGCAACATCCTCGAGCGGCTCGGCCGGATCCACGACGCGCAGCGGTTGTCGGACCGGGCGGTCGCGGCATACCGCCTCGAAGGCGACGAAGCCGGACTGCGCATCGCCCTCCAGCACAACGCCGACGTCGCGCGCGCCGCCGGTGACGTGGCCGCGGCCGAGGCCGCGGCACGCGAGGCGCTCGAACTCTCCCGGCGCCACGGCTATCGGGTCGGCGTTCTCCAGGCGCTCCTCGTCCTCGCCGATGTCACGCCGGACGACGAGGGCGCGTTCGCCCGGGAGGCCGCGCGGCTGGCCCGCCGGCTCGGCGAGGCCGCCGAGGTCTCCCAGGCCGCCGAAGAGGCGGCCCGTTCTCGGCGCGTGTCCGGCTCGCCCACGGTGCCGTCGCCGGATGCGGGCTAGTGTGTCGGCGGGAGTGGCTGCATGACGCCGATGCCCGAGTCGTCGGCTCCTGGGATGAGGTGCTCCCGAGCCGGGCTCGCCACCGGCGCGAACCCCGCCGGCCGCATCCCCTCCGGCACGAGATAGGCGGTCACCGCGCCCCCGCCCTGCGGGCCGGTGATGGTGAACCGGGCGGTGTCCGCGGCATACACGATCGGCGTGACGGTGTCGCCGGGCCGCAGCGGCTGCATGACCCCGATCCCACCGTCGTTGGCCGGGCCGAACGCGAGCCACGTCCGCCCCTCGCTGTCGAGGAGCACATAGGCGCTCTGGTGGACGGTGAACTCCGGGACGGCAGTGAGTCCATCGGCTGTGGCTGGGTCGGTCATGGTCGACTCCTTGGGCGATCAGGTTGACACGAGCGGATTGCGGGTCGTCAGCGCGGGGAAGAAGCTGAAGTCTCGGTCCGCAGTCCACAACTCGTCGACCCCATGGTCGAGGCAGATTGCGGCGATGCGGGCGTCATGCACTTTGGGTCCACCTGCGCGACTGGCCGCGAGCAGGCCGCCCAAGGTGGCGAGGTGTCGGCGGCTCTCACCGAGGGGCGAGACGGACTCCTGGCTCAGCAGCGCGTTCATCGACGTGAGGGCCTCAGCGGACGAGGATGGCTGGACGAAGGCGCGTGGGTTGGTCACCACGACCAGGAACTCGTGCACGCATGGCCACGGGACGCCCACGCGTTCACGGCTGTTGACGAGAGCGTTCACGGCATCTGACGCTGCTGCGTGGTGGGGGCTGTCCGCCCGGAATGCGTGCACGAGCACGTTCGTGTCCAGGGCGATCACGGGTAACTCGCCTCGACCGCGTCGGCGAGCGCGCCGTCACCGTGCAGCCAACCAGCCGCAGTCGATCTCGGGAAGGCGAACGACGGGGTCGGCCTCGGTTGGTCGCGGCGAGCGAGCTCGCGCTGCAATGCCTCCAGCAGGATGACGCGCATCGCGACGCCGTCGATCTCCGCCCGTGACTTCAACTCGCCGAACAGCGCGTCAGGAAGGTCGACCGTCGTCTTCATATGGGTGACCATATCAGGACACCCATCAACCCAGCAGGCCCGGCTTGTCCATCAGCCCCGACAGAACACGGCGTGCGGGCGCGGGTAACACCTGGCGATCCGGAAGAGACCTCTGACACGGAAACAGCCCGTTTGCCTCTCATCTCAGGGGGCCGAAGGCCCCGCGTTCCAGGGGTTGACCAGGTCGACGCCGATACCGTCGAAACCGGAGGTGTCACGGGTCGCGAGGGTGGCCCCTTCGGTGCGGGCGATGGCGGCGATGAGCGCATCCAGCCCACCGATCGGTCGACCGAGGCGGGTGCGGGTGGCGACGATGTCGGCATACGCCGAGGTGCACGGGTCGGTAAGCGGGAGGCAGACGCCGAGGGCGGAGAGGGCAAGTCCAGCTCGGTGGGCGAGGTCACGGGTCCGGCGGCCCGGCGGGAGCAGCGCCAGCCCGGCGAGGATCTCGGCGCGGGTGATCACGGTGGTCACGGGCGGAACCGGAAGGGCGCGCAGCCACGCGAGCACGTGGGCATCGGCGTTGTCCCCGCGCATCGCCTCGGAGATGACGTTGGTATCGAGGATGATCACCGGTCGCTGAAGTCGGCGACCGCCGCAGGAGGGTCATATGGCTGCGGCAACTCGACCCCACCGGCTTGGCGGCCGAGCTCGATAAGTTGCTCGATCCACGACAGATCCGTGCTGGTCGGCGCGTCCAGACCGGCGAGGAGGATGGCCCGGGCCTCCGCCTCCATCGACGTACCTTTGGCGGCCGCGAGCAGCCGAAGTCGACGCTTGGCGTCCTCGGGGAGTCTGCGGATGGTGATGGCCGTCATGCTGCGATGATATCAATGCAACACAGAGGGCCGCGCGATCCACCCCGTCTGGGTCCCACGTCCGCGTGGGAAAGGCCGGCTCAGGGCTGTCTCGGTCCCGCGCTCCGCGTGGCAAAGGCCGGTTCGGGGCTGTCGGCTGCCCCGACGCTCCTGCCCGTGGGTGGTGCCAGCATGACGTCCTCCGGTCCGGCGGCCTCGTGCCGGCCGCGGGTGGAGGGATAACGCGCCGCCTGCCAGACCCGCGAGACCAGCCAGCCGATGCCGCCGAGCCGGATGACCAGGAACAACGCGTACCACGGCCCCGGCAGCGCCCGGTCGGGCCGGGTCAGCGCCCCGATATAGAGCCAGACGGCGATGTAGTAGGCGATCTCGGTCCCCGCCCAGATGAGCATGTCCCGCCAGCGCACGCCCGACGCCGCGGCCAGCGGCAGCAGCCACAGCGACGCCTGGACCGGCAGCGACTTGCCGGTCATCATCGCCAGCGCGACGACGACGAACGCGACCTGGGCCCAGGTGGGCGCGGCATACGACTCCCGGGTGAAGATCCGGCCCATGACGAGCGCCAACACGATGCCGAGCAGCGCCAGCGTCGTGACCGTCCACACCGGCAACTCGACCCCGCCGAGATGGAAGATCCACCGCATGAAGCCCGACTCGGTCTGCTGAGTCGTGCACGCGGGGACGTCGCAGGCGATCGTGCGCGGCAGCAGCCATGGCGAGCCATATCCGGCCTTCGCCTGCCACCACCCCGAATACACGGCGGTCAGTGCCGGCCGCTGGACGACGAGGAACACGGCGGCGATCGCTCCGGCGGTCGCGAGCGCGGTGACCGCCGCCCGCCGCGCCTGGGCGAGCGTGTCGGTCCGCACGGCCGCGATGAGGAGCGCGAGGGCGACCAGAGCGACATACCCCCGCGTCATCGTCCCGATCCCGAGCAACACCCCCGTGACCGTATGCCGCCCCCGCGCCCACGCGAGCATCGCCCCCGCGACGAGCGCGACCGCGAGCATGTCGGAGGACAGCAGGGCCGCAGTGACGATGACCGGGGAGAGGGCGACCTGGGTCGCCGCCTGGACGTTGCCGGGCACGAGATGGGCTGTGCACCAGACGGTCGCAGCGAGGAGAACCGTGACGAGGATGACCCAATAGAGGACATAGGTCCGCGACTGGTCCATCGGACTGACGTTCCCCGGGACCAGGCCCCCGAGGAGGCTCATCACACTCCCGGCGACGACCGGCTGCTCCAGGTGGGCACGCCCGTCGAGATAGCCGCCGATGCCGGTCGCGAGGTTCCCGAGCGAATACTGCGCCGGCAGATCGGAGAAGCACTCCCGCCAGAACTGGTCCTGCCCGCCCCAGCCGAACCGGACGCACCGCTCCTTCTGGAGGATCGAGATGACGAGCGGGATCCACACCAGCGGGACGATGCGCGCCACGACCCGACGCCAGCGGCCGACAGGGTCGGCATACGTCCCGAGCGGGCCGCCGACCGGCTCGCTCGCGACGCGGGGCAGGACGTCGGGTCGCATGTCAGCGAGTCTGTTCCGCGGTGGCGTATGCCGTGAACCGCGCCGGCGGGCTCGTCGTCTCCGTCGGTGGTGTCGTCGTCTCCGTGGACGGCGCCGTCGTCGTGCTCTGGGCGGGCGGGGTCGTCGTGGTGTCCGTCGACGTCGTCGTGGTGTCCGTCGGCGTGGTCGTCGTCGTATCGGTCGGCGTGGTCGTCGTCGTGTCGGTCGGGGTGGTGGACGTGCTCGAACTGATCGTCCCCGGCCCGCTCGTGCTCGACGAACCCGACGACGAACTGCTGCTCGACGAACTCGAGCTGCTCGATGAACTCGATGAACTCGTCGACGTGCTCGTCATCGACGGCACCGTGGTGGCGATCGACGGCGTGCCCCCGGTGACATTGCCCGGTGGCGGGAGCGGGACGATCGACTGCCCCTGGAGGGCGCCCTGCATGAACGCCGTCCAGATGGTGACCGGGACGGTGCCGCCGGTGATCTCGGCATACCCCCCGACGTTGGTCATCTGGTTCTCCGCCTTGAGGGAGGCGTCGCCGCGATACATCCCCACGGCCGCGGCGAGCTGTCCGGGGGTGAAGCCGTTGAACCACGCGGAGTAGTTGTCGGTGGTCGTGCCGGTCTTGCCCGCCGCCGGCCGTCCCAACGCCGCGGCGGCCGCGCCGGTCCCGCCGGGCTGGGTCACCCGGTGCATCGCCTGGATCGCATCGCGGGCGACGTTCTGGTCAAAGACCTGCTTCACGTTGGGTCTGGCCTTGTAATTGATGTCGAAGGTGCCGGTGCCCTTCACGCTGGCGATGAGATACGGCTTCGCATACTTCCCCTCCGCCGCGATCGTCGCATAGGCCGCCGCCTGGTCGAGCACGTCGACGAGGTCGGTGCCGAAGACGTTGGCGTAGTTGGTGCCCAGCGTCTTCTGCGCGCCCGCCGCCCGGATGCCGGCCTTGCCGGCCATCTCCTTGGTCGACTCGGGGCCGACCTCGACGTTGAGCTGGGCGTAATAGGTGTTGGCGGACAGCGCGGTCGCGGTCGCCATGTCGACCACGCCATATTGGTGGTTGCCGAAGTTCTGGACCTCACCCGCCTGCGCCGCCGAGGTCGCCCCCGGCTCCGTGCTCGCGAACTGGGGGAGGAAGATCGGCGAATTCGCATCGAACCGCGTCGACAGCGGTATGCCGCGCTCCAGCGCCGCGATCATCGTCCACACCTTGAACGTCGACCCGGCCTGCATCCCCGCATCGGTCGCCGTGTTGAAGTAGCCGAGGTCGCCGGAGCCGTACTTCGGGCCGCCATACATCGCCCGGATCGCGCCGTTCCCCGGGGCCACGGCGGCGAGGCCGACGTGGAGGGTGTCGGTGCCGGGGCCGGTCGGCATACCGTTCTGGATCGCCGACAGGGCGGCGTCCTGGGCCTGCCTGTCGATCGTCGTGACGATCCGGAGGCCACCGAGGGCGAGATCGGTGTCGGTGAGCTTGAGCTTGGACTTCAATTCCTCGCGCACCGCCTCGCTGACGAAACCGTTGGGGCCGGTCAGGCCGGTGCTCTTGGACAGCGGGCGGGTCTCGGGGAAGGTGAGCTTGGACCGCTCCGCCTGGGTGAGCCAGCCCTGCGAGACCATCCCGTCGAGGACGTAGTTCCACCGGCCCTCGGCCAGTGTCTTCTGCTCGGGGCCGAGCTGGGGGTCGTAATAGGACGGGCCCCGGATCACCGACGCGAGCAGCGCCCCCTGGGCGACGTCGAGGTCCTGGACACCCTTGCCGAAGTAGGTCTGCGCGGCCGTCTGGATGCCGTCGGCGCCTCGCCCGAAATAGATCGTGTTGAGGTAGTCCTCGAGGATCTGATCCTTGGGGACCTCCTTGTCGATCTTGATGGAGATCATGATCTCCTTGAACTTGCGGGTGAGTGTCCGCTCCTGTGACAAGTAGTAGTTCTTGACGTACTGCTGCGTGATCGTCGACCCGCCCTGTGTCTCCCCGCCCTTGAGCCCGACCCAGATCGAGCGGGCGATGCCCTTGGGGGAGATCCCGCTGTTGGTATAGAACGTCCGGTCCTCGGCCGCGAGGAACGCCTTCTGCACCTGCTCGGGGACGCGGCTGAGCGGCACCGTCTGCCGGTTGACCGTCGAGAACCGGTCGAGGACGGTGTGCCCGTCGCTGTAATAGATGATCGAGTTCTGCTGCAGCGCACGCTCGTTGGCCTTGGGGATCGGCGTCGCGACATAGGCGATGACGAGCCCGGCGACCCCCAGCAGGGCGAGCGTGAGGACGGTCCACAGGATCCGCCGCAGCCAGCGCCGCTTCTTCTTGGGCGGCTTCGGCGGGCGGGTGGCGCGAGGCGTATCGGTCATGAGCTTTCCGGGTCGGACGGCGAGCCGGCCCGGTTCCCGGGCCGTCGTCAAGTATGACGGCTGACTCCGACAACCGGTTGCCCGTGCCTTCCGGGGTCAGTCGGCCCGCGCGAATCCGGGGTCAGTCGGCCCGCGCCAACGCGATCAGCGGCACCCCGGCCCGCGAGAGCACGGCAAGCCGGCCCTCCGTGTCGATGCCGAACGCCTGTGCCGCCCAGACGGCCCCCTCCACATAGCCGCGGTCCCCCTGGCAGAGCACCGCCGTCGTCATGCTGTTCGTCATCCCCAACACCTGAGCGTCGGCCGTCAGCGCCACGTCGGTCCTCGCCGAGTTGCAGAGGTGGAAGTCCATCCGCACCGCTGCGTGGTCCGTCTCGGCGAACGTGATGCCTGAGCCCCCAGGCCAGGACCGCCTGGTCGGCGCGGTCCGGACCCAGTCCAGACGCCAGTGTCCGAGCAGGTCGGCGGGTGCGGCATACCGGGAGAGCAGGGCGATGTCGCGGGGCGGTGTCACCGCCGGCACCGGCGGTGCGTCGTCGAGGTCGACGGCTCCCTGCGACGTCTCGATGGTCAGCCGGCCCCCGAAGACCAGCAGTCGCGATGCCCGCGCGAGCAGCGAATCGAGCCGGGCGACCCCCGCCCCCACCGTGCATGTCGGTCGCGTGGTGGTCGCGGTGTTGCGGTACACCTCGCCGGCCGTGTCGAGACTGAGCGTCCGGCTCGTTCCACACACCCCGTCGCTGAGGGAGATGGCGAGGTCGTCGTGCACATCGGGCCCCAGGGACACGGTCAGTCCGGCCCCTGTCGGACCGGTCGGCCACCAGTAGCCCCTGACCTCGGCCGGGTCGACCACCACGGCGGGCCCCGTCCCCGGCCCCGAGCCGTCTTCGCTCCCCAACTGCATCGCCATCGCGCCACGATCGCCGAGCAGGTACACCTCGCCCCGGTCGCGCGCGACGAAGCGGGTGGCGAGGACCGCCGCGATCGACCGCCGTTCCAGGCCGTATGCCGTGCACTCCCGCCCCCCCGGCGTCTGCGGAACGTCGTCGGTCCGGACGCCGCTGAGGGCCCCGCCAGGATCGATCGTCGCGGTCACCCGAGCGAGCTGGCATTCGTCACCGGTTCCCCTGGGCCGCATCAGGGTCAGGTCGACCCGCGACCCGTCCACCCGCATCGTCACCCGCAGCCACGGTGCGAGCGTCGCCCCGAGGTCGACCCAGGGACCCTTTGCGGCGGTCGGGTTCGCGACGCCCGCCACGCGCCAGGTGGCGTCCGCGGGGAGGGCGGGCGCGGCATACGTCGGCTCGCCGTCGACTCGCCCGAGCCGTCCGAACTCATGACCCTGCTGATCGCGCGCGACGATCTCGTTCGCCGACGCGCTCAGGCGCGTGCCGGGCCGGACGATCGCGAGGATCTCGGGCCGGTAGCAGTCGGCGAGGTTTTTCGGCGGCATGGTCCCCGCCTTGGGTGACCAGTCGCCGGTCGCGAAGAGCCCGCTCGACGCGTCCCAGGTGAACCGGGCGCCGACCACGACGCATCCCGCCTGCGCACGCCACCACCCGGACTCCGCGAACGCGATCGTGACCGCCGACCTCGGGTCCACCTCTTGTCCGTCGACCCGTTCGAGCCGCCACGTCCCGGCGAGCGGTGCGTTGGACGTCAGGCCGATCGTCGGCGACGTGACCGCGGTGGACGTCGCCGGCGGCGCGGTGTCTCGCCACCCGTGCCACCCGAGCGCGAGGACACCGGCGATCGAGGCGGCGGTGGCGAGCGCGGCGAGGGCCACGGCATACGGCCGTATGCCGCGTCTCCCCTTCGCCCCCTCCACCCGCGCGGTCCACTCGGCCGCGTCGAAGTCGACCGCGTCCGCGCGCTCCCGCAGGACGTTGGTGAGGCGAGTCTCGATGTCGCTCATGGCTGTTCGTCCTCTCGGAGGATGGCGAGGGCGCGGGCGGCGCTCGACCGCACGGTCGCGGCGCGGATCCCCAGGAGGTCGGCGATGGCGGCGTCGCCGAGGTCCTCATAGAACCGAAGCACCAGCACCTGCCGCATCCGCGGCGGCAGCGTCGCGAGCCGCTCCCACAGCGCGAGGTCGCTGTCGACGCGCGCGGTCTCGTCGGGCGTGCCAGGGTCGGGGACCGTCTCGGGGGCGATCGGGCGTTCACTCGCCGACCGCTTCCGGCGGTTGCTCGTATGCCGATTCACCAGCGCTCGCCTTGTGTAGGCGTAGGGCGCCTGGCTCGCCGCCACCCGCGCCCAGTTGCGGTGGAGGTCGACGAGGGTGTCCTGGAGGAGGTCCTCGGCGTCCGTGCGGCTGCCGGTGAGGACGTAGGCCAGCCTCAGCAGCGCGCGCCCGTTGGCCGCGAGGAAGGCTTCGAGCCCGCTCGCGCCCACCGTCTCCCGTCCGCGCGTCATGACGTCCACACCCTCCCAGACGCCGTATGCCGCTCCTCCCGCTGCGTCTTCCCTCTTCGGTGTTCTCCTGCGGCACGTTCAGAGGCGATATCATCGAGCTGATATCAGATTGCTGAGCGGAGGCCGGGACTGTGGAGCAGATCTTGATTCGGAACCTGCCCGAGGGCACGAAGGCCTCATTGCGGGCGCGGGCTGCTCGCCATCGCCGCTCTGTTGAGGCTGAGGTCCGCGACCTCATCGCGCTGGGGTTGCGGACCGACCCGCCGACTCTCGTGGATCTGCTGGCTGACGATGCCGGGGGCGAGATCGAGTTCGAGCCGGACCGGCTGGGCCTGAGTGCGCGGACGCCCGAGCTGTGAGCTATGTGTTGGACACCAATGTCCTGTCGGCACTGCGGGTGCCTGGACGTGAGCCCCGGGTGGAGGCCTGGGCAAGGGACATTCCGGTCGGTGATCAGTACGTGACCGCAGTGACGATCGCCGAACTCGAGAGGGGCGTCGTCGCCAAGGAGCGCCACGATCGGGCGTCGGGGTTGGTCTTGCGACGCTGGTTCGAAGCTCGAGTCTTGCCCGCCTTCGAGGGGCGCGTGTTGCCGTTCGACCTGGCGGCCGCTCGGGTGCTCGCCAGGTATCGCGTCCCGGAGCACGCCCCTCTCGACGATGCGCTGGTCGCCGCCATCGCCGAGGCCGCCGGGAAGATCGTCGCGACTCGGAACGTCAAGCACTTCGAGCCGCTCGGGGTTCGGTGCGTCAATCCGTGGAGTGGTGGCTGAGGCGGATCTGCCCGTGACCGTCATCGTCGACCGCGCAAGCCGCGATGGGCAGGCGCGGGCGGCGCGCGCATACCGCCCTTCGTCACAGCGGGGCAGCCGTGACGACGCGGCCGTTCCGAGGACGTGCCGCACCGACGACGTGTGCTACCGCCTGGTAAGTGGGGTGATCACCCCACTTACCAGGCGGTAACGCAGGACTTCCGTGGAGTCGTGACTCCGACGGCCCCGGGCGTCGCGTTCCGCGCAGCTCAACACCGTGACGCGATGTCATACAGGTCCAGGCGGAAACCATTTCTATTAGCTGAAGGGCGAGACGTTCAGCTCGACTCTGGCCAAGTAGGGCAGATCACGCTGATGGGTGTCCCCGCATGTTTCTATTCGCTGAAGCGAGACGTTCAGCTCGACTTCTCCGCGAAGGAGGGGACGACCGTCGTGGTTGGCACCCTGTTTCTATTCACTGAGGCGCGAGACGTTCAGCTCGACACGCAACACATCTGGTTGCGCCCTAGGGCATTGTTTCTATTCGCTTAGGCGCGAGACATTCAGCTCGACGGCACAAGTTCTAGTGATGTGTAGCTGAATAGGGTTTCTATTCGCTCAGGCGCGAGACATTCAGCTCGACCCCGCGGGGATCGACAGCATCACCATTGTCACCGGCCCGTTTCTATTCGCTGAGGCGCGAGACGTTCAGCAGCACCCGAAGTCCCCGAAGCTGGCCCCGCTCGCCGGTGGCGGGGGTTTCTATTCGCTGAAGCGCGAGACGTTCAGCAGCACCTGCGCATCCTGCGCTACCGAGGCTGGCGGATCGGGTTTCTATTCGCTGAAGCGCGAGACGTTCAGCAGCACCACCAGACCCGTCCGTGACGCTCACGGACGGCACCCGTTTCTATTCGCTGAAGCGCGAGACGTTCAGCAGCACCGCACCCGGGCGCGGATGTCTGCGGGTGCGTCAGGTTTCTATTCGCTGAAGCGCGAGACGTTCAGCAGCACATCTGGACATTGAAGCAATGGAATCCATTGAGTTTCTATTCGCTGAAGCGCGAGACGTTCAGCAGCACGAGACGGTCCAAGAGTGGTACTATCCAGTTGCGGGGGCGCGTTTCTATTCGCTGAAGCGCGAGACGTTCAGCAGCACCTCACCAACCGATTCGGGCAACCCAACGGCATCGCGGGTTTCTATTCGCTGAAGCGCGAGACGTTCAGCAGCACCCGCATGCCGTCGTGGCACCAGAATGGGGTTCCGAGTTTCTATTCGCTGAAGCGCGAGACGTTCAGCAGCACATCGGCCCGCCTGAGAAGTAGAGTTGGTATAACCTGGTTTCTATTCGCTGAAGCGCGAGACGTTCAGCAGCACTCCGGCGACCTCATGCTCCCCAGTGCCGTGCAGCGTTTCTATTCGCTGAAGCGCGAGACGTTCAGCAGCACTGGGAGATGCCCGCCCTGGCCAGAGCCTCCGAGTTTCTATTCGCTGAAGCGCGAGACGTTCAGCAGCACCTCAAGCAGCCGCAGCTCGTGCACCTGCTCTCCGGGCTGGTTTCTATTCGCTGAAGCGCGAGACGTTCAGCAGCACGAGTCGACCAAGCCAGCGCCCTGTCGGTCGATTCAAGTTTCTATTCGCTGAAGCGCGAGACGTTCAGCAGCACGTATGAGGAGCTGCGCGAAGGGGTGATGTTGCCCCGTTTCTAGTCGCTGACGCGCGAGACGTTCAGCAGCACATCACGAGACACTGATGAAGTGTCTCGAGCTTCTCCGCCGTTTCTATTCGCTGAAGCGCGAGACGTTCAGCAGCACCACCCAGATGTGGAGGACGCAGGGGGTGCAATACCTGTTTCTATTCGCTGAAGCGCGAGACGTTCAGCAGCACTCGGGGACACGGGTGGCCGGGGTCGGGGTGTCAAGTTTCTATTCGCTGAAGCGCGAGACGTTCAGCAGCTCCTTGGACTGTTGCCGTGTTCCCGGTCGCGGGTGTCACGTACCGGGTCAGCGCGGGTTTCTATTCGCTGAAGCGCGAGACGTTCAGCAGCACCGCGGGCGATCCTCTCGGCGCCGCCGTCTGCCTCAAGTTTCTATTCGCTGAAGCGCGAGACGTTCAGCAGCACCTCGATGAGGCCGCCATCCTGCGCGGATTCGGGTTTCTATTCGCTGAAGCGCGAGACGTTCAGCAGCACCACGAGCATGTGGCTACGGCGGATCATGCCGGCCAGTTTCTATTCGCTGAAGCGCGAGACGTTCAGCAGCACTTGAGGTGACGACGGCGGCGGCGACGTGGACCCCGTTTCTATTCGCTGAAGCGCGAGACGTTCAGCAGCACTCGAGGACGCTGCCGGCCTGGTTGGTGTGGCGAGTTTCTATTCGCTGAAGCGCGAGACGTTCAGCAGCACCGTGGACGCCGTGGCGGGCGTGGGACTTCACCGACCAGTTTCTATTCGCTGAAGCGCGAGACGTTCAGCAGCACTCGTGGGCCCGGGCGATACGCCGACCGTCCGACTACGTTTCTATTCGCTGAAGCGCGAGACGTTCAGCAGCACCTCTGAATGCGGCGGTCGCGGCGTTCCCGTCGCAGGTTTCTATTCGCTGAAGCGCGAGACGTTCAGCAGCACGCGCTGATCTCGACGTGAGCGGAGACCGCTTCGCGTTTCTATTCGCTGAAGCGCGAGACGTTCAGCAGCACGGGTCGGCGTACACGGTCGTCACGGACTTGGCGGGCGAGTTTCTATTCGCTGAAGCGCGAGACGTTCAGCAGCACCCTACCCTCGAAACGTGGCCGCTGACCAGCACGTTCGTCGCCGGACTGCACGCCCCCTGCCCTCGCGTCGGCAGTCGGATGACCCAGGTCTGTCCCGTGTGGTGGCATCTTTGCAGGTCAAGTGGCATGCACACCCCCCAGGCCGGAGGGTCATCGCGCGCGCCCATCAATCGATGACTGCTGGATGTCCTCACTCACATCACCGCCCAGAAGAGTTCGTGTTCCGGTTTTGATGCCTGTCCCTCAAAGGTCACGCCGCCCCAGCAGGTCGCGCATTGGGGGAACCAATGAAGTGCGTCCGTGGCCGGGTCGATGATCTCCGCAGCCCGGCGCCGGACCTGGGCCAGCGTGTCGACCTCCACATCGAGCACGAACACCGACTTTTGGACGCGGTCACCATACGCCTGAAGCAGGGCCGCAACCCTGCTGCGCCGATCGTCTTGGCGGATGTCATAGGCGGCCACAGTGATCATCGCCAGGTCAGCCCCGTCCAGTCCGTTCCGGCGCAGATCGTCGCCGCCAAGCGCTGGGCTTGCCGATACAGGTGGCGGCGTAGCGTCCCTGCGAAGTCGGGCAGTGCGCCCCGGGTCCGGGTCTGCATGCGATGTTCATAGGCGTCGAGGAGCGCCGTCCGTCCTTCTTTGGTCAACAACACGCCCGCCCGCCCGTCCTCGACCCGCGCATGCTCGGGGCGTAGCTTCGCTGCCCGGGTTGTCTCAACGAGAATCTGATCGACCACGAGCGGCCGGAACTCCTCCAAGAGATCCAGGGCCAGGCTCGGCCGCCCCTCATCATCCGCGTGCAGAACGCCGAACGCCGGATCCATGCCCGCGGCATACAGCGCGGTCACGCACTCACCGAGCAGGACCGTATACAGGAACGACAGGGCCGAGTTGCCGAGGTCCAAGGGTGGTTGCCGGGTGCGATGGTCGAACGCCAGTGCCTCCGGCACCAGCGCACCGAGCACCGGGAAGTATGCCGCGGCCGCCGCCCCCTCTATTCCCATCAGTTCCTCGGTCGTGCCAGCCGCGGGAAGCAGCCCAAGCAATCCTTTCATCCCTGAAACCGCCTCACGGACGACATCAGCGTGATCCCGGCGCCCGAACCGCTGCAGGACGACGATCTGCTTGCGCACCTTCGCTTCGACGATCCTGCGACCCACGGTGAGCGCCGCCGGGGTGCCGCGCATCGCCACCTGCGCCCGGACCCGAGCCGGGCGAGCCATGCCGATCCCGCCGACGAGAGAGCCGAGATAGCCACCCCGACGCGAGGCGAAAACGACGTCGACGTCCTGCGACATGGCCCACGAGCGCACCCCGGCGCTGACGCCGATCGAGCCGAAGCAGACGACACGGCATACGTGCCCAGTCGGCACCGACAGAAGTTCGACGTCATCGTCGGTCTCGACGAGAAGACGCCCGCGCGAGGTGCGGATAGACGCGCCCTGGTGCCCGACATAGAGCACCCGACGGTCTGGCTCCTCGACGCGAAGGCCCTCGAGGACCGGTGGATAGCGCGGTCCGAAGTCCTCGCCGAGGAAGCTGAACCCCTGATCGAAGGACATGATCGCGGTGTCATCCGCCCCGAGTTCCATGCCCAGCCTCCTGACTGCTGCGGATGCGCAGCGCAATGCCTCCCATGCCTCGACCTCCGAGTCGGCCGCGATGGTGAGGTCGTCGGCATACCGGATGACGGAGAAGCCCGCCTCCAGGAGCGCGTCGTCGACGTCGACGAGAACGAGGTTCGCCAGGAGCGGCGAGAGCGCGCAGCCCTGGGCGAGGCCGCGCATCGCCTGCCGGCCCACGCCCGGTCTGATGAACGGCCGTGCGAGGAGACGTTTGGCGACGGCGAGGAGCTCGGCGTCGGGGACGAGAGCGGAGAAGCGCCGCCAGGCCTGGTCCACAGGGACCGACGGGAAGCAATCGTCGACGTCGGTGCGGACCACCCACGCCAGGCCCTCATCCCGTAGCTGCGCGAGCGCCCGGATGGCGTCCGCGACGCCCAGTCCAGGCCGATAGGCGTAGGACGCCGACCCGAGAACCGAGTCGACCAGCGGGGTGATCACGGTGAGGATCGCACGTTCGACCACACGGTCGCGTGCGGCGGGGATGTGCAGCGTCCGTTCGTGGTCGCCCTGATCGATGACGACCTCGGTGAGGTCGCGCGGCTCATACGTCGCCGACGCCAAGTCCGTGACGAGGCGGGTGCGCTCCTCGTCCCAGGTCTTCTCGAGGCGTGCGACACCAGGGGCGAGTGAGCCGTCCTGTTGGTCGGACTCGAGGACGACCTCCCACGCGGCATCGAGGGAGGCCGGGCTGAACGCCCGCTCAGCCAGCGCGCCCATGATCGGCATTGTGGTGGTCGTGGGGGGCTGGCGTTCTTGGGGCAACGGAGTGCCGAGGGGGCGCGCGGCGGGCGGTGACGCGAGTGACGCCGAGTCCCTTCCGGGTGAAGCTGCCGACGCCGGTGTATGCCGCGAGCCTCAGCAGCGGGCCCAACCTCGCCGCGACCTCCGGGTCGTCACAGCGCATGGTCAGGCTGCCGAGGCAGCCCGAGACCACGACCGGACGGTCCGCTTGCCCATCCCGACGGCGGATCGGCAGGGTCAGGACCTCGCTGCGCAGATCGAGGTCGCTCACCCAGAGCGCACTGACGTCTGCTGCGGTAGCGGGGGCCGGCATCGTCGAGGCGGCGGACCACGCCAGCTGAAGCCCCTGGACGATGGTCGCCGGCAGGGGGAGCGGCGAGGAGCGATTGCCTGACCTGAACGTCGTCGGCGTCACGAACTCCAGCGTCCACTGGCGGTCCTCGCCGTGGCTGAGCAGGTCGTTCCACGACTCGCGGCGCAACTCCCGTGCCCGGCCCAGGTGGCGAGTCTGGTTGCCCAGACGAATCTGCTGGCCGGGGGCGGTGTGCTCGACGACCCGGCGTGCGGCTTCGTCGGTGAGGGTGGCGATCTCGATGCCCACCGAGTCGCCAGGCCCGGCGCCGAGTGGAGAGATCGCATAAGGCTTCTCGTTGGCCTCGTGGTCCTCGGTCGTGTCATCGAACCATCGGGTCACGGCACCATGGATGTGGTGCAGTTTGACGAACTCAGGCCGTATGCCGTTCACCGGCACCCACCATCGGCTAGGCATCGCGGGTGCCCCTCAGTCCCGGAGTTTCAATGCGCGAGCGCCAAGACGCAGCGGCGCGATGACAAGGCGCGGTGGCGCGTGGCCTTCACGGAAGTCGGCCACAACAGGCCAAAGCGAATCGGGCCACTGTGACTCGTTTTCGAGCCTGGAAATCAGGATTCCGATCCCTGGGGCGACTTCAGGAGGCACCAGGAGCCCCAGAAGGTTCAAGCCGCTGGGATTAGCATGCGAAACAATGAACTCGACCGTAGCCTTCGCCAAAGCCGGAAAATCCGACCACTGGAAAAAGCCCGATGTCGGTGGACTGAAGCGGCACTCAATAACCTCGAGCGACCGACGGTCGAGTCTGCCCAGGTTTGCTCCGTCATCAATTTCCAGTGGGCCCGAAACTTCGTTGTCGCCGACTGTACCCCAGTCTGAAGTTGTCATTCTCACCAGCAGGATAGTTGGCTCATCGATGCTACGACGTTCGGTCGAGCGAATGCTGGTTTCCACGACACGCGCTTCCACGCTGTACCTCGCGTTCTTTGCGATACGCCCCATATAACTGATGGGCGGCGAAGTAGCCGAGTCGATTAGAAGTTCACCTTGGCGCCCTCTCGACGATCTCTGACGTATGCTGAACTCTGGTGAATTCGACCAGCGTTTAACACGACAGGCCCATGAAAGGCCAACGGCCCAGCTGGCGTAAATGAATACCGAAATTTCACCTGACGGATTTCCCCCCTTCCGAGCTTCTCCAAGGAACGTTTGAGTAAGTGCTGAAACATGCCTTTCCCACGCGTCCGGAGGGCAGCCAACCAAAGGCCACTTCCAATTGGCGTCACCGTTCGAGACGAGGCGTACGTCCTCGAAGCTTCTCCGCAGTTGCCGCGTGAAATCGTCCAAGTCCTCCTTCTCCCAATGCTCGCCCGTCTCATCGATGACAACGGCCCGCCCGAGTGTGCCCAACCGTTGCAACTGCGACCACTGGCGTAGTCCCAGGAGAAGAAGCACAACTCCGATCGCCAATAGGCCAAGGAAGGCGGCCCACTGCGCCGCCGCCAGAGGATCAGACCGGCCAAACAGACTGGGAGCGAAACCGAGGGCTCCACTCGCAAGCGTCAAGCCGCAGGTAAACCACGCGGCCGACCATCGGGCCAACCTCGGGGCCGTCCTCTCGAGCTCCTTCGGGACGATCCTTCGCTTGGCCTCAGACCGGAAAGTAACTGACGGTAGGTTTTTGCTCATCGTGCGTCGGCACCCCCAGGTCGTTCGGTTGTCCAACCCGAGCCGCCTTGACCGCCTGCGCGGATGTTTCCGGATCGCTCGCACCATCGTGCACTGTAGGCAGCACTCCTCCGGCGCCCAGCCCGAGACGCGGTGCATCCAGAGAAGATTGTCCAAAATTTGCCCACACGTCTTAAGTCACTGCCCCCGCTTAGGTCTGACCAGGTCAGAGCTTCACGCGGCATGTTGCGAACGAGCAAGGGGATCCTCCGGTTGGCGAGGGGGTACGTCCTGAGGCAGGGTTATGCTATGGGGACACGGTTGTGGTCGTGCCCGCGTCGGGGAGGTCGGGAGTCCGACCGCTGTGGGTCGCGAAGCCCTCGCGGATCACGTCATCATCTCCGTTAGCTCCGGACCACCACGAGGCTAGGAACTTCCCCGCTGATCGCACTCGGCTAGAGGCATTCATAGACCACCTCCACTCAGGGCGATAAACTGAATGGGCTGTCCGTTCACAATCACCTCATATATGTTTACAAGCTCGCGTCCCGAAAGCATCGAGGGAATTAGCATCGAGGTGCGCCCTTCGTCGGCTGGCCATAGCTCCGCATCATATCGCCGAACGGGAACCGAGCCCGGACCCGACGTCGTGAGGTCCAAGAGAGCGCCGGCCATCCCGCCGGGCAGATCCGGGTCGAATCTCACCCTCGCCAACGTCGTTGTACTCCATCCCCACGCGTGCGTGATCTGAGACGGCTGCCCCGACGGGAGGGTCCCCACGTGGAAGCCCCGCTCTGTTGTCCGACCGTCAGGCGTCACGGTCAAAGCCATATCGAGCCATGCCCAGCATTGGAGCTCTAGGGAGGAAAGCTCGCCCCACGAAGGTTTGTCCAGGGCTGTAGCGAGGCCCATCCAGGGCGTCGACTCACTCATTTAGAAGACTCCTTCGCTGCACCATGCGGAGCGGCTTGTGGCCTGCAAGCTGCGAGCACGGCGTCAAGATCGATCGGGCGAGCGTCCGCCGCGGGATCGTTGTCGGGCGTCCTTATCCATCCGTAGCCGCGGGAGGAGCCACGACCAATGCCACGCAGGCCATCGTGCAGATCCCGGACCACATGGCGGAGCAGGTTGATGAGTGGTTCTGGGAGATCCTGCTCGGCGGAGATTGTCTGCCGCAAGGTGCATCCTCGGTTGATCGATTCGATGCTGTGGAGGCCCCCGCGCAAGGCTCCGCCGGTGAACCTGTCGATCGGTGCGTGCGTGCGTGTCAGTGGTGAGTGATCTTCCCTGCTCACGCTCGCGTCGGCGAATCGCAATCGCCCGCGCGCGGTTGTCGCGCCGAACAGGTGCGTGATCACGGTTTCGCGAGCCGTCGTATCGACGAGTCCAGCGCAAAGCAGTGCATGTTCGACGCCGCTGCGGAAGACCCCCTTCCAGGACGAGCCGGGCACGACGAGGGACTCCCCAACACCGAAGTTCCGCGCTGTGGAGTGGGTGGCGCCAGCGGTCTTTGACGGCTCCTCGAAGCCGATGTGGATAGGTTCCGCAACCACCCATTCGACCGTCATCACCCACGCGGCATCGGCCGGTTTGTTGCCGTCAAAGATCCCGAGCAGACTCGCGTGCTCACCGATTTCAGGAAATTCCTTACGCGGGTCTGACCAATCAGCGCGCTCGGTGAGCCACCAGTGAAGGTCCTGTGCCGTGTCGAGGTCCACAGTCATCGCATCGAGATCGACTACTCGACTAGCACCCATCCCGGTTGTGCGGGCCCGGCCGACTTCAGGCCGCCAAGTTGCGAGCGCTCTCGCCAGTTCGGCGTCATATGGTCCAGCGTGCTCGGCAAAGAGAGTGAACTGACCGCTTGACACCCATTCCTCGACACGAAGGGATCCGCCCTGGGCCGACTTGCGAGCGGAGTCGACTCGCGTCACTCCTCGCGCCGAGATCGTGGCTTCGTCGTTGAGGATGACGCCAAGGAGGCGCAGACGCCCCCGCCGTCCGCGCTCGAGGGTACCCGTCTGCATCTCCCTCCCGCTCGGTTCCATTCCGAGCCAGTCCTCGGCCGCGGACCCGAGATGTCGGCGCAGTGAGCCAGCGAGTGAGGTGCAGGGGACGTAGGGGTGTGCCGAGTCCGAGACCCTCCGTCGGTCCCGGAGCACCGGGAGATCCACGATATTGGCGCCGTCCGCAACGCCTCCGATGGACCACCGCTCCGTCACATGGATCGTCACGCGCAGAAGTGTCCGACGTCGCGCCATCATGCGCCTCCCGTCACGCGCGTGAGTTTTGTGATGAGCTCGGAAAGCACGGCAGGTGGGGCAGCCATCATGACGATGACGTTGTCGCGTTGAGCGCCCGATAGGTCTCGCGCCCATGAATATGTCCAGTGATCAGTCACGATGCTTTCGATCTCCGAGCGGCTTGCTCCACCTTCGGCCCTCACCTGCACGGACCTTGTCAATGTCAACAGTCC
The DNA here is from genome assembly GCA_046330995.1 of Dermatophilaceae bacterium. Lineage (GTDB taxonomy): Bacteria > Actinomycetota > Actinomycetes > Actinomycetales > Dermatophilaceae > Nostocoides_A. Next base: position 51,550 of record JAXLRS010000006.1, read on the forward strand.
ACGCAGGACCGGGATCCGTCGCTCAGGCAGCAACGACCTGATGAACTTGGCCATGTTGTCGTCCAGGACTTCCCGGCTGGTCGGTGGGTCATCGTAGTTCCGTGGCTCTTGCTCGCCTCTAGAGTTGCTCTCGCCCGTAACGGCGGCGGCCTGCTCTGCGGTCAAGACGTCGACTTCGCCATACCCCTCATTGCGTCGAATACCCAGGCCGGACATGAGTGCATGGATGCCGCTGGACGTCAGGTCACGGATCGCGGCGGTGGACCCCGCGTCGAGGGCCCACTCTTCGGGCTTCGGCAGGCCAGCAACTCCGTGCCAGCCCGAGACGACGACCGGACGCGTCCACACCCGCGCGACGGTTGGCGGCCGAACCTGACCTGTTCGCCGCTCGATAGCCCCCTTTAGGTCGAGAGTTGGAGCGCCATACCCGTCCAGAAGAATCGCGGGCGAGCGAAGGCGCAGCACGACTTCGTTGGTCTCCGGCGGGGCGGAATCCGTCGCGACCTCACTTTGCCAACGGCAGCGGCCAAGGGTTGAGCGTTGGCCGCCTAAACTCACGTCCTTATCTGTCGTCAGCCAATCGACGGCGGAGTCGGGGACGTTGTCAGTGAGGCTGATGGAGCCGTGCAGTGTCACCTCCTTCACGAGTGACTGCCGCGTGAAGAGATTCTCATCCTTGGCCTCGCCGCCCTCAAGCATGGTGCGGGTGACGCTCGCCATCCACTGCCGCCCATCCTCGAGGTCGGGGAGCGCCCACCCACGGCCCTGCCTCATGGGCCCATCACAGGCCGGACATCGCCTGTCCTGCGGCGTCAATCGGCCGAGGACATCCACGGCGGTATCGTGCCAATGGCGGGAGCATGAGTCTCCGGGGTACTTGCAGGTTGTCCATGAGAGCCCGCGGAGTTCGGCCGTGTGTTGACCGAGAGTGGGCACGGCCGCCCACACACACATGCCTCCGACGAAGAGCCTCTCGAAGGCAGCACGAGGATCTGGACCGGTGTAGGCATGCGTGGGACTTGACCACCATGCTGTTCCCAGCGCCCCCCGCACAACGGTGCCGGGTATGACGTCGTAAACCGGTCTCGTGTTCTGCACGATGCCGCGCCGGCCTGCGGAGACCCGTGTTCGTGGTGTCAGTGTGTAGTTCAGCCGCATGCTTCCTCCTTCCGCATCACGTGTAATAGGCACTTCGTGTCGCTGTCGGTCCAGACCTCGTCATCACGAATCACCACCCACCCAGAGCCACGGCGCCGATCACCCCCCATCGAACTGACACTACGGGCCGCCGCCCGGATGACGACCTCATGGTCCGAGCTCGCCTGTTGCGACAGAGGTTCGACCGTGAAGGTGGCCGTTCTGGACCAGACCTCCTCACCGACCATGAGAAATCCCTCGCTCGTCGTGCCAGTGGCGTCATCGATCTTGATGCGCGCGGTCGACGCGACGACAGGCGGCGTCTCGAAATGCGCATCACTCCACCACCAGGCAGCGGGGCTCCCCTTCTGCGCCGCGACGCCAAAGATCGCATTGACGAGCGACGGGTCGATTCCGAGGCGTTCGCTGGCCTCCGCCCGTAGGAGCCCCTTCAGGCTCGTACCGGGCAGCGGCACCTCGCGGTCGACCGTGCGATCAAGTCCCTCTGACGGGGTGCCGCCAATGTGAAACGGACCACGAAAGGTGATCGTGAACATAAGAGCCTTGGGCGCGCTCGTCATGACGTGGCACCTCCGCGAGCATCTTTGTTGTCCTCCGCCAAACTCGACCATCGCGCCCTGGACAGGGTTGCCGCGAGGTCTCCGAATGGGGTGGCCGAGCGCGGGTCTCGTTGCCAACGAACGCGTTTGGCCCAATTCTCGACTGCGCTTTCGCTGGGCTGGTCGCGAAGGATGGTCGTCAGACGCGATCTGCCTGCGGGACCAAGGGTGAAGACGTCCGGAACCTCTCGGCTCCGAAGTTCCTTGAGTACGGTTTCCACTGGTATGCCGTGACACCACTGCTCATGCGCGCCGGTGGCCGCAGCCGTGAGGTCGACCCATCCGATCCAGCTTGCCTTCCCCCCGCCCCGCTTCTTGGCCACATCCATAGCGCGCTCGGCGTGGTGGTGGGTTTCGCCGATCGGGTGACTGGCGTGCGCGAAGCACATCCCGATGCCCAGCGAAACGTTGGCCAGGGCGCGTCGAATCGCGGCGATGTGTTGTCGTGCAACCATTTCGCCGGAATCGCAACTGGCGGGCGCCAGGCCCGCGGCAGAATCGCGAGCGCCAGCGAACGCCGCCGCAAATGCGTCGGCGAGCAGGGCACAGAATTTCCAGGCCAGCACAGCCGGAACACTAACGAAGATATCGTCGCCAGCCCCGTAGTGAGGAATGACAGGCATGACCTCACACTCCTTGCCGGCCACCTCACTGGCCGCGGTGGTAATCGCATTCTCAACGGCCTCGTTGAGCGTAGTCACGAGGTCTGCGCGCAGGGCGGTGACGTCGACGAAGAGGCCAGCCTCGAACATCAGTTGGAACAGGCCACCGATGGCGTTCCCGTCTGCGACGATCGTTGCCAGGTGGTTGCGACTGTCCTTGCGCCCCAGAGCAACCGGGCCGCCCGCAGGGCCGAGCCCGCCCTTGCGCGCCAGCTCATCGAAATCCTCGGGAAGTTTCCCGGGGATTCGTGCGCAGATGCCCTGCTTCTTCTTGAGGACTTCGCGCTCCAGCCGCTGAGCTTTGTCACGTGCGTGGCAGTCAGGTCCCAGGCGGCGCCGCGCGATCACGTCTTCTGGCACGTTCGGTGGCGCGGCGTACGGCCGGGCGGGTTCGCGTTGGCACGAGCAGGCGCGCGCTGGAGTGAAATCTCGGGGGGCCGGAAGAAGGCGCACGGAGCCTTGGTTTCCGCCACCCGCGCCAGCCCGGCGAGCCGACTCGGCAGCCGCGTAGCTCGCGGCCTCGCACCACCAGCCTTCCCACTCGACTCCCGGAAGTTCATCGGTGAGGTACCGAAGCAGGGTTGGCTGGGCAGCGAGGGCGGCTTCGGGCGTCGCAAACTCCAAGGCAACGACACCGCTGATCCGCCCGGCATCCCTTGCTGGCTGGGCGCCGATGATGCCCAGACCCGCGATCTTCTCCGGGTCGGTGGCGCTCTTCAGGAGTAGCGACGCGCCCCGCATTCCTCGCAGATCCGGGGTGCGCAGAAGCCAGGGCTGAATCCGCGCAGCGGCAACGACGAAGTAGGTGACCATGTCAAGCCCCATCAACGATGGGCAGACTGGGATCAGCCGCATCAGAAGCGGGCAATGGCAGCCAATCTCGTGGCCGATCTCGCAGCTGCTGGCCGTTGGCATTCATGAAGAAGGTGTAACTCTTGACGAACTCGTCGCTCCCGACCTCCCGCCACTGAGCCGCGGGAGGATACGTCACATGGTTCTTCCATCGACTCGTGCCGTCGACGTCGAGAAGGCGCATGACGAGCGGCAGGTTCTTGACTGCAATCGGCCCAGCGAGTTGATCGACCACAGTGAGCCAGTTGCTGTCTACGCCAGGCTCCGGAAGTGAGGTCGCCGTCGCGCGCGTGTAGCGCTCCTTCTGGTCCCAAATCTTGACGTCGGTCAAGGTCACGGTGGCTGATCCCAGACCCAACGCCTTGCCGCCACCGAGGTGAATCGCTATGGTTGCCCCCCGCCGACCCGCGATCGGAGCGAGTCGGGCCGGATCCAAGGAGGCTAGCAGGGGTCCGAGGTACTTCTCGGGGAGCAGGTCGAAGGCCACCTCCGCAGTCAGTGTGGCTCCGGCCTCGACAAGCCATCCCTCCCGGACCATCTCCTTGGTCTTAGCTGGCTCGCTCTTGTTTTCTCGCTGAGCGGGGGTAGCGACATACCTGGGCTCTACTTCGCGTTGTAGTTCCTGGGACCAATAGTCAGCTTGCCGGTCAGGGTCGGCGTGCCAATAGAACTTGCGCCCGCGAATCGCGCGTCTCCCGCCCGGGTCCAGGGTTCCACCCCAACGGGAAGGAAGGTCATGACGAGCGAGGCGCCGCGGCATCGGAGCGAGGTCGAGGTAGAACATGCCGCTGCCGGGCTTCGGAGAGCCCATGGGCGCCAAGTGGGGAACCCGGCGCAACGAAACGGGTATTGAGGTGCGAGCACTGCCGAAGCGCACATGGCCAGCGTAGGACTCTTGACGGCCCTCCCCTGCCCGGTGGCCGCTTGTGTCGGCTGCGCCGAATGTTGCACACGACAGGCACAGGTTGGCACTCGCCTCGTCGGACCCCGAGGGTGCGGATGCGTGCGATAAACATGGCTCGTGACCATTAAGGCGTCCGCCCACGCTTCCTGCACCGGGCTCACGCCAAATGACGGATAGCTTGAGGTCAGCGATCTGCCCATCCTGGCCGAGTTTGACCCATAACACATCCCCCCGAAAGAAGAAGCCGGTCCGCAACGCACGCACACCAACTACTCTGTTGCGCCACTTGACCTCCACGAATTCCGGTCCATTTCGGTAGTCACGCGTCTCTTTTCCCTGCACCATCGCCTTACGCTCAGCATTCTCGCAAGCACGCCGGTCCTCCCCGCCCGCCGCGGCCCTGACGAATCGTTCCCAGATCAGCATGTCTTGGCCCGCCGTAGGGTTGAAATCAACAACGGATGGAGTTAGCACGGACGACGCCCACAGGCACCGGGCGGGCTGGCGATTGCGCTTGAGCTTCGGGCGCGCCGCAGTGTCGGTAACGAGAAAGATCTGAGCGGAAGCCGTTGGGAATAGGCCTCGATCCGGAGCCCCCGAAACTACCTCGACCGAGCGGACGAGCGGCATTTCGAAGCGTCCAAGGGATGAGTCTTCCACGGGCCCCTCAATGTAGACAAGCTGACCCGACCGTGGATGGCGAATGCCAGTCTGGCGCGGCCAGTGGCGATCCAGCTCGATTGCGTCCACCCAAACCGTCTCCTTAGGGTCGCAGAGCTGAAATCCCGTCGGCCGAGCCGCCGAGTCCGTTTCCGTCACGATGGCCAGGGTCCATCCGTCATCAGTCTTGGCTGCAGCCCGATACCCTGGCACGTACGAGTCATCGACGACTCGGAAGCAACCGTTGAACATCGCCTCGTGGAGACTTCGGACTGCACCCTTGATAGCGGAGCCGGGAATCGTCACCTCCCCTCTCGCGAAATCGTTGTTCGATCTGGTGACCCACTGTTCCTCCTCTGCTACAGCCGGAAGGAGGAGCGGTGTCAGTAGCCTGAATTCCATGGTGACAGATCCGCAGACCCTAGCTGCTACGTCGGGGGAGACATGGAGCGGAGGTGGGTTCTTGTGGGGCGGTTCACCGAGCGGTACGAATTGGTAGGGATTCACAAAGCGAGTCATGTCCTCAATTCCCCTTATCGATGCTCTTGCCATTGATCAAGAATTTTGAGTCCCCTGCGCGCCTGATCCCCTCCGTGGGGATCACATCCCCTGTCTCAAGCGCTTCCGGCAGAGTGACGGTCACGTTGCAATTGATCCACTTCGCCGTGTCGATCGGTGGGTCCCACCATGACCTGTCGATATCATTAAGTTCGCGAGGTTTGAAGGAAATCTTACCACTTCCCGACGCCTCGCATTCAGCTATTACGATTGTCGCTCTTTCGACGTCCGAAACCGCCTCTCCATTGGGATGACGCGGCCTTTGAATACCTTTCGGTCCTAATTCTTTAGCATGGCCGCACAGTGCCACCAAATGTAGGGTCCCTTTGAGATTCAGGTAGTCTATTTCTAGCCGCGAACCGGACGTGAACGCGACAGCAAGCGAGGCGTTCTCCGCTATTTCGATTCTGCCTATTCTCAACTGCGTTTCGGTACTGAGGAGGCAAATTCTGGTGGACGCGTCGATTTGTATATCGCGCCACGCGAGCGTGGAGCTCGCGACGTTGATGGTCGCGACGCACTCGATTTCGCGTGGAAGGATGACGTTCGACTCGTTACATCTCTCGCCAAGCTCGATGAGTGTAGGTTCCATCTTCAGACGAAGACTACTAAGGTCCCACTTGGCGCGACTCGATGGGTTCAGCGACATTACATTCTGGGGCAGAAGAACCGGGAGTAGTTTGGACCCGTCGGCTGAACTCCTAGCTAGGCGGAATATCAACCCCTGCTGCTCCGAACCCGCGTGTGGAGGGTCTTTGCTCAGTAACTCATTTGCTGAATCCCAAGCTGCGGCTGCAACGGCACGCGCAGCCCACTCCTCTGATTCGCGTATTGACTGCTCCGGGTCCGGGACTTGAAAAGGAGTCTGCGGTCGACTAACTGACAGTTCGGCCAATAGCGTTTCTGCCTCTTGAGCGGGCGATTGCGCACTTTCTGGCTCAGGTCCCCGTGTGCGTTGTGACGGGCGCGTAAAGACGGCTCTCTTTGAAGACTCGTAAAGCCAATTCGTGACCGCGTCTTGAGCTAAGGCTAGAACTTGAGCCTCAAGTCGCGGCTCACGGTCCGCACTGTCAGTTACCGCCCGCCAAGCAGCCCGGCCAACGGTTGGGTCGCTCAGCTTGTCCAACCACTTGAACAGGGAATCACTTGCGTCCTTCTGCTCTTCCCTCTTCGCCCTGGCTGTTTCTTGCCGGTCCTGCGCGCCCTTAAACACAAGTGTCCCGACGGCGCCGGTTGACGCGAGCAGAACGATATGAAAGTTCTGCTGAAGACCATTTCTGATCGCGCTTGGCGCAAGCTTGAAGAGCTGGGGTCCGACGAAAAGAGTCGCCGTGAATACGGTAGCCGACCACACGATCGCTGTTGCCAAGGGGGTTTCCCCAAGGAAGGCGTACCTGACAAGCTGCCTGAGAAGTTGCCAAAGGTGATTACCGAAGTTGCGGAGTCGTCCTCGGGCGGACGCCAAAGGCTGCAACCGTGCTGGTGCTGGCAGACCCACTCTCGCGACCTCCGTTCCTCCTCAAGTCGAGCCGCAGACGCCTTGCGGAGACACTACTCGGTGCCACGCCCCGCCACCTGTCCCCCATGACGGGGACATAGGCACGCGCAGGCGGGCGTGTGGCGGTGTTGCCCTTGTCGGACAGGGCTACAGCGACAGAGCTACAGCGGGTCCCAATTGCCAGCGGCACGGCGTACCTGCGGGTACTACTTCAGGAGGTCGCGCAGCTCGGCCAGCGCGGGATGGGAGATGACCGTGGGGGCGGAGGGATCGGCATACGGATGATCGTCGTCCCGGGCGAGGTGGACGACGCAGCGACGCTCCACACCGAGATCGGCACACGCACGGTGGAAGCCGGCGCTCACGGTCGGGGCCGTGGAGCGTTTGACCTCGATCGCCATCCGGGGCATCCCGCCGCGCACCAGGACGAGGTCGACCTCGTCTCCCGTGGTGGTCCGGCAGTGGTGGTGCGGCTGAAAGCCCGGTCCCGCGGCGTCGATCAGGGACTCGATGACGAACGATTCATAGCTCGGCCCCGCGGCCGAGTGCCCGAGCACATCGTCGAGCGTCTCAAGCCCGAGCAGAGCATGAAGGAGATCGGAGTTCCGGACCAACACCTTCGGCGACTTCGTCTCCCGCTTGGCGACATTGACGTGCCACGGCTGGAGCCGACGGATCAGGCCGGGGTCGGCCAGGAGGTCGAGATACCGATCCACGGTCGGCCCGGAGACGCCCAGCCCCTGATGCCAGCCGGCTCGCATTGAGCAACGCCCCACTCGAATCGGCGACCATGGTCCAGAGGCGCCGCACCGCGGACCGAGGAGGAGGACAGCGAGAGTCTCGGCCAGCCGTGTCCGCACGACGGACTCGATGACGCGAGCGATCTCGTGCACATCTGACAGCAGGTGGTGGACTTGCACCCGGCTTGAGCCGATGACGTCATCGGTGGGATGGTGCCGGCTGGATTCTGCGGTCACCGGCCCTTCGACGGGGCTGAACCGGCCTTTCGACGACCCTGAACCGGCCTTTCGACGGGGCTGAACCGGCCTTTCGACGGGGCTGAACCGGCCTTTCGACGCTCTGGAGGGGTGGGGGCGAGGCGCCCGGGATACGGTGAAGTCGGGATACGGTGGAATCGGCATACGGCCTGGTCGGCGGCAGGAGTGAGATGAGCGTCCCGGTCCCGGACACCCCCGTCATCGACACGCGCGCGGGCCGCGTGCAGGGGTTCTGGAGGGGCTCGTCGGCGGCGTTCTACGGCATACCGTATGCCGCGGCTCCCTTCCGCGAGAACCGGTTCCGTTCGCCACGCCCGCACCCGGGCTGGACCGGGGTCCGGCCGTGCCCGACTCCCGGAGCGACGCCGCAGCGGCGGCAGTTCGCCGAGGTGACGGCGATCCCCGAGCCGTGCGTGCCCGGGGAGGAGACGCTCAACGTCAATGTGTTCACGCCCGCCCCGGGCGACGGCGGCGCCGGGCTGCCGGTCTTCGTGTGGATCCACGGCGGCGGGTTCAAGGCGGGGTCGTCGCCGGGGGCGTGGTACGACGGGTCGAGCTTCAACCGCCACGGCGTCGTCGTCGTGTCGATCTCCTATCGGCTCGGCTTCGACGGGTTCGGCTGGATCGCAGACGCGCCGCACAATCGCGGCGTGCGCGACCAGATCGCCGCTCTCGAATGGGTGCGCGACAACATTCGCGGCTTCGGTGGCAACCCGGCCCGCGTGACGATCGGCGGCCAATCCGCCGGCGGCGCCTCGGTGCGGACGCTGATGGCGGCACCGCTCGCGCGGGGGCTCTTCCAGGCCGCCATCTCACAATCGGGGGCACTGCGCGCGTGCCTGCTCGACGACGCCGAACGGGCGGGGCGGCGGCTCGCCGAACTCGCCGGAGTGCCCTGTCGCGTCGCAGATCTCGCTCTCCTGGAAGAGGATCGGATTCTCGACCTGCAGGACGAGGTCGAGCGCGACACGCCACACCCCCACGGCCTGTCCGAGGTCGTCGCCGATCTCGTGGCCACGGGCGGGCTGTCGATTCCGTTCCGTCCGTATGTCGACGGCGACATCCTCCCCTGCCCGGTCGAGGACGCGCCCCGGCTCGGGATCGAGACGCCGGTGCCCCTGCTCGCCGGTTCGACGGCCAACGAATTCACGATGGCCGGGCCGATGTTCGAACCTCTCGTCGCCGGGCACGGGCCGGCCGACGTCGCGGACGTGATCACCGCGGCGCTCGGCGATGCCGGCGGGGGGTGGCTCACGGCATACGCACAGCTGGCGGGGGGATCGACGGCGCTGATGGGGCAATTGTTGACCGACCACGCGTTCCGGATTCCGTTGCTGCCGTGGGCGAATTCGCGAGCGGCGCCGACCTGGCTCTATGACTTCCGGTATGTCGATCCCACCACCGGCCTCGCCCCCCACTGCGCGGAACTGCCGTTCGCCTGGGACCATCTCGACGCAGAGCGGGTCGAGATGTCGGCCGGTCCCAACCCGCCCCAGTCGCTCGCGGATGCGATGCACGGCGACTGGGTGCGGTTCCTTGCGACACATGAACTTCCTTGGGCGCCTTGGGATTCGAAGACGTGCGTCGGCATGACGTATGCCGTGCCTCCCCTCCCCGGGGCGGCCTACGCTCTGGAGGCGGCCGTCCTCGCCGCCACGGCACGGTTCGGCTGAGGACAAGGACGAGGACGGTGCTCGGACGGCCCAGCCATAGAACCGACGACCCCGTGGGGTCCGGCGATGAATGATCTCTCGACGCCTGTTATGTGACCTCTCGACGCCTGTTATGTGACCTCTCGACGGAGGGGGCGAGGCGGTGGTCGAGGCTTTGACTGGCCCAGCCCTCCCGCACCCAGGCGTGGGCGGGATCATCACAGATGAGCCAAGCCCGCTCTGGCCCCGGCCCGGCCATGACGTTGAGGTAGTAGAGATCCGCGTCCGGCGCCGCGATCGCCGGTCCATGCCAACCATGCGGCACGAGCACGACATCGCCCGTGCGCACCTCGGCCAGAATGTCCACCCGCCGGTCCGCGCTGCCATAAACCCGCTGATAGCCAACGGGATCGGTCCCGCGGGGGTCGGTGGACCGCGTCTCGAAGTAGTAGATCTCCTCGAGCTCCGTCTCGAGTCCCGGCCGCTCGGTGTCGTGCTTGTGCGGAGGCCACGAACTCCAGTTCCCCGATGGCGTGAGGACCTCGCAGACGAGAATCGAGTCGGCGTCGAGCACCCCCGGCAGTCCGAACGCCCGCACTTCCCGCGACGCGATCCCCGCCCCGCGGTGTTCGACCGGCACCTCGTCGGTCGTGATGTGCCGCACCGGTTTCGGCGCCTTGCCCCGCATCGCCGGGCCTCCGGCCAGGGCCACTCGGCCGGCGATGCCGGCGGTGTTGGTGACGGTCACGCGCGAGCCTCGACCGGCATACGCGACATCCGTCGCCCCCGCGAACACCGACTCCCGTCCGGCAAGCGTGATCTCGTGCCGCGCACCCGCAGCGTCCTCGATGACCACGTCGAATCCCCCGGCGAGCGGCACGACGATGGTCTCCTCGTCACCGAGGTCGTGCCCGACGCTCGCGCCGGCGTCGAGCCACGCCACCCGCAGTGTCGTATGCCGCCACCCTGGCACCGGCGCCGCCGCACCGGGAGTGATGGCGACGGCATACGGCCCCTCGGGGGTGGAGTGGAGGGGGCGCACATAGGCGCTGTTGTCGAGGCCCAGGCCACTGGGACGGAAATCGGTCACGGGGGTCCTCCGGAGGTTCGGGTCAACAACGCGCGCACGGTGGCCTCGTCGGGCATGGCGGTCGCACACTCGAGATGCTCGGCGACCAATGCCCCTGCGGCACTGGCGAATCGGATGGTTTCGTGCAAAGACCACCCGGATAGCAGACCGTGGCAGACCGCGCCACCGAAGGCGTCGCCCGCGCCGAGTCCGTTGACGACGGTGACCGGCGTGGGTGACACCTCGACACGTTCGTCGGCGGTCATCGCCAGGACGCCGCGCGGCCCCTGCTTGACGATCGCGAGATCGACGCCACGCTCGAGAAGCGCCGCGCCGGCCCGCTCGGGCTCGGTCTCCCCGACCGCGACCCGGCACTCCTGCCGATTGCCGATGGCCACGGTGCTGACGGCGAGCGCGGCCTCGGCCGCCCGGCGCGCATCGGCCTCGGTCAGCCAGAACATCGGTCGATAGTCGAGGTCGACGACCGTATGCCGCCCCGCCCCGCCCGTGCTCCGCAGCGCCCACGCCGTCGCGTGCGCCGTCCGGCTCGGCTCCGCCGACAGACCCGTCAGGGTCGTCCAGAACAGCCGGCTGTCGGCAACGGCGACCGGCGGGATCTCGCCCGGACCGACGCGCAGGTCGGGTGCGGTGGGGTAGCGATAGAAATAGAGCGGGAACTCATCCGGTGGGAACAGTTCACAGAAGGTCACTGGCGTCGGCAGTTCGGGATCGGTGCCGACGAATTCGGTGTCGACGCCGAGTTCGGTGAGCGACCGCTTGACATAGCGGCCGAACGGATCGTCTCCGGTGCGCGAGATCAACGCGCACGAATGCCCATAGCGCGCCGCGGCCACGGTGACATTGCCCGCACTTCCCCCGAGGAACTTCCGGAACGTCGCGACGTCCTCGAGCCCGAGACCGGACTGCTCCGGATAGAGATCGACCCCGACCCGTCCGATCGCCGTCACATCGAAGGAGCGCGGCGTCACGAGTCCAGGTTGGCGCACGGCATACGGCCTTGTCAATATTTGTCAGAACATTAGCAATCATGACTTGTCCTACCTAGGTGACATAGACTCGGCTTTGTGAACCCGATCCCCGTGGTCATCGACCGCTCCAGCCCGGTCCCGCTCTATCACCAGCTCGCGGAGCAGCTCACCGCGGCGATCGAAAGCGGCCGGCTCGGCCCCGGGGACGCCTTCGAGAACGAACTCGCCCTCGCCGACCGTCTCGACCTGTCCCGCCCGACCGTCCGGCGTGCTATCGCCGATCTTGTCGCGCGCGGCCTGCTCGTGCGCCGGCGCGGCGTCGGGACCACGGTGGCGAGCCAGGTCATCCACCGGCGCGACGAGCTCACCAGCCTCTATGACGACATGGTCCGTCGCGGTCAGCAGCCGGTGACGCAGGTGCGCACGTTCGAGCGCGGAGCGACGGATCTCGTTGCGGCCGAGGCGCTCGGGGTGCCCGTGGACACGCCGCTGCTGTTCATCGAGCGGCTGCGCTTCGCTGGCGAGACGCCGACGGCGCTCATGCACAACTGGCTCCCGCCGCGGTTCGCCGACATCACCCGGGACGAACTCGACTCCGGATCGCTGTATGCCGCCCTCCGCGCCCGAGGTGCCCGTCCCGTCATCGCGCACCAGACCATCGGGGCCCGCCGTCCGATGCCCACGGAGCGCCGGCTGCTCGCCCTCGCCGCCGGCGACCCGCTGCTCACCATGAGCCGGCGGGCCTATGACGGCGACGGCGCCGCGGTCGAGTTCGGCGACCACTGCTACCGCTTCGACCAGTACACCTTCGACGTCACCGTCCACGAGCGCTAGACTTTGCTTTGTTCTGACATTCTGTCAACATGCGAATTGTCGACGCGAGGAGCGCACCGATGACCGAGACCATCCGGCTGACCACCGCCCAGGCGGTCGTGAAGTTCCTCGGGCAGCAGTGGTCCGAGCGTGACGGCGTCGAGCAGCGGCTCGTCACCGGGATGTTCGGTATCTTCGGGCACGGCAATGTCTGCGGGATCGGTCAGGCGTTGTTGCAGGACCAGATCGCCTTCGAGGAGTCGGGAGCGGAGAATCCGCTGGATGGGGACCATGTGCCCTACTACTTGATCCGCAACGAGCAGAGCGGGGTGCACGCGGCCACGGCATACGCCCGGACGCGCAATCGTCTGCAGGTGATGTCGGTGACGACGTCGATCGGGCCCGGGGCCACGAATATGATCACCGGCGCCGCGCTGGCGACCACCAACCGGATCCCGGTGCTCCTCTTCCCGTCCGACCAGTTCGCCAATCGGATCCCGGATCCCGTTCTGCAGCAACTGGAATCGCCGCAGGCGCTGGACACGGCGGTGACCGACTGCTTCCGCCCGGTCTCGCGCTTCTTCGACCGGATCAACCGGCCCGAGCAGCTGATCCCTTCCATGCTCAACGCCATGCGCGTCCTGACCGACCCGGCCGACACCGGGGCCGTCACGATTGCCTTGCCGCAGGACGTCCAGGCCGAGGCGTATGACTGGCCGCTCGCCTTCTTCCGCAAGCGCGTCTGGCATGTGGGCCGCCCCGTGCCCGAGCCCGCCGCACTCGCGCGCGCGGTCGAGATCATCCGGTCGGCGAAGCGCCCGCTCATCGTCGCCGGTGGCGGGGTCGTGTATGCCGATGCCTCGGCCCAACTGCGTGAGTTCGCTTCTGCCACAGGCATTCCCGTGGCGGACACGCACGCGGGCAAGGGCGCGATCAATTGGGATCACCCGTCCGCGGTGGGGGGCGTGGGGTCAACGGGGTCCTCGGCCGCTAATGCGCTGGCGCGCACGGCCGATGTCGTCATCGGCATCGGGACGCGCTACTCCGACTTCACCACGGCCTCCCACACGATCTTCGCCGGCGAGGACGTGCGCTTCGTCAATATCAACACTCTCGGGTTCGATGCGATGAAGCACGGCGCGACGATGGTGGTTGCCGATGCGCGTGCGGCGCTGCAGGGGTTGTCCGAGGCGCTGTCCGGGTGGTCGGTCGACGCGGCATACCGGCAGGAGGCGATCGATCTGGATGCGGCCTGGCAGCGCGAGATCGACGCGTGCTACCACCGCGACCACGAGCCGTTGCCCGCGCAGACCGAGGTCTTCGGTGCGCTCAACGAGCTGATGGCGCCCGAGGATGTCGTCATCAACGCGGCCGGCTCGATGCCCGGGGATCTCCAATGCCTTTGGCGGGCAACGACTCCCGTGCAATATCACGTGGAGTACGCCTTCTCGTGCATGGGCTATGAGATCCCGGCGGCGATCGGCGTCAAGCTCGCCCTCGGCGAGGGCCATCGCGTGGTCGGGATCGTCGGTGACGGCACCTATCAGATGCTCCCGATGGAGCTCGCGACCGCGGTGTCCGAGGGGCTCGACCTGACCTATGTGCTGCTGCAGAACCACGGCTTCGCCTCGATCGGGGCGCTGTCGGAGTCGCGCGGCTCGCAGCGGTTCGGGACGAAGTACCGGATGCGAGACGCCGCCACGGGCCGGCTCGACGGCGCCGAGGTGCCCTTCGACCTCGCCGCCAATGCGGCCTCCTGGGGCGCGAATGTGCTGCGCTGCAACGGGATCGCCGACTTCCGCGCGAAGTTCGCCGAGACCGCCGAGAGCCCGGGCGTCACCGTGCTCTACATCGAGACCGACCTGACCGGTCCCAACCCACCCGGGACCGCGTGGTGGGACGTGCCGGTCGCACAGGTGAGTGACCTGGAGTCGACGCAAACGGCATACGCCGAGCATGTGGAGCAGAAGGCGGCCCAGCGGGTCCTGGTCTGACTCAGCCGTGCCGCGCGGCGACCGCCGGAGTAGTCGGCCGTTGACGTCGTCGAGGCTGGGAGGACCCGTGACGCACGCAAACGTCCCATTTGCCGGGGCCATCCAGACTCTGCGTGATAGCTCTCGACGAGACCGCTGAGCGGGCGCCGCCGTCAGCAGAGTGTCACTGAGAGTGGCACTCTTAGCACTCTACAGTTGCACTCGGCCTGCGCGAGTGACACTCTGGCTGGGTGACTCTCGACCCGCGCGCCTTTCTCTCCCTGTTGGAGGAACTCCGAGCCCGCGGTGGCGACACCACAGACGTCGAGGTGAAGCTGGGTGTCGGGGGCTGCCCGACCTTGGGTTCAACGCTGAGTGCATTCGGCAACCTGCCCACCGGTGGCACGATCATTGTGGGGCTCGACGAGATGCGTGACTTCGACGCAGTCGGAGTCGCCGACCCAAGCGCCATTGAGGCCGGCATCGCCTCACAGGCGCGCAACGCTGTCAAGCCGCCCGTACAGGTCGCCTTCGATCGTGTCGAAGTGGACGGTGCCGTCGTCGTGGTGGCCTCGGTCAGCCCTCTGCCTCTGAGTTCGCGACCGTGCACCTACCGAGGTGGCGCGTATCTGCGTCAAGCCGATGGCGACTATCTCATGAGCGAACCCGAAGTTCAGCAGATTCTGGCCATGCGTGATCGGCCACGGTTCGACAAGGTCGTCGTGCCTGGTAGTCAACTCGCCGATCTGGACACGGAGTTGACCGGCGACTACATCGCAGCCGTCCGAGCCTCGACCCGGCGTCTCCAGGGTGCGCCAGATGCGGAACTGTTGCGATTCAAAGGAATCCTCGATAGGGGGAGCGACGAACTCACCCTGGCCGGCGTCTATGCTCTCGGCGCCTATCCTCAGCAGTTCGCCCCGAGTCTGGCGATCACAGCTGCTGTGCAACTCGACCCGCGGACCGGGGCGAGGACGCGAGACCTCGCCCATTTCGACGGCCCGATCCCCGCTCTTCTCGAGGACGCTATGGCCTGGGTGGCTCGCAACACCCGGACGACGATCCGTTACGACGCTCAGGGTCATGCACGCGACGTTGAAGAGATTCCCGCCATCGCCGTGCGGGAACTCGTGGCCAACGCACTTGTCCACCGCGACCTCAGCCCGCACACGCAGGGCAAGCGGGTCGAGATCAGGATGACCCAGGATCTCCTGGTCATCGGCAGTCCAGGCGGTCTGTGGGGCATCAATCAGGCGCAACTCGGCAGTCCGGCGGGCAAATCCGCTGTGAACGAGTTCCTCTACGAGGTCTGCAAGCTGGTTCGGACGGGCACGGGCGCTCGGGTGATCGAAGGTGAAGGCGGCGGCATTCGAGATGCTCGTCGCGCGATCAGCGCGGCAAATCTTCAGCCTCCTCACTTCCATGACAGGGGGGTTTCCTTCACCGTTCTCGTCCCTCGCCACTCGCTCATCTCCGAGCGAGACGCAATGTGGCTCCATCGATGGGATCCACGGGGTCAGCTCTCCGACGTCCAACGCCGAATCGCGGTCGCCATGTGGCATGGCGAGCAATGGACCAATAGCCGCGTACGCGACGAGTTCGCCCCGCTCGACTCCACGGTGGCACGGGTCGAACTGCAGGGTTTGGTCGCTGCTGGACTGGCCACCGTCCAAGGTGAGCGTGGTCAGACCACTTACGCCCTGGCCGACACTCTCAACATCGAGATCACGGGCACGGACGCACCACGGATCACCGTCCGCTCCAGCGCAGACTCGGATCCGACCCTGCCGATCCCCGAGACCGACCGTGGGCCTTCGCCCGATGTCTCCGTCACGAAGTTCGCTCCCATCATCTGGACGGCACTGGACGCGGGTCCGACGACCTTGCATGCCCTCGAGACCTCGACCGGGCTCACGCCCACTCAGCTTCGCTACGCGGTGACCAGATTGGTCAAGACTGGCTGGCTCACCATTGACGGAGGTTGGGGACGCAGGGGTACGACGTACGCACGACGTTCTCGCGAAATTGCCCGCGACGAGTGACACGGGTGGCCGCAGTGTCCGCGCCGACCACGCGGCATACGGTGTGAGGAGGTCCGTGCCCAATGCGGCGCGGCATCCCCGGCCCAGACCACCGGACGGACGCCGCATTGCGGCACTGCGCAGCGCCTGCTTGAGTGCCGGTATGCCGCGCACCTACCTCGGGATCATCACCGGCTCCTTCTCCACGCCCGCCATCGACAATCCGACCGTGGTCGCGATGGAGGCCGCGTACCGCCACCACGGGCTCGACGCCCGCTATCTCAACTGCGAGATCGCCAAGACCGACCTGGCGGCGGCGGTCGCCGGGGCCCGGGCGATGCACTGGGCGGGGTTCAACTGCTCGATCCCGCACAAGGTCGCGGTGATCGATCTCATCGACGGGCTCGCCGCGTCCGCCGAGATCATCGGTGCGGTCAACTGCGTCGTCGCGACCGGCGAGGGGCTGATCGGTCACAACACCGACGGGCAGGGTTTCGTCGCCGCGCTGACGCCGGTGCGGGCGCCCGCCGGCGCCAACGTCGTCGTCCTCGGGACGGGCGGCGCGGCGCGTGCGGTCGCCATCGAGACGGCGCTCGCCGGAGCGGCCTCGATCACCCTCGTCGGGCGCGTGGCCGATGAGGCGACCACCCTCGGACGCTATGTCACGCAGGCGACGGGAGTGACGGCATACGGAGTGCCGTGGGACGGGTCATATGCCGTGCCGCCCACGACGGATGTCCTGGTCAACGCGACCAGCGTCGGCCTCGGCGACCCGGACGCGATGGTCGACATCGACGTCGCGACCCTGCGGCCCGGGCTGGTCGTCTCCGATGTCATCGTCAGCGCCATCCCGACGGCCTTCGTCCGCGCGGCGCGCGAGGCCGGCGCGACCGCCCTCGACGGTGTCGGGATGATGGTCGGTCAGGGGGCCGTGAACTTCCGCCTGTGGACCGGCCTCGAGCCCGACCGCGAGGTGATGCGGGCGGCGCTGGAGGCGACCCTCGCGGAGTGACCCACCGCGTCGAGTGGCCGGTCGAAGGCTCGTCCACTCGATGACCCTGAACCGGCCACTCGACGCATACCCTGGCTCGCGTGATCACGGGTGAGCTCAAGAGCAAGGTCGACCGGATCTGGGATGCGTTCTGGTCCGGCGGCATCAGCAACCCGATCGAGGTGATCGAGCAGATCACGTTCCTGCTGTTCATCCGGCGGTTCGACGAGCTCCAGACCCTGGCGGAGAACCGCGCCCGCCGCCTGAAGGAGCCGGTCATCGACCCGACCTTCCTCCCTGGCCGGGATCAGCTGCGCTGGTCGCGCTTCAAGAGCGATTCTGGAAACTGGCGCGCGCTGGATCGCCTCAGGAAGCTCGATCACGTGAATATGACCCAGGCGCCGGCGTTTCGGGGGGAGCTCTGATGGTCATGCCGACGTGGGATCAGTTCATGGCGCCGGTGCTCCGTGTCCTGACCGACGGTGAGACGCGTTCTCGCCGTTGGTTGTACGACCGGGTCGCCGACGACACCAGCCTCACCGAGGAGGAGCGCGCGACGACGCTGAAGTCGGGTCAGTTGATGTACGAGAACCGCATCGGTTGGGCGACATCCCACCTCAACCGGGTCGGCGGTCTCGACCGCCCCTCCCGCGGCCGGTACGTCATCACCGACGTCGGCCGTCGTCTGCTCGCCGAACACCCCGCCGGGATCAGCGAGCGCGACACCTTCACCCTGGCCGACGACGCCAGCACACGGCATTCCCCGCTCAAGCCGAGGACTCGCGCACGCGCGGCCGCGCCCATACCCGTCGCGACGACCGACGACTCGGCCCTCGACCCGGTCGAGCAGATCGAGGCCGGCATCGGGCGGATCCACGCCGACGTCTCCGCCGATCTGCTGACCCGCCTGCACGCGCGCGAGCCGGCGTTCTTCGAGCAGGCCGTGCTCGACCTGCTGATGGCGATGGGGTACGGCGGCGCCGAGGGCACCGCGACGCGCACGCAACTCTCCAACGACGGCGGCATCGACGGAGTCATCGACCAGGACGCGCTCGGCCTGAGCCGGGTCTATGTGCAGGCCAAGCGCTATGCCCTCGACGCGAGCATCGGCCGGCCCGAGATCCAGGCCTTCGTCGGCGCCCTCCACGGCAACGCCGCGAACCAGGGCGTCTACATCACGACCGCGGGCTTCAGCTCCGGGGCCAAGGACTACGCCAAAGGCATCGCGACCCGGGTCGTGCTAGTCGACGGCCAACGGCTCGCCGCTCTGATGATCCGCTACGGCGTCGGCGTTCAGGTCAAACGGACGGTGGAGATCGTCGAGGTCGACGAGGACTTCTTCGAGTGATCGCCCTGACACGTCCGCAGCGGCTTGTCCGCGGTGACCTTCGTCGGCATCGACCTCGCGCGCTCGTCACGCGATGTCACCGGGCTTGCGGTGGTCGACGCAACGGGGGCACGGATCGCGTCGGGAGTGCACGGACGGATGCCGCCATCGATGCCTCGCTCACGGCATACGCACCAAAGCCGGGCGTGAGCGCGGTGGACGCGCCGCTCATCCTGCCCAAGGGCGGAGGCCCTCGGCTGAGAGGCTGACCACCATCCCGCCTCTCCATTACTGACGAAATGTTACAGTAGGCCATGCCACCAGCGTCCGAGGTTGATGTCGCGCTGATCACCGCGGGCGACGACCAGTGCGCGAGACTGCTGGCCCTGACCGAGGGCCAGTACTTCGAGCGCAAGTCCGGTCGAGTGAGCCCAAAGGACTTGGCCATCCCCATGGTGGCGATGGCCAACGCCGAAGGCGGAACCATCGTGGTGGGGCTCAACGACGGGGCTGTCGAGGGAGTCGAGGCGCGGAAGATCAACGACCTCCGGCAGGTGGGGTTGGACCTCACCAGCCCGCCGGTTCGGGCGGCCTTCGAGGAAGTGGTCGCCACGGTGAATCAAGAGCAGCGAATACTGCTGGTCATCCGCATCGACCCGTCCGACACCCTGCACGAACTGACGAACCGCACCGCCTACCTTCGCGTCGGGGATGAATCCCGCAAGCTCAGTGCCGCCCAGCGCCAGGAGTTGGCCTACGACCGCGGTGCCGCGGCCTACGAAGGCTCACCCATGAGGTTGGCCGTCGAGGACCTCGACGCGGTGCAGTTGCAGGCGTACGCCGACGCGCTGGGGTCCTCCTCGATCCGGCACATGATGCTCGCGCGCGACCTTCTTGACCGGCGCGACCGGGTGACGGTGGCGGCGTGCCTGCTCTTCGACGAACGTCCGCAGCGGGAGTTTCCCAATGCCACGGTCCGCGTGCTGCGCTACGGGGCCGAGGACCGCGGAGTCGGGGCCTCCATGTCCTTGGAGGATGGCACCGACGTTCGCTGCGAGGGGTCCATCCCGCAGCAGATCATGCGGGCGGCTGCCGAGATCGAGCGGCTGATGCCCAAGTGGCAGCGACTCGGAGCAGGCGGCCTCTTCGAGGCGATGCCCCGAATCCCTCGCGATGCCTGGCTCGAAGGACTGGTCAACGCGGTGGTCCATCGGTCCTACAGTCTCATGGGCGACCACATTCGTGTCGAGATCTTCCCGAACCGCCTCGAGATCACCTCACCCGGACGCTTTCCGGGAGTCGTCGATCCCGCGAACCCCTTGGACATCGACCGATACGCCCGCAACCCGCGCATCTCGCGGGTCTGCTCTGACCTTGGGATCACGCGGGAGCTCGGTGAAGGCATTCGTCGAATGTTCGACGAAATGCGGCGTCGCGGGCTCGCTGATCCGCTCTACACGCAGCTCGCGTCGAGTGTCCGCCTGGTCCTGCTCGCCGCCGACGCGCTCCCTCCGGACGTGCTGAACGAACTGACCCCCAGCGCGCGGGCCATGCTCGATGTCCTTCGCCTGGCAGATCAGCCGCTGGGCACGGGGCAACTCGCGGAACTCGCCGGCATCAGCCGGATGACAGCCACGCGGGCGCTGGCCCAACTGCGTGACCGAGAGATCGTCGGCTGGCAGGGAGAGTCGGCAAAGGATCCCAGGGCCACGTGGCGGCTCCGATGAGTCCTCCACTGACCGACGCGATACCCACCGCGACGGCTACTGCACCATCTACTGCAACATTCAGGTGACGGGAATGGTGCAGTAGATGGTGTAGCAGCGATCGGGACGGCTGCGGACTGTGACCTCCAACTTCGACTTCGTGCCCACCGAGTGGGGCGACGCGCGCGCCGACACGATCCGAGCCGAGTCGCATGGCCGGGCCGACCCGCGGTCGAGCGTCTTCTACGCCCGGCCCGTCCTCGAGCAGATCGTCGTCCGGACGCACCTGCCCACCGCAACCACGATCAACCTGGTCGAGGAGAAGGTCGCCTCTGCATCGCCCGATCCTGGTTCGCCTGGGAGGACGGACAGCGCGACCTCCTCGAGGGGGCCCGCGTCAACGCGTGCATCCCACAGCGGCAGGGGTACGTCGCCATCGGTGAGGTCACAGGTCCGGCCCAACCCTTCGACGCCGCCCGACTCGCAGTCGTCGGGGTGGAGGTCCCGCTCGTCCGGCTCGCAGATCAGCCGGGTTGCAATCGAACATCGGCCTCAGTTGGAGGTTGATCGCTTGCTTCCAACTCAGGTTACACCCGGGGCAGTTCATTCCAACTGAAATAGCCCTTTAGTTGCATGTTGGTCGCATGGATGCCGCGGGTTTCGTTCAGCGCCGCCGAGATCCGCTTCATCCAGTTGATCGTTGAGCACCTCACCGCCAACGGGGTGATGGAGGCACGTCGCCTGTATGAGGCGCCCTTCACCGATCACGCCCCCACCGGGCCGGACTCGCGCTTCAGGGGCACCGATGTGGACCGGATGATCGAGGTTCTGGACGATGTTCGCAGACATGCCCTCGCTGAGGAGACCGTGGCCTGACGGCGACTTGCTGCCTATTCGCCGCCCGCGGACGCGATGGCCCGATCGAGCGCATCAAGCAGACCAGCCATGGACGACCCGGTGGGCACGGGGAAGGCCACGACCTCATGAGCCGATCCCTTGGTCGAATAGCGCACGTCCGAGCCATCGAACGCGACCACGAACGGGTCGTCGTTTCGGCTCCAGTCGACGCTGTCGAGAAGTGCGCGCGAGTAGGCCCCGGCGAAGATGGGCTCCACGCCGCTGCGAACCGCGGCGGGACGCACAACCATGACGCGCACCTCCGTTGCACCGGGGGCCACCGCCAGCGCCTCCTTGGCGGTCACGAGGACAGTGGAAGCGATCGCTCGTGCATACAACGCATTGCGATCGCTCTTGGTCCGCTTCTTGATCGTCAACTTCCCGCCAGGTGTGACGTCGGGACGATGCTCCGGAATGACCGTCACGTCGCCATACATGACGACGACCGAGACATAGTTGACCGAGGAACCGTCGATCACGGTCGTGCCGGCGTCCACACAGACGGAGTCGCTGGCGTTGTCTGCGAAAGCGCGGTCCACGGCTTCGATCACGGCGCCGGGGTCATGATCGATCAGGGCTTCCCACTCCTGATCTGCGTGGAACTGCTCCAGGGCGCGACGTTGACCACGGCGGCGCGGTACAGGTCCCTCGCGACCGAACGGGGCGATGGTGCATACGGAATGGCGATCAGCCTCGGTTCGGCGGCCGCGAACTCCTGCAGATGGAGGGATGTGAGCGTCGTTTCCAGCTCCTCAATGGCGTGCGCCTGCTCAGCACGCTGCATGCTCATCGACTGGGCCTGCATCTGGGCCACGGTCGGCCTGGCGGAGCGCGCGGGGGCTTTCGTGCGCGCGATGTGCTTCCGCTTCCGCTTGCGCCCGACGGAGCCCGACACGAACAACGGCCCGAACCCGCTGGATACACGAGGGCGACCCGCACCGACATGGAGCCTGGCTGCGCGCGGCCCGACGCTCGTGCGCAGCCCGCGGCTGGATGCCCGGATTCGAAGCCCGGGCGCCAACTTGACGCTGAATCCTAGGCCCATCGGCCTCTCACCTTCACGTCTGCGGACCTCATGCGCTCCTCCACCGGGCGCGCCCATCCGTCGGCGTCACAGAACACCTCATCAAGGTGCCCTTGTCGGTGTAGCCCAACGCACCGACCGGAGAACAGAACGCGCCCGGATGCACTCCGCGAATGGGATTCGGCGATGTTGGTGGCGGCTGCGTCGAGGTTGTGGGACTCGGCTTGGGCGTCGCTGTGAACGGCACGGGTTCGGAGAATGTCGGCCACCCGCCGAGTTTTGCGATCGCGGCCCGAGGGGTTGCAGTCCGGGGGCAGCTTCGAAGGGTCTCCACGATCACGCGGCGCTCATCGGTGGTCACGGCGAGTCCGTATTTCTGCTTCACCGCCACTTGTCGGGCAACGTACGCGCACCGAGCGCCCACGTCCGGTGGTAGCCAGTACGCCGCGTCAGCGGCGCCCTTGGCGATATTGACCGTCAAGGAGGTGGCGAGCAGATTCAGCGGGTCATTCGCGAATTCGAGGCGCTTGTCCTTTGTCCAGGTCGTTGCTCCCATATTCCACGCGTCCGCGAGCGCAACGACGTGGTCGATCGCGACCGTGGGCTTCGCACCTACGGCTCGAGTGAAATTCACCGTCTTGCCGGTATACGGGTCCACCAGCTTGCCCGTCCACACCACGCAGCCATGCGTCCCCGCTTTCAGGGTTGCCTCGAGGAAGTCCCGGCGCAGGGTGTCATTTCGCTGATCGCACCCATTGCGATCGGTGTCGCTCCACGCCTGCCCGAAGGAGGCACGGTCGTATGCCTGCCCACTCGTAGCGTCAGCGACGGTCAGCGTGGCAAGCATGGCAAGGGTTGACCCCTTCGGCGCCGAGTCGAGGATGACCTGGATCGGATCACGCGACGCAGTGGCGGACGTCTGCATCGGTGACGAGGGCGACGTGATGCCGGTCGTCGACGGGGCATCTGACGCGGTGCTCGATGTGCCTGAGGACATTGCCGTCGCGGCTGCGATCGCGGTAAGGGAGGCGACCAAAGCCGTGAACTTCGAGGTGGTTGTCGTGAGGCCAGCCCAGCTCACGCGACCGCGCACGAAGGCGACAAGCACCACGATGAGCATGGCCATGCCAGTCAACATGAGCAAACCCGGAATGCCGCCACTGACCAGGCCGAGGAGCGCGACAAGGCTCAATGCGGCCCATCCCGCCCACTTCATGACAACGCCGGGCCCAGCCTCTGCGGTTGGCCCCGTGTCAATTGTTGTCGGCCGGTTGTAAAGCTGTTGCGGAAACGGACGCGACGCGAGTTCAACGCGATCCTGTGGGCCCGACGGGACATCGGACCAGAACTGCCAGCCGGGAGGAGGAGGCGGCCATTCTGGCTGGGGCAACCACCCAGGTGGAGGCGTCCACTCAGTCGGCGGCTGCGGCCAGCCCGGAGGCGGATGGAAGACAGGCTTCTTCACGTACAGTCCTTGACGGGGGCGTCCGAGATTCCCCTATGTTACCGGTCGTCAACCGTGCCCGTTGTCGGACGGCCGCCATCTCTCGATGCGCGCTATTTGACCTCTCGACGGGGGTTATGTGACCTCTCGACGGGGGGACGGCGAGCGCCCGAGGAGCCCCGTCTGGCACTCCCCAGGGGCACTCCCCACAGGCACCCCCCGGGGCCCGGCCGGGGGTCAGAGGGTGACCCAGCCCTCCCCGGCGGCGGAGCGGACCATGGCGTCGAGCGCCTCGGCGGAGGCGACGGCGTCGGCGAGGACCGGGCCCTCGGGGGTGCCGGACAGGATCGAGCGCACGAAGCCCGCCAACTCCACGACCTTGGTGTCGTCATAGCTGGTCGGGATGCTCGATCCCGGCTGGAAGCGGCCGTGCTCGCCGGCGCCCGGGCCGACGAAGAGACGCTGGGTGGGCTGATCGGCATACGTGCTGCCGGTGGACAGGCGCAACTCGCCCGGTGCGCGGAAGTCCCACTCGATCAGGCCCTGGGTGCCGTGCACCTCGATGCCGTAGTTGTTCTGCTCGCCCACGGCGACCCGGCTGCACTCGAGCGCGACGAGCACGCCCGCGCGGGTGCGCAGCATCGCCATCACATAGTCCTCGTTCTCGACCGCGCCCTTGGGGGCGTCGGGGTCGCCGAGCCCGTGGCCATAGGTCTGCGCGCCCTCCTGCAGCACCGGCCGCTCGGGGATGAAGACCGCGGTCTGCGCGACCAGGCCGGCAAGATCCCCGAGGACATGGCGCGTCAGGTCCACCGCGTGCGACGCGAGATCGCCGAGCACCCCATGTCCACCGGACGACAGCCCATAACGCCAGGTCAGCGTGCCGAGCGGGTGCGCGGCATAGTCGGTGAGCAGCCGCACGCGGGCGTGGGTCGGCATACCGATCGCGCCCTCGGCGACGAGTTCGCGCAAGCGAGCCGACGCCGGGACCGCACGGTAGTTGAACCCCACCGTCCCCTGCACGCCGGCCGCGGCAACCGCGTCGGCGACCGCCTGCGCGTCCGCGGCCGAGAGCCCGACGGGCTTCTCGATCCACAGGTGCTTGCCCGCCTGCGCAACGGCGACGCCGATCTCGCGGTGCAGCGCGTTCGGCGCGGTCACGCTGACCGCCTCGACGCCCGGGTCCGCGATCAGGTCCCGCCAATCGCCGTATGCCGTGGCGAACCCGTGCTTGGCGACCGCGGCCTCGCGCGCCCCGGGGACGCTGTCCGCGACCGCCACGAACTGCGGCGTCACCCCCAGATCGGCATAGTGGTGGCGCAGCCGCCCCCAGGCCCGGGCGTGAACATCGCCCAACCACCCGGCGCCGATGACCCCGACACCGATGGTGCGCGTCGTGGTGTCGCTCACGTCAGACCCCAAGCCGGGGCACGACGGCGGTCGCGAGGTAGTCGAGGCACGCGCGCACATCATCGACCGGGCCGGTGCCCGCCGCCGGCAGGCCCTGGGTGAGGGCGGTGTCCTGCTCCAGGACATACCACCCGCGGTAGCCGCCCTCCTCGAGGGCCACGACCGCGTCATCGATGGCGACATCGCCGGCGCCCAGCGCCCGGAACATCCCGGCCTGGACGCCCTCGACGAGCGTCAACTCCCCGGAGAGCACCCGGTCGGAGGTCGCGACGTCGACATCCTTGAGGTGGACGTGGCCGACCCGGTCGCCGTGCTCGCGGGCGAAGGCGACCGGGTCGACCCCCCCGATCTGCAGATGGCCGGTGTCGAGGCACCACCGGACGTCGGTGTGCTCCAACGCCAGCGCGACATCGGCCGCGGTCTCGACAACTGTCCCGACGTGCGGGTGCAGCACCTGCATGAGGCCGTGGGCCGAGCAGATCGCGTCGACCTCCCGCAGGCCCTCGCCGACGATCGCCATGCCGGCCGCGTCGAGCGGGACCGGCGTCGACCAGTCGTAGTCCTGGACCAGCGCGGTGACGAAGCGGGTCGCCCCGGCGGCCTGGAACAGCTGCGCGACCTCCGTCGCGCGGCGCAGGGCGTCGGCCCGCTGCTCCGGGTCATGGAGAACGAGCGGCACGAAGCCACCGATCATCGTCAAGCCGTATCCCGCCAGCAGCGCGTTGAGCTCATCCGCGGTCTCGGGAAGGAAGCCGGGCGCCCCGAGTTCGGTCGCGGGAATGCCCAGGTCACGCATTTCGCCGAGCACCCGGTCGGACGGCAGGACCTCGCCCCAGCCGGGCACCTCGCAGATCCCCCAGGAGATGGGGGCGGCGGCGACGCGCCCGTCGAGGGCACCGAGCGAGGGGGACATCGAGAACCTCCGGGAAGCGAAGTGGCGCACTCGCCGGACGCGGCGAGTCGTGTAGGTCCAGCATACGCCGCTTGGCGCACTTTGTTCTATCAAATCAATGTGTGGACATTCCACACGACCGGGCTTCCCGCGTGTCAAGCACACAGAGTCGGCGGTTGTCCTGCTATCATTCAGATGTATCGGATCGATATATCGATTCACGCACGAGAGGAGTTCGTATGCCGCGCCGCCAGCCCTTGCTGGAGTTCGCCGTTCTCGGACTCCTCCACGAATCCCCGATGCATGGCTATGAGTTGCGCAAACGGCTCAACCTCGCGCTCGGGCCGTTCCGCGCTCTCTCGTTCGGCACGCTCTATCCCTGCCTCCAGGCCCTGGTCGCCGATGACCGGATCGCGGCGGCGGCCCCCTCACCCGCGACCGGACGGCGCCCCCGGATCGTCTATGACCTCACCCCGTCGGGGCGCGCCTACTTCGCCGAACTCGCCGGCCGCGTCGACCCGGAGGCGTATGACGACGACGCCTTCGCCCTCCGTGTCGCCTTCTTCGGCCGCACTGAGTCGTCCGTCCGCCTGCGTGTGCTCGAGGGGCGGCGCGCCCGGCTCGAGGAGCGGCTCGCGACCCTGCGCGCGAGTTCGGCCACACGAGGACGGGACACATGGGCGGTGGCCATGCATCGGCATACGGAAGAGAGCCTGGAACGCGACCTGCGCTGGATCGCGGAACTCCTCGCCGCCGAACGCGCCGCCCCCGCGGGCCGCGTCGGCAGCCTCACGGACCCGAATCACCCGGCATACACCCCACCGCGGCCACGGCCACAACCGACCGGCACCGCCGGCACCCACTGAAGAAGACCCACCAAGGAGACACCCATGGGATCCATCCGCGTCGCCGTCGTCGGCGTCGGCAACTGCGCGAGCTCCCTCGTGCAGGGCGTCCACTATTACCGGGACGCTGACCCGGCCGGCACCGTGCCCGGCCTCATGCACGTCCAGTTCGGGCCGTATCACGTGCGCGACGTCGAGTTCGTCGCCGCATTCGATGTGGACGACAAGAAGGTCGGCAAGGACCTCGCCGAGGCGATCAACGCCTCGGAGAACAACACGATCAAGATCTGCGACGTGCCGACGACCGGCGTGACCGTGCAGCGCGGTCATACGCTCGACGGGCTCGGGAAGTACTACCGCCTGACCATCGACGAGTCGGCCGCGGAGCCGGTGGACGTCGTCCAGGCGCTCAAGGACGCGCAGGTCGACGTCCTCGTCTCCTATCTTCCGGTGGGCTCGGAGGAGGCCGACAAGTTCTATGCGCAGTGCGCCCTCGACGCGGGTGTCGCCTTCGTCAACGCGCTGCCGGTCTTCATCGCGAGCGACCCCGAATGGGCGGCGAAGTTCGAGGCCGCGGGCGTGCCGATCATCGGTGACGACATCAAGAGCCAGGTCGGAGCGACGATCACCCACCGGGTCATGGCCAAGCTGTTCGAGGACCGCGGCGTTACGCTCGACCGCACCTATCAGCTCAACGTCGGCGGCAATATGGACTTCAAGAACATGCTCGAGCGCGAGCGGCTGGAGTCCAAGAAGATCTCCAAGACCCAGGCCGTGACCTCCAACCTCACCGGCCCGCTCGCCGGCAAGAAGGAGGACCGCAATGTCCACATCGGCCCGTCCGACTATGTCGCCTGGCTCGACGACCGCAAGTGGGCGTATGTCCGCCTCGAGGGTCGCGCCTTCGGCGACGTGCCGCTCAACCTCGAATACAAGCTCGAGGTGTGGGACTCGCCCAACAGCGCGGGCATCATCATCGACGCCATCCGCGCGGCCAAGATCGCCAAGGATCGCGGCGTCGGTGGCCCCATCCTCTCCGCCGCGGCCTACCTGATGAAGTCGCCGCCGGAGCAGCGCGAGGACACCGAGGGCCGCGCCCGGCTCGAGGCCTTCATCGCGGGCACCGAGCCCCGCTGAGTCCGGGAGCCCGCGTTCGGTGAGCGGGCGGCATACGGCACCTTGGTCGTATGCCGCCCACTCCCGTCCTCGGTAGGCGAGCCAACCGCCGACCTACACTGAGCGCGTGCCGATCACCGATCGCGAGTACCGGGCTCAGTTCTTCCGGAATGCCGATGTCCAGCAGGGCTTGGCCGCCGCACTGCACGACCTCTAGTGCCGATCTACAACGATCCGCACCTCGCACCCTTCGACCTAGTGCCGAAGATGCGCGATGTCATCGACTTGACGATCGGCCAGTCGGTGCAACTCCTCTCGGGGTTCCGTGGTTGCGGCAAGACCTCCGAGTTGCTGCGCCTGCGCGAGGAACTGGAGGCGGACGGCTATGCGGTTGCCTACCTCGACATCAACTCGTTCTTCAATACCCGCCTACCCCTGGACGCGGCGCTCCTGCCTGTCGCCCTCGCCGCCGGGTTCGCTCAGGCGGTGGAAGATAACCTCAAAGTGCCGGTCCATGAAGCGTTGTGGTCGTTTCTGCAGCGGTTGCATCTAAACGTCGGATTCGAGGCGCCGGGGGTGGGCGGCTTGGCGCTTTCGGTGTCTGCCTCGGTCCGCGACGATGTGAGTTTCGCGGCCAGCGCGCGAGACGCGTTCCGCACGAACCGCAAGAGTCTGCGGGCCGAGTTCCACGCCTTCTTCCTCAAGGTGCTGAGCCGTCTTGATCCGACCAAGCCAATGGTCTTCATCGTTGACTCGATCGATCATTGGCGCGGTGCGGGAGATCAGTTCGAACCCGTCCGAGAGTCGGTCGAGCTGGCTTTCACCGAGCTAGCCGATGACTTGGCGCTGCCGAACATCCACGTCATTTACACGATCCCAAATTACCTGGCGGTGCCGGCATTCGGGACGCGACAGGACGTGGTCAACGTCAAGCTCTCGACACGCCAGGGGGATCGGTTCGAGCCCGGGTTCGTGGCCCTCCGTAGGGTCCTCGAGCGTCGCGCACCGCAGGGGGATTTGGCCCGCTTCCTCGACGAGGAGGGTGTCGATCGCCTCATCGCGGCCAGCGGGGGACTCTTCCGCGATCTCCTGCGGCTGGTGCGCGGGACGCTCCTCAATGCCCGCGGGCTGCCGGCCACTGAGCAGGACCTGGCGCGGGCCGAGATGCAGGTTCGTGAGGACTACACCATGACCTTCGCCAAAGAGCATCTCACCTTGTTGAGCGAGGTGGATCGGACCAAGGAGTTGTTTGTCAAGCGGGAGCAGTCCGCGGATGAGGCCGAGCTGGTGTCGCTCGGTGCCATTCTGCGCTATCCGAACGACCAGGCCACCTGGTTCGCAGTTCATCCCCTGTTGCGGGGATTGACCCAGAGCACGACCGAGTGACGTGAGCGGTAGCTCGCTTCATGAGGTCTGGGACGACGTCCGCCGCCACTTGGAGTGGACGCGCGGTGCCCCGTCGTTGGTGTTCCTAGCCAGTCAGTCACGTGACGATGAACGCGAGATGCTCGATCGCCTGACGCTCTGGGCAACCCGACATCACGTCGAGCATCATGAAATTGCCGGCTCAGGCACGCAGATCGCTGAGGCGCTCAGTAGAGGCTTGCCCATGGCGGGCCTGATCACCATCAGGCTTGATTGGGACGCAGAGCCGGAACGATATCGGGTTCTCGCGCGCCTGAACGAGCTACGGGGCCGGCTGGCGAACCCGCGCCAGGGAGCGCTCGTGCTACTCGGCCCCGAGGCGATGGCCCGCGAAGCAGCCATCAAAGCGGCCGACCTCTGGTCGGTGCGGTCGCTGAACAGGGTGGCTCGTCGGCCCGCAGAAGTGGTCGCGACGCGGGTCCCCGAGATCCCGAGTCTTGATGGCCCCGCCCCCGGTCGCCTGCTCTTTGCCGACTATCAGGTCGCTGACTCCAGCGATGCTGCCCGCGATGTCCTTGGGCGGCTCCGCCTGGCTGCCCGGCTGAGCACCCATGACCTGCGTGCAGCGCGCCGAGAAGCGGAGGCCGCCGCGCGCACCACCCCGCCAGGCTCGGAACTGCACGCCTTGTGCGCAAGTGCCGCGGCTGAGCTCGCTGGCCTCGACGAGGACTGGGCGAGTCTGCATCGCTATCTCGAGTCAGCTCTGAACGTGCCTCACGATCGCGTTTCGCTGGCGCTGACGTCACTCATCCGCCAGGTCGGACTGCGTTACGGGGATCTGGATGCGGCTGAGGCCGCAGCTGATCGCGACCTGTCAGTCCGCCGGGACCTCGCCGACCGGATCGGCACCCCCGAAACCCTCCGCGACCTCTCCATCAGCCTCGACAACGTCGGCGCCGTCGCCCAGGCCCGCGGCGACTGGGACCGCGCCACCACCGTCTACGACGAATCCCTCACCCTCGCTGCTGAGGCTTGTCATCATGATTCGTCGCGCAGCGCACTGGACTGGCTCACCTGGCTCCGGGACCATCCACCGACCCCACCGGCACCGCCCGCATAGCGAGGCATCCCCTCGTCGGGGGACTGCCATTGGGCACCCCACCCATCGCCCGTCGTCGATCGTCGACCGGTGTCGGAAGCGCTTGTGCGGCAATGAAGAATATTCGTTGCCCGCCCAGTTGTCTCCGCCCACACCCCAGGCGGGTCCCTCAGTTGAGGGACTGCCGATGCGCCTCAACGGCACGGCATGCTCGTGCCCATGGGGAGAACCGTCGCTGCTGTCGCCATCCTGGTGCTCCTCACCGGGGGATGCTCGGGGCGGGACTCGCCGCCGTCGACCGAATCGGAATCGACGGTCGACAACGCCCCGACGACGGCATCCGCACCGACGAGGTCTCTGACAACGACGTCAGCGAAGGAATCCGCATCAACGGCCACCCCGAGCAGGACAACCGGCGCGACGAGTGCAGCCCCGGCCAACTCCACCCGGTTGCCGCACGTCAGGGTTGCGTCCGGGGATCAGCCGGGCACCGGACTGCAGTCGTTCGCCGACGACATCGCGGACGGCGACCTGGACGCCGTCGCGCGCAAGTGCTGGACGGTCGCCCCTGGCCGGATCACGGGGACGTTCGACCGAGGGACGCGGGTCGCGTTCCTCGCGGCCGTCACCCGGGTGCCGGAGGGTGCCCAGTATGGTCTGTTCTGGCCATCCGGCGCCCGAACCTTCGGCGTGACTTGGGCTGAGCTTCGCTCTCCATATGCCTGCGTCGGCGCCTCGGGCCCAGGCATACCCCCTTTGGGCACCGCGCTGGACGTCGAGCACCTCGTGCGCCGGCTCGACGGGCGGCTGCGCGGCCAACCGATCAATCTCCATGACGTCGAGGTGGATTACCCGCTCCTGTGCGACGCATTCGGTGAAGGCTGGGACGGCTCCGAACCGGACCGGCTCACGCGACGGCAGAAAGACGCCATTCACCAACTGGTCGGCAAGCCTCTGGAAGCGGCGCCGGGGACGAGGAACACCTGGCGCGCCCGCGGCACGAGCTCACCCCTGATCGAGACCGCCGACCCCATGTGCCTGGGGTCCATCGGATAGCACCGCACCTCCGCCGCGCCGAACCGGCATACGGGCCGAGGACGATGCGACCGCGAGCACAGAGCCGGTCCCCACGACCCCCACCGCGTGAGTCAAGACGCAAGCTACCGCCTGGTAAGTGGGGTGATCACCCCACTTACCAGGCGGTAGGTCACGTTGGGGGGTCAGCCGAGTCCGGCGCATTGCCCGGACAGCGAGCCCCCGGCGGTGTTGCCGCTGCCCGTGGGTGCCATGACATTCCCCGAGCACTGGGCGCTGCCGCCCATGGAGTTGTCCTTCACCTGGAAGGCGACGCTGACGAGGTTGCCCTTCATCAACAGATTTCCCCGGACCGTGTTCTCGCGCAGGCGGATCGCCTTGTTGTTGTTGCCGACCACCTGAATGTTGTTGCCGACGGTGTTGCCGAAGACGCCGATCGTCTTGTGGTTGTTGTGCAGGATGATGTTGTTCTTGACAGTCATCATGCAGATGGCGATCGGACCGAAATTGTTCTGCAGGTTGATATTGCCGTCGGCGATGGGATCGACCTTGCATCCGGCTGTGCCGATGATGATCGGGCCGGTCGTGCGCCGCAGGTGGATCTGTCCCCAGACGGCGGTGTCGATGAGCTGGACGGTCTTGGCGTCGACACCCTTGACGTTGAGCCGCACGGTGGCACCGTCCGCCATGAGCGTCGCACCTACGCCCAGGGTCACATTGCCCTTGACGGTCGCGCCGTCGAGCGTGCACGTCGCGCCGTCCGGGACCACCACCGCGGCATACGTCCCCGTCAGTGTTCCTGAACATTCTGTCGCGGTGACCGCCGATGCCGGACTCGCCGTGGCCAGCGCGAGGACCCCAGAGGCGGCGCCTGCCAATCCTGCCAATCGAATTCGTGCCGTGCTCCTCATGATCTGCCCCCTTGGCGTAGTTGATCGATGCGTGGCCCAAGCTACGCCCGATTCAACGACGAAATGGGGTTA
Organism: Dermatophilaceae bacterium; assembly: GCA_046330995.1. Classification (GTDB taxonomy): domain Bacteria; phylum Actinomycetota; class Actinomycetes; order Actinomycetales; family Dermatophilaceae; genus Nostocoides_A. The sequence continues at coordinate 84,090 of JAXLRS010000006.1, forward strand.
TCGCAGGAAATTCCTCTGATCCAGGGGACCCGGACGCTGACTTTGTCCCGGAAACCGGGCGCAGAAGCCGGGGTACGCGGCGACGTCAGGGACGGACGTATGCCGCGAGCTCGGTCTCGACGGCCTTGGTCACCGTGGCGTCGCCCCCGAGAATGATGATCTTGGCCGGGTTGAGGCGCAGGAGTTCCGCCTTGATCGGGTCGGGAATGGAGTCGGTGTCGACGAGAAGCATCGGCGCTTTGCGCAGGCCCGCGACCGGCGCGCCGGCGAGGGCGTCAGGGAAAGTCCTCCCTGAGGCGACGAAGACTCTGCCGACCCCCGGAGCGAAACTCGCCGCCGAGATGGCCGCGGAGGTCGCGAAGCGATCGGCTCCCGCCCAGCGGGTGACCGAGCCGGACGTGTAGGCGGTCAGTGAGGCGAACAGTGCGGGACTGAGCGTCGACTCTCCGCCCACCACGACGATATTGCCGGGCGAGAGGCGCGTCAGTTCGTCGGCGATCGCCGACGGGAGCTTGTCACTGGCCGAGAGCAGGATCGGTCCGGGCGTCATACCGGCGACCGGGGCGGCCGACAACGCATCGGGGAAGACCAGACCGGACGCGATGTAGGCAGTCGGCACGCCCGGATCGAACGAGGCCGCGCTCATGTTCGCCGAGGCGGAGTAGCGATCCGCGCCATCCCACCGCTGCGTGGGTGCCATCTGGGCGAGCTGATCGGCGACCTCGGAGCCCACCGAGTTCTGGCCGCCGAGGACGACGATGGTCTCGGGCGTCAGGGCAGCGATGGCATTGAGCACGGTCGTGCGCAGAATCGTCTTCTTGGCGAGCAGAATCGGGGCCTTGTCCCGGGCCGCGATCGGCGCTGCGGAAAGCGCGTCGGTGAACACCTCTCCGGAGGCGACATAGAGCCGAGCCACACCGGGCCGGAACGCCTGCTGGGCGATCTTGGCCGATCCCTCATAACGATCCGACCCCGCCCAGCGGACGACGGAACCGAGCCGCGCTCCCGTGCGGGCGAGCGGCGACCCGGACGCCATACTCGCGCCCGTGAACCCGGACGCGGCGGCGGCTCCAGCGGCTCCGACGAGCAGGGTACGGCGGGGGATGGACGGCATGATGGAACTCCTCGTGAGCGACTCGGGCGCGGTCGACAACCTGAGTGACCTGCGGCCACGTCCGGTGCCCCACCTGGGGCGATGTCGATTCACCCAGAGTAGACGACGCCCCTGAAAGCAATTCCTACCGGTTCCGTCGAGTTTCGGACTCGCCAGGCATCGCCGGACCGCCAACGGTGTCAGCCGATGTAGCCTGCCAAGGCGTCCGCCACAACGCCGCGCACGCTTGCCGTTCCGCCGAGCACGATGATCGTTCTGGGGTTGAGCCGGTCCAATTCAGCCGCGACCGTTTCTGGGATCCGGTCAGTGCGGACGAGAAGCAACGGCGCCGGCGTCGACCCGGCGACCGGCGCCCCGGCCAGCGAATCGGGGAACACCAACCCGGACGCGACGAACACGACATCGGAGCCACCCGGAAAGGCGCGCTCAGAGACGAGGGCGGACACGGCATACCGATCAGCACCATCCCACCGCTCGACGGCCCCACTGGTGAAGCCGGCGAGAGCCGTCTGAACGGACGGCTGGATCGTCGAGGTCCCGCCGAGCACGACGATGCGCTTCGGTGCCAGCCGGCGCAGCTCCGCGGCGATCGAGTCGGGGACCCGGTCGCCCGACACCAGCAGAACGGGACCACCAGTTCGCCCCGCCACCGGCGCGGCGGCGAGCGCATCGGGGAAGACCAGACCGGACGCGACGTATGCCGTGCCCGCTCCCGGCGCATAGTTACCGCGCGAGATGAGCGCCGACGTCTCATAGCGATCTGCACCGGAAACCCGCGTGACCGGCACCCCCCAGGTGGCGAGGGTCTTCAGGACCGTGTCGCTGACCGTGGCGGGGCCGCCGAACACGACGATGCGCGCGGGATCCAGCCGGGTGATCTCGTCGGCGACAGGACGATCGAGACGGTCTCGGCGCGTGAGCAGGAGCGGTGCGCCGTCGCGCCCGGCAACGGCGGCGCCACTCAGAGCGTCGGTGAACACCTCGCCCGAGGCGATATAGGCAGTCTTGACCCCGGATGCAAAGCTCGCCTGGGAGATCGCGATCGCCGCGGCGTAGCGATCCGCGCCGCTCCACCGGAACACGCCGTGCGCCTTCGGGAATGTCACTGACACCCGGGCACCGGACGAGGTCGCGCCGAGGACCGCGAAACGCACGCGGCCGCCGGGCAGGGTGTAGCTCTCGCCGGGGTCCATCCCCGGGTGACTCTCATAGACGGTGTCGAAGGCATCGGGATGGAAGTCGATGACGTCCTGCTCGCCATACTGGCCGAAGTCGGGGTCGTCGCGTCGCACGACGAGTCCACCGCCCGGCTGAGTCCGGGTGACGCCGTCGTGGTCGACATATGTCTGGTCGTCGATCCACGAGTCGAGCCCCGCGGGTGTGCGGTACTCGAGGTAGTAGCTCGTCGTCCCGTCGGTGACCGTCAGGCCACGCAGGCCGCTCGTCGACGTGAGGGGGGCAAGCGTCACCTCCGTGTCGGCGACCACCATCTGCGATGCCCCTGCCGGCAACACGCCGAGACGGCGGAGATTCTCGGCCGAGACCATGCCCATGCCCAGGGATTGGTTGCCCATGAGGTCCCAGGGGTCGGCATACGTCTGCTCGTCGCAGGAGTCGGACAGCGGGACCGGGATGAGGCCGGGATCCCGGCAATACAGCGCGCCGCTGTGATACAGCCCCAGATTGTGACCGAACTCATGAGCCCAGATACTCGTGACGTCGTATCCGTTGATCCACACGAAGCTGGAGAACTCGCCGGTTCCGATGGTGGCGAGCCCGCCCCACCAACAACTCGGCATGTTCTGCATGTAGGCCATGATGTGGTGCGTCTCATCGGTGGTGAAGTCGCCGGCGAGTTCCCGGACCTGCGCCTCGACCGCTCCCTCGTTGCAGATGTCCACGTCCGACTGACTCAGGGTGATCCTGGTCCACGGACGCACCTGCCCACCGAAGCGAATGCGGCCCGCCGTCGCCTCGTTGTAATAGCGGTCCGTCTCAGCCAGAGTCTCTTGGAGCGCGGCTGGTGTTTCGCTCGGGCGAGCCGAATAATAGACCGGCACGACCAGCACCTCGTGCCGGCCGAGCGCCGGTGTCCGCGATCCTGCTCGGGCAAGATCCACGCTCGTCGCCGAGGCGCGTGAACCATCGGCGCGTTCCACGAAGTAGTCGGGCAGGTCCGTCGGTCTCGGGCGGCTGTTGGCACCGGGCGCTTGCGGGTCGACGACGATGACCCGATCGTGACCGGCCGCACCTCCCCCGCTCAGTCCGTATGCCGCACCCGCACCCCCCGCGGTCAACACCCCACCGAGCATGGTCGCCAGGGCGGTCAGGACCGCCACCATCAGTCGCCGCTCACGCATCGAGAACCCCTCCTCCTCGGGCCGCCGTGGGCCGATGTCAGCACTCTAGTGACGAGGTCCGACACCGATTGCGCAGGACCCCACCAGCGCTGACGCTGATGGGGCCCGAGTGGTTGCGCGGGTGGCGCGAGCTATTTGACGAGGAAGGCGCGCAACCTCGTCGAGACGTCCGTGCTCACACTCGCCGGACCGCCGAGAACGATGATCCGGCGGGCCTGGAGCCGGGTCAGCTCCGCAGCGACCGCAGTGGGGATGCTGCTCGACTTGACCAGCAGCAGGGGCGCCGGGGTCTTCCCTGCGACCGGAGCACCGGACAGCGCGTCCGTGAAGATCGCCCCGGACGCGACGAACACAGTCGGCGACCCGGATGGGAACGCCTTGGCCGAGATCCCGGCGGACACGGCATACCGATCCGCACCCTCCCACCGCTCGACGGTGCCGGTCGTGTAGGAGGCGAGCGCGCCCTCGACCGAATCGGCGATCGTCGCCGATCCGCCCAGGACGACGATCTTGGCCGGCTTCAGACGATTCAACTCCGTGGCGATCGCCGTCGGGATCTCCGTGCTCTTGACCAGGAGCATCGGACCACCGGTCTTGCCGGCGATCGGGGCACCCGCGAGGGCATCGGGGAAGACGAGACCCGAGGAGATATAGGCGACGGGAACCCCACTGGCGAAGTTCGCCGCCGAGATGGCCGCCGAGGTCGCATAGCGGTCCGACCCCGACACCCGGGTGGCGGGGGCGAAGAGGTTGAGGGTCGCCAGGACCGAGTCGCTGATCGTCGCCGGACCACCGAGAACGACGATCCGATCCGGACGCAGGCGGGCCAGTTCGTTCTTGATGTCGTTGGAGATCCCGTCCTGGGAGACGAGAAGCAACGGTGACCGGACGCGGCCGGCCACGGCCGCCCCACTCAGGGCATCCGTGAAGAGCTCACCGGAGGCGATGTAGACCGTGGGGGTGCGCATGCGGAAACTGCTCGCGGAGATCGCGGCGGAGGCGGCATACCGGTTGCTGCCGGACCACCGATAGATCCCGGCGGCCTTGGGGAAGGTCACGGACACCTGTGCGCCGGTGCTGGTCACGCTGCCCACCGAGAGGGTGACGTCGCCACTCGGCAGCGCATAGCTCTCCCCGGCGTCGAGGCCCGGATGCCGGTCGGACGTCGACAGGTTGGTGTCCGGGTGGAAGTCGAGGACATCCATCTCCCCGGCCTTGCCGTATCCCGCCCGGACGCGCCGGACGATGACGCCACCGCCCGGATCCGTGCGCACCACACCGTGGGTGTCGGTGTAGGTGGCGTCATCGATCCACGAGTCCATCCCCTGGGGGGCGCGGTACTCGATGTAGTAGGTGTTGGGCCCGTTGACCACGGTCGCCGACCGAAGTCCGGCCCCCGATTCGACCGGCGCCAGCGTGACCGTCTGGTCCCACGCGATATTGGTGACGGAGGCGTCTTCCAGAACCCCGAGCTTCTCGAGATTCGCCGCCGACATGAACCCCGGTTGATAGGGCGTGTTGCCCATGACGTCCCACGGGTCGTCGAGCGGCGTCTGCTGGCAGTAGTCCGAGAGGGTGGCCGGGGTGGTGTGACCGGGATCGGACCAACAGGCCAGCGAGCCGCCGTTGTCCAGCCCGAGGTTGTAACCGAGAGAACGCGCCCACACACCGGTGTCGAGCTGGTCGTTGATCCAGGCGAACCCGTCACCCGTCGGGCTGGTGCCGACATAGCCCGTCCCGGTGAAGCCGCACGCGGAGTTGTAGGGGAAGTAGGCCACCACATGGTGGAACTGGTCGGCGGTCGTCGTGCCCACCGCGGCGCGGGCCGCGCGCTCGATGGCCCCGAGGTCGCACGTGGCGACCTGGGTCGGCGTCAACGAGATCTGGGTCCACGGCTTGACCTGGCCCGCCATGAAGCGGACCTTGCCGGCTGTCCAGTTGTTGTAGTTCCGGTCGACGGCGTTGATCACGTCGTTGATCTGGGCCGTCGTCGCACTCCCGGGAGTGTCCCAGAACACCGGCACCACGGTGACCCGATGCAGGCCGAGCACCGGCCGATCTGTCTCTCCTCGCAACTGGGCGCTGGGATCGCCGTGGTTGCCGAGCACCCTCGTGACCGGTGCCGGCCCCGGCGATGAGGCGTTTGCCGTGGTGCCGGCTCCGGCGGCGGCGACCACGACGGCTAGGGCGGCGCCGAACAGCGCTCGCTTCTGGGCAGATCTCACGACGGCTTCCCTTCGAGGCGACCGCCCAGGACCGGGGCGGGTGGGGTCTGCTGTGACCAGGACGATGACCAGGGAGAAACCTAACCCACGAAGCTGTCGGCCCACCCGTTCCCGCGCCGACCTGAGCATGATCGGCTAGGTGTCGCCCACCACGTCAACGACGACGACCGTGACGTTGTCCCGGCCGCCATGGGTCAGCGCAGCCGTGACGAGCGCGTCAGCGGCCTCCTGAGGTCCGGCGGCCGTGTCGAGGACCCAATAGATCTCGTCCGCGGGGACATCGTCGGTGAGCCCGTCCGAGCACACGAGAACGCGGTCACCGGGCACGAGTCGAAGACGCTGGTGGTCGATGTCGACGTCGTCGTCGGCCCCCAGAGAGCGCGTGATGACGTGACGCATCGGGTGGACGGCCGCCTCATTGGGTGCCAGGACGCCGAGCTGCACGAGATCCTGAACCTCCGAATGATCGGTGGTCAGCTGACGCAACTCGCCGCCGCGCGCCAGCAGCACGCGCGAATCCCCGACATTGACGACGGCCCAGTGGCCGTCCGCGAGCGCGACGATGCCGGTGAGAGTCGTGCCCATGCCCCACCTGCCGGGCTCGCGCGCGTTCGCGCGGATGCGCGCATTGGCCGTGGTGATCTGCTCGAGCAGCGCCGGAAGGGCAGGCTCATGGGGTCCGAGTTCGGCCAGGGTCGCCACGGCTATGGCGCTGGCGACTTCACCGGCCGCATGCCCGCCCATCCCATCGGCGACGAGGAAGAGCGGATAGGTCGCCAGGGCGGAATCCTCGTTTCCGGCACGCCGGTGGCCGGCGTGGGTGGCGGCACCGACCTCGATCACGCGCCCAAATGTGCCACACACGGGCGGACGTGCGCGATCCCGCCCGGCGGTGGCTTCCGGTCAGGGGGAGCCTAGGGGAGATAGGTCGCGAGCTGCGCCTGGACTCCTGTCGACACGGTGGCCGGTCCTCCGAGGATGACGATGCGCCCGGGTTTGAGATAGGTGATCTCGGCCGCGACCGCCGAGGGGATGGACGTGGTGTCGACCAGCAGCACAGGCCCCTTGGTCATCCCGGCCACGGGAGCACCGGAAAGGGCATCGGTGTAGACCCGCCCCGAGGCCACATAGAGCGTGCCGACCCCCGGTGCATAAGACTTGTGCGTGATCGCGACGGACGTGGTGAACCGGTCATCCCCGGACCAGCGCTCGGCCTGTCGCGCAAACGTCTTCAGCTCGTTGAAGACGGCATCCGAGATCGTCGCCGGTCCGCCGAGCACGACGACGCGACCCGGACGCAGTCGGCGCAGTTCGGCCGCGATCACACTCGGCAGGCTGTTGGTGTCGACGAGCAGGACCGGGCCGCCCAGCTTGCCGGCCACCGGTGCCCCCGACAGGGCGTCGGTGAAGACCCGTCCGGAGGCGATGAACGCCGTCCCGACCCCCGGGCTGTAGGTCTGGGCCGAGATCGCCGCCGACGTCGCGAACCGGTCGGCTCCGCTCCAGCGCTCCACCACCCCCGAGGTGTATGCCGCGAGCTGGCTCTCGACGCCGGTCGAGATCGTGGCCGGTCCCCCGAGGATGACGATGTGTGCCGGGGTGAGCCGGCGCAGTTCGGTCCGAACCACCTCGGGGATCGCCTCGGTATCGACGAGCAGGACCGGACCGCCGTTCCGGCCCGCGACGGGCGCCCCCGACAGCGCGTCGGTGTAGACCCGTCCGGAGGCGATGTAGGCGACCGAGACGCCGGGGGCGTAATTCTTGGCTGAGATCGCCGCCGACGTCGCGAACCGGTCGGCCCCGCTCCATCGGATGACCTTGGACAGGACCGGGAAGCTCAGGTCGACGGTGGCCGACGTCGCCGTCGCGGCTCTGACCTGAATTGACCAGGCATTGCCGGGCGCGGTGTAGGTCTCGCCCGGCTCGAGGCCGGGGTGCCGTTGGGTGTCGCTGCGCACCGTGTCGGGATGGAAGTCGAGGAGTTCGCGGTCGCCGAGATCGGTCCCCAGCAGTTGCCGATGGACGATCACCCCGCCGCCCGGATCGGCGAAGGTGGTGCCGCCGTCGACCCACGTGTGATCGTCGATCCACGCGTCCTGTCCGGACGGCACGTGGTAGTCGACGTGGTAGCGATAGCCGTCGTCGTCGAACCAGAAGCCTCGCTGCCCGGAGGTCGCGGTCAGCGGAGCGATCGTCTCGGTGGTGTTCTCGCCATCCGGCACCTCGGGATAGTCAGTCGCGGAGAGGAGACCGATGCGAGCGAGGGTGTCAGCCATCGGCATACCGATCGAGCCATAGGGGTGTGTGCTGGTCGGATCCCACGGGTCGCTCTGATCGCGATAGGCGCAGGTGCTCGACAATGGCACCGCCGCACTTCCCGACACGCAATCGAGGGATCCCGTCGACGCGGCCCCACTGTTGATCGAGATGATGCGGTTGACGACATCGCTGTCGAGCGATCCGTTGGTGATGGTGAAGCCGTCGCCCTTGTCGGTCAGGCCGAGTGTCTCGATATCGGTGAAGTCGCAGGCCGACTCATGGTCGAGATAGACGACCAGGTGGTCCCGCGACCCGGCGCTGCCGACGATCGCCCGAACGGCATCGCGGATTGCGCCCCGGTCACAGGTCTTGGCCTCCGTGGAGGTGAGCGTGATCTTCTGCCAGGTCGACATCCAGCCGAGCTTGACCGTGACCCGCCCTCCGCTGACCCCGCTGTAATAGGAGTCGGACGAGGCGATCTCGGACGCGACAGCATCCTGGTCGAGGGGGTCGGGCGCGCTGCCCGCCCAGTAGGCCGGCACCACGAAGAGCTTGTGTTCTCCGACGAAGCCGCGCTGCCCGGCATCGCCAGGCAGCCGCCACCGGCCGCCCTGCGCCCCGGCCGTGGGTGCCAGCCCCGTGACGAGAAGGGCCAGCGTGGCGATGAGCGCGAGCACGAGCCGGCCCCTCGGCCGGCGCGCAGGTTGGATGGTCCTCCCGACAGCTGCCATCCTCCGAAAGTACCTGCCGCCGCAGACAACCGCACCCTTTAGGACGAGGTTCGCGCCGCCCACCAAGCTCGGAGCCGGTCCTCGGCCGCCGCTGGTCCGATCGGTCCCTCGTCCAGGCGCACCGAGAGGAGATACGTGTAGGCCTGGCCGAGAACCGGCCCTGGAGGTATGCCGAGGATCGCCCCGATCTGGTTTCCGTCCAGTTCCGGACGGATCGCCGCGAGTTCCTCCTGCTGCTGCAACCGACCGATGCGCCGCTCGAGTTCGTCATAGGTCGCGGCCAGTCGGCGGGCCTTGCGGGCATTGCGGGTCGTGCAGTCGGCGCGCGTGAGCCGGTGGAGCCGGGGGAGCAGCGGGCCGGCGTCTGTGACATAACGCCGGACGGCCGAATCGGTCCAGGCCCCGTCGCCATACCCGTGGAAGCGCAGATGCAATTCCACGAGCCGGGAGACGGCAGTGACGGTCTCCTTGTCGAAGCGCAACGCCCGCAGCCGAGCCCTCACCAGCTTCGCCCCGACGACCTCGTGATGATGGAACGAAACTCCGCCACCCGCCTCGAACCGCCGGGTCCGCGGTTTGCCGATGTCGTGCAGCAGCGCGGACAGTCGCAGGACGAGATCGGGTCCAGGCACCGAATCCGGTGTCCCACCGGGCGGCCCTTCCAGCGCGATCGCCTGGTCGAGCACCGTCAGCGAGTGCTCGTAGACATCCTTGTGCCGGTGGTGTTCATCGATCTCGAGCCGCAGCGCCGGCAACTCTGGCAGGACCTCGGCCGCGAGCCCGGCATCGACGAACAGCCCTAGTCCGGCCCGCGGCTGTGGCGCCAGGAGGAGCTTCGTCAACTCGTCCCGCACGCGCTCGGCGGAGACGATGGAGATCGATCCGGCCAGTTCGCGCATCGCCGCGAACACTTCGGCGCTCGGTTCCAGGCCGAGCTGAGCGGCGAACCGCGCCGCTCGCATCATCCGCAGCGGGTCGTCGGCGAAGGACACCGTCGCCGGGGCCGGAGTGCGCAGGCGCCGGGCGGCGAGATCGGCCAGGCCGGCATACGGATCGATGAACTCCAATGCCGGCAGGCGCAGTGCCATGGCGTTGACCGTGAAGTCGCGCCGGCGCAGGTCGTCGACGAGGTTGTCCCCGAAGGCGACCACCGGCTTGCGCGTGGTGCGGTCATAGGCGTCGGCGCGATAGGTGGTCACCTCGACTGTCGTCCCGCCGCGCACCGCCCCGATCGTCCCGAAGGCACGCCCGATGTCCCAGGTCGTCTCCCCCCACGCGGCAAGGATCGGTTCGCTCTCCTCGGGACGTGCGCTGGTCGTGAAGTCGAGGTCGGGCGAGGTCCTTGCGAGGAAGGCGTCGCGCACGGGACCACCGACGAGCGCGAGCTCGTGCCCCGCCGCGGCGAAGCGCTCCCCGAGATCGACGATCAGGCCCAGAACCGGGCCGAGATGGGCGACGGCACGGCGGAGAGCCTGTTGGGAAGGGGCGTTCACGATGTCCAACCGTAACCGCGAACCAGGGACTCGGCCGGGCCGTGCTTGCCGAACCCGGCGCAGCAGCGGCCTTTAGAGTGACCTCTATGACCGCCCCCGCCGCCGACCCGCCGCCGCAGCGCAGGCTGCCGGCCGTGGAGGAGCGGTCCGCCGGGGGCGTCGTCGTCGACATCCACAACGGGCGGGCCCGGATCGCGGTGATCGCGCGGCGCAACCGCGCCGGACGGCTGGAGTGGTGCCTGCCCAAAGGCCACATCGAGCGCGGCGAGACCCTCTCGGAGACCGCGGCCCGCGAGGTGGCCGAGGAGACCGGGATCGAGGCCCGCGTCCTGATCAAGCTCGGCACCATCGACTATTGGTTCGCGACGGGCGACCGCCGGGTGCACAAGTTCGTCCACCACTATCTCCTGGAGGCGACCGGCGGGTTCCTCACCATCGAGAACGACCCGGACCAGGAGGCGGTCGACGTCGCCTGGCTCCCGCTCGAGCACGCCCATCGCCACCTGACCTTTCCCAATGAGCGCCGCATCGCCCGGGAGGCCTGGCAGCGCCTCGCCGGGGCCGAGTGATGGTCGCCCGGCGGCCACGTCGAGCGCTGGCCCCAGCCGTGGGCCTGGTGTCGGCGGTGATCGTGGGCCTCGCGCCGAGCGGTCCCGCCACCGGCGCCACTCCCGCAGCGTCCCTGCCCACCACCGCCTCCGCCACGCCGCCGGTCACCGCGTTGACGATCCGGATCGACTCCATCACTCCGACGATCGCCCGAGCCGGCAACGAGGTCGTCGTCCAGGGCGTGATCGTCAACCCGACGTCGCAGTCGCTGGCCGGCCCGCTCGTCACCCTCCGCGGCAGCATCCGGGGCCTCACCAATCGCGACGACGTCCGCTCCTGGGCCAGCGGCGGTCCGATCGACCGCGTCCTGACGACCTGGGACGCGCGCCGGCTCAGTGGCGACCTCGCACCGGGAGCCAGCCGCGAATTCGTCCTGCGCAAGCGCCTGCCCTCTCAGATGGGTTCCGGATATGGCGCGCTTCCGGTCGAGCTGACCATCGCCGGTGCCCGGGTCCCGACCTTCGTCGTCTCCTCCGGCTCCGGTGTCTATCCGCCGTTGGCCGAGTCGGTGGTCCTGCCGGTCACGTTGAGACCCGACCGTTCGCTCTTCGGTCCGTATGGCGCATCCCGCCGCCGCGCCTGGCTCGCCGAGGTCGGTGACGAGGGCCGGCTCACGCGGCTGCTCGCGGCCGGCAAGGGGCTCCCGGTCGTCTGGGCGGTCGACCCCACACTGCTCGACGCTCCCGACGCGATCGCGCCCGAGCGCCCGCTCGACCCCGCAGGCGGCGCGGCCTGGGATCGCATCGGCCCCGATCAGAAGGCGGAGGTCGCCGCGCGCCGGGCGTTCCGCGACACGCTCCTCCAGTCCCTCGCCGGGTCCGGCTGCCTGATCCTGCCGGTGGCCGACGCCGACCTCGTCGCGGGTCTGCGCATGCCGTCCGCCACCGCCCGCCTTCGCGACCTCGTGGCGGGCGCCGACGCCGCGCGTTCCGCGGCCGCGGCGCAGTGCCGCACCGACATCCTCTGGCCCGCCGACGGCCTGGTGAGCACACAACGAGGGCGCGAGCTCGCGGCATACGCACCGGGCGGGCACGTCGGGGCTCTCCTCGGGCGCGTCGGCAGCACACCGGCAGCCGATGGCACCCGAGGCGCGATCTGGCAGACCGCGGACGGGGTGCCGGTCCTCGCCTATGACGATGCCCTGAGTAATGCGCTCATCGATCTCGACGAGGACGAGACGGGCATCGTCACGGGCCAGCGCCTCCTCGCCGACTCGCTCGCACTGTTCCTCCAGGCGCCAAGCATCGAGCGCCAGGTCCTTGTGAGCGTGCCCCGCGCCATGGCATTCACGGGAACCGGTCTTCGGACGGCGCTCAACCGATGGTCGGCCGCCCCCTGGGGGACCGGAGCCACCCTCTCCGGGCTGCTCGCCGCCGTCCCGTCGGCCCCCCAGGTCGCCGACCGCACGCCAGTGAGCATCGGCCTGTACGCCGGCATCCCGACAGATCCGAGCACTTCGACGACGGCCGCACTGACGGCCGGCCGCCTCACCTATCTCCAGCGCGCGCTCGAGGCGGTCGAGACGACGGCCAAGGTCCGCGTCGACGGGGTCGAGCAGGTGGCGCTGTGGTCGCAATCGCTGACCCAGCTCTTCTCCTCGCGGTGGCGCGCCGATCCCACCTCGTTTCAGGGCGCGATGCGCCGCCTTCGTGAGGCGGGAACGGCCGCCGAGCAGGCCGTGGCAGTGACCCCCGAGACGATCAACTTCTTCGCCGACACCGGCCGGCTCCAGATCACCGTCACCAACAATCTTGATGTCGGACTCACCGATCTCGGTGTCCGCCTCGACCCGCTGTCGGGCTGGCTGCGGTTCGACGATCAACCACCGCCTGTCGACATCGGTCCGCACTCGAAGGCGGTGGTGGTCGTGCGCGCGACCGCTCTGGCAGCCGGTAGCGTGCCGATCCGCGCCCGCCTCACGGCTCCCGACGGGTCGGAGGTCGCCAGCGAGACGACGGTGACGGTCCGGGTGCGACCGACCGGGGATTGGATCTATTACGCGATGGGTGGCGTGGCGGCGATCCTCCTCGTGCTGGGCGTATGGCGAACCCGCCGTTCCCGACGGCTCTCGCCGCCCCCGGTGGCACCCCCCAGGGTCGCCTCGTGAGACCCGAGAGACCAGTGAGCGCCGGTGATGGCGTCGCCCGCTCCAGTGCTGTCATGGCCTCCGGCACGCTCGTCTCCCGAGTGCTCGGGCTGATCCGCACCTCCCAACTCGGCTATGTCGTCGGAGTGACCGGCCTGTCGGCCGACGCCTTCTCGATCGCCAACACCCTCCCCAACAACATCAACCTCCTCGTCGCCGGCGGCATCCTGCAGTCGGTCCTGGTGCCCCAGATCGTCAAGGCGGCCACTCAGGGGCGGGCCGGCGAGGACTACGTCGACCGCCTCGTCACTCTCTCCCTGGCCCTCATGGCGGGCCTGACGGTCCTGGCCACGGCGGCCGCCCCGGCGCTCGTCTGGGTGATGAGCGAGAACTCCGACCAGGCCGCCCGCAAGCTCGCCGTCGCCTTCGCCTTCCTGTGCCTGCCCCAGATCTTCTTCTATGGCCTCTATACCCTCCTCGGCAACATCCTCAACGCGCGCGGCCACTTCGCCGCCTATATGTGGGCGCCGGTGCTCGCCAATGTCATCGCCATCGGCGGACTGATCGCCTTCCGGGTGGCGGGCTACGAGCGCGAGGCGCCGCCTGGGCACTGGTCGCCCGGCATGGTCTGGATGCTCGCCGGGACCACCACCTTGTCGATCGTGGCCCAGGGGGTCTGCCTCGTCGTCCCCCTGTGGCGCAGCGGCTACCGCTACCGGCCTCGCTGGGGCTTCCGCGGCGTCGGCCTCGGGTCGGCCTCGCGGGTCGCCTTCTGGTCCTTCTGCGCCGTCGCGCTCTCCCAACTCGGGTTCGTCGTGACCAGCAAGGTCCTCAACCGGGCGAGCGATATCGCCGCCCACGCGCAGGTCGTCGCGGCGGGCAAAGCGTCATACGACTATGCCTTCCTCCTGTTCATGCTCCCGCATTCGCTCATCACCGTGTCGCTGGCGACCGCGCTGTTCACGCGGATGGCGAGCGCGGCGCAAACGGGACGCACCGGGGAGGTCGTGGCCGACTTCAACCGTGGGCTACGGATGCCAGCGCCCATCCTCGTCCCGGTGAGTGTCGCCGGATTCGTGTTCGCGCCGATGGTCACGGCGATCTTCTTCCCGCGCGCACCGCTCGCGCAGACCAATGCCGTCGCCGGGATTCTCGTCGCCATGCTCGTCGGGCTGGTGCCCTTCGGCTGGCTCTATCTGATCAACCGGGCCTTCTATGCGTTCGAGGACGCCAAGACCCCCTTCCGCCTCCAGATCGTCGTCACTGCCGTCGCGACCGCCATCAACCTGTATGCCGCGGCCGCCCCGGTGCGCCAAACCGGCGTGTGGGTGGGCATCGGGCAGTCGGTGAGCAATCTCGCGGCGGCTGCCCTCGGCCTGGTCCTCCTGCGTCGAACGCTGGGCCGGCTCGCGCTGAGCCTGACCATCCGCACCTACGTCCGGCTGGTCGTCGCCAGCGTGTTCGCCGCCGGCGTGGTCGTCGCGCCCGTGTGGCTCCTGCGCACTCACCTGGCCGGATCCCGGTTGCTGCAACTCGTCGTGCTGGGCGCGTCGGGGTCGGCCTATCTCGCGCTCACCTGGATCGTGGCCCATCGGATGCGGGTGCGCGAGGTCGCCGACCTGGTCGATCCGGTGCTGCGACGGGTGCGCCGCGGAACCCGCTAGCCCGCTCCTCCGCGTGCCCTCGGGGCACGGTCGGTCTGCCCAACTAGGATGACCGCGCCTGCATCCGCCTGGATGCCCGGACGCATCGAGGAGTCACCGTGCCTGGCCTTGCCCCTGGAGCGGTCGTCGGCGGTCGCTATGTCACCCACCGCCTGCTCGGCGAGCACGGAGGCGCGCAGTCCTGGGTAGCCACCGACGGCGAGCGCGGCCCCGCGGTCGTCCTGGTCACCGTGCCCGACTCGCACCCACAGGCGCTCGCCGTGCTCGACGCGGCCAACCGGGCCCGCGGCGTGGATAATTCGCGGCTCGTGCGCATCGAGGACGTGGGCCGCGCCGAGGGCTTCGTCTATTTCGCCGAGGAGTCCCTGGACGGTGGCGCCTCGTTGAGCCAGCTCGCCGCGCGCGGCGGTCTCGATGCGGCCGAGGTGCGCCGGCTGACCGGTGAGGCGGCCCTCGCGCTCGACGCCGGTCAGGCGCGCGGCCTGCACCACCTGTCCCTCACCCCTGACAGCCTGGTGCGTATGCCGGATGGCTCGGTCCGCGTCGCCGGCCTCGCCACCCAGGCGGCCCTCGCCGGCCACGATCACATCGGCGGTCCGCGTGCCCTGCGTCGCGACGCGCAGGGCCTCGTCGCGCTCGCCTATGCCGGCCTCACCGGCCGTTGGCCGCACGGCGCCACGACCGGCCTCGAGCCCGCACCGCGCGTGTTCGGCCGGGTTCCGCGCCCCTCCGAGATCGCGGTCGGGGTGCCCGCGGACCTGGACACGATCTGCCATCAGAGCCTCAGCGAGGGCCTCGGCCCGTCCAGCCCGGCCGACTACGCCGCCCAGATCGCCCCATGGGCTGGCATGCCGCGGGCCGGGCAGGGCACCGGCGACGAGGGAAACACCGTCCTGGGGGCGGACTCCGGTTCCGGTCAGGAGTCCGGCGCCGACTCCGCCCGGCCGGAGCGCACAGGTCTCGAGAACACGGGTCCCGAGAACACGGGCCCAGGACGCACGGGTCCGGAGACGGAGGGTCCGGGCGCGGCGATGTCGAGGCAGCCGGCCGAGCCGACGACGGCCCTGCCCATCCCGTTGCCCGCGACGACCGCCGAACCCACGCAGGCGATCCCGCTTGCGGAGCAACCCGAGGAGGCCCCCGAGGGCGAGCGCGCGGCATACGACGAGAGCGACGTGGAGCAGACGCATCCCCGCAGCGCCGTCGCTGGTGCGGCCACGGCCGCCGCCGCGGCTGGTGCGGCGACGGCGGGTGTCGTCAAGGCGGGCGCGGGCGCGGTCGGGTCGGCCGCCGGTGCGGTGGGAGCCAGGATCGCGGGGTTCGGCAAGGCCGCGACCGGGCGCGCGGGCAGTGTCCTGACCGATCGCCGAACGCTCAAGCGGGCCCAACGCGAGGACGAGCAGGCCCGTGAGGTCTCCATCGACCAGGCGCCCGCCGACACCGGACTCGAACCCCCCGCGCCGCTGCTCCCCGCCGAGGCCGGTGCGCCGCCGTCGCCCGTTCAGCGCCGTGTCGTCCTCGCGCTCTTCGCCGCGCTCGTGTTCGTCGCCGGGGGTCTGGGAGCCATGGGCGCGTCCCGGATCGGCTCGCACACCAGGATCGGGTCCATCCTGGGAGACACCGGCACCCACCGGACGACGTCGCACACATCGTCCTCGACGACCGCTGCTGGCGACAGCGCCAGCGGGACACCCATCGCGATCTCGGCGGCGACAGGTTTCGATCCTCAGGGTGACGGCAACGAGAACAACGCGCTGGCGGCCAAGGTGTTCGACGAAGACCCGGCGAGCTACTGGCAGACCGAGGGCTATCAGGGACCCAACTTCGGCGGACTCAAGTCGGGAGTGGGCGTGCTGCTCGACATGGGACAGGTCGTCACGCCCAGAAAGGTCGTCCTGGTGCTGCCGACCCCGGCAAGTTTCGACCTCTATCTCGGCAACGAGCAGAGCCTCGACGGCGCCACCAAGATCGGGTCCTCGCCGCAGACCCAAGGCAGCGTCACCATCGACACGACCGGGGCGGTGTCCGGCCAGTTCCTCATGGTGTGGTTCACCAACGCGCCGCGAATCGCGGACGGGAGCTATCGCGCGACCCTCGCCGAGGTCAGCGTCTATGGGTAGTCGCCGATGACGCCACCGCCATCCGAGTTCGCCGATGACGGCGTCGCCGAGCGCACTGACCGCGAGCTGGTGCAGTTGCATGTCGATGGTGACCCCGATGCGTTCGGTGAGATATTCCGCCGCCACAAGGACCGGATGTGGGCGGTCGCGATGCGCACGTGCGGCGATCGCGAGGTGGCGGCGGATGCGGTCCAGGAGGCGTTCATCTCGGCCTTCCGGCGCGCCGCCTCCTATCGCGGCGACGCGGCTGTGACCACCTGGTTGCACCGGATCGTCGTCAACGCCTGCCTCGACCGACTGCGCCGAGAGAAACCGACGAGCGAGTTGCCCGAGTGGGACCTGAAGGATCCGCGTGACGCCGGGAGCCAGGTCGAGACACGGCTCGATGTCCGCGCCGGCCTCGCCTCACTCCCCGAGACACAGCGCGTCGCTCTGGTTCTCGTCGATATGCATGGTCTCTCGGTCGCCGAGGCGGCTCAGATCCTCGGCGTCGCCGAGGGAACGGTGAAGTCGCGCTGCAGTCGGGGGCGAGCAGCCCTGGCGGCCCTGTTGCGGCCGCGGGAGGAGTGGACCGATCAGCTGGCTCATCGCTGGCGGAGGGAACCCGGTGGCGAGTCATGACGTCACATCCGGGCCTGACAATTCACGACCCACGGAGGATCCGGTGACCACCGATTTCGGTGCCGTGCCCTTCGAGGACGATCCCAACGGCATGCGGGCGGTCCTCGCCGGTCTGCCCGACCCCGGGCCGATGCCCGGCGACGTCGAGGCGCGCGTCCTCGCGAGCCTGCGCGAGGAGGTGCGGGCCCGGTCGACGGCCGGCCCGTCCGGGTCCGCGGCCGCCGCCGTCGCTGCTGCGCCGGCCGATGTCGGCGCGCGGCCCAGGCATTCGCGCGACCTCGGTCCCGCGTCGGTGCCGGTCACGCGCGGCGCACCGACAGACAGGCCAGTTCCGGTGGATCCCCCGGTCGCCCGCGAGATCCAGGTCCCGGATCCCGCTCCTCTGCCGCGGGACCTGTCCCGCGCGAGTCGGCACCACACCACCGAGGACAGGGTCGCCGCGCTGCCGTCACGCTCCCAGCGACGGCAGGTCGCCCAGCCACCCGCCTCCCGCCACGCCCGGCGATCCGGCCGGGCACCGAAGTGGTTTCTCGGCCTCGCGGCGGCCTGCCTCGTCGTCGTCGGGGGCGCCAAGATGCTGCAGTCGGGCCTGGGGAGTTCCGCAGACAGCGCCGGAGGGTCGTCCACGTATTCGGACTATGCGGCGAGCCGCCAGTCGACCGAGTCGGCTGCGGTCGGGGGCGGCGACGGCGAGTCCTCCGCAGCCACCGCCGCACGGGAGGGGTCGGGAATCTTCTCCCGCTACGTCGTAAGTGGTCGTACCTTCACCGACGACGGCCTCACGAGCCAGGCCCGGGCACTCGTCACTGGCCGGACGATCGCGCTGGCGTCGGGCCCGGAGTCCGACTTCTTCGCCTCGAGTGAGCAGGCCACGGTGTGCCTGCAACTCGTCAGCGCCCCCACCGACGCGACCACCCGTGTCGAAGTGGGCACCTATGGCCAGATCCCTGCCGCGCTCATCTCCTACTCCGACCCCGCCTCACCCCACACGTGGACCGCCCTGGTCGTCGGGCGTCAGTGCGGTCAGGCGACCAACGACATGCTCGCGGGGCCGGTGACCTTCACGGCGACGGCGAAGTGACGATCCCGGGCGGAACAAACTCCGCCTAGGATCGGTTGCATCGCTCACGCCCGGGGCCTCCTCCTCAGGGCTCGCCTGCCGATTGCCTCGTAGGGGTTGATCCACGTGTCGTCCGACGTCGCCACGCGCTCCGTCATCATCATCGGGTCCGGACCCGCGGGCTACACCGCTGCGGTGTATGCCGCGCGCGCCGACCTGCGGCCGCTCCTCATCGAGGGGGCCGTCACCGCCGGCGGTGCGCTGATGAACACGACCGAGGTCGAGAACTTCCCCGGATTCGAGAACGGGATCATGGGCCCCGATCTCATGTTTGCGATGCGAGCGCAGGCCGAGCGATTTGGGGCGGAGATCATCACTGACGATGTCGTCTCCGTGTCCCTCGAGGGCGACGTCAAGTCGGTGACGACGGGTGAGGGCGCTACGTATGCCGCCCATGCCGTCATTCTCGCCATGGGCTCGGCCTATCGCGAACTCGGCCTGCCCGATGAGAAGCGACTCTCGGGGCACGGGGTGAGCTGGTGCGCGACCTGCGACGGGTTCTTCTTCAAGGACCAGGACATCGCGGTCGTCGGCGGCGGCGACTCCGCGGTCGAGGAGGCGACCTTCCTCACCAGGTTCGCACGCTCCGTGACCATGATCCACCGGCGAGATGCGTTGCGCGCCAGCGCGATCATGGCTGACCGCGCGCTCGCCGACCCCAAGATCAGGTTCGCCTGGAACACCACCGTGGTCGCTATCCACGGCGATGCCAAACTCACCGGCGTGACGCTGCGCAACACGGTCACCGGTCAGGAGAGTCAGCTGCCCGTCACGGGGTTGTTCGTCGCCATCGGCCACGACCCTCGCAACGAGTTGGTCACGGGTGTCGTCGACGTCGATGACGAGGGCTATGTCCTCGTCGAAGGCCGCACGACCCTGACCAATCTCCCCGGCGTCTTCGCCGCGGGTGATCTGGTCGACCACCGATACCGTCAGGCGATCACCGCAGCGGGCAGCGGCTGCGCCGCCGCCCTCGACGCCGAGAAGTACCTCGCGCAGCGGTCCTCGGCGACCGCGTGACGTCCCAGACGTCAAGACCGTCCAAACACCCAGACCATCCGCCACCGACTGAGAGCGAGCATCACCATGGCCGGCGCCACCGTCGTCACCACTGACACGACGTATGACCAGGACGTTCTCCAGAGCCCCATTCCCGTTCTGGTCGACTTCTGGGCACCCTGGTGCGGTCCCTGCCGCGCCGTGGCTCCCGTCCTGGAGGAGATCGCCAGGACTCACGAAGGCACGCTGACCGTCGCCAAACTCAACACCGACGAGAACCCCGCGGTGACAAGGAAATACGGCATCACGAGCATCCCTACGCTCCACGTCGTCGTCGGCGGGGAGGTCGTCAAGACGCTAGTCGGCGCGATGCCGAAGCCCAAGCTGCTGCGCGAACTCGAGCCCTTCCTCGGCTGACCGACTCCGCCCGCACACATCCACCTGTCGCGCCCACAACGTCAGGGACGACTTGACGCTGTGCGGACGTCATCGGCCCACAGGCCGCCCCTCGTCGAGAGGCCGGTTCAGGGTCGATGCCATGGAGGTCGATCGGGCACAGGGTCGATGGGGCACAGGGTCGACCGGGCACAGGGTCGACCGGGCACAGGGTCGACCGGGCACAGGGTCGACCGGGCACAGGGTCGACCGGGCACAGGGTCGACCGGGCACAGGGTCGACCGGTTCAGGGTCGATCGGCTCAGGGTCGATCGGCTCAGGGTCGGTCGGCGCAGCCGATCGCGGTCAAGATGCGGTCGAGGTCGTCCGGGCCGGCGAACTCGATCGTCACGCGCCCCCGATGCTTTCCGAGCGTGATCGACGCGCGCGTGTCGAGGAAGTCCGACAGGCGGGAAGCCCGTTCGTCCAGCTCGGGGTGCCGGGTTGCACCGCGGCGTGCTCGGGGCCGGTCAGGGTGGTGCCCGTCACCGCCGACGGCGACGATCTCCTCCACCGAGCGCACCGAGAGACCCTCGGCGACGATGCGTTGCGCGAGTCGCTCCATGGCAGCTCCATCGGGCAACCCGAGCAGGGCGCGGGCGTGCCCGGCCGACAGGACGCCCGCTGCCACCCGCCGGGCCACGAGCGGCGGGAGGCGGAGCAGCCGGAGCGTATTGGACACCTGGGGTCGCGAGCGGCCGATGCGCGCGGCGAGTTCCTCCTTGGTGCAGCCGAAGTCGTCGAGGAGTTGCTGATAGGCCGCCGCCTCCTCCAATGGATTCAACTGCGCCCGGTGGAGGTTCTCCAGCAGAGCGTCGCGCAGGAGGGCGTCGTCGTCGGTTTCGCGGACGATCGCCGGGATGCTGTCGAGCCCGGCGGCCTTAGCGGCGCGAAGCCGGCGCTCGCCCATGACGAGTTCATAGCCTCCGCCGGGGCGACGGCGGACGACGATCGGCTGGAGCACGCCGATCTCCTTGACGCTGAACGCCAGCTCCGCGAGCTCGTCTTCGTCGAAAACCGTGCGGGGCTGCCGCGGGTTGGGCACGATGTCGTCGACATCGAGTTCGGCGAAGCGGGCCAGGCCCACGGGGCCGGCCTGAGCGCCGGCCGAGGCCGCGGAGTCGGTGGCCGTCTGGCTCGAGTCCACGGGCCGCACCGCCGGTGCCGGTGGGAGGAGAGCGCCGAGGCCTCGGCCGAGGCCCCGCTTCTTGTCACTCATGCCTGACACCTTCCGTCAGAGTCACGCCGGTCATGGGCTGCCGAGAGTCCGCGGACCGGATGGCGATCTCCCGGGCCGCTTCTCGATAGGAGTGGGCGCCAACCCCATTGGGATCGTAGGTGATGACCGACTGGCCATACGACGGCGCTTCGGAGATGCGCACCGTTCGGGGAATGGTCGCTTTGAGCACCGATTGCGGGAAGTGCGTGCGAACCTCTTCGGCGACCTGCGCGGCGAGGCGGGTGCGCGCGTCATACATCGTCAAGAGGATGGCACCGAGACTGAGCCCAGGATTCAGGGATGCCTGGACCAGGCCCACGGTCCGCATGAGTTGGGTCAGTCCTTCGAGGGCGTAGTACTCGCACTGAATGGGGATGAGAACCTCGTCGGCAGCGACCAGCGCGTTGAGGGTGAGCAGGCCGAGACTGGGTGGACAGTCGATGAGAATGTAGTCGGGCGGGCCGATGCGATTGCGTTCGAGTCGTTCGCGCAGGCGTAGGACGGCGGTTCGGAGGCGGAACTCCCGCGCGTCCATCGTGACCAGCTCGATCTCCGCCCCCGCCAGATCGATGGTCGCAGGTGCCACCCACAGATCGGGAAGGTCCGGACACGGGCGGACGGTCCGCATCAGAGGACGGTCGCCGGCAAGGACGTCATAGACACCGAGCAGGTGCTCCTGATGGCGATCGATTCCCAGCGCGGTGCTGGCATTCCCCTGAGGATCCATGTCGATGACGAGCACGGTCAAGCCGCCCTCAGCGAGCGCTGCGGCGAGGTTGACGGCCGTGCTGGTCTTGCCCACGCCACCCTTCTGATTCGACACCGCGATGACGCGCGGGGCGATGGGCCGGGGAAGCGGGACGATGGGTGGCGTTTCACGTGAAACCTCACCACCGAATCGGAGAAGTTGCTCGTCGTATGCGGACACGGTCTCTGCGTCGAGTTGGTTCACTCCCAAGGTAGCCGCGAACTCGGCGCGGGCCACCGCGGGCACCCAGGCTGAATCGGTCAAGGCTGGGCGCTGTCCCTTCTTCGTCATGCGACCCTCTGTCGTCAATGTCGGCGTTTCACGTGAAACGCCCATCTCGCCCAACATTAGATCAGGGTCGCGGGACGGACACTCGCGACGGGCCGAGCCACCACCGTACGGACCCGACCTGGTGAGCTGAAACCCTCCACCCGCTACTGGCTGACGGATCGCCTCCACCGGAGGACTCGAGGGACCCGACGGGCGTGCCGCCTGTCACCCCGGCTGACTGATCGCCTCCACCGGAGTACTCACGAGACCCCCAACGGGCGGAGTTGCCTCAGGGCGGCCCTTTGTCTCGGGTCGACCGGTCAGGATCGCGGGCGCCTGGCCACCACGACGAGAGTGGTCGGATCGGGCAGCGCCGCCCCGACGGTGACGACCCTCCCGGCGCCGAGGTGGAGGCTGCGGAGCAGGACGGCCGCCTCGGCGAGTTCCACCGCGGCGCTCGACCCCTTCATCACGACGATCTCGCCGCCGGACTCGGCCAGCGGGGCGCACCAGCCGAGCAGCTTCGGCAGCCGGGCGACCGCGCGAGCGGTGACATAGCGACCGGTGAGCGACCCGGCATACGCGTCGGCTCGGCCGCGATGGACCGTGACATTGGCGAGCCGGAGTTCGGCGACGCACGTCGCCAGCCACTCTGTGCGCCGCAGCATCGGTTCGATGAGGTGGACATCGAGGTCCGGCCGGGCGATCGCCAGGGCGACGCCGGGCAGTCCAGCGCCGGACCCGACGTCGATGACGCGCGCGCCCGCCACCGGCATCGCCTCCCCGACGACCGCACAGTTGAGGATGTGGCGATCCCACAGTCGCGGCACCTCTCTGGGCCCGATCAGACCGTGGGTGACGCCGGTGCCGGCGAGCAGGGCGGCATACCGTATGGCGTTCGGGAGCCGCGCCCCGAACACCTCACCCGCGACCTGGGGAGGGTGGGGTATCCCCGCCTCGGCCGGGTCAGACGGGCAGGACGACGACATAGCGGCGAGGCTCGACGCCGCTCGACTCCGAGCCCAGACCGCCGGCCAGGACCTCGTCGTGGACGACCTTGCGCTCGAAGGCGGTCATCGGGTCGAGGCTGACCTCCCGGCCAGTCTCCTTGCAGGTCGCGATCGCCGTCCGAGCGATCTCGACGAGAGCGGCCCGGCGCTCGGCGCGATGCCCCGCGACGTCGAGCATGAGCCGCGAGCGCTCGCCGGTGACCGACTGGACCGCCAGACGGGTCAGTTCCTGGAGCGCATCGAGCACCCGTCCCTCGGGCCCGACGAGCCGCCGCGGGACCCTGCCCTCGTCGGAGTCGACGATCGCGACGGCCGCGCGGTCACCGTCGATGTCGAGATCGATGTCCCCGTCGAGATCGGTGATGTCGAGCAATGTCTCGAGGAAGTCCGCGGCGACCTCACCCTCGCGCTCGAGCTGGGATCGGCGCCCCGGTCCGCGGCCACTCGGAATGTCGGTGTCCGCCACGGTTTCGGCGTCCCCGTCGTCCGTGACAACCTCGGTGGTGACGTCGACCTCGGGCGTGGTCTGGTCCTGGTCGGTCATCGTGTGACTCCTTCGTCATTGACAGTCGTGGCCGACGGGTGGCCGCTCATGAGGTCGGGCCCGTCGAGTCGATCGGGCCCTGGGCGTCCTGGGGGCCGCCCGGGCGCTGTCCTGGGCGCTGGCTGCCGCGCCCCTTGCGCTTGGGCTGCGTTCGTTGTCCGCCGGGCGGCCGGGCCCCGGCCGCGGAGTCGCTGATGACCGTCCCGGTCACCGTGCCTGGGAGAACGCTCCCGGGCACGTCGAGGCCTTTGCGCTTGCGGCGTTCGTGCAGAGCCTTCTCGGCGACGGATCCGGGGGCCGGCATTCGGCGGATGACATAGAACTGCTGCGCCATCGACCACACGTTGGTGACGAACCAATAGATGAGCACACCGATCGGGAAGTTGACACCCGAGATCGCGAAGAAGAGCGGCAGCACATAAAGCAGGACCTTCTGCTGCCGGGCGAAGGGGTTGTCCAACGCGGACGCCGGCATGTTCTTGGTCATCAGCTGGCGCTGGGTCGTGAACGTCGTCACCGACATGAGGATGATCAGGACGACCGTGACGATCTTGGTGCTCGTGGTGTCGGCGCCGATGAACTTGTCGGACAGCTGCGCACCGAAGATCTGCGCCTGTTCCGCCTGCCGGGCCACGACCTTCGTGATGGGGCCGATCGGGTCCTTGGTCCCGTCGGCGATCTTCTGGAGCCCGTTGAGGACGCGGAAGAGGCCGAAGAAGATCGGTGACTGCGCGAGGATCGGCAGGCACGAGGAGAACGGGTTGGTTCCGGAGCTGCGATAGAGCTCCATCGTCTCCTGAGTCATCTTCTGACGGGACTCGGGATCGGTCTTGCCCTTGTATTTCGCCTGAATCTTCTGCAGCTCCGGGCTGATCATCTGCATCTTGCGGGAGGCATTGATCTGCTTGACGAAGAGCGGGATCAGCAGGGCCCGCATGACGATGACGAGCCCGACGATGGACAGGCCCCAGGTCCAACCCGACGCAGCGGGCAAGCCGATCGTCGTGAAGGCCTGGTGGAAGCCGTACATGATCCACGCGACCACCCATTCGATCGGGTAGAGCACGCTGTTGAGGAAGTCGCCCATGCTGTCCTAACTGATGGCGGCGAGGGTCAGTTCGCCGGGGTCGAGGTCGGGGTCGTATGCCGCTCGGGCACGTGGTCGACGCCGCCCGGCGCCCACGGGTGGCACCGAGCGATCCGCCTCGCGGCGAGCCAGGTCCCGCGGACCAGACCGAAGCGGCGAAGGGCGGTGACGGCATACGCCGAGCAGGAGGGGTAGTAGCGGCAGGAGGGTGGCGTCATCGGCGAGATGACAAGCTGGTAGGCCCGGATCAGCCAGATCAGGGGTTGCGCGAGGAACTGCCCGACACTCATCCGCGCTCCCGGCACCGAGCGGCGAGGGTGCGGACCGCGGCGTCCAGGGCCGCCGCGAGCTCGGCACTCGAGGCCTCACCCGCGGCGGGATTCGCCCGGATGACGATATCGAGACCGGGGCCGACCGCGACGAGCCGGGCCGCGCAAAGGTGACGCAGCCGGCGCTTGGTCCGATTACGGAGGACCGCGCCGCCGACGGCTTTGGACACCACGAAGCCCACCCGTGTCGGCGCGTCACGCCGGTCGGGCGGGCAGTGGGTGTGCACCACGAGGAGGCGGGAGCCGACTCGCTGACCGCGGGCCTGCAGCACGGCAGTGAAGTCCGCGCTGGTCCGCAGCCGGTGCTGTGCCGGCAGCACAGCCCGGTGTGGGTCAGGCCGAGAGCTCGGCGCGGCCCTTGCGGCGGCGCGCCGCGAGGATCGCTCGGCCGGCCCGCGTACTCATGCGGTGGCGGAAACCGTGGTTCTTGGCCCGACGACGGTTGTTGGGCTGAAAGGTGCGCTTGCTCACGTTGGGCTACTTCCGTGTTCTCGGCGGCGACGGGCGGGCCCGTGCCATCGGCGGTGGGGCACGACGACTGCCTGTCGGCCGCAATCGGAAACCTGCGGCGGGAGGGCCCGGCGCCACAGGCATGCGAAAACGGCCGAAAGGCCGAGTTCCAAAGGTACGGCAGCGGCTCCGTGAGGGTCAAACCAGAGTCCAGGGCGACATCCGTGGTGGGGCAGTATTCCACCGCCGGTGATGCGTCCTGCGCAACGACACGCCGTCGAGTCGTCGCGGCGGGATATCGGCGGTAAGTTACCGCTCTGGGAGGCTCCGGGTGATCGGATGGAGATGGATTCCATCCGGCGCCACCCGCATCGGGGAGGAGTTGCCCACAGGTGTGGACGACCATGTGGACAACATCGCGTCGGCACCTGCGCCGTGACGAGGAAGGACGACCAGGGTGACCGACGGGGAACTCGACCGCACCCGGATCTGGAGCGACGTTCTGCGTCGCCTCGAAACCGACGGCGTCTCTGCTCAGCAGCGCGCCTTTCTCATCAACTCCGCCTTCCTCGGTGTCATCGACGACACGGCGCTGATCGCGGTGTCCACGGACTACGCCAAGACGGTCATCGAGACCCGCGTCCGGGTGCCCGTCGAGCAGGCCCTCGCGGGACTGCACGGACGCACGCTCAAGGTCGCCGTCGCGGTCGATCCCAGCCTCGAGGAGATCGAGGAGGCGGAGGCCGCCCCGCTGCCCGTCGTCGACCGGACGGGTCCGGTCACGCTCTTCGACGAGATCGATGACGAGCCGGTCCGCTCGGTGTATGCCGGGCCGCAGCGGCAGACGACGCAGCCCGAGAAGGTCGAACTCACCCGCCTCAACCCGAAGTACGTCTTCGACACGTTCGTGATCGGCGCGAGCAATCGGTTCGCTCACGCGGCCGCCGTCGCCGTCGCCGAGGCCCCTGCCAAGGCGTACAACCCGCTGTTCATCTATGGCGAGTCCGGCCTTGGCAAGACCCATCTCCTGCATGCGATCGGGCACTATGCCCGCAGCCTCTATCCCCACGTCAAGGTGCGTTATGTGAACTCCGAGGAGTTCACCAACGACTTCATCAACAGCATCCGCGATGACCGCACGATGAACTTCCAGCGGCGCTACCGCGAGGTCGATGTCCTCCTCATCGACGACATCCAGTTCCTCTCGGGCAAGGTGCAGACCCAGGAAGAGTTCTTCCACACCTTCAACACCCTTCACAACGCCAACAAGCAGGTCGTCATCACGAGCGACGTGCACCCCAAGCAGCTGAGTGCCTTCGAGGAGCGCATGGTCTCGCGGTTCGAATGGGGCCTGCTCACCGATGTCCAGCCGCCCGACCTCGAGACGCGGATGGCGATCCTCGGCAAGAAGGCGCTCCAGGAGCGTCTCAGCGTGCCCGACGACGTCGTGGAGTACATCGCGAGCCGGATCTCGACCAACATCCGGGAGCTCGAGGGTGCGCTGATCCGCGTCACGGCCTTCGCCAATCTCAACAAGTCCCCGGTCGATCTGGGGCTGGCGCAGATCGTCCTCAAGGACCTCATGCCGGTCGACAACGCCAACCAGATCACGGCCGCGACGATCATCGCCCAGACCGCGACCTATTTCGGGTTGACCATCGATGACATCCAGGGCGCTTCCCGGTCGCGGGTGCTCGTGACGGCCCGCCAGATCGCCATGTATCTGTGCCGCGAACTGACGGATCTCTCCCTGCCCAAGATCGGTCAGCAGTTCGGCGGCCGCGACCACACGACGGTCATGCATGCGGACAAGAAGATCCGTCAGCTCATGGCCGAGCGTCGGGCGATCTACAACCAGGTCACCGAACTGACGAACCGGATCAAGCAGACAGCCGCCTGACAGGCCGGTTGTC
This sequence comes from Dermatophilaceae bacterium, assembly GCA_046330995.1. Taxonomy (GTDB): domain Bacteria; phylum Actinomycetota; class Actinomycetes; order Actinomycetales; family Dermatophilaceae; genus Nostocoides_A. Next base: position 111,496 of record JAXLRS010000006.1, read on the forward strand.
CACAGGCCTTTTCCCCAGGAGTGGACGGCCGTTCATCAGTCCGTTATCTCTGCGGGCCCGAATCCGTTGCCGTCCCGTCTGCCGTCCACATCGTGTGGACAACTCTGGGGAAAACCCGCGCCGGCGGGGAGCGCGCCCCGGCGAGCGGGGTCCGGCCTGTGCACAACCAGCCCAAGGGTGTGGCTCACTCGGTGGACAGTCTCGGGGTTTACTCCCCAGGATTGAGTCCCGCGTGTGTATGCCGTGTGGTCGTCCCCCGCGGCATACGATCGTCCCGAGTTCGTCCACACCGCCCGTCCACCCCGGCACCCGTGCCTGACCAGCGGGATCGCGCCTTTTCCACAGGATCCCCAGGCGCTATGACGACTACTGACTGATCTAGTGCTCGATGGAACGCCCCGATCACATGTGGGGAAAACCTTCCGGGTGACCCATGCTGGCGATGATGCGGGCGGCGGGATACGCTCGGCAGTCCACCGCAGCGTCGGTGGATTCCGTCATGTCCGGCCGGCCGCGTCGCGGCCGCACCCCGAGCACCACACCGAAGGTGGTTGTCGTGAAGTTCCGCGTCGAGCGTGATGTCCTCGCCGAGGCCGTGACCTGGGTCGCGCGCGGCCTGCCGGTGCGCCCGGCCGTTCCGGTGCTCGCCGGCGTCCTCATCGAGGCTGGCGCGGACGGCACGGTGACCCTGTCGGCCTTCGACTATGAGGTCTCGGCCCGGGTCACTGTCGTCGCCGAGGTCATCGAGGGTGGCACCGCGCTGGTCCTCGGGCGGCTCCTGTCCGATATCTCCCGCTCCCTGCCCGCCGACAAACCCGTCGACGTGGCGACGGACGGCAACAAGGTGTCGGTGACGTGTGGGTCGTCGCGCTTCTCCCTGCTGCAGATGCCGGCGTCCGACTACCCGACCCTGCCGACGCAACCGAACCCCAGCGGGACGATCGATGGCGCGACCTTCGCCCAGGCGGTCGCCCAGGTCGCCGTCGCGGCCGACCGGGGGGATACCCTGCCGATCCTCACGGGGGTCCGGGTCGAGATCGAAGGCGACCGGGTGACCTTCCTCGCCACTGATCGATACCGCCTCGCGATGCGGGAGTTCACGTGGAACCCGAGCGATCCCGGTGCCTCCCACGTGGCACTCATCCCGGCGCGCACCCTCTCCGAGACGGCGCGGGCTCTGGGCCAGGGTGGCTCGGTCGCGGTCGCCCTCGGACAGGCCGCGGGTGGCGACGGCCTCGTCGGGTTCGAGGCCGGCCAACGGCACAGCACCTCACGCCTCCTCGACGGCGAATATCCCAAGGTCGCCAAGATCTTCCCCACCAACTCCGAGACCGAGGCCGTCGTCAAGACCGCCGACCTCGTTGAGGCGGTCAAGCGGGTCGCGCTCGTCGCGGAACGCAACACCCCCGTGCGGCTGCGGTTCGGCGACGGTGCCGTCGCCATCGAGGCGGGGACGGGCGAGGACGCTCAGGCGTCCGAGGCGGTGGAGGCGAGCATCGAGGGACCGGAAGTCGAGATCGCTTTCAATCCCGCGTTTCTGCTCGACGGGCTCGGCGCGCTGCACATGCCCTATGCCCGCCTGTCCTTCACCCAGCCACTCAAGCCGGCGATGCTCACCGGGCAGGCCGAGGTCGACGGCTCGCCCGAGGTGCACTACCGCTACGTCCTCCAGCCGGTCCGGCTGACCTCCTGATCCCGGCAGCCGGTCCTGGCCCCGGCACCGGAGAGGGCCGCAGGACGCGAGCGGCAGACAGGCCCTAGAGTTGCCGATGGTGTGGCGGCACTCACCTTTCCGACGACAAGGAGATGGGCAATGAAGCTGGGCTTGATCGGGCTGGGCAAGATGGGCGGCAATATGCGTGAGCGCATGCGCCGGGCAGGACTCGACGTCGTGGGCTATGACATCAACCCAGACATCTCCGATGTCGCCTCCCTGGAGGACCTGGTCGCGGCGCTCGAGGCCCCTCGCGTGGTCTGGACGATGGTCGCCGCCGGGGAGATCACGCGCAAGACCGTCGGCCGGCTCGGCGACCTGCTGTCCGAAGGTGACCTGGTCATCGACGGGGGCAACAGCCGGTTCACTGACGACTTCGAGAACGCCCGCGTGCTCGGTGAGAAGGGAATCGGCTATCTCGACTGCGGCGTCTCCGGCGGCATCTGGGGACTGGAGAACGGCTACGGCCTCATGGTCGGCGGCAGCGACGACCTCGTCGAGCGGGCGATGCCGATCTTCGACGCGCTGCGACCCGAGGGTCCCCGTGATGAGGGCTTCGTGCACGCCGGCGACGTCGGCGCCGGGCACTACACCAAGATGGTGCACAACGGCATCGAGTACGGCCTGATGCACGCGTATGCCGAGGGCTACGAACTCCTCGAGAAGAAGGACATCGTCAAGAATGTCCCGGGAGCGTTCAAGGCGTGGTCGCGGGGGACCGTCGTCCGGTCGTGGCTCCTGGACCTCATGGTCAAGGCCCTCGAGGAGAACCCGACCCTCGAAGACGTCTCCGACTACACCGTGGACTCCGGTGAGGGCCGGTGGACGGTCGAGGAAGCGATCGCTCTGTCCGTGCCCATGCCGGTCATCTCCGCCTCGCTGTTCGCCAGGTTCGCCTCCCGTCAACTCGTCTCACCGACGATGCAGGCGGTGGCGGCGCTGCGTGGCCAGTTCGGCGGTCACCAGGTCATGACGATCGCCGAAGGGAAGGCCCTCCGCGAGGAGGCGGCGCACGGACCGACGAGTTCGCCGGCGGTCAAGGCCCACGCGAACGAGCCCACGCCTGCCGGGGCGGAGGAAGCGGCCGCCCGCGGCCGGGAGGCCGCGGATGCCGGTCCGTCGTCGGGCAGCGGCAGCACGAACTGAATGCATCCGGTGCTGGACGGGCCGATCCCCGTCCGGCACCGGCTTGGGTCAGCGGAGAGGAGCCGGCGGTGTGCACGTCCGGCATGTGAGCCTGGTCGACTTCCGCAGCTATCCGAGCGCCGAAGTCGACCTGGGGCCGGGCGTTCACACGATGGTCGGCCCCAACGGCCAGGGCAAGACGAATCTCGTCGAGGCGGTCGGCTATCTCGCGACGCTCGAAAGCCATCGCGTCGCCACGGATGCCCCGCTGGTGCGCTTCGGGGCCTCGCAGGCGGTCGTGCGTGGTCTCGTCGTGCGTGGCGAGCGGGAGACCCTCGTCGAGCTGGAGATCAACCCCGGCCGGGCCAACCGAGCCCGGCTGGGGCGCTCGCCCGTATCCCGGCCGCGCGAGGTGCTCGGCGCCGTGCGGTCGGTGTTCTTCGCGCCCGAGGACCTCGCCCTGGTCAAGGGCGACCCGGCCGCCAGGCGCCGGTTTCTCGACGACCTCCTCGTCCAGCGCCAGCCGCGATGGTCGGCGGTGCGCGCGGACTACGAGCGGATCCTCAAGCAGCGCAATGCCCTGTTGAAGTCGGGGGCGCCCGTGTTGCGCCGGGGGTCGCGCCAGCGGGTGGTGGATCAGGAGGCGCGGGCGAGCGCGCTGCATACACTCGACGTCTGGGACGGCAACCTCGCCGGCCTCGGCGCCCAACTCGTCTATGCCCGGTTGCGCCTACTGCGCGATCTGCGCGGATATCTCGCCACGGCATACGACACCGTCAGTGATGGGGCCGGGGAGGCGCGGGCGACCTATCGCTCGTCGTTGGAGGAGGGGATGGCGCAGGCGCTCGCCGAGGGGGCGGTGCCCGAGATCCCGGAGCTGACCGCATCCTTCCTCGCGTCGCTGGCGGCGGTGCGGGACAGCGAGATCGAGCGGGGCGTCACCCTCGTCGGTCCGCATCGCGACGACCTCGTCCTCTCGCTCGGGCAGATGCCGGCGAAGGGCTATGCGAGCCACGGGGAGTCGTGGTCGGTCGCGCTCGGGCTCAAACTCGGCGCGTATCACCTCCTGCGGCACGACCTCGATGAGGACCCGGTGCTCGTGCTCGACGACGTGTTCGCCGAACTCGATTCCGGCCGGCGGGAGCGGCTCGCCGGGATCGTCGCCGACTGCGAGCAGGTCCTCATCACCGCTGCCGTGGAAGCGGACATTCCCGCTTCGCTGCACGGGACGCGCCACCTCGTGACGCGCGGGAGCGTCACGGCGGCGGAGGCGGGATGAGCTCGGAAACACCGCCCGGAATGGAGGAGCCGGACGCCGCGGCGCAGGCCCTCGCGCGCGCCCGGGCGGCGGCCGCCGCGAAGGGGCTGCGGCCGGGGTCGCGCCCGCGCCCGGTGCGCCGGCCGGCGGAGATTCCGGCGGACCGGGACGGCCGGGACCCGACCCTTATCGGCGCCGCCCTCGACGGGCTGGTGGCCGCCCGGGGCTGGGAACTCGACATCGAGATCGGCTCGGTGATGGGCCGGTGGGATCAGATCGTCGGCGCGGAGGTGGCGGCGCACTGCGCCCCGGTGACCTTCACCGACGGGGTGCTCGTCGTGCGCGCCGAATCGACCTCGTGGGCAACGCAATTGGGTCTACTCAAGAGTCACCTCCTCGCGCGGATCGCGGCGGAGACCGGGCCGGACACGGTCCGCGATGTGCGCATCGTCGGGCCGTCTGCGCCCTCGTGGAAACATGGCCGCCGCGGAGTCACGGGCGGTCGGGGGCCGCGGGACACCTACGGCTGACGGCCGGGACGGAAGGGAGCCGAGATGGGCACGTGGATCGCCTTGCTGCGGGCGGTCAATGTCGGCAGGCGGCAGTATCCGATGGCGCAGCTGCGCGCGGCCCTTGTCGACGCGGGCTTCGGCGAGGTCGAGACCCACATCCAGACCGGCAACGTCCGATTGAGGTCGCCGCTGCGGTCGGCGCGCCAGCTCGGTGGGAAGTTGGAGGAGGTGTTTCGCGCGGACCGGGGGTTCGACGTCGCGACCTTCGTGCTGACCCCGGGCGAGTTGAGCACGATCGCGGCGGACGTCAAGGAGGTGAGCGCACGGCATACGCCCGAATTCGGTCACTATGTGAGCATCCTCGACGCGCCCCCGTCGGCGGCCGACCGCGACCGGATCGAGGGCTCGAGCTGTGAGCGGGAGCGAGTGATCGTCGCGGGGCGAGCCGTCCATCTGCTCTATGACGTGCCCTATCACCAGGCGAAGTCGTCCAATGCGACTCTTGAGAAGGTCGTCGGGCGGGCGACGAATCGCAATGCGCGCGTGGTCCTCGCCATGGCCGAGAAGTGGGGCGGGTGATCTCTCGAGGTGGCTCGGGAGGCGGTTGTCGGTGGGCTCTGTGAGACTCTCGGCTATGGGGAAGCCATTCTGTTCGATCATTCCGCCGTATGTTCTCGAGCGCCTCGCGCAGTCCGACGATGCGGAGTTGGCGGCGCACGCGCGCCGGGCGCTCGTCGTCGACGAGCATCTGCGCCAGCATCGGGCGCGGGCGGATGCAGCGCCGACACCGCGCAAGCCCCGGGTCGCCAGGGGGACCCTGGAGGGTGGCCCGGTCCGCCTGATCAGCGACGCGCACGGGTCCGAGGATCTGCCGGGCGACAAGGTGCGCGGCGAGGGGGATCCGGCGACGGACGATGTCGCGGCGACGGAGGCCTATGACGGGCTCGGGGACACCTGGCATCTGTATGCCGAGGCGTTCGCCCGCAACTCCCTCGACGACAAGGGGCTGCCGCTGCGGGCGACGGTGCACTATGGCGACGGTTATGACAATGCGTTCTGGGACGGGACCCAGATGGTGTTCGGGGACGGCGACGGGCGGGTCTTCGGGCGGTTCACCGCGAGCCTCGACGTCATCGGACACGAGCTGGCACACGGCGTCACCGAGCACACCGCGGGGCTGCTCTATCAGGACCAGTCCGGGGCGCTCAACGAGTCGCTGTCCGATGTGTTCGGGTCGCTGGTCAAGCAGAAGTCATTGGGGCAGAGTGCCGATCAGGCGGACTGGCTGATCGGGGCAGAACTTCTCATCGGTGACTTCGCCGGTCAGGCGCTCCGGTCGATGAAGGCGCCGGGCACGGCATACGACAACAGCGAGCTGGGCAAGGACCCCCAGCCGGCGACGATGGCCGACTATGTCGAGACCGACCAGGACCACGGCGGCGTCCACATCAACTCCGGCATCCCCAACCGGGCGTTCTATCTCGTCGCGACGGCGATCGGGGGCAATGCGTGGGCGGCGCCGGGCCGGATCTGGTATGCCGCGTTGACCGGCCCCGATATCGCCGCCGACTGCGACTTCGCCACCTTCGCCGGGCTCACTCAGGCGGCGGCCACACAGCTCTTCGGCGCGGAGTCGTCGCAGGTCCAGGCGGTCACCGCGGCCTGGACGGAGGTCGGGGTGCTGAGCGCGACGGGTTCCGACGGTGCGATCCCGCCGAGCGAGTCGGGGTCCGCGCGGCGGAAGGCGCCGAAGCGGGGGCCGTCGACGGACGGACCGACGAAAGACAGCGTCGTCGCGGTGTCCCGCAGCGGAGGCCTGGTGGGACGGACGCTGAGCCGTCGGGTCGCGCTGTCGCAGTTGCCGTCCAAGGATGAGAGCGCCTGGCGCGATGTGCTCAGCGATGACCGGCTCGCCGAACTCTTTGAGCTCGCGACCCTCGAGGCCACGCATCCCGACCGGTTCTGCTATGGCGTCGCCTGTGACCAGCCCAGGGTCGATGTGAGCATCGCCGAGCAGCATCTGCCGGATCGCCTGCGCAGGCTCTTCGACCGGACGCTGCGCGACGGCTGACCGGCCGAGGCCGGGCGATGTGGCCCGGGCGTCACGCGCGGGCGTGCATCCACCGGCAAAGGCGAGCACGCAGCATACGGACAGAGCAGACGCCGTGCCGGGAACCCGAAGCACGGAAGCGACAGTCGGGCACTGCGGCCCGGGTCAGGACGCCGGGGCCTCGAGGGTGAGGCGGCGGTCGGACTGGGCGGCGAGGAAGAACGCCTTGACCTCCGCGAGCGGCGCGGTCCACGAGCCACCGGTGCGGAGCCGCACGGCGGCGGTCTTGTCCTCGATCTCGCGGCCGCCGACGACGATCGTCACCGGGACCTTGCGCATCGAGTGCGTCCGGATCTTCGCCTGCATGCGCGCGTCGGAGATATCGGCGTCGGCCCGCAGGCCCGCGGCATACAACTCGTCGGCGACGGCCCGCGCACCGTCATCGAACATATCGGTCACCGGGACCACGACGATCTGCTCTGGGGCAAGCCAGAACGGGAAGGCGCCGGCGTACTGCTCGGTGAGGAAGGAGACGAAGCGCTCGTGTGACCCGAGCGGCGCCCGGTGGATGACGACCGGCTGCTTCTCGGTGCCGTCACTCGCCTTGTAGGTCAGCCCGAATCGCCGGGGGGTGTAGAGATCGACCTGGTTGGTCGACGCAGCGAACTCCCGCCCGGTCACGGACTTGATGATGAAGTCGATCTTGGGGCCATAGTGCGCGGCGCCGCCGACGTCTAGGACGAAGGGGATCCCGCTGCGCTCCATCGCCCCACGGGTGATCGACTCGGCCTTGGTCCACATCTCCTCGTCGTCGTGGTACTTGTCGGTGTTCTCGGGGTCGCGGACGGCGAGAACCATGTGGAAGTCGGTGATGCCGAGGGCGCGGTAATACATCTCGTGCATCCGCATTACCTCGAGGAACTGCTCCTCGGCCTGCTCCTCGGTGCAATAGATGTGCGCGTCGTTCTGCGTGAACCCGCGGGTGCGCATGAGGCCCTGGAGCTGACCGGACTTCTCGAAGCGATAGACGGTGCCGTATTCGCCGAGCTTGTAGGGGAGATCGCGATAGGACTTCGGGCGGGCGCGATAGACCATGTGGTGATGGGGGCAGTTCATCGGGCGGAGGTAGTAGACCTCCTCCTCGATGGCGATCGGGGCATACATGTCGTCGGTGTAATAGGGCAGGTGGCCGGAGAGGTAATAGAGGTCCTCCTTGGCCAGCTGCGGGGTGACAACGCGCTTGTAGCCCAGTGACCGCTCGGTCTCGCGTGCCCACTTCTCCAACTCGTCGCGGATGATCGTGCCGTTGGGCAGCCACAGCGGCAGGCCCTTGCCGACGTTGGGGTCGAAGGTGAAGAGGTCGAGTTCCTCGCCGAGCTTGCGGTGGTCCCGCTTGAGGCGCTCCTCGCGCTCGGTGAGATAGGTCTTCAGGGCCTTGCGGTCGAGGAACGCGGTGCCATAGATCCGCTGCAACTGCTGGCGCTTCTCATCGCCGCGCCAGTAGGCCGCGGCGGCGTGGGTGAGGGTGAAGACACCGAGGTATTTGGTGTCGAGCACGTGCGGACCGCGACACAGGTCGGTCCACTGGCGTTCGCCGGCATACGAGAGGTTGTCGTAGTAGGACAGCGCGTCGTCGCCATAGGGGTCGCCCGCGAAACGCCACGGGACCGGGTGGGTCGCGATGAGTTCCTGCTTCAACGGCTCCTCGGTGGCCTCGGCCTCGGCGGCGCCGACGCTGGTCAGGACCCGGCGGCGGAAGAGCTGACCCTCGCCGACGAGGCGGCGCATCTCCTCCTCCAGGGCGACCAGGTCGTCCGGGGTGAAGTTGTGGTCGGTGAGGAAGTCGTAATAGAAGCCCTCCGCGGTCGGCGGCCCGATGCCCAGGCGCGCGCTGGGGAAGAGGTTCTGGACGGCCTGGGCCATGATGTGGGTGGTCGAGTGGCGGATGATCGCCAGGCCGGCCGGGGAGTTGCGCTGGATCAACTCGACCTCGGCGTCGGCCTCGGGCACCCAGGTCAGGTCGCGCTCGACGCCGTCATCAGTCTTGACGGCGATGACGCCAGTGGGTCCGTTGAGCAGGACGTCCGCTCCGGTCAGCGTGTCGACGACCGCGGTTCCCGCGGGCAGGGACATTCGGCGGACGGCCTCGGACATGACGGACACGGCCTTTCGGATTCGAGCGGGGATCGGCGTTCATCATACGGGCGCGTATGCCGCGACCTCGCCCGAATTCGGGCGCCGGCCGCGCAAGTGGTCAAGGAATCAACCAACCGCTCGGCCAGAACCGGCCCAGACCCAGATGGCAGGGTCGACAAGTCCGATGGATCGCCGCCCACCCAGGTGGTGGTCCTCCGCTCGACCTCCAGGAGGGGGAGGAACGCATGTTCCGCACTTTCTCGTATGCCGCGGCCGCCGTCGCCGTCGTCGGTTCCGTCGCCGTGGCCGCACCGGCTCAGGCGGCCCAGGAACGCCCGCAGGGCCAGCACTGCGTCGTCACGACCGACGGCCGCAGCCTCGGGTGCTACGCGAGCCTCGCCGACGCCGACCGGGCCGGATCCACCGAACGGGCCCCGCTGCTCGTTCTGGCCCGGCTCTTCGACCGGACCGGCTGGGACGGCCGCGGCGCGACACTGACCATCAAGGCCAGCCGCGCCTGCACGACATCCACCGCCAACCTCGACCTCGGGATGACCAACCTCGCCGCCTTCGGCTTCGACAACAAGACCAGCTCGTTCTATACGCGCAACCACTGCGACCTCAAGGGCTACACCGGCTATTCGTTCGGAGGCACCGGGTTCGCGCGGTATCAGGACGCCGACCAGCGGCTCGTGAAGTTCAACAACAACATCTCCTCGATCAAGCTGAGCTGAGGAGCGATCTCGGCCGTTGTCGAGATCGACTTGAGCGCGGGGCGCAGGTGCGGCAGTCGCCGATCCTGCGCCCCGTCGCTGTCTCAGGCGAGCGGGCCTTGCGACGACCCTGAACCGGCCTTTCGACGACCCTGAACCGGCTTTCGACGTCTCGGCATACGGACAAGGGGTGGGGGTGCGGTCCGAGGCGGCGCGACCTGGGGATCTTCCCGGCCGACATCGGTGCCCGCCGGTGCGCCGCGGAGAAGGAGCCCTTGGTGCGATCCCGTCTCGAGCAGCACGACCAGGAGTTGTTGCGGGCCGAGTTGCGGGGCGCCGACTTCGGGGTCTACGTCGCGATCACCCTGCCGGCGGCGGCCGTCGGCCGGGCCGAGGAAGCGCTCGCCACGACGCTGAGAGCGTGGCCATCCCTGCGCGCGCGGATCGTCCGGGAGAACGGCGAGTTCGTCGCCGTCGCCACGCCCGAGCCCGCGTCGGGCACTGACTGGATCCACGCGTACGCCGCGTCGGACTCGCTCGCCGACCAGAGCATCCTCGCCACCCGGGGTGGCCCGCTGCTGCGCTATCACCTCGACGCCCCCGGACGCACGCTGCACCTGCTCGGCCACCACGTCGCCCTCGATGCCGACTCACTCGAGGCGGTCCTCGCCGATCTCGACCTCGCGTTGGCGGGGGAGGCGATCCCCGGGTCGCCGGAGTGGCCGTGGCCGGTCGGCGACGAGGCGTCGGCTCCGGCTCCGGCTCCGGCAGATGAGGCGGGCCTGAAGGCTGGCGCGGGAGGCGAGCGCGCGGCATACGAGACGCTGGTGCCCAAGGCGCGGCCGGCCTCGGGGACGCACGTGCGCCTGGCGCTGACCACCGGGCAGGCAGACGCGGTGGCGCGGGCCGCCCGGGCGGCCGGAGCGAGCCCGTTCGCGATCTACTGGGCCGCGGGGGAGAGGTTGGGGGAGAACGCGATCGGCGCCGTCGTCAGCACGCGCCTGACCGCGCCGCGGCCGTCCCGAGCGGGGAACGCGACGACCTACCTCAGCGTGGGCGCGACCGCGACGGGCGCCGGGCGCGACTACGTCCGCGGCGCCTTCGAGGACGTCGTGGCGACTTGGGCCGGGGCCCGGCCGGCCGCCGCGGCGCCGCCGGGTCAGCTGCTCGTCTCCCTCTCGCAGCCGCCGGCCGCCGGTCGCCATGGGGTCATCGAGGCGGTCCGTCTCGGGGACTACGTCGTGAAATATCCGCGGCACGTCCAGGTGCAGGCCGACGGCACCGACGTCGTCCTGGAGGCCTATGCCGCCACGGGTGCGCCCGCCCTCCTGAGCGCGTATGCCGATGCCCTCGCCCGGGTCGTCGGCGAGTGCCTGGCCGCGGAGGCCGGCGGTGCGGAGGACTGGAATGTGGGGCAAGCCGCCCGGGACCTTCCGGCGGCCGCGGTCACCGCGGCCGACGGCGCTGCCGACGACGTGGATCCGCTCAGCCGGATCCTCGCCGCGCCGGCGCACGAGCAACTGCGCGACCTCGGGATCTCCTCCCTCGACGTCCTGGCCATCCTCGAGGGCCTCGGCGAGCGGTTCGGCGTTCGGGTCGGCGTCGAGGCGTTCTACGGGTGGGAGACCGCTGGTGAGGTGCACGCCGTGGCGGGCACCGCTGCCCGGTCGACGGACGGCGGGCAGGGGGAGTGCGCGAGGGAGGGATCGGCATACGACCCGCAGGCGGCGGTGGCCCTGCCGCACCTCAACGACATCTTCATCGACGCATTCCGGCACGCCGCCGACGACCCATATGCCGTCGAGTTCGCCTTCGTCGTCGACCCCGCCCTCGCCCTGACCCGCTCCGCGCTCGCCGCCCGAGTCGCGCGGGTCCTGACCCGGCACGAGGCGTTCGCCGCCGCGCTCGGCTTCTCCCGTGAGGGGGTCGTGCTCCGTCCCCGAGCGGCCGCGACGCTGGTGCGGGAGGTGAGCGGAGCGGCATACGACCAGGTCAGGGACCCGCGCCGCCTGACCCTGCGGGCGCCCGCGCACCTCGCCGACGTCGCGGTCGCCCAGATCGGTGCGGACCTGGCGGTGTATCTCAACATCCATCACCTGCTGCTCGACCACTTCGGTCTGGCCCACCTCCTCGCTGACCTCGACGCCGAACTCACCGGCGCCGCGCCCCGGCCCAGCACCCCGTGGGCGCTGCTCGCGCCGCGCCTGGACGAGGCGCGCACCGCCGCGCTGGACGTATGGCGATCCGCCCCTCCCACGATCCGGCCCACCGGCCGCAGTGGTCTCCCGGGCGGTGGCTACCGTCAGGCGCGCCTCGACTGGGGCACCGGTTCCGATGTCGATCTCGCCACCGAACTCCATGCGGTGACAGGGCTCGCCGCCGCGTTCACCGGGGAGCGCGCCGGAGTGATCGGGTCGGTGCATCACGGCCGGACCGTCCCGGGCAGCGACCGGCTCGTCGGGAATCTCGCGCGGATGCTGCCGGCGCACTACGACCTCGACGACCCGAGTGTCGTGCGCGAGAGCGCGCGGCGCCTGCTCGCTGGGCAGGCCGCCACCCTCGGTGACCTCGCCCTCGACCCAGGGCAGCCGATGCCGATCGTCTTCCATGTCGTGCGGGAGGATGCCGCGCTGCCGCCGAGCTTCATCCGCCGGATCGACTTCCCGGCCCGGACCAAGTTCGCCCTCCTGTTCACCCTCGTCATCACGGGCGAGGCGCGGACGCTCGAGATCACCCTCGCCGACGACCTTTACAGCGCAGCCGAGGCCGAGGAACTGTTCGCGCTCGCCCGCGAGTGCGGGGTGATGCGCAACGGACTCCCTCGCGCGACGGAAGACGTCCGGTGCGCGGACGACGCCCCGGCACCGGGCGGGAAGGCTGTGGCAGGGGTGGCGGCGTGAGGGCCACCCTGGAGCGAGTGGGCGCGGGCCTGACGTCGGTCCAGCAGCGGATCTTCGTGGCGCAGGGGGTGGCGTGCTACCGGCTGCCGTTCGTCCTCCCCTGGCCGGAGGCGAGCGCGGGGCCGGCGGAGATCGCCGCCCGGCTCCGCACGTCGGTGGCGGCGTGCCCGACCCTGTCGGCCCGCTTCACTTATGACGCCGCCGCCGACGCCTTCGCCCAGATCCACGACCCGGCCGTGGCGCACGACCTGCTCGTCACGGACGGTGGCACCGCCGACGATCTCGACGCCGACTGCGCCGACCCGCGCCACCAGCCGGACCTGCGCGACGGGGGAGCGCCGCTGACCGCCCGCGTCGTCGACCACGCCGGCGACCGCCACCTCGCGCTCGAGTTCCACCACATCGCCATCGACGGCGTCGGGATCGCTGCGTTCGAGAAGCATCTGCTCGGCCTGCCGGTCGCGGTGGCGACCCCGCAGGAGGCGTTCGCGGCATACGAGCGCGTGGCCGAGCGGGAGGCGCGCCACCCCCACGTCCGCGCCGGCGCCTGGAGCCACCCGAAGCCCGCGCCGCCTGTGGGTGTCCCCCGCGTGGGCCGCCTCGGCCGGACCGCCCGCGCCGCTGGCCTCGCCGCGCATGCCCGGCAGGCCCGGGTGCTCCCGCGGATCGCCGCCCAGGCCGCCTTCGAGGTCGCGCTGCGCCGGCACCTGCCCGGGACCGACTACGCCGCTGTCGGCAACTGGCGTTGGACCCTCGGCCTGCCCGACGCCGTCGGCAACTTCCCCTTCCTCCGTCACCACGAGGCCCCGGCGACCGACGACCGCCGCGCGGCCGCCGCCGCGCTCATGGAGTCCAGTGCCGACCCGACACTCGAGGACGACGAACCCCTCGCCGACGTCCCCGCCGCCGTCTTCTCCTATGAACAGTTCGGCTATCGCGCCGGGCGTTTCGTGCCCGTCGACAGCTTCCCGAAGTTTCCTCTCTATGTCCGCGTCGCCGTCGAGGGCGCAGTTCTCGTCGTCCAGGCCGAGTTCGACCGCACCCGGCTGCCCGACGCCGTCGCCGAGGCCGTCCTCGCCGACGTCCTCGCCCTCTGCACCCGCTCCGCCCCGTCCCAGGAGATCGCATGAGCCTGACCGCCCGCCTCGATGCCGCGCTCACCGCCGACCCGCGGCGGCTCGCCCTCCGCCATGGCGACCGGACGTGGACGGCCGGGCAGCTCGACGAGCTCACCACTCAGGTCGCCCACGGCCTGCTCGCCCGCGGCGCCGGTCGGGGCGAGATCGTCGAGATCGACACCGACGACCACGTCGAGGCGATCGTCCTCATGATCGCGACCCTGCGCGCGGGCGCGGCGTTCTGCGTCGTCCCCCCGGCCTATCCCGCCACGCGGGTCGCCGCGATCCGCGCCCGCACCCGGCCCGCGGTCATCGTGCCCGGCCTCGCCGCCGCTCTGGCGTATGCCGCAAACGCCCCCGCCGTCCCGCTCCCCACGCGCGCCGACGACGACCTCGCCTATGTCATCTTCACCTCGGGCAGCACCGGCGACCCCAAGGCCGTCGAGATCGTCGACCGGGGCCTGCACTATCTCGCCGACCTCCCGGGCATCTATCCCGGCGACGTCATCGCCCACCTGGCGGCCCTGCAGTTCGATGCCTGCATCTATGAGATCCTCGGCAGCCTCCTCAACGCCCGGACCATCGCCGTCCTCGAGCTCGACGACGTCCTCGACCGCGCCGTCGTCAACCAGGCCCTGACCGACATCGACGTCCTCTTCGTCACGACCCAGGTCTTCAACCTTCTCGTCGATCGCAGCCCCGAGGCTCTCGATCATCTGCGGCTCGTCCTGTTCGGCGGCGAGCGGGTATCTCCTCGGCATGTGCGCGCAGCTCTCGGCCGGACCCGCGTGGTCCACGCCTATGGACCCACGGAGACCACGGTCTTCGCGACGATGCACGAAGTCACCGAACTCGCCGACGGCGCGGATGTCCCGATCGGTGCCGGACTTCGTGGGACGTGCGTGCACATCCTCGACGCCGACGGCGTGGCCCACGGCAGCGGCCAGGGAGAGCTGGTGATCGGCGGCACCGGGCTCATGCGGGGTTATCGGGACCAGCCCGACGCCTCCGCCCGCGCCATGGTCTCCCTCCACGGCGAACCGCACTACCGCAGTGGCGACATCGTCGACATGGACGAGAACGGCGTGTGCACCTTCGTCGGCCGGGCCGACCGCCAGGTCAAGATCTCCGGCTTCCGGATCGACCTGTTCGAGATCGAGGAGTCCGCTCTCGCGTATGCCGCGACGTCCGGGGAGCGGATCGCCGGCGCCTTCGCCGTGGCCGACCAGGGCAAGCTGCGGCTCTTCGTGACCGGCTGCACCAGCGTCTCGGGGCTCCGCGCCCACCTGCGGGCGACCTTGCCGCACTACATGGTCCCGACGGTCACCTCCGTGGGAGCGATCCCGTTGACCCACAACGGCAAGACCGATACGGCCGAACTCGTCCGCCTCGCGAGCGCGAGCAACCCGCGCCAGGAACGGGCCCGCGAGGTGTTCGCCCGGATCGTCCCGGATGACATGCCCGCCGCCGCGACCTTCCTCGACCTCGGCGGCGACTCGCTGGCCGCGATGGACGCGATCTGGCAACTCGACCAGGCCGGCATCGCCCTCGACATGTCCGCCCTCCTCTCCCTGCCCCTCGAGAGCGTCCTGCGTGATGTCGCCTGACGGCGCGGGCGGCGAGGCCGAGGGCCCGGGGAGCGAGGTCACCGGCCCCGAGCGCGACATCGTCATCGCGTGCCTCGCCGGCGACGAGCCGGGGGCCTACAACGTCCCCGTTTTCGTTCGCTTCGACGAGCCGGTCGACATCCCCCGGCTCGTCGAGGCGGCCCGCCGCGTCCTCGCCGCCAGCCCCGCGCTCCGGACGACGTATGCCCGCTCGGGACGCTCCCTGACCCGCCGCGCGAGTGCCCCGCCCCCGCCTGTCGACCTCCTGCGTGCCCATCCGAGTGAGCTGACGGCGCTCGCCGAGGCCCGCCGGATCGCGGTCACCGACCCGATTCTCGTCCGGGCGGCGGTCATCGACCTCGACGCCCCCGGCCGGCCGCACCTCTTCCTCAATGTCCACCACGCCCTCGCCGATGGGATCAGCCTGAGCCTGATCCTGCGCGCCGTCCTCGACGCCTATGTCACCGGCGAAGTCGCCGTCCTCGCCGGCCCCGAGTCCGACGCCGCGCCGGAACGCCTCACCGCGCGTCGCACCGCCGACCTGACCCCGTGGGCACCCACTCCCGCGGACACGGGTGCGTTCCTCGCGGCGCTCGCGGCCCGCGCGACCCCGGGGAGCGGCGTGTCGGTGACGGAACGCGCGATCGAGACGCACGGCATACCGACGTATGCCGAGTCGCTCGCCGCCTTCGTCCCCGCCCTCGCGGACTGGCTGGGTGTCGAGACCGTCGTCGTCGCCACCGCGCTCGCCGGGCGGCCGATCGGCTCGCTTCGCGCGATCGGGAACTTCGTCCGGCTCCAGCCGCTCGCCCTGTCGGCCCGGGCCACGACCGACCACGCCGACCTCGCGCGTCGCCTCGCGATCGCCTCCGCCGACCCGGGGGCGCCACCCCCGCCGTCCGACCCGCTGACCCGGGCCGCCTCGGTCGCCGTCGTCTTCGACTACAAGCGGGAGAGCCTCGTCGCGCGGCGGATCCATCCTGGCGTCGCCGCGTACCTGGTCGCCGACGACGGCTACCGCGATGTGAAGTACGACCTCCACGTCTCCCTCTATCAGTGCGCCGCGGTCCAGCACGCGACCCTGACCGCGCGCGACCTGCCCGCCGACGCCGTCACCGGCCTTCTCGGCGCGTATGCCGCACGGCTCACCCCCGCGCGCCCCGCCTCGACTTCCGTTCCGTCCGTCCCATCCGTTCCGTCCGGCGCCCCGCGCGCCACCGCTTCCGAGGAGGCCCTTCGTGCCTGCAGTTGACGTCCGCACTCCCGGCCAGGTCCAGGACTATCTGGCCGGCCTCGTCGCCCGCACCGTCGGCGTCGCCGGCGTCACGGCCGACGACAACATCTTCGACCTCGGCCTGGACTCCCTCCAGCTCGTCGAGGTCAAGGAGGCCGTGCGCGCCGACCTCGGCGTGACGCTGAAGTTCTCCGACTTCTTCACCCACTTCACCGTCGCCGATCTGGCGACCCTCGTCGACGCGCGCACGCAGGAGAACTGAATGAAGATCACCATGCTCCTGTCCGGCCAGGGCGAGATCCCCAGCGCCGAGACCGTCGCCATGTGGCGCACGGACGCTGACGCCGTCGCCGTGTGGGACGAGGCCGAGGACGCGGTCGGCCCGATCCGCCAGTGGCTCGACGAAGGCGTCCCCTCCGACACCCTCAGGGCGCAGCTGATCTCCGCCGTGGGCTCGCTCGCGACCTATGCCGTGGTCCGCCGCGAGCTCGGTCTCGTGCCCCGGTTCGTCATCGGGCACAGCGTCGGCGAGGTCGCCGCGATCGGGATCGGCCTCGGTCTCGACGTCGCCACCGTCGCGCGGTTCGTCCGAGCCCGTGGCCAGGCCATGCTCGACGCCATCGCCGCGGGCGAGCCGATGGGGATGCGCGCCGTCGTCAACCCGCCGGCCGACCTCGACGAGCTCGTCGCCGGTGTCGAGGGGGTCTGGGTGGCCAATCGCAACAGCGCCAAGCAGATCGTCGTCTCGGGGACGACCGCCGCCCTCGCCACGCTGGTCGAGCAGACCGGCCTCGCTACCGTGCCGCTCAAGGTCACCGGCGCCTTCCACACCCCGCTCATGGCACCGGCGGCGGAGGCTCTCCGCGCCGACACCGAGGCCCGGATCCCGCTCGCCCACTTCGGCCCGACCGTCATCGCGAACCGGACGGCCACGGCATACCGCCCCGGAGACGATGTGACCGCGGAACTCATCGAGCAGGTCGTCTCACCCGTGCTGTGGGCCGACTGCGTCGCCAACGCCTACGATCACGGCAGCCAGGTCTTCCTCGACCTGTCCTCGACCGGGATGCTCGCGCGGATGTCCGACCTGACCCAGGCCCGGCATCTTGCGGTCGGCACCCCCGATGGCATCGCCCGGGCCGCTCACGACCTGCGCCACGTCCGGACGATCGAGGGCGAGTATGACCTCGCCGCCCACGCCCTCGGCGTCATCGTCACGACGAAGAACCGGCAGCGTGACGAGGCGCTCTATCGGGAGACCGTGATTCCGTCCTACCAGGAGCTGCGCGCCATGGCCGGCAAGCCCCAGGAGCCGGCGAAGATCCTCGACATCGTCGACCGGGTCCTGACCATCAAGGCCGTCGACGAGGAGACCCGGGTCCGCAAGCTCGCCGACCTGCGCTGGCGCGCCGACCGCCTGGCAGCCTAGGCGGCGCCCGGATGACGCCCCCGCTGGCCGTCCTCGGGATCGATGTGTCGGTCCCGGGGGCGCCCTCCTTCCGTGCCCTCATGGACGCCCTCGTGGCCGGTCGCACCAACACGAGAGCCTTCCCCGCCGGCCGCCTCGCCGACGCCTCCCTCGCGACCTCGCCCGAGGATCACTACGAGGGCGGGTATTTCGAGGCGATCGACGCCTTCGACCACCGCTACTTCAAGATCTCGGCGCGTGTCGCCGCGAGCATGGACCCGTTCCAGCGCTGGTGCCTGCTCTCCAGCGTCCGCGCGGTCGAGGACGCCGGGCTGACCGGCGCCCTGAAGGGCCTGCGGGTCGGGGTGTATGCGAGCTGTAACGGCCTCCAGC
This sequence comes from Dermatophilaceae bacterium, assembly GCA_046330995.1. Taxonomy (GTDB): domain Bacteria; phylum Actinomycetota; class Actinomycetes; order Actinomycetales; family Dermatophilaceae; genus Nostocoides_A. The sequence goes on from JAXLRS010000006.1 coordinate 129,664, forward strand.
AGCGGATGTATGCCGATCTCCAGCGCGCTCATGGCAGCTCCCCCGATCTCATGGCGACCCTCCACTCGGGGATCGCCGCGCGGATCAGTCACCACCTCGACCTCCACGGCCCCGCCGTCATGGTCGACACCGCATGCTCCTCCTCGCTGTATGCCGTCGCCCTCGCCTCCAGCGAGCTGGCAGCGGGCCGCATCGACGTCGCCGTCGTCACCGCCGCCAACCTCTATCTCGACCCGGGAGTGCGCGGCAGCGCCGCGGTCAACGTCGTCTCCGAGCGCTCTCGGACGCGCGCCTTCGACAAGGCCGCGGACGGCGCCTCGATGGGGGAGGGCGTCGTCACCCTCGTCCTGCGCCGTGCGCCGGAGGCGGGCGCACCCGCGGCGGGCGGAGCGGCCGCGTCGGGCGGAGCGGCCGCGGGTGCAGCGGGGGTGGGCGGAGCGGCATACGGTTATCTCCACGGATGGGCGGTCGGCCAGGACGGGCGGACCGCGACCATGGCCTCGCCCAACCCGGCCGCCCAGCGCGACGTCGTCGACGACGCATGGACCGGGCTCGACCCGCAGCGACTCGGCCTGCTGGTCAGCCACGGGACCGGCACCGCCGTCGGCGACGCCGTCGAGATCGAGGCACTCAGCGGCACGCGCACCCTCTCGTCGGTCGCGCGCTCCTCGGTCGCCCTCGTCGCGCCCAAGGTCAATGTCGGTCACCTCGACGCCGCCTCGGGGCTGCTCTCCCTCGCCGTCGCCCTCGGATCCGTCAGCACCGGTGTCGTCCCGCCGCACGCGGCATTCGTCTCGCCGGCGGACGGGATCGACCTGGCGACCTCGCCGTTCTATGTCCCGACCGAAGCCGAGCCGCTGCCCGGATCGGCCCTCGCGGGGATCTCCTCCTTCGGCATGTCCGGCACCCACGCCCACGTGGTCGTCGGGGGAGGATCGCGGCGTCCGGGACCTCCGGCGCAGCTGCCGCTCACCCTGGAGCGCTACTGGTATCCGGTCGAAGGCAACACCTTCGCCAAGCCGACGACCAGGCCGCATACCGCCCTCGGGGTCCGCAGCGCGATCTTCCCCGTGGAGACCTTCCGCGACTGGGAGATCGCCGAGCACCGGGTCGGCGGCACCCCACTCATGGTCGGGACCAGCATCTTCGAGATTCTGTCGCGGCTGCTCGACGGCAGTCCGCTCGACCTCGCGTCGCACGACGTCGTCGACCTGACCATCCTCCGCCCACTCACCGCGACCCACCCGCGCCTCGAGATCCTCGCCGCCGTCTCCCAGGACAGCCTGGCGGGTGAGATCAGTGCGCGGGAAGGCGACGGTGAGTGGAGCCCCTGGGTGCGTTTCAAGCTCGCGCCCACCGACTGGCTCGAGCCCCTCACACCGGCCGTCCCCACGGCCGACGGCCTCGTGTCTGTCCCGGTCACCACCCTGGTCGGGGATGACGCGAGCGTGTCGGTCTCGACCCGCTGGAGTGTCGTGACGACGCTCCACTGCGAGGAGGACCGCACCCGCGGCGTCCTCGCCCTCGCCCCTCCGCGCGCTCACGCCGGCGAGTTCGCGGACTACCACTTCTATCCACCTCTGGTCGACGCCGCCCTCAACGGGATGAACGACCTCATGGGTGGAGGGGAGATCCTCCTTCCCTGGCTCTGCGACCGGATCCGTCACCACGGATCCGCGCTGACGGGAACGGAATTCATCACCCACATCGTGCAGCGCGACCTCACCCGGGACGAGCGCGGCAATGTCATCCTCACCCTGGATGTCGACGTGTGGGACGACCGCGGCCAGTGCGTGCTCAGCGTGCGCGGCTACCGCGTGAAGAACCGTGTCGGCGAGCGGGCTGCGGTGGTCGATTTCCACCGCGTCGGATTCGACCACGAGCCCGAAGTCCGGTCGGGTGCCGTGCCCACGATCGGTGTCGTCGTTCTGGACGGAGGCGACGCATCGGCCTGGGCCGGCCCCGGCCGGGCGCTCAGCACGGCGGCCGGTGTCCTGGCGACCGCCGACCCCCTGCCGGGCGTCGGCGAGGTCGTCCTCGTCGGTGGTGGGTCGATCGGCGACATCGCCGACGAGTGTTTCGACCTCGGCCGCCTCCTGCTCCACCTCCACAGCAACTCCTCGGCCCGCCTCGTCACCCTCCTCGAACCCGGGGCGTATGCCGAGGGGTCGCCGTCCGCGGCTCGCGCCCGGGCCCGTGCCGCCACCGCCTACTCCCTGCGGGCGGAGTTCCGCTTCGACGTCGCCGTCGTCGACGGCCCGGCCGAGCCGGCGTCGATCGACGCGCTCGCGGCATACGACCTCGACGGGATCCACGTCCTGCGCGAGGGTCGCCTGTGGGCGGGCCGGTTCCGGCAGATCACCGCGCCGTCCGGCGGCTGGGCCGACGGTCACGAGGCGACCGTCCTCGTCGTCGGTGCCTCCAGCGGCATCGGCCGGGCGTATGCCGAGTGGCTCGCCGCGCGCCACCCTCGCCTGCGCGTCGTCGGCTGCGGGCGTCGCCCGGTCGCCGACGCGGTCGGCTTCCGATATGCGATCGCCGATGTCACCTCGCTCGCCGACCTCACCCGGCTCGCGGCCGACATCCCAGCGCCTGACCACATCGTCTGCTTCGCGGGGGAGGCGGCCAGCGGGCTCTTCGTCACCAAGACCCGAGCGAGCTTCACCGAACGGATGGCGAGCAAGGTCCAGGGCCCGGCCAATCTCGCCGCGGCCTTCCCCGACTGCCCCGACATCGTCCTGATGTCCTCGGTCGCCGGATACATCGGGGCGATGGGCCAGGCGGAGTACAGCGCCGCCAACGCCTATCTGAGCGGGCTCGCCGAGAGCTCCGATCCGGCCACCGCCGGGCGATTCCGCTGCCTGAGTCTGTCCGGCTGGTCCGAAGTGGGCATGGCGCGGGATCTATCCGACGAGATGTTCGTCAAGACCGGGCCGAAGGAGGGGCTGCCGTTGCTGCACGGATTCGTCACGAGCGACCGGCGGTGCGCCTCGATGTTCCGGCTGCGCGACGGGGGGCAGGGCTATACCCCGCTCTTCGCCGTTGATGCTCGCCGTCCCGAGTCGGCCCGTCCCGCCTCGGCCCGCCCCGCCTCGGCCCGCCCCGCCTCGGCCCGCCCCGAGACTCGGCGATCTGACACGCGGCGACCCGGGCGCCGACTGGAGCCGGGCTCCGCGGGTGAGCACACGGCATACGGCACGGGCGGCATCGCCGACGCGACCGGAGCGGCGACCCCGGCTCCGCCGCGGGACCTCGCGCGCATCCGAGCCGCCGTGCTCGGCGCGTGGGAGAGCGTCCTCGGACCGGACGACTACGACCCCGACGTCACCTTCTTCGAATACGGCGGCGACTCGGTGTCGGTCGTCACGCTCGGCGACGAACTCGCCCGGGTCTTCCCCGACGTCTTCGACGTCACCACCCTGTTCTCCTGCTCGACCGTCAACGACCAGACGCGGTGGGTCGAGCAGTCCCAGGCGCGCGCGGACACCGCCTGCGACCAGGCGATCGACATCGCCGCCATCCAGCAGCTTCTTCACGCGAATGGAGGTTCCCGCTAGTGGAACTCGCCCAGTACCTCTTCTCCCAGATCACCGCCGGTGCCCTGGACCAGGACCAGGGCCGGCGCTATCTGCAGGAGGTCCTGCCGACCGAGATCGCCGTCGTCGGGATGTCGTGCGAGTACACCGGGGCACCGGATGTCTTCGCCTTCGAGGAGTTGCTGCGCAGCGGTCGCAACGGCTTCAAGCCGTTCCCGCAGGACCGGCGGAAGTACTTCCCGCTCGACCACCGCTACCTCATCGACGCGGCCCGTGGCTACGGCCACGATCCGGAGGAACTCTTCACCCGGATGTGCGACCAGCAGGGGAGCTACCTCGAGGGCGTCGACCAGTTCGAGCCCGGCTTCTTCGACATCCCCGAGCTGGAGGCGACCTATATCGACCCGATGCACCGTCTCGTGCTCAAGCACCTCCACCTTGCCATCGAACACTCGGGCATGACCCGGGAGGAGATCTATGGCTCGCGGACGGCGATCTATGTCGGCAAGGACCGCTCCATCGCCGGCAACTACCAGTCCGAGATCGAGAACGATTCCGACCTGGTCAACCCGGGCACCTGGGAGGGCATCCTCGCCAGCCGGCTGAACTACCTCTATGACCTCCAGGGCGGATCGCTCGTCGTCGACACCGCGTGCAGTTCCTCGCTCGTCGCCCTCCACGTCGCCAAGAAGATGTTGCGTGACAACGAGATCGACATCGCCCTCGTCGGCGGCATCGCACTCGGTCTCGCCCCTCGCCAGGGTGAGGTCTTCGGCGACTACGCCAGCGTGGAGACGAAGCGGGACTACCTCAAGGTCTTCGACCAGGCGAGTTCCGGCACGATCTTCGGCGAGGGTGTCGGCTTCGTCATGCTGCGCCGCCTGCCTGATGCCGTCGACCGCGGCGACAAGGTCTATTCCCTCGTGCGGGCAACCGGCATCAACAGCGACGGCAAGTCCAACGGCCTCACCGCGCCGAATCCGAAGGCGCAGACCAACCTCATCAAGGAGACCTACGCCGCGGCCGGCATCTCCCCGGCGACCATCGACTATGTCGACGCGCACGGCACCGGCACCAAACTCGGCGACCCGATCGAGATCCGCGGCCTGACCGACGCCTTCCGCGGTGGAGGCATGACGGCATACTCGACGTGCGCGCTCTCCTCGCTCAAGGAGAACATCGGCCACACGGTCGGTGCCGCTGGCGTCGCCGGCCTGATCAAGATGTCGCTGGCGCTGGACTCCCAGCTGATCTATCCGGCCAGCGGGTTCGAGGTCCCCAACGACTTCATCAAGTTCATCGACACCCCGTTCTATGTCCCGGACACCCTGAGCGAATGGGAGCGGCGCGATCACCCGCGCCGCGGCGCGATCAGCGGCTTCGGCTTCAGCGGGACCAACGGTCACGCGGTTCTCGAGGAGTATGCCGCCCCCTCGCGCGACCTGGACGCCGGGCTCACCCTCCCGTTCCTGCTGTCCGCCCCCACGGCCGGCCAGTTGTCCAAGGTCATCGACGGCTTCCTCGCCCACGCGCCCCTCGTCGCCGAGAACCCCCTCGTGGACATCTCCTACACGCTGGTGCGCCGCCGCAAGCGGTATGCCGCGGAAGTCGGCTTCGTCGCCGCCACGTTCGAGGAGTTCCTCGCCAAGCTCGGGGCCGCCAAGGCGGTTCTCGACGGCGGCGAGGACGCGGAGCTCAGCGTGCGGCTGCCCGGCGCGGGCGCCTCGTCCACGGAGTCGAGGGCGATGGCGGTCCTGCGCAAGCGGATCGCGCAGATGCCGGACCTCTTCAGCATCGCCGAGCGTGTCGAACTCGCCGTCGCGGACAACGCCGATCTGTTCTGCGACAGCGACTTCCCGCAGGGCCGGGTCTGTGGCCTGCCCGGGCACGTCTTCGACACCAAGGCCTACTGGGGCACGGTGAAGAAATACAACGTCTATGAGACCGAGCCCGAGCTGCCCGGCACCCCGGTCGGCGGGCAACTCATCGACGCCAAGATCCTCTCCACCCCGAGTGTCGACCTCTACAGCATCAAGCTCGACCTCGACCGGTGGTTCCTGCGCGACCACCAGATCGCCGGCACGCCGACGATGTCCGGAACGGCCTACACCCAGATCGCCGCGGAGGTCGCGCAGCTCTACTTCGGCACCCCGGCCTATGAGCTGTCGAAGATGATGTTCAAGAACCTCGTCCAGGTCACCGGTCCGCGCACGATCCTCGTCGAGGTCACCCGCGGGAAAGACGAGAGCCTGTCGGTCGAGGTCTTCTCCCAGACCGACGACGCGGCCAATCCCTTCGTCGCCCATGGGTCGTTCGTCCTCAACCCGCTCCGCGTCGAGGCCGTGGATCCCGGTCCCGGCCCGACCGATCTCGGGGCCGCGGCCGAGCGCTTCGCCTGGAAGAGCGACATCGAGAACAGCCAGGGCATGCGCTTCTCCGGCCGCTGGGATCTCGCCCTCAACGACATGGCCTACGAGCGCCGGGACTGGAACGACCACATCATCCGGTTCGCCCTCCATGAGGGCTTCCGGGACGATCTGACCGACTTCCACATCTCGCCCTCGATCCTCGACCTCGTCGCCGGCGTCATCAGCTGGGAGCGGAGCATGGCGACGGGCAAGACCTACCTGCCCTTCTCCTACGGCAAGCTGCGGTTCACCGGTGCGCGGATGACTCCGGTGGTGCTGTCCCGCACCAGCCTTCGGTATGCCGAGGACGCCGACCCGACGATCGCCTCCGGGGATGTGTGGGTCTACAACGAGGACGGCGAGTTGGTCGTCCACCTCGAGCGGTATTCGATGCGGGCCTTCCTCGGTGCCACCGAGGACCCGGTGACCTACCACCAGGTCGTCCTGGAGCCGATCACCTTCCCCGAGCCGGTCCCCGCACCGGCGAGCCTGCTGCTCGTCGGCGACGCCGAGGCGACCGCTGCCGCGCTCGCCGGATTGCCTGAGGATCTGGCCGCGGTGACGACCGTCACCACGCCGGAGCAGATGGAGGGCGGCGAGCGGGTCGAGACGATCCTCTATCTCCCTCCGGCGGCCGAGGCGACCGACCTCGACGCCGTCCAGGCCGGTATGGCGAGTTACCTCGCCGTCGCCAAGGGTGCCGCCCGACGGCTCACCCCCGGTGGCCGGCTCGTGGTTCTCGCCGCGAACGCCCTGGCCCCGCACGGTGTTCCGGTCAACCCGCTGGCCTACGCGATCTTCTCCTCGGCGCGCGTGATCTCGATGGAGAACCCCCGGGTCGCGGTGACCGCGATCAGCGACGCCGACCTCGATGTCGTCCGTGCCGTCGGACTCGGCCGCGCCGAGGAGCTGGCCGGCCGCAAGGTGCTGCTCTCCGGCGACAGCCTCTTCGACGAGGCCGTGCGACCGCACCCGACCCAGTTGCGCCAGCGGCTCATCGCCCCGGACAGCACGGTTCTGGTCACCGGCGGCTTCGGCGGCATCGGCCTGGAGTACGTCGAGACCCTGTGGCGCGAATACCAGGCCCACTCCGTTGTCTTCGGCCGGCGTGGCCTCGCCGACCTCGCCGCGAGCGACAACGAGCACGACCACGCCAGGGCCGCCCGCCTGCAGGCCCTCGAGGCCGAGGGGATGCGGTTGCGCTTCGTCCGCTGCGATCTCGCCGATCCCGGCCAGGTCGCCGCCGCGGTCGCCGGGCTGCGCGAGGACGGTGTCACCCTGCGCGGTGTCGTCCACTTCGCGGGGGTGCCCGACGACGGGATGCTCTTCCGCAAGGAGGCCGCCGACCTGGAGCGGGTCACCGGGCCGAAGGCGCTGGCCGCCATCGCGCTCCTGCGCGAGCTGGACGGCGTCGACTTCTTTCTCGCCGCCTCGACGATGACGACGATCACCGGCGGCGCCGGCGCCTTCGGCTACACCGTCGCCAACGCCTACCTCGAGGGCTTGGCCCGGGCCGGCACGGGCGTCAGCACGGTGCGCTGGCCGGGGTGGAAGGAGACCGGCATGGCGCTCGCCTTCGGCGTCGCCGACGCCGCCGACGACGCATTCCTGATCCGGTCACTGCCGACCGCCGAAGGGCTGGAGTATGTGCGGCGCAGCCTCGACGGCGTCTTCACCGACCTGATCGCCGGGGACTTCACGCCCGCCGCTGCGCAGATGCTGACCCCCTATGTGCGGTTCGGCGCCGGCGAAGCCGCGCCGGCGGCCGAGACCGACGCCGCGCCGGCCGCCGAGGCACCCTCGGCCGGAGCAGGAGAGGCGCCCCCGGCGGGGATGGTGATCCGGGACTTCGCCGCCCTGACCATCACCGGGACCAACCGCGAGCTGGACGACCTGGAGAAATTCATCGCCGTGCTCTTCGCCACGGTCCTGGAGCGGGAGGCCATCGACGTCTCGGTCAGCTTCACCGACATGGGCGGTGACTCGCTCAAGGCCTTCAGCATCTATACCCCGCTCGTCGACCGCCTCGGCGTCGACCTCGAGGTCGCCGACATCTTCATCTATTCGACCGTGCTCGAACTGAGCGAGCACGTCCGCGAGCTGCAGGGAGCCTGAGGATGCCGGTCGTCATCACCGATGTCGCCGACCTCTACCCCGTGACCGACCGGGCGGCGGCGCTCGCCCAGGTCGGTCGCGGGGAGGAGATCTGGGACGCCCGGGTCGCCCGGTTCAATGCGCATCTCGACGCCATGGGCGGGCCGCGGGTCACCCGCGCGCCGGCGGCCGCGTGGGTGAACTTCGCCGACCCCGAGGCCTTTCCGGTGGCCTCGGTGGCGGACCTGCCGCCGGCGCTCGTCGCCCCGGGGGAGCGCTACAGCCTCCACCTGGCCGAACAGTTGATCGGGCGCGGCGGGCCGATGCCCAAGGGCGTGCACATCTCCTCGGGTGACGCCGAGGTCGACATCTCGAAGTCGACCTTCCTGTGTGCGCTGGGAGTCCCGGTCGGGCCGGATCTCATCCGCACGGCATACGACCCGATCGGGGTCCTGGCCCGGCTCCAGGGACTGAAGAAGCCGTCGGTCAGCCGCACGGTGGAGGCCTCGATCTCCGGGTCGGTCGCCCTGCTCGATGCGGTCGCCCGGATCGAGGAGGGCGTGAGTGACTGCGGGATCGTCGTCGCCAGCAGCGCCCAGCTCGTCCCACTCGGGTTCGAGACCGTCGCCGTCGGCGGCGGTCCGACCCGCTCGGCGCTGCCGTTCGAGGACGAGGCGAGCGGCCATTTCGCCAGCGAGGGGGCGGTCGGCCTCGTCGTCCGCGAGGAGGCGGCTGCCCGCGCCGCGGGAGTCCCGGCCCTGGCCCGGATCGCCGGTCACGCGTTCGGGACCTTCGGCAGTTCGGTGGTCAACCGGCTCGTCGTCACCGAGGTCGTCCTGCGGGCGCTGGAGTCCGCCGGCGTCGACCCGGAGGCGCCGGTCCTGGTCGACCTCTATGGCCGGGGCAACCGGATCGACGACGGGGCCGAGCTCGCCGCGATGGAGAAGGTCACCGAGCGCTACCCGGGTCTCGCGACGGCCTATCTCAAGGGCGACCGGCACTACGTCGTCGGCACGCACGGCCTCCAGGGCCTGGTCCGGTTGCTGGAGGCCCGCGCGACCGGCGCACCCGTCGGCCCGCTCGCCTTCCACCCCCGCAGCGCGCTCCTGCAGGCCCGGCCGATGTCGCACCTGAGCGCCGACCCCGACGGTTATGCGCATGTCGTCTTCCTCGGCTACTCCCTCCACGGCAGCGTCGTCGCGATCGTCCTCGACCTCACCGACGGGGCCGTCGGAGTGCGTCAGCCCGCGCCAGTCCTCGGAGTGGCGGCGTGAGCGGCCTCGACCTCGTCGCGCTGCCGTTCGCCGGCAGCCACATGGACCCCTTCCTGGCCCTTCGGCGGCGCGCGGAGGAGCACCTGCCCGGCCTGACCTCGACGACGGTGACCTATCCCGGGCATGGGAAGCGGATCGGCGAACCCGCCCTGACGAGCATCCCCGAGGTGGCTGCCGACGCCCTCGACCGCGTGCTCGCGCGACAGGCCGACGGCCCGCGTGACGTCGTCCTCCTCGGCTACAGCATGGGCTGTCTCGTTGCCTACGAGCTCTATTTCCTCTTGCGGGCCAACGGAATCGAGGTGCCGCAGGCGATCTTCATGGCCAGCACCCCGCCGCCGAAGGTCAAGGGGACCGACGTGCAGATCGAGTCCGACGACGAGTTGCTCGAGCACTGCGGGCAATATGGCCTCATCTCGCCGGCCGACTTCCCGTCGCCGCAGTTGCGGGCGCTCTTCCTGCCCGCCCTGCGCCGCGACATCCAGGCCGTCGACCGCTATCCCGGTGCCGTCCGGGGCACCCGCGTCCTCGACCCCGGAACCGAGGTGGCGGTGTTCACCGGGCGCCAGGACGCGACCGTGCAGTATGCCGAGCATTGGCGCGACATCTGTCCGGGGGAGCCCGCGGCATACGCCTTCGACGGGGGGCACTTCTTCCTCAACGAGCGTCGCGACGAGGTCGTCGACGCGGTCCTGTCCGTCCTCTCCGCCGAACGGGTGGCCGCAGTCTCCTGAGCGGCGCCCCACGACGTTCTGCCCCCGCTTCGCGCCCACGCCGAGCGTGGGACCCACTTCACCCACTTCGCGAGGTCCCCACATGAATGACTTCACCACCGCCTTCCGCGCCGTCGTCGCGCAGCGCGCCGAGTCCGTCGCGATGCGCGAGGGCACGAACGAGGTGACGTATGCCGATCTGGCCACCCTCGCCGGCGGCTACCGGGATGCCTGCCTGGCGCGCGGCATACGGCCCGGGCAGGTCGTCGTCCTGCGCCGTGAACGCGGAATCGAGGCGACCGCGGCGATGATCGGCATCCTGCTGGCCGGCGGCGCCTACACCGTCATCGGGGACGACTACCCCCCGCAGCGGCTGGAGGCGATGTTCGCCGCGCTCGACGTCGCTTTCACGATCGACGTGAATTTCGTGGCTCGGCAAGGGAATCCAGGTGCCGAGGGAGATGTCGCCCGCGGACCCGAGGCCCTGATGTATGTCATCTTCACTTCGGGAACCACCTCCGTCCCGAAGGCGGTCGGCGTCCCCGACCGCGCCGTCCTCCGGCTGCTCGGCGACCCGCGGCTCGGCCTCGCGGCGGGCAAGCGGATCACGCATGTCTCGCCGATCGAGTTCGACGCGTCCGTCGTCGAACTGTGGGGCGGCCTGCTCGCCGGGATGACCGTCGTCGCCGTCTCGAGCAAGCAGGTGATCGACCCGTTCGTCATGTTCGAGCTCATCGAGCACGGCGCCGACGTCATGTGGCTGACGACCTCGCTGTTCAACTTCTTCGTCGACAAGCGGCCGCAGGCCTTCGCCGGGCTGGAGCGGGTCATCGTCGGTGGCGAGGCTCTCAGCCTTCACCATGTCAACAAGGCGCTTCCCCATGTCACCGTGGTCAACGGCTACGGACCGACGGAGAACACCGTGTTCACGACGCTCGACGTCATGACCGGCCCGAGTGTCGACCACATCAGCATCGGCACCGCGGTGGCGGGGACCGAACTCGCGGTCCGGGGCCCCGACGGTCAGCGGGCGAGCGAGGGGGAGCTGCTCGCGTTCGGCGACGGGCTCGCGGTGGGCTATCTCAATGATCCGGACAAGAACGCCGCCGCGTTCGTCGAGTTCGAGGGGCGCCGGGCCTATCGAACCGGGGACATGGTCGCGCTGCGGCCCGACGGCCGGCTCGACTTCCACGGCCGCATCGACTCTCAGGTCAAGGTCAACGGGTATCGGATCGATCTGCAGGAGATCGAGAACGCCCTCCTGGAGTGCGGCGCGGGGACGGCCAAGGTATTCGTCGACGACGGCCGCATCGTTGCCGCCGTCACCGAGGGTGGTGAGGGGCTGCGCGCCGGGATCGCCGACTATCTCCCGGCGTATATGCAGCCGCGCCAGATCCTCCTGGTCGACAGCATTCCCGTGACGGCCAACGGCAAGGCCGATGTCAAGGCTCTGGTGCTGATGCGGCCGGCCTCGTCCCCGGCGACGTCGGTCGCGCCGGTCTCGGCCCGGGGGTCGTGCGTCCCGACCCCCCGCGCGCCCGGCCTCACGGCCACCGGACCGGCGGGCCAGGTGCCCGCACGCGGTGACGAGGCGATGACCGTCCGCTCGATCGTCGCCGACCAGCTCGGGGAGGGCCTCGTCGACGGCGTCGACAACCTCTTCGAACTCGGCTACGACTCGATTCGCCTCTGGAAGCTCGTCAACGCCGTCAATGACGCCTTCGGCGCCCGCCTCACCCTCTTCGACGTCCTCGGCGACCCCACCATCTCCACCCTCGAAGCCCTCGTCGCCCCCCGCGCCGCCTGACCCCCCGCGCCGCCTGACCCCCCGCGCCCGCCCTCCCCCACCCCCGTCGAGAGATCAAATAGCGCGCGTCGAGAGGTCATATAGCGCGCGTCGAGAGGTCATCTTGTCCACAACCAGCCCAGGAGAACCACGATGAGCAAGTCGTTCGACCAGACCTATTCCCTGTCCCTGTCGCTCGCCGACCTCGCCGACGCGTTGCGCTCCCCGCAGTTCGCCGTCGCCCGCCTCCAGGGCGCCGGCCGGGAGGACCCGGAACTGCTCAGCCACGCCGTCGCCGGCGACCAGGTGCGGATCAAGGCACGCTACTTCGCACGGGTCGATGAGATGCCCGGTTGGATGGCGGCGCGGTTCACCGACCACGGTCCCGAGAACCACCGCACCGAGAACTGGCGGATCAGCCCCGAGCGGCTCACCGCCGAGGTGACCATCGAGTCCCTGAGCAACGGGGGCGCCGTCGAGGCGACTTACGAGATCATCCCGACCGCGACCGGCGCGAACTGGCGCGTGCGCGGCACCTCGACGGTCAAGGTCCCCCTGCTCGGCCGCAAGATCGAGACGTATGTCGTGGACAGCCTCCTGCGGGCGTACGCGAACGAAGCGCAGGAAATCTCCGCCGCCGGTGTCCGAATCGGGGCGTGAGGGGATCTCCTTCGCGACCACCTCTCCTCGATGGAAGGGCATGCGATGACGGTTGCGCTGGACTGCGCGAATATCTCGTTCCGCTACGACAAGAAGAAGCCGATTCTCAAGGGCGTCAGCTTCCAGATCGAGCAAGGCTCCATCTATGGGCTGCTCGGTCCCAACGGCGCCGGCAAGTCCACCCTGGTCAAGATACTGCTCGGGCTGAATCAGCCGAACGCCGGTCAGGTGCGGTGGTTCGGTCAGCCTCTGACAGCTCAGACGCGCCGCCGGATCGGTTATGTCCCACAGGATCTGGCGCTGCTGTATGACCTGTCGGCCGTCGACAATGTGAAGTTCTTCGGCCGGCTCAACGGGCTGTCGGGCGAGCGACTCGAATCACAGACCAGACGGGTTCTCGACTTCGTCGGCCTGTGGGACGAGCGGAAGAAGAACCCGGGTGAGTACTCCGGCGGGATGAAGCGCCGCCTCAACATCGCCTGCGGGATCGTCCACGACCCCGACGTCGTCATCATGGATGAACCGACCGTGGGTGTGGATCCGCAGTCCCGCAACCGCATCATGGAGTCCATCGAGCAACTGCGCGACGAGGGCACGACCGTCGTCTACATCTCCCATTACATGGAGGAAGTCGAGCGGCTCTGCACCCGGATCGGGGTCATCGACGAGGGGACCTATCTCTGCGGTGGCACGCTCTCGGAACTGCTGGACGCCTATGCCCCGGAGGCCATTGTCAACCTTCAGTTGGCGAAGGACGCGCACGTCAATCCGGCTGACTTCGCCGGCCTGGAGGTCATTCAGCAGACCACCGACACGGTGAGCATCAGCATTCCGGGGGGCGACCTCGACATCATGGGCCGGCTGGCCAGACAACTGGATCACCGGGTGGCCCAGTTCACCTATATCCCCCCGAACCTCGAGCAGGTCTTCTTCCGACTCACCCGAAAGGCGCTGCGGGACTGATGATCGCCATTGTCCTGACCTCGCTGAAGCGGAAGTTCACGAGCCCGCAGATCCTCGCGAACCTCGTCGTCATGCCGCTCCTTCTCATCGTCATCCTGGGCAACGCGCTCTCCTCGACGTTCAAGGACAGCAGCCCGGCCGACACGTCGGCCGGCGCCAGCCTCGGGGTTGTCGACCTCGACCGCAGCGATGCCAGCCGCGGCCTCATCGGCTTCTTCGCGGGCACCTCCGCCTTCAAGGTCAGCGAGCTTCCCAGCCCGATCGTCGGCGAGAAGGACCTGGCCTCCAAGGAGATCGAGGTCCTCGCCACGATTCCGGCGGGGTATGGTGCCGACGTCGCCGCCGGACGCGACCCCAAGGTCGCCCTGTCGTCGATCGACAGCAATGTCGACAACCTTCGCGCCGCCCAACTGGCGATCGACAGCATCGGTGACGCGACCCGGGCGGCGACCGCGGCGTCGGCAACTGCTGCGACGCCGACGGCATACGCCATGGGGAACTACATCACGCACGGGACCTCCACTGCTGCGGACCCGGCAGCCGGCCTCAACGGCATCACCTACTACACGGTGACGATGATCGTCCTCATCCTGATCTATGGCCTCGCCAACACCCTGGGCTTCGTCAAGGAGGAGTATGCCGGTCCGCTCGGCGATCGCTACCTCGCCTCCCCGACAAGCAAATTCACCTTGGTGACGGCTCAGGTGATCTCGGGGACCCTGACGTCCATCCTGCAAGCGGGCGTCATCATCGTCACCGCGCGACTCGCCTTCCACGCCGACCTCGGTGGTGACCCACTCGTCGCGGGCGCGATCATCGTCATCGCCGCCGCGCTCTTCAACGCCGTCGGACTCGTTCTTGGGTTGCTCGGACGGACCCGTCCGTGGCTCGACCCCGCTCTGTCGCTGTTGATTCCGGTGATGACATTCTTCGGCGGGGGGTTCGTCAAGCTCGACTTCGGCGGGCTGCAGAAGCTCTCCATCAACAACTTCTTCCAGGACGCGATGTTCCGCGAGATCTCCGGCTTCGCCACGCCGTGGACCTCGCTGTCCTACTGCATCGCGGTCACCGGCGCCGCGCTGCTCGCCGCCGCCATGATGGTCCGGGGAACGGGGAAACGCTGATGAGTGTGTTCCTGCTCTATGGCCGCCGGCTGCTCAAACGCCCGGCCGCGCTGCTCATCGCCGTGGTCATGCCGATCGTCCTCGTGCAGGGCGTAGTCCTGCAGTACCGCTCGGCGACCCAGCTCCAGGTCAGTGTCTCGGTGCCGGATCCGACGCTGCGGGGATTCGTCACCAACGAGCTCGACCGGGCTGGACTGGACTACGCCGCAGTCGCGCCGTCGGACCGATCCGCCACCGGCGGAGTCCTTCTCGCCGTCGACGGGACGGCCGCGCAGGTCGCCGGACACCCCGACAAGCTCCGGGCCGCCGTCACCTACGGCCGGGTCAACGCCAACAACGTCCTCATCGCCACCCGGATGAACGGGATCGCCTCCACCCTCGCCTATCTCTCGGCCAACGCGGCCAGCGAGGAAGACCTGGCCCGCGAGATCGCGGCATACGACAGCGCGAAGGCACCTCTGGAGACGAAGACCAGCGTCGTCGGCAACGCGAACTCGACGGTCCTCGTGTCGTCGTTCAACATGATCGTCTTCGTCATGCTGCTGCTGACGATGAGCAACCTCGTCATGTTCATCAAGGACAAGACGCACATGACGACCCAGCGGATCCTTCTGGCGGCGCGGAGCAAACTGGACTATTACGTGCAACTGGTGGCGCTCTTCGCCACCCTTGCCGTGTTCGAGTTCGGGGTCATGCTCGCGGCGATGACGTGGATCTTCCACGTGCCGCTCGGCCTCTCTCCGCTGCGGATCGGGCTGCTCGTCAGCGCGTTCGCACTGTTCAACGTCTTCGCGATCGGTCTCGGCCTGCTCCTGGTCTCGCGCACCACGCAGGAATCGGTCGGCCGGCTGATGATCACAGCGGTGACGCTGCCCATGGCCATGCTCGGCGGCGCCCTCTGGCCACTGTCGATCATGCCCGGCTGGATGCAGAGGGTCGCCCAGATCCTCCCCACGACGTGGGTGACCAGCCTGAACGCCTCGTTGTTCTCCGGCTTCAACCTGGGGGTCTGGGATCTCGCCCGGCCGATCGGGCTGCTGATAGGCCTGGCCTGCGTGATGTTCCTGGTGCTGAGCCGGATCAACGCCGAGAAGGTCTGAACCCGCGGGGCCTCCGCCCCCGCGGCCCCCCCGAAAAGGCGGCCCCCCGAAAGGCGGGGTGCTCGCTGCGCGAGCGCAGTTTGTCTGTCGCCAGCAACGCACCGCTCGCTGGCGCCCGCTGTTGCCCGTCGTCGGGCTACCGCCCGACGGGGTCGGCGCACCACATGCATCCCATCCCGCCACCAATCAACCAAGGAGAACACCGTGAACCCCCGAATCATCCGCAGCCTCGGCACCGTCCTGATCGTCCTCGGCTTCGGTTCCGCGTTCGCGCGGACCAAGCTCGGTATCGACACCGTCCTCACCAACTGGATGGGATCCGAGCAGCCCCTCTCGGGGATCATCATGGGTGCCGTCGGCCTCGTTCTTTTCGTCGTCGGCCTCAAGCTCATGCAGGCTCGCGACGCCCGCCTCGAGGCGCTCGAGGCCTGACCACCGACCAACTCGCCACGCGGCATACCTCCGCACCCCTCCCACCGGCGCCCGGGACCACGCGGTCCCGGGCGCCGGCCTGTTCCCGTCCCGGAGGACCACCGCGATCGGTGAGTGATAACGCGGCCAGGGCCGCGATCTCACTCACCGATCAACCTGTCGAGGGGTGGTGAGGCGCTGCGGTCGACGTTCCCCGCCGGATCTGACCGAACGCGCGGATACTGCGGGGGTGGGGGATGTGACCGCGCTCGCCGAGCTGTTCCGTAGCCACTTCGGACACCGGGACCCATCCGTATGGCGTGCGGCTCGCCGAGATGGCCACCGACCTCGATGAGGGTGGCCCCACCGCCGACATCCGCCTGGACCACCTGGCCGCGATCCGCCGCGACGCGATCCAGCTCCGGCTCCTCGACGGGCTGTTTCGCCTGGTCCTGTGCGGTGAGGAACCGCAGCTCGCGCCGGTCTGGCCCTGATTCGGCGGGACCGCAGACCCCCGACCCCGCCTGGCCGTTGGCCCGAAAGGCGGTGGCCGACAACACAGAGGGCCTTCGGCGGGCGCCCGACCTGCCGCCCCAGACCAACGAGTTCGGACGGTCGGCAGCCCTGCCGGCCGGGTTGCTCGAGGCCACTCGCCGGCACGGCTGGACGGCGTCCGGCTCCTCGAGCCGGGCGCGTCCGCGGGACTGAATCTCAACGTCGACCGCGACCGCGTCAACGGGCCCGACTGGTCATGGGGTCGAGAGGACAGCGCGCTCGTCCTCGACACCGGAGCGAGCGGCGTCGAGCCGAGGCCGGTGTCGATCGTCGAGCGGCGCGGGTGTGATGTCGCGCCGGTGGATGCGACGACGCCAGAGGGTGCGCGATTTCTGACGTCGTTCGTCTGTGTCGCTGGAGGGAATTCCGCCACGCCAGGGCACGGACGGCTACCCGGTCGCGACCGACGACCCGGTGTTGCGCCTCGACGGGCGGGCCATCGCGCGGGCGCACCACCACGGCATACCCATGGTCCTCGCACCGACCGTGCGCTAGCCGCGCAACGGAAAGTCCTGCGAGCCACGGAAGATTTCCGTGGCGCGCAGGACATCGTGGCGGCGTGGCGCGGCGCCGCCCGGGCGGGGTCAGGCGGCGAGGAGCGTATGCCGTGTGAGGAAGTCCGTCTGGATGTCACCGGCGCGGAAGGCACCGTGGGCGAGGACCTCCTGGTGGAAGGCGACGGTGGACTTCAGGCCCCGCCCGTCGATGCGGATCTCCGCGAGGGCGCGCTGGGTGCGGGCGATCGCCGCCTCGCGCGTCGGGCCCCAGACGATGAGTTTGCCGATCATCGAGTCGTAGTAGGGCGAGACGACCGTCCCCACATCGCAGGCGGCGTCGATGCGCACACCCGGACCGAGGGGCCAACGCAGCTGCGTGATCGCCCCCGGCGTCGGCGCAAACCCCCGCGCCGGGTCCTCGGCGTTGATCCGGCACTCGATGGCATGCCCGGTGAAGCGGATCTCGCTCTGCGACACCGACAACGGCAGTCCCGCGGCGACCCGCAATTGCTCTTGGATGAGATCGACGCCGGTCACCAGCTCGGTCACCGGGTGCTCGACCTGGATGCGGGCGTTCATCTCCATGAACCAGAACCGCCCGTCGTCGTCGAGGAGGAACTCGACCGTCCCTGCGCCTTCATAGCCGACCGCCCGGGCTCCGGCGAGCGCGCTCGCCCCCAACTCGGCGCGCAGCGCCGGCGAGACCGCGGGAGACGTCGCCTCCTCGATGAGCTTCTGGTGGCGCCGCTGGATCGAACAGTCCCGCTCGCCCAGGTGCACGGCCCCACCGCGCCGGTCGCACATGACCTGCACCTCGATGTGCCGCGCGCGCCCGAGATAGCGCTCCAGATAGACCGAGGAGTCGCGGAAGACGGCCAGGGCGGTGGCGCGCGTCGCGGCATACGCCCCTGGGAGGTCGGCGGGGCAGCGAACGACGGTGATCCCCCGCCCGCCCCCGCCGGCCGCCGCCTTGAGGATGACCGGATAGCCGATGTCGCCGGCGACCCGCATCGCTTCGTCGAGCGATGTCAACGGCGCGACGGTGCCAGGCAGCAGCGGCAGCCCGGCCTCGTCCATCAGTCGCCGGGCGATTGCCTTGTTGCCGACATCGCCCATCACAGCCGGCGGCGGCCCGACGAAGACGAGGTCGTTCTCCGCGCACACCATGGCGAAATCGGGGTCTTCGGAGAGGAATCCATAGCCGGGATGGATCGCCTGTGCGCCGGTCTTGAGCGCGGCGCCGATGATATTGGGCATGTTCAGATAGCTCGACCTCGCCGCGGCGGGCCCGATCTGGACGGCCTCGTCCGCGGCGGCGACGAATGGCTGTCCCGCGTCGGCCTTCGAATACACGGCAACGGTGGAGATGCCGAGTTCCCGGCACGCGCGGATGACGCGCAGGGCGATCTCGCCGCGGTTGGCGATGAGGACCTTATCGAACGGCGGGATGGCTCAGCCCTCCTGGATCGTGAGCAGGACCTGCCCGAACTCGACCATCTCGCCGTTCCTCACGAGGATCTCGGCGACGGTGCCGCAGACTGGCGCCTCGATGCTGTTGAGCAGCTTCATCGCCTCGAGAATCGCGATCTGCTGCCCCTCTTCGACCCGGTCGCCGACCTCGACGAACGGCGCGGCGTCCGGCGATGACGACCGATAGAACGTCCCGACGAGCGGAGCCTCCACCGGCGTTCCGATCGGTAGGTCCGGCACGACGGACAGCGCCGGTCCCGCGCTCATGGCGTATGCCGTACCCCCGCCTCCCGCATCCGGCTCGCCTCCGCCGAGACTCACCGGGGTGCCGGGACTCGCCGGGGTGCCGGGACTCGACGGGCTACCCGCGATCGTCGGCATCCCCACCGGTCCGGTCACCGGCGCCGCGACGACGACGGGTGCCAACGGCGCGGGGGGAGCTTGCCATTCGACCTCCAGCGTCGCTTCGCCCCGGCTGAGCCGGATCCGGGCGAGCGGGCCGGGCAGGTCGGCGGTCAGCGCCTTCGCCGCCGCCCGCAGCTCGTCGAGGGCGCCGTGGCCAGCTCCGGCCCCTCCCGGCACGCTCGCGGGCCCAACCCCGGCGGTTCCCGCCCCGCCGGTTCCCGCCTCCGCGGTTCCGGCGGTTCCTGCCCCCGCGGTTCCGCCGGTTCCTGCCTCCGCGGCTCCGGCGGTTGCCGCTCCGCCGGCCATCTCGCCCGTGGCGCCTCGCCCCGCGTCGTTCACGTCACTCATCGCGCGTCCTCCCCACTCCCGCCGGCCACGCCGGCACCCGACACCTCATGGAAGGTTCCCAGGGCTGAGAACCGAGCCCGGCGCCGGTCGACCAGGTCCTGGGGATCGTGACCGGCGAGGGCGACCAGAGCGGCACCGACACGGGTCGCGACGAGGGACGCCGCGGCATACGGATCAGTGTGCGCCCCACCGGAGGGTTCGGGCACGATCTCGTCGACGATGCCGAGGCCCAGCAGGTCGCTGGCACGCAGCGCGAGCGCCTCGGCGGCCTGCCCGGCGCTCGCGGCGGATCCGAAGAGAATCGTCGAGCACCCTTCCGGCGAGATCACCGAGTAGTAGGCGTTCGCCATCATCAGCACCCGGTCCGCGACCCCGAGGGCGAGCGCGCCTCCCGATCCGCCCTCCCCGGTGACGACGCACACTGTCGGTGTGCGCAGCGCCGACATCGTCATGATGGCCTCGGCGATCGCCGTGCCCTGACCGCGCTCCTCGGCGTCGATGCCCGGGTAGGCCCCCGGTGTGTCGATCACGGTGACGACCGGCAGCCCCAGCCGTTCGGCGAGGCGCATGAGCCGCACCGCCTTGCGGTAGCCCTCCGGCCGGGGCATCCCGAAGTTGTGGGCGACCAACTCGGCCGTGGTGTGTCCCTTGTGATGTCCGACGAAGACCAGTCCCCGGTCCCCGATCCGCCCGATGCCCCCGACGAGCGCGGGGTCGTCGGCGAAGCAGCGGTCTCCGGCGAGGACGACGAAGTCGTCGCACAGGCGCGCTAGATGGTCCAGGACGGTCGGCCGGTCGATGTGCCGGGCGAGCGCGACGATGTCCGCCGCCGCAGGCGCGCCGATCGCCGGGGTGACCGGCGGCACCGCCGCCAGCCGCGGCCCGCCCCCGGGGCGCAGGCAGTTCAGCACCCGCCCGATCGTCGCTCGCTGCGCCGCGCGCGGTGCGATGAGGTCGATCATCCCGTGCGCGAGAAGGAACTCCGCCGTCTGGAAACCGTCGGGCAACTCCTGCCGGATCGTGTTGGCGATGACACCCTTCCCGGCGAAGCCGATCATCGCCCCCGGCTCGGCGACGATGACGTCCCCGAGCATGGCGAACGACGCTGTGGCCCCGCCATACGTCGGATTGGTGTTGAGATTGAGCGTCGGTATGCCGTTCTCCCGCAGCACCGCGATCGCCTGCGCCGTCTTGGCGAGTTGCATCAGGGAGGTGCAGCCCTCCTGCATCCGCGCGCCGCCGGACGCGGTCACCATGACCAGAGGCCGGCGCTCCGCGAGCGCCACCGCCGCCGCCCGCTCGAAGGCCTCTCCGACGACCGAGCCCATGCTCCCGCCGAGGAAGGTGAAGTCCAGAAGCGTCAGGACGACGGGCACGCCCTCGATGCTTGCGCGGCCCGTGACCAGGGCGTCTCGGCGTCCGGTCCGCTGCTGAGCGCGCGCGAGCCGATCGGCATACGGCTCCCGGTCGACGAAGCCGAGGAAGTCGACGGGTGCGAGGGAGTCCGGATCCGCGACGAAGCTGCCCGGGTCGACGAGCACGTCGAGTCGTTCCCGGACGCTCAACGGCAGGTGGTGCTGGCACGCCGAGCAGACCATGAGGTCACGGCGCAGGCGGCGCAGGTACACCGTCTCGCCGCAGCCCGGGCAGCGGATCCACTCCGAACTCGGCAGCGCGTCGATCGCCGTCATCGGTGACGACTCCCTTCTCGGTGTCGGACGGTCAGGGCCGGACGGTGCGGGCCGGAATGTGTGGGCGGACGGTCAGCGACGCACGAGGACGACGGTCACGACGTCGCCCTCCTCGGACGTATGCCGATGGGCCACCACCCGCCGGCATCCGCGCTCGTGGGCGAAATCCGCGAGCGGTTGCCGCAGGTCCACGACGATCTCGTGCGCAACTGCGACGACGTCGACGAGCATCGGCCACCTCATGGTGCGCGGCGGATCGAGCGCCGCGATCGTCAGCCGCGCGACGATGCCCGGGAGGTCGTCGGCGCGCGCCACAGGCGCCGTGCGAATCCGCACGGCGCCTGCGGGGGCGGGGGCGGGGCTCAAGCAGCGACCTGCGCCTGCGCCTGCGACCGCGCCCGCAGCCGGACACCGAGCCGGTCGGCGATATTGCCGATCGACACCAGACCGACGATGTCGCCCGCGTGGAGGGGATTCGGGAGCGAGGCATCGGTCCACTGGGGCAGAGCCCGCAGCAGTTGGCGCCGGCCCAGATCGGTGACCCGGCCGTCGGGGGTGGTGAAGTGGTCCGCCGCGATGTCGCCGCGGACGAAAGTCACCAGGTCCTCGAACGGGAGGAGGACATCCGTCGCCATCTCGATCCGGAAGAGGATCTCGACGATGTCGAGGCTCGCGGCCCCGAGGTCATCGATCAGGGTGGCCTGGGGCGTGACGATCTCGACCGGGAGATCGAGCGTCTCGGCGACGGCGTCCCGGACGATCGCGAACGCATCGGTCATGGCGGGGATCCTCTCCGTGCTGGGCTGAGGGCGGTGCGGTGACGCGGCCCGAACCGGGACGCGTGCCGCCTGACGAGGAGATCCCGCTGCGGCCCGATCCGGACCGTCCTCGCGCATGAGCCCTTCGAGGATGGTGCGTAGCTTGCGCAGGCACCGGGTGCGGGTCGGCCCGACCGAACTGGCTGGCATGCCGAGCCGTTGGCCGATCTCCGTATAGGACGGTGGCGGATCCTGGAGCACGAGTTGGAGCAGTTCGCGCTGTTGGGGGGGCAGCTGGGACATGGCCTCGGCGACGAGCCGGAGATCCTCATTGCGGAGGGCGATCGCCGCCGGGTCGGAGCCGGTGTCGATGTCGGCGGCCTGGCCATCCAGCGGCTCGGCGAGCGGAATCGCCCGTCGCTCGCGGGTGATGATCCGCAGCGACTCGTTCCGGGCGACCGTGGCGAGCCAGTCGGCGAGGCTCTCCGGGTTGCGGATGGTCCCGGTCCGCTGGACCAGGCGCACCCACGTGGCCTGGGCGACGTCGTCGCACTCGGCGCTGCTCAGGCGGTGACGGCGCGCCACGCTGTAGACGAGCCGGCCGTAGCGGGCGATCATCTGGTCCCAGGCGCGCTGGTCGCCGTCGTGGCAGCGGGCGAGGAGTTCGGTCGGGGTCAGGTCGGCGGCGATGATGGTCATGTTCGAGTCCTTCTGGTCGGTCCCGGCCCCCTGGTGGGGACGCGATGAGGAGCTGTCGTCCTGGTCTTCCGGGTGGGACGGCCTGGCTGGCCGCCCGCCTCCGGACTGCCCGGCGGTGAAGAACTCGAGGCCTCGAGTGGTGGTCGGTCGGTGACCTTCCGATGTCCATCCTGAGGGCGTGTCCATCCCCGGACAAGCCTGTCCGGGTGGCTGCAAACGGACTGTCCCGATCCGGACACCAGCCCCCGGATCACGCGGCGATGCCGCTCATCCGTTCCTGTGGGCGAGGCAGCGCGAGCGCCGTCGCGCCGACATGTCCGGCGAGGACGAGCGCCGCGTCGATGATGTCGAGCCGGGCGATGACGGCCTGCTCGTCGTGCTGCGCCGCCAGGGCCATCACATGGCCCTCTCCGCACCGCAGCAGCCGCAACTGCCAATCCGGGAGCGGCTGCGCGTCGGCATGCGGATCGTGCACCCCCAGGCGCTCGCCGTCGTCACGGATATCGAAGGAGTCGAAGCGCCGGTGCAGGCCGAGCCCGAGGGCCTTCGTGTAGGCCTCCTTGAGGACCCAATGCTCGGCGAGCGCGCCCGCGCGGGCGTGGGTCGGCATACTCCCCAGGCGTGCCTGCTCGCGCGCGGTCAGCACCGTCGGGACGAGCGTGAGCGCCGCCTCGCGCGCCGGATAGCTCTCTGCGTCGAGACCGATCCGGCCGTATGGCGTGATCGCGCACGCGATGAGCCCGTCGGTGTGAGTGAGATTGAAGTCGACCGCGGGGGATGCGCCCGCCAGTCGTGGTCGTCCGAATGGCCCGTGGGCGAACTCGACCTCCGCCGGCGTCGTGCCCGTATGCCGCGCCAGCGCCCACCGCGCGAGCAGTCGCGCCCCGATGTGCCGGCGCTGACTCCCCTGCCGGACGAGGCGGCCGAGTCGCGCGATCTCGTCGGCGGACAGGCTCGCGTGCGCGTCGAGGCGCTCCGTGACAACGTCGACGTCGTCTTCGGCCAGGATCCACAATTCGGTCCCCGGAGGGGTGGCCCGGGTCACGCTCGGCCACCCTTGCCGGACAGAAGGCGAGAGCCGATGGTGACCGATCGCTTCGCGTCCGCGAAGGCCCGGCCGGTCGCGAGGAGGGGCGCGATGTGCTCGCGGGCCGTGACCGGATCACGCGCGTCGGCGCGGGCCAGCAGATAGGCGAGGGTCGCGCGGAGCCAGCGCGTCGAACCCGGCGGCTCGCCATACAACGGCGCGCCATGGCTGTGGTGGAACAGGTGGAGGGCGGCGGCCGCGGCATACAGCCAGGAGAACCGGTCGGCGAGGCCGATGCGCTCGCCCCAGGTCGCCGGCGGTCCGGGAACCGCTCCCGGAGAAGCGAGTTCACCCATCGTCACAACCGTGTCCCGCAGCCGGTCCAGGACGAGTTCCGCGAGCCGCCCGACTTCTTCTGCCGAGGCCGAGGGATCGGCGTCGAGACGGTCGAGGACCAGGGAGAGCGTGCGGGGTGCGTCGGTCACGACCGGGTCGCTCGTCGGGATCCGGCGGCCCGCCTGGGCCGCGGCGAGCGCGGCCAGGTCGAGGTCCGGCAGCGCGGCCGTGAGATCGAAGATCACTCGCGCCCGTGGATCCGACGCCCCGCCCGGGTCGTTGCCGTGGTCGTCGATGATCCGCGCATACGCGCCGACATGGAGGGCGATCGTTCGGGGGTCGGCGAGCAGGTCGCCTCCGAGCAGATCCGTGGCGAGATGATCGAGGGTCAGGCGGCGGACTTCCTCTCCCGCGTCCGAGGTGAGCATCTCCCGGGGACCGAGCACGCGCGCCACCCGCGCCGTCTGACGCGTCGAGAGGTCGGTGGCGACCCGGGCGAGAATGGCGCACGCCATACCCAGACTCGACGGGTCGAGCGCGACCAGGCGGCAGACCGTCCGGCAGAGGAGGTCGAGGACGACCGTCTCGCCTGTCGCCGCGGCGAGTTCCCAGCCCGCGTCGGGGTCGCGCGGGTCGGCCTCGAAGCCGTGTCGCAGTGCGGAATCCATCGCCGCGAGATGGCGCCCGCCGGCGAGGACGGTGGTGATCTCGAGGGCGGTGACGGCCGCGTCGAAGCCGTCGTCCGGGCTGCCGAGCAGGGCGTCGGCGGCGATCGGCCGGGCGGCGGAGATGATCGGGTCGGTCACCTCCTCGTCGAGATCGAGGAGGACCGCCTGCCTGGTGCCGTCCATCGTTAGCGCGAGGACGACCGCGGACCGTGCGCCGGCGATGCCCACCACAGGGGTCGCGACTCCGGTCAACGACCAGCCCACGACCTCTCGGGAAACCTCCGGAGGAGTGGATTCGTATGGTGCACACAATGTCTTGCCGACATAGAACGCCACGGGACGGCCCTCGAGCGCCGCGCGAGCGAGCGGCGCGCACTGGCCCCTGGTGCCCAGGAGGGCCGCGGTCAGGTGAGCGGGAAGGCTGTCGAGGACGATCGCCTCGCCCACCCGCGCGCGTCGGAGGGCGTGCTGGCCGCGTTCGAGAGAGGCCAGTGCCCCTCCGACAGCGGCCGGAAACAGGATGGTCGGCAGCGTGTCGAGGACGGCGGAGAGCTGGCCCCCGAGCGGTCGGGTGTGGTCCACGACGGTCCCTTCGGTCGTGCGGGTGGACGTCGGGAGCGAGCGCCGCAGTGGCGCCGCCCTCGAGGAAAGCGCGTGGTCAAGCCGCCTGGGCGACCAGGCGCAGGCGCGGGCGGTCGACCGTTTCCGCCGCGGCGACCGATGTCGCGTATCCGGCGAGCGCGCTGAGGTTGCGGGCCGTCCACAGCAGCCCCGCGTCGATCCGCACGCCGAGCCGCGCCTCGAGCTCGGCGACGAGGATGAGCACCTCGGTGGAGTCGAGGTCGAAGTCACGCACGTCGGCGCGCGGATCGATCCGGTCGGTGTCGACGCCGATGATCTCGGCGATGCGGGCGACGAGCCACTCCTGGGTCGTGGCGGTCGGGAGCGGGATCGCGAGGGCGGTCGGCTGTCCCGGTGGGATCGGGTTGCTGCTGTCGCTCATGGGGTGCCTCTCTCGGGTGGCAGGAGGAGCGTGATTCGCCGGGAAGATCCCCTGGGGGCCGGCGGTCGTTCGGGCCGGAACTGACCGGCATCGGCCCGCCGGGGTGCGTCCATTTCCGGACACCCGCCCGCGTCGCGACCCATCGGTGGGTCGCTCGCGTGGTGCCGGTCGCATGTCGGCTGGAGACGCTCTGGCTGCCTCGGGTGCGCCCGCCCGAGGGTGCGTTGGCGCGCGTGGACAGTGCGTCGTGTGTCTCGGCATACGGACTCTTGAACGTTCATCCCGTGAATGACGCTGTCCCGCAACGCATTATGCCGTGAGCGAAGATCGGTCTCGATCCTGCGAAGCCGTCGCGGCTGTGTCCGGAAGGGGTCATCTCGTGGCCGACCACGGACACCTCGGGGTGCTTGTGACAGGGGTCACCGGGGATCTTGAATGCATGTCAGGCCGAGGGAATCCGCAAGACGCGGCGGAGGACCGAGGCGACACAACCGAATCGATCGACGCGGATCGTCACCCATTCCGTCCACGAAGGGACACCACAGTCATGGCCAAGAAGTTCACTCTCGTCCTCGCCACACTCGCCGCCGTCCTCGGTCTCGCGGTCCCGGCGCACGCGGAGGAGACGACCTCGACCACGACGGCCGTCTGCACGATCTTCGAGCCGTGCGTGCACTGGCCGAAGTAGTCCCACGAGGGCGGTGACCTCGCCCGGCCGTTCGTGGCACTTCACGCTACTCTCCCCCTGAAGGGAGGGCCGGGAATTGGACGAACGGGCACGTCAGAAACCACTGTCGGGACCCCGCCTTCCGGGGCTGGGTCCCGACACGCGTCTGGTCTATGCCGCGCTGGTCGAGGATGACGGCGATCTCGCCGCGGTCCGGGCCAAGGCGGGGCCCGGCACCGATGTCGACGCGGCGATCGACATTCTCACGCGATTGCGGCTGGTCCACCGGGCCGCCGGCGAGGACCATTATCTTCCGGTGAGCCCGGGGGAGGCTGCCGAGGAGGTGGCCGGACCGCGGGAGACCGCGGCCTACTCCGCCCTGGAGGAGGCCGCCCAGTTGCGCCGGACGCTGCGGGAGTTGTCCCCGCTCTATCGGGCCGCAGCCCGAGGCGTCCAGTCCGGTGCCGCGTCCGAGATCCTCCGCAGCAGTGACGAGGTCAACGTCCGGATCCAGGAGCTGCTCCCCGGCGTGCGGCGGGCGGTCGCGTCGGCCCACCCGACCGTCGCCTCGCCCGAGATTCTCGAGGCATCCCTCGACCTTGACCGTGCCCTCCTGGCTCGCGGCATCCAGAATCGGACCCTCTATACGCACACGGCCCGCCGCTATCACGTCTCCGTCGCCCACCTGCGTGCGCTTCAATCCCTCGGCGGCAAGGTGCGGACCGCGGCGCTGATCCCGAGCCGGATGATCCTGCTCGATGACGAGTACGCCATCCTGCCGGTCGGCGGTGGTGATGCCGTCGCAGCCATCGTGCGCGACCCCCCGGTCATCACCTATCTCCACGAGTTCTTCGACTTCTTGTGGGAGCGAGCTCAGCGGCTGACCACGGAGGAGGAGCAGCTCGACCGGGTGCCGCAAGAGATCGAGATCGCGATCCTTCGCGAACTCGCGGAAGGCCGCACGGACGAGGCGATCTCCCGACGGCTCGGGATCTCCTCTCGGACGCTGAGGCGTTATCTGTCCTCGATGCTCGAGAGTTTCGGCGTGGAGACCCGCTTCCAGCTCGGCATGGCCGCGATGAAGCAGGGGCTCATCTCCGGCGACGAGTCGGACGTGCCATGAGGCCCCAGGGCCTTACAGTGGGGAATGCCCCGCCCGCCCCCCGACACCGAACGAGTCCGCTCCGTATGCCGCACCTCGCCCCTGCCGTGCTCGCCCTCTCAGCTGCCGTCGCCGCCGGCCTGACCGCTGCTCCGGCGGCCGCCGCCTCGTCAACGCCCGCTCGCGACCAGTGTGTCGCCACCGCCGGGTCGACCGAATCCGCGTGCTTCGCCACCGAGGCGGAACTCGCCTCCTGGAAGGCGGCTCGCCCGGGGTGGCGCGTGCTGGTCCTCTTCTTCGACGGCAACAACTTCCGGGGCGCCAAGAAGGAACTCGGCGGCTACCGCAACTGCACCATCACGACGGGCGATGTGGACTACGCCAACCCGGCCATGCCCTATGGCTGGAATGACCGGGTCAGCTCATTCATCACGATGAACGGGTGCGACGTCCTGGGCTACCGCCACACCTACTACGGCGGCGGCCGCTTCGACCGATACACGGACCGCGCGGCGAACCTCGGCTCGTGGGACGACGACATCAGTTCCTTCCGCCTCAGCTGACAGCGCCATACGGCCTCTGACACGGGCCGGTGCGTGCTGCCCCTCGGGGACCCGGGGTTGGCGGGGCGCAGAAGCCCCGCACGGGCCGGGGATGGCGTCATTGTCGGCGGGGGGCAGGTAGAATCGAGCGTTGCTCGATCGTCGTCGCCGGATGGCGGCTGTCGGTCGCCAGTCATCCTCGAGGAGCACCGTGGCCGACAGCCCTGACGTCACCCCTGCGCCCACCCCGGCCGAGCCGGTGGCCTACGACGCGAGCGCGATCACCGTCCTCGAGGGCCTCGAGGCGGTTCGCAAGCGCCCGGGGATGTATATCGGGTCGACAGGCGAGCGCGGGCTGCACCATCTCGTCTGGGAGATCGTCGACAACGCCGTGGACGAGGCGCTGGCGGGCTATGCCGACACCATCGACGTCACCCTCATGGCCGATGGTGCGGTGCGGGTCAAGGACAACGGCCGCGGCATACCGACCGATATTCACCCGACCGAGGGCGTCAGCGCGGTCGAACTCGTCCTGACGCAGTTGCACGCCGGTGGAAAGTTCGGCGGCGGGGGATACAAGGTCTCCGGCGGCCTCCACGGCGTCGGGTCCTCCGTCGTCAACGCGTTGTCCTCCCGGCTCGACGTCTGCGTGCGCCAGAAGGGACACGCGTTCCGGATGTCCTTCGACCATGGCGTGCCGACCGGGCCGCTGACGCAGATGGAGCAGACCAGCGCGACCGGGACGACGATCACCTTCTGGGCGAGTCCGGAGATCTTCGAAAGCGTCGAATACGACTACGAGACGATCCGGGCCCGGTTCCAGCAGTATGCCTTTCTCAACAAGGGTCTCCAGATCAACCTCGTCGATGAGCGAATCCCCGAGGACGCCGCCAGCGACGAGGTCGACCTGGACAATCTCGACGAGGGCGTCGAGGAGGTCGTCGACTCCGAGGCCGAGGCCGAGACCGGCGAGACCAAGTTGGTCAAGGCCAAGAAGGTCACCTACCGCTACGACAACGGCCTGGTCGACTATGTGACCCACCTGGTCGCCTCCAAGAAGGCCGAGCCGGTCAACCCCGAGATCATCGCGATCGAGGTCGAGGATGCCGACCGCAGCCTGTCGCTGGAGTTGGCGATGCAGTGGACGACCGCTTACAGCGAGAGCGTCCATACCTACGCCAACACGATCAATACCCATGAGGGCGGCACCCACGAGGAGGGTTTCCGTGCGGCCCTGACCAAGCTGGTCAATGACTTCGCCCGGCGGCAGAACCTCCTCAAGGAGAAGGAGGACAACCTCACCGGCGATGACGTACGCGAGGGGCTGACCGCGGTCATCTCGGTCAAGCTCGGCGAGCCGCAGTTCGAGGGACAGACCAAGACCAAGCTCGGCAACTCCGAGGTCAAGGGCTTCGTCCAGCGGGCGATGACCGAGGAGTTCGGCGCCTGGCTGGAGCGCAACCCCACGAACGGCAAGGAGATCGTCCGCAAGGCCATCCAAGCGGCGACGGCCCGAATGGCCGCCCGCAAGGCTCGCGAGGCGACGCGCAAACGCGTGCTCGAGTCCGGCGGCCTGCCCGGCAAGCTGCGCGACTGCCAGGCCAAGGATCCGGCCGTCTCGGAGGTCTTCATCGTCGAGGGCGACTCCGCCGGCGGGTCGGCCGTCCGCGCGCGCGAGTCCTACAACCAGGCGATCCTGCCGATCCGAGGCAAGATCCTCAATGTCGAGAAGGCCCGTCTCGACAAGATCCTCGCCAACCAGGAGGTCCAGGCACTGATCTCCGCGTTCGGCACCGGCATCGGCGAGGACTTCGACATCGAGAAGGCTCGCTATCACAAGATCATCCTGATGGCCGACGCCGATGTCGACGGCATGCACATCCGGACGCTGCTGCTCACCCTCCTGTTCCGCTTCATGCAGCCGCTGATCGAACACGGCTTCGTCTATCTCGCCCAGCCGCCGCTCTATCGGATCCGGTGGAGCAACTCCCATCACGAGTTCGCCTTCACCGACCGCGAGCGCGACGGCCTGGTTGCCGAGGGTCAGGCGGCTGGCAAACGGCTGCCGAAGGAGAACCCCATCCAGCGTTACAAGGGTCTGGGCGAGATGGATTGGCAGGAATTGCGCGAGACGACGATGGACCCGGCCGAGCGCACCCTGCTGCAAGTCACCCTCGACAACGCGGCCGCGGCCGACGAGATCTTCTCGATCCTCATGGGGGAGGACGTCGAATCCCGCCGCAGCTTCATCCAGCGCAATGCCCGCGACGTCCGCTTCCTCGATATCTGATGCTTTCTGCATTGGTCTCCTCATCGGCTCGTGAGACCCCCCTTGCTTCGCGGCGGCGGCTCCCACTCCCCGATCGTCGACACATGATGTCTCCGGCATTGGTCTCCTCATCGGCTCGTGAGACCCCCCTTGCTTCGCGGCGGCGGCTCCCACTCCCCGATCGTCGACAAATGCGTGCCGCCGCGCCGCGGCTCACGGCTAGCCAGAAGGATCGCTGATGACCGAACTTCCCCCTGAGGGCGCCGACGCGGTCGAACCGATCGACCTCAACGTCGAGATGCAGCGCAGCTATATCGAGTACGCCATGAGCGTCATCGTGGCGCGGGCCCTTCCCGATGTGCGCGACGGGCTCAAGCCCGTGCACCGACGGATCATCTTCGCGATGTGGGACGGCGGATATCGCCCCGACCGCGGGTTCAACAAGTGCAGCCGCGTCGTCGGCGACGTCATGGGCAAGTACCACCCCCACGGCGACACCGCGATCTACGACACTCTGGTCCGGCTCGTGCAGGACTGGGCGATGCGCTATCCCCTGGTGCAGGGGCAGGGCAACTTCGGCAGCCCGGGCAATGACGGAGCCGCCGCGCCGCGCTACACCGAGTGCCGGATGGCTCCGCTGTCGGTGGAGATGGTCCGCGATATCGACGAGGACACGGTCGATTTCGGCGACAACTATGACGGCAAGTCCACCGAGCCCCGGGTGCTGCCCGCGCGCTTCCCCAACCTGTTG
This sequence comes from Dermatophilaceae bacterium, assembly GCA_046330995.1. Lineage (GTDB taxonomy): Bacteria > Actinomycetota > Actinomycetes > Actinomycetales > Dermatophilaceae > Nostocoides_A. Next base: position 160,521 of record JAXLRS010000006.1, read on the forward strand.
GTCAACGGCTCCGCCGGGATCGCCGTCGGGATGGCCACGCAGATCCCCCCGCACAACCTGCGCGAGGTCTCCGACGCGGCCCTGTGGATGCTCGCTCACCCCGACGCCGGGCGCGAGGAGCAATTGGTCGAGGTGATGGCGCGGATCTCCGGCCCGGACTTCCCGACCGGCGCGCTGATCATGGGCCGCAAGGGCATCGAGGACGCCTACCGCAGCGGGCGGGGCTTGATTTCGATGCGCGCCGTCGTCACGGTCGAGGAGATCCAGAACCGCACCTGCCTCGTCGTGACCGAATTGCCCTACCAGGTCAACCCCGATGCCCTCGCCCAGAAGATCGCCGAGCAGGTGAAGGACGGGCGGCTGCAGGGCATCGCCGACATCCGCGACGAGACCTCCGGCAAGAACGGTCAGCGGCTGGTCATCGTCCTCAAACGCGATGCCGTCGCCAAGGTCGTCCTCAACAATCTCTACAAGCACACCGCGCTGCAGACCACGTTCGGTGCCAACATGCTCGCCCTCGTCGATGGCGTGCCGCGCACCCTGCCGATCGACGCTTTCATCCGGCTCTGGGTCGAGCACCAGGTCGATGTCATCCAGAGGCGCACGGCCTTCCGACTGCGCAAGGCCGAGGAGCGCATCCATCTGTTGCGGGGCCTGCTCAAGGCGCTGGACCGGCTCGACGACGTCATCGCGCTGATCCGTGGCTCACGAACGGTCGAGGAGGCTCGCGCCGGCCTGATCGCCCTCCTCGACATCGACGAGCGGCAGGCGCAGGAGATCCTCGACATGCCGCTGCGGCGCCTGGCGGCCCTCGAACGCCAGAAGATCGTCGACCAGCACGACGAGATCGAAGCCGAGATCCTCGACTTCCAGGACATCCTCGCCAAGCCGGGTCGGCAGCGCACGATCGTCGCCGAGGAACTCGCCGAGATCGTCAAGAAGTATGGCGACGACCGGCGGACCGAGATCGTCCCGTTCGACGGCGACATGAATATGGAAGACCTCATCCCCGAGGAGGATGTCGTCGTCACCATCACCCGCGGCGGCTACGCCAAGCGCACCAAGGTCACCGAATACCGCTCGCAGCGCCGGGGCGGCAAGGGCGTCCGCGGCGCGCAACTGCGCGGTGAGGATGTCGTCTCGCACTTCTTCACCACGACGTCGCACCACTGGCTGCTCTTCTTCACCAATCTGGGCCGCGTCTATCGGGCGAAGGCCTACGAACTCCCCGACGCCGGGCGCGACGCCAAGGGGCAGCATGTCGCCAACCTCCTCGCCTTCCAGCCCGACGAGGCGATCGCCGCGGTGCTCGCGATCCGGGACTATGCCGCGGCGCCCTACCTCGTCCTCGCCACCCGGAAGGGGTTGGTCAAGAAGACCCGGCTCGCGGAGTTCGACTCGCCGCGCAGTGGCGGCGTCATCGCGATCAACCTCCGCGACGGCGACGAACTGGTCGGGGCGGGCCTCGTCGACAATGTCGACGACCTCCTCCTCGCGTCGCGCAAGGGGTCGTCGGTCCGCTTCGCCGCCGACGACACGCAGCTGCGGCCCATGGGACGGGCGACGTCCGGCGTCACCGGAATGAAGTTCCGGGAGGAGGATTCGCTGCTGTCGATGAGCGTCATACGGTCTGGGACCGATCCCGATGTGTTCGTCGTCTTCGAGTCCGGTCTGGCGAAACGCTCCAAGGCGTCGCAGTGGTCGCGCAAAGGCCGCGGGATCTATGGGGTCGCAGTCGCGAAGTTCAGCGAGCGGGGCGGCGATCTCGTCGGGGCGTTGACCGTCGGCCCTGACGACGAGGTCCTTGTCGTCATGGAGAAGGGCAATATCGTCCGCTCGCGCGTGGATGAAGTGCGTCTGACCGGACGCAACACCATGGGCGTCAGCTTCGCGACTCCACGAGCCGGCGACGCGATCGTCGCCGTGGCCCGGAGCGAGCGCGCGGCGGAGGAGGACGAGGAGTCGGAGGGCGCCGCCACAGAGGAGACCGGGCCCGCCACGCGCGCGCCCGGATCGGTCCCGAGGGGGGATTTCCCGGCGGAGGAGGTACCTTCTGACGTGGACCAGGAGCCGGCCGGCCCCGACGGGTCCCCCGCCGACGCGGGCGAGTCCGGAGGTGAAGAGTGACCGTGAAAGAGGTCGATCAGGTGGCGATCACCCCGACCCCGGTGCCCGCCGTCCCAACCGCACCGGCGCACCGGCCAGGCGGTCGGCGGGTGCGGCTCACGGCCTCGCGGATCGATCCGTGGTCGGCGATGAAGGTGTCCTTCCTCGTCTCGGTCGGACTGGGCATCGCTGCCGTCGTCATGGTCACCGTGTTGTGGATGCTGTTGTCCGGCATGGGCGTCTTCGACCAGGTGAACAGCATGGTCAACAAGATCATCGGGGACACCTCGACGAAGTTCGACCTGCTCGACTTCGTCGGGTTCGGCCGCGTCGTGTCCCTGTCGGTCGTCTTCGCCGTCGTCAACGTCCTGCTGATGACCGCGATGGCCACGCTCGCGGCGTTCCTCTACAACATCTGCGCCTCCCTCGTCGGCGGCATCCAGATGACCCTGACCGACGACTGACGCGTTTTGGTTCGCCGCTCGCGGGTGAGGTACCCTCGTGCGGCGCGCCGGTTGCGTGTGGCGTGCCCTGCTGGGGCCTATAGCTCAGACGGTTAGAGCGCTTCCCTGATAAGGAAGAGGCCACAGGTTCAAGTCCTGTTAGGCCCACCCAGCATCCCGTATGCCGCGCCCCGCGGCCCGGGCTGACCTCCCCCTCGATGAGGAGAGACGATGAAGAAGCTGCTCCTGGTTGTCGCCGCCGCCCTCGGCGCCAGCATCCTCAAGAAGAACATCGAGCGTTCCAAGACCGACAAGGACCTGTGGGCCGAGGCGACCGCGCCGAAGGCCGACTCGGGTGAGGGCGACCTCACCCCCACCGCCCCAGCCAGCTGATCTCCCCGCGCCGGGCCACCCGGCGCCTCTCGTGGCCACGGCGCAATCGGTAGCGCACCTGCGTTGCCAGCAGGGGGTTAGGGGATCCGAATTGGTCCTCGTCGACACGTTTGCTCAGGTCAGAGCCTTGCCACAGGTCCTGCGGGCCGGCTCAGGAGCCCGATCGACCGGGGTGTGGGGCAGCGTGGGGAAGCGGACCCTAAGATGTGGGAGCGAGAACGCTGGGCTCCGCCCTTGATTGGCACGTTGATGAGCATGGGCTCCGACGTTCTCGTCGGTCCGGGAAAACTCGTTCTTCCGGACGGTGCTTGCCGCGGCCGCTGTGGCCGTGACAAGGGGAAGTGGCGCAATTGGTAGCGCACCGCTTTTGCAAGGCGGGGGTTGCGGGTTCGAGTCCCGTCTTCTCCACCGGTGGTCGGACCACCTTGTTCGAAACCGCTGATGAGCCGCGGACATTGCCGCCGTCCGTCAGGCCGCCGCTGTCCGCGTCGGCAGCATCAATCACCGGAGCTCGTCGCGAACGCCCGTGGACGTGGCGCTGAGTCAAGGTGTCGCCGCATGGCGCGCTGGACTCCTGCCGAAGGCCTCCCTCGTCCTAGGCGCGACTTTCGTCGTCTGCATGGTCGTCGCGCAGGACGGCGTCGGGTGGGTCTCCCTGATCCTGTGGATGCTGTGGACCCGCTGAGCCGCGCGGGCCCTCGTCCGCCGTCCCGACACGACCTCCATGGGGTGCCTGACCCCCTCCGCGTGGAGGTATGCCGCGGGCCCGTCCCGCGGCATACGTCCGCATTCCGCGTAGGTGACTCGCTGCGCGAGTGGCAAGAAATAGTCCTTGCCCTACTGCATCCGTGACGGCCGGACTTCAGGAGACGGCTCGGCGTGCCGACGAAGCGATGGCTCGTGCACGGGTGGAACTCGTGCTGGCCGTACGTCGTGCCCGACACGTCCCTGCGTCCCGACCTGCGCGAGCGAGTCCTGGCCGAGGCGGTGGCGCTTTGAGACGTCCCGATGGCGAGTTGCTTCGGGAGGCCATCACTCATTTCGAACTCGCGCGCGGGCACGGCAAGGCAGGTCTCGACATTCAGATGGCCCTCGACGCCGTTTGCCGCAGGCTGTCCTCTGGTATCGAGGTCCTCGCCCGGCTGGAAACAAGCCGTGCGCGACCCATGCAGCCTTGGCCCGCCGCTGACCTGAGCCCTCAGCGGTGGTCGTTTGCAAGCAGGGTGTACGGGTCCAGTCCCGTAGGCTCCACCACGTTCGCGCAGCTCAGAAGGTGGTTCTGCGCCTGACACCTTAGAGTTATCTCGCCGGATCCCCTTCCCGGGGGAAGCGCGGGGGCGAGATTCGCGCGTGAGTTGCCCGCAGATTCGGAATTGACCCTGCTCGCACTTGGGAGCCGATGAGGACCTGACCGGTTCTGTTCGGCCGGGTTGGCGTCCGGTCCGGGTGCGGTCCCGGAGCCGGTGCGGATGAGGGCCGGGCTTGGCCGCCGCAGCCTGACGACCGTGACACACCAGTCACTGAAACAGCACGAGCTACCGCCTGGTAAGTGGGGTGATCACCCCACTTACCAGGCGGTAGCTCGCGATGTGGTGCGCGGGCGCGGGCGCGGGCGGGCGGGCGCGGGCGCGGGCGGGCGGGCGCAGGCGCGGGCGGGCGCGGGCGTGGGCGGGGCGATGTGGCGCGGGTGGACGGCGTCACTCCGGTCAGTCCGCGCCGGGGAGGCCACCAGAGGCGAGGGCGGCGGGGTCGGTGAGGTGGTCGAAGGTCGCCGCGTCGAGGCCTCCGGTGGCGAGAGCCGCGTCGCGGAGGGTGAGATCGCCGGCGACGGCCGCCTGGACGATGCGCGCGGTCGCCGCATACCCGATGCGCGGCGTCAGCGCGGTCGCCACCATGAGATCCGCGGCGACCTGCGCCGCCAGGCGCTCCCGATCCACCCGTATGCCGCGCACGCAGTTCCGCTCGAACGACCGGCACGCGTCGGCGAGGAGAGAGAGGGACTCCAGCACGGCATACGCGATGACGGGGCGGCCGAGGTGCAGTTGCAGCTGGGGCCCAGCGGAGGCGAAGGCGGCCGTCGCATCGTTGCCGACGACACGCGCGCAGACCAACTGGAGGGCCTCGGCCTGGGTCGGATTCGTCTTGCCCGGCATGATGCTCGACCCGGGTTCGTTGGCCGGGAGCAGCAGCTCGCCGAGACCCGCGCGAGGGCCGGAGGCGAGCCAGCGGACGTCGCCGGCGACCTGGTTGAGGACGAGGGCGAGCGCCCGGAGCGCGACCCCGAGACGGATGAGGGCGTCGCAGGAGGAGAGCGCGGCATACGGATCCGGCGCCCGCCGGAAAGACCGGCCGGTCACCTCGGCCAGCCGGTCGGCGACCGCGGCCCCGAAGATCGGATGCGTGTTGAGCCCCGTCCCCACGGCGGTTCCGCCGATCGCCAACTCCAGCAATCCGGGTTCGGCATTCCGGACCTGGGCCAGCGCGCCGTCGACCCGCTGGGCCCACGCACCGAACTCCGCCCCCACGAACATCGGCACGGCATCCTGGAGGTGCGTGCGCCCGACCTTGACGACCCCGCCAAACTCCTCGGCCTTCGCCGCGAGCGCCTCCCGCAGACCAGTCACCGCCGGATAGAACACATCGTGCAGCTGCGTCTCGACGGCGATGTGGACCACGGTCGGGAACACATCATTGCTCGACTGGCCCCGGTTGACATGGTCGTTGGGATGGACCGGCGCGTGCCCGCCCCGCCCAGCCCCGGCGAGCTCGTTGGCGCGGCCGGCGATGACCTCGTTGGCGTTCATATTCGTGTGCGTCCCGCTGCCGGTCTGGAAGGCGACAAGCGGGAACTGATCGTCGAGCCGGCCCGTGCGCACCTCGTCGGCGGCGGTGAGCATGTGGTGGACGACCTCGGGGGCGAGATCGAGGAGCCCGAGGTCGGCGTTGGTCCGCGCGGCAGCCCCCTTGACCAGGCCGAGTGCGGCGATCATCGGCCGCCCCCAGCGATACGTGGGCTGCCCGATGTCGAAGTTCTCCAGGCTCCGCTGGGTCTGTGCGCCCCAGTAGCGAGAATCATCGACGTCGATGTCGCCCAGGCTGTCGGTCTCGGTTCGGACGGTCATGGACCCACGATCCTCCGAATCGTGACATCCGTGCGTGTGCCGATCCGCCCGGTTCCGCGGCGCGGTCGCGGAACGCCTCGCGCCCGCGGCGGTCCCTGCGGGTCACGGGACGGCGGAGTACGCCCCGAGACAGGCGAGGGCTGCCCAGGCGACTCCCTGGGCGGGGTCGGCCGGGTCAACCCGGGCACGGGCGGCGGCGAGGCCGGCCGCGGGGGTGAGCCCGCGGCATACGGCCTCGTGGACGGTCCGGGCGATCCACGGGCCGTGGGCGTCGGGCAGGGGGACGGACGCGGCGATCACCGTGTCGATCCCGCTGACGGTCAGGGTCGGGATGGCGCCGACGAGCGCGGTGTCGGTGGGTGCGGAAGCGAGGGAGCAGGCGGCGAGATAGAGCAGACGTATGCCGCCGGCCGCGTCCGCCCGCCTCCGCGTCCGGTCGACGACCTCGGTGAGCGCGAGGGGACCGTCGTCGAGGTGGACGACCGATTGAAGGGGGTTGTCCCAGCGCAGGGTCGCGTGAGCGGCGACGTGAACGACGCCGGCGGTGGCGAGGGCGGCGCGCAACGTCGCGGTGGTGCGCACCGTCGCCGCCCCACCCCAGACGCGGGCGACCGCGTCCGCCTCGGCGTCGGCGTGCGCGAGGCGGGGTCCGGCCGCGGTGACGACCTCGGGCGTGCCCTGCGCAGGTGTCGGGGCCGGGCCGGTGAGGGCGAGAGACGCGACGGCGACCGGGCGCGCCCAGAGACTCGGCAGGGCGGCGAACGGCGCCGACTCCAGTCCGCGGTCGAGGAGGACCATGACTTCGCTGTCCGGCGGCAGCGCGCTGGCCAGGGGCGAGAGCCTGGCGTCGAGGTGCCGCGCGATCCGGGTGGCGAGCTCACGGGCGCCGGGGTCGCCGCCGGTCGCCAGACGTGACAGAGCCCGCGAGAGCGCGGCGACGTCAGCGGTGAGGTCGGTCCAGGGGCCGATGCCGACGGCGCTCGTCCGGCCGTCTATATGCACGAAACCGGTTGCGGTGGAGCCGATTCGCGCGAGGGCGAGGAGCGGCATACGGATCGCTTCGGGCACCCGGTCGAGGCCGTATGCCGGGCGTCCCCGCCCGCGTGCACCCACCGACCAACTGATCGCGCGCAGGCGGCGTTCGGTCTCGGCGAGCCGGGCACCGAGCCGGATCAAGGAGGCCGGGGACTCCTCACTGCTCTCGACGCGGCGGGCCAACTCGCGCCACTGGAGCCGCAGGTCGTCCGCCTCGTCATCGAGGCCGGCATCGGTCGCCGCGGGTGGCCGTCCGCGCAGAAGGCCATCGAGCCGGGAGGCCGGCTCGTCGCCGCGCGCGAGTTCGCGGGCGAGGTGCTCGAAGCCGATTCGTTCGGTGGCGATCCGCTGCCGCAGGTCGGGTGCGGCGGCGAGTTCGGCCCGGGCGTCGATGAGCGCGAGGGCGTCGGCGATCCGGGCCTCGGCCTCCGCACGGTCGCCGCCGGCCGCGGCGGAACGGGCGCGGGCGTCGAGGACGAGCACGGGATCGCCCGGGGAGAGGTCGTCGACGCGGGCCCAGAACGACTGGGCCGCGGCCGAATCACCCACGTTCAGGGCGACGTCGGCCGCGTGGAGCCAGCCGCGCGCGGCATCCCGGGCGAGGCCGAGCGCGCTCAGCGCCGACGCGTGGCGCGCGATCTCGTGGGGGTCCGGCGGGGGATCCCGGCCGTCCCGCGGCGAGCTTCCGGCAGCCCCCGGACCCGCGTGGCCGGGACCCGCGGGACGTGGGTCGGGCTGACCTCGGCCCGGCGCCCCGGCCAGGCCGAGGAGTTCGAGGGAGGTGATCGCGACACCGGCAGGACGCTGCTGCGCGGCATACAACGCGAGGGCGTCGGAGAGCATCGACCGGGCGTCATCCGTGTCCCCATCCGCGACCGCCAGACGCGCCGCCGAGACGAGGGCATCGGGCCGCATGAGAGCCCCGCCCTCGGCGGCGAGCGCGGCGAGCGCGCGCCCGGCCGCCACGCGCGCCTCGCCGAGCAGCCGCAGCTGACCGAAGACCCGTGCGACCTCCAGGTGCCATTCCGCCGACAGCGCGGCGCCCGTCAGTGCCCACAGGTCGTGCTCCGACGCATCGATGGTCGCCAACGCCTCCGGGACTCGCCCGGAGATCGCCTGGGCGAGACCGCGATTGAGCTGAATCAGCGGCCCGAACATCGCCATCCCGGCAGGGACGAGCCGAGCGGCCTGCGCGAGCAGCCCGAGAGCCCGTTCGGGGTCACTGTCCATGACACAGGAGGCGAGATTGTTGAGGGCCTTGAGCCGGACGACGTCGTCGAGGTCCCCGCGCGTGGTGAGGTCCTCGAGCAGGGACGCCGCGGTGAGGAGGTCCCCGGCCTTCTCGGCGAGCACGGCGCCGGCGAGGGCGATAGTGGCGTCGAGGTGTCCCAGCCGGCGCGCGCGGTCGAGATTGGCGCGGGCCGCGACCACGTCCCCGCGCTCGAGGGCGATCATCGCGAGCCCGACGCGCGCACGGGCCTCCTCCTCGGGCAGTCCGGCGAGGCGGGCCGCGCGGAGGGCGCGAGCGGCATACGTCGAAGCCTCCTCGTGACGGAGCATCTCCCGGGCGGCGTAGGCGAGGGCGTTGAAGAGGACCGCGGCTCCGGATGCATCGCCGTCCGCCTCCGCCCGAGAGGCGATCGCCGCCGCCTCTGGCGTGGCGAGGCTCGGCTGGTCGAGAATCGACCTCGCCAGGCGCTCCGCCCGGCCGCCGGTGCCGGTGTGTATCACGGCACCCCCGGCGTCCTCTTCTGCCATGAAAGGCCTGTTCCCTCCGGTCCGGACAGTTAGGAATGCATCATGGCGCAGGAAAGTGCGATGCCCGAGTTCACGCGTGTCGCCGAGGCTGTGCGTCCGAGGTATGCCGCGCTCGCCTCGGCGCGCGCCACCTCGGCGGCCGATCTGCTCGTCAATCTCGACTTCGTCCGCGACTACCAGCGCTATCTGCGCGCCACGCCTGAACTCGACCCGGCCGGTCCCGGTGCGATGGTCACCGTCCTGCGCGCGGGTCGCCGGTTGGTGGTCGATGGCACCGTCATCGCGGTCACTGAGCAGGTGCCGCGCGTGACCTCGTGGCTCGCCGGACTGGGCGCGAGCGTGGTCAGTCAGGAGGACGACGGCCGGATCGGGGTGAGCCGCCTCCGCGTGGACAACCTCAACCACGAGCAGATGTATGCCGCGCTCCGCCAGTCCCGCGGCGATGTCGCGTCGGGTGCCCTCCCTCTGGAAGTCAGTCTCGACGATGTGACCTACGAGAACGGCGTCACCTTCAAACCAGTCACGCCACAGTCGGGGTCCGGTGCGGCACAACGGATCTCGATGAATGTCGCCCGCCCCACCGGCACCGGGCGAGGGGCCGGGATCACGGTCGCGGTCATTGACGGGGGCTTCGAGTCCGATGGCGCGCCGCCACGCACCGACGGGTGGACCGACAATGTCGTCCCGCCGACCGACGGCCGGCCCCGCCTGGACAACCAGAACGCCGGGTCCCTCGACCCCGGCGCGGGACACGGGGCGTTTGTCACCGGCGTCCTCGCCCAGCGGGCGCCCGACGCCACCATCCGGCAGTACCGGGCGGTCGACTCCTTCGGCTTCGGCAGCACCTGGCGCCTCAAGGACTGCCTACTCCAGGCGGTCGCCGACGGGGCCCAGGTCGTCAACATCTCGCTCGGCTTCGAGGATCCCGACCTCTTCGGGTCCCCCGCACTCTCGGCGGCCCTGCACACGATCCCGAGTTCGATCCTCGTCGTCGCTTCGGCGGGGAACTCGGGGACAGCGGTTCCCATGCTCCCCGCCTCCCACAAGGCGACGATCGGGGTCGGCGGCCTGGAAGGCGACCTCGACCCCGTCGCGTGGTCCAATTTCGGTCCGTGGGTCGACTTCTCCGCCGTCGCGATCCCGGTGACCAGCACCTATGTCGTCGATCCCGCCGATCCCGCGGCCGACCCGAACCCATGGGCCGTCTGGGCGGGGACGTCCTTCTCGGGTCCCAAGGTCGCCGGCGAGCTCGCGGCGCTGCTCGGCACCGGCCTGACGGCCGGGGAGGCGGTGGAGCGGTTGCGGGGGATGGCGGTCCGGGCGCACCCGAGCCCCGACTACGGCTATCTCCTCGACCTCCCCGACGATCTGGACACGCACCTGTTCTCGCTCGCCTTCCCCGACCCGGGACCGCTGATCCGGTTGCGGGAGGGCCTTGTCATCCAGCCGTGGGTCCGGCGCGTGGGGCTGCCGTGAGCAGTGACCCCACCGGCCGAGCGGGCGACGACGAGGTGGTCGCCCTCGTGCTCGCGGCTCGCGACGGAGACGGACAGGCGTGGAACACCCTGGTCGACCGGTTCGCCCGACTGGTGTATGCCGTCGCCCTCCGCTGCCGGCTCAGTCACCACGACGCGGCCGACGTGAGTCAGACCGTGTGGTTGCGGTTGGCGGAGAACCTCCACCGCCTGCATGATCCGGCCCGGGTCGGGGCCTGGCTGGTGACCACGACGAAGCGGGAGTCGTTGGCGCTGATCCGGTCGCGGGCGCGCTACGAACCGATCGATGTGACGCTCCTGGACCTGGAGGACGACGCTGGGATGGGACCCGCGGACGCGCTGGTGCGGCAGGAGACGATCACCGAGGTCGCCGAGGCCTTCGCCCTGCTGTCTGAACGCTGCCGCGAACTCCTGCGCCGGCTCGTCGTGGAATCCGAGAGCTACCAACAGATCTCGACCGACCTGGCGATGCCAGTCGGCTCGATCGGCCCGACCCGCATCCGCTGTCTGGCCACCCTGCGACGCCACCTCGAGGAGGCCGCCGATGTCCCGCGATGACCTCGAACTGGGCGAGGACGATCGCGCACTGCTCGCCCTGATCGCCCAACTGACCGTCGACGAGGACCGTATGCCGCAGTCGGTCGCCGACGCCGCCAAGGCCCTTCACGACTGGGCCGACGCCGACGCCCGGCTCGCCGAGATGACCGCCGACGCCGTGCCCACGCGGGGCGACGGTGCGGCATACAGCTTCACGTTCGACTCGGTGCGCCTGCGCGCGGAAGTCGAACCCGCCGGATATCGCCGGCGACGGCTCGTGCTGGTGGCCCATGACGAGGACGCCGCGGCAGCGGCCGAGGAGATCAGCGTGCAGTTCCCCGACGGGGCGACCGTGACCGTCGCACCCGACCGGTTCGGCGAGCGGATCACTCAGGTGCCCGCCGGAAGCGTGCGGATGGTCGCCGTCTTCCCCTCCGGTGCCGTCACCACGCCCTGGTTCACCGTCTGAGGGGTCAGCGGGGTTCGGGGGTCAGGGGGAGGTCGGCGGCGGCATACAGATGGCCGGGGCCGGGGAGGGGGCGGCGCGGCTCGCGCACGCCTGCCAGTCCGTCGCCCTCGCCACCGCCCCCACCGGGGATGAACGCGCTCACGGCGAGCACCCGGCGCCGGCCGGGACGGCGCCGCAGCCGGTAGCACGTGGCGAGGCAGTCCTCCCGAACCTCGGCCTGTGGCAGCTGACGGCAGGTGTCGGCGACGGCCTGGGCCTCCGACACCGCAGGCAGGCGATAGCGCGCGAGCACGAGGTCGCCGGTCAGTGTGCGGACCTCGACGTCATAGATCCCCATGCCGCTCATTGTGCGCCCCGGCGCGCCCGGGGGGAAGGAGACGTGGCGCGAAGCCCGACGGCGAGGGCGAGACCCCAGACGAGGAACAACGGGTCCCACAGCAGCCCGTGCCCGATCATCGCGGGCCGGTCGTAGCCCCCCGCCGGGCTGACGAGGCCAGCGAGGACCACGTCGGCGACGACGGTGTTGACTCCGCCCCAGGCGATCAATGCGAGGGCGACCAGCCACGCTCCCCAGCGCGTATGCCGTGTCCACCCCCGTGCAGCCAGCCGCAGCGGCGCGACGGCGATCCCGATCTTGCCCAGGACGATGGGCAGCAGCAGCCAGCGCCGCCCGTCGAAGGCGTCGACGACCCGGCTGCCGAGGGTGTCGAGAAGGGCGGTGCCGCCGAGCAGCCAGTACGCACTCACCGCCGCATGCACGAGGCCGGCCGCCGCCGCGATCCACAGCGCCATCCGGCCGGCGCCACCGGGCGCCCGGGTCGTTGCGTCGCTCGGGTCGGGCGGGCCCGGAACCCGCCCATCCGCGTGGCCGCCCGACGTCCCAGGCGGCGGTGAGGAGGGGGACGCGGCGGGGAGGATCGGCATACGTCCACCATCTCGCCCGCGGCCCGACGGCGCAGCCGGGACGATCCCCCATCCGCCCCGGACCCGACCCAGAGGGCTCATCCCTCCCGGAAGGTGTCGGCGGCGGCCTGGACCTGCGCGACATAGACCCCCCAGTCGATCTCGTCGGTGCCGGGTATGCTCCGGTCTCCGGCGAACCGGCCCGCCTGCGCGTCGATCAACTCCCGCAGCACATCGAGGTGCCCGGCGTGCCGCGCCGTCTCCACGGTCACGTGCGCGAGCAGCATCCGCAGCGTCGGGTGCCGCCGTGCCTCGGGCCACCACGGGACCGTCCCGGTGTCGTCGATTCCCGTCACCGCGAAGGTCTCCTCGGCGTGGCGCCAGCTCGCGGCATACATCTCGATGATCGACGCGCTCGACTCCTCCGGCGTCGCCCACATGTCGGCGTTGATCGGCGCATCCGGCGCGAACCACGGCAGCGGGAACGGCGAGGGCCGCCCGAGCACGTCGCCGAAATAACCGACCTGCACCGACGCGAGGTGTTTGACGATCCCGAGCAGATTGCTGCCCGTCGCCGTCAGTGGCCGCCGCAGATCGTGCTCACCGAGCCCGGCGAGCTTCCACACCACCGCCCGGTTGAGCTGCCCCAACTGGTCGATGAGGATCGCCTTGGTGTCATCGGGCGGGTTGCTGGCCTTCTCGTCCTCCGTCATCGCCCCAGGCTATGACCGGGCGCCGACAACCTCCCGAGCAACCCTGACGGGAGCGGCTCAGAAGTCCCCGGCATCGTGGCGCAGCACGTCGAGCCGCCCCACCAACTCCGCGGCCCCGGACCGACCGAGCCCCGGCTCCCGGAACACGTCCCGGTTGAGGACCTCGGTCGCCTTCTCGGCCAACTCCCGCCCCCCGTCGGTGAGGAGGACGACGGTGGCGCGCCGGTCGGTGGGATGCGGCATCCGGCGGACGTATGCCGCGGCCTCCAGCCGGTCCACCGCGTTCGTCACGCTCGTCTGATGCACTTGGAGTCGCGCCCCGATCAGGGACATCGGGAGCGAGCCTTGCTGCGAGAAATAGAGGAGCATGAGCACCTCATAGCGCGCGAAGGTGATCCCCATCGGCCGTAGTGCGTTCTCGACGCGCCGCAGGACGATCGCCTGAGCGCGCATGAGTGAGGTGACGGCCGCCATCCCGTCGGCCGCGTCGGCCCACCCGTGCTCGACCCACAGCCGGCGTGCCTCGGCGATGGTGTCGACGGGCTGGGCGGGCGGCATACGGCCGAGTCTAGCCAAGATCCATGGAAGTCCATGCATTCAGTCCGTCATCGGACTGACGCGGCGCCGGCCCCCCGCGCCACCTCCGACGAAGGAACCACGCCGACGCCACACGGCGGCGCTCCACAGGGCCACCCCCGCGGCGGCCCCCGCGAGCGCCCCGGCCTCCCCCCACAGCAGACGCCCCGCCAGGGGGACGACCCCGCCCGTCGCGACGGCGACGATCGCCGCCACCACCCATGCTCCGGAGAGAGGGTGCAGCCCGATGGTCCACCGGAACTCGATCAGGGGGGCGATGTTCTTGAAACAGATCGTCGCCGCCCACCCGATCGCCGCACCGAGAGCGCCCAGGTGCGGAATGAGGACGACGTCGAGCCCGGTCATCAACACCAGCCCGATGACGTTGTAGAACACGAGGCTGCGGGCCCGCCCCGCCATGTTGAGCAGCGTCTCGACCGTCCCGATCCCGGTCGAGACGAGCATGGCGACCACCAGCACATAGACCACATGGACGCCATCGACATACGCCCGGCCGAAGACCCGCAGCCACCACGGCGCGAGAACGGCGCACATGAGCAGGAGGGGCCAGGCCAGCCAGACCAGCCAGCTCGTCCCGGTCTTGTAGAGCGTCCCGAGCAGGGCCCGATCCTCCGACCCCATGGCCCTGGCCAGCCCCGGCTCGACCGCCGTCCCGATCGACTGCTGGATCAATTGGGCGACGACGACGAACCGTGTCGCGGCCGTATAGATCGCCGCATGCCGGGTGTCCGTCAGTGCGGCCAGCAGGATGACGTCGAGGCGGGCGAAGAGGATCTGAGACACCGAGACGAACGTCCTGGCGACGAGGAACCGCCGGAACTCACCCTGCTCCGCCACCCCGACGTCCGCCCCGACATGCGCCGCCGCGACCCGCCCCCGCAACTGCGGCGTCGCCCGGATCGCCGCTGCCAGTGCCGGGACATAGGGCACCGCCCAGGCCAGTCCGAGCCCGAGCACGGAGGGCCACCAGGCCAGTGCGGCCAGTGAGAGCGCGAGTTGCCCAGCGGGCCGCGCGATGCGTTCGATCGCGACGGTCGGCGCCATCCGGTGATGCCCGCGCGACACGGCGAGCACGGAGTCGAGGAGCACGGCGAACGGCAGCAACACCGCGAGCGACACCACGAGCGGCGCCGCGCGCCCGACCATGCTGTCGGGCAGGAGGGAGCGGACCAGCCCGGCGCCACCCGCCGCGACGAGCGCCCCGCCGACCGCGAGGGGCGCCACGACTCGCAGTGCGAGCCGGGTGAACGCCCGGGACCGCGACCCGTCCTCGTCCGGCGTCCGGGCGATGAACAGCACCAGCGCCGTCGGCGTCCCGAGCCGCAGCACCGTCGCCGCGAGGAGGAACGCTGAGGTCAGCGCGAAAACCACCCCGGCGCCCGACGGGTCCAGGGCGTGGGTCGTCGCCAGGGCTACGCCGAACGTGCAGACCGTCGTCACCGCCGCGCCGGCGAGGTTGAGCAGGCTTCCGCGTCGCAGGCCGGACAGCGTGACCGAGGTCGGGGCGGCGCTCACCGTCACCACCCCTGCGCAACCCACGTCGGCGGGCCCCCGAGCCACGGCTCCAATGCGGCGTCGTGCGGGGCGAAGTGTGCCCGCAACTCGCGCGCGAGTCCAGGATCGAGCGGCAGGCGTGGCCGCGCGTTGTGCCGGTCGAACGGCGTCGCCACCCGGGTACGCACCCCGAGGAAGGTGAGCACCTCGTCCAGCACGACCTCCGGCTCGGCGAAGAACCGGTGACTGTCGACGACATGGATCCGTCCTCGCCCGAGCAGCGTCTCGGCCCGGGCGAGTTGCGCGGCATACTCCCCGCGCGAGCGATAGGCCTGATGCCGGTGCGCCCGGCTCTCGTATGCCGCGTCGCCCACCATCCGCTCCACCTCACCGGCGAGCCGGGTCGCCTCGAGGTCGAGCGCGCGCGCGAATGGTTCTGTCTCGAACCCGCGAGCGAACTCGTGCGCGTGCGCGGAGTAGGCCCGCTCGACCGGGTCGCGGACGAGGACGATCAGCTGCACCCCGGGCAGGTCGGCGGCGATCCGCTCGAGCGCGAGTGGATGAAAGAGGTAATACGGGGAGGACTCGAAGGCGAGCGCACGGTCGGCATGGCGGCGCGCCGCCCGCCCGAGCTGAACCGCGAGCGGGAAGCGGGCGCGATACCACGCGAGGTCGTGCGCGGCATACGCCATGTCGAAGTAGTGCACGCCCTTGCGCCAGGTCGGCCGGAAGAGCGTCGGTTGTCGGCGCAGGGCCTGATACAGCGATGTCGTCCCACAGCGCTGCCCGCCGGCGATGAGCATCCCGGGCAGCACCCGAGCACCGGCGCTCGCCCGCCCGAGAACGTCCGCGCCCGCGACGAGCCCCGACTGCGCCCGCTCCTGCGCAGCCGACCGCAGTCGTGCCCCCGGGCGAGTCACCGGTCCACCGGATGGTCCACGATCGCGTCGATCGCTTCGGGCAGGCGAGTGACCAGCCAGGTCGAGAAGGACGCCGCCACCGACCGGGTCTCGTCTTGACGGTCGATCCGATAACGGTCGGCGAGGGTGAGCAGATAGAGGACGGTGGTCAGCGCGGGATCGTCGACCAGTCCGGCCCCGGTGAAGTGAGCGAGCAACTCCCGCGCCTGCGCGATCAACCCGGTGACGAGGTCCTGGGGGTCGGGTCCGGACTCGAGCGTCTCGGTGAGCCGGTGGTGCAGGGGGTCGAAGCCCGCGGGCACACCATGGGCGAAGCGCTCCCAGTCCCAGGCCGCGACCCCGCCGCCGGTCCCGACGATATTGTGCGCGGTCCAGTCGCCGTGCCAGCTCCCGAGGGTCACCCGCCGCCCACCGAACCGATCCCCGATTCGGGCGACGCCCGTGCGCAGTGCCGCCCACCGCGCGTCGGTGGCGGTGCTGGCGACGGACGCGCGCAGGCCGGCCCAGAACTCGCTCTCGCCCAAGGTCGTGCGTCGTGTCCCGAGAGCGGTCGCCACGGCGAGTTCCGCCTCCGCGCGCGCGGTGGCGAGCGCCGGCCGGCCCGTATGCCGAATGGCCCCGGACACCAGCACGCTCACCTCGCGCCAGTGTCCGGTGTCGAGAATCCGGGGCAGTTCGACCGGACCGACGTGCGGGCCGAGGCGGGCGAGGGTCGCGCTCTCCGCCTCGACGAGGGCCCGGGTCAGGGGAGACGGACCGAGCTTGACGAAGGCGCGCACCTCCCCGTGGGCATCGACGAGGGTGCCGACCGGCTTGCGGTTCGGCCGCGGCGGCCCGAACCGCCAGCCGAATCCCAACTCCGGCTCACCGAGGCGACCGGCGACATGACCTTCGACGCTGTCGGCTCCGCCGAGCACGTCCAGCCGCACCCGGCGTGGCCGGGCGCGCGCGAGGAGCCCGACGGCGAGCCCGGCGGCGTCGGGTCGGGGCCCGTGCACCGGACTCATGCCGGCGAAGACTCGCCGCGCCGTCGCCGGATCACGGGCGTCGATGAGCGCCCGCGCCCGCGCCACGCTGGGGAGCGCGAGATAGCGCCGCGACGGACGATCGCCCTCGGTGGGCCGGAAGATCTCGGCGAACGGCGGTTCAGGCATCGCCCGGGCCCTCCTCCTGCGCCACTTTCACCAGCAGCGCGATGACGAGGAATTCCAGGCACCCGGTCGCGACCGTCCGGTCATAGACGAGCATGAAGACGAGGGCGCCCACGCTGGAGGTCAGCGCGGCGAGACCGAGCGGCGAACGCAGCCATCGATAGCACCAGAGCACCGCCATGTGGAACAGGACGAAGAAGCCCGCCCCGACGAATCCCTGTCCGACGCCGGCGAACCACAACTGCCCGTTGGTCCCCAGCGCCATGTTCCCGCATTTGGGGCAGGAGGCCGACTTGCCGATGGCGATCGTCTCCTGGCTGCCCACCTGGGCCCGCGTGCTCCCGTATCCGAGGACCGGGGAGGCTCGCGTGATCTCGACGGCCCGAGCGACGGTGAAAGCGCGGATGTCGTTGCTCGGTGCCTCGGTGTTGCGCTGCGCGAGGGCGGCGCCCAGGGGCGAGGCGAGGAGGACGATGATCGCCAGGGGCCCGCCGACGGCCGCGGCGACGATGACCGCGCGGTTGCCGCGCGCCATGAGGACGACGACCACGAACCCGCCCATGACGACCAGGGCCAACCACAGGCCACGGTTGCCCGAGACGAAGGTCGCGACCACGGCGATCACGAGCGCGCCCGCGCTCGCGATCCGGACCGCGGTCCGCACGCCGGACTGGACGAGCAGGGCGCAGCCCAGCGGCAGCAGCAGGCCGAGCGCATTGCCCCAGGTGTTCGTATAGGGATAGGGCGCGGCGGGCCGCCCGACCCCCGATTCGCCGGCGAAGAGTTGCTGGACCTGTGCGGCCGCCGGATGCACCAGCGCGTGGACATAGCCGTTGGCGGCGAGCGAGCCGGGCAGGAGCGCTTCGACCGGGCTGGTGATCTCGAATCCCGGCGCGACCAACCCGAGGACCCCGCCGGCGACGGTCCATCCGAAGGCGAGCGCGAGCAGGCCTCCCAGACGGCGTGCCGGCAACTCGGTGGTCGATGTCGTGCACGCCCAGATCAGCATGACGGTGCACGCGGCATACTCACCGAGGCGGAAGGCAGCCGGGATGATCCGGGCGCCGACACCCTCGACGAGCGTGCCGGGTGCCTCGAGCGGCAGCATGACGAGGCTGAGCACGACCCACGCGAGAAAGAGCACCCACCAGGCGAACCCCCGCGGCACGCGCCAGTCACGCCGGCGCACCAGGTCGAGCAGCAGAAGTCCGGCGACGACGAAGTAGCCGAGGTTGGCCAGCCCGAGCACCCACCACAGCGGAAGTCCGCCGAGGAACCACGTCAGCGGGCGGGCCGCCGCCGCGGTGGCGCGTGGCATCCCGGCACCGGCCTGGGGGCCCCGGGCCACCCGCGGCCGGTCCACCCGGGTGCCACCCACCCCCATGCCGTATGCCGCACTCACGCGTCCGCGTGGTCCGTCGCCTCGCGGGGGATCGCCGGTGCGACCGGGCCCGTCCCCCGGGTGCGCGCGGGCACCTCACCCGCGCCCGAACCGGTCCGGCGCTTGACGAATACCGCTCCGACGACCTCGTAGCCGCGGTTGGCGACTCCATCCATGACCAGGCGAGCGCGCGCCGACCGGGCATGACCGGCGGAGAGGACCAGAACGGCATACCGCTGGCTGAGCGCGGGCCGCTGGACCGGCGGTGGGTCGAGTTCGGCGACCGCGGCGTGGACGAGGTCGGTGTGCTGTCCGACGATCTCGTATCCCGCTCCCACCGGGACCAGGTCGGCGAGTTGCCGGGTGACATGGTCGAGTTGTTCGTCGCGGATCAATTGCCGGCTCGCGTCGATGCGGCCGAGGAGGGGGACGCCGAGTTCCCGACGGACATCGGAGGCGGAGCGCAGGGCGCTGTCGGAGCGTTCACGCAGCAGGGCGAGCGAGAGCCCGAGCAGGAGCCCGAGGGCACCGAGGCTGACGATGAGCAGTGGCTTGTTGGGCACGCTCGGACCGGTCGGTTGGCGTGCTGACTCGATGATCCGTCCGCCGGTGGTGTTGACTGCGGCGAGCGCGTCGAGGCTGGCCTGGAGCGTTGTGATGCGGTCGAGCTTGGCCTGGACGTCGAGTTGGGCGAGGGTGGCGTCGACCGTGCCGGCCTTCGTCTTCTCGGCGCGGTCCTGGGCCGAGACGGCCGCCGCCCGCGCCGAGATGAGGTCCTCGCCGATCTGCCGGGCGGTCTCGGTCCGAATCGCCTCGGCGCTTGCGGTTCGCTGCGCGAGGTAGCCTCGCCCGAGGCCGTCCGCGCCGGTCACCGCACGAGCGGGGGTCGAGTCGGTGTAGGTGATCAGGAGCACGGCGCTGTTGGGTGGCACGGTGACGGCCGTCTTGCGCCGAACCTGCCATGAGGCGAGGCCGAGTTGGTCGCCGACCGGTTGGGCGACGGAGTTCGAGGTGACGAGTTGCGCCTCGGTGTCGAGATTGAGTCCCGGGTCGACGGTGCGTTGCCCGCTGACCTGGGTCAGCCCGGTGATCTGGGTGACCAGGACCCGCGTGTGCGCGGAATAGGCCGGCGTGACGAGTGCCCCGATAGCCCAGCCCAGCGCGGCGGCGAGCAGGGCGGGGAGCAGGATGAGCGGCATCCCGCGGCGGAGGACGCGGGCATAGAGGCCGGTGTCGATCGTCGCTGCCAGCGGAGACGTCGTCATGGGGTCCTCCTTCGTCTGCCGCGCCGATCGCGGGGCCCCTCCCGGCTGGCGATGCGGCTGAGTCTACGGCGGGTCGAGTGACCCCCACGACGGAGTGATCGCCCGCATGGCCGGATAACGCGGCTATTACTGGCCAGTAACACCTACTCACCCGTAACAATGTTCATTGCGTGAGCGCTGACTGGTCACCATGGGTTGATTCGAGGTAACGTCCGCTCCACAACGACGGGAAGCGCTGCTCAGGAGCTACCTTAGGGCCGTCACGATGATTGTTACCAATCAGTAATAGAAATGTCCTTCGACGGCGCGACGCGCGGTCGGAAGAAGCGAGGAAGTTCCGATGCGCACTGTGAAACTGGCCGTCACATCGGCTGCCTTAGTCGGCCTCGTCAGCCCCTTGGCGTTCGCCGATCCCGTCCAGCCCGTCGTCGTCTCGTCGGTCCCGACGACGAAGACCCCGTGGATCCTCGACGGCACCGTCAACGCCGTGGTCGAGGTGGGAGCGATCACGCTGGCCGGCGGAACCTTCACTCAGGCGTCGACTGTCAATGGACGCCGGTGGCGGCGAACAAGCTGCTCGCCTTCGACTCCGCCGGCGCGCTTCTCCCCGGCTTCGACGCCGGTCTGGACGGTGATGTGTATGCCCTGGCCCCCGGACCGACCGACGGAACGGTCTATGTCGGCGGCCAGTTCACCAATGCCGGAGGCATCGTCACCCGCCGGGTCGCCCTGCTGGACGCGGCGACCGGTCGGGCGATCGCCGGGTTCAAGTCCGCCGGCTTCGACGGGATCGTCAAGGACTTCGAGCGCGTCGGCAACCGGCTCATCGTGGGCGGCACGTTCGCCACCGCCGGAGGCGCCCCGCACGCCGGTCTCGCGACGATCAACGCCACTACGGGAGCGCTGGATCCCTATCTCAACGTCCAGCTCACCGAGCACCACAACAACTCCGGGTCCGGCGCGCAGGCTCCCGTGGGAACGTCGGCCCTCGATGTGTCCCCTGACGGATCGCGTCTCGTCGTCGTCGGCAACTTCCGCAAGGCAGATGGTCTGGCCCGGGTGCAGGCGGCGGTCGTCAACCTCGGCCCCAGCGCGGCGACACTCGCAGACTGGTCGACCGACGGCTTCGTCCCGCTGTGCTCGTATCGCAGCTTCGACACCTATCTGCGCGATGTCGCCTTCGCCCCGAGCGGCGACTACTTCGTGGTGGCGACAACGGGCGGCGGCTATGCCGGAACCCTGTGCGACACCGCCACCCGGTGGGAGAGCGCCGCGACCGGGAGTGGGCTCACCCCGACTTGGTCGGCCTACACCGGCGGCGACACCCTGCTCTCCGTCGCCATCTCCGGAACGGCCGTCTATGTCGGGGGCCACCCGCGCTGGATGAACAACCCCAACGGCATCGACCGGGCGGGCACCGGAGCCGTGCCACGCCCGGGTCTGGCCGCGCTCGACCCCGACAGCGGCTTGCCGTTGCGGTGGAACCCCGGTCGCAACCCCCGCGGCATGGGCGCGAGCGCGCTCGTCGTCACCGACACCAATCTCTGGGTCGGCAGCGACACCGAGTGGATCGGTGACTATCAGTACAAACGCCCCCGCCTGGCCCAGTTCCGCGTCAACGGCGGTGCGGCTCCCGCCTCCGACGCCCTCCTGTCCCTCCCCGGCCGGGTGTACGTCGGCGGCGCCACGCCCTCGACGACGGGCCTGGGCATGAGCCGGTTCAGCGGAGACAGCGCCACCGCCGTCGCCGATGTCGACGCGATGGGGCTCGACTGGGGCCGGGTGCGCGGCGCCTTCTATGCCGGTGGCCAGCTCTTCTATGGCTGGTCGACGGGGACGCTGTATCAGCGCGCCTTCAACGGCTCCACCCTCGGCGATGCCACCGAACTCAACCCCTATCACGATCCCGCGTGGATGACGGTCGACACGGCGAGCGGCCAGACCTATGACGGCGCCACCCCGTCGTTCTATGCCCAGATCCCCAACCTCACCGGACTCACATATGCGGGCGACCGGATCTACTACACCCGTTCGGGCAACGACAGCCTCTTCTGGCGGTGGTTCAACGTCGACAGCGGCATCGTCGGCGCCAACGAGAACGTTCTGACGACCTCGGGCTTCGGCAGCACCGGCGGCCTCTTCTATGCCGACGGCACGCTCTATCAGGTGACCTCGCCCACCAGCCTGGTCAAGCGCAGCCTCGCGGGGACCGCCCTGGGTGCCCCGACGACGGTCGCCACCGGTCAGGACTACCGGGGCCGGGCGGTCTTCGTCGGCCCGGTCCCGAGCGAGCCGCCCACGGCGGTCGCGTCGGCGACCTGCACGGGGCTCACCTGCGCGGCTGACGGCACCGGCTCCACCGATCCCGAGGGTGGCGTCCTGACCTACCGCTGGGACTTCGGTGACGGAACTCCCGCCGAGACGGGTCCCACGCCCACGCACACGTATGCCGCTGGCGGCACCTACACCGTCTCGCTCACGGTCACCGACCCCACCGGGGTCGCGGACTCGGCAACGACCAGGGTCACCGTGACGCCACCGCCGACGGCGCCCGTCGCGGCGGCCGCGGCGGACTGCACCGACCTCACCTGCGCGCTCGACGCCTCCGCCTCCACCGACGCCAACGGCGACACGCTGACCTACTCCTGGGACTTCGGCGACGGCACCCCGGCGGCGACCGGCGTCACGACGACCCACACGTATGCCGCCGCCGGCACCTACTCCGTCACCGTCACCGTGACCGATGCCACGGGTCTGACCGCCACCAGGTCCATCTCCGTCGTCGTCAACGAGCCGGTCCAGGAGGTCACCCACGTCGGGTCGAGCGCGACCAGCGCCCAGACCGCCGCCGCGACCGTCGCGGTCCCGAGTGACGTGCGGGCCGGCGACCTCCTCCTACTCAGCGGCACTTTCGCCAGTGGCAGCGCGACCCCGTCGGTGCCGTCCGGCTGGAGCGTCGCGGGGTCCAGGACGTCCAACGGCCTCACGGCCTACGTCTGGTCGCGCACCGCGACCGCCGCGGACGCGGGGACGACCATCCCGGTGACCCTGCGCAGCACCGTCTCGACGACGCTGACCCTGTCGGCCTATCGCGGGGTCAATTCCACCCAGCCGATCGCCCAGATCTCCGGGGCGACGGCGTGGTGGGCGGGCGTCACCAGCCCGCGATTGACCGCCACCGGCGGCGGTGTCCTCGTGGAGATCTTCGGCTCGTCCAGCTACGGCTCCGCCGACTGGAGCGCCCCGACCGGGACCACGGCGCGTGCCGAGGCGGCAGGGACCACGGGCACGACCCGCAGCGCGGCCCTCGTGGTCGACAGCTCGACGGTCGCCGGCCCGGTCGGTGGCCACACCGCCGGGGTCAGCGGCCTGCTCAACTCGTCGGTCGCCTGGAGCATCGAGCTTCGGCGGTGAGCTGACATGACCCCACCCGCCAGCGACACCCGAGCGGCGTTGCAGCACGACGTCGACCACCCGGGCCGCATCCGGGTGCTCGCGCTGGCCGGGCTGGGGCGCAGCGGGACGACCCTCATCGAGTACGCCCTCGCCGACGGGGTGACGATGGCGGCGCTCGGTGAGGTCGTCCATCTGTGGGAGCGCGGCCTTCGGCGCGACGAGCTGTGTGGCTGCGGGCAGCCGTTCAGCCGATGTGCGTTCTGGCAGGCGGTCGGCGCCCGAGCGTTCGGCGGGTGGGACCGGGTGGACGCGGACCGCATGGTCGCCCTCGTGGCGCGGGTCGACCGGGTCGTCAATATCCCGCGGATCGCGGGGCCGCGGGCCCGCGGCACCTTCCGGCACGACCTCGAGGACTACCTCTGGCACTACGAGCGCCTCTATGAGGCGGCGACCGAGGTCAGCGGCACCCGCATGGTCGTCGATTCGAGCAAGCAGCCCTCCCTGTTCCACGCGCTGCTGGCCAGCCAGCGGCTCGACCTGCGGGTGCTCCACTGCGTCCGGGATCCACGCGCCGTCGCCTACGCCTGGACCAAGCACGTCCGCCGGCCCGAGGCCCGTGACGAGGCGGACGCGTTCATGACCCGCTACTCGCCCGCCAAGACGGCCCGCCACTGGTCCATCCACAACGGTGCGGTCGAGTCGCTGCGGCTGCGCGGCGCGCCCGTCGCCCGCCTGCGCTATGAGGACTTCCTCGCCGATCCCGTCGGCAGTGTCCAGCGGATCCAGCGGTTCGCCGGGATCGAGATGCCGGTGCCTCGGGAGGGTCTCACGCGGCATACGCTCGTGTTGACACCGTCGCACAGCTGCAGCGGCAATCCGATGCGCTTCGGACGGGGCACGCTCGTCCTGCGCGCGGACGACGCCTGGCGCACTGGGCTGCCGGCGTCCGATGCCCGCCTCGTCGGCGCCGTCACGGCACCGCTGATGGCCCGCTATGGCTATCCCTTCCGGACGTCGGGATGACCGCACCCCACCAGGCGGAGCCGTCCGTCACCGTTGTCATCCCCACGCGCGACCGGCCGCAGCTGGTGCGGCGGGCGATCCGGTCCGCCCTGGTCCAGGACTACCTCGGGACGGTCGACGTCGTCGTCGTCTATGACGGGGTCGAACCCGAGCCCGGCCTGCTCGCGGATTTTCCAGAGCGCGTCCGGGTGCTCGTCAACCGTCGCACCCCCGGCCTCGCCGGAGCGCGCAACACCGGCATCCTCGACAGCACCGCCGAGTTGATCGCCTTCCTCGACGACGACGACTGGTGGCGGCCGACGAAGCTGCGGCTCCAGGTCGCGGCGCGTGCCGGCGCCGGGCGTCCGGCCCTCGTCACCGCGGCGATGACCGTGGACTTCGATGGCCGGCTCAGCGACCGGCTCGCCGGCACCGGCCGGGTCGGTGTCGGTCACCTCCTCCGCTCCCGGATGGCGATGCTCCACTCCTCGAGCTTCCTCTTCGATCGCGGGGCCCTCTTCCGGCTCGGGCTCGTCGATGAGAGCGCTCCGGGCAGCCAGAACGAGGACTGGGACCTCCTCCTGCGGGTGGCCAAGGAAGGCGACATCGTCCACGTCGATGAACCGCTGGTCGTGGTCCGCTGGGGTCGGACCTCGTTCTTCGCCCGCCGTTGGGACGGCCGCAACGCCTCCCTCGGCTGGATGCTCGACCGGCACCCCGAGATCGCGGCCGACCGCGTCGGCCGGTCACGGGTCTATGGGCAGCTCGCCTTCGGCGAGGCCGCACAGGGGCACCGGGCGCAAGCCCTCGGTCATGCCCGCACCGCCCTGCGCAGTCGCCCGGCGCAGTGGCGCGCGTGGATCGCCATCCCGGTGGCGGTCTATCCGCCGTCGAGTGAGTGGGTCATGAACGTCTTGCATCGTCATGGGAGGGGAGTATGAGAGCGCGCGTCATGTTGACGGCGACCCCGGGTGGCCACATCCAGGAACTCGTCGAGTGGGTGAGACGGATCGCCGATCTGCCCGACAGCCGGGTGTGGGTCACCGCCCGGACACCCCAGACGGAGTCACTCCTCGCCGGAGAGGACGTCGTATGGGTGCCGCCGGTCGCGACCCGGCAGCTGGGGCGCGTGCTCGCGTCGGTGCCGCGCGCGCAGAGTGTCGCCCGCCGGGTCCGGCCGACCATGGTCGTCTCGACCGGCGCCGCCCTGACCGTTCCCTATGTCCAGGCGGCGGTCCTGCGCGGCGCCGTCGCGCATTACA
Source organism: Dermatophilaceae bacterium (assembly GCA_046330995.1). Taxonomy (GTDB): domain Bacteria; phylum Actinomycetota; class Actinomycetes; order Actinomycetales; family Dermatophilaceae; genus Nostocoides_A. The sequence goes on from JAXLRS010000006.1 coordinate 185,964, forward strand.
TCGAGAGCGCGACCCGGCCCGACACCCTCTCTCTGACCGGCCGGATCATGGCGTGTACGCCCGGGGTGAGCGTCCACGCCCAGGGCCCGCCGCTGAGCGGCACGGGTGCGCTGGTGGCGGGTGCGACGGTGGCGGGGTCGTTGTTCGAGAGCTTCGCACCGGAGCGGGTGACTCCCAAGCCGATTCGGCGGGTCGTGGTCACCCTCGGCACCGAGCGCTTCGACTTCTCCCGCGCCGTCCGCGCGCTCGTGCCACTGTTGCCGAGCAGTTGGGAGATCCTCTGGCAGGTCGGGTCGACGGCCACGGCACCGCCGATCGGCCGTGCGGTCGGCCTGATTCCCCACGCCGACATGGCGGCGCAGATCGCCGACGCCGACCTCGTCGTCACGCACGCTGGCGTGGGATCGGTGCTCACGGCACTCGATGCGGGCCACTGTCCGATCGTCCTTCCCCGGGCGGCACGGTATGCCGAGCATGTCGACGACCACCAACTCGACCTCGGCGCCACGCTGGTGACGCGGCGCCTCGCCGTCGTCCGCGATCCCTATCGGCTCTCCGCGGCCGATCTCACCGAAGCGGCGGCGCGACGGACCTCGCGCCGGGCGGATCCGCCTCGGCTGGTTCTCGGCGAGAATGTCTCAGCAGTCGGTGGCGCGCTGCCTCGGGCGAGTTGACGACCACTCGCCGATCCCGGACGCGGCACACGTCCCGACGTCCCGCCCGACCACCTGGAGCCCGTCATCAGTCCCCGACCTCGTGCGCGGATCGCGCGGCGCGGCGTCGCCGCCAGTCTCATCGTCCTGCTGTCGAGTTCCTGCTCGGCGGGTGCGGATCCGATGCCCAGCGTCCCGTCGTCCGATTCCGAGACCACACCGGTGGGCTGGACGCGGTTCGGGTTCACCGTGTGGCCACATGACAGCGAGACGTTCGCCACGGCATACGAGCGTCAGGTCGCCGGCCTCGGTGCGCCCCAGGTCGTGCGGTACTTCTATGGCCCGCGCCCGCTGGAGTGGCCTCCCAAGGACGGATTCACCGGCGCGACCCCACTCGTCGTCTCGTTCAGCCGGACGCCGGCCGATGTGCTCGCCGGCCGTCACGACGCGGAGATCACGGCCTTCCTCGCGCTGCTCCCGCGCGACCGGCCGACGTGGGTCGCCTACGAGCACGAGATGGACGCCAAGGCGCTCGCCGGGGACTACGCCGCCCCCGACGTCAGGAGGGCGTTCGTCCGCGTCGCCCGGCTCATCAAGGCCGCCGGCAATCCCATGATCCGCCGAACTCTCATCCTCACCGGCTGGGACTATCGCAACCGGATGCGCCTCTTCTGGCCGGGCGCGGCCAATGTCGACGTCCTTGGTGTCGACATCTATCAGTGGACCGACGAGAGTGTGGGCCGCCTCTTCGGCGGGCCGCTCGCGGTCGCCGGGAGCTATCGCAAACCCCTCGGCATCGCCGAGTTCGGGGTCTGGCGGGGCAGCGACGAGCAGCGCGCCGACTTCGTCTCGCAAGCGATCCGCTATGTCCGTGGGCGGGTGGCCTTCGTCACCTACTTCAACGCCGACCGCGCCGACGTCGCCGGCGACCACGACTGGGAGATCGACGGCCTTCCCCTCACCTCCGCAGCCTGGCGGAGCCTCACCCACCGATAGTCCCTGAGCCGGCGATGTCGGCGGCCATCCCGACAGTGTGGATGGGGAATACATGGATGTCCTAGTATCGGACGTACATAGACCCGCCTGACGACCGATGGAGCCTCGAAATGGCCGACCGCCCCGCCCTGCACGTCCCGGTCAACCCCGTCCGATTCGTCACGGCGGCGAGTCTGTTCGACGGTCACGACGCGGCGATCAACATCATGCGCCGCCTCCTCCAGAGCCAGGGGGCGGAGGTCGTCCATCTCGGGCACGACCGCAGTGTCCAGGAGGTGGTCACCGCCGTCCTGCAGGAGGACGCCCAGGGGGTCGCGATCAGCTCCTATCAAGGCGGCCACGTCGAATACTTCGGCTATCTCGCCAAGGAACTCGCCGCCCGTGGCGCCGGCCACGTCAAGATCTATGGCGGCGGCGGCGGGGTCATCGTCCCCGCCGAGATCGCCCAGCTCGCGGCCGTCGGGGTCCACATCTTCAGCCCCCAGGACGGCCAGCGGCTCGGCCTTCCCGGGATGATCAACGAACTCGTCCGCGAGTGCGACACCGACCTCGCGACCGACCCGACGCCCTTCGACGCCCTCCTCGCCGGCGACGAGCGAGCGCTCGCCCGCACCATCACCGTCCTCGAGTCCGGCCACGACTTCGAGCTCGGTGCCCGCATTCGCGAGGCCGCCGCCCACCGCACCGTCCCCGTCCTCGGCCTCACCGGCACCGGCGGCTCCGGCAAGTCGTCGCTTTCCGACGAACTCATCCGCCGCCTGCGCCGCGACAGCCAGGACAAGGTCCGCGTCGCCGTCCTGGCGATCGACCCGACCCGCCGCCGTGGTGGTGGCGCCCTCCTCGGCGACCGGATCCGGATGAACTCGGTCGAGCCGGGTGTCGTCTTCTTCCGCTCCCTCGCGACCCGCTCCTCCGGTGCCGTCGTCCCCGACGGGCTCGACGACATGATCGCCGCCGCCAAGGTCGCCGGATTCGACCTGGTCGTCGTCGAAACCCCCGGCATCGGCCAGGGCGATGCCGCGATCACCGACTTCGTCGACGTGTCGGTCTATGTCATGACGCCCGAGTTCGGGTCGGCGAGCCAGCTCGAGAAGATCGACATGCTCGACTTCGCCGACGTCGTCGCGATCAACAAGTTCGAACGCCGCGGCGCCGAGGACGCCCGCCGCGATGTCGCCCGCCAGATGGTTCGCAACCGCCAGGCGTTCGGTATGCCGTGGGAAGACATGCCGGTCTTCGGCACCTCCGCGGCTCGCTTCGACGACGACGGCGTCACCGCCCTCTATCAGCACCTCAAGGGCCTGCTGCGGGAGAAGGGCCTGCCCGAGTTCGAGGGCACGCTCCCCGTCCCCGCGACCAAGGTCTCCAGCGGCCTCACCTCGGTCCTGCCCAAGGGCCGCGAGCGCTATCTCGCCGAGATCGCCGCGAGTGTCCGCGACTATCACGCGACGACCGTCCAGCAGTGCGCCGCCGCTCGCCGCGCGCAGCAGATCGAGGCGACGAAGGCCCTGCTCGCCGAGCGCGCCAGCGACGACACCGCGGGTGCCGTCGCCGCCGTCGGCCACCTCCTGACCGACGCGGTCGCGGCGCTCGACGGATCCACGACGCGACTGTTGGGTGAGTGGCCGGGGCAGGTCGCGGCATACGACGGCGACGAGCAGGTCTATGTCGTGCGCGGACAGGAGTTCCGGACCCCGCTGACCCGGACCACGTTGTCCGGCAACAAGATCAAGAGGGTCGCCCTTCCGCGGTTCACCGACCATGGTGAGCTGCTGCGCTTCCTGCGCAACGAGAACCTGCCGGGGTACTTCCCCTTCACCGCCGGCGTCTTCCCGTTCAAGCGGTCCGGTGAGGCGCCCGCGCGGATGTTCGCCGGCGAGGGCGACCCGGCCCGGACCAACCGGCGCTTCCACCTCCTCTCCGCCGGACAGCCGGCGACCCGCCTGTCCACAGCCTTCGACTCGGTCACTCTCTATGGCCGCGACCCCGACCGACGCCCCGACATCTATGGCAAGGTCGGCACCAGCGGGGTCTCGGTCGCGACGCTCGACGACATCAAGGTGTTGTATGGCGGGTTCGACCTCTGCTCGCCGACCACCAGCGTGTCGATGACGATCAACGGTCCGGCACCGTCGATCCTCGCGATGTTTCTCAACGCCGCGATCGACCAGCAGCTCGACCACTTCCGCGAGGAGGAGGGCCGCGAGCCCGATGCCGGCGAGGCCGAGCAGATCCGCGCCCACGCCCTGTCCACCGTCCGCGGCACCGTCCAGGCCGACATCCTCAAGGAGGACCAGGGCCAGAACACCTGCATCTTCTCGACCGAGTTCTCGCTGCGGGCGATGGCGGACATCCAGCAGTTCTTCATCGACCATCACGTCCGCAACTTCTATTCGGTGTCGATCAGCGGCTATCACATCGCCGAGGCCGGGGCCAACCCGATCAGCCAACTCGCCTTCACCCTCGCCAACGGGTTCACCTATGTCGAGACCTATCTCGCGCGCGGTATGACGATCGACGACTTCGCGCCGAATCTCTCGTTCTTCTTCTCCAACGGCATGGACGCGGAGTATTCGGTGATCGGCCGGGTCGCCCGCCGCATCTGGGCGGTCGCCATGCGGGATCGGTATGGCGCATCCGAGCGCGCCCAGAAACTCAAGTACCACGTCCAGACCAGCGGGCGGTCCCTGCACGCACAGGAGATGGACTTCAACGACATCCGCACGACGCTCCAGGCGCTGTGCGCGCTCTATGACAATGCGAATTCCCTGCACACCAACGCCTTCGACGAGGCGATCACCACACCGACGGCGCACAGCGTGCGGCGGGCCCTCGCCATACAGCTGATCATCGACCAGGAATGGGGACTGTCGATGAACGAGAACCCGCTCCAGGGCTCGTTCGTCATCGATGAACTCACCGATCTTGTCGAGGAGGCGGTGCTTCAGGAGTTCGAGCGGATCGCCGAGCGCGGCGGGGTCCTCGGGGCGATGGAGACCGGCTATCAGCGCGGCAAGATCCAGGACGAGTCGATGCTCTATGAGCAGCGCAAGCACGACGGCTCGCTGCCGATCGTCGGTGTCAACACCTTCCTCTCCGACGACCGCTCCCACGACACCCACGAGATCGAACTGGCCCGCGGCACCGAGGACGAGAAGCAGTCCCAGCTGACCCGGCTCACCGCTTTCCACGACGCCCACCGGGCCGAGGCGCCCGCTGCGCTGGAGCGGCTCAAGGACGTGACGACCAACGGTGGCAACGTCTTCGCCGAACTGATGAACACCGTCCGGGTCGCCAGCCTCGGCCAGATCAGCAATGCCTTCTTCGAGGTCGGGGGGCAGTACCGCCGCAACGTCTGACCTCGCGCTCCCGTCGAGTGTGGGGTTCTGCGCCGAGATGGGGTGTTCGACGCCCCATTCTCGTCCGTTCACCCCACACTCGGCGAGCACACGCCGAAGCCGGCCCCCGCCACCTCCCGGCGGGGGCGGGGAGGTGGCGGGGGCCGGCCGGACGAGCCGCGGGGGTCACCAGCGCGGGGCGTCCTGGGGGGAGGTGGGGCCGTATGGCGTGTGCGGCATCGGCGTGGAGGCGCCGGGGGTGGTCGAACCGGGGGCGGGGGGAGCGGCATACGGCATGGCCGGGGGAGCCGGCCGGTGGTGCCCCCCTGCGGCACCACGACGGCCGACGCCGAAACCGAAGTAGGCGATCGCGATGGCGACCAGCGCGACCCAGCCGAAGCGCAGGTGGATGTCGAGATCCGCGATGACGACCAACGCGGTGACGATCGTGAGGGCGATCGCCTTGCCCTCGCCGCCGCGCAGCGCACGTTCCAGCGGGAGCCGGCCGCGGGTGTCGGGGGAGATCAGCCAGAGGGCGAGGTAGGCGCCGAGGCCCGGGCCGAGGATGGCGAGGACGATCGCGGCGATCCGGACGACCTTGGGGGCGACGCCGAGCCGCTGGGCGAGGGCCGCGCAGATGCCGGCGATCCGGCCGTCGGCGGACCGGACGAACATCCGCCGGTGAAGCGTCTCGAAGAACCGGTCGAGGCCGGTGGAGGTGGGGGTGTGGGCCGTCGTTGTCATGTCTCCACGATGCGCCCGCAACCCCCTGGTGCGCAGCGAGGTGAGTCCCTGACCCGACCCTCGACGCCCCCTGACCGCCCTCCTCCCGACCCCCGTCCGGGTCCTGCGCCCTGCGCGGGGTGGCCGATTGGGATTCCGCCGCGGACAGGCCGCGGGCCCGGCGGGCGAGTGCCGCCGGGCCCGTCAGTCAGGGCGGATCAGGACAGCTTGTCGTCGGCCTTGTCGCCCGCCTCCGCGACGGCATCGGCCGCGCTGTTCGCGGCGTCCTCAGCCCGGTCACCGAGGTCCTCGAGCGCGTCGGAGGCCGCGTCGGTGGCGTCCGAGATCTGCGCGCCGGCATCGTCCGTGGCGTCGTCCGCGGCCTCCTTGACCTCGCCGACCTTGTCCGCCGCGGCGTCCTTGACCTCGCCGACCTTGTCCGCCACGGCGTCCTTGGCGTCGCCGACCGCGCTGGCCACCGCGGCCTTGGCGTCGGCGGCCTTCTCCTTGGCGGTGGCCGCAGCGGCCGCGGCCTTGTCCTTGAGGGAATCGGCGGGGGATGCGGCATACGGATCGTCGCTCGGGACCGCCCACGGGTCGGTCTGCTGCTGGCTGCGCTTGAAGAGGTAGGCCGCGGCCGCGCCCATCAGGCCGAGCACGACCAGCGTCTTGCCGACGGAGCGCTTCCGGGGCGCCTTGACCTCCGCATCACCCTTGAGCACGGCGAAGGCGTCGGGTGCGCGATGAGCGGCCTCGGCGGCCTGGTCCTTGGCGGCGAGCGCGCTCGCCGCCACCGTGGCCAGGGCCCCCGCGACCTTGGGGATGACCTCCTCGACCAGGGTCGTGCGGGCGCTCTCCACGTGCGGAGCGGCCGCCTCGACACCATGCTGGGCGGCGTCACGAGCAACGGCGGCCCGCTCGCGGGCCGCCTGGCGCGCGTCGGCCGTGCGGTCGGCAAGCAGAGCGAGCCCGGCGCTCGCCTGCTCCGCGAGCGACTCACGCACGTGGGCGGTGCGCGCCGCGGCGGTGTCTGCCTGTGCCGCGAGGCTCTCCCGCGCGACGGCGGCCCGCTCACCGGCGGTCTCGGCGGCATCGGCGAACGAGGCGCGCAGCGTCGCCGCGTGGTCGGCCGCCGCACTCGCGGCATCGGCCGCCGCGGCCTTGACCTGGTCCTTCTTGGACGGGGGCGTGCACAGCATGGCGTTGTCCTCCTTGAACGGATGTCAATATGGTCCCATCCTGCCCTGTTTTGCGGTCCGAGGCCTCCTGGGGTCCTCGTCGGTCGTGTTTGAATGGGCGCCATGAAGGCAACCCTCCACACGAACCACGGCGACATCGTCGTCGACCTGTTCGACTCTCAGGCCCCCAAGACCGTCGCCAACTTCACGGGCCTGGCGGCCGGCACCAAGGACTATCAGGACGACGCGGGCCGCAAGAGCCCGACCCCCTACTTCGACGGTCTGACCTTCCACCGCATCATCCCCGACTTCATGATCCAGGGAGGATGCCCGCTCGGCCAGGGTACGGGCGGTCCGGGATATGCCTTCGACGACGAGATTCACCCGGAACTGACGTTCACCAAGCCCTATCTCCTGGCCATGGCCAACGCCGGCAAGCGATTCGGCAAGGGCACCAACGGCTCGCAGTTCTTCATCACCGTGACCCCGACGACGTGGCTCCAGGGCAAGCACACGATCTTCGGCGAGGTCGCCGACGAGGCCAGCCGCCGGGTGGTCGACGCGATCGCCGCCGTCCCGACCGGCCCCGGTGACAAGCCTCGCGAGCCGGTCGTCATCGAGTCCGTCACCGTCGACTGACGCACGGTGGAGGCGGACCGCGGTGAGTGAGCCGGCGGCATACCCCTCAGGGGTCGGGGCACCGCCGGTCTGTCCCCGTCACCCCGAGCGAGTCGCCTATGTCCGCTGCCAGAGGTGCCATCGTCCGGTCTGCCCCGAATGCCAGCGTCCGGCCGCCGTCGGGGTGCAGTGCGTCGACTGCGTCCAGGAGGCGGCCAGGGCGGCGCCACGGACGACGACGGTCCTCGGCGGACGCCCGTCGGCCGGCGGTCCGATGGTCACGATGGCCCTCATCGGCATCTGCGTCGCCCTCTGGCTGGCTCAGCAGGCATCGCCGCGCGTGCTCCAGGAACTCGCCTTCGCCCCGTCGATCGGGGAGCACGAACCATGGCGTTTCCTCACCTCGGCCTTCCTCCACGGGCCACTTGTCCACATCCTTTTCAACATGGTCGCCCTCTGGATGCTCGGGCCGTATGCCGAGGCGCTTCTCGGCCGGGCGCGCTATCTCGCGCTCTATCTCCTGAGCGCCCTGGGTGGGACGGTGGCCTACCTCCTGTTGACGCCGCTGACCAGCAACGCCGCACTGGTCGGTGCCTCGGGAGCGGTGTTCGGGCTGTTCGGCGCCATCATCGTCCTCAATCGGTCGAGAGGCCTTGCGACACAAGGGATCTGGGTGAATCTGGCGATCAACGCCGTACTCCCGGTGTTCTATCCGACGATCGCCTGGCAGGCCCACATCGGCGGCTTTCTGACGGGTATGCTGCTGGCTTTCGTCTTCGCGCGAGCCCGGCGGTCCGCCGTGCTCGCCTGGGGGCCGGCCGCCGCCGTGGCGCTCGCACTCGTGGGCGTCGCCGCAGCCCGCTACGGCGCCTTCTGACGTCGTCATCCACAGGGTTATCCCCACCTGGGGACAGAATCACACCGGTGTAGTTCCGGTCAGCGCCAACGGGTTGTCATCATGAAGCCGGACAACATGAGGGCGAAGCCGATGCCGAGGTTCCACCGGCCGAGGCTCGGCACGGGATACTCCTGCCGGGTGACATAGAAGACGACGACCCACAGCAGGCCGAGGATCATCAGCCCGACCATGACCGGCACGAACCACACCGGATTGCCGACCGACACCTTCTGCGGCCGCTTCTCCGGCGGAGGGGTGTAGGACGCCTTGTCGCGATTGCGGGACTCGGGCACGGTGGCTACTCCTTGGGTCGGGGCGAGCCCAGCCTAGGTCACCCCTCGACGTCAGTTCACCAAGCGGTCCCGGCCGGACCAATAGGGCGCCCGCAACTTGAACTTCTGCAGCTTGCCGGTGGCGGTCCGGGCGAGAGTGTCGCGGAACTCCACCGAACTCGGAGCCTTGTAGCGGGCGACCCGGTCCTTGCAGTAGTCGATGAGCTCTCGCTCGGTCAGCTCCGACCCGGGGATCCGGACGACGAGGGCCTTGATCGTCTCGCCCCATTTGTCATCAGGGACCCCGATGACGGCGACCTCGGCGACCTCCGGGTGGCTGAAGACGACGTCCTCGACCTCGATCGAGGAGACATTCTCGCCGCCGGTGATGATGACGTCCTTGCGTCGATCGGAGATCGACAGATAGCCCTCGTCGTCGATGGTGCCGCCGTCGCCGGTGTGGAACCATCCGCCAGCCAGGGCGACCTCACTCTCGCCCGGGTTCTCCCAGTAGCCCGCGAGCACGACATTGGACCGCGCCAGCACCTCGCCGTTCTCGTCGACCTCGAGGTCGACGCCGATCGCCGGAGAGCCGGCCCGGACCAGCCGGTGGGCCCTGGCCTCGCCCGAATCGCCATCCCACTCGGCCCGGGCCCGGTTGACGGTGAGCAGCGGCGCGGTCTCGGTCAGCCCATAGATCTGGATGAACTCCCACTCGAGCTCCTCCTGGATCCGCACGATCGTCTTGGTCGGCGGCGGCGCGCCGGCGACGACGATCCGCACCCGGCCGCGGCCGGGAATCGGACCCTCCCACGTCTGGGCGGCGTCGAGGACGGCCGCGACGACGGCGGGGGCGGCACACAGGAGGGTCACGGCATACGTCTCGATGCGGCGGAGGATCTCGGCGCCGTCGACTTTGCGCAGGACGATCTGGGGGACGCCGAGGCCGGCGCAGACGAACGGCATACCCCAGCCGTTGCAGTGAAACATCGGCAGGGTGTGAAGATAGACATCGCGATCGCTCACCCCGAGGTGGACCGCCTGCATCATGGCGTTGACCCAGAGGTTGCGGTGGGTGAGCTGCACGCCCTTGGGGCGGGCGGTCGTGCCCGAGGTGTAGTTGATCGTCGCGGTCGCATTCTCATCGGGCTCCGACCACGGTGTCGGGGAGCCGGAGGCCTCGAAGAGGTTCGCGTCGTCGCCGAGGACGAAGGTGTGCTCGCAGGGAATGCCCTCGAGGCTGTCGACGAGTTCTGGATCGACGAAGAGCACCCGGGCGCCGGAGTGCGCGACGATATAGGCGACCTCGTCGCGCGAGAGCCGGAAGTTCACCGGAACGAGCACGCGGCCATATCCGCAGATCCCGAAGAACGCCGTCAACAGGCGCGCGCTGTTGTGGGTGACCATGGCGATCCGATCGCCCTCGCGGATGCCGAGCTTCTCCATCCGCCGCGCCATCGCGCGGGCGCGGGCGGCGAGCTGGCCATAGGTGAGGTCGCCAAGCGAGGCGGCCGGCTGGTCCGGCTCGTCGACGACACCGATCCGGTCTGCATAGACCATCGCCCCACGGCGGAGGAAGTCGTCGACACTGAACGGAACGAGCATGGCCGGCCCCTTTGCGCGGTGGAGATTTCCACGATGAGCGTATGGTGCGCGCTCCCCGCCGTCGACCGCTCCCTCGCCCGGCGCGACCGACGGTTCCCGGGCGTCGCCGGACGGTGTGGCGGGTCAGCCGACGGGCCGCGCGTAGCTCAGATCGAGGCCGCCGACATAGCCGGGGAAGCGCGTCTCCCCGAGCCGGGTGACGTCGTAGCCGAGGCCGAGTTCGGCGACATACCGCTTGTAGGTCGTGATCGTCGGATCGGCGTCGAGGGCCGCGACGAGGGCGTCCGGATCCCCGATGGCGCTGATGACGAACGGCGGCGAATAGACGCGGCCCTGCAGGATCAGGGTGTTGCCGACGCAGCGGACCGCGCTGGTCGCGATGACGCGCTGGTCCATGATCATCATCGCCTCCGCCCCACCGCGCCACAGCGCGTTGACGACGGCCTGCACGTCCTGCTGGTGAACGACGATGTCGTTGACATTCGCCCACTCGGGCAGTTGATCGCTGGTCATGGGGGAGTCGTCGAGGGCGACGGAGACGGCCGGGCCGTCGACGGGGGTGATGCCCGCGGTCGCCGCGAGCGTGTCGCCCGTGCGGGTCAGCGCCTGGAGCCGTTGGTTGCCCGGGGCCTCCTGCCGGCTGAGGGACTCGACCTGGGCCCGGACCCGATCCACGTCGCGGGCCGTGCGGACGTTGGCGAGGCTGCGCTCGCGGATGAGGTCGGGGACGCCGGTCACCTCGGAGCGCAGGTTCGTCCCCCGGGCCGCCTGGCTGCTCGCGCTGAACAGCAGGCCCGCGACGAGCGCGATGACCGGGACGACCGCGCTCCAGAGGGTCGGCCGGGCCGTCAGCAGCGCCGCCCGCCCGTGGGGCGGGAACTCGGGCATCAGGCGGACGCGACCATCCGGGCGACGCCCTCGGCGTCGCGGACCAACGGACTCAGGCCCGCCGACGCGGCGACGGCATCGGTCGCGCCGCACATGGCGAGCCAGTTGGCGAGGAGCCGGTGGCCGCCCTGGGTGAGCACGCTCTCGGGGTGGAACTGGACGCCGTGGAGCGGGAGATCGCGGTGGCGGACCGCCATGATGATTCCGGACTCGGTGTGCCCGTTGGCGATCAACTCGTCCGGCAGGGTTGCCGGGTCGATGGCCAGGGAGTGATAGCGGGTCGCCGTGAACGGCGACGCCAACCCGTCGAGAACGCCCGTCCCGTCGTGGTGGACCCGGGAGGTCTTGCCGTGGAGGAGTTCCGGCGCGCGGCCGACCACACCCCCGCAGACGACGCCGAGCGCCTGATGGCCGAGGCACACCCCGAGCATCGGCTGCGCCCGCTCGGCGCACGCGGCGATCATCGCCATCGAGACGCCGGCCTCTTCGGGAGTTCCGGGGCCGGGTGAGATGAGGACGCCGTCGTAGCCGATCCCCTCCTCGGGGGTCACCGCGTCGTTGCGGACGACATGCGTCGCCGCGCCGAGCTGCTGGAGGTAGCCGACGATGGTGAAGACGAAGCTGTCGTAGTTGTCGACGACGAGGATCCGGGTCACCACCAGATCGTATGCCGGGTGCTCCCCTCCCGCGGTGGCGTTCCGAGGCTCAGGCGCGATAGTCGACGCCGATCATCATCCCCGCCTCGCCGTGATAGGCGTTGTGGCAGTGGGCCATCCACCGTCCCGGGTTGTCGGTGTCGAACTCGATGACCCGGCGCTCCATGTGCCGCATGAGCACGGTGTCCTTGCGCAGCCCGGTGTCGGCGAGGGCGAAGGTGTGCCCGTGGAGGTGGAAGGGGTGGGTCATCATCGACATATTCGTCACCTCGAACCGCACCCGCGTGCCGCCCGGCACGGTGAGCGGTGTGTTGTGGCCGTACGGCGCCCCGTTGATCCCCCAGACATACGGCTCCATCGACCCCTGGAGAAGGACCGACTGGGTCTCGGCGGTCGTCGCGGCCGGGAGGCGGGCGGCGTCGGCGGGGGTGAGGTCGGCGAGCTGGAGGGGCGTGCGGGCGAGTTCGTCCGGTGACGCCGAGGCATCGGGCGTCGCGCCCGAGGCGGTCCGGACGATCGCCCGGGCGTCCCCGGACTTCCCCGCGGGCCTGGCGACCAGCGGGAACGCCCCGTCGCCGAGGGTGACCAGTGCGTCGAACCGCTCGCCCATGCCGAGGGTCACCGCCTCTGCTTCCTGGTGCTCGACCGGCCAGCCGTCGGTGTGGGTGACGGTGAACCGATGGCCGCCGAGGGCCACGGTGAAGATCGTGTCCGCCCCGGAGTTGACGACCCGGAGCCGGACCCTCTGGCCGGGCCTGCCGGTGAAGACCACCGGATCGGTCGGCGTGCGGCCGTTGACGAGGAAGTGGGGATAGGCCACATCGCCGTCGTCGCCGCCGCCCATGCCGTCCATCCCGCCCATGCCCATCCCCATGCCGCCCATTCCGGACCCGGTCGCGGTGCCGCCCGCCTCGACGAGGTCGGCGAGGGCCTGATCGGGCGTGCGCCCGGTCCCGTCCAGCCAGTCGTCGAGGACGACCACCCATTCGACGTCATAGGTGAGCGGCTCGTGCGGGTCCTCGACGATGAGCGGGGCATAGAGTCCCCGGTCGATCTGCACGCCGACATGCGGATGGAAGAAGTAGGTCCCAGGGTCCGGCGCCGTGAACGCATACGTGAAGTCGCCTCCAGGCTGGACCGCGTCCTGGGTGACGCCCGGCAGTCCGTCCGCCGGATTCCGCAGCCGTATGCCGTGCCAGTGGACCGTCGTCTCCGCGGGCAGCGTGTTGTGGAGCCGGACCCGGGCGAAGTCGCCCGCGGTGACCCGCAGCTCCGCCCCGGGCACGACCCCGTCATAAGCCCAGGTGTCGACGGTGACCCCGCCGAGATCCACCCGGGCGGGAGCCGGCGTGAGCACCCGCTCGACCACCCGCTGCCCGGGCGAGGGGCTGGCGGGAGCGGAGGTGGGGACGGGAGTGGCCGGCATACGCATGCCGGTGGTCGGGGAGGAGGCAGTCGAGCAGGCGGCGAGTGCGCCGAGGCTCCCAGCAGTGAGAACGACGCGACGCGACAGTGCCCGACTCATGCCCGCACCCTCCCACCATGCTCTGGGAGACGCCTGTCAACCGCGGTTTCCCCGCGAGGCCACGGTCCCCCCGCGCCTCGGCGATCGGCCGCGCGACGTGGGGGTTCCCCTGGCGGGCCCCACACGCGCTCAGTGGCGGCGGGGACCCCGGCGTCTGCGCCCGGCGACCGGCCACAGCCCAGCGACGGCGAGGCCGAGGGCACCCGCGGCCCCCAGTGCGACCGGTGCCGAGGCGGATCCCCCGCCACCGCTCGGGCTCGCGTGCGTGACCCGGGCCCCGGCGGGCGAGCGCGGCGGTGAGGTCAGAGTGGCCGTCGACGTGCTCGTCGTGGTCGTCGTCGTCGATGAACTGCTCGACGACGACGGCGTCGTCGTCACGGTCGTCGTGGTCGTGACCGGATAGGGCTTGGCGATCACCAGCGCGACAGTCGACTGTGCCGCGACCTTGCCCGGCTCGGGATCCTGCCGGATCACCGTCCCCTCGGTCTCGGTGCTCAGTTCCGTCGTTCGCGTCACGGTGAGGTCGAGCCCGCGCAACAGATTCGTCGCCTCGTCCTCGGTCTTCCCGACGACCTCGGGCAGGTCGATCCACCCACTCGCCACGGTCAGATCGACAGTGTCGCCCTCGAATGCGTCGGCGAAGGCCGCAGGATTGGTCGAGATCACCCGGCCGGCCTTCTGCGCGCGGGAGTCGATCTTGATGATCTTGCCGATATTGAGGCCGACATCGGCGAGCAACTGCCGCGCGGTGGCCTGACTCTTGCCGGCGAGATTGGGCACGCGCGTCGACGCCGGCCCTGTGGAGACCGTCAGCGTGATCAGCGATCCCTCGCGCTGGGAGGTGTTGCCCGCGGGGTCCTGCTTGATGACGTGGTCGCGATCGATCTCGCGGCTCGCCTCATAGGTCGGCGCGACGTCGAAGCCCGCCAACTCGACCTTGGCCTTCGCCGTGGCATACGGCAGGTCGAGGACGACCGGCACCTCGACCTTCTTGGGCCGTGAGTCGAGGTAGGCCTTGCCGACGACCCCGAGCAACGCGAGCGCGGCGACGAGCAGGACCCCGACGATCGCCATGCCGCGCCGGGAGCGGCGAGGCTCGGCATACGCATCCCGCACCTCCCACGAGGTCGTATGCCGCTGCGCCCCTCCCGCGGACAATCCCTCCGGCGCGGTGGCCACCACCGGCGGCGTCACCGACACCGGTGACTCGCCCCGCTGGGCCGCGACCAGAGCGTGCCGCGCGGCGTCACTGATCGGCAGCCCGAGGCGCGCGGCCTGGAGGTCGGCGCGGAAGGATTCGGCGTCCTGATAGCGCAGGTCGCGGTTCTTGGCCAGGGCATGCAGGACGATCGCGTCCATGTCGTCCGGCACGGCGGAGTCGATCGACGACGGCAGCGGCGGCGGCTTCGTCACATGTTGATAGGTCAGTGAGACCGGCTCTCCGACGAACGGAGTCCTGCCCGTCAACAACTCGAACAGCAGGCAGCCGGTCGAATAGAGGTCGGAGCGCGAGTCCACCGTCTGGCCCTCGGCCTGCTCGGGCGAGATGTACTGCGCCGTCCCCATGACCGACGACGTCTGGGTCATCGTCGCCTGCGAGTCGGCGACGGCGCGCGCGATGCCGAAGTCCATGACCTTGACCGACCCGTCGCGGGAGATCATGACGTTGGCCGGTTTGATGTCGCGATGGACCATCCTGGCCCGGTGGCTGTAGTCGAGCGCCCCGAGGACCCCCTCGGTGATCCGGCCCGCCTCGTGCGGCGTCAGGCTGCCCCGCTCGCGGAGGATCTCGCGCAGGGTCATCCCGTCGACATACTCCATGACGATGTAGGGGATCGACACCGGCGCCCCGCCGCTCTCACGTGCGCGCTCCTCGCCCGAGTCATAGACCGCGACGATCGCCGGATGGCTCAGGCCGGCCACGGACTGCGCCTCGCGCCGGAACCGGCCGAGGAAGGTCGCATCGCGCAGGTGGTCGCTGCGGAGGATCTTGATGGCGACATCGCGCCCGAGGCGGGTGTCGTAGCCGAGGTGGACCTCCGCCATACCCCCGCGCCCGATGAGTTCGCCGACCTCGTATCGGCCGCCGAGCAACTGCGGCACTCGCGTGGTCATGAGTTCAACACCGCCTCCATGACGGCCTTGGCGATCGGTCCGGCGACCGTGCCTCCCGCCGCTTCACTGCCGGCCTGGCCGCCGTCCTCGACGACGACCGCGACCGCGACCTTGGGCGAACTCGCCGGCGCGAAGCCGGTGAACCACGCGTGCGGCGCGGCGCCCTCTCCATGCTGCGCCGTCCCGGTCTTGCCCGCCACCTGGACGCCGGGAATCTGGGCCGGGGTGCCGGTCCCCTCGGCGACGACATCGGTCATCATCTGGGTGAGTTGCTCGGCCGTCCCAGGCGAGATCGCGTCCCCGAGATCGTGCTGCTGCGGTCCCTCGATCGTCTGGAGATCGCTGCTGACGACCCGCTGGACGAGATAGGGCGTCATGACTTTTCCCCCGTTGCCGATCGCCGCGGCCACCATCGCCATCTGGAGCGGGGTCGCCTTGACTTCGTACTGACCGATCGCCGACTGCGCCGTCTGCGGCGCATTGAGCTGCGCCGGAATCGTGCTCGGGGTCGCCGGCATCGGGATGTGCAGCGACTGCCCGAAGCCGAATTTCGCCGCCTGTGCCCGCAGCTTGTCGGCCCCGAGAGTCATCCCGAGCGAGGCGAACGCGGTGTTGCACGAGATCGTCAGCGCGTGGTCGAGCGTCGTCTTGGCGTTCGGTCCGCACGGCTGGTGGTCGTGATTGGCGAGGGGCTGGGTCACCCCCGGCAGCTCGAGCGCCGCCGGTCCGGGGACCTCGGAGTCCTTGGTGTAGTCGCCCGACTCGAGGGCCGCCGCCGCGGTGATGAGCTTGAACGTCGAGCCCGGCGGATAGAGGTTCCCGGCGATGGCCCGGTTGGTCAGGGGGCTGCCGTCGGCCTTCAGCAACGCGGTCCAGGCCTCCCCGGCCGTCTGGGAGTCGTGCGTGGTCAGGAGATTCGGGTCGTATGCCGGGTGGCTGACCATCGCGAGGATGGCTCCGGTGCTCGGGTCGAGGGCGACGACCGCGCCGCGCTGACTCCCCAAGGCGGTGTCGGCGGCCTCCTGGGCGCGGGGATCGAGCGTGAGTTCGAGGGAGGCGCCGGCGGGCCGACGGCCGGTCAGCAGGTCGGAGACCCGGCGATAGAAGAGCTTGTCGCTGCGCCCGGAGAGGAGGTCGTTCTCGGCATACTCCAGACCCCGGTCGGGCGGGATGGAGAACGAATAGAACCCGGTCACGTGGGCATAGCGCTTGCCCTCGGCATAGACCCGGGTCCACTTGAACTCGTCCGACGCGGGTTTGGAGGAGGCGATCGTGTCGCCGGCGACGATCATCGCGCCGCGCTGCTGGGTGTAGTTGAACAGCTGCGTGCGCCGGTTGGTGGAGATGGCGTTGATCCCCTTGGCGTCGACGTACTGGATCCACGTCGAGGACAGCAGCAGCGAGAGGAAGAGGAGGGCGGCGAGGAGAGACAGGCGCCGGATCGGGGCGTTCACCGGGCCACCACCGGGATGTCGGCCGTCACCGGATCGTCGAGGACGGGCTCCCGCGCCTGGTCGCTGATGCGCAGGAGGAGGGCGACGAGGGTCCAGTTGGCCAGCAGGCTCGAGCCACCCTGGGAGAGGAACGGCATGGTCAGGCCGGTCAGCGGGATGACCCGCGTGACGCCGCCGACGACCACGAAACATTGGAGCGCCATCGAGAACGCCAGCCCGGCGGCGATGAGCTTGCCGAAGCCGTCGCGGACCCCGATCGCGGTCCGGAAACCGCGTTCGACGAGGAGGACATAGAGAGCGATGATCGCGATGAGCCCGACCAGGCCCACCTCCTCGCCGAACGAGGAGACGATGAAGTCCGATTCGGCGAAGGGGGTCAGATCGGGGCGGCCCTGCCCGAGGCCGGTCCCGACGAGTCCGCCGGCCGCCATGCCCATGATCCCGGTGGCGAGCTGGCTCGACACCTGCTTCATGACCGAGGGATCGAAGGCGTGCCGCCACAGCTCGACGCGTTGCTGGACATGCCCGAAGAGGTGGTAGGCGGCATACGCGCCCGCCGCGGCGAGAAGCAGGCCGATGGCGACCCACGAGGTCCGCTCGGTCGCGACATAGAGCATCGCGACGAACAGCCCGAAGAAGAGCAGCGCCGACCCGAGGTCCTTCTGCGAGGCGAGGACGGCGAGGCTGAGCCCCCACATGAGGAGGATGGGTCCGAGGTCGCGCATCCGGGGCAGGGTCAGGCCGAGGACCTTGCGCCCGGCGATGGACAGGACGTCCCGGGTCTGGACGAGATAGCCGGCGAAGAAGATCGCGAGCAGCAGCTTCGCCACCTCACCCGGTTGGAACGAGAACGGCCCGATGCCGATCCAGATGCGGGCGCCGTTGATCTCGCGGCCGAGTCCGGGCACGCGGGGGAGCAGGAGGAGGACGATGCCGAGCGCGCCGCTGAGATAGGTGTAGCGCCGCAGCATCCGGTGGTCGCGCAGCCAGAGGAGGACCCCGATGGCGATGGCGACCGCCAGCCCGCTCCAGATCAGCTGCCTGCCGGCCGCCCCGTGCGCGACGTCCTTGTGGTGGGCGATGTCGAGACGGTGGATCATCACCAGACCCAGCCCGTTGAGGAGGGTGGCGATGGGCAGGAGGAGGGGATCGGCATACGGCGCGGTGAACCGGAGCACGAGGTGGACGGCGACCGCGATGGCGAGCAGACCGCCGGCCTGGGTGAGCAGGCCGGCCGGCACGCTGCCCTTGGTCGCGCCCTCGACCGTGACATAGGCGATCGTCACGATGGCGACGGCGAAGATCAGCAGAAGGAGTTCGACATTGCGCCCGCGGCGCGGCCGCAGGGAGGTGATCGCGCTCATCGGCTCGTCCCCGTCCCCGACGAGGTGGAGTGGGACGACGAAGGCCGGGTCGACGACGACGAGCCGGTGGTGGACGAGCCGGTGGTGGACGACGTGCTCGTGGCCGTGGTCGACGTGGTGCTGTTCGTGCCGTATGCCGTGCCCACCGACCCGCACGACTGGTTCCGAGCCCGGGCTTTGACGCAGGCCTGCGCCTGGGCGCGCAACTCGGCGACGCGGGCGTCGGCCTCGGCGCGGTCGGCGACGGTCACGCGGTTCTCGACGATCGCCTGGGTGTTCTCGGGCAGGTCGGTGAGGGCGACATCGGTGACGTCGACCGGGCTCGACAGCGAGATGGGGCCGAGGTCGTCGGCGACCCCGCGGAAGACGGTCACCCTCCCGTCGCTCGCGCCGACGAAGAACTGGCGCTGGGACCAGGCGTAGGCGGCATACGACCCACCCGCGATGACGACGGCGACCGCGGCGAGAGCGGCGAACAGCTTGACCAGGCGGCCGCGGCGGGTGCTCGGCTTCTCCTCGGCGAGGGCGAGTTTCTCGACAGACTCGCGCTCCTCGTCGAGACCGAGGGCCTGGGAGAGGGCCGCCGCCTTGGCGGCGGGGGTCTCGCGGAGCGCGCGGGTGCCCGCGGGGCTGAGTCGCGCTGCGCCGACGATCTGGGGGGAGACGGAGGGGAGGTCGCCGCGGGTCATGTCGACCACGTCGGCGACAATCAGCGTGACATTGTCGGGGGCGCCGGCGCGAAGGGCGAGACCGACGAGAGTGTCGGCGGCCTCGTCGGGGGTGCCCTTGCCGAGGATCTCGCCGATCGTCTCGTCGGCGACGAACCCCGACAGCCCGTCGGAACAGACGAGATAGCGGTCGCCGGCGATCGCCGCGCGCGCGCCGATATCGGGCAGGTCGCGGGGGGCGCCGGTGAGCACGCGCGTGACGAGGGAGCGCTGGGGGTGGGTGCTCGCCTGCTCGGGAGTGATCCGGCCCTGGTCGATGAGCGTCTGGACGAACGAGTGGTCGGTCGTCATGCGGCCGAGGGTGCCGTCGCGCCAGAGGTAGGCCCGCGAGTCGCCGATGTGGGCGACCATGAGCTTGTTGCGGGAGCGCAGGAGGGCGGTGACCGTCGTCCCCATCCCGGTCAGCTCGGGCCGCTCGCCGATGATCCGGCCGAGCTCGCGGTTGGCGGTGGCGATGGCGGAGCCGAGTTCGTCCGCAGAGTCGCCACCTCCGGGGGCGTCGTCGTCGAGCTGGACGAGGTGCCCGATGACCGTGGAACTCGCGATATCGCCGCCGGCGTGGCCACCCATCCCGTCGGCGACGACGAGCAGGTGAGGCCCGGCATACCCCGAGTCCTGGTTCTCGGAGCGCACGAGACCCACATCGGAGCGGGCGGCGTAGCGGAAGGCGATCGGCACGGGCTACTTCTGGAGCTCGATGGTCGTGCGGCCGATGCGGACCTCATTGCCTGGGGCGATCCCGACGAGTTGGTCGACCCGCTGCCCATCGACGAAGGTGCCATTGGTCGAGCCGAGGTCCTCGACCGCCCAGCCCTCATCGGTGCGCACGAGCGCGGCATGCTGGCCGGAGGCGAAGTCGTCATCCAGGACGAGCAGGCACTCGGGATTGCGACCGATGAGAATATCGCTGTCGCCGAGGGGGATTCGGGTGCCCTCGAGGGGGCCCGAGGTGACCACGAGGTTGCGTGGGCCGGTGGAGGCGTTGCCGGCGCGGCGCTCGCGCCAGCCACCGCCGAGGGCGGGCGTCGCGCTCGACGCGGGGGCGGCTCCCGAGCGGGCGCCGGAGCGAGTGGTGATCCGGTTGACGACACGGGTGCCATAGAGGTCGCCGCGCAGCACCCCGGCGAGACTGAACACGAAGAGCCAGAGCAGGATCAGCAGCCCGAGGCGCAGGATGGTGAGGGTGAGTTCGCTCATCGGCGTGACTCACTTCCGCCCGGCGTGGAAGACGACGTCGGTCTGACCGATCCGGATGCGGTCCCGGGGTTGGAGCCGGGCGCTGGTGACGCGGGCGCCATTGACCCAGGTGCCGTTGAGGGAGCCGAGGTCGCGAATGTTGGCGATCAGGTGCGGTCCGTCGCTGGTCACGCGGACCTCGCAGTGGGCGCGGCTGACATTGGCATCGGGGACGACGATCTGGGCGACAGTGTCGCGGCCGAGGATGGTGAGTGCGTGGATGAGGGGGTATTGCTCGCCACCGATCTCGAGCCATGGCCGGTCTGTCGCCCGGACCAGCCGTGGTTGGGCGGGTTCGCGCCGGGTCGAGGTGCGCAGGCCGGGGGCCGGATCGTGGTCGCCCGGGTCGGGTCTGAGGCGGTCGTGCCGGTCGTGGTCGTATGCCGCCCGCTCCCCCCGTGCTGACCGCGACTCGGTCGCTCCCGCTCCGGCCCCCGCTGCCGGTGCCGACGTCGGATCGTGCCGGGACGGGTCGGGGTCGGGGTCATGAGTGCCGTCGCCCGCCCAGTCATAGACCTCCGGCCCGCTGGCCCTGCCCTGATTGCGCGGGGTCTGTGGGTCCGGGGCCGGCCGGCGCCCAGGTGCGGGGAACTCGTGATCGGCAGCGTGAGTGTGGCCCGAACGGTTGGCGAGATCGGCCGGCTCGGCGGCTCCCGGCCCTCCCGGATGATCGGACCCGGGCCTTCGGTCCGATCGCCCGTCGGGGCGTTCGTCGCGCTCCACCCGCCGAACGGAGGATGTGGATCGCGACTTCCCGGACTCCTCCGGGTGGATCCGGAACATCCCCGTCTCGAGGTCACCACCCGCGGCCAGACGCATCGAGAATTCGCCCCGGGGGTGGTAGTGCTGGCTCTCCGCATGTTCCTGCGCGGCGGCGAGCAGCTCTTCGCGGAGATCGTCCTCGAAGGCGGACAGGCGCTCGTAGTCACTCGGCGACAGTTCGACGGTGTAGCCGTTCGGCACGAACGTGCGGCCTTTGGCCATCGTCTGGGCGCGCTCGTCCATCGCGCGCCGCACCGCGCTGGCGATCTCGACGGGCTGAACCTCTGCCCGGAACGCCTTGGCGAAGGCGCCGTTGATTGCGCGCTCGAGCTTCTGCTCGATCCGCTGCAACCGCCCCATCGGCCACCTCCTTCGCTCGGGACGATGTTAACCGCCCCACCCGACAGCCCGTTCGGCCGCGCGCCGGCCACCGCCCTCTCGACCCCGAGCTACCGCCTGGTAAGTGGGGTGATCACCCCACTTACCAGGCGGTAGCTCCGGCTTTGGGCGACGCCGTAGGCGATGGGGACCCGTCGATCGAGCGCCGTGAGCGGGAAAGCGGGCAGAGCCGCGCGGGTCTCAATTCCCGGAGGCGTGGGCCTGGGGCGTAATCAGCATCCGGACGCTCCCGACGTGGTCGAGCAGTTGCGAGACCAGCGCGCCCGCTACCGCGACGGCTATCGAGGCGTCCTGCGTTCTTCTTCGAGCCTTCGCGCCTCCGATGGTGATCGGCCGCCTCGAGCTTCCCCCCACCTCGAGAATGGCAGCGTTCGGCCAGTCTTGCAGGCTTTGGCGATCGTTGCATGGCTATATCTATGCAAGGGTCGCCAAAGCCTGCAAGCGTTGCCGAACGCTGCCATTCTCGACGGGGTGAGACGGGGGAGACGCGCGGGAATGGATATATCTATGCAAGGGTCGCCAAAGCCTGCAAGCGTTGCCGAACGCTGCCATTCTCGACGGGGTGAGACGGGGGAGACGCGCGGGAATGGCTATATCTATGCAAGGGTCGCCAAAGCCTGCAAGCGTTGCCGAACGCTGCCATTCTCGACGGGGTGAGACGGGGGAGACGCGCGGGAGGGGTGAGCGGGCGAAGCGATCGGTTGCGGGCGGAGCGAGCAATCCGGAGGAAGCGCAAGCGGAGCGACCTTGGTTCCTCCGGGACGACGGTCAGCGCGAGCGGAGCGAGCTTGGTTCCTCGGGGACGACGGTCAGCGCGAGCGGAGCGAGCTTGGTTCCTCCGGGACGACGGTCAGCGCGAGCGCATCGAGCATCGTGCCTTTGGGGGCCGTTGAGGGGCGGAGCCCCCCAACTGTGCGGGCCTCTGTGGCGGCATCATCTGGAACCTCCTGACCTGGCTCCTCGCGTCCCCGCACCGCGTGCGCTGGAGCCCCCCAACCGTTCAGTCGTCCCAGCGGAACAAGCGGGCCGCGATCAGCCCGAACACCACTGCGAACCCGAGCAGCACCACCATCGGCACGAGCGCGGCGCTGGGGCCCTCCCCGCGGACCATCACGTCGAGCATCCCGGTGTTGAGCTGCCCCAGCGGGAGGAATTTCGAGACCGTCTGAAGCCACGACGGAGCCTGGTCGAGGGGGATGAACGACCCGGACAGGAAGGCCATCGGCAGGATGATCACATTGGCCAGCCCCGATGCCGCCTCGGCGGTCTTGCTCACCGCGCCGGCGATCAGCCCGATCGCCATGAACGCGAGTGTCGCGCAGAGGATGAGTGGGATCGCCATCCACCAGCTTCCGGTCAGTTTCAACCCGAACAACCCGACCCCGACACCGAGGAAGACCGCCATCTGCACGAACGCGACCGCCAGCGAGACCAACAGCCGCGACGACACCAACTCCTCGGTCCGCATCGGCGCGAGCCGGATCCGCCGCAGGAGTTTCGAGGTCCGCCACTGCACGAACGGCATCGCGGCGTTGAAGGTCGCCCCCATCGCCACCGCCCACCCGAGCAGGCCGGGCGCGATGAACTGGATCGGCTTGAGCGACTCGTCCTCGACCGGCTCCGGCTTCAGCGTGAACACGGGCGGCTTGCCCGACAAGGCGACATTGGCGCTGTCGACGAACGCCGACAGCGTCCCCTGGACCCGGGCCGCCGTCACCTGATCGGCCTGTGAATAGTGGACGAGCACCGCGTCGTCCCGCTGCTCGATCGCGGCGTCGAGATCGCCCTTGCGGACCTTCTCGATCGCGGCGGCGGCATCGGCATACTTCGTCACCGTGAACAGGCCGTCGAACTGCGCCTTCGCCTCCGACGGCAACTGGTCGACGACGGCGACCGAGCCGATCTCCGCGAGCGTGTTCTTGGATGCCCCGGCGTCGCGGAAGAGGAACCCGAACAGCACCAGGAACATCAGGGGAAAGGCCATGAGCCAGAACCAGTTCTGCTTGTCCCGCCAGAAGCCCTTCCACTGGGCCCGGGTCAGCGCGAGGAAGGAGGTCATGCGCGGTACTCCCGTCCGGTCAGGGTGAGGAAGACGTCCTCGAGGGTCGCTCCGGTGACTTGGAGCCCTTTGAGCGCATCCCGCTCGGCGAGCGCGGTCAGTGCCGGTGCCGGGTTGTAGGTGCTCAAGGTGAGGGTCCCGTCCTCGGTGTTCGCCGAATCCACCCCGGGTATGCCGCGTGCCTCCGCTTCGGTGATCGCCTCCGCGCTCACCTGGATCCGATACGCCGCCCCCAATCCCGTGATGAGGTTGCGCGGCGTGTCGACGGTGAGGATCCGCCCGTGATCGATGATCGCGACCTGGTCGCAGAGGATCTCGGCCTCGTCCATGTAGTGCGTCGTCAGGATGACGGTCCGGCCCTCCTCGTTGATCGCCCGCAGCACATCCCACAGGTTGCGCCGGGCCTGCGGGTCCAGCGCCGCCGTCGGTTCGTCGAGGAAGACGACCGCCGGATCGTGGATGAGCGAGCACGCGATCGACAGTCGCTGCGCCTGCCCGCCGGACAGGTCCTCGGTCCGCGTCTTCCGCTTCTCCTCGAGCCCGACGAGCGCGATCATCTCCTCGACGCGCGTATGCCGCACGCCATACAGATCGGCGAAGCACCGCAACTGCTCCTCGACAGTGAGCCGCTCGAAGAACGCCGATGCCTGCAACTGGACCCCCATTCGCGGCAACAGGGCCCGGTTGCGCGGCCAGACCGGCTGGCCGAGGACCCGGACCTCGCCGGCGTCGGGTTCACGGATGCCCTCGATGAGCTCGAGGGTGGTGGTCTTGCCGGCGCCGTTGGGCCCGAGCAGACCGAAGAACGTGCCTTGGGGGACAGTGAGATCGACGTGGTCGACGGCGGTGAGATCGCCATACTTCTTGACCAGCCCCCGCGTCTCGATGACGTTGGTCATGCCGTCGATCCAACCAGCCTGGTCCCGATCTCGCATCCGGACCCGCCCGAACGGGCATAGGGTCTGGCCCCATGAACATCGTCTTCGTCGAGCCGGGGTTCCCCAACAACCAGCGCCGGTTCGTCCTCGCCCTCGCGGGCGTCGGCGCCAACGTCTTCGGGGTCGGCGAGTCCGACGAGTGGGCGCTCGATGAGGAACTGCGCGACGCGATGACCGGCTATTACAAGGTCGGCAATGTCACCAGCGTCCGCCAGTTGACCGACGCGGTCCACTACTTCCAGTCCAAGGTCTGGGTCGACAAACTCGAGGCGACGATCGAGTCGCACACGATGGCGGCGGCGCAGGTGCGGGAGGCGTGCGGCATACCCGGAACGTCGGTGAAGGCGACCTGGCTGTGCCGGGACAAGCCGTCGATGAAGCAGGCCCTCCGCGAGGTCGGCGTCCCGACCGCCGCGTCCACCGCGGCCGACCACGCGAGCGAGGTGTGGGATTTCGCCGCCCAGATCGGCTATCCGCTCATCCTCAAGCCGCGTGCCGGCGCGGGCGCGCAGGACACGATGCGGGTCGACAGCGACACCGAACTCGCCCACGCATTGACGCTGTTCGGCGCGCACGGGGCCACGTCGATCGCCGTCGAGGAGTTCGTCGAGGGCCACGAGGGGTTCTACGACACCATCACCCATGACAACGAGGTCGTCCATGACTGGGCGACGCACTACTACCCCAATGTCCTCGAGGCGATGCGGACGCGGTGGATCTCGCCCCAGTTCATCACGACGAACCGGATGGCCGGCAACCCGTTCTATGCCGAGGTCGCCGACCTCGGACACCGGGTCATCGAGGCGTTCGACATCGGGACGTCGGCGACGCACATGGAGTGGTTCCATGGCCCCAAGGGTCTGCGCTTCTCCGAGATCGGCGCCCGCCCGCCGGGCGTCGGTGCGTGGGATCTCTACTGCGCCTCCAATGATGTCGACGTCTATCGCGAGTGGGCGCACATCCTCACCCACGGGACCGCCGAGCGTCCCATGGCCAGGCCGTATGCCGCGGGCCTCGTCGCGATCCGCCCCGACCGGGACGGGGCCATCACCGGGTACAGCGGGATCGACGATCTCTATGCGCGCTTCGGCGAATGGGTGCTCGACGCGCACTTCCCCCACGTGGGTCACCACACGCAGGCGGTCGAGGCGGGCTACATGGCCAATGCCTACGTCCGGATGCGCCACCCCGACTACGACCACCTGCGCTGGATGCTCGACGAGGTCGGTCGCACCGTGCACGTCTACGGCGGGTGAGCCGGCGGCATACGGCGTGCGCACGATCCTGCTCGGACCCCAGCGGTTCACGATCCGGGCCACCGCAGCGCTGCGGTCGCTCGACACCGACGGCCCCGTCGCCGTCATCAATCCCGGCTGGGAGGAGCGCGAGGACGCGACCGGCGAACTCGACGCCGCCCTCGATCACCGCAGCGTCCACCTGCGCCTGTTCCACCGGTTCACCGATGTCCTGGAGAAGGATTCGACGTTCGCCGCGGCCGGGGTGCGCCTGCGCGACAGGCACGACGAACTGACCGCGCTCTATCGGCTCCGGCTCGAGCACACTCTCGACGGGGTGTATGCCGTTCAGCGCCGCCTCCCGCATCACCCCGCCCGGGCGCGCCACTCCCAGGCGGGGGCGGCCCTGCGGGACGCCGTGGGTGAGGTCCGGCGGATCGACGACTGGTATCTTGCGCGGCTGCGCGACCTCCACGCCGAGTTCGCCCACGACAGCGCGATGGCGACGAGCGAGGTCATCGGCTGGCACCGAGAAGAGCTGCGGGCCATCCTCAGCGGCTGCGTCGCCGTGGTGCTCCCCGGCGGCAACGTCGGCTCGCTGTTGCGGGCGCTGCGGCTGTTCTCCGTCCGCATCCCCGCCGCGACGCCGGTCGTCGCCTGGTCAGCCGGGGCGATGGTCCTCACCGACCGGATCGCGCTGTTCCACGACTTCGGGCCCGAGGGGGCGCGGGAGGCCGAACTCCTCGACCGCGGTCTCGGCCGGATCGGCGAGGTCGTCGCCTTCCCGCACGCCCGGCGGCGGTTGCGCCTGGACGACCGCGCCCGGTGCGCGGTCCTCGCCATGCGCTTCGGCGACGAACGCTGTCTCCTGCTCGATGACGGGGCGTGGATCGAGATCGGAGCGGACGGCATACTGCCGCCGGGGGCGCGGGTCCTCGGGACCGACGGCCTCGTCGCGACGGCGGTGCCCGCGTGAGGCAGCGACTGGCGATCAACCGGCTGCGCGACCACGCGCCGCTGACCCGGGAACTCATCGATGAGTTCGTCGGGAGATACGGCTCCCCGATCATCGAGGCCGAGCGGGCGACCTTCCTCTTCCGCGGCGACGCCGACGAGGCCTGGGTCCGCCACCGGGTCATCGGTCTGCCCGACCCGATGCCGCTGAAACGCCTCCCGCACACCGACCTCTGGGCGGTGACGACCGATCTGCCGGCGAACTCCCGGGTCGAATACCAGCTCGAGGTGCGGCGCGCGGAGCGCTACGAGCGGTTCAACGATCCGCTCAACCCGCTGCTCGCGCACTCGCCCATGGGGTCGAGTTCGGTCTGTGCCGCGACCGGGTATGCCGTGCCCTCCTGGGCCCTGCCCGATCCCGAGGCACGCCCGGGCGAGATCGTCGAGGACGGGTTCCACTCCCGGGCGCTGCGGCGGGACCAGTCGTTCTGGTGCTATCTCCCCGCGCGGTTCAGCCGGGTCCTGCGCTATCCCCTCCTCATCGTCCACGACGGCGGTGACTACCTCCAGTACGCCGCGATGAAGACGGTCCTCGACAATCTCATCCATCGCCTCGACATCCCGCCGCTCGTCGCGCTCTTCGTCCCGCCGAAGGACCGCCTGGTCGAGTATCCGAACCACGCCCCCCACGCCCGGTTCATCGCGCGCGAGCTCGTTCCGTATGCCGCAGAACGGCTCCCACTGATCGAGGACTCCTCGGGGCGCTGCCTCATGGGGTCGAGTTTCGGGGGCGTCGCGTCGGTGTCGACGGCGGTCCGTTATCCGGGCGTCTTCGGGTCCCTCCTGATCCAGTCGGCCTCCCTCGTCTTCACCGACATCGGGCAGGATCACGGCGGCGGGCCGTACTTCGACCCGGTGGTCAAGTTCGTCAACAAGTACCGCGCCAAGCCGGCCCGGCCAGTCGACCGGATCTACATGAGTTGCGGGATGTATGAGCCGCTCATCACCCCCAATCGCTCCATGGTGTCGGTGTTCCGGGAGGCCGGTATCACTGTCAAATACGTCGAAGCACGAGACGGCCACAACTGGGATGATTGGCGCGACCGCCTCCATGACGGACTGTCGTGGATCTTTCCTGGTCCGCAGAAGTACGTCTACGAGTAGGGGAGTTCGTGCACAGCCTCCTGGCCCGAGCCGTCCGGGCGAACATGCCGCGCGCGAAATCCGATCTCGCCCACCTCGTTTCGTGTCGTTCGGTGTTCAACCCCGCGGTCGAGCCGGTGGCGGAGTGCGTCACCGCCGCCTCGCTCACCGAGAGTCTGCTGTCGGAGATCGGGATGCCGGTGACCGCGACGGCCACCCCAGACGGCTCGCTCGCGGTCCTCGCCCGTGCCCGCGGCAAGGGCCCGGCCGTCCTCCTCTACACCCACCACGACGTCGTCCCGGCGGGGCCGCTGGAGGACTGGGACACCAATCCGTGGGTGCTGACCGAGCGGGGCGGGCGGTGGTACGGCCGCGGTGCGGCCGATTGCAAGGGCAACGTCGTCGCCGTCCTGACGGCGTTGCGGGCGGTTCGGGATGTCGTCGGCCGGTGGCCGCTCGAGATCGCCGTCGTCGTCGAGGGCTCCGAGGAGCAGAGCACCGGCGGCATGGAGGCCCTGGCCCGCAAACGTCCCGAACTCCTCAAGGCCGACGTCGTCGTGCTCGCCGACACTGGCAATATCGCTCTCGGACAACCGACTCTGACGACCACTCTGCGCGGGACCGGCTCGGTGCGGGTCACCGTCGACACGATGTCGGTGCCCGCCCACTCGGGGATGTTCGGCGGGGCCGCGCCCGACGCGCTGCAGGCGTTGGTCACCGCATTGGCGACCCTCCGCGGGCCCGACGGGGAGACGACCATCGACGGACTGGCCGCGACCGGCACGTGGTCGGGTGCGCCATACTCCTCGGCGCGGTTCGTGCACGACGCCCACCTGGTCGACGGGGTTCTCCCCCTGTCCGAGCCGGGCGAGGATGTGCCGGCGGCGATCGCCGACCGCCTGTGGGCGCGGCCCGCGGCGACCGTTCTCGCCATCGATGCTCCGCGGGTCGACCGGCTCAGCGCGGCGATCCAGGGGCGGGCGCGTGCCGTCGTCAACCTGCGGGTCCCGCCGGGCATGGATTCCGCTGCGGCACAGCAGTTGTTGATCCAGCACCTGAAGCGGCACACGCCATACGGCCGGGTGACGGTCGAGCCACTCACCCTCGGCGCGCCCTTCGAGGCGGCCACCGACGGCCCGGCGTATGCCGCGATGCGCAAGTCCATGCGCGCCGCCTTCGGTGTCGAGCCGGTCACGACCGGGCAGGGCGGGTCGATCCCTCTCGCCGTCGCCGTCCACGAACTCCACCCCGACGCCGAGATCCTCCTCCTCGGCGTCGAGGAACCTCAGTGCCGCATTCACAGCCCCAACGAGAGCGTCGACCCCGCCGAGATCGAACGGACCGCCCTCGCCCTCGCCCTGTTCCTCACCCGGCTCGCGGGCCTCACCGACGACATGGTCAGCCATCAGCCCTCCGGTTTGGAGAATCGCGCATCATCCGTGACGCTTGAGGGAGTACGGAACGGCCCGCCGGTGCCGCCCGTGCCGGCCTGACACCCTTCGGGAGACGCGCATGAGCCGGTATGCCGCGGCCACCGCCCCCTTCCTCGCCGCTGCGATCGCGCTGTCCCTCACCGCGTGCGGGGACGCAGCCGCGCAGCCGGTCACGGTGAGCGCCACCCTGGCTGGACCCGCCACGACGGGCCGATCGGGGGCGGAATCGGCATACGCCCTGGGGAAGCCGACGTTTCCCAAGGCGGCGGGGAGGGACTCGGTCGCGGGTGGCGCGACCTTCGCTCGCTACTACCTCGATCTGTTGAACTATGCGTTCGCCAAGCCCGCCTCGGGTCTGCTCGGGCGGCTCGGGACGGACGGGTGCGTCGCCTGCCACAAGTACGAGGAGCTCTCGGCCGATCTCGTCGCCAAGAAGCACCGGTATGCCGGGCCCATCGTCCTCGTCGACACCGTCACCGCCGTGGCCGGTGACTCGGCCGGGGGCAACTCGGCGGGGGGTGACTCGGCGGGGGGTGACTCGGCCGACCGGGTCGTCGTCACCGTCGGGGGGCGCCAGCCGGGCACGTCCGTCGTCGACGCCAAGGGACTGGAGGTCGCGACTTCGGATGATGTGGCCGTCACGCTCAAGATCGAGCTGGTCTGGGTTTCCAACCACTGGCGCGTCGACCGCATCACCATCTCCTGACCCCCACCCCGTCGAGAGATCAAATAGACCGCGTCGAGAGATCAAATAAACGACGTCGAGAGATCAAATAGACCGCGTCGAGAGGTCAATGACCTCTCGACACCCCGAATTTGACCTCTCGACGGGTGTGGGGACTCGACGGGAGGGACGCGCCGTCGCTCGTATGCCGCGGTGTCCCTCATTTGGGGGGCTGTCGAGTGACCTGGCCGATTCCCTTGACTGGGGTGATGACGTGTGTGCGTTGTGCGCTGGCGTTGCCCGGCGAGGCGCGGGTGTGCCCGCGGTGTGGGCTCGCGGTGGGCGAGCCGAGCCGGGACGGCGAACCCGTGGCGTCGACGCCGATCTGGGCGTCCGATCCGCTCGCGCCGCAGGCTCGGGTCCCGTCGGCCGATCCGTTCCGGGTCACCGACCCCGACCTGGACGCCACGACAGTCCGGCCCCAGGACCCCTTCGCTCTCGGTGACCCGTTCACACCGAGCGAACCCTTCGCATCGGCCGAGCCGTTCCGGTTAGGCGACCCGTTACAGGCAGCCCGCACAGTCCGCCCGGCGGGGGGATTCCCGTCAGGATTTCCGGCGGGCGATCCCTTCAACTTCGGCGGCCCGGTGGCGTCCCCGACCGCACCGAGCCCCCGTGCGACCACCCCGGTCGCTCGCCCGTCGGGGCGCTCACCGCGCAGCACCGGCCGCCTCGTCGGCATCGGTCTCGCCCTCCTCGGGCTCACCGGCGCGGGCGTCGGCGGCGCCTACCTCATCGTCGGCCGGGATTCCGCGCACACCTCCACGGCTTCCGCGCGTTCGACGAGCCCGACCACCAGGCCCGACCAGGCTCATATCGACGCCAAGGCCGCGGCCACCGCCCTCGCCGAGTTGCCCGACGACCCGGCCAGCGTCCTCGCCACGGACGCCAAGAAGCTCGTCCCCGATCCCCGCTCGGCCGTCCCCGCCGGCACGACGATCCACGCCGACGAGGCCACGTGGGCCCCCGATGGCACCGGCGTCGGCGGGACGATGACCGTCCACATCACCTACCCCGGCAAACCCGCCGCCACCTATCTCGCCGTCTTGGTCAAGGAGACATCCGGGTGGAAGGTCCTCGCGACGGTCGGCGCCGGTTCGTGACCCGCCGTCTTGTCCGTATGCCGTTCGCTCTCCTCGCGACGCTCGCTCTCGTCATCGCGGGGTTGGTCGGGGGAGGTTCGCCCGCGGCATACGGCGCCTCCGGACCGAAGTCCTGGAGGTGCGACGCCGAGACCCTGGGACTCGACAAGGTCGTCGTCCAACTCGCCCCGGTCGAGAAGACGGAGCGGTTCTCCGACGGGCATCGCATCACCAGCGAACCCGACGCCCGCGGGAGATGGGTGCCGGTCCTCCTCGTCCACGGGTGGACCAGCAGAGCGACGCACCCAGACGCCAACGGGCACCGCGGCGCCTTTTCCGGACCGATCGACCTCTCGCCCAACAGCTTCAGCGCCGCCGACGGCGGGCACACGCTGGTCGGTCAGGTCCAGGACATCCCCGGCGCGGCGGTGTTCACCTATGATTACCACCCCTATTCCGGCCGCTGGATCACCGATGAGCATCTCGGTCCCGACTTCGGCAAAGTCGTCGACTGTCTCGCCAAGGGAATCGCTGATCTTTTCGGTGGTTCGGGGTGGCGTGCGGGCCTGGTGAGCGGCTGGCCGGGATGATGTCTGTGTGGTCAATGAGCAGCCCAGTTTCACCGATCTCGAGTACGGCAACAGGCGGCGGGTCTCGCGCCGGGAGAAGTTCCTGGACACGATGCAGGCCACGATCCCGTGGGGTCGGTGGATGGGCGTGATCGAGCCCCATTACTACCGGGACCGGGTGGGCAAGCGGGGTCGTAAGCCGGTACCGCTGGAGACCATGCTGCGGATGTACCTGCTGCAGGTCTGGTTCTCCCTGTCCGATGAGGGGGTGGAGGAGGCGATCTACGACTCGTATGCGATGCGCCGGTTCATGGGCCTGGACTTCGCGACCACGCAGGTCCCGGACGCGACGACGCTGCTGCACTTCCGCCATCTGCTGGAGAAGCATGACCTGGGCGCCAGGCTGCTGGCCGAGCAGGGTGAGATCTTCACCGAGCAGGGGTGGATCATGCGGGGCGGGTCGATCGTGGATGCCACGATCATCGCCGCACCGTCCTCGACGAAGAACGCGTCCGGGACCCGGGACCCGGAGATGCACCAGACGAAGAAGGGCAACCAGTGGTACTTCGGGATGAAGGGCCACATCGGTGTCGACGCGGGGACCGGGTACGTGCACTCGGTGACCGCGACAGCAGCGAACGTGCACGACCTGGACCAGGTCACCCACCTGGTCCGACCCGATGACGAGGTGGTCTACGCCGACGCCGGCTACCAAGGAGTCGAGAAACGGCCGGACGTCGCCACGAGCGGGGACCTGTCCGGCATCGAGTGGAGGATCGCGGCCCGCAAGGGCGCGTTGCGGGCCATGCCCGAGCAGGACCGGGCCATCGCCTCTGCCCAGGCCGGTGTGCGCGCCAAGGTCGAGCACCCGTTCCTGATCGTCAAGCGCGACTTCGGGTTCACCAAGACCCGGTACCGCGGCCTCGCCAAGAACCTGAACCACCTGAACATGCTGTTCGCCTCGGCGAACTGGCTGATGCGCGGCCGTGCCCTCGCCCTGACCGGGTGAGGGCCAGGCGCCAGCCTGCCCGAAACCGGCCATGAAGCCCCGAATCAGGGGCCACAAGGGCAGGTTGAGGCCCCCTTTCGCCCCCTCGGCCTCCCCCAGGCGGCCCTCCCACCCGCAGAAGCTCCCAGATCAGCGATTCCCAAGGCGTCCGGTGAGAAGGTCCTCGTCATCGGGCACTCGATGGGCGGGCTCATCGCGCGTTATGCCGCATCCGCCCCCGGCCCCGGCGGCGCCCGGGACCGCAGCGGCGTGATCAGCCGGATCGTCACCCTCGGGACGCCCAACACCGGCTCCGTTCTCGCCGCGATCGCGGGCGGGGTCGTCGACACGGTCCCCGGGAAGGAGGCGGCCGTCATACGGCTGCTGCTCTCCGGGTGCGGCGCGTGGACGACCCAGGACATGGATGCCTCGGTGTGCTCGATCGTCCCGTTCGTCGGGGCGTTCCAGGGGGACGCGGGACGGGCGCTGCGCGCCGGGTCACCGGAACTCACCGCTCTTCCCAAGGTTCCGACGTCTATTCCGGTGGACGCGCTCGCCGGGTCCACGCGGTTCACGGTGCCCCGGCTCGGGTGGTTCGAGTGGTCGTGGTCGACGGACGAGGTGCCCGTCGGGGACGTCGTCGTGACCGAGTCGTCCGCGGAGTCGGGCGCCAGCGAGAAACGCGACATCGCCTGCCGCTATCAGCTCAACCCCATCCGCGGCACCACCGACCAACTCGGACTCCGGCTCGAGGTGATCGGCCGCAACGAGGTCGCCGCGGCCCCGCTCGGGGCCGGGTCCGGGCCGTGCTTCCATCTCTCCCTCATGCGGGCGCAGGAACTGGCCAACGAGGTCGCCGGTGTCGTCAACGAGGACATCGCCGATCGCTATGTCTCGCGGGAGGACCTGCTCACGGCACCCGTGCCCGCCCTGCGCGGCACCCCGGCCGGAACGCTGGTGAACGGGGAGTTGGACGCTCCCCCAGGTGCGTTCGTCAAGTTGGAACGCACCGGCGGCGCCGGGCCTGCGCTCGGCGACCTGAACGGCGATGGCCGTGGGGATGCCGCCGCGGTGATGCTCGCCTCGGTGGGAGCCGGCGGGGGTGGTCACTACGTCTTCGCCTACACCAAGCGCAACGGCCGCCTTGTCCGGGTCGGCGAGTTCGACCCGGCGACGGCCACCAGCTACAGCTACAACCCCCTGGTCACCGGCATGGTCATCAAGGACGGTGTCATCGACGTCACGTGGCAGACCTACGTGTCGGGCGTCGAGATGGGCCCGATGTATGCCGCCACCGTCCGCCTCCAGGGCAAGCGGCTCGTCGCGTCCAACGTCCACGAGGTCGACGGCGCGACCGCCGATGCGCTGCCGGTCTATCCCGAGACCGACGCGGCGGGGATCGCGCTCGCCGACTTCCTCAGAGCGCGTCACCTGGACATCGTGACCACCCCGATCGACACCGGGTGCGAACACCTGGTGGTGTATGGCGCTGACCTGGCCGCGGGCAATGTCGACCTCGTCCACGCCCAGAGCCTCTGCGACGGGGATGCCGTTCAGGATTTCTATCGCATCCGGGGCGGCCGGGTCGTCGCCCACGGTGAGGTGGTCCTCGAAATCCCGATGGGCGACATGGACGCGTGGCGCGCGTTCGTCAAGCCGTATGGCCGGCGCTCCCCCGCGGCATACGACATCGAACCCGGTGATCTGAGCTACTACCTGACGCCGTATCGGCGTTAGTCAGCCGCACCGGGCGATCCGCCCGGCGCACGTCAGGAGACACCCGCGATGGGGCGTCCGTCCCGACCGCAAGAGTTGTGTGACCTGCATGACAGCGGTGCGCCAGCGGCATACCGGTCGCATCACAAAGCGACCGTTCAGCGCACCGACGCACCCGACGCCCTTGCCGCAGAGCGGCCCTCGCTGTCGAGCCTCGACGCACAGACCTTCTTCGGCCCGATCAAGTTCGACGCCACCGGCAAGAATCTCACCAAGCCGATGGTCGTCATCCAGATCCAGGCCGGCAAGGTCGTCACGGTGTGGCCGAAGGACATGGCCGAGGCCGACCTCGTCTGGCCCGGGACGACCTCGTGACGGGTCTGCTCCAGGCGATCGTCTATGGCCTGCTCCAGGGGGGAGTCCTCGCGCTCGTCGCGGTCGGCTTCTCCCTGGTGTGGGGGGTGATGAATGTCGTCAACCTCGCGCACGGCGCCCTGGTCATCCTCGGCGCCTACGTCGGCTGGCTCCTCAACGACCACTTCGGGCTCGACCCGTTCCTCGGGATGTTCGCCGCCGCCGTCGTCCTCTTCAGCTTCGGCTATCTCGTCCAGCGCTTCCTCATCAACCTCGTCGTCAATGGGCCGATCTTCATCACCCTCCTGCTCACCTTCGGGCTGGAACTGCTTCTCGTGCAGGGGATGAACCTCGCGTTCACGGCGAACTACGAGGCGATCAAGACGTCGTATGCCGGGAACAGCCTCTCCCTCGGCCCCATCCAGATCCCCCTGGGTCGCCTGTTCGCCTGCCTCCTCGCGATCGCCATCACCGTCGCCCTGGTCGCCGTCATGAACCACACCCGCATGGGACTGGCCATCATGGCGACCGGCATGGACCGCGGCGCGGCCCGCCTCATGGGCATCCGCGCC
This sequence comes from Dermatophilaceae bacterium, assembly GCA_046330995.1. Classification (GTDB taxonomy): domain Bacteria; phylum Actinomycetota; class Actinomycetes; order Actinomycetales; family Dermatophilaceae; genus Nostocoides_A. The sequence goes on from JAXLRS010000006.1 coordinate 221,139, forward strand.
CGGCACGTCTATGCCCTGACCTTCGGCATCGCCTCGGCCCTCGCCGGGATCGCCGGGGTGATGATCGGGACGATCGACACCTTCAACCCGGCCGCGGCCGGGCGGTTCACCCTGTTGTCGTTCGTCATCGCCGTGCTAGGCGGTCTGGGCAATATGTATGGCGCGCTCGCCGGCGGTCTGCTCATCGGCCTCGTCCAGGCGCTCGGCGGCTACTACCTGCCCGGGACGTGGGTCAACGCGCTCGCCTTCCTCGTCCTCATCCTCGTCCTGATGTTCCGTCCGGCCGGGCTGGTCGGGCGGGCGTTCTATTCGGCTCGGCTGGAGGTGTGAGATGACGACCCAGACGACGGTCACGGCCGAGGTGGACCCCCCCACGACGGCGCCGCCGCGGTGGCGTTCCCTGGCTCCGTGGGGCGTCGGCGTCCTCCTGCTGATCGCCGGCTTCGCCCTCCAGACGCAGCTCTACTCGGGGCAGGCCCGCACCGTGACCACGGTGTTCATGTTCGTCGCCCTCGCGCAGTCGTGGAACCTCATCGGGGGGTTCGCCGGCTATGCCTCGTTCGGGCAGGTCGTCTTCTTCGGGCTCGGCGGCTACGTCACCGCCGTGCTGATGACTCATGCCCACGTGAGTTTCTGGATCTGCCTCATCGTCAGCGGGCTCGCCGCCGCGGCCTGGGGCGCGCTGGTCGGGCTGCCGCTGCTGCGGCTGCGTGGCCACTACTTCGCCATCGCGACCCTCGGCATGGCGGAGGGGACCCGGGAGATCATCATCAACCTGCCTGACCTGACCGGCGGCGGCGGAGGCATCACGCTGCCGACGGTGGGGGATGCCGCGCCCACGGCCTACCTCGGCAACGACGGCTTCTATGTCCTCTTCCTCCTCCTCGCCGCGTTCGCCCTCGCCGTCTCGCAACTGGTCTCGCGGGGCAAGTTCGGTTATGCGCTGCGGGCGATCCACCAGGACGAGGACGCGGCCGCCGCGGTCGGCATCAACACGACCCGGACCAAGGTGACGGCCTTCGCGCTGTCGGGCTTCCTCGCCGGACTGGTGGGATCGGCATACGCCTTCCAGCAGGTGACGATCTATCCCGAGCGACTCTTCGACGTCAGCATCACCGTGCTCATGGTCGTCATGGTCGTCATCGGCGGCAGTGGGACGGTCGTCGGGCCGCTGATCGGAGCCGTTGCGCTGCAGTTCCTCTCGGAGTGGTTGCGGCAGAACTACTCCAGCATCCACACGATGCTCCTCGGCGCGATCATCATCGTCGCCGTCATCCTGCTGCCGCAGGGTCTGGCCAACTATGTGCGCGAGGCGCGCGACACCGGCGATTACTCCCTCCTGGCGAATGTGCGCAGGTACCGGTTGTGAGCGCGACTCCCGTTCTCGAGACCAGGGGGCTGACGATTCGGTTCGGCGGCCTCGTGGCGGTCAACGATGTGTCGATGTCCGTCCCGCAGGGGCAGGTTCTCGGCGTCATCGGGCCCAACGGCTCGGGCAAGAGCACGTTCATCAACCTCGTGACCGGTCATCTGCGGCCGACCAAGGGGCAGGTCCTCATCGACGGGGCCGACCTGACCGGGGCCAAACCGTGGACGATCGCCCACGCGCGCGTCGCCCGGACCTTCCAGATCGTCAAGCCGTTCCGCGGGCTGACGGTGCGGGAGAACGTCGCCGTGGGCTTGATGTATGGCCCCGAGGCGGCCGGCCGGCTCGGCCCTGCGCTGCGGGCCGCCGACGACGTGCTCGGCGAGGTCGGGTTGCGGGACGCCGCGGACAAGGCACCGGGTGAGTTGTCCGTGGCCGATGCCCGGCGGCTGGAGTTCGCCAAGGCGCTCGCCCTTCGGCCGCGGCTGCTCATGCTCGATGAGGTCATGGCCGGGCTGCGGCCGTCCGAGATCGAGCCGAGCCTCGAGCTGATCCAGCGGCTCCGGGACGAGGGGATCACCATCATCGTTGTCGAACACGTGATGAAAGCCATTGTCGCCGTGAGCGATCAGGTCATGGTGCTCAACCGGGGCACGCTGCTGATGACCGGCCCGCCACAGCAGGTGCTCGCCGATCCCCGGGTCGTCGAGGCCTATCTCGGCAAGAAGTATGCCGAGCGGCTGGGTTCCGCCGAACGCCGCGGGAGGGACGATGCTTGAGATCGCCGGCCTTCAAGCCAGCTATGGACGCGTCCAGGTCCTCTGGGACATCGACCTCACCGTCGGGGCGGGGGAGGTCGTCTCCCTCGTCGGCCCCAACGGCGCCGGCAAGACGACGCTCCTGCGGGCGATCTCGGGCATGGTCTCGCCGACCGCGTCCACGTTGTCGTTCAAGGGGATCGACCTGCGCGGCAACTCGATCGAGCAGATCGTCGACGTCGGGATCGCCCATGTCCCCGAGGGGCGGCGGATGTTCCCGGGCCTGACCGTCCGCGACAACCTCCGGCTCGGCGGGTGGCGCAATCACAACGCCGATCTCGACCGGGTGCTGGAGCTGTTCCCCAAGCTCGCGGAACGGATCAACCAGGTCTGCGGGACGATGTCGGGCGGTGAGCAGCAGATGGCGGCGATCGCCCGGGGTCTGATGAGCGAACCCGACCTCATCATGATCGACGAACTCTCGCTCGGCCTCGCCCCGGTGGTGGTGGAGGAGATCATCGACCGGCTGCCGGCCATCGCCGCGGCGGGCACCGCGGTGCTGCTGGTCGAGCAGGATGTCGACGCCGCCCTCACCGCTGCCGCCCGGGCGTATGTGCTGGAGACCGGCCGGGTCGTCATGTCCGGGGACGCGGCGGAGTTGTTGGCGGACAGCCGGATCCAGGAGAGCTACCTCGGCCTCGGGTGACCCCGCGCGGGGCCCACCTCCCCCACCTCCATCGCCACCTCCACCCCCACGTCCACCGCCACCCCACGTCCACCTCCACCCCACGTCCACCTCCGAGGCTACCGCTTGGTAAGTCGGGTGATCACCCGACTTACCAGGCGGTAGCCCGTGCGGTGAGCCGGGCACGTGACGACGCCACGCCTCCGTCGTCCGCGCCGGCCGCCTGGCCGGATCAGCCCGGCGGCCCGGCATACACCGATGCGGAGGTCGAAGCCCTGCTGGAGGAGATGCGGGGAAGCCACTGACGTATGCCCCTCGTCTATCTCGACTCGTCGATCGCCCTGCGCACGATCCTTGATGTGCCCGAGCGGATCCGCCTGCAGCACTGGAGAGGTTCCCAACCAGATCCGGTCGCCCCCCGGCTGCTGCACACTGAAGTCCTCCGCATCCTGCGCCGCGACGCCCGACCATTGACGGAGGGTATGCCGCTGCTCTCCCGAGTCGGCCTCCTCGACATCACTCGGCAGACCCACGCCGTCGCCGAATCCATTGAGCGCCAAGTCAAGACTGTCGATGCGCTCCATCTCGCCACGGCGTTGACGATCGGCGAGCCGGTCACCCTCGCCAGCCACGATCAGGCGATGAAGGCGGCGGCTCGGCACCTCGGGCTGTCCGTGATCGACCCGCTCGACGCTGCCTGACTCCCGCGGCGGTGAGTAGTTGGCGTCGGTTCATGGTTCTGCCCTCCTGCCGAGAGGAGGCGCGGCGCCCCGCATCGATACGTCGCGCCGTGCGTCCCCCACCGCTACGGACTCAACTCGCACCGCACGCCTTTGCTTGACTTGCCCGTATGCCGTCCCCGCCTTCGCGCTCCTCCGCGCCTGGTTCGCCGAGCCTGGGCCGCGACGTCCGTTCCCGCACTCGTCGCGCGTTCGCCGGACTCGCTCGAGACGAGATCGCCTCGGTCGGTATGCCGATCGACGGTCGCTGCGTCGGCACTTTCACCTCGGTCGCGGCCGATGATTCGTGGGGGAGTGCAACAGGGTCTGGATCAGTTGCGACACGAGTATGTGTAATGCTTCACACATGGCGACCAATCTCGCGATCGATCCGGAACTTCTCGATCGCGCGCTGCTCGTCGGTGGCGAGGGGACCAAGAAGGCCACGGTGACGACCGCGCTGAAGGAGTACATCGCGCGCCGGGAGCAGGCCGGGGTGCTGGAACTGTTCGGGACAGTGGAGTGGGACCCGGAGCATGACTACAAGGCGGAGCGGAGCCGCGCGTGACGATGCTCGTCGACACGAGCGTGTGGTCGCTGGCGCTGCGTCGTGATCGGCCGTCCCGTGGGCCGGAGCTGGGTCGGCTGTCCCGCGCACTGGCCGGGCGCGAACTCGTGGCCACGACCGGTGTGGTGCTCCAGGAGATTCTGCAGGGGGCCGTGACTCCCACGTCGCGAGCGGCGATCATCGAGCGCTTCGCCGCCCTCGAATTCCTCCTTCCCGACCGTGACGACCACATTGCCGCCGCCGAGATGCGCAACGAGTGCCGCCGACATGGCGTCCAGCTCGGGACCATCGATGCCCTCATCGCTGCCCTCGCCATCCGGCACGATGCGACCCTGTTGACCATCGACCAGGACTTCGCCCACGCTGCCCAATGGATTCCGTTGCGCCTCGGCTGACGTGATCTCTGGTCTCCCTCACTGCACAGCGTCGGTGCCGACGACCAGCGTCTGCACGGGCTGCCACGTCAGACTCCGAGCCAGCAGCCCGCCTGGGCTAGTCGTAGCGTCGGGTCCGCAGGACAGCGTGACGGAGGCGGACCCAGCCGACGCCGGTCGATCACGTCCCGGCCAGCGCGTCGTCGGCGGGCGGGCGACGGGTGGCTTGCGACGCGTCGGTGACACGCGTCGGCCGCGTCGGTGCTCGCCGCTCGGCGCTCACCTTTCTCGGCGGGACATGATGCCATTAACGCGGTGCGTGACGGCTGGGCGCTCAGCGACCAATGGGCAGGGTCAGGTATCTCGTCGGCACGGCATGGGTCAGCCACACCCCGTTCTCGCTGACGAAGAACTCGTGACCGTTCGCAACCATGCCGGCGGCGTCGACCCGAATCACGACCGGCCGGCCCCGACGGGCGCCGACGACATGAGCGGTCGCTTCGTCGGCTGACAGATGAACGTGGTTGCGGCGCATCGGGATCAGGCCATCTGCACGGATCCCCGGCAGCGCGGCGGCCACGGTCCCGTGGAAGAGCACGTCCGGAGGGGTGGTCGCGCGCAGACCGAGGTCGACGTCGATGGTGTGCCCCTGGCTGGCGCGGATCCGCGTGCCGGTGGGGTCAACGGCATACCGGCGCTTGTTGTTGCGTTCGACGACCTCGTCGAGGTCGGTCCGGCTGACGCGGGTGCCGGAGGCGTTGAGCGCGGCCAGCAGGTCGGCGATCGCGACCCAACCGCCGGCGTCGAGGGTCAGGCCGATCCGCTCCGGTTGGTGGCGCAGCACGCGCGAGAGCCGCTTCGACAGCCGCACCATCTGCTGCTCGTCCATCGCTCACTCCTTCCGTCCGCGGCCGCCCCACAGTAGGCGCGGGGGCCCAACGGCGGCGACCGAATTCCCCACCCACGCGAAAGCCTTTGCGAGACTGCCGAGATGCGAGTACTCGTCCTGGCCGACACCCACGCGCCCCGCCGGTGGAAGGGCGTGCCTGAGGGGCTGCGCGAGCCGCTGGCGCGGGCGGACGTCATCCTGCACGCCGGCGACGTGTGCACGCCCGAGGTGCTCGATGACCTCGCGGCATTCGCACCCGTGCACGTCGTGCTCGGCAACAACGACGGTCCCGCCGTCGCCGCCTGGGGCGCGCCCGAGACGCTGGAGTTGATGCTCGCTGGTGTCCGGGTCGCGATGATCCACGACTCGGGTACCCGCGACGGCCGCGGCCGCCGCATGCGCCGCCGGTTCCCCGACGCCGACCTGGTCGTCTATGGCCACTCGCACATCCCGTATGACAGTGTCGACGACGGCCTGCACCTGTTCAACCCCGGCTCGCCCACCGACCGCCGCCGCCAGCCGGTGGGCACGTATGGCGAACTCGTCGTCGCCGACGGCATCGTCGTGAGCCACGAGATCCTGCCGCTGCTCGGGTGAGCCACGCTCGCGGGCATTCCTTCGTGAGTCAATGACCCGGATGCCGACCCCCCACCGTCTGGCTGATCTGGTTTGGCGATCCGGCCCCGCGTGTAGCACACTGGGACGGCTCACGCGAGAGTGGCGGAACGGCAGACGCGCTGTCTTCAGGTGGCAGTGTCCTTACGGGCGTGGGGGTTCAAATCCCCCCTCTCGCACCCTGGGGTAGTTCCCTGAACTACCTGTTTCGGTTTCCCGAAACTCCCGGCCGGAGGTGATCCGGCCGGGAGTTTCGTCGTCCCGGGGCTCGCGGTGGTCGTCGACGAATCCGCCGGTGCCGATTTCGTATGCCGTGAGGCCGGTTTCGCTGTCTCGGGCCGGTTTCCGGCAGGCTGGTGCCACCTCCGTGCTGGGTGAGTGGTTCGGGCTGGACCGGTCAGTCGGGTCGGCGTTTGCGTCGGCCGCGGGTCCGGGTGGCCTTGTCGAGGGGTCGGTCGTCGACGGGTTCGCCGAGGTGGACCTGCCATGGTTCGGGGAGTCTGCGCTTGGTGTGCCACGCGTGCAGGATGACGAGGTTGTGCCCGACGAGTGTGATGGCCATGAGCATGGCGGTCGCGACGAGGCCGGCCTGTCGGAGGAAGCCGCGGTTGACGCTGAGCCGCTGGTAGCGGTTGGCGCCGATAAGACCCTCGACGAGGGTCCGCCGGTTGAAGGAGAGCGCCCAGCGGGTGGACTGCCAGGGGTGGTGCTGCCGGTCTCGCTCGAGCTCGCTGTCGTGGACGGTGACGGTCCTGCCGCATCCGCAGGGATTGCCCGGTACGCAGGTCGTGGTCGGGAGGGTGTGCGGCATCCGCATCGACGCGGGGGTGTTGGGGCAACGGACCTTGAAGGGGCGCCCGTCGACCGCGGGGCCGCGGAATCGCTGCGTACCGCGGGTCGTGTCGCGTTTGGCATGCGGCACGAACCGGTAGGGCTCGCGCGCGTCGAAGGTTTCACGGCGTCGCGACTTCTCGGCGGCGCTCATTCCAGCGGTGGGTGCCTCGAGCGTGCGGTGGGTCTCGGGCAGGGCACTGGAGTAGAGGCTGCCGTCGACCCAGAGCGTCCCAACCTCGGGGCCGGGGCGGACCACCCGCTGGGTCTTGTGCAGGTCCATGGTCACGGTGATCTCGCGGTCCCGAAGGGGGCCGGCGAGCTGGCTGCCCTTGGCCGTGGTGTAGCCGCGGTCGAGCAGGATGTCCTCGAATCGCGGGAGGGCGTCGACGATGTTCAGGCAGGCTCGGGCGCGGTCGCGGATCCCCGGTCGGATGGCGAGGCCGGCGGCGACTTGCGGGATGGGTTCGGAGCCGACGCGCGGCGCGTACGTGGCGAGGTGTGCTTCGTATCCGAGGAAGTGTTCGGTGGGGCGGCGGTCGGTGGCGGTGCGGTGACCCCATCGGGCGTCGCGGTCGGCTGACCAGAAGGCGCGGCCCTCGGCGTCAATGCGCTTCTTGTGGGGCCGGGTATGGCTCTCGATGTCGGTGCCGTCGATGGCGACCGCCGGTGGTCGCTCGAACTCCGGCGGGAGGCTGGCCTGGATGAGCATCGTCGTGAGCTCGTCCAGGCCGACCTGTTCGAAGGGGCAACCCTCCGGGCAGGGGAGGACCTCGCCCGTGGCGGAATCGGCGTCGAGGTCGTGGTCGTGGTCGACCAGGACTCCGTGCTCGACCGCGCGCTTGATGGCCCGCCATCCGGAGTGCATCCGCTTGTATCGGACCTGCATGTGCTTCGGGATCCCGAGCGCCGAGCGTTGCTTCGGCTTGAGCTTCTTCAACGATCGGCACACGCCGGACGTGGTCATCGTGTGCGGCTCGCCGGAGGCGTGGAAGATGTAGGCCGCGAGGACTCCGGACAGGGGGATCAGGCGCGGCCGTCCGGTCCGCCGTTCTGCAGCCGCGCACAGCTTCACGGCGATCTCGCTGGTGGCGACGGCAACCGCCCGCGCGATCCGCTGCTCGTCCGTCATCGGATTGGCCTGCGTGGCGTCCGAACTCGGCCGCGGAGCAGCCGCAATCGGCAGCCGCCGACGTCGGCTCACCGGCGGACCGCCTGGGCGAACAGGGTGGGCTCGTCAGGCTGCGCCACGAACTGTTGGAGTGGCTGGTAGGGACGCCACGAGGTGAATCCGGCAATCTGCATCAGCCCACCCATCGCGATGCCCGCCGACAGGTGCGCGACCATCCACGTGGCCCGCAGCCGCGCCGGGGTGATCGTCGGACAGCCGGGCGGGACGTCGGCCTTGCGCAACATCTCGTGGAACGGTGAGCGGTCCCACTTCCTCGGCCGGTACGCCAGGATCGGCGCGTCTGCCGGCTCGGTCAGGAAGCCGGTGAGGACCTCGTCGTTGGGTGCGGTGATCGGAACGACCCGGGGGTGCCGGCTCTCGGTCACGCGCACGCAGAGGAAGTCGTGGACTGTCTCGAGGTCGCCGACGTTGGCCTTCCACATCTCGTGCGGGTGCAGTCCAGCGCCGAGACCGAGCGCGAGGTAGCCGGTGAAGCGGCGCCGCCGGATCTTCGTGCTCTGGTTGTTGGCGATCTCCCATAGGCGCGTGATCTCGTCCTGCGTGAACGGCACGAGCGTCCTGCGCTGCCTCAGCTGGGGCGGGTCGGGCGCCCACGGCGCCTTCGTCGTGATCTGTCGGGAGAACCGCCGCAGATCCGAGCGGCGGGTCGCGCGCGAAGACACGGCGAGGTGGGTGGCGGCGACCGCGATGTAGCGCTCGACGGCGTCCGGGATGAACATCCGGTCCCGATCCAACGGGTAGCCCTCGCGGTGTGCCCAGACCACGAACTGCGAGACCGTGCGCATCGCCTCGATGGCCTGTCGTTCGCTCCTGGGGTGGACGAGGAGCACGGACTCGCGGGTGAAGTCGGCGACGGGCGCCCACTCGTCGTCGGGGATGGCGTACGGCACGTAGTTGAAGACCGCGGCGCGTGGGCCCTCGCCTTCGGCGTGGCGGTTGACGTTCTCAGTTCCAGAAGAGCACTCTGGACGCGTTGAAGACATAGAAGTACCCCCTCAGGGTGCTTGCGCAAGTGGATGAAGGCAGCGAGCTCGCTACTCGCTGAAGCGATTCGCGACGAGGTCCGGAGTTGGCGCTCTGGGCCTTTCGCATGTCGGCGTCCTGCGCCGAGCGCACGTCAGTCCATCGCGGCTCCGCGACACTCAAGCCCCGCGGCCAGGAGGTCGGCATGGACGGCCGTCACGGATCGGCCGTCGGTCAGGGCGACGTCATAGAGCTGCTTGGCGAGC
>JAXLRS010000007.1:0-188312 GCA_046330995.1 Dermatophilaceae bacterium
TGGCATCGTGCCAGGACGCCAATCAGGGACCGGCCACGACCTAGTCGACGCCGAGAAGGTCATAAGTGCGCCGGGCGCGGAGATCCCGAGTGAGCAGACGGGCGCCGTTGCTCGTCGCGGCCGTCGCGACCAGCGCGTCATAGACGGCACCCCCGAGGATGCCGACTCGGGCGGGAGTGGGGCGGAGCGCCGCGAGGTCCGTAGCTATGGAGCCATCGTGAGTCTCGTGAGGATCCTGACCAGGGCGTCGATAGCGCTATTGCTCAGTGTGGGGTCTGCTGATTGTTCGTCCCCTCACTCCACCCAGAGTAATCCGAACACCTCGGGTCCCGACGGTCTCAGTCCGTCGGCTGCCCCGACACTCATCTCGTGCGCGCCGCTCGACTCGACAGAATTCGGGGCGCAGATGTCCGGAGCGACCGTCCTCGTTCGGGCTCGACTCGACAAGAACAACGAGTCCGATATCGCGTATCCCAATGGCCAGTCTGAGGCGAAGTTCGCCATCCCCGACGCCAAGGCGCTCCTTGGGGGACCGGCCCCAAGCGAGTTCGTGTTGGCCGCCCCAGGGGACGTCTCCCAGCGGATGGCGACTATGTCCTGCTTTAGGGCGCCGAGCCCGGGGGGAAGGTGCCCGATTTCCTGGTGATGGGCACACTCGGACTGTTTCCTGTGGATGCGAAGACGGGCGCAGTGTCGCGCTTTTGCGTCCCCGCGGACTCGCGTGCTGCGCTTCCACAGGAGGCGGCGCCCAGCGTCGAGGCGTTCACGTCGCTGGTGGCTCGCTCGCTGTCTCTTCCCCAGGGATGACGTCATGTTCCCCGCTGCGTTGCCTCCACTGCACCGATGCGTACGGCATCGCCGGACCGAGAAGTCAAAGGGCTGACCCTCAGGCGCTCGATGCCGAGGAAGTCGCCGGTTCATCGCGACTGGATCGCCAGGTCCGTGTCGCACGGCCAGAGGCCAACGGGTGTGGCGAGGGCTTCAGCGCACGAGCCGGGCGATGGCGTCGGAGACCTCGGCGAGTTTGGTCGCCTCCTCCTCGCCTCCCTGCCGGGCGGCGCGGACGACACAGTGGGCGAGGTGGTCGTCGAGGAGGGCGAGGGCGACGGCCTTGAGCCCCGACTGGATCGCCGAGATCTGGGTGAGCACGTCGATGCAGTAGCGGTCTTCCTCGATCATCCGTTCGATGCCGCGCACCTGACCCTCGATCCGCCGAAGGCGTTTGGCCAGTGCGTCTTTCGTGTCGGCATACCCCGGTCTGTCCGTATGCACGTGTCCCGCCTCGCCGGGAATGGTCGCCGGCGCTGGCTCGTCGAGGGTCGTCATCGGGTCCCCGCCCTCGGGCGGAAGCGGCGCAGCCGCTGGCTGTTGAGGACGACGAACACCGACGAGAATGCCATCGCCGCCCCGGCGAGCATCGGGTTGAGCAGCCCGGCGGCCGCGAGGGGGAGGGCGGCGACGTTGTAGGCGAACGCCCAGAACAGGTTCCCCTTGATCGTCGCCAGGGTTCGACGCGAGAGCCGTATGGCGTCCCCCGCCACCCGCAGATCTCCGCGGACCAGCGTCAGGTCGGCGGCCTCGATGGCCGCGTCGGTGCCGGTCCCCATGGCCAGGCCGAGGTCGGCCTGGGCGAGGGCGGCGGCATCGTTGACGCCGTCGCCGACCATGGCGACGACCCGGCCCTGCTCCTGCAGGCCGCGGATGACGTCGACCTTGCCCTCGGGGAGGACGCCGGCGATGACCTCATCGATCCCGACTTCTCCCGCAACGGTCTCCGCGCTCGCGGCGTTGTCGCCGGTGAGCAGCACGGGATGAAGGCCGAGGGCGCGAAGGTCGGCGATCGCCGCACGGCTCGTCGGTTTCACGGTGTCGCCGATGACGACGAGACCGCGAGCGACGCCGTCCCAGGCGACCGCGACCACGGTGCCGCCGGCGCGTTCGGCGTCGGCGAGGGCAGTGGCGAGGGTGTCCGGCAGGTCGACGGACCAGTCGCGGAGGAAGCCGGGCCGGCCGACCAACACCGCGTGGCTGTCGTCGCCGACCTGGACGACGCCCTGGACCCCGCGCCCCTGGACATTCTCGAAGCCGTCGAGCGGGGCGAGCCCACCGGGAAGTGCGGCGGCGGCACCGGCGATGGCACGGGCGATCGGATGCTCCGACCCGTGCTCGAGCGAACCCGCGAGCCGCACCACCTCGTCGGCCGATTCACCCTGCGCGGCAACGACGTCGCGGACGGTCATGACGCCAGTGGTCACGGTGCCGGTCTTGTCGAGGACGATCGTGTCGACGCGCCGGGTCGACTCGAGGACTTCGGGACCCTTGATGAGGATCCCGTGCTTCGCGCCCTGGCCGGTCCCGACCATCAGGGCCATCGGCGTCGCGAGCCCGAGGGCGCACGGGCAGGCGATGATGAGGACGGCGACGGCTGCCGTGAAAGCCGCGCCCGGCCCGGCACCGCGGAGCAGCCAGAAGGCCAGCGTCCCCAGGGCGAGGAGGATGACCGCGGGGACGAACACCCCGGAGATCCGGTCGGCGAGCCGCTGGACGGCGGCCTTGCCCGTCTGCGCGTCCTCGACCATCCGCGCCATCCGCGCGAGTTGTGTGTCGGTGCCGACCCGTGTCGCCCGGACGACGAGCCGCCCGGCGACGTTGACCGTGCCGCCGGTGACCGCGTCGCCCTCGGCGACATCGACGGGCACGGGCTCGCCAGTCAGCCTTGCGGTGTCGACCGCGGATCGCCCGGACTCGACGACACCGTCGGTGGCGACTGTCTCACCCGGCCGCACCACGAACCGGTCGTCGAGGGCGAGGGCAGAGATCGGCATACGGACCTCGTGACCGTCACGGAGGACGGCGACGTCCTTGGCGCCGAGTTCGAGGAGGGAACGCAGGGCGGCGCCGGCGTCCCGCTTGGAGCGCGCCTCGAAATAGCGGCCGCCGAGGAGAAAGGTCGTCACTCCGGCGGCGGCCTCGAGATAGATGTTGCCGGCGCCGTCGGAGTGCGACACACCCCATTCGAAGTGGTGGGTCATCCCCGGCATCCCGGCGTGACCGAAGAAGAGGGCATAGAGCGACCAGAGGAACGCCGCACCAGTGCCGAGGGAGATGAGCGTGTCCATCGTCGCGGCGCCGTGGCGCAGGTTGGTCCACGCGGCCCGGTGGAACGGCCAGGCGCCCCAGACGGCGACCGGCGCGGCGAGCGTGAGCGAGAGCCACTGCCAGTTGGTGAATTGCAGCGGCGGGATCATCGCCATGGCGACGACGGGGAGGGCGAGGGTCGCGCTGACCATGAGCCGTTGCCGCAGCGACGCGAGATGGGCGTCGTGCGGCGAGGCCTTCGCCTCCGCCGTGTCGGCGGCCTGGCTGCCGGGGTCAGCGGGTGGCGCGACGAGGCTCGCGCCGTATCCCGCGGCCTCGACGGCGGCGATGAGGTCATCGGGGGTGACGTCATCGGCATACCCGACGCGGGCGCGCTCGGTCGCATAGTTGACGCTGGCGCTGACCCCGTCGAGCTTGTTGAGCTTGCGCTCGATCCGGTTGGCGCACGAGGCGCAGGTCATGCCGGTGAGGTCGAGTTCGGCCAGGTGCGCGGGAGTGGCCGGGGCGGTGGGCGTGCGGGTGGGGGTCGTCATGTGAGGACGTAGCCGGCTTCCTCGACGGCGGCGGCGACCTGTTCGCGGGTCACGGGCTCCTCAGAGGTGAAGGTGAGCGCACCGGAGGCGAAGTCGACGGCGACGCCCGTGACTCCGGGGATCGCCGAGACCTCCTCAGAGACGGACATCGCGCAGTGGCCGCACGTCATACCGGAGACGGAGTAGGTGTTGTCGATGGCCATGGGAGTGCCTCCTGGGTCGGGATGAACTGGCGTAGGGACGTGAACCACGATACCCCCTGGGGGTATTCCCACCACGGTCGGGCACTGTCGGGACGTATGCCGAACAGGCAGACTGCCCCATCCGCCGCCACATCGACGTGACTGGAGCCACCCCCGACTGTCGTCGTCGAGGCGATTGCGTATGGCGCGTCCCCCATGCCGCTGCCGATGCTCCAGAAGGCGCTCGCGACCTGGCCGGACCTCGAGTTCACGCAGGTCTATGGGATGACCGAGATGGGCCGCGCAAGCCGTCGGGGAAGATCCTCAAAGGCGAGTTGCGTGCCCCCCACTGGGTCGGCCGACCGGACCATCGCCTGACCGCCGGGCGGCCGCCGGTAGCATCCGGATCGGGAAGGAGCGGGGATGAGCGAGGCGTACTTCGAGCGGCTCGGGGAGTCGAGATTCCGCGCGACCGAGCACACGAGTGGGGCGTGGGAGGTCAGTGAGCAACACATCGCGCCGGCGCTCGGGCTGCTCGCGCACTGCGTCGAGCGTGACCGGGATGCCCGGCGCGACGACGGGCTGGTCCTGGCGCGACTGTCCTATGACATCCTCGGGACGGTCCCGGTTGGAGACGTCGACGTCTCGACCGCCGTCCTGCGGCCCGGGCGGACGATCGATCTCGTCGAGGCCACCATGACGTATGCCGATCGCGCCGTCGTCCGCGCGCGGGCCTGGCTGATGGCCCGGAGCGACACGTCGTCGATCGCCGGTGGGCGCCTTCCGACGATCCCCGGTCCCGACGCGGTCGCGCCCTGGGAGGTCCGGTCGGTGTGGCCGGGCGGGTTCATCGAGGGCGTCGAGGTGCGTCGTGGGCAGGTCGAGCCGGGCCGGGCGGTGGTGTGGGTGCGGACCCCGATTCCCCTCGTCGCGGGGGAGCCGGTGGGCGCCGCCTCGCGCTTTGCCGGCCTGCTCGACATCGCCAACGGGATGACCGTCCGCGCCGACCCGCGCGAGGTCCTCTTCCCGAACATCGACCTGACCGCCCACTTGTTCCGTCGGCCGGAGGGGGCGTGGGCCGGCTTCGACATCACGGTGACCTTCGGTGCCGACGGAATCGGCCTGACCTCGAGCGTCCTGCATGACGTGACCGGGCCGCTCGGGACGCAGGCGCAACTCCTGACCCTCCGCCCCCGTCGCCCCTGACCCCGTCTGGGCCCCGCGCTCTGCGTGGGAGTGGCCGGTTCAGGTGGGCCGGCGCCATACGGAGATGTGGCTGGTGCTGTCGTCGGTGAACTGGGCCCCGCTCCAGTCGGCCACCCGCGACTTGAACTCCACGCCCGCGAGCTGGGCCATCAGGTCGCATTCGGCCGGCCACACATATCGGAAATTCGTTGTGCCATAACGGATCGAGCCGTCGGGATCGTGCGTGTAGTGATGCGACGTACCCTGCTGGGTGACCAGGTCGTACGTGTCCATCCCGAGGTGTCGCTCGCTGACGTCGAAGGGGACGGCGCGTTGGCCGGGCGGCATACGGCGAATCGGTGGGACCCACAACTCGATGAGGAAGCGTCCGCCGGGCGCGAGATGCCAGGCGGCGTTGCGGAAGCACGCCACCTGCTCCGCCTGCGTGCGCAGGTTCCCGAGGGTGTTGTAGATCAGGTAGACGAGACTGAACCCGCCGTCCACGCGCGTGCTCGCCATGTCACCGATCGTCACCGGGATCAGGCCGTCGGGGTCGTTGCGGCGCAGTTGAGCGGCCATCGGCTCGGACAGTTCGATGCCGGCGACGGAGACGCCGCGTCGTGCCAGCGGTATGCCGATCCGCCCCGTTCCGATCGCGAACTCCAGCGCGCGTCCCGAACCAGCAAGCCCGGCAAGGACATTCACGGTCGCGTCGATATCCTCCGGGGAGAAATCGGCCGCACACGCGGCGTCGTAGCGCGCCGCCGTCTCTTCGTCCCACAGATCGCTCGTCGTCACCCGTGCAGTCTGTCTGCCTGAGGCGCCGGGGCGCTCGGAGTTTCGCGTGGGCCGGCTGGCTCGCGGGTAGTCGGATACCTGAAAGGGTCGCTTCGGTTGACCTCTCGACGCGCGCTATTTGACCTCTCGACGCGCGCTATTTGACCTCTCGACGTGCTGGGCGTTCAGGGGGTGGGATAGGCGATCGGCTCACTGCGGCCACTGAGGAGCGAGCGGGTCGCTGCTTCGGCGATCGCTTGCGCCTTCAGGCCATCCGTCAGCGAGGGGACGAACGGCATGCCCGTTTCCAGAGAGGTGACGAAGGTGTCGAGCGTCGCGGCATACGTCGGCTGGACGCGCTCGAACCAGCCGACCGGCATACCGTCCGAGACGACCGATCCCGGGCCGAAGCGCGACACGGTCCCGGTCACGTGGCGACCGGCCTCGATCAGGCCGGCCGCGCCCATGACCTCGATCCGTTCGTCATAGCCGTACGCCGTTCTCCGGACCGAGTCGATCTGGACGATCGCGCCGCTCGGGAGCTTGAGGATGGCAGCGGAGGTGTCGACGTCGTCATACTGCGCGATCCGCGGGTCCGCGAGCGCCGACCCGCTGGCGAAGACCTCGACCGGGTCAGCGCCCGCGATGAACCGGGTCAGGTCGAAGAAGTGCACCGCGGAGTCGCGCATGATCCCGCCGGAGACCTTGATGTAGTCCAGCGGCGGGACGACCGGCCCGCGAGAGGTCATCTGGATCAGTTCGACATCGCCGACCTCGCCGGCCGCGACGGCCCGCTGCAGCGCGGCGTAGTCGCGGTCGAAACGCCGGTTGAAGGCCATCATCACGCGGCCCTCGCGGGCTGTCACGTAGTCGACGACGTCGATCGCGGCTTGCAGTTCCTTGTCTATCGGCTTCTCGCACAGGGCGGCCAGACCCGCGTCGGCGGCACGGCGCAGATTGTCCGCGTGGCTGTCGGTCGAGGAGGCGATGAAGACGGCGTCGATGTGCGCGGGATCGAAGGCGTCCTCGATCCGCGTCGTCGCCCGGGTTCCATGCCGGGCGGCGAGCGCCTGTGCGCGGTCCGCGTCGACGTCATACACAAGGGCGAAGTCGACCCCGGGATGGGACGCAAGATTCCCTGCGTGGACGCTCCCGATGAACCCCGCCCCGACCAGAGCGAACCGCTGCATCCCGACCCCTTCAGTCCCTGATGTCGTGTGCCCACCTGTCCCAGCGTGCCCCACCCAATCTAGTCCCGCCCCTCGACGGAATAGGGTCGGGTCATGACCAGCGCGGGTGAATCGAAGGCGGCAGCCGCCGAGCCGGAGGAAGCACCCGCGTGGTGGACGTCGGCTGTGGTGTACCAGATCTATCCGCGCAGCTTCGCCGACAGCGACGGTGACGGGCTCGGCGACCTGGGCGGGATCCTCGGCAAGCTCGACTACCTCGAGGACCTCGGGGTCGATGTCGTCTGGCTCTCCCCCATCTACCGATCGCCCCAGGACGACAACGGCTACGACATCAGCGACTACGAGCACGTCGATCCGATGTTCGGCAGCGACGAGCAGTTGGACGCGATCATCGCCGGGTTGCATGACCGCGGCATCCGGCTCGTCATGGACCTCGTCGTCAACCACACCAGCGACGAACACCCATGGTTCGTCGAGTCGCGCAGTTCGCGAGACAACCCCAAACGCGACTGGTACTGGTGGCGCGACCAGCCGACCGACTGGATCTCCTTCTTCTCCGGCTCGGCCTGGGAATACGACCTGGCAACCGAGCAGTACTACCTTCACCTCTTCTCCCGCAAGCAGCCCGACCTCAACTGGGAGAACCCCGAGGTCCGTCAGGCCGTCTTTTCGATGATGCGCCGCTGGCTCGACCGCGGCGTCGACGGCTTCCGGATGGACGTCATCAACCTGATCAGCAAGGTCACGCCGCTGCAGGATGCCCACGACGACCTTGTCGCGCAGACCTTCAACGGCCCGCGCATCCACGAGTTCCTCCAGGAGATGCACCGGGCGGTCTTCGCCGGCCGTGAGGCGGCGCTGATCACCGTGGGCGAGACGCCCGGCGTGACGATCGAGGAGGCGCAGCTTTACACCGATCCGGCCCGGGCCGAGGTCGACATGGTCTTCCAGTTCGAGCACGTCGACCTCGACTCCGGGCCCGGCGGGAAGTGGGACGTCATCCCGCTGGAGCTTCCCCTCCTTAAAGCGAATCTCGCTGCGTGGCAGGAGGGTCTGGCCGATGTCGGCTGGAACTCGCTCTACTGGGACAACCACGACCAGCCGCGCGCGGTCTCCCGGTTCGGCGACGACGATCCCGTATGGCGCGGCCGCTCGGCCAAGACGCTCGCGACCGTGCTGCACCTGCACCGGGGCACGCCCTACGTCTATCAGGGCGAGGAACTCGGGATGACCAATGCCCCCTTCGCCGGCATCGACGACGTCGCGGACATCGAGTCGATCAACCACTACCGCGAGGCGATCGACGCGGGCGCCGACCCGCAGGAGGTGCTGCGCGGCATCCGGGCCAAGGGCCGCGACAACGCGCGGACACCGGTGCAGTGGGACGCCGGACCGCACGCGGGCTTCACCACAGGCGAGCCGTGGATCGCCGCCAACCCCAATCACACCGAGATCAACGCAGCCGCTCAGATCACCGACCCCGACTCGGTTCGCGCCCACTACCAACGGCTGATCGCGTTGCGGCACAACAACCCCACCGTCGCACTCGGCCACTTCGAAATGCTCCTTGATGACCACCCGACCGTATGGGCGTTCACCCGCACCCTCGACGACGACCAACTCCTCGTCCTCGCCAATCTGTCGCGGGAGCCCGCCGACCTTGCCGACTTCGGCAGGGCCGGGGCGATCGATGAGTGGGTGGGCGCGGTGGTGCTGTCCAGCACCGACACCACCGACGGTATGCCTGACCCCTCGCCGTCGGCGACCCCCGGGCACCTCCCACCCTGGTCGGCCGTCGTCCTGCGCCGACCCTGAACCCGCCTTTCCCACGCAGAGCGCAGGACCCAGACGACCCGGAATCGGCCTCGCCCACGCAGGGCGTGGGACCCGGACGGGGGTGGGTGGGTCTGGTCAGGAGAGGGCGCGGCCGAGGGCGGCGGCAAGGCGACCGGGGTCGCGCTCACGGAGGGAATACCTCGCGCGGGCGACCGGCTTGTCCACTTGCAGAACCCGCTTCAGATCGATCGGCGTCCCGGAGACGATGGCCTCGACCGGCATCGTCACCATCGTCGCCTCCAGGTCCCGGATCTGTTGAACGCCATAGCCCATCGCCGGCAGCACGCCCGCGGCGTTGGGATACGTCCGGTAGGTCTCCGCGATGGACCCCACGGCATACGGCTGCGGGTCGACGATGCGCGCAACACCGGCCGCCCGCGCGGCGACCACACCCGCCCCGAAGGTCATCGACCCGTGTGTCAGCGTCGGCCCGTCCTCGACGACGACGACTGCGCGCCCGGCCACGCGGTGGGGATCGTCCAGGGTGACTGGGGAGTCGCAGCGGTGGATCTCGGCCTCGGGGTTGAGGGCGCGCACGCCCTCCTCGACGGCGACGATCTGCTGCTCTGTCGCCGAGTCGCACTTGGCGACGATGACCACGTCGGCCATGCGGACGTTGGCTTCGCCCGGGTGGTATGCCGATTCATGCCCTGCGCGCAACGGGTCGGCGAGCACGATGTGCAGGTCAGGCGCATAGAACGGGATGTCGTTGTTGCCGCCGTCCCACAGGATGACGTCAGCCTCCTCCTCGGCCGCCCGGAGGATTCGCTCGTAGTCGACCCCGGCATAGACGACGACCCCGTTGTCGAGATGCGGCTCGTATTCCTCCCGCTCCTCGATGGTGCAGTCGTAGCGATCGAGGTCGGCGTGGGTCGCGAACCGCTCGCACGCCTGGGCGGCGAGATCGCCATAGGGCATCGGGTGGCGCACCGCGACGACGCGAAGTCCCCGATCCCGCAGCAACCCGGCGACATAGCGCGTCGTCTGTGACTTCCCCACCCCGGTCCGCACGGCGGTCACGGCGACCACCGGTTTCGTCGAGTGGAGCATCGTGCGGCGCGACCCGTGGAGGACGAAGTCGGCGCCCGCGGCGATGACCCGCGACGCGAGGTGCATGACCGCGGGATGCCCGAGATCCGAATAGGCGAGCGCGACCCGCTCGATCCGCTCCCGAAGCACCACCTCCTCGAGACCGCTCTCGGGCACGATGGCGATGCCGTCCGGATAGAGATCCCCGGCGAGCTCAGGCGGATAGGTCCGGCCGGCGATGTCGGGGATCTGGGTCGCCGTGAACGCGACGACCTCGACCCTGGGATCGTCCCGGTACAAGACGTTGAAGTCATGGAAGTCACGGCCCGCGGCACCCAGGATCAGGACCCGGGCACGGTGTGCGACCGCATTCTCCGGTATGGCGTTCATCGCCCACTCCGACGCGGCTGAGGTCGATCGCGGGACCGACTTGCCCGGGCACGGGCAGTCCTGGCTGCGGGACCCGCCGCTCTGTCGATGCTAGTCCCGCGGGGTCACCGCGCGGTGACAAACATGTGAATACCTGCAGGTGACGTGCGTTTCACCGCACCAGCGGCACCACCCGATCGGTCACCGCGGTGAGTTCGTCGGCGAGTACCTCGACGCCGATACCCGGTCCCGTCGGCACGGCGATGCACCCGTCGGCGTCGAGTTCGAACGGCGGGGTGATGTCCCGCGCGTAGTACCGAGCCGACGCCGACGTGTCCCCGGGCAGAACGAAGCCGGGTAGCGCGGCGAGGGCCAGGTTGGGCGCTCGCCCGATCCCCGTCTCGAGCATTCCGCCGCACCACACCGGTATGCCGTTCGCCGCCGCGACGTCGTGGATCCGGCGCGCCTCGAGATAGCCACCCACCCGTGACGGCTTGATGTTGACGATCGCGCATGCGCGCAACGCGATCGCCGTCGCGGCGTCGCGCGCGGACGTGATCGACTCGTCGAGACACACCGGCGTGCGGATCAGGCGGGCCAACTCGGCATGCCCGCGTAGGTCGTCTTCGCGCAGCGGCTGTTCGATGAGCAACAGCCCGAATTCGTCGAGCCGCGCCAGGTGCTGCGCGTCCATGAGGGTGTAGGCCGTGTTGGCATCGACCTGCAGGAGGATGTCGCCGAACTCCTTGCGCACCAACGCAACCGGCTCCAGGTCCCAGCCCGGCTCGATCTTGAGCTTGATCCGGACGTAGCCCGCCTCCAGATACCCCGCCACCGCGCGGAGGAGGTCGGCGTGGGTGTCCATGATTCCGACCGACACGCCGGCGGGGACCCGGGACTTGACCGCGCCGAGGTAGGTGCCGAACGGCATACCGGCCGCCGTCAACTCGGCGTCGAGGATCGCCGTCTCCAGCAGGTGCTTGGCCATGAAGTGCCGCTTCACCGGCTCCAACGCCGGCTTGACCGCGGCCGCCGTCAGGCCATCGCCGAGCGCGACCAGCCTCGGCCAGAGGTGTTCGCGGACAACGAGTTCCACCCCGGCGAGCCACTCCTCGCTATAGAGCGGATCGAGTTCGGCTCCGCACTCGGCCCAGCCCTCGACCCCACCGTCGCTCACCACCCGCAGGACGATCGTGTCCCGGTCGTATGACGTGCCGAACGACGTGCGGAAGGGCGCGACGAGCGGCATTCGCACCCAGCGCAGCTCGGCGTGCTCGACTCTCATGACAGCTTTCTCGGGGTCAGGTGATACCAGCCGGTCCGGGTGACGCCGACCGCCGCGAACCCGGCGCCGAACGCGTCGGTGAACCACTCCCGCGTCGCCGCCCGCCACGCGCTCGCCTCACTCGCGTCGGTCCGG
The DNA here is from genome assembly GCA_046330995.1 of Dermatophilaceae bacterium. Taxonomy (GTDB): domain Bacteria; phylum Actinomycetota; class Actinomycetes; order Actinomycetales; family Dermatophilaceae; genus Nostocoides_A. The sequence goes on from JAXLRS010000007.1 coordinate 11,621, forward strand.
CGCAGCGCGACGATGTCCGACGGCACGCGCACCCACCGTCCTCCGTCGGTGCGGACGTATGCCGTTTGCCCGTCCGGACCGGTGATCCCGCCGCCCGACATGGCCGGCTCCGGCGGCTCCGGACGCGGTCCGGGGTCGGCGAGGGTCCATCGGGCGACCAGCCGGTCGGCGGGGTCGGTGCCGTTGATCTGGTCGGACATCACGCCATAGAAGTCCGGCTCGTAGGTGTCGACGACCGCGCCGAGTTTGGTCAGGTTGAAGCGGGCGTTCCGCCCGACGAGCGGATCGAAGGTCCAGGTCAGGGTCGCGATGTCCCGTTCCAGGCACCACGCGCGCTGGTGCTGCTTGAGCAGCCCGCCGAGCCCCTGCTGCCCGTGCCCCGGCGCCGTCGCGGCGATATAGCTGTATGCCGATCCCGGCCGCGCCCGGCCCAACACGGCGGCCCCGAGCAGGGTCCCGGCGTCGTCCTCGAGCAGGGTGACGAGTCCGTCCGCGTGCGCGAGGCTGCGCAGCATCTCGCTCCCGATCGGCACGCCCTCGTCATTGCGGCCCCACACCGCGCCGAAGAGGTCCGCGGCCGCGCGCAGGTCCGCCATCGCCGTCGCCGCCCGGGTGACGGGGCCGTGTCCGTGGGTCACGGCATACAGCATGCCGGTGGATCACGTCGCGGCGGACAAGGCGCGAGCTACCGCCTGGTAAGTGGGGTGATCACCCCACTTACCAGGCGGTAGGTGGTGATTTCGGCGGGGGTGGTCGGCGGGGGTGTTCGGCGGCGATGTCGGGGGGGGTCCATCAGCCAGGGACACCCTCCGGCGGAGGAGCGCACGATACCCGCTGGTAACCTCGTTCTGCTGGCTCCCGCACCGGCCAGAGAGGCCACCGATGTCCGACTTCCCGTATGCCGACCGCTTCCCGGTCAATCGCGTTCTGCCCGAACGCGGCCGGTCCCAGCGAGAGATCATCGCCGAGCTCGCGCAGATGGCGCACGAGGAGGACGCGGTCTGGGAGACCGGGAAGATCTCCGGGACGATGTACTGCGGCGACCACGAGCACTACGCCTTCCTCACCGAGGCCTTCGCCGAGTTCGCCCACGTCAACGCCCTGCAGCGGGACCTGTGTCCGTCGCAGACGAGGTTCGAGGGCGAGATCATCGCGATGGTCCTCGACCTCATGCACGCCGACGCGGTCACCGACACCATTCCCGCCGGCCTGGTGACGAGCGGCGGCACCGGGAGCATCCTCCACGGCATACTCGCCTATCGGGAGTATGCCGCCGCGCACCGCGGCATCGCGCCCGCCGCCGGACGCGTCCCCAACCTCGTCAAACCCGAGACCGCGCACCCGGCCTTCGACAAGGCCTGTCACCTGTTCGGGATCGAGAACCGCACCGTCCCAGTCGATCCCACCACCACCCTGGTCGACCCCGCCGTCGTCGCCGAGGCCATCGACGAGGACACGATCGTCCTCGTCGGGTCAGCGGGCAACTACCCCTACGGCACGATCGACCCGATCGCCGACCTCGGGGCGCTCGCCCTGGACCGCGGTGTCGGGCTGCACGTCGACGGCTGTCTCGGGGGATTCATCCTCCCGTTCGGGGAGCAGCTGGGCTACGGCATCCCGCCGTTCGACTTCCGGGTGCCGGGGGTGAGTTCGATCTCGGCGGACACGCACAAGTACGGCTACGCCTTCAAGGGCTCCTCGGTCGTCGTCTTCCGGGACAAGGCCCTGCGCAACGCGCAGTACTTCCACCAGGTCGGCTGGTCGGGCGGCAAATACATGTCCCCCGGCATGGACGGCTCGCGCTCCGGCGGGCTGCTCGCCGCGACCTGGGCCTCGATGGTCCACCTCGGCCGGGAGGGTTATCGCCGGATCGCCGGCGAGATCTTCGCGACCGCCGCGGCGATGATGGACAGCGTCCGGGCACACGAGGAACTGCGGATCATGGGCGAGCCGAGCTTCTGCTTCTCTTTCACCTCCGACGCCTTCGACATCTATCACGTCGCCGACTTCATGAAGCCGCGCGGCTGGCGCTTCAACGGCCAGCAGTACCCCAACGCCATCCACGTCGCCGTCACTCGCCCGCAGACCAAGCCGGGCGTGGTCGAGGCCTTCGCCGCCGACCTCGCCGACGCCGTCGCCTATGCCCGGACCGCGCAGGCCGAGGGCCGCTTCCCGCAGTCTGCGGCGATCTATGGCGGCGCGATCGGCGGCCTGACCACGCAGGTCGAGGCGGTTATCACGATGATCATGGATGGGATGCTCGACACCCAGCAGTCCCTGCCGCCGGTCGCCCAGTGAGGGTGTGGTGAGTCGGGAGGCTCTCGTCCTCGCCGTCGATCTCGGCAGCGGCGGGCCCAAGGTCGGCTTCGTCACGCTCACCGGGGAGCCGGTCTGGTGGTCGTATGACCGCGCGGACGTCCTCCACGCCGGCGCCGGGTCGCAGGATGCCGAGTGCTGGTGGGAGAGCGTCGTGTCCGCGGCCCGGCGGGGGATCGCCGAGGGCATCGACGGATCCCGGGTCGTGGGGGTCGCCTGCACCGGCCAGTGGGCGAGCACGGTCCCGGTCGACGCCGAGGGCCTGCCGGTCGGCGAGTGCCTCATGTGGAGCGACACCCGCGGCGCGGAGCACTCCGCCGCTCGCTTCGGCGGCCCGGTCGCGGGGTATGCCGCCCGCCCCCTCGCCACCTGGTTGCACCGCTCCGGTGGTATGCCGAGTCCCACCGGCGCCGACCCCGTCGCCCACCTACTCCACCTCGACCGCGATCGGCCCGAGGTCAAGGCCCGAGCCCGTTGGTATCTCGAGCCCGTCGACTACCTGACCATGCGCTTCACCGGCCTCGCGGCCGCGTCGCCGATGTCGATGACCGCGGCGTGGCTGACGGACAACCGCGAACCGGGGCACACGGCATACGACCCCGTGCTGGTGCGGCTCGCCGGAGTCGACCCCACGCGCCTGCCGCCGCTGGTCCCGTCCGGCTCCATCGTCGGGACGGTGCGGGAGGAGGTCGCGGAACAGATCGGCATACCGGCGACAGCGCAGGTCGTGACCGGGTCGCCGGACCTCCATTCGGCCGCGTTCGGGGCCGGGGCGGTCGGGTTGTGGGAGCCGCACGCGAGCCTCGGCACGACAGCGTGGATCTCGTGCCCGATGCCGGCGAAGAAGACCGACGTCCTCCGCTCGATGGCCGCGGTGCCGGGGTTCGGCGATGGGAACTACGTCCTGGCGAACAACCAGGACAACGCCGGCCGGGCGCTCGAATGGTTCCGGGCGGCGTGCGCCCCCGAGGTGCCGTATGCCGACCTGCTCGCCCTCGCGGCCGCCGCACCTCCCGGGGCCGGCGGCGTCCTGTTCACCCCGTGGCTGACCGGCGAACGGTCGCCGGTCGATGACCGGCACGCGCGCGGCGGCTTCCACAACGTCCCGCTCGACGCCGGTCGAGGGGAGCTGGCGCGCGCGGTGCTCGAGGGGGTCGCCTTCAACCTTCGCTGGCTGCTCGCCGGGGTCGAGAGGTTCACCGGCCGGCGGCTCGACCCCATCCGGCTGCTCGGCGGCGGCGCGCGGTCGGACCTGTGGTGCCAGATCGTCGCCGACGTCGGCGACCGGACCTTCGAGCGGGTCGCCGACCCGCTCCTCGGTGGCCTGCGTGGGGCGGCGCTCGCGTTCGGTGTCGCGACGGGCGCCGTCGCGCTGTCGGACGTGCGCGCCCTGGTTCCCGTCGACGCGCGGTTCGTTCCCGACGCGGGGAGGCGCGCGGCATACGACCGGCTGTTCCGGGAATTCCCCAGGCTGCACGCCCGCAACCGGTCCCTGTTCGCCCACCTCAACCGTTGACCGCGCCTGCTCCCAGCGGCGGTTGCCGCCTAGCCATACAGCGACTCGATCTCGTCGGCGAACGCCGACCCGATGACGTGGCGTTTGAGCTTGAGCGTCGCGGTCAGCTCCCCGGTCTCCTCGCTGAAATCCTCGGGCAGGATCACGAACCGCTTGATCCCCTCGGCCTTGGACACCCCGGCGCTCGCCTCGTCCACAGCCTCCTGGATCGTCGCCCGCAACTGCGGATCCGCCGCCAGCGCAACGAGATCCGCGGGATCACGACCGTTCTCCGTCGCCCACGCCCGCGCGCCCGCCTCGTCGAGCGTGATGAGCGCGCCGATGAACGGCCTGCCCTCCCCGACGACGATCGCGTGGCCGATGACTGGGTGCTGGCGCAGGATGTCCTCCATCGGCCCGGGGACGACGTTCTTGCCGCCCGCGGTCACGAGGATCTCCTTCATCCGGCCGGTGATCGAGAGATAGCCGTCCTTGTCGAGCCGCCCGATGTCGCCGGTGCGGAACCAGCCGTCGTCGAAGCAGGCGGCGGTCGCCTCGGGATTCTTCCAGTACTCGTGGAAGACGACCTCCCCGCTCAACTCGATCTCGCCCGCATCGGTGAGGCGAACCGCGTTGCCGCCCAACGGCATACCGACCGTGCCGATGCGGTGGCAGCCGGGGCCGTTGACGGTGATCGCCGCGCACGTCTCGGTCAGGCCATAGCCCTCATACAGGGGCAGCCCGAGCCCGCGGAAGAAGTGGGCGAGCCGCGGATTGAGGGCGCCGCCGCCGGAGATCCCGAGGGTGCACTGACCGCCGAGGGCGGCGCGGACCTTGCCATAGACGAGCCGGTCGAAGAGCGCGTATTCCGCCTGGTGCCGCGGACCGGGCCGGCGGCGGTCGCCGAGTCCGTCACCGCCCTGCGCCTCGCTCCACCGGATGGCGACCTGCTCGGCGCGCCGGAAGATCTCCGCGGTGACCGGACCGGACTTGGCGGCGTTCTTGCGCACGCCCTCGTGGACCTTCTCGAAGACCCGCGGCACACCGAGCACGAATGTCGGCCGGAAACTCGCGAACTTGTCCGTGACCGTCCCGAAGTCCCCCCAGAAGCCGACGGTCGCGCCGCCCTCCCATGCGGCATACGTCACCGCGCGCGCGAGGACGTGCGCGAGCGGGAGGAACATCAACGTCCTCCTGCCGGATGCCGCGGCCTCCCTCCCCGCCGGGTGCGCGAGTATCGCGCGCACTTCGGCGAGCAGATTGCGGTGCGTCAGGACGCACCCCTTGGGTCGCGCCGTGGTTCCGGAGGTATAGACGATCGAGGCGGGCGAGTCGAGCGTCAGGGTGGCGAGGGCCTCGGTGACGACCTCGTCGGGCAGGTCGGCACCGCGCCGCCGCAGGTCGTCGATCGCTCCCTCGTCGATGGTGAGGACCTCGACGCCGTCGGGGAGGGCGGCCTCCAGCGTCAGGCGACGCTGGGCGCCATTGTCCACGCACAGGATTCGCGCACCCGAGTCGGCGACGATCCACTCGATCTGCGCCGGCGCCGACGAGGGATAGATCGGGACCGTGACCGCCCCGGCACCCCAGATTGCGCAGTCGAGCAGGACCCACTCGAACCTCGTCCCCGCCATGATCGCGACCCGGTCGCCCGCCTGGATGCCCGAGGCGATGAGCCCCTTGGCGGTCGCCGTGACCGCGGCGGCGAAGCTCTTGGCCGTGATCGCGTGCCACTCGCCGGTGTCGAACTTCTCGAAGGAGACGTGATGCGGGCGTTCGGCCGCGCGACGCCAAGGCAGCCGGGCAAGGATGCCGCCCTCGTCGAGGTCATAGGTCGCAGGTGCGGAGTATTCGCGCATGGCTGTTCCTTCGGGTCGCGCTCAACGAGTCCACGCTACGCGGACCACTGAGGGGCCCCGCAGCGGGGTGACACGGCGCTCGCCGCGGGGCGCGCAGCCTCTCGGGTGGCCGACTCGGCGCCTTGGCTACGGGGTGACGTAGGCGCTGAGGGCGGCCTGCACGCCATACGAGATGGTGTTGGCGCCGCCGAGGACCACGATCCTCCTGGGCTTCAAGCGGGCGAGTTCGGACGCGGTGATCGACGGGAGTTTCGTCGTGTCGGTGAGCAGCACCGGGCCGCCAGTCATCCCCGCGACCGGGGCACCGGACAGCGCGTCGGTATAGACCCGGCCGCTGGCGACATAGGCCGTGCCCACGCCCGGTGCATAGCTCTGGGACGTCACGGCCACGGAGGTGGAGAAGCGATCCGCGCCGTACCAGCGCTCCACGTGGGCGGCATACGCCGCCAGCTGACCCTCGACGTTGTCGGTGACGGTGCTCGCGCCGCCGAGGACGACGATCCGCCGCGGGGCGAGGCGGGTCAGTTCGGTGGCGATGGACGCAGGTAGCGCGTTGGTGTCGATGAGGAGCATCGGGCTCTTGTCACGACCAGCGACGGGGGCGCCGGACAGAGCGTCGGGGAAGACCCGGCCGCTCGCGACATAGACGGTGTCGACGCCGGGGGCGTAGTTGGCCGCCGAGATCGCGGCCGACGTGGCGAACCGGTCGGGTCCCGACCACCGGACGGGGGTGACGCCGACCGCTGCCTGGATCGCCGCAGACACGCCGTCGGTGATCGTGTTGGCGCCGCCGAGGATGACGACGCGACGGGGGTGGAGGCGCTGAAGCTCGCCCGTGATCGGGGAGGGAAGTTCGTCGCGCTTGGTGAGCAGGACCGGGCCGCGGGTCATGCCGGCGACCGGGGCGCCGGAGAGGGCGTCGGTATAGATCTCGCCCGAGGCGATATAGGCCGTGGCGACGCCGGGGGAGAAGCTGCGGGCCGAGATCGCGGCGGAGGCGGCATACCGGTCGGAGCCGGACCAGCGGGCGACCGTGGTCAGGCCGGGGAAGCTGAGCTGGACGCTCGCCTTGCCGGAATCGGCCGACAGCACCTTGATGGCGAACAGGCCGTCGGGCGCGGTATAGGACTCGCCCACCTCGAGGCCGGGGTGGCGCTGCGTCAGTTCCTGGCCCGTGACGGGCTGATGGAAGGAGATGAGTTCGTGGTCGTAGCCCTGGGTCGTGCTGATCCTGGTCCGGGTCAGCACGACGCCGCCGCCGGGCATCGTCCGGGACACGCCGTCCGGCCCGGTGAAGGTCTTGTCGTCGGTCCACGCGTCGACGCCGGTCGCGACCCGGTATTCGAGGACGTAGTCGTAGCCGTCGAGGGAGAACCACAGTCCCTCGATGCCGCTGCCCGGCACCTGGAGGCGTTGGATGTCGTATGCCGCGGCGGCCGTCCCGGGCGTGACCTCCGTGAAGTTGCTTTCATCGAGCACGCCGAACTGGCCGAGTTCGTCCGCGTGCGGCATACCGACGTGGCCGTAGCCGTAGGGCTGGTTGCTCGCCGGACTCCACGGATCGGTGTAGACGTCCGTTGTGCACGTGGTCGACAGGGGCACCCAGCCGCCGGCGCCGTCGGTGCAGAACAGAGAGTCGGTAGCCATGACGTTGTTGTTGTGGAGCATGGCACGGTTGATGACGTCGTCCTTGGGGACGATGAGACCGTTCGTCATCGTCATCCCCCACCCCTCGCTGTTGACCCCGACGTATTCGATGTCGCTCCAGCCGCAGGCCGGGTTGTAGGGGAGGTTGATCAGGACGTGCGCCCAGGCGCTGCCGCCACTGATCAGGGGGGCGACCTCCCGATAGATCGCCTTCTTGTCGCACGTGGCGATCTCGGTGGAGGTGAGGGAGATGCGGTTCCAGTCGGTGGTCCAGCTCAACTCGGCCGAGACAGTGCCGCCGGTGGCCTTCTGCCAGTAGTCGTTCGCCCGCGCGACATAGGTCGAGGCGCCGGCCTGCGGATCCTGGGGCGGCTTGGTCGAGGTCCAGGAGACGGGCAGGTAGGCGATGTAGTGGAGGCCGGGATACTTCGCGTTGCTGCCCGTGGGCAGGCGCAGGGCGTCCGAGCGGTTCGCGGTCGGGGCGGTGCCGAGGTCGCTCGCCGGGAGGACGAGGTGGCCTCCGCCGGGGGGCGTGGGAGAGGCCGGGGCCGCGCCCGCCGGGGTGCTCGCGACGGCGCCCGCAAGGGCCGTGACGCCGACGGCGAGGACGGCGAGGGGACGGATGAGGGGGTGGGATCGACGATGCGCGCGCATGAGTTTCACGTTAACTCCCGTGTGACGCATGTGTCACCTGTGACCGGCGGTACATACGACCGGGACAACGCAGCGCTCCCGGCTCTGCGTCGAGGCCGTTGCGGGAAGCCTGTCAGGCACCACCGACAACCGAATGGTCCGAGCCGGCTGCCCGCGTCTGCCGCTCGCCTACTTCGACCAGCGCGTGGTGGCCCCGATCGGCTGGGCGTCCGGGTCCAACGCCTACCTCGCCTTCGTCAGCACGTATGCCGAGGAACTCACCCTCGCCGCGGCCGTGAGCTCGGCCCGGCCGGCGGGATGGCCGTGACGAGCACGGCACCGACGAGGTTGACGGGCATGGGGCCAGTCTCGTCGTGTGCGGGGTGAGCCACCGGTTGCGAGCGTCACCTCGGGCGGGCAGTATCCAGTCGGTGGCGCGGTCCAGGTCGGACCGACACGAGGGGGCAGGCATGCACGACCGGGCAGGCCGGGGAATCGGCGTGGTTGCACTGGCGGTTGTCGCGGTGATGACCGCGACACAGGGGGCGTCCGCGACGCCGCGGGGTCGAACGGAACCCCTGTCGCGCGGCACGATCGGATCCCCCGGGGGCGGTGACCAGTACTGCTTGGGCCCGCCTGGGAGCTTCCGCCACACAGGGAGCGAATGAGATGCGACGTACGCGGCCCTGGCCGCGTGCTGGACGCGACGCTGATCACGCTCGATAGTCGGCTGGCGAGCGCGTCCGGGCCGAACCGCCCAATCGAGATTCCGACTTCGTAGCGGATCTGGTTGCCTGCGTCAAGATTGTGTGGTGGGTCACGTGGAGGAAGATGGCCCCTGCGAATGGCGGTGCAGGCGAGGGAGCTCAGATGCATGATGCTGGGCGCTCCGGTCGGGAGCGGGCTGGTCAGCTTGCAGACGTGGTGCGCGGCTTGGTCGGCAATCACCACGAGGTCGTGCTTGTGACCGGTCCTCCGGGATTCGGCACCTCGACCTTCCTCGACGGCGTCGCGACTGGGGCTCGATCGGCTGGCTGGCGAGTGGCTGCCGCGTCCGGATCGTCCGTCCACAGGTCGATGCCGTATGCCACGATCATCGACCTGCTGCGCGGCCTGGTGGGTGGGGCGCCCTCGGCGGCAGCCCGGCTGACTGAGCGGATTCCCGATCTGCACTGGTTGATCGGCGGTCCGAGGTCGGCCGCCCCCCAGTTGCCCACCGCGCCGGGGCTGGAACGCACCCGGCTCGCGGATGCCATCCGGCAGGTGCTGCAGCGGATGGCTGCGACCGGCCGAGTTCTCGTCGTGATCGACGACCTGGAGGATGTCGATGACGTGTCGCTGGGGATTCTGCGTTATCTGATGACCGATCGCGACGGTGCGCGTCTCGCCTGGGTGCTCGGCCTGCGAGTGGACGCGGGGACGACGCTTCCTGCCGGGGTCAGCGCACTCGCCACGTGGATCGCCCGTCATGGTGCCGGGACCCGCCTCGACCTGCGTCCGCTGACGCGGGCCGAGGTGGCGGCTCAGCTCGTCGCGATCCTGGGCGGTCCACCACCGGAGAGCCTGACGACGTTGGCGCACGGGTTGAGCGGCGGGTCACCGGGGTTGGTGCGGCTGCTGGTCGCCGAGCTACGCCGCCGAGGAGCCCTCGAGCGTCGGGCTGGCGTATGGCTGCTTGGGCCCGTCGATGACCTCGCGGTGCCCGCCGACGCCGCGCCGATGTTGGCCTCGATGCTTGCGGGGGTCGACGAGGTGGCCAGATGCGCCGTCGAACTGCTCTCGGCCGGCCGAGGAGAAGTCCCGGCCGCGACCCTGTGTCGCGTCTGTTGCCGCGGGTCAGCGATGGAGGCGGCGCTTCAGGTGCTGGCGGACCGAGGGCTCGTCCTGGAGGAACTGAGGCCTGAGGGTCATGTGGTGCGGGGGACGGTCCCACTACTCCTGCGACTGGTCGCCCAGGCCCTGGGTCCCCAACGCCTTCAGGAGCTACGTGCCGCCCTGGGCCGCACGAGGAGCATGCAGTCATCGGAAGAGTCGGAAGCGGGCTCGCCGTTGTGCCAGGGCCGGACGGTGTCGGACATCGAGGCTCTGGCCTTGCTCCGGCGTGGGGTCGGCGAGGCGCTGGTGGCGCGGTCGTGGCGCGAGGCTGTGGTCCTCGCCGAGGCGGGCCTTCGGCGGGCGGCGGCGCTCGCGGCATACGACGAGATGGCCGGGCTGCACGAGGCCCGTGCGCGCGGCCTGTGCGCTGGCGGCCACCGGACGGAGGCGGTCGCCGCCTGGCGGGCCTGCGTCATCGCGACCCCGACGGTTGAGGTCGGACGGCGCGCCGACCGGCTTCGGGAACTGGCCGAGGTCGAGTGGCAGGAGAGCCTGTTCGCAGCGGCTACAAGCCACATCGAGGAGGCGGCGACGTTGCTGGAGCGACACGATCACGATCCGGGCGTCGGCCCGATCCGCGATGCCGTGATCCTCACGCGAGGGCTGTTCGCGGGCCGGGCCCCGCTGCCCACGCCTGCGCAAACCCGAGCGGTCGCGGACCTGGACGACCTGTGGCGGCGGACCGGCTCACCCGCGGCGGGCGTCGCGCGACTGATCGTCGCCTCCGACGCGGCGGCCCGGGACGGCCGCTGGGTGCAGATGATCGACCTGGGGCATCAGGCCTGTCGGCTCGCCGCAGGCAGCGGCGACCCGCGGCTCGTGGGGCAGGCCACCGTGGCACTCGAGAGCGCCCATGTGGTCGCCCTGGACGTCGGGGCCCGGGACGCGATCGCCGACACGATTGTGGCTGCCGCCGACGCGGGCCTCGAGTCGATCGAGGCCGATCACCGCGCGTTGGCGGCCCTCCTCCAGGTGATGGTGGGGGATATCGCCGGCGGCTTGGCGCATGCGGAGGCGATCCTCGCCATCGGGGCGAGGCTGGGCAGCCGTGCGGTGCTCGCCAAAGGGTTCTTGGTCCGAGGTCTGATCCATGCCTATGTGGGCGACGTCCGCCTCGCCCTGGCGTGCCAGGGCGAGTTCTTGGCCTGTTACGACGTCGAGAGCGCGAGCCTGTTGCACGTGAACGTCGGTGCAGGCGAACTCGCGGCCCACATCGCGCTGCGGCAAGGTCGGCTGGCCGACGTATTGACCGCGCTTCATCCGGCGGGCACTCCGCGGCGCGGCCACTGGTTCCACGCGAGCATGCTGGCGGGCACGGCCCACTTCGGGTTGGCAGATGCCGACGCCCTTGCGGCACAGGTGGCCACCCTGCGTGCGGTGCCCGAACCGGGGACGTGGGTCGAGGCCGTGATCGACCGACTCGAGGGATTGCGGGCCGTTCTCGCCGGCGATCACGGGGTGGCCGCCGACCTGCTTCGAGCCAGTAGCGCGCGTTTGGAGGAACTCGGACTGGTGCTGGCGGCCGCCGTCGGTTGGGTCGAGTGGGCCGATCTCGGTCTGGGCGGCAGGCTCGACGCCGAGGCGTCCGCCCGTGTGGAGGTTTCCGCGGCGGATCTGGCGCGGATGGGTGCCCCTGAAGGCGCCGAACGCGCGCGCCGCCTGTTGCGTGGCTCGCGACGGCAGGCAGTCACGAGCGGCCGGCCTGGGGACCTGACGGAGCGTGAGCTGGAAGTGGCGCGCCTCGTGGCGGAGGGGCTGGGCAACGCCGAGATCGCCGAGCGGCTGTTCGTGAGTACCCGGACCGTGACCACACACCTGACGCACATCTACCGGCGGCTGGGGCTGAGTGGTCGCACGGCGTTGACGCGCCACATGCATACGGTCGGAGCACGCGCGGCGCCGCGGTCCTGAGCCGGGGGCCACGGCATACGCAATCTCTACGATGCCGACCACCCGGTCGGGGGTGTGGGGTGACTATCGCCGCGCGTCGCCTCGAGCGCGGACGCCCGCCCAGCGCTCTGGGTCTCCCGGGATCGAGACAATCTGATGAGTTCCGTATGGCGTCGCCCCTCACTCGCCGCCTTGGTTGCTGCCGTTGTGGGGGGACTCGTTGCCACGGCCATACCGCCGATTGCCCAGGCCGCTGGCGCGCCTTACCAGCCGTATGGATCGGCGGCGCTGCTCACGGTGGGCAGTCACCAGTACTACGACGTCTACGGCGCCGCGGCGCGCGATATCTCCGAGCCCTCGCTCTTTCTGCGCAAGGTGCTGACCACGCCGGTGCCCGGGGCCGGCGTGAACTCGCTGGCCGACCTGTGGAACGACCTGGGTCGCACCATGTATATGACGTCCCAGACCAACCTGAACTACGCGTATATGGCGGGCAATGGCTCGACGGGAGCGATCACGTGGGGGACCGATCCCGTGACCGAAGCCTCCAGCGTGGCGGTGGCTGACCAGCAGATCCGCAGCCGCCTGGGCTTGCGCTTTGCCCCCGCCAACAGCGACCTCGCCGGCAACACGACGGCCCAGTCCGTGTTCTATCAGCTCCGATCCGCCGCGGGTGACCTCGGCGGCAAGGCGGGCATCGCCACGATCTTCTACGACTTCAAGCTCGGCTATCTCAACGCTGGCGGGCAGATGTCGTCGGCCCCGCCGGGTCCCGACAACAAGGTCACGACGGGGGCTGCGGACGTGTCCTACGCGGGCGGGGTGCAGAACGCCTCGAGCGTCCCGGTGCAGGCCAGCCAGTCGTTGTCGCAGACCACCACCCAGGACGTCACCAACGCCGTGACCTCGACCGAGCAGTACAGCCACACCCAGGCGGTCGAGTACACCACCGAGCTCACGACCCCGCTGAGCGGCCTGATCGGCGGGGGCAAGGAGACCATCAAGGTGGCCCTGAACGCCGCCGAAATGTTCGGCACGGCGACGACCAGTTCGACGACGAACAGCACCACCACCTCGGCCACCGGCCAGGTGTCGATGGCGCTGCCAGCGCACACCGGAGCCCTGATCAGCCAGTCGACGACCAAGTCGACCTTCCTCGCCAAGTACGACTACCCCGTCGCGGTTCAGTACCAGGTGAAGGTCGTTGCGTACGGCGAGTATTCGGTCCAGGGCCAGGATCAGACGTTGACCACCTTCGGCGAGAACCCGGCCGGCGTGGCGTTCGCGGCCGACAACCTCCAGGCGCGGTATGCCAACCGCAGCGTGGCGGGGTATGAGACCACACACGGCACCGGCCTCGACTGGACGGCGATCGAGCAGGCGGGCGTCCGGGCCAGCACCGAGTCGGGGACCATCTTCATGAAGGTCTTCGGCGACGCGTCCAACTACAACTGGACCCGGATGATGCTCTGCCTGACCAGTGTGCGCCCGATGTCGTTGACCGGCGGTGTCCTCAGTGGCACGAGCACCACGATCGCCTCGAACGTCGCTGCGATCACGCCGCTCTATCCACTGGAGCGCGTGACCACCACGCAGCAGCGAGCGGTCACGCTGACGCCCGACGATCATCTGTTCACCGACGACCTCCCTCTGCGCGGTCTCGACCGCTACTACGTCGACTACTACGGATTCACCCCGGTGCGTGGGCATTGGGTCGTCCTCGACTCCACCGGTATGCCGGCGCCCACCAGTCCCGTTGCCCAGCTCAGGACCAACCCGATCACCGGGACCACGACCCTGGATGCCGGGAGTACCCCGGGCACCGTCTATCTGAAGTACCTCATCGACGAGGACGTCTACACCTACGGCGACCAGACCGGCGCACCAACGACGAACGCCGACCTGTCGAGCACGGCCGTCGTCCCCGTGACCGTCACGCTCAAGCCCTTCATCGGGTCGATCGCGGTGACCGGGTCGCTGACGGGCTATGTGGGGGATCCCGACCTGACGATCAGCGGGCCGTTGACGGCCGTGCTCAGCGACACCACCGGCCTGCAGGTCGATCGCCCGGTGACCTGGCAAGCGCAGGAGTTGCCGTCCTCCGGCATTCAGGTGGTCGATAACAAGGTCACCTTCACGGTCGCGGGGACCTTCCACGTGCGGGCCGTCGTCGACGGCGTCTACTCGCCTTGGATCGCGGTCACGGCCCGTCCGAAGCGCAAGCTTGCCTCGATCGTGATCGCGGATCCTTCGAAGGCGTTGACCGTGACCCTGACCAAGGGTGGGTCGGCCACCGTCGACCTCACCAAGCTTTCCGTCGTGGCGAAGGATCAGTACAAGCAGCCCTTCCCCCTCGCGACATCGGCGTGGATCCCGTCCGGGACCGGGCTGAGCGTGCGGGGCACGACGCTCACTGTCACCGCCGCGGGGAGCTACGGGCTGGCCCTCAAGAGCGGCACCGTGCTGTCGAACTCGCTCCCGGTGCGGGCGACGCTGCTGCGGCGCCAGCTGCGGTTCAACACCGCCGGCGGCCAGGTCGTGGCGCCCCGAACGTATGCCGACGGCCGGCTCGTCGACCTCGGCAGCGTCACCACCGCCCGTTCCGGCTACACCTTCACCGGCTGGTACTCGGATGCGTCGTTGAGGCAGCGAGTGAGCAAGTTCGCGATCACGGCCGACACCACGGTGTATGCCGGCTGGCGATAGCAGCTCGGGGGAGTGCCGCCTCCGGGGCGCGGGTCTAAAGTCGCCCGCGCCCCGGGGTGGTGGTCGGACCCACTAGGTGCAGATCTGCATGGTAATCTGCACTTATGCCTCGAAGCATTCAGATCCGTGACGTTGAGGACGAGGTCTACGACGCCCTCGCCCGACGGGCGGCTGAGGTCGGACTCTCGGTGCCGGAGTACCTGCGCCGGGAAGCCGAGCGACTGGCCGCCCGCCCGACAGTCACGCAGTGGCTGGAGCGCACACGCCGACGTTCCGGCGCCCTGGAGCGCCGCGACACTCTCGAGGCGCTGGACGAACTGCGTGGAGCTTGGCCGACGTGATCGTCGTTGACGCATCGTGCCTCTATGAGGTGCTGCTCGACACGCCGAATGCGGAGGCGATCCGAGACCGCCTCGCGCGAGATCCAGATCATGCGGCACCCCACGTGGTGGACATCGAGGTCTTCAGCCTCATCCGCCGCGACCACCTCGCCGGCACCATTGACGCCACTCTGGCCGCCCTCGCCGTTGACGATCTGCGCACCTGGCCGGGCGAGCGGTACGGCCATCGCGGGCTGCTCGGGAGAGCCTGGGAACTACGGCACACGATTCGCGGATGGGATGCGGCATATGTGGCCCTGGCGGAGGTGTTGGGCGCCACGCTCATCACGCTCGACCGGCGGTTGGCGTCGGCTGCCGGCCCCACCTGCCCGATCGAGGTTCCGGGACCCTGATTGCTCTGGCGCGCGCTGGGCACGTAGTCCTCTCCGCGACATCGGATGTCGCTTCCGGCGGTTCGAGACCGGTTGCGGCCCCTGGCAGCAGGCGCTCTTCGCCAGTGTTGCCGTGTCTTGGGTTTCTCGAGTTCGCCTGATGCTCGGACGTCGCCTCAGGCCTCGTCCAAGGCCGTGGCCAGTTCCTGGAGCTGGGTGTCGACGATGTCGTGGATCAGGGCCTTGTCGATCCGGAAGTACTCGTGGATGACGATGTTGCGCATCCCGGCGATCGAGGGCCAAGGAATCTGAGGCATGGAGTCGCGAGTCTCGGTCGGGAGCGCTCGGACGGCCTCACCGATGACGCGAGGTTCCGCAGGACCGCGTCGTAGGCCATGGACCCGAACTCCTCGGAGTTGAAGTGCACCGCGTACCGTTGGCACCGCCCGATCGCGGCGAGAATGTCGGCGAAGCGCTCCGGGTCGGATCGACTCACACGGGCACCGCGTCCTGTCGCGCTGTCAGGGAGACCTCGTCCCGCAACAAGGACTCACTCACGACGTCGACGCGCCGACCCAGCAACGAACTCAGCTCCTCAGCCAGGCCCGAGAGCCGAAGCAACTCGTTGCCCCGCCCCGGCACCAGGTCGACCATGAGGTCGATGTCGCTGTCACGGCGAGCATCCCCCCTCGCCACGGAACCGAATAGCCTCGGGTTCCCTGCGTCATAGCGGCGCAGGATCTCATCCACGTCCTCACGGTGCGAGGAGAAGGTATGCCGCACTTCCACGCTCGCTGCCGTGATCCTCGTCATGGCTCCAGGGTAGAGCGCGCAACAACTGCGCTGGTCACATCACGTGGATTCGTGCCGCGGACCCGGCGCCGGCCATCAGCTTCGCGTCCCGAGTCCACAATGGCCGCTCGAGCCGGCGGGCTAGTGCAACGTACGCGGCGTCGTAGGGCGTCAGATTGTGACGGAGGCTCCAGATCCGGGCGCGCTGCTCGCCGTCGGCTACCGCCTTGATGATCGGGAGGTCGGCGTAGTCGGCCAGGGCTTCGCCGGCGCGCACCTCCTCGAGGTGACCCGCCCGTTCCAGGCCGCGGATCGCGCTGATCACCTCGTAGTCAAGGAGCGCTGGTGCGTGCAATCGACGCTGAGCCAGGGCGTCCCGCAGAGCTCTTGCGGCTGGCATGGTGAGTGCGTCGACGATCACCGAGGCGTCCACCACCACGGAGGTGTCCGCGGGATCCGGGGGGCCGGCGCTCAGGTCAGCGGCCATCGCGATCAGCTCGGATCACATCGACGCTGGAGATCGCCGAACCCCCCGCCCGATGGTCGATCCGGGACATGACGTCAGCCAGGTCAGGGGTGCTCGCCTCCCGCTCGAGCAGGTCTCGGACGTATGCGGTGAGGCTCTGCCCGCGGCGCGCGGCACGCACCTTGAGTTCGTCGCGCGTCCGCGGATCGAGACCTCGCACCTGCAGCAATGTCGATGTCATACATGCAGTATGCATCCAATTCGCGTGACGTCCCTGACGGAGTCGGACGAGGGCGGGGCCCTAAGCATGGGAACTGCCGGCGCATAGGTTGGCTTGTATGCGCGAGCCAGACGCGACCTTCGCCGACTCGAGGCAAGCGGCCCTCTATGACCTGTTCGACAACGACCGGCGCGACCTCGACGCCTATGTCGCCATGATTGAAGAATTCGATGCGCGCACCGTGATCGATATCGGCTGCGGCACAGGATGTTTGGCCGTGCGACTGGCCGAGAGCGGCACGCAGGTCACCGGTGTCGGCCCGCGGAGGCCTCGGGATGCCGTGTAAGCCGTCCATCTTGCAGATCTCGTAGGCAACCTCGGGCGCGAGGCACCTATCGACCAACAGGACCTGGTCGCCTTTACGCGGCCTTGGCCGCCCACTCCCGGTGTTCATCGACTGCGGCCACCTCCTGCACGGTTAGGCCGTACTGCTGCATGACCTCGTCCACGGAGTCGCCCGCGAGGCTCCCGAGAACTGCGAACACCGGGACTCGGTTTCGGACGAAAGCCATCCGTCCGGCGTTGAAGCGCGGGTCGATCGCGGCACCCGGGATACGGACCTCGAACGCGACGGGATAGTCGTCGGCCTCGAATATCAGCGGCCTGAGGTGAGCTTCGAGGACCTCAACGAAGGCATGTTGGCTAGTCTTCACCCGGTAGAGCTCGCTGGGATTCTCCCGGACATAGGCGTAGGCCCCGTCCGTGACGAGGCGCTTGTTGGCTAAGGCGAAGGGTGCCTCGAACCGCTGGCGGATCCACAGGGCTGCCGCCTCGACCTCGGAAGGTGCGAGCATCTCCCGAAGTGTGCGAAGGGTGTTTGCCTCGACGAGGCCGACCAGAGGGACGGACGGCCAGCCGCGGTGATCCTGGGGGTTGCGGGTGAACATCTTGCGCCGGGAGGACCGTTGCCCTGCCCAGGCCTTCACGGTGTCGAGGGGCATGCCGACAAGGTCCGCGACGTCCTGCACCGTGCAGATCGGCGTGACGAACCTGGGCTCGCTGTAGTCGACGTCCATGGCAGCCTCCTCCTCTTCCTTGATCATGCCACTTGACACTGACGCAGGCGCGGGAACGCTCACGTCCGTGTCTCATCCCGCCATGCCGGCGCCCCCTCCGCGGCGGGGATCGAGATCCTTCAGTGGCTCAGACAGGCTGAGTTCGTCTCGGAGCCAACTTGGGACGCGGCGATCCACGTAGCTGATTGGGTCGGCGACGGCCCAGTCGAGTTCCCACTTCTCGACGAACGGCCACTGGTGGCCGTCTTCGTAGCGGAGGAGCGTGTGCTGGAGGCGGTGGTCCAGGCTTCCGCGGACGTCCATGATCGAGGTGGGGCCGGGGAAGACGTGGTCGAGGTAGCCGACGGTCTCGACGTCGGGTGCGTAGGCGGCGGTAGAGCACCAAGCCGGAAAGCTTCTTGGTCAGACGGGAACAACGGCCATCCACTCATAGTTGAGTAAAGCAGACGCAAGTTTACGGACCCGAGGTTGCGCAAGCGGCATACGGCAACGTAGCTTGAGTGCAAGCAACTCAACTTCATCCCCAACCAAGGAGCACCACACATGGCCCGTGCAGTCGGTATCGACCTCGGCACCACCAACTCGGCCGTCGCTGTCCTCGAAGGCGGCGAGCCCACCATCATCGCGAACGCCGAAGGCGGGCGCACCACCCCCTCGGTCGTCGCGTTCTCCAAGAACGGCGAGGTGCTCGTCGGCGAGATCGCCAAGCGCCAGGCCGTCACGAACGCCGACCGGACCATCCGCTCCGTCAAGCGCCACATGGGCACCGACTGGAAGTCGGAGGACATCGACGGCAAGCGCTACTCCGCCCAGGAGATCAGCGCCCGCACCCTCATGAAGCTCAAGCGCGACGCCGAGGCCTACCTCGGTGAGCCCGTCACCGACGCGGTCATCACCGTCCCGGCCTACTTCGACGACGCCGAGCGTCAGGCGACCAAGGAGGCCGGCGAGATCGCGGGCCTGAACGTCCTGCGCATCGTCAACGAGCCGACCGCGGCCGCGCTGGCCTACGGCCTCGACAAGGGCAAGGAGGACGAGCTCATCCTCGTCTTCGACCTCGGTGGCGGCACCTTCGACGTCTCCCTCCTCGAGGTCGGCAAAGACCCGGAGGACGGCTTCGCGACCATCCAGGTCAAGGCCACCAGCGGTGACAACCACCTCGGCGGCGACGACTGGGACGACCGGATCGTCCAGCACCTGTTGACCACGGTGAAGAACAACACCGGCGTCGACCTGTCCAAGGACAAGATCGCCATGCAGCGTCTGCGCGACGCGGCGGAGCAGGCCAAGAAGGAGCTGTCGTCCGCGACCAGCACCAACATCAGCCTGCAGTATCTCTCGATGAGCGAGAACGGCCCCATCCACCTCGACGAGACGCTCACGAGGGCCCAGTTCGAGCAGATGACCAAGGATCTCCTCGACCGCTGCAAGCAGCCGTTCCAGACCGTCATCAAGGACGCCGGGATCAAGCTCTCCGACATCGACCACGTCGTTCTCGTCGGTGGCTCGACCCGTATGCCGGCCGTCAGCGCCCTCGTCAAGGAACTGACCGGCGGCAAGGACCCCAACAAGGGCGTCAACCCCGACGAGGTCGTGGCCCTCGGCGCCAGCCTCCAGGCCGGTGTCCTCAAGGGGGAGCGCAAGGACGTCCTCCTCATCGACGTCACGCCGCTCAGCCTGGGCATCGAGACCAAGGGCGGCTTGTTCACCAAGCTCATCGAGCGCAACACCGCCATCCCCACCAAGCGGTCCGAGGTCTTCTCGACCGCCGAGGACAACCAGCCGTCCGTGCTGATCCAGGTCTTCCAGGGCGAGCGCGAGATGGCGCAGCTGAACAAGAACCTCGGCACCTTCGAACTGTCCGGCATCGCGCCGGCCCCGCGCGGCGTGCCGCAGATCGAGGTCACCTTCGACATCGACGCCAACGGCATCGTCCACGTCACCGCCAAGGACCGCGGCACGGGCAAGGAGCAGAAGATCACCATCTCCGGTGGCTCGGCCCTGTCCAAGGACGAGATCGACCGGATGGTCAAGGACGCCGAGGCGCATGCCGCCGAGGACGCCAAGCGCCGCGAGGAGACCGAGGCCCGCAACAACGCCGAGCAACTCGTCTATTCGACCGAGAAGTTCCTCGCCGACAGCGGGGACAAGGTTCCCGCCGACGCCAAGAAGCCGGTCGAGGACGCCCTCGCTGACCTCAAGGCTGCGATCAAGCCCGAGGCCGGCACGTCGGTCGAGGACCTGACCACCAAGGTCGACAAGCTCAACCAGGAGTCGCAGAAGATGGGCGCCGCGCTGTATGCCGCGTCGGCCAACCAGGGCGAGTCCGGCGACGTCCCCGGCGGCGAGTCCACCGACAGCGCCCAGGGCACCACGCCGAGCGACGACTCCGATGTCGTGGACGCGGAGGTCGTGGAGGACGACGAGGACAAGAAGTGAGCCAGTTCCCGTTCGCCACGCAGGACGGCGACGAGCCGCCCGTCGAGGATCCGGTGAACACTGATTCGGCCAATGACGGTGTCGCGCCTGCGGATTCGTCCGCGGGCGCGGCCCCGGCCGCCCCGGCTCCGGCGCCCGCTCCCGACGAACTGCACCCCGACACGGTTCTCGCGGCCGAGCGGCTAGCGGACCTGCAGCGGCTCAACGCCGAATACGTCAACTACAAGCGCCGCGTCGACCGGGACCGTCCGCTCATCCAGGAGCGCGCGATCCAGGACGTCATCGAGGCCATGCTTCCGGTCCTCGACGACATCCAGGGCGCGCGCGACCACGGCGAACTCGCCGGTGGCCCGTTCGCGGCGATCGCCGACAAGCTCGAGAGCACGCTCGGCAAGTTCGGGGCGGTCCGTTATGGCGCCGTCGGGGAGAGCTTCGATCCTGCGGTCCACGAGGCCCTCATGCACCTCGACGCGACCCAGGTCCCCGGCGGTATGCCGCAGGGTGCCACCGACACGACCGTCGTCCAGGTGCTCCAACCCGGATACCGTGTCGGTGACCGGGTGCTGCGACCCGCACGGGTCGCCGTCGCCGATCCCGCATAGGGAGGAAACGGCATACGTGACAAGGAAATCCGAGAAAGGAGGACGACAGGATGGCTAGTCAGGACTGGTTCGAGAAGGACTTCTATGCGATCCTCGGCGTCCCCGCGGATGCCGACGAGGCGGCGATCAAGAAGGCCTACCGCAAGCTCGCGCGCAAAGAACACCCCGACCAGAACCCCGGGGACCCGAGCGCCGAGGCGCGGTTCAAGGACATCACCGAGGCCCACTCGGTCCTGTCCGACCCGAAGCAGAAGCAGGAATACGACGCGATCCGGCAGATGACCCGCGGCGGGGCACGCTTCACCGCGGGCGGGCCGGGTGGCGGCGGACAGTCCGGTGGCTTCGAGGATGTGTTCTCCCAGATGTTCGGCGGTGGCGGCGGCAACGTCCGCTTCAGCACCGGCGGTGGCGGGGGCGCGCAGCCCAACCTCGAGGACCTGCTCGGCGGCCTCTTCGGCGGGCAGGGCGGCTACGCCCCCGGCGGCGGTGGAGGCTATCCCGGCGGTTTCGGTGGGTATGGCGCGCCCCGCGGCCCGCAGCAGGGTCCCGACATCGAGGCCAGGACCACGCTGAGTTTCCGGGATGCGGTCTCGGGCTCGACGGTCACCCTCAGTGGTCTGGACGGCAAGCGGATCACCACGAAGATCCCCGCCGGCGTCAAGGACGGCCAGAAGATCAGGGTGCGCGGCAAGGGCGGCGGGGGTGACCCCGGCGCCCCGGCCGGTGACCTCATCCTCACGGTCACGGTCTCGCCGGACCCCGTGTTCGGCCGGGACGGCGACAACCTCACGCTCGACCTCCCGGTGACCTTCGCCGAGGCGGCGCTCGGGGCCACGGTCGCGGTGCCGACCCTCGACGGATCGTCGGTCAAGGTCCGCCTCGCGCCCGGAACGCCGTCGGGCCGGGTGCTGCGGGTCAAGGGCCGTGGCGTTCCGCGCAAGGACCACACCGGCGACCTGCTCGCCAAGGTCCAGGTCGTCGTCCCGCAACGCCTCTCCGACGAGGCGCGCGCGGCGCTCGAGACGCTGCGTGAGCAGGAGGCCGGCGTCGACCCGCGGGCCGACCTGTTCGCCAAGGTTCGCCAGGGGTGAGCCGGATGGTCGACTTCCGTGGTCTCGGTCCCGACGACGAGACGCCGCTGTTCGTCATCTCGGTGGCTGCCGAATTGGCCGGGATGCACGCGCAGACGCTGCGGCAGTACGACCGGCTCGGCCTCGTCTCCCCGTCCCGGACCCGGGGTGGGGGGCGGCGCTACTCCCCGCGCGATGTCTCCCAGCTGCGCGAGGTCCAGCGCCTCTCCCAGGAGGAGGGCGTCAGCCTCGCCGGCATCCAGCGGATCATGCTGTTGGAGAACCAGGTCGCCGCACTGCGTGCGCGCGTCGAGGAGCTGACCGAGGAACTCGCGCGCTTCCGGCAGTCCGGCATGGCGCGGGTCTTCACCGTCGGCTCCGCCGGCGACGTGGTGGCGCTGCGCCCGGGGGAGCGGCCGCGGCATACGCGCTCGCAGGCACTCGTCCGGTGGAACGCGCTCCGCGGCCGCTGAGCCCCCTTTGAAGCGCCGTGTGACCCTGTGTCACACGGCGTTTCGCCGTGTGACTGGTCAGGCCTGCGCCGTCCCGGCGAGGGCGAGGAGGCTGGAGACGGTGTGGAAGGTCCAGCCGTCGCCTCTCAACCGCGTGAGGAGCGCGGGCAGGCGGTCGATGCTGAGGATCCGATCGGCGGTGCCCGAGTCGTGACCGAGGAAGATCGTCCCTGGGCGCATCTGCCCGGCCGCATCGGCGACGACTCCGTCGGGGTGGTCGCGGAAACTGCTCTCGCGGAACCGACCCGACCACAGCACCGTCGTCAGACCAGCCTCGGCGGCGGCGAGGAGAGACGCCCCGGACGCGTGTCCATATGGCGGCCGGAAGAGCGTCGGTCTGATGCCGTATGCCGCATCCATCGCCGCGCTGCACCGCTCGATCTCGCTGCGCGCGGCCGCGAGATCGAGTCGGCCGAGGTCGGTGTGGGTGTAGGTGTGGTTGCCGAGTTCGTGCCGCCCGACCGAGTCGCGGTGGACGGCGCCGTGCGCGGTGACATTGTCACCGCGCAGGAAGAACGTCGCCGGTGCGTCGGCGGCCGCGAGCGCCGCGAGCACCTTGGGCGTCCACTCCGGATGTGGCCCGTCGTCGAAGGTCAGGGCGAGGGCGCGTGCGGAGGTGTGGGCGCGCCATACGAGCCGCAGGTCGGTCGCGATCGGCGTGTCGGGATCGGGCGCGGGCAGCAGCGACGCGGTCCCGCCATAGAACGGCAGGGGCCCGGAGTCGTCAGCGAGGGCCTGGGCGCCGAAGGTCCCGGCGACCCCGGCCGCGGCCCCGGTCCCGGCGGCCCCAGCAGCGAGGAGGGCGTCGCGGCGCCGCACCCGCCCCATCCCCCGCGTCATGGATGAAGGGTAGATCACGAAGCGACCACCCGAGCTTGCCCGCCCGGTGGGCCCGGGGTTATGTTCCGCGGCATGGGGGAGTTTCCGACTCGGCGCGGCGTGCTCTTCGGCGTCGGCGCGCTCGGGATCGCGCTCGGCAGCTCACGGCTGCTCGAGCGCCGCCCCGCGCAGGTCCGGCTGCTCTCAGAGACGGTCGCCTTCGATGGCTCGGGATTCCGGCGGCTCGTGGGGGAGGCTGACCTGACCCGGTTGCGTCCGGGCAGCCGCTGCCTGGTCACTGCCTCCGCGGACCTGGTGCGCGCCGAACGCGCCTATCTCGAGACCCGTCCGGCCTGGGCCCACCAAGGCGGTCCTCACCAGGACCTGCTCGACTCGGCCCTCCTCGACCTGTGGATCCTCGGCGAGCGACTGCCCGCGCCGGTGGCGGGATGGTCGCCGCCCTGGCGCTTTGTCTGGTCCCGGGACGCGGCCCACGTCGCGGTCGCCCATGCCGCGCTCGGTGACCTCGATCGCGCCCTGGCGCCGCTGACTTTCCTGGCGGCGCTGCAGGAGAGCAGCGGGTGGTTCGAGCCGCGCTATGACCCGTGGACCCGACGCGCCCCCGACGGGCGAGCCCACCAGCTCGATGCGACCGCCTGGGTGGTCTGGGCGGCGGCGCGGCTGACCGCTCTCCTGCCGGGCGAGGCGGACCGGATCCAGGCCGTCACAGGGCGTATGGTGCGTGCCTCCGCCGCTCTGCTCGCTCA
Organism: Dermatophilaceae bacterium; assembly: GCA_046330995.1. Lineage (GTDB taxonomy): Bacteria > Actinomycetota > Actinomycetes > Actinomycetales > Dermatophilaceae > Nostocoides_A. The sequence continues at coordinate 35,517 of JAXLRS010000007.1, forward strand.
CCTCCTCGACACTCAGGACCTCCCGCCGGCGACCCCGGACTACTGGGAGGTGCGCACGCCCGCCCTGACCCTCGGCACGGCGGCGGCAGTGCGCGCGGGGCTGCACGCGGCATACGACCTCGGGCGGGAATGGGACGACGCCGCGCTCGCCGACCGCTCACGAGAGGCGGTCGCCCGGCTCGACCTCGCGCTGTCGCGGACGTTCGCCCCGGCGGGCTGGCCGCGGGAGATCGACGGTCGGGCCGTCGACGCCGCGGTCGCCTTCCTCACCATGCCGTATGCCGCTGGCTCACCCCCCGCAGGTGTGGTCGCCGCGCTCGACCGCTTCCGCCGCACGGCCGCCCGGCCCGCGGGGGGAGTCGCGCCGGGCGCGGACTGGAAGCAGGACGGCATCAGCTGGACGCCGGAGACGGCGTTGCTCGCGCAGGCGTATGCGCACCTGGGACGGGTGGAGGACGCTGACCGGCTGCTCGCCTGGCTCACCGCGCAGCGGACCCGCGCCGGTTCCCTGCCCGAGAAGGTCCTCGCCGACGGCCACCCCGCCGCGGTCGCCCCGCTCGCCTGGACCGCGGCCCTGGTCGTCACCACGATCGCGCGCCTGCGCGGGCACTGACGCGGGTCAGTTGTTGCCGCCGGGGGTCGCGGACTCGTCGGCATACCGGACGATGACGTTGGTGAAACCCATGCGGTGACCGAGGGCGACGAGGAAGTCGCGGCCGTTCTGCCGGGCGGTCTCGGACAGGGAGGACTGGGTGGCTGCTTCGCGAAGCGCCGCGACCGCGGCCTGGTCGAGCCCCTGCCGCTTCTCGAGCGGCGCACCGGCGAAGAAGTCGTCGACCCGCGTGCCGAGGCCGCGCTGCTGGGCGACGACGCGCGACTTGTCCTCGTCGATATTGGGCTCGGTCAGGGTGGGCGGCGGCACGGTGATCGTCAGGGTGTCGGTGGTCTTGTCCGTCTTCAGATCGGCGCTGGTCAGGCCACGGAGATCGACGAGCGCGTCGACGCTGCCCTGATAGATGGCGATGCCGGAGTCGCCGTCGATCCAGTCGGGGATGTATTGCCTGATCCCCGTCTCCGAGGTCCCGTAGTCGACCGGCACCGAGAACGTTCCCGTCGCTGCGCGCAGTTGTGCGGTGCGCTGGATCTCGAGGAGGGTCACATCGGAGGCACTCGGCCCGGATGACGATCCGAGGATGGCGTCCTTGAGCCGCCCGAGCGGATCGGCGAGGAAGAAGGCGACCCCGAGGGTGAGGATGGCGACGAGGACGATCGGCACCCACGGCCGGGTGCGCTCGGTGCTGCTCACGGGCGGATCACGGTCACGATATCGCCGGGCCGCACCTCGCCCGGGGTGACGACGCGGGCGTTGAGGCCGCGCAGCCGCCGGGGCCGCCCCTCGCGCCCGTTGACGAATCGCATGGCGTCCTCGCCGAATCGCGCGACGAACTTCCTGCAGCCCGTATGCGGTTTGGCCGTCACCTCGACGACTGCGGAGGGCGAGGCCGGGTCGCCGATCGCGAGCCGGGTCCCGACGGGCAGATTCTCCTGGGAGAGATCGAGATCCAGATAGAGCTGGTCCCCGGCGAGCGGCTCGACGGCCGGGTCGGCGGCGAGGAAGGCGACCATGCGGTGGGACATGATGTTGAGCTGCGTGTCGGGGTCGGGCGCGTCACCCGCGCGGTCGCGCCAGTTGTCCCCCTCCAGACCGTATGCCGCATCCAGCCTCCCCACGTCCAGCACCTCCCGCTCTCCCCTGGCTGGGCGGCGGACGACGAGCTCGAGCGTGCCGGAGTCCTTCGGGGCGGCATCGAGGTCGGGCAGGATGACCTGGCACTCGGCGAGCGTGCGGAATCGGGCCGCCCGCGTGGGCGATTCCTTCGCGAGGGACGTGGAGGTCTCCGTCACAGTCATGCGGAGAATTGTGCCTGGTCCGAAGGTCGGCGGACCGGGAAATTCGCGGACCAGTCCGGTGCGGGGGTTGGCCCCGGGGGCGCCCCGAACCCAGGGCGCCGCCGAAACCTTGAGCGCGGCTGAAACCTTGGGCTACCGCCTGGTAAGTCGGGTGATCACCCGACTTACCAGGCGGTAGCCCAAGGTTTCGCCTCCGTAGTGAGCGCGCGGCATACGCTCTGGCATATGAGCGAGCACCTTCTCGGCTTTCCCCGGCGCGACGACGCCGACGCCGTGGCGGAGGAACTGCGAGAGGAGGGGTTCACCGAGGTACGGGTCCTCGAACTCCCCGGCGAGTGGGCGGTCTATGTCCGGGAGGCCAATGTCGCCGACGAGACCGGCCCGGTGGCGTCGGGCCTGCGCGACCGGTTCGCCGCGACCGCCGCCGACCGCGGCGGGCGCTACGACCCCGACCCCGCGCCCCGCTACTGACCCGTCGAGAGATCAAATAAACCCCGTCGAGAGATCACCCTGTCCACAGGTCGGCGCCACGCGACACCCACGCAACCTTTCCGGGCCCCGGGTGCGTCCTCGGGCATGACGACGCGAGACGCGGGGAGGTGCGGGCATGGACGCCGCGGATTTCGACCGCTGGTATGAGGCGTCCTATCCCCGCATCGTCGGCCAGCTGACCGCCCTCCTCGGCAGCCGGGCCGAGGCGCAGGACTGTGTGCAGGACGCGTTCATCCGAGCCTGGGACCACCGGCTCCACCTCGAGGCCCAGGCGTCGATGGACGCGTGGGTGCGGACCACGGCATACCGCCTCGGCGTGAGTCGCTGGCGCCGGTTCAGACGCGGTCTCGAACTCGGCTACCGCGCCCTCCCCGACCCGGCCGCGCCGGCCGAACTCAGCGACGTCCGGGCGGATCTCGTTGCCGCCCTGCGGAAACTGCCCGAGGGGCAGCGGCAGGTCGTCGTCCTCCACTACCTCGCCGACCGGACGATCGCCCAGATCGCCACCGAGATCGGCGTCGCCGAGGGCACCGTCAAGGCGCGCCTCCATCATGCCCGCCACGCGCTGGCGGATCTCCTGACCGACACGACGACAGGGGCCGCGACATGACCGACCTCGACCGCGCCCTGCGTGCCCTGGGCGACGACCTGCGCACCGATCCCACCCTCGCCCCGACCGAGATCCGTCGACTCGGCACTCGGCGCCGGGCCCGTCGCCGTCTCGCGGTGGGCGGTTCCGCACTCGCCGCCGCCGCGATCGCCGTGGCGGTCGCGATGAACGGGGTCGGTGCTCCGGTGGCGAACCCGCCCGCGGGATCGACCTCCCCCTCGGATTCGGCGTCGGTGCCCGTGGCCTACCGCCAGGTCCACGACGCCCCGAAGGTCTTCGCCAATGCGCCAGGCGGCTCGGGTCTCGCCGGCGTCGCCGGTACGGTGGAGGCGTATGCCGCGGCCGACCCCGTCAGCGGCTGTCTCGTCCTGAGCTCCGTCCAGACACCGACCTCCGACCCGGAGCGGACCCCACCTCGCGCCCTCGCGTTCCCGGTCGGCAGCACCTGGGTCGACCGGCCCGCTCCCGGAGTGAAGCTGACCGACGGCCGGGTCGTGACCGTGGGTGCCAAGCTCGTCCTGTCGGTGTCGGTGACTGAGCGCACAGACCCGGGGATGTCCTCCGTGTGCCGGGGCACCTCCGGCGTGGCGGCGATTCCGACACCAGCCGACATCAGGTCCATCGACGGTCAGACGGTGTCGTCCTCGTCCTCGTCGACGCCCGCGGCCGCCTGGGTGAGGTCGATCGTCGACTTCCCACTCGGACAGGGGCTCTCATCGGCCGGTGACCAGACGCTGGGTCCGATCACCCACGACGTGCGACACCCCGGCGGCATCGAGCCCTGCATGAAGCTGGCGAACATCCCCAGCGTCGACGGGATCGAGATGACCCTCGACAGTCCGGCGGAGCACCTCGTCCGCCAGCTACGGCTGTTCGCCGATGACACGGCGGCGAAGGAGAACGTCACAGCCTGGCTGGATGCCGTGGCCGGATGCCAGGGCAAGACCGTGTCTGGCCCACCGGACCTGACCCTCACCTACACCGTCATGGACCTCGGCACGGACACGTACGTCATCGTCCTGGTGGCCAGGTCCGCCCAGGGCGACCTCTCGCCGTGGATGGGCGTGATGGGCGTCAGGCGCGTGGGCAATGCGGTGTTGACGACGAGTTCGACGTCCGAGGCGATGGCCACGCCCGACAACATCGATCAGGCGAAGGTCGCGACCCAGGAGTGGCTCGGGGTCCTCGGGACCTTCATGTGTCGCTACGCCCCAGGCGCCAGGGACAGCTGCTGACCGGCCCACCCCTCTGCCCTCGCTCGGGGTGAGGTCGTGGTCCGCTAGCCTGGCGCCGTGACCGAGTACCAGATCACCTTCTGGCGCGACCTCCCGTCGATGGTGACCGCCCGCAATCGCGATGAGACCGCCAAAGTGCAACTGCCGCAACGGTTTCAGGAGGCCATCGACGAGGCGGCCATGCGCCTGGGCGACACCGGCTCGGCCGCCTATCTCGACGGCTGGACCCGCGGTGACTGGGTCGCGACCGACGAGAATCCGACGACTGCCTGCGATATGGTGCTCGCCGAACTGGAGGCGATGTGGTCGCCGGCCGAGGTCGCGGCCTACCTCGACGACCTTCGCCCCGCCGCGGGCTGACTCACGCCCGTCGGCGGCGCCGCAGGGACCACCACACCACGCCGACCAGGGCACTCACACCGAGTGTCATCGGCAGAACGCGCCTGAGAGTCCATTCCTGTGCGGTCGCCCTCCAGCCGGGGACGGGCTCGTCGCCGATTCGATCCCCGGCCAGATGCGCGCAGGCGAGATGGACGCGGGACGAGACCGCGATGAGAGGCTTGGTCAGGTCCTCGACCGGGGCGATCGTCCCCTGCGTGACGATGGGGTTCTCATCCCGCCATGCCGGCCGGCATCCCCAGCCGGGCCAGCCGAGACTACTACCGCGCGCCCAGTCGCCGGGCGAGACGCGCCCATTGGTCAAGGGCATCCCGATGGCGGCACCCGTTTCGGGGTCGAACATCATCGCCGCGGTGTTCTCGGGCGACCCGTTCTCGCTGAGATCGCTCCAGCGCACGAGTAGCCGCTCACCAGACGGGCTGAGCGCGGCCGCCACTTCCCCGAACGCTCCGGTCGGCCACGAGATATCGGCCCGCGGAGCGGCTCTGGTCCAGTCCACGTCCCCTATGCGCCAGCGGTAGCCCGCCAGGCGGAGCGTCCGCCCCGGCCCACCGATCGTGTACGCGAGGAGCGTCGAGGCATTCTGCCAACCGGCGACTGTCACCGGGCGTGTCGTGTCGGGAAATCGCGGAACGTCGAGGTGGCTTCCGTCGACTCCGAGGACGACGCCCATCGAGCCCCCGAGGCTCGGCGGCAGCGGAGCCTCGGCGAATACGCGCGCGCTGTCCGCGCTCCAGTAGCCGGACCCGAAGGCGAAACGCCTGCGAGCGTCGACCACGGCCGTCGTCGGCACGACGTGTCCCGTCGTCAGGTCGGTGATCGCGATCCCGGACGCCAGCCAATGCCCGTCCGGCGACAGCGACACCGAATCCGGGCGATGGCCGGAATCGCCGTCGAGGCGGGACACCGACCCGTCGGGCGCCACCAGCCACTGGGAGTTGCCACTGACGAGCAGGGCGAACTTCGCGCCCGAGGAGTCCCGGCTGTCAGGGCGTGAGGGCGGGTCGGCGATGCGCGCGGGATAGGTCGTCAGGGCCGATCCAATCGGCCCGGCCGGAACAGGCCCCACCATGAACAACCGTGTCTGCGGCCACACGCCGAGGAGGATGGCGCAGACAGCGGTGGCGACCACCGTCGACCGAGCGAACCTCACCCGCCACAGGCGTCGCCTCCCGCGGCGCCAGAGTGGGGGTGAGGCCGGCGGCATACCGAGGTCGATGTCGGCGAGGACTCGCAGGCTGTCACGCAGATCGAGGCTCATTGCCGCACTTCCTCTCGTCCCAGGTGCACTGCGAGATCCGGTGCGAGCGAACGCAACCGAGCCAGCGCGTCCCGTGTGTTCGACTTGACCGTGCTCACCGAGCAGTCGAGCAGCGCCGCAGTGTCGGCCTCGGTTCGGTCTTCGAAGAAGCGCAGGACCAGCACTGCCCGTTGCTTCGGCGTCAACAGGCGCAGAGCGCGCGCGACATGCACCCGCCGGTCGGCCGCGTGCCCTACGTCGTCGGTATGCCGCTCGCTCACCATCGCGGGGGCCGGCTGGCGGCGGCGCCAGCGCCAGGCGTCGATCGAGCGCGTATAGAGGATCCGCCGGACATAGGCGTCCGCCGTCGCCGGATCGATGCGGTGCCAGTGCTGAGCCGCTCGGAGGAGCGTCTCCTGGACGAGATCCTCTGCCGCATGCCGATCACCGGTGAGCAGCACCGCGGAGCGCACGAGCCCGGCCCAGCGGGCCTGGACATAAGCGTCGAAATCAACCGGCCCGTTCATGCTCCTCCTCCCGACCTCGACTCTCCACTCGACCGTTGATACGACCGGGAGGCGATGTTCGGGTGGGTGTCGTCCAGCGGAATTATGCTGCCGTCCATGACGGATGCACCCAGACCCGCCATCGTCGTCGTCTCCGGGACGTATGCCGACCAGCTCGCCGAGGAGTTCGGCCGCTACGCCCGCGACTACGAGATCGCGAAGGCCCGCTCGGTCGACGAGGCGATCTCGACCACCATGTCGCTGACGCGACGGGGTGCGCAGGTCGCGATGTTCGTCTCGGACTCGCGCCTGCCCGACAGCCTCGCGCCGACCGCCCTCCACATGCTGCGGTCGCTGGTGCCCACCAGCCGCCGGGTCCTCGTCGCGCCCTGGGACTACTTCCGCGAGGACTCGGTCGCCCTCCGGCCAGCGCTCGCCAAGGGCAAATTCGACGCCTTCCTCCTGATGCCGCGCGGCCCGCGCGACGAGGAGTTCCACCTCGCGATCGTCGAGTTGCTCAATGAGTGGGGCGCGAGCATCGCGACTCCGCTCGTCGACTCCGTCCAGATCGTCGCGCCCGACGGCGGGGGGCTGGTGCTCGGCATACGGGACTATCTGTTCCGGATCGGCGCCCCGAGCCGGGTCTATCCGCCCGACAGTGCGGTCGGTCGGGCGATCGTCGCGGCATACGACGGCGAACCGACGTGGCCGCTCGTGCGCGTCTTCAGCCAGGACGAGGTCTTCACGCCGACCTCGGTCCGCGACGTCGCCATGTCGATCTATGGGCGCCCCGACGACATCGATGTCGACACCGTCGTCGATGTGGTGATCGTCGGAGCCGGTCCGGCCGGTCTCGCAACCTCGGTCTATGCCTCCAGCGAAGGCCTCTCGACGGTCGCGATCGAGTCGGAGGCGATCGGGGGGCAGGCGGGGACGTCGTCGATGATCCGCAACTACCTCGGCTTCCCCCGGGGGATCTCTGGCACCAAACTCGCCCAGCGCGCCCGGTCCCAGGCGCTCCGGTTCGGCACCCGCTTCTTCACCGGCTGGCCCGTGACCGGCCTCAAGACGGGCCGCGACGGCGACCCCCACGTCGTCTGCACCGAGGGCGGAGACGTCCGGGCCCGGGCCGTGGTCATCGCCTGCGGGGTCGACTATCGCCAGCTCGACATTCCCTCGGTCGCCGAGTTCGTCGGCCGCGGCGTCAACTACGGCGCGGCGATGACGGCGGCGCGGGAGATGGAGGACACCGACGTCCTCGTCGTCGGCGGCGGCAACTCCGCCGGTCAGGCGGCGGTTCACCTCGCCCGGTTCGCGCGGTCGGTGACGATCGTGGTCCGGCGGGCGGATCTGAGCGCGACGATGAGTCAGTACCTCATCGACGAGATCTCCTTCAACCCCCGGATCAAGGTGCGCGGCAACGCCTGCGTCGTCGGGGCGAGCGGCTCCGACGTGCTCGAGTCGGTGGAGTTGGAGTCGACCCTCACCGGCGAGCACGAGCAGGTCCCCGCCCGCGGTCTCTTCCTCCTCCTCGGCGCCGAGCCGCGGTGCGAGTGGATGCCGCCCGACGTCCTGCGCGACGGCCACGGCTTCGTCCTGACCGGTCGCGACGTGCCCATGGAGGAGTGGGTCGACGGCTGTCCGCCCGAGAGCCTCGCGACGAGCGTCCCCGGGGTATTCGCCGTCGGCGACGTGCGCGCCGGGTCGATGAAGCGGGTTGCCAGCGCCTCAGGGGAGGGGGCGAGTGTCGTCGCCCTCGTCCATGCCTACCTGGAGCCCGCGTCCTGACGCCGGTCGTATGCCGCGCGCTCCCGCGGACAGGATCGGCTAGCGCCCGGCCTGGGTGAGATAGATCTCCATCAATTCGGCCTTGACGCGACCTCGGTCGCTGACCTCGTGACCGTGAGCGCGCAGCCAGGTCCGCGCGGCCTTGAGTTGCTCGCGATCGATTCGCGTCGTGCCGCGGGTCGGCGCCGCCGGGGCGCGCCCCCTGACGCGCCGGCCTCGCTCGACGAAGGGGCGGACGGCGGAGCGGAACTTCTCGGCGTTGGCGGAACTCAGGTCGATCTCGTAGTCGGCTCCGTCGACCGTGAACCGCAGAGTTTCACCCCCTTGGTGGATCTCGCTGCCGTCCAGGTCGTCCACCAGGATGATCTCGGTGCGTGACGCCATCGGCGGGTCTCCTCGTGTGTGCGGCGGTGGGAAGGGACGGTGGTGACGAACTGGAGTCAACCTATCGTTGCTCGTCCATGGTTCGTCGGCGACTCACCGGGCCCGGGAAGCCATGCGGGTCGATCGGGCCTGCACGTCAGTCTGGCGTGGGCGGGGTCAGGAAGGTGCACCGTGCCCCCGGCGTCTTCGGAATGGCCGAGTCGAGTGTCGCCAGGGGTATGCCGAGTGCTTCCGCGAGCGCGACGTAGCTCGCGTCATACGAGGTCAACCCGTGTCGCAGCCCCCAGGAGCGAACGGCCAAGGGGGCATAAGGCCACAAGTCCAGATCGAGTGCAAGCAGATCGCGATGAGCGCCCTCCGCTTGTCGGCCACTGATCGTGCCCGAACGCTCCAATCGCCGAATCGCGTTGGCGCATTCGGGCACCACGTGATGAGGCGAGTGCAGCACCGAGCCGAGGCACAGATCCTCCGCCCACCTGGACCGTGGACCGACCGCAGTGAGCATCGACACCAGAACGGACGCGTCCGCGACGAGCGCGCTACTTCCGGTCTGCATGGATGGCGTCAAGAATCTCTTCGACGGTCAACTCGACGGGCTCCTCGGCCTTGCGCGCGCGGACCCGCTCAACCCACATCGCCCGATCGGGACGATTCGCGAGCTGGATGAGTTCACCGCGGAGATACTCCTGCATCGACCGCCCGTCTCGGGCGGCGCGGGCAGCCAACTCGCGCACCGCCACGTCGGGGACATTGCGAATGGTGATGGCCTTGGGCATCGCAGCATTCTAGCAGCGGTGCATGCACTGTGCAGTCGCCGCCTGGAAGGCCCGGCACAGAGTCCGAGGGAGGGGGAGTTGAGCGGAATACGCTCAACTTTTGCCGGGTTGATTCTGGTAGACAGAACTATCCCTGCCCAAAGGAGTCATGCCCTTCATGGAACTCAAGCCGACCACCAAGGTTGCCGAGATCCTCGCCGTGGCGCAGCGTTCGGCGCAGACGGCCGGCAATCCGGAGATCACCCCTGCCCACATCGCGCTCGCGGCCGTCGAGGTCCCCGAGACGACCGTCCCAGCCCTGCTTGCCGCGGGGGGCACCAGCCCCGAGTCCGTCGCCGCGACGGCGCGAGCCGAGATCGCCAAGCTCCCCCGCGTCAGCGGCTCGTCGAGCGGCCCGGGCTTCGGCCAGGCTGCTCTCCCCGTGCTGCAACAGGCCAACACCCTCATGCAGGCCTGGGGCGACACCTTCATGTCGACCGACGCCCTCGTTCTCGCGCTCGCCGAGAAGGGCGCGATCACGAACGTCGACACCAAGGCGATCGAGGCGCAGGTCGAGCACCTGCGCGCCGGCCGCAAGGTCACCAGCGAGAACCCCGACGCGACCTCCGAGGCGCTCGACAAGTACTCCACCGACCTGACCCAGGCCGCTCGTGATGGCAAGCTCGACCCGGTCATCGGCCGGGACTCCGAGATCCGTCGCGTCGTCCAGGTCCTCTCGCGCCGGACCAAGAACAACCCCGTCCTCATCGGCGAGCCCGGCGTCGGCAAGACGGCCGTCGTCGAGGGCCTCGCTCAGCGCATCGTCGACGGTGACGTCCCGGAGTCGTTGCGCGACAAGCGACTCCTCTCGCTCGACCTCGGTGCGATGGTTGCCGGGGCGAAATATCGCGGGGAGTTCGAAGAGCGGCTCAAGGCCGTCCTCGAGGAGATCAAGGCCAGCGACGGGCAGATCATCACCTTCATCGACGAGCTTCACACGGTCGTCGGCGCCGGTGCCACCGGCGAGGGTGCGATGGATGCCGGCAATATGCTCAAGCCCCTCCTCGCCCGGGGCGAGCTGCGCCTGGTCGGCGCGACGACCCTCGATGAGTATCGCAAGCACATCGAGAAGGACCCAGCCCTGGAGCGCCGCTTCCAGCAGGTCTTCGTCGGTGAGCCCAGCGTCGAGGACACCATCGCCATCCTGCGCGGGCTCAAGGAACGCTACGAAGCGCACCACAAGGTCGAGATCGAGGACAGCGCCCTCGTCGCCGCCGCCTCGCTCAGCGACCGCTACATCACCGGCCGGCAATTGCCCGACAAGGCCATCGACCTCGTCGACGAGGCGGCCTCGCGCCTGCGCATGGAGATCGACTCCAGCCCGGTCGAGATCGACCAACTGCGCCGCGCCGTCGACCGGATGAAGATGGAGGAGCTCCACCTCGCCCGCGAGAAGGACGACGCGAGCCGGGAGCGCCTGGCCAAGTTGCGCGCCGATCTGGCCGACAGCACCGAGCAGCTCGGCGCCCTCACCGCGCGCTGGGAGTCGGAGAAGTCCGGCCTCAACAAGGTCGGTGACCTCAAGGTCAAGCTCGACGACCTGCGCACGCAGGCGGAGCGCTTGCAGCGCGAGGGCAACTACGAGCAGGCGTCTCGTCTCATGTATGGCGAGATCCCCGCTCTGGAGAAGGAACTCGCCAAGGCCAATGAGGATGAGATCGCCCGCGGGACGACCGACCTCATGGTCAAGGAGCGCGTCGGCCCCGACGACATCGCCGAGGTCATCTCGGCCTGGACCGGCATCCCCGCCGGCCGGCTGCTCCAGGGCGAGACCGAGAAGCTCATGTCGATGGAGTCGATCATCGGCTCGCGGCTGATCGGCCAGCAGGCCGCGGTCGAGGCCGTCGCTGACGCGGTGCGCCGCTCTCGGGCCGGCCTCGCCGACCCCGACCGGCCGACCGGTAGCTTCCTCTTCCTCGGCCCCACCGGTGTCGGCAAGACCGAACTCGCCAAGTCGCTCGCCGACTTCCTCTTCGACGACGAACGGGCCATGGTCCGCATCGACATGTCGGAATACTCCGAGCGGCACGCGGTGGCTCGCCTCATCGGCGCGCCGCCCGGCTATGTCGGCTACGAAGAGGGCGGCCAGCTCACCGAGGCGGTGCGCCGTCGGCCCTACAGCGTCGTCCTCCTCGACGAGATCGAGAAGGCCCACCCGGAGACCTTCGACATCCTCCTGCAGGTGCTGGACGACGGGCGTCTGACCGACGGTCAGGGCCGGACCGTCGACTTCCGCAATGTCATCCTGGTATTGACGTCCAACCTCGGCTCGCAATACCTCATCGACCCGACACTCAGCGAGGAGCAGAAGCGCGAAGCCGTCATGTCGACCGTGCGTGCGGCCTTCAAGCCGGAATTCCTCAACCGGCTCGACGAGGTCGTCATCTTCGACGCGCTCACCCAGGCGGAGTTGACCCACATCGTCGACCTTCAGGTGCGTCAGCTGGCCACGCGCCTGCACGACCGGCGGATCACGCTCGACGTCACCGACGCGGCGAAGGCGTGGCTGGCGCAGACTGGCTACGACCCGGCCTATGGCGCTCGTCCGCTGCGCCGACTGGTGCAGAAGGAGATCGGGGACCGGCTCGCCCGGGGCGTGCTCTCGGGCCAGGTCCGCGACGGCGACACGGTGACCGTCGACAAGGCGGTGGACGCCGACGGGCTGATGCTGCGCGGGTGAGGCACGCGGCATACGTGAAAAGGAGGGGCGCGGGCTGGTCCGGCGCCCCTCCGTTCGTCCATCGCGATCAGTCCGTATGCCGCGGGCTCACCAACTCCCGCCCCCGCCACCTCCGCCGCCCCCGCCGGAGGACCCGCCTCCGCTGGACCCGCTGGATTCCGCGCTGCTGACCGAGGCGCTCACCAGCGACGAACCGAAGTCTCCCGAGGAGTAGGACGAATAGAACCCGTCGTTCCGGTTGTCGTCATACCACTCCGGTGAGGCGGGAATCCTCCCGGCCGCCGCCAGCTCGGCGCAGACTCGCTGCCAGCGGTCGGCGACGTCGAACATGATGGCCCAGGGGAGGTACTTGCTGAAGATGTCCACACCCTCCTCGAACCTCAGCTGGCCCGCCTCGGCGGTCGAGAGATAACGCCGGAAGCCGATCATCTGGTCGGTGAGAGCGCGACCGACGGGGGTCCGATAGCCCCGGGTCCAGCGGCTCGCCGCGTGCAGGAGCAACGCGGCGACCAGGGCTGCAGGCGCCAGCCAGATCCAGCCGGCCTGGCCCATCGGGAGAATGGCGCGCACGAGGACGAAGCCGGCAGCGAGGATCACGAGCAGCGCGAGCCAGACCGGCCGGCTCGAGGTCCCGGCATACCACCCTTGAGTCGTGGCCCCGCGGTCGAGCACCTTGGTCACGGCCTCGTCGGCCTGGCGGAAGCGTTGGCTGTCGGCGGAGTTGTCGGCGTCGAGAATCAGCGGCTGCGTGGTGTAGCCGAAGGCCGCGTTGACGAAGGCTTGCTGGTAGCCCGGCCGGGCGCGCTCGAGATCACGGATCACGGCCGACCGGATGAGTGTCGCGCCCTTGCGCTTGCGCGTCGAACCTGGCGAGGCCGGATCGGCACGGATGGCGATGACGCCCTGCGCGGCGAGTTCCACGAGCACCGCGGCGGTGCGACGTTGAGCCGCATCGCGGTCGAGGAGCGTGCCGCCGAGGGCCGGTGGGACATCGGGCGGGTCGAACTGCACGGGAATGCTGCCCGCACGCATGGAGTCCTTGACCCAGGCGGTGCCCGGCGGTGCCAGCACACCGGGTGGAGTCGCGGCATACCGCCGGTCGCGGCGACCGAACCGGGCCGCGGCGGACGCGACGAGTCCGGCCAGTAGCGCCAGAGCGGCGGCCCCGATCGTCACCGGCGTGACGTGGGCGTTGGTGAGCAGGCTGCCCTTGGGCAGGATCGTGGGCGTCGCGTGGGCGATCGAGCCGGCGGGATAGAGCGCGGAGATCGTCACGCCCTCGCCGTCGGTCAGGCCGTGCGCGTCGAAGGTCGCGAGCGTCTTGGTCTTCGCCCCGTCACAGCGCGTGGTCGCACGGGCGAGACCCTGATAACAGACGACCTTGTCTGCCGCCGCCGGCGCCCTGACCTCGATGTGCAGCTTGGCGATCGCCGCCTTCCAGTCGTTCCCCGTCGCGTTCCAATAGAAATCGGGTTTCCCGTCCGTCGTGCGCAGGGCTCCAGTGAGGGTGTAGGTGAGGTGGTAGCGCGCCCGGCGGCTCGTGATCTCCTTCTTGGCATCCCCGACCTTCGCCTCGAGCCAGCTCATGCGGAAACCCGACCACCGCACGTGCTTCTCGAACTTCGCCGAGGCGTCCGGGGAGGTGATGGCGAGGCCGGTGATGCCATAGACGACGTCGCGTTCCGAGGTCGGGGAGAACGGCTGCCGGGTGATGAGCGTGCGATAGATGCCGTGGCGATCAGTGGCCGCGAACGCGTAGTCGATGTCCTCGACGACCGCGATGGAGCCGTCCGTGCGGATCGTGTAGGTGATCCGATAGTCCTTGATGGTGTCTCCGGAATCGGCGCTGGCGGCAGTCGTGCCGATGGTGCCCATCCACACGACCGCCGTCAGCAGAAGGAGCACCCGAACAAGTCGTCTCATGGCACCCTCCGCTGTCGGTCAGGTCGTCTGGAGCGACCCTAGACCGCAGGGGTGACACCCGTCCGGGCATCGCGGGAATCGGCCCCCCGCTCAGCCGCCGAGCGCGCGCGCCAGCGCGACGAACCGCGCCGCCTCGTCGTGTTTCGACTGGCGCTGGAGGGAGCGGGCGAGCAGCTGCGCGGCATACGCATCGGTGGGGTCGTCATCGAGCAGCCGCCGCGCCATCGCCTCGGCCCGGCCGAGCTGCGCGGACCCGAAGTAGGCGCGCGCGAGCAGGGTGCGGGCCTCGGTGAGCGGCATCCCGGGGTCGGCGCCGGCGAGGACGAGTTGGAGATCCTCGGCTGCCTCGAGATAGCGCTGTTCGCCGATGTTCCGCTCGGCCCGTCGCATCCGGTCGTATGCCGAGTCCGCCGGGCCGAGGACCGGCTCGCTCGGTCCCGCGACACCTCCCGCGACACCTCCCGCAACGCCCGTGGCGCCGACGCGGGCGAGGAGGCGCTCGAAGGGGACGAAACCATGGTCAGCGACATCGACCCCGGCCGGCTCGACCCCGGCCGGCTCGACCCCGGCCGGCTCGACCCCGGCCGGCTCGACCCCGCTGGGCTCGGAGCCACACGGCTTCGGACGTGCACGACTCGCACCCGTCACGGCGCTGGCGAGTTCCCGGGCCGCGCGCTGGACGCGGTCCGCGAGGGCTTCTGCGCTGGGACCGCCGAAATCGGCGGTCGCGGCAAACACCGCGGTGCCCACCGGAGCCGCCCTCAGGTGACTGAAGAGCGGTCGGAGGGCGTGTTCGAGCATCAGCGAGTGCCGCTCGGTCCCGCCCGTCGCGGCGAGCAGAACCGGCTTGTGCCGCAACGCATCCGGCTCCAGAGTGTCGATGAACGACTTGAACAGGCCCGAGTAGGACGCCCCGAAGGTCGGCGTGACGACGATCAGGCCGTCGGCGTCGGTGACCTTCGCGATCGCGTCCGCGAGCGTGCCGGAGGCGAAGCCGGTGATGAGGGCGTCGGCGATCGCGTGGGCGTGCTCACGCAACTCGATCGTCACAAGCCGAACCTCGACATCCGTCGCCCCGAGCGCGGCCGAGGCCGCGGCACCCAGCTGGTCGGCCAGGAGCCGCGTGGTCGACGGGACCCGAAGGCCGGCGGAGACGACGGCTATGGTGCGCTGCGTCATACGGCACTCTCCTGATGAAGCTGCTGCTGCGCGAGGCGAGAAGCGTGCGTGGGGGCGTCCGGGACGTGCGCGGGACGCAAGGCGGCGAACTCGCGCCGCAGCACCGGCACGACCTGCTCGCCGAGCAAGTCGAGCTGCTCCAGCACGGTCTTCAGGGGCAGTCCCGCGTGGTCGAGCAGGAAGAGCTGACGCTGGTAGTCGCCGGCATACTCGCGGAAGCCGAGCGTCCGCTCGATGACCTGTTGGGGTGACCCGACCGTCAAGGGCGTCTCGCGCGTGAAGCTCTCCAGCGACGGGCCGTGGCCATAGACCGGGGCGTTGTCGAAGTAGGGCCGGAACTCGCGGACGGCGTCCTGGCTGTTGGAGCGCATGAAGACCTGCCCGCCGAGCCCGACGATCGCCTGGTCGGCGCGGCCGTGGCCGTAGTGCTCGTAGCGCTCGCGGTAGAGCCGCACCATCTGACGGGTGTGCGACGCCGGCCAGAAGATGTGGTTGGCGAAGAAGCCGTCGCCGTAGTAGGCGGCCTGCTCGGCGATCTCGGGGCTGCGGATCGAGCCGTGCCAGACGAATGGCGGTAGGCCGTCGAGCGGCCGCGGCGTGGCCGTGAATCCCTGAAGGGGCGTGCGGAAGCGACCCTTCCAGGTCACCACGTCCTCGCGCCAGAGGCGGTGCAGGAGCGCATAGTTCTCCACGGCGAGGTCGATGCCGTCGCGGATGTCCTTGCCGAACCACGGATAGACCGGGCCGGTGTTGCCGCGGCCGAGCATGAGGTCCAGGCGGCCGTCGGTCAGGTGCTGGAGCGTGCCATAGTCCTCGGCGATCCGCACCGGGTCAGTGGTCGTGATGAGCGTCGTCGACGTCGAGAGCAGGATCCGCGAGGTCTGCGCGGCGACATAGGCCATCGTCGTGGTCGGGGCGGACGCGACGAAGGGCGGGTTGTGGTGCTGGCCGAACGCGACGACGTCGAGTCCGACCTCGTCGGCCTTCTTGGCGATCTCGACCTGGGCCTTGATGCGCTCGTGCTCGGTGGGGGTGCGGCCCGTCGTCGGATCCATGGTGACGTCGCCGACGGTGAAGATGCCGAACTGCATGTCTGCCTCCCTTGGTAGTTGCAGATTCAACCACTGTCGGGGTCCGAACTATTCCGGCCCCCCTGGGGGGTTGTCGGTGGGTGTGGTGACAATGGGCACGGAGCGGACATTGACCGTATGCCGCGCGGCCCCCTGCCGTGCCGCGTCCGGTTCACCGGTGGTCACTGGCAAAGGGGATGGCGTTGAGAGCGACTGCGTTCGGGCAGCCTGGGGATCGGTCGAGGGCCGTGCGGCGGGTGGTGACGGTCTGGGCCGGTGTCCTGGTGCTGCTGCTCGCACTGACGCTGCCATCGAGTGGCGCCGTGCCGTCGAGTGGGGCGGTCACAAGGAGTGGGGCGGTCACAAGGAGTGGGGCGGTGGCGCCCATGACAACCACGGGCGGGGCGCCGAGCACGACGGTCGACAGCCGGGCGGGGGTGGGAACGGCATACACGCTGGTGACACTGCCGACGGGAGAGCGCCTGCTGAGGCGTGGCGAGCAGGAGTGGTCGCAACTCGATCGGTCGCTCACAGGCGCCCAGATCCTGCGCCTGGGTTCGCGGACGTTCGTGTTCCCTCGGTCTGTCCAGCCCGTGCTCGGCACCGTGCTCGCGCCCGAGCTCTTCGATGTCTTTGCGATCGCCACACATCCGAGCGGGCTCCCGGTGACCGTGACCCTGGCTGGTGGCCACGAGAAGGCGGCAGTTCCCGGAGTCGAGATCACGTCGCGCTCCGGCACCACGGCGGTCGGCCGGATCACGGCCCGCTCGAGCGCCGCAATGGGTTCTGCGCTGCAGACTCGCCGTGCCGCCGATCTCTATGCGGGCATCCTGCGGATCGCCCCGGTCGAGGCGGCGCGAGGGGCGACAGCGCCTGCGCGCTACCCCATGCACACGCTCACCGTCTCGGTGACCGGTGCCGATGGCCGGCCGCTCACGGCGGCGATGGCCGCGGTGGTCTGCACCGAGGACCCGATGCGCTTCACGACGATCGCTCAGGTGCGCAATGGCCGGGTCAAGGTCAGCGTGCCCTCCGGGACGTATGCCGTGTTCACCCAGTCCGAGGTCACGCCGACAGACGTGCGGATCGCGCTGAGCCCGGAGTTCACGATCAGCGGCGATCGGGGGATCGACCTCGACCTGCGCCGGGCGACGACACATCTGCGCACGCACACGGCCGAGCCGACGACCATCACCATGCGGGTGACGTTGCTGCGCCGGACCTATGAGACGGAGATGGACGGCCAGTCGATGCACCTGCTCTTCGACCTCGGCGCGATCGACGATGGTGCCTTCGATGTCGCGGTCACCCCGACCCCGAAGCCGCGGTTCGGAAGTCAGGACTTCTATCAGTTCGTCGATGCCTATGCCCGCGGCGGCATGGCGGCCGGCCGGTTCGCGGTCCTCTATGGGCACTCGGGCGCCATCCCTCGTCACGACATCGTCCAGACCGCGGACGACAGCAACCTCGCGACCTTCAACACGACGCTTTATGGCCCGCGCGGTATGACGTCGGGCCGCTTCGGGCGCAGTGCCATGCCGGCCGGTGGAGGCTGGGGCTATCTCGAGATCGTCGACGGGCCGATGCGGCTGCGCGAGCGGGTCACCGCACGGCCGGGTGTCAGTGCCGGTGCGGACTACATCCAGGATGTCAACGCGGACGCCGAGATCCGCGGGGAGTACGGTGAGTCCGCCGCTGGCCTCACCCCGGGCAGCTCGCGGCGGACCGGGTTCGGCGGGCCGCCACTGCACGGCGGCCTCTATGACCCTCGCGAGATCGGCGTGTGCGTCAACTGCACCGATGGGGACACGGCGAACCTCTTCCTCCGCTCGGGCGACGACGCCGACGGGCACGGCTCCATGGGGGACTCGGTGGCCGAACCCGACCAGTTCTGGCGCGTCGCGGCCGACGGAACCGAGCTGGCCAGCGGGGCGGGTCCGGCGATGACCGACGTCACCCTGCCGGCCGGCGCCCGCGTTCTGACGGCCGACATGACCCTCGACCGCGCTGTCGCGCCGTTCGACTCCTCGACGCACATCGCGAGCCACTGGACGCTGCCCCTGGCGACGGCCCGACCGTTGCCCGCCGGTGTCGCGTGCCTGCTCCCGGGCACCTGCCGCATACTGCCGTTCCTCACGGCTCGCTATGCCGTGCCCACCGACCTCTATGGCACGGTCGCGGCCGGGAAGCGCCGGATCGTCGTCACTCTCGAGCGCGTCGGAGGCGGCGCCTCGCCGGTCGCCAAGTCCATTGACCTGCGGATCGACTATGGCACCGGCTGGACCCGTGTTCCGCTGACCCCGCTCGGCGGCGGCCGCTACGCCGCGACCCTCGCCGTCCCGGCGGCTGGCGGTGGCCGGGTCGCACCGAGTCTCCAGTTCAGCGCCGCCACGGCAGACGGCGCCGCCTTGTCGGAACGGATCGACCAGGCCTTCCTCCTCGCCCGCTGACGCACGCGCCTCCGCTCCGCCCTGTGCCCCGGCAGGCTCACCGCCCCCGGCCCACAGGCCCCCCGCGCGCCGCTACGCCGCGCCCCCGTCCACCGGCCGCGTCCACCGCCCGCGTCCACCGCCCGGGCTACCGCCTGGTAAGTGGGGTGATCACCCCACTTACCAGGCGGTAGCCCGGGGCATATCCCACGATGGGGCGGGCGGGGTGGCGCCGAGCCACGCGCGAACGGCGAGCTCAGCCCCGACAGGCGGCGACGGTCGCGCGGACCACGTCATCGAGATTGCGTGGCGTCAGGCCCAATGCCGGGGCGTATGCCGCGGGGTCCAGCCCGAGGTCACGCGCCAGCATGTCCGGGGCGAGCAGGCGCGGGGTCAGGCCCGACGACTTGCCGACCACGGCCAGCCGCCAGCCCTCGGCCCGCAGGCCGGCCCCGAGCAGTGGGGTGGGCACGGTGACGACCTTCTTGCGGGTCTGGCCGAGAGCGTCGCAGATGACCCGGACCAGGCGCGCATACGGATAGACGTCGGTCGAAACGGGATAGGCGCCCGGGGCACACCGGCCCTCGATCAGCGCGGCCACCGCCAGCGCCACATCGGTGTTGGACACGGCGGCGCTCGACCCCGCGGGCGCGCCGGCGCCCGGCGACCTGCGGGTCGGGTCGATCAGATAGGACTTCCACATCGGGACGATCCCGGTCAGTGCACCGAACACGAACGGGATCTCCAGCACCGACGTCGCGTCCGGTCCGGCCTCGCGGCTGCGCCGCGCCTGGTCGACCCGCGCCTGGATATAGGGATGGCGTCTGGGGAGGTCCCACTCCGGATGCAGCCGGTCGAACGCCGTGAAATACGACCCCAGGACGACGAGCGATCCCACGCCCGCGCGTCGCGCCGCGGCCGCGACCCGCGCGGTCGGGGTGACGAGGAGCCGCTGGAAATAGTCGGTCGCCGAGCCGCGCACTCGATCCCGGTCGTCTGGCCCGAGGCAGTGGACGACCGCGTCCGCGCCGGCGAAGGTCGCCTCGAGTTCGGCGTCCCCGGCCGTCACGACGTCGAGAACGGTGGCCTCCGCCCTGGGCGCCTCCCGGCAGGGCAGGCCCCGCCTCGAGATCCCCGCCACCGCGTGGCCGCGCCCGGCGAGGTCCGCGACGATCGTCCGACCGAGCAGGCCGGTCGAGCCCAGGACTACGACGCGCATGGCGCGCATCGTACGGGTGCATCCTGACCGTCGATCGCCCGGGCAGACGCCACGTCCCGCCGTCGGTTCCGCTCAGCGCGGCTGTCCGAGAACGCACTTGATGTCGACACCGGCTGGACCTCGCCGAGTGTGGGGTCCTGCGCCGAGATCGCGTGGTTGCCCACCCACACTCGTACGTCTGCCCACACGCGTTCTCCCCACGCGGGCACGTTCCCCCCACACTCGACGGTCGGTGGCGCGACCCACCGGTACCCTCGGGGTCATGCATCGCCGACTCGTCCTCACCGCGCTCGCGCTCAGCCTCCCCGTGTCGCTGGCCGCGTGCGGCGGCAGCGCCAAGAAGGCCGAGGACCCGACAACCGCGTTGAGCAAGGCCAAGACCACCCTCGACACCGCCAAGGCGGTGACGATCGACCTGAAGTCGAGCAGCGCCGTCCCGACCGGCCACAACGGGGTGTCCGCCGCCAAGGGGACCGGTCTCATCGACGCGACCACGCCGAAGTTCAAGGGCAAGGTCAGCGCGGTCGTCAACGGCACGCCCGCGACCGTCGAGATGGTCGGGATCGGCGAGAAGACCTGGATGTCCTTCTTCAGCCCGAAGCTCACCCCGATCGACATGGCGGACCTCGGCGCCCCCGACCCAGCGCTGCTGTTCAAGCCCGACACCGGGCTCGCGAGCATGCTCGGCAAGGCGAGCGGGGCGACGATGGGGACGGAGCAGCGCTATGGCAAGGAGGTCCTGCAGACCTACACCGCCAAGGTTCCCGGCCAGGTCGTCGTCGACCTGCTCCACCTGAGCGACGCCAAGGAGACGCTCGACGCGGAGTTCGAGATCGAGCCGACGAGCGGACAGTTGCGGGTGGCGAAGCTGACCGGTGTCTATTACGAGGGCGAGCCGAAGTCGACCTACACCGTCGTCCTCACCGACTACGGAAAGACCATTGACATCGCTCAGCCCTGAGGCGGCCGTCGGCGCGGCCCCCCGCGCCCGTACCCTGCTGACCTTCGCCTCGATCGCCGTCGCCCTCGCCGCCGCCGACACCTATGTCGTCGTCCTCGCGCTGACCGACATGATGCAGGGGGTCGGGCTCGGCATCGAACACCTCCAGCAGGCGGCCCCGATCATCTCGGGCTTCCTGCTCGGTTATGTCGCGGTCCTCCCCCTCATCGGCCGGCTCGCCGACCTGGTGGACCGGCAGCGGGTGCTCCTCGGCTGCCTCGCGATCTTCGTCGCCGGGTCGATCGTCACGGCGCTGGCGGTCGAGTTGCCGGTGCTCGTCGCCGGCCGGGTCGTCCAGGGGATCGGCGGCGGCGGTCTCGTGCCGGCGACCCTGGCGATCGTCGCCGCGCTCTGGCCCGAGGAACGCCGTGGGCTACCGCTCGGCGTGGTCGGGGCGGTCCAGGAACTCGGTTCGGTGCTCGGGCCCGTCCTCGGCGCGCTCATCCTCGCGGTCGCCGACTGGCGGGCGATCTTCTGGCTCAACGCGATCGGTGGTGTCGTCCTCGCCGTCCTCATCGCGCGGGCCGGCGGCGGCGTGCGGTGGCGAGTGCACGGCATACGGCTCGGCGTCAGTGTGCTCGCGGCGCTGGTTCTCGGGCTGGCGCTGTGGGCGCCGGCGGCCGTGACCGACAGCGTGACCCTCGGGGTGCCGTTCGTTCCGTTCGGGACGATGACGTCGCGCCTGGCCACCCCGGTCGGGGTCGTCGGGCTCGCCCTCGCGGCGCTCGCGCTGGTGTGGGCGCTCCGGGCGAGTTGGCCGGTATTGCGGGAGGCGCACCCGGTCGGCGCGGCCCTGCTCGGCGGCATGCTCGGCTGCATCGTCCTGACGTTCGCCTCCTCCGACCCGGAGAAGGAGGTCGTCGGGCCGCTCGGGTTCGCGCTGCTCCCGCTCGGGATCGTCCTCGGGATCGCGTATGCCGTGGTCCACCGCCGTTCCCCCAACCCCGTCATCCCGCGGGGCGTGGTCCGTGGCCGGACGATCTGGGCCCTCGCCGTCTCGCTCATGGTCGGGATCGCCCTGGTCGCTGTCGTCGTCGACATCCCGCTCCTTGCCCGCCTCATCCACGACAGCGACACGAGCACCCGGTCGGTCGCGACCGAGGGAGCGCTGGTCCTCGTCCGCTTCCTCCTCGCCGTGCCGGTCGGGGCGCTGCTCGGCGGGTGGGTGCTGCGGTGGGCTGGGGACGGTCTCGTTGCCGCCCTCGGTCTCGTCGGCGCGGCCGCCGGCCTGGCGATCCTCTCGACCTATGGCCGCGACTCGTTCTCCGGCCTCTCGTCGTATGCCGTGCTCGCCCTCACCGGGATCGGCGTCGGTCTCGCCCTGGCTCCGGTGAACAACGCCGCGCTCGCCCAGACACCGCAGGCCGCGCACGGGACGGCGAGCGCGCTCGTCGTCGTCGCCCGGATGGTCGGGATGGTCGTCGGGATCGCGCTGCTCACGGCCTTCGGACTGCACCACTACTACCAGGTCGTCGCGGCGATGCCGGACCCGTCGGACAAGACCGCACTCGTGGACGCGGGGATCTCCCAGGTGCACTACGTCTTCCGCGGGGCGACGGTGGCGGCCGTGATCGGAGCCCTCGTCGCCCCCCTGCTCGGCCTGCGGCGGCACGCGCCGGTGGGCGGGCGGCAGACGTTCGGGCTCTGAGCCGGCGACGCAACCCGGCGAGGGCGGTGTTGCCCGCCGAGCCCGAGGGGTTGACACCCCATTCTCGTGAACTCACCTCACCGGCTGGCGGAGTTCGGCTCAGCCGCCTATCGGCCGGACGGGTCGGCGACCCGGCCGATGAACAGGGGCGCGTGGGTGGACACCTCGTGGATGACGAAGAGGAACGGCCGGTCGAGAGTGAGCGTTTCGGGATCGCCGTACGCGCCGGACATCGCCATGGCGACCGCGGTGGCGGCGGCGGCCTCGGTGCCCTTCTCATCCACGGAGACATAGACCTCGTGGACGACGTCGGAGATGAACAGGGCCTCCTGGTCGGTCATCGCGGAGAAGTCGGCGGCGTCCCCGAAGGCGTTGGGCATCCCCATCGCCGTCAGGTATGGCGGGAGGCTCGACGGGACGCGGAAGGTCCACCGCGGCATGGTCAGCGCGACCTGCGTGGACTCCTCGGTGGCGAGCGCCCGGTCGAGGTTGGCCGTCGTCAGCCACTTCGCGTGGTCGGCGGCGCTCGCCTGCTCCGTCCGGATGAGCGTCATGGCGAGGGTGCGCCCGGCATAGAAGAGGGTGACGGCCGCCCAACCAGGGCCCGCGGCATACGGCATCGACTCGGTCTGGCGCATCATCGGGACGGTGACATTGCCGGAAGCGGCCTGGAACGGGCCGGGAGTCGTGAGTTCGGCGGCGAAGGGCAGCAGCCACGGCGCCTTGAGATAGAGCGCGTTGACGAGGACGAGCCGGGTCGAGGAGTCGAGCGCATCGGCCGGGATGAGCTGCGGGATCTTGGCGTGGGTCTGCGTGCTGGTCCACGCGTTGATGGCCACGCGCGCCGCCTCGCTCGCCTTGATGTAGTCGACCGTGTGCAGTCCGGCGCCGAACCACCGGGCGATCGCGTCGAGGAAGGGCTGCTTCCACGTGATCCCGGCCTGCGGCCAGAGGGAGTTCGCGCTGTCCAGTGCGATGGTGTAGGGCTTCTCGACCGCGTCGATGAAGGTCCCGGCACACGACTCGACGACCGTGGTGAGCGCCGCGAGGCCCTGGTCGAGCGCGTCGAGACTGTCGGCACCGAGGACGTCGAGCATCTCGGTGGCCGTCCGGCCGGCCGCGCCATTGGCGGTCATGCCCAGGGCCGTCGCGACCGAGAACGGGGAGCAGGCGAGGTTGTCCCCGTGGCCGGCGAGCAGCCGCCGGATCAGATCGGTGCCGAACTCGCGCATCGCCGCGGCGGCCGGTCCGGCTGCCGACTCGGGGGCGGTCGCCCGGGCGACCTTCGCGGTGATCACCTCGCTGCGGCCGGTGGGGGTGGCGCTTGCGCCGGCGTCGCGGCATCCGGACAGCGTGGTGGCGGCGAGCGCAAGCGGGCCGGCGAAGGCGATGGCGTGCACCAGGGTTCGGCGGGTGACGGACATTCGGGTGCTCCGGGAACCGGGAGTCATGAGGACGTCGCCTCGGACGAGACCGCCGAATCAGGGCTGGCAGGCGTCTCGTCGGGGAGGATCTGGTGTTTCGTGCGCGTGAAGGCGAGCCAGTCATCGCCCCGAACGAGGCCGAGATACGGGCCCGATCGATCGAGCCGCGGCTTCGACGCGAGCCAGGAGGCGAGCCACGCATCCTGGTCCATCAAGGCCCGTTCGCAGCCCATCTCGGTCATCGCGAGATCGCCGACGACGAGCTGGGAGGCCTCGACCCGGGCGGACCCGGACATCGCGTTGCAGCCGGCGTCCACGCGGATCGTGGCGTCCAGGATCGTCAGGCGGATGGTCGTCCCGGCGACCAGGGGTTTCGGGGGCCGCGGCTGGTCGGCATTGCTCTCATAGACCCCGGTTATGTCGGTGAGCGTCGCCACCGGGATCATCCCGCCCATGTTGTCGCCACTGCCGGTCCCGCCCCCACTGCTGCCGGGGGCGGCGGCCTGGGAGCCGCACGCGGCGAGCGTGAGCGCGGCGACGACGAGGGCGAGGCGTCCCACCATGCCCCTTGGACGTATGCCGCCTTCGTTCCGTTCCGTTGCCGACCTCCGGTGTCCGAGTCCTCGGCCCCTGACCCCGTAGCGTGCCGACCGGCGCGGATGTTGCGAGCGACTACTCCCACGCCGGGGCGACGGCCTCGAGGTCATCGCCGCCATCGCGGTCGCCGTCGGCGTCCGCGCCGACACCTGGACGATCCCCGTCCCGAACCGCATCCGGGTGGCACAGGACCTGCACAGGTGCGACGGGGCCCATAGGCTCGCCGGATCACACCCTCCCGAAAGGAATGCGGATGACGCCGACGCCGTCCCCTGATGGTCCCCGTCCCACCTACGAAGGCAGGCCGCTGCCCCGGCCGGAGGAGGAACTCGTCGACCAGGGCCTCGCCTTCGATCTCGAGACGATGAATCGGCGCCGTCTGTTGCGCGTCCTCGGGGTCGGGGCGTCCGCGGCGGCTCTCGCCGCCTGTGGGGACTCCGGCGGCTCCGCCTCCTCGTCCGCCTCCTCGACCGCCTCCTCGACGGCCGCGTCCACCAGCGCGTCGACCGGTTCGTCGGCCAGTGGTGACCTCGTGGAGATTCCCGATGAGACGGCCGGCCCCTATCCGGGCGACGGATCCAACGGCCCGGACGTCCTGACCCAGGACGGGGTCGTCCGCGCCGACATCACGAGCAGCTTCGGCGATTCCTCAGGGACGGCTGAGGGCATCGCCGCGACGATCGAGCTGACCATCCTCGATATGGCCGACAGCGACAAACCGTTCGCGGGGGTGGCCGTCTATGTCTGGCACTGCGATCGCGACGGGAAATACTCCCTCTATTCCGAGGGGATCACCGACCAGAACTACCTGCGTGGCGTCCAGGTCGCCGACGACAACGGAAAAGTGTCCTTCACGAGCATCTTCCCGGCGTGCTACAGCGGGCGCTGGCCACACATCCACTTCGAGGTCTATCCCGACCAGGCGTCGATCACCGATGCGTCGAAGGCGATCGCCACCTCACAGATCGCCATCCCGAAGGACGCCTGCGACGTGGTCTATGCCACCACGGGCTATGAGGCGTCGGTGACGAATCTCGCGCAACTGAGCCTCGCGATCGACAACGTCTTCGGCGACGACAGCGGGGCGCACCAGCTCGCGACGATCAGCGGGGATGTGACCAAGGGCTACACGATCGCCCTGACCGCCCCGGTGGACACCGCGACGACTCCGTCCGCTGGATCGGCGCCGGGCGGCGACGGTGCGCCTCCCGGGGGCCCGACCAGCTGACGCCGGACGCGGCGGGCGATTCGGGCCGGGCGCTTCAGGCCGGCAACCGGCCCTGGTCCGCCCGGACGTGGTCGGCCACGACATCGCACACCTCGGCGGTCGCTTCGAACCCGAGCATGTGTCCCTTGCCGGGCACCTCGATCAGTCGCGAGCCCTCGATGCCCTCGTGCAGGGCCCGGGCGTAGTGCGGCGGCGTCAGCCGGTCCTTCGTCCCGACCATGACCGTCACCGGGAGGCGGCCGAGCATCGCCATCGACGCGCTCTCGTCCAACTCCTCCAGCGCCGAGAAGTAGTTGCCCATGTCGCGGATCTTCGTCCCCGCGATCGCCTTCCGGACCAGCCGGACGTCCCGCGGGTCGGCGTCGTCGCCGAAGTTGAGATAGCGCTGGTGCGGGTTGGTCACGAAGATCCCCGCCGGGATCCGAGGGCCGCGCTTGGCGACGTGCATGACGCCCATCTCGACCTTGCCGAACCACCCCGGCCTCTTGACGTCCGCGGCCGCTGTCCCAAGGAGGACGACCCCCGCGCACCGGGCGAGGAGATCGTCGGAGTAGCGCCCGGCATACGCCAACACCGTCATCCCGCCCATGGAGTGCCCGCCGAGGACGAAACTGCCGTCGAGCGTCTCCCCGATGACCGTGGCGAGGTCGTCACCGAGCTGACCGACCGACGCCTTCCCGTCGCCGGGGGACGATTCGCCGTGTCCGCGCTGGTCATAGGCGACGACCCGCACCGGCACCCGGGCGTGGATGCCGCGGATGACCCGGCTCCACAGCGTCCGGTTGAGGGTCCACCCGTGGGCGAGGACGACGCTGGGCCGGGACTCGTCGATCGCCCGGGACGGGTAATAGACCTCGCCGACGATCCGGGCTCCGGCCGCGCCTTCGACGATGAAGGGCTCGGTCCGGAAGGGTTCAGCCATCGGCCACCTCGATCAGGACCGGCGCGTGATCGGACGCACCCTTGCCTTTGCGCTCCTCCCGGTCGATGACCGCACCGGTGACTCGGGGCGCGAGATCCGGTCCGGCGAGGAGGAAGTCGATCCGCATCCCCCGCCCCTTCTGGAAGCGCAGTTGCTGGTAGTCCCAGTAGGTGTAGACCTTGGGTCCGGGCAGGATCGGCCGGACGACGTCGACATAGCCGGTGTCGAGGAACGCCTGGAACGCCGCCCGCTCGCGGGGGGAGACATGCGACTTGTCCGCATAGAACTCCATCGACCACACATCCTCGTCGCGCGGGGCGATATTCCAGTCCCCCATGAGGATCGTCGGACCGTCGGCGAGCCAATCCTCAGCCTGGTCGCGCAGCCGCGCCAGCCACTCGATCTTGTAGTTCATGTGCGGGTCAGCGATATTGCGCCCATTGGGGACATAGACCGACACGATGCGTATGCCGCCACACCGCGCCGCGAGCACTCGCGCCTCCGCGACGCTCCCGTCACCCCACGTCGGCGCCCCGGCGAACCCGGCACTGACGTCGTCGAGGCCGACCCGGGAGGCGATGGCGACGCCATTCCACTGGTTGAGGCCGTGGTGGGCGACCCGATAGCCGATCTCCTCGAACCGGAAGAACGGGAACTGATCCTCGCGGGTCTTGGTCTCCTGGATCGCGAGGACGTCGGCGCCGCTGCGCTCCAGCCAGGGGATGACTCGCTCGATGCGGGAGCGGATCGAGTTGACATTCCATGTCGCGATCCGCATCTCGCCACGGTAACCGAGATCCCCCCTCCGCCAGAACCCCGGGTGAACGCTAGCCGCATCACACCCTCGCCCCGCCAGACCGCAACTTCGCGTCCCATACCACCTGGTCCTGCTCGCAACGGACGAGTTCCCGTGCGAACGGGGGTTTCCGCTGTCCACTGGCCGGGCCATAGGGTGGCCGGCCATGACGACCGCCCTCATCACCGGTGCGACGGCCGGCATCGGACTCGAGTTCGCCACCCAACTCGCCGCGCGTGGGCACGATCTCGTTCTGGTCGCCCGGGACACCACACGCCTCGAGGAGACCGCGGGGCGGTTGGGAGCGGCATACGGCATCAGGGTCGAGGTGCTGCCCGCGGACCTGAGCGCGCGTCGCCAACTCCAGCGGGTGGCCGACCGCGTCGCCGACCACGCGCGGCCGGTCGACATCCTCGTCAACAACGCGGGATACGGGCTCGAGGGTGGCTTCCTCGACAACGACCTCGCGACCGAGGAGGCGATGTTCGACGTCCTCTGCCGCGCGGTGCTCGTGCTCTCCCACGCCGCTGCCGGCGCGATGGTCGCGCGGGGAAGCGGGCAGATCGTCAACGTCTCTTCCGTCGCCGGATATCTCGCATCGGGCAGCTATGCGGCGGCCAAGGCCTATGTCACCGTGCTGACCGAATCCCTCGCGACCCGGCTCGCCGGCACCGGGGTGACGGCGACCGCGGTGTGCCCAGGGTTCGTCCGCACGCAGTTCCACCAGCGCGCCGGTCTCGACATGCGCGGCCTGCCGGGCTTCGTCTGGCTCGACGCGAAAGGCCTTGTCCGGGACGCACTCGCGGCCACCGACGCGGGGAAGGTCGTCGTCGTCCCGAGCCGGCGATACCAGGCCGCCGTCGGCCTCCTCAAACTCGCGCCCCGCCGCCTCGCCCGCAGTCCGGCCGTGGTCTCCCGGCACCGGCGGTGAGCGCAGACGGCATACCGTGTGCCGTATGCCGATTCCTGACATCGCCGCCGACCGCGCCCGCCTGCTCGACCTCGTCAAGGCCAAGGCGATCGTCCACGGCCGGGTGACCCTGTCCTCGGGCCGGGAGGCGGACTATTACGTCGACCTGCGCCGGATCACCCTCGACGGCGAGGCCGCCCCGCTCGTCGGGCGGGTCATGCGCGACCTCGTCGCCGATCTCGACTTCGACGCGGTCGGCGGGCTCACGCTCGGCGCCGACCCGGTCGCGACCTCGATGGTCCACGCCGCGGCGGCCGCGGGCGAGCGGCTCGATGCGTTCGTCGTGCGCAAGGCGGGGAAGGCCCACGGACTTCAGCAGCGCATCGAGGGTCCGTCCATCGCCGGGCGGCGCGTCCTCATCGTCGAGGACACCTCGACCACCGGCGCGTCACCACTGGATGCCGCGCAGGCCGCGCGGGAGATCGGTGCCGAGGTCGTCGCCGTCGCCACCATCGCCGACCGCGCTACCGGAGCCGCCGAGACGTTCGCCGAGGCCGGGCTGGACTACCGCTTCGTCTATTCGCTCGCCGATCTCGGACTCGTCTGACCGGAGCTGGACGAGCTCAGCCACCCCACAGGTATCCACCCACCATCGCCCGTCCCTCCCTTCGATCGCGTTCTTGCCCCACCCTCCTCGCCACCCTTACGCTCGCCTTTCGGTCACCGGCTGTCGGTAGCGTGGAGGTGGGCGTGAGCCAGGACGACACTTCCGCGCGCGCACGAATCCTCTTGGGGGACGCGCGATTCCGGGCGGGCGATCTGCGCGGTGCGCTCGCGGCATACGGGCTGCCGGAGGACGTCGGCCTCGCCTGGCGAGTCGGACGGTGCCGGCAAGTCCTGGGCGAGCTCGCCGCGGCGCAGGAGGCGTATGCCGCTCCCCTCGCCACCGGCGGCGACGTCGCCGACCGTGCTCAGCTCCTCGCGTGGCGGGCGACGGCGTGGTTTCATCGCGGCGATCACGTGCGCTGCCGCGCCGACGTCGGGGAGGCGGACGCCTTGGTGCGCGGCGAGAACCTCTCTGACGAGGTCCTCGCGACCGTGCGGACGGCACAGGCGATGGAGGCGGCGCTGCGTACCGACCGCGTGGCGAATGTCGCGTTCTATGAAACGGCGCTGACCCATGCCCGCGCTGCCGCGGATGCCTTCCAACAGCTGCGGATCCTCAACAACCTCGGTTCCCAGGCGATGGAAGAGGGCGAGTGGGACCGCGCCCTGCGCTGGCTCGACGAGGCACTCGCCTTGCCGGACAACACGAATTGGCCAACCCTGCTCGCCGTTTCGGTGGTCAACCGCGCCGAGATCTTCCTCGCGCTCGGGCGGCTCGAGGAGTCGACTGCGGACCTCCTCTCCGCCCGGGAGACGTTCGCGCGGCACGGCTCACCCTTGGCGGCGTATTCCGTGCTCCTCCTCGGCGAGGTCTTTCGCCTTCGTGGGGATTCCGCGCTCGCCCGCCTGACCCTCGAGGAGGCCGTGGCGATCAGCGGTCGGCAGGGCGATGCGCAGGCGGGGGTCCGGGCGCTGGCCACCCTCGGCCTGCTCCTGGTCAGGGACGAGCCCGGCCTCGCCGCGCAGTGTGCGACCCGGGCGCGTCAGCTCGGGTCGAGCCTGCGGGCCTCTCGCCTGGACGCGCTCGAGGCGCGGATCGCCGTCGCCCGCGAGGACTGGCCGGGCGCGGTGCTTGCGGCCACCGCCGCGGTGGACGCCGCCCGCACGGACCGGGACCGTCCCGGGCTGGCCGAGGCGCTCGAGGCGCTCGCGGCCGCCGAACCGGCGCGCGCCGGCGAGCACCTCCGCCAGGCACTCGGCATCTGGCGGAATCTCGCCGACCCCATCGGGACGGCCCGCGTGGAGCTGCGGATGGCCGCGGTGACCGGGGATCCGGCGGCCCTCGGCGCGGTGCGCCGCCTGGAACGACGGTTGCGTGACCTCGGGGCGCGGGGTCTCGCTCAGACGGCGGCGGAGGTCGGGGCGTCGCTGGAAGCCCGCCCCGTCGGCACCACCATCTGCTGTCTCGGTGCGTTCAAGGTGTTCACGGGTTCCTCGGCCGTGCCGCTCGCGGCGTGGGGGTCGCGCAAACCGCGGGAGTTGCTCATGCTGCTCATCTGCGAGCAGGGGCGCCCGGTCTCGCGCGAGGCATTGGTCGAGGCGCTGTGGCCGGGGGATCCGCCGCGTGACTGCCTGCCGCGTCTGTCGGTCGCGCTGTCCAACCTCCGGCGTATCCTGGCGGCACCGGGCCGGCCGGAGGCGGTCGTGGCCTCCCGGGACACCGTCTATCTCGATCTCGACGCGATCGTCGTCGATGCCGTCGAGTTCCGGGAACTCGCCGACCGCGGGGTGCGCGCGCTCGCGCGGGATCCCGAGGCCGGTATCGACGCGCTCGCCGCCGCGGAGGCGCTCTTTCGTGGCGAGTTCTTCGCCGAGGAGCCGTATGACGAGCGCGTCGAACCCCTGCGCAACGACCTGCGCGAGGTCTATCGGTCGGTACTGCGTCGCCTCGCCGCGCATGCCGAGGAGACGGGCGACCACGAGGGCGCCGTTCGCCGCCTTCTCCGGTTGCTCGAGATCGACGAGTTCGATGAGTCCGCCCACGTCGCGCTGGTGGCGGCGCTCGTGGCCGGTCGCCGCTTCGGGGAGGCGCGGCGGCGTCATGCGCGGTATGCCGCGGCCATGGACGAACTGGGCGTGCGCGCGGAGCCCTTCCCGGAGGTCGGCTGACCCAGTTGGTCGCGATCCGGGGTGCAGGCCGGTGGTGGCCGTTAAGATCGGCGAGAGTCGCCGGGGCGCCGGCCGGGCGGCATACGAAGGAGTGACTATGCTCATCACCCTGCTCGTGATCGTCGGGATCATCGTCCTGCTCGGGCTGTGGGCGGTCGGGACCTACAACGGCCTGATCAAGCTGCGCAACCTCGTTCAGGAGGCCTGGCGTCAGATCGACGTCGAACTCAAGCGTCGCCACGACCTCATCGGCAATCTCGTCGAGACGGTCAAGGGCTATGCCGCGCACGAGCGGGGCACGCTCGAGGACGTCATGAAGGCGCGCAGCGCGGCGATGTCGGGTGGGCAGTCGCCGGCGCAGCAGGCCCAGTCGGAGGGGCTGCTGAGCGCGGCCCTCGGGCGGTTGATCGCGGTCGCGGAGGCCTACCCCGACCTCAAGGCCAACCAGAACTTCATGGCCCTGCAGAACGAGCTGACCTCGACCGAGGACCGGATCGCTTCGGCGCGGCGCTACTACAACGCCAATGTCCGCGAGCTCAACACCAAGGTCGAGACGGTCCCGAGCAACGTCGTGGCGGGGATGTTCAACGTCGGCCGGGCCGAGTACTTCGAGGTCGAGGGCGTCGAGCGCGATCCCGTGAAGGTCGACTTCGGGCAGAGCACCTACACCATCCCGCCGCCCAGCGGCTACGGCGCCCCTCAGGACGGGACGGCGCAGCAGATCCCGACGCCGCAGCCCCCGACCCAGCTGCCCCCGGGCCAGTAGTCGGCTTCGGGGGCCGCCGCCCCTGGCCCCGGGACGGAACCTCCGCTGGTTGAGGTTCCTCCGCCAGGTGGATGCGCCCAAGTCGGCGGGTGGTCACACCCCGGTCCGCGGGCAGAGACACGCCGTATGCCGTGGCTCGCCACGGCGTGTCTCTGCCCGCGGACTGTCTCTGGCCGCCGACCCACGCGATCGAGCGCAACTCGCGCTCTCGCCCGTCGACACCCACCGCGTGCTCGCGCTGTTCGCGCCGCACCGCCTCGCTCTGTCCATCGTGCTGGCGATCATCGTCGGCTCGTCCGTTCTCGGTCTCGCGCAGCCCCTCCTCCTCATGGCCGTCATCGACGATGCGCTGCCGCACAGCGACATCCACCTGCTCCTCCTCGCGGTCGGCGGCATGCTCGCCGTCACGATCGGCACCCTGGTCGCCTTCACCGCGGTGCAGTCGGGCATCTTTCGCCCGGTCATGGGCCTGCTCAACGTCGGGGTCCAGTGGGTCAGCTCGATGACCCTCTTCAACCGGATCTTCGGCTACCTCGACCTCGTCACCGACGTCCCCGCGCCCGCCGAGCCGGTCGCCGTCGACGTCGCCCGCGTGACCGGCGAGGTGGGCCTGGACCACGTCACCTTCGCGTATGCCGCCGGCTCGCCCCCCGCGGTCGCCGACGTCTCGCTCGTGGTCCCCGCTGGGACCAGCCTCGCGCTCGTCGGGGACACCGGGTCGGGCAAGTCGACCCTCGGCTCGCTGATCTCCCGGTGCGCGACCCGCAGTCGGGGGTCGTCTCCGTCGACGGCATCCCGCTGACCGAGATCGGCGAGGAGGACCTCGCCGCGATCGTCAGTGTCGTCTCCCAGGAGACCTACCTCGTCCACGACACCATTCGCGCGAATCTCCTGCTCGCGCAGCCCGATGCCACCGAGGCTCAGGTCTGGGCCGCCCTCGGCGCGGCCCAGGTCGCCGATCTCGTCGCCGGCCTGCCGGATGGGTTCGTCACGGTCGTCGGTTCGCGGGGGACACCGCTTCTCCGGGGGCGAGAAGCGACCAAGCGGCGTGACCGCCCGAGGCCGGGTCCGGGCCTCCCGCCCAGGGCCGGCTCAGCCGTGCCAGCGGGCCCAGGCGGCCTGGCGGGAGGTCCCGGAGGCGTCGCCGACGGCGGCCCACGACGTCGTCTCGGCCAACAGCCGCGCCGAGCGGCCCAGTGCCTCCCCGACGACCGCGCTCAACGTGAGCAGCGCGTCGAACGCCTCAGGGTCGGCCGTGGTGGCGAGCCGCTCGACAGCCTCGAGGGCCGTCGTCCGGTCGCGTGCCACGGCATCCGCGGGGGACTTCGGCACCGGGAACCTCCACCGTGATCGTGTCGTCGGGATCGTCGAACCGGCGCGTCCACGTGCGTCCGGGCCAGTGATACTCGAGGCTACCGGCCCGGGGGCGGTAGGCCGCGGCATACAGGCTGCCGAAGCCCGTGGCGAACTGCGTCGAGCGGATCGGCGCCCGGAGGAAGGCGCCGACGACGGTGTCGGGAGTCGCGCCCACCAGTTGGCGCAGAGCGTCGTGGCGCTCGGGGGAGCGGACGCGCGCGGCATACGCCGGGTACTCGATGACGTCGAGGCGGTGGTTGGTCGCGATCCGTTGCGGTGAAACGAGCGGCGCCTCGCCCGGGGCGACGAACACCGTCGCCGCGGCGCCGGACGCGTCGAGGAAGGTGAGGTTGTAGGCCTGCGCCACGGGGATCGTCCGCACGCGCGCAACGGCTTCGGCGATGTCGCCGCACTCCTCCAGGAGGGCCCGGACGACCAGCGGTATGCCGAATCCGGCCCCCGATCCCGGCCGCCCGCCATAGGTGAGCGACACGGCGAGACCGTCCTCGTTCATCCCGTCGAGCAGCCCCCACAGACAGTCGCTGGTGCCGAGGACCCGCCGCGCGCCGGAGTAGTCGGTCGACGCGACGACCCCCTCGAAGAGCGCCGGGTCGTAGTCGTAGCTGCGGACGAGCACCGGCTCCGGCGCCACCAGCGCGATCTGGCTGCACCCGGTGACGAACGGCGTCGGCCGCCACAGGCTGAGCAACCGCCCGGCGTCCTCGGGGCTGGCTCCGGTGGTCTCGGCCGCGAGGTCGACGAGCCGCTTCCATGTGGGGACCAGGCGCGGGAGGTGACGATGGAGGGCGTCGCGGCACTCGGCATACGTTGGCTGGGTGGCCGCCGGACGAGCCCGGAACCACCGCTCGTATGCCGCCCACGTCGCCTCGGCGAGTGCCTGCCACCGCGGCCCCGGGGTCGCCTCGCGATAGGCGTGGAGGTGGAGCGTGAGCGCCGGCGGCGCCGTCGTGGTCGCCGTTGGCGGCCTCTGGCCGGACGCCGACCAGCGCCGTCCGTAGTCCACCCAGGCGCGCCAGTCGGTGACGTCCGCGGGCAGGTCGACGTGTGTCAAGGAGTTCATGACGTCAAGAATGCCTTGACAGGCTGTCGGTGTCAAGTAAAGATTGACAGGAGATCGTGAATGCTCAGCGGAAGGCGGGCAACCCCGTCAGCGACTGCCCGACGACCAGGGTGTGCATCTCGACGGTGCCCTCGTAGGTGAGCACCGACTCCAGGTTGTTCATGTGCCGGATGACGGGGAACTCCAGGGAGATCCCGTTGGCGCCGAGGATGGTTCGCGCCGTGCGACAGATGTCGAGAGCTTCACGGACGTTGTTGAGCTTGCCGAGACTGACCTGCTCCGGGCGCAGCGTGTGCGCGTCCTTCCGGCGCCCGAGATGGTGGGCCAGCAACAGACCCTTGGCGTATTCGAGATACATCTCCGCGAGCTTCGCCTGAGTCAACTGGAACCCCGCGATCGGCTGGCCGAACTGCTCACGCTCCCCGGCATAGGTGATCGCCGCTTCGAGCGCCGAGCGGGCCGCCCCGAGCGCGCCCCAGACGATGCCGTAGCGGGCCTCGTTGAGGCAGGACAGCGGCCCCTTGAGGCCGCGGACCTCCGGGAAGACCGCATCGCCGGGCAGGCGAACGTCATCGAACACCAGCTCACTCGTCACCGACGCCCGCAGCGACATCTTGTGCTTGATCAGGGGCGCGGAGAACCCGGGGGAGTCGGTCGGCACCGCGAAGCCGCGGATGCCCTCGTCGGTCTGTGCCCACACGACGGCGACATCGGCGACCGAGCCGTTGGTGATCCACATCTTCGCGCCATTGAGAATCCAGTCGTCCCCGTCGCGGCGGGCGTGGGTGCGCATGCTCCCCGGGTCGGAGCCGTGGTCGGGCTCGGTGAGGCCGAAGCACCCGATCGCCGTCCCGGCCGCCATGTCGGGCAGCCAGCGCTGCTTCTGCTCCTCGCTGCCCCAGCGCCAGATCCCGAACATCGCCAGGGATCCCTGCACCGACACCAGCGACCGGATGCCCGAATCGCAGGCTTCGAGCTCGAGGCAGGCGAGGCCGTACTCCACAGCAGACATCCCCGCGCAGCCATACCCGGTCAGGTGCATCCCGAGCACGCCGAGTTCGCCGAGTTCTTTGGCGAGTCCGCGGACGTCGTCGATCTCACCGCGCTCGAACCAGTCGGCGACATAGGGCGTGATCCGCCGCTCGCACATCGTGCGGACGGAGTCGCGGACGATCCGCTCGTCCGCGCTGAAGAGGTCGTCGAGACCGGCGAGGTCGAGGCGGTCGTTCAGGCTGGGTATGGTGCTCACGCGAGACTCCTGGTCGGCTGGTCGAGGGTGGGTCGTGGGTCGTCGGAGGCGAGCCAGTCCTCCACGAGGGCGGTGTGCTCGCCGACGTCCGGCGGTGCGGTCGCGCCGTCGATCGCCTTCCCGGAGAAGAGAATCGGGTTGCGCACCTGCTCGGGGTGATCGTCGCCGACGGAGAAGGTGGGGGCGAGGCCCAGCTCCCGTGCCCGGGCGAACGCGGCGCCGAGGTCGTTGACCGGCGCCGCGGCGACACCGGCGGCGAGGATGCGGCCCTCCCAGTGCGCCGCGGTGTCGGTCGCCAGCCGCGCCTCCAACGCCTCGACGAGCGCCTCCCGGTTGGCGACCCGGTCCGCGTTGGTGACGAACCGCGGGTCCTCCGCGAGGTCCGGTATGCCGAGTGCGCCCGTCAGCCGGGCGAACTGTCCGTCGTTCCCGCACGCGACGGCGAGTGCCGTGTCCGCGCAGCGCAGGGGTTCGTATGGCGCGATGCTCGGGTGCGCATTGCCCATCGCCCGGGGCGCGACTCCGGTCGTGAGAAAGGCGCTCGCCTGGTTGACCAGGGCCCCGAGGAGGCTGGAGACGAGGTTGACCTCGACCCGCTCACCGACGCCGGTGGCCGCGCGCTGCTGGAGGGCGGCGAGGATGCCGATCGTCGCGTCCTTCCCCGTGAGGACGTCGACGAGGGCGACGCCGACCTTCTGCGGCCCACCGTCGCGCGGTCCCGTGATGCTCATCAACCCGCCGACGGCCTGGGCGACGAAGTCGTATCCCGGAAGTGATGCCCCTGCGCCGGAACCGAATCCGGTGATCGACGCATAGACGAGGCCGGGATTGGTGGGGCGCAGATCGGCATACGCGAGACCGAACTTCGCCATCGTCCCGGTCATGAAGTTCTCGACGAGGACGTCGGCGCGGCGAGCGAGTTCGTGGGCCTTGGCGAGGTCGGCGGGGTCGGTCAGATCCCAGGCGACGCTGAGCTTGCCGCGGTTGAGCGCCTCGAAATAGCTGCTCGCGTGCTCGGTCCACGGCGGGCCCCAGGCCCGGGTGTCGTCGCCGCGCCCGGGCCGCTCGACCTTGACGACCGTGGCCCCGAGGTCAGCGAGATACATCGTCGCGAGCGGACCGGCGAGGACGCGGCTGAAGTCGGCGACGAGGATTCCCGTCAGGGGACGGCGCATCGGGCGACCTTCGGTTCTCGCGGCACGCGGAGGCGGCCGTCGACGCGCCGCGGCACGCGCCAGAGGTTCTTGTCCTGCACCGGGATCGGCAGGGCAGCCGCGGGCGCTCCCTGATAGGCGATCGGCCGGGTGAAGCGGCCGAGCGCTCCCGCACCGACGGACGTCGCCCGCGGGTCGGTCGTCGCCGGCCACGGCCCACCGTGTTGCTGCGCCCACACCGTCGCCACGCCGGTCGGCCAGGCGTCGACGGCGACGCGGCCGACCTTGGGCGCGAGCAGGCTCACGAGGTCGGCGACGTCGTCGTCCTCGGGCCCGCCGGTCATGACACTCGCGACGAGGGCGCCGGGAAGCGCGGCGATGAGATCGTCGCGCTGGGCGCGATCGGCATACTCGACGACGAGGACGACCGGACCGAAACACTCACGCAGGAGCGGGGATTCGCGCGTCAGGAGACTCGGGTCGGCCGCGAGGACCCACGCGCTCGGGCCGATCGGGGTGGCCGCATCGGAGCGGGCCACGGCATGGGCACCCGTCGCGAGCAGATTCTGGATGCCGTGCCCGAACGCCTCGTGGATCCCCACCGTGAGCAGCACCCCGGCGGGTGGCGCCTCGTGCAATTCCGCGCCGAGTCGAGCCGCGAAACCGGACTCGGCGGGGACGAGAACGAGGCCGGGCTTCGTGCAGAACTGACCCATCCCCATGGTGAAGGAGCCGAGGCAGCCGGTGGCGAGGTCGGCGAGGCGCTCGATCGACGCGGTGGTGAGGACGACCGCGTTGACGGTGCCCATCTCGGCATAGACCGGGACCGGGACCGGGCGCGAGGCGGCGAGCCGGTGCAGCGCCATACCGCCGGACTCGGAGCCGGTGAACGCAACGGCCGCGATCTCGGGCGCGAGCACGAGTTGCTCGCCCGCGGCGAGGCCGGTGACGGCGCCGAGCGTCCCCTCGGGCGCGCCGGCATCGGCGAGTGCGTCGCGGGCGAGGTCCAGGAGCGCGGCGTGGGTCCGCGGATGGGCCGGATGGCCCTTGACGACGACCGGACAGCCGGCGGCGATCGCCGAGCCGGTGTCGTTGCCCAGGGTGCCGAATCCGAAGGGGAAGTTGCTCGCCCCGAAGACGGCGACCGGGCCGAGTGGGGTCTGGACGCGGCGCAGGTCGGGCGTCGTCGCCGTCGCATGGTCGATCGTCGCGCCGAGCCAGGAGCCCTCGACGCAGACGTCGGCATAGAAGCGCAGCTGGTTGGCGCAGCGCAGCACCTCGCCGTCGAGCCGGGGCAGGCCGAGTCCCGTCTCCTCCTGGGCGAGGGCCGCGAGCGTGGGTGCGTGGGCGACCACGGCATCGGCGACCGCCCGGAGCCAGCCGGCGCGCTCGGCCGGCGTCGCGGCGGCCACCGCTGGGGCGGCGGCGGCCGCGGCGGCGACCACACGGCATACGTCCGCAGGGGTCGACTCGCCCGCGACGACGAGGGCGTCGACGACGGTGGTCATATCAGAGACCCTTCCACGAAGACGTGAGAACCGCCAGGCCGTCGAGCAGCAGGTCATCCGGCATGACGAGCGGCGGGAGGAGGCGGATGACATTGCCATAGGTGCCGCACTGGAGGGTCACGACGCCCTGGCGGTGGCAGGCGGCCATGACCGCGGCGGCGGCCTCGGGTGCCGGGTCCTTGGTGCCCGGCACGACGAACTCGACGGCGAGCATCGCGCCGCGTCCGCGCACCTCCCCGACCCACGCATTGCCGTATGCCGCCTCCTCCAGCGCCGGCCGCGCGATCGCCTCGATCTGGCGGGCGCGGGCGACGAGGTTCTGCTCCTCGATGGTCTCGAAGACCCCGAGGGCCGCGGCGCAGGCCACCGGGTTGCCGGCGAAGGTGCCGCCGAGCCCGCCCGCGGGGACGGCGTCCATGAGGTCGGCACGGCCGGTGACGCCAGCGAGGGGCAGGCCGCCGGCGAGGCCCTTGGCGGTGACGATGATGTCGGGGATGATGCCGTCGTGCTCGGAGGCGAACATCGCTCCGGTGCGGGCGATTCCGGTCTGGACCTCGTCGGCGATCAGGACGATGCCGTGCTCGCGGGCGAGGGCCGCGACGCCCTGGAGGTAGGCCGCCGGCGGGACGATGAAGCCGCCCTCGCCCTGGATCGGCTCGATGACGATGGCAGCGGTGTTGTGGGCGCCGATCTGCTTGACGACGAGGTCCTCCAGGGCATTGAGGGCCTCCATCGCGCAGTGGTCGGGGCCGGTGGGCCAGCGGAAGGGGTAGGCGAGGGGGGCGCGATAGATCTCCGGGGCGAAGGGGCCGAAGCCGTCCTTGTAGGGGACATTCTTGGCGGTCATCGTCATGGTCAGCAGGGTGCGGCCGTGGTAGGCGTGGCCGAAGGTGACGACGGCCGGGCGGTGGGTGACGACCCGGGCGATCTTGACCGCGTTCTCGACGGCTTCGGCGCCGGTGGAGAAGAGCGCGGACTTCTTGGCGTGGGTGCCGGGGGTGTGGGTGTTGAGCCACTCACCGACCTGGACATAGCCGTCATACTCGGTGACGAGGAAGCATGTGTGGGTGACCTGGGCGACCTGCTCGCGGACGCGCCGGACGACGGCGGGGGCGCTGGAGCCGACCGTGGTGACGGCGATGCCGGAGGCGAAGTCGATCAGGTGGTTGCCGTCGACGTCGACGAGGATGCCGCCGCCGGCGCGCTCGATGAAGACCGGGAGGGTCGTGCCGAGGCCGGTCGAGAGGACGTCCTGACGGTGTTGGTGGCGAGCCGTTGACTCGGGGCCGGGGATCGGCGTCCGGAGGATGCGAACCTGTTCCGGGAGTTGGGTTTCGCTAGATGGCTTGGTCGCCAGTTCCGCGGTCATGGCTCCTCCTCGAGTTGGGGTGCCGGGGTTCGGGCGGCCCGGCCGTCCCCGCCACGGTAGGCCGGGCGCCGTTGGAGAACAGTGGACGAGATGGCCGGCGTTCTGGACATCAATGGACGTTACGTCCACTCCGGTTCCTGACGACCACGATCGGTCGGGGCGGGACAAGGGGGCGAGCCCGACGGCATACCCTTGCGGCATCGGCGCCCTTGCCGACCGGGGATACGTCGGTCGCAGGAGGTTCACAACACGCGCAATCCGCACCTGGCCTGCTCGGGGACGTGCCGACGCAACGGGCGCTTCTGCCAGGCCCCCCCGGGGCGCCCGGCGGAGCGCAAGTCGACACCGGGGCCCGACTCGGCCACGATGCGGGGTCAGAGATCCACGGTTTGGTGACCAGAATGCGGAAGGGGTGGGCGGTGGGGATCACCATCGAACAACTCGTCGGCGACAGCCGCCTCGGGCTGCGGCTCGTCGGCGGGAGGACCGGGCGCCGGCGCGACATCGCGTGGGCGCACACGAGCGAACTCCTCGACCCGACCGCCTGGCTCGAGGGCGGCGAACTGCTCATGACCCTCGGAATCAACCTCCCGGACGACGCCGTCGGACAGCGTGCGTATGCCGAGCGCCTCGCCCACATCGGTGCCGCCGGCCTCGCGTTCGACACCGGAATGATCCACCCCGATGTCCCGCAGGCGCTCGCGGAGGCTGGGGACGAGTTCGGGCTGCCGGTGCTCGCCATACCGGCGGCGACGCCCTTCCTCGCGATCTCGCGCGCGGTCATCTCCGCGATCACCGCCGACCAGGTCGCCCTCGTCGCCCAGATCTCCCGGCATCAGGAGCGGCTCGCAAGCGCCGCGATGCTCAAGGGCGCCGCCGGGGTCGTCGAGTCTCTCGCTCGCGTGCTCTCGGCGACGGTGGTCACCCTCGACGGTTCGGGAGCCGCGGCCGACTCGGCCGGCACCGGTGCGACGCGGCTCGCCACGCGGGCGGCGACCTTGCTGGAGACTCGCCGACGCACGGGAGCTCCGACGCAACGACAGCCCACGTTCAGCCACGTCGACGACGAGGGCTATCTGGCCGTCCAGGTGCTTGGAAAGCCGAAACAGGCCGCAGGTTTCCTCGTCGTCGGGGGCCGCCAGCAGCTCGATTCCAACCAGCGCCTGCTCGTCAGTCACGCGGCGACGCTGCTGTCGATCCTCCTCGACCGGCCGGCGCACCTCCACGAGGCCGAGATGCGCTTGCGCCGCATGCTCTTCCGCTCGCTCCTGCGGCCGGGATCGGACGTCGACCTCAGCCTGCTGCGCTATGTCGGATTTGCCCCCGACCGCCAGATCGCGGTGATCGCGGTCGGCGACGT
Source organism: Dermatophilaceae bacterium (assembly GCA_046330995.1). Taxonomy (GTDB): domain Bacteria; phylum Actinomycetota; class Actinomycetes; order Actinomycetales; family Dermatophilaceae; genus Nostocoides_A. The sequence goes on from JAXLRS010000007.1 coordinate 76,540, forward strand.
GGGTCCGCCCCGCGCCGCCGAAGCAGCCGTCGACGCCGCTCTGTCGGCACGCGGCACTCCGGCGCTCGTCATGGCCAATTCCAAGGGCCTCGCCGTCCTCGCCGGCGCTGCCGAGCGCCGTGAGGTCGCCCGCACCACGCTCGCCGCGCTGCGCGAGCGTCTCGGCCGTATGCCGTCCGCCGGCGTCGGACGCAGCGTCGAGTTGGAGCTGGCGTTGGACAGCTACCGACAGGCGATCGCCGCGGCCCGGGTTGCGCTGGGACAGCCGGGGCAGGTGGTCGACTTCGCCGAGCTGAGCATCTTCGATCTGCTGCTCGGCACCCAGTCTCGCGACACGCTCGCCGCGATCGCCGGCTCGATTCTGCGCCCACTCGACCCGTTGACGAGTGGGGTCCCCGCCGAACTCCTGCGGACGACATCGGAGTTCCTCGCCCACGGAGGGCACTGGGAGGCGACGGCGACCTCGCTCGGAGTGCATCGGCATACGCTCCGGAACCGGATCGACCGGATCTCCGGCATCCTCGGCCGTGATTTGACCGTCGCCAGTGAGCGCGCCGAGGTGTGGCTCGCCCTCAAGGCCCGGGAACTCCTCCACCTGACCGCAACCGAGGCGGCCGAGGACGACTCGGCGCGCCGGTGACAGCATCCGGTCCGCCTGCCGTTTGACCTCTCGACTGGTCTTATGTGATCTCTCGACTGGTCTTATTTGATCTCTCGACGGGGGGCCCTCGTCGAGAGATCAAATCAGAGGCGTCGAGAGGTCACATAAGAGGCGTCGAGAGGTCAAAGGGCCTTGGAGCTGAGCAGTGTCGGCATCTCCACGGGCGGGGCGGTGAGGGAGGCGGTGGTGTACTGCGCCCGCACCCCCGCGACAATCTGTTCGCACCGGGGCGTGAGCGACTTCGGGTCATCGGTCTGCATCCGGCACTTCGCCATGACGATCCCGAGGTCGGCGCCTTTGAACAGATAGTCACCGGCCCCATAGACCCGCATGAAGAACAACTCGCTCTCGTCCTGGAGGCCGTGCCAGTCGCGCGACGGTCGGCGGTATTCGAGCCGTCCGCCCGGCTGAATCGCCCACGTCCCCGTTCGCGGCGCCGCGAGGATCTGGGAGACCTCGTCCTCGGGCTGCTTGAGGATCAACTGGCTCCACTGATCGATCGCCGCCAGTTCGGTCCAGCGCTCGTTGATCTCGTCGGTGTCGATCGTGTAGTCGACGTCCATGTATTCGAGGAGGTGGAAGAGATAGAGGGGGAGATCGGCATACGCACCGGCCGTGACCATCGTGATCGGCGACGCACCGGAGATGCGGGGGTTGAGTTCGCCCAGATAGACCTCGTCGGTGTCGAGGTCGATGAGCGTGTCAACCTCGAAGAAGCCGGTGTAGCCCTCCAGCGCGAGCCGGTCGCCGAGCTTGCGCACCAGCGCCGTCGCGGCGGCCCGCTGCTTCTGGGTCATCGTCTCGGGGAAGACGTCGTTGCCGCACCAGCCACCCTTGTAGGGCGTCATCGAGTCGTATCCGGTCAGGTCGATCATGAAGGGCCCGACGATCGTCCCGTGGCGGGTGATGCAGCCCTCGACCGCGAACGCGGTGTTGCGGATCCGCTTCATGATCTTCGCCTCGGCACCGGCGAGATGGTCGACGTGCTTGTCCCAATCCTCTTGGCTCGCAACGAAGAACGTCGTCTTGCCGGAGTCGCCATAGGGCAGTTGGATGACGAGATCGCTGCCCAGACCGGCGTCACCGGCGAGGCGCAGCAACTCGTCATACGACCCGGCGGCGGCGAGGATGTTGGGGACGCTCGGGGCGCCGGCCTCGTTGCCGAGGCGCGTCGTCTCGAGCTTGGAGTCGAGGCGCTTGCGCAGGGCGACCGGCGGCAGGGTCAGGCGATAGCCGAGGTCGCGGCAGATCTCCTCGGTCTCCTCGTCGATGAAGACGGCCATGACCCGCGGGGTCCCGCCGCGGGCAGCGAGCCGCATCCGCATCTCGTCGTCGGTGAGGAGGAAGTTCGTGATCTGCTCCGAGGAGGTGAACGGCTCGTCCGAGCGGCGCGAGGGGGTGATCATCCGCGGGTGCTCGCCGTCCCACGGGTCGTAGTAGGTGAGGTAGTTGAAATTCCGGACCCACCGGTCGAGCCCGAGGAGGTTGAACGGCGTCGGCCCGACGAAATAGATCGGGTCCTCGTTGGTCCGATAGAACGAGCGGATCTCGGAGATATTGCGCAGGTGGTGTGTCATCGGTACTCCTTGATGGCCGCGGGGTGGGCGGCGAAGGCGGACTTGGCGAGGGCGCCCGCGAGGGTCTCGAAAAGCGCCAGGGTGTCGAAGAATCGGGCGCCGTCCTGCGCGGTCGGCCAGGACGACAACTTGACGCCGGTGACGGCGGCGCGCTGGTTGACATAGATCATCTGCCCGTGGATGCCGAGGGCGAGGAAGGTCGTGCGGTCGGGGAAGGGCACCCAGACCTGGTTGCGGTAGTGCCCCCCGGGCATCCCGGTCGGCGAACTCGTCGCGGCGAACGCCTCGCGCAGATCCTCGGTCCCGAGGAGGGTGTCGATGGTGAACCAGCTCGGTCCGACCTTGCGTCCCGACGGGGAGATCCCGCTATGCCGCAACATCTCGCCGAACCGCGCGACGTCCCGGAGGGTCGCGCACAGCCCGCCGTCCGCGATCGCCGTCCCCACGCGGTCCACCGTGACGTATGCCGTGTGCTCACCCCCCATGGGCGACCACACGTGGTCGTGAATCAACTGGGCGAGTCCGTGGCCGGTCGCCTCCTCACACACCCACCCGAGAGCGTCGGTCTCGGCCGAGCGATAGTGGAAGGTGCCCCCGTGCGGCCGCTCCCGCGGGAGGGTGACCAGGAAGTCGTGGAGGGTGCTCGGGACGTCGTCGCGTGGGCTGCGCCATTGGGTCGCGTGCTCCAGGAGATAGATGTCGGCGTCGGGGTCATGGTAGGTCTCGCTGAACCGGACCCCGGAGCGCATGTCGAGCAGGTCGCGCACGGTCGCGCCGGCGAATCCGCTCTCCCGCAACCGCGGAACGATGTCCTCGACCCGCGTGTCGAGCCGGAACCACCCCGCGTCGGCGAGGGAGGTCGCGATGACGCCCACGACGGTCTTGGTGACCGACATCAGGAGGTGACGGGTGTCGGGGCGCATGGACTCGGCATACGACTCGGCGCGGATGCGCCCGTGGTGGAGCACGGCGAACCCGTCGGTGAACGTGTCGTCCAGTACCTCGGCGACCCCCGCGTGGCCGACGATGCGGCCGGTCGCGTCATACCGCGGTGTGGTGACCTCGAACAGTGACGGATCGAGCTGTGTCACAAGGGGTTCGGGGTCGTCTGACGCCGGGACCAAGTGCGTCGCGAGAACCTCGTCGACGTGGAGGAAGGACCAACGGTTGTAGGGCGCCTCGGCCCAGTTGTCGAGGGTGACGCCCCGCTGCGCCGCGTCGGCGGACAGCGGGTAGGTCACCAGGTCGCTCGTCGCGTTCATGACACCGGGGCGTCGACCGCGAGTTCAGGGCGGGCCTTCTCCCGATAGGGCTTGGTGAGGAAGAAGACCAGCAGAAGCGCCGCCCAGGAGATGAGCCCGAGGGTGATCTGCGAACGAGTGTCCGCGCGGACGGCCATCGAGATGAGGATCGCGACCATGGCGATGATCGTGAGAATGGTCAGATAGGGGAAGCCCCACATCTTGAACTTCAGTTGCGTGCCCGCGGCGTCGCGCCGCTTGCGGAGGACATATTGCGAGGCCGCGACGAGGATGTAGGCGAAGAGGATGACCGCGCCGCTGGAGTTGATGAGGAAGCTGAACACCTTGTCCGGCGAGACGTATGCCGCGACCACACACGCGAATCCGACGACTGTCGACATGAGGATCGCGTAGGTCGGGACGCCGCGCTTGTTGACGAGGACGACCTGCGGCGGGGCCTCGCGCCGCTTGGCGAGGGTGAAGAGCATCCGGCTCGCCGTGTAGAGGCCGGAGTTGAGGCAGGACAGGACGGAGGTGAGGACGACCGCGTTCATGATGTTGGCCGCGGACGGGACGCCGAGCTTCTCGAACGCGCTGACATAGGGCGACTTGCCGAGTTCCGTGGAATTCCACGGGAGGATCACGGCGAGGAGGAAGACGGAACCGACGAAGAAGAGCGAGATGCGCCATACGACCGAACGCGTCGCCTTGGTGACGGCGCGCTCGGGGTCGTCGGACTCGGCGCCGGCGATGGTCGCGATCTCCGCGCCGACCATGGAGAAGACCGCGGTGACCATGCCCGAGAAGATGATCGTGTGCCCGTTGGGGAAGAACCCGCCGTGGGCGGTGAGATTGCTGAAGTCGAGCGTCGAGCCGGGCCACAGGCCGAGGACGAACAGGCTGACGGTGACCAGGAAGACGACGATGGTCGCGACCTTGATGCCGGCGAACCAGTACTCGAACTCACCGAAGGTCTTGACCGAATAGAGATTCGTCGCGGTCATCAGGAGCATGAGGACGAGGGACATGACCCAGAGGGGGGCGTCGATCCAGTACTGCAGGATCTTGGCCCCGGCGACGGCTTCGAAGCCGACGATGATCACCCAGAAGTACCAATAGAGCCACGCGACCGAGAACCCCGCCCACGGGCCGAGGGCTTCGCGGGCATACTCGCTGAAGGAGCCGGTGCTCGGTTTGGCGACGGCCATCTCGCCGAGCATCTGCATGACCATGATGATCAGGACGCCGCAGAAGGCATAGGTGAGGAACGCCCCCGGGCCGGTCTCGTTGATGACCACCCCGGACCCCACGAAGAGTCCCGCGCCGATCACCCCACCGATCGCGATCATCGTCAGGTGCCGCTGTTTGAGACCCTTGTGCAGGCCTTCGCTGCTGGGTGCCATCTCGGTCGTCGCCGCCATGGCTGACCACCCTCTTCCCACGTCGTCGGGGTACTTGTGGGTTCGAGAGTGCCAGCGGCTCAGGTCGGCTTGAATGGCCGGAGCGTCCAGGTGGGGTGGACCGGGTTCGACGTTTCGTCCCTGGCGGGCGGGTGCCCGGGGTTCAGACCCTCATGCCGTATGCCGTGCCCGCCCTTGGCGAGTCACGTCACCTCGACGATACGCGGTGGTCCCGGCGGTCCTGGTGGGAGGGTTGCCCGTTGCCCGTTGCCCGTTGCCCGTTGCCCGTTGCCCGTTGCCCGTTGCCCGTTGCCCGTTGCCCGGGTCGCCCTCGCCGGAGCCCGCCACCGAGTGTGGGGTTTGCCGCCGAGTATGGGGTTTTGCGCCGAGTATGGGTTTCTGCACCGAGTATGGGGTTCTGCACCGAGTATGGGGTTTTGCGCCGAAACCGCGTGGTTGACACCCCACACTCGTACGTTTTCCCCACACTCGCCGATGGGGTGGGCGTCACGTGCCCGCGGTCCAGGTGATCCTTCATTCTGGGCGTGAGTCACTCAAGCGCCGACGAGGGTGCCGACGACGGAGGGGGGTAGTGTCATGCCGGTGCCCCCGGCGATGGCGAAGTAGCGCTTGGTGACCACCCCGCGCCCCAGGGCCTTCGGCTCTGTCCACTCGGCAGGTGGCGAGACCGCCCGCCCGGTGCCCGAATAGAACGACACCAGTTGATTAAGGATGGCGTCGCCGACTTCCTGGTTGGGCTCCCCGATATTGAGCCACACGGCAAATGCCCCCTTTTCGCCCGGTCCGCAGGCAAGGGCGACAAGGCACTGGTTTTCGCCCGAAAAGACCTGATAGCGAGCGACGAGCCCGCAGGCCCAGTCATGATGGATCTGCATTCCGCCGTGGCCGGACTCGGCGATCGGCATGTCATAGGTGAGAACGAGGCGCCGATCGGTCAGCGTCCATCGCCAATTTGACGAGCCACTGTCGTTAACCAGCCCGGTCCGGTCGGATTCGGTTGTTCCGGTGAGCCAGGCGCCGTGCGGGGCATAGGACGTCCAGCTGGTGATCGCTGTTTCGGCAGGGCCGAGGATCACGCTTCCATCGGCGGCCACCTGCGGCCATAGGTACCTCACGAGGCTCGAGGCGTCGCCGGACAGGAGTTCGGCACCGCTCGGATGCGACATGGGCAGGGCGATCCTGCGGTCCGGCCCCGGCCCGAACCCGAGGGATCGACCGTGCTCAATCTCCTGCCCGCACGACCGGATGACACTCGGCGGCAGGAGGTCCCAACGCTGCCTGAGGTCGCGAAGTTGCCGGTCGGGGCTCTCTGTCGGATCGACCAGGCAGGTCCGTCCTGTCATTCGACCGTCCACGAACTGGATTCGCAGGCCACTGGTCGTTTCCCGCCACTCCTTTGGTGCGCCGTGGGGGGTAGCGGGCGTCGCGTCGTCCGACGCGGAACCGAAGAGGCGTTCGCGGACGTGCTGATTCATGCGCTCCGACGCCCCCGGTAGCGTCCAGGTGAACGTCGCTGGAAGCGCGCCGTCGTCCGTGACCGAAGTCCCGGCCTGGAGGGCGTTCAGCTCGTCGATCGCCCCCGGGCCGAGGGGGACACCCTCGGACAACCGTTGGTGGGCGATGAGCTGACACAGCCAGTTGGCCCATTCGAATGTCAGTGCGGGCTTGGTGTTGAAGGCGATCGTGGACACGCCCTCGTCTGTGCGAACCCCCACCTCGAGCCGGCTGCCTATACCCCTGAACCACTTGAAACGGGCGATTTCGACAGAGGTGATCCACTCCAACCGCACCTGGCCCAGAAGAATCCTTCCCTGTCGCCTCTTGCGAGCCCGATGGGCGCTCACCACCATTGCGCCAGCGGCGATGGTGCTACCCAACCCACCGAAGCCGATGTAGGTCGCGCCCTTGGTGAAGGATGTCGTTGCGAAGGCGATGCGGCGGTCAGTGACCAGCATGGACGCATTCTCCAGATTTCGCGCCCCGGGGATGCTCAGATCCGAGAGTGGTTCGGACCAGAGCAGTGTCTCGCCCTCCTCGAGTTCGATCGGGCCGTCGATCGACATGGGAAACCAATAGGGGTAGCTGTCGTCCCCGTACTCCTTGACGGTGGCGAACTGCGTGGGAAATAGCCTGGCGTCCGAGAATTCCCGCATACCGCATCCTGTTTGTCGTTTCCTCGAATACCGACTCACGACACGGAGGATCGTGGGATTCCCGGATCCGGGTGGAGGTCGTCCTACGGCCTTTCGCGCAAAATACCGTGCGCGACATTCGGACACCAGCCCCGCAGCCGTCCTCAGTTTGAGGGACTTGCCTCCTCTGTTTCGCCGGGGTCGGGTGTGGCCGCACCAGCCGGGAGGTCGTCTACGCCGGCACCAGCCTCTGCTTCGGCCACGCCACCACGGTGCATGCTCGCCGAGTGTGGGGTTTTGCGCCGAGTGTGGGGTTCTGCACCGAAACCGCGTGGTTGACACCCCACACTCGTACGTTTTCCCCACACTCGACGACGGTGTGAGCGTCAGCGGATTCGGCTGCCCGGCGGGCCAGGGTCAACCCCCGAAGGGCCAGCCGGGACGCATGGGGGAGGGGTCGGCATACGCCGGCTCCAAGTAGTGCTCTGGGGAGAAGAAGGCGCGGAAGACGTCCTCCGGCATACCCAGGAAACCGTCGATGTCCGTCTTCTGGCTCCGGTGGGCCTCCAACGCGGCCCGGCGCTGGGGGAGGAACTCGGACACGTCGACCTGCCAGGTGATCTCGGATTCGGGCGTCCCGAGGGGGTTCCCGTCGTCCATCGGCGCGTCCGGATCGAATGACTCATCCCCGACGCCCGCGGCCTTGGCCGCCTCATACAGCCGCCGGACGAGGTCGCGGTTCATCGTGGATTCCAACACCCGCGGCTGCCGCGCGGCCAGCCGCGCCGCCTCGTGCACGACGTGGTGGACCTTGACATGGTCGGGATGCCCATACCCGCCGTGCCAGTCGTAGCCGACGACGATGTCCGCGTTCTCCCGGTCGAGGATCGCCGCCAGCCGCAGCCCCGCATCCCGGACGTCGGCCTGGTGGAGGGACGCCGCGTGTGCGTTCTGCTCCCAGCCGGTCATCCCCGAGTCCGAATAGCCGAGCCACTCGACCCGCGCCACCCCGAGCGCTGCGGCGGACCGTTCTGCCTCCGCGCGCCGACGCTCGATCAGGCTCTCACCGGGAACGAGGTCGTCGGGCACCTCGCCGTGCTCGCCGTTCGTCGCGAAGACGACGACGACCCGGCTGCCCTCCGCTGCGGCACGGGCCATCGACCCCGAGGTCTGTGACGCCTCGTCATCGGGGTGGGCGTGGACGAAGACGATGGTCGGCACGGGCCGAACAGTAGTGGCTCGTAGGCTTGATCCGTGAGCGAGCCGTCCGTGGTGACCGAGCACAGCTACTACCACCCCCTGCCGGGCACGGCCTGGGAGGGCGTCGACGCGGCCGCCGACCTTCTCGGCGCGCAGGCCCCGCTCGTCACTCTCGCCAACTGGCAGGAGGACCCGCACCACTCGTGGGCGTTCCAGCACATGCGCGAACTCATGCCGAGTCAGGTCATCGAGGGCACCGACGAGCCCCGTCCGCTCCCGGAGGCGTATGCCGATCTGGGCGCTATCTCCCTCCCCCAGACTCCGTGGGCCCCCACCGTCGACGCCCTTCTCCCCGCGACCGACACCGACGGCTTCCTCGTCCTTCACGGGGGGGCGATCGTCGAGGAACGCTACTTCGGCGGGATGACCCGCCGCCGTCGCCACCTCATCATGTCGGTGACCAAGTCCGTCGTCTCCACCGTCGCCGCCAGCCTGACCGGCACCGGCCTTCTCGACCCCGACGCCCCGGTCGAGACCTATGTCCCCGAGCTCGCGACCAGCGGGTATGCCGGGGCCACCGTCCGCACCGTCCTCGACATGCGCTCGGGCGTGAAGTTCAGCGAGGCCTATCTCGACCCCGATTCCGAGGTCCGGGTCATGGAACGCTCGATGGGCTGGGCCCCGCGCAACCACGGCGACCCGCTCGGGATGTATCCCTACATCCTGACGATGACGCGCGACCGCGCCCACGACGGCGTCTTCGACTACCGCTCGATCGAGACCGATGTTCTCGGCTGGATCTGCGAGCGCGCGGCCGGTCGCCGGATGTCCGAGCTGATCAGCGATCTCGTATGGCGCCCCATCGGTGCCTTTCACGACGCCGAGATCACCGCCGACCCCCTGGGCTGCGCCGTGCACGACGGCGGCATGTCGGCGACGCTGCGCGATCTCGGCCGGTTCGGGCTCATGCTTCTCGACCACGGCCGGGTGGGGGAGCGGCAGGTGATCCCGCCCGGGTGGGTGAGCGACGCGGCATACCCTCCGGCGGACGTGCGCGCGGCGTTCGCCGCCTCGCCGAACGAGCCCTATCTCCCCGGCGGGTGGTATCGCAGCCAGTTCTGGTTCGTCCCGGGGGATTCCGGGCCGATCCTGCTCTGCCTGGGCATCCACGGGCAGATGATCTTCATCGAGTTCGCGACCGGGGTGGTGGGCGTGAAGCTCTCCTCCTGGCCGACGCCGCAGAACGCGGACAAGCTGGTCGCGACGATCAATGCCTTCCGTGCGATCGGACGGGCACTCCTGCGCTGACGAGTGCGGAGCATCGGTGCCCCCCCGCGCAGGCCGGGGCGACGACGATCAGGCCAAGAGTCGCGCCGCGTCCGGCATTCTCGCGGCGTGTCAACGATCTCCTCGCAGATCGTCCAGCAGGTCGCCGCGTCGGCGTGCTCAGGGGGATGCGGGTGTGCGCGGCATATACGGGGCGAGTGGGCGGGGGTCGTGCCGGGTCGGCCCGGCTCGGCAGCCAGACGTCGACCGACGCGGTGCGGGGGTCCGATCAGTCCGCGACCGCCGGCTGCTCCTGGGCATCCGTCTCGGCGGGGACGAGCAAGACATAGGCATCCATCGGTCTCGCCCCCTCGGGGTGGGCGCGGGAGGTGCGCCCCACGGCCGGTTGCATCGCCGCCGAGATCGCGTCGGTGATCGCCCGCGCCTCCTCGGGTGTCACCCACAGGCGAGTGCGCATGACTGCGCTCGCGTCCGCCCCCTCCTCCCCGGGGGCCGCCGCGACACGGGCGAGCGCGCGGGCGATCTCGTTCCCCCACAAGGCGATCAGCTCGACCCCGCGGCCGTCGCCGAGGGCCGCATAGGTCGCGTGCGGGATCGTGAAGTCGTCGGCTGCGGCGAGCCACGGTCGCTCCCGTCCGTCGGTCGATTCGCCTCGCCGCACGATGCCCCACTTCTCCAGCGCCCGCAGGTGATAGCTCATCGCGGACGGGGTCAGGTCGCACAGTGCCGCCGCCTGGGTCGCCGTCAGAGACTCGCCGGCATACAACTCGGCGACCACGCGCTGGCGGGCCGGGTGGGCGAGCGCGCGGAGCGCCCGCGGGTCGGTCAGGGTGAGGCGGGTGCGGTCGCCGGTGCCCGGGGTGGGGGGATGCGGCATACGAGGAGAGTAGTTGTGGCGGTCAGATACGAAGCGTAACCTTCATAAATATGAAAGATATGCTTCACGTATGCCGTGTGCGCGAGGTCCGCCTCGCCCTTCCGGCGTTGACGCTCTCGATGACCGGCGACGCGATGGCCTTTGTCGCGCTCACCTTGCGCGTGCATGCCTCCCGCGCCGGGCCGTATGCCGTGGCCACCCTCCTGCTCTGCTTCGCCCTTCCAGTCGTGGTCACCATGGGCATCGCCGGCGCGCTCGCGGATCGCGTCGACCCGCGCGTGCTGATCCCGGCGGCGAGCGTGGTGCAGGTGGCGGCGTGCGCCGGACTCGCGCTGGCGCAGTCGCTCGCGGCGACATATGCCCTGGTCGTCGTCCTGCAAGTCGGCTTCGCCGTCGCCAACCCGACCTGGAACTCGGTGCTCTCGTGGGCCGTCGGGGACGACCGGATCGGGCACCTCGTCTCGGTGCAGCAGGCGCTGATGGCCGCCGCGTCGCCGATCGGCGCGGCCCTCGGCGGCCTCCTGGTGCAACAGCGCGGCGACGCCGTCGTGTTCGTCCTCGACGCGCTCAGCTACGTCGTGATCGGCGTGGCGGGCCTGGGCATGCGCCGAGCCGCGCCGCCTCCGTCGGTGTCACCCCCGACGACGCAGACCGCGCGCAATCGATCCCGGACCGTGCTGCTGCCGCGCGAGGGGTGGGCGGCTGTGCGCGCCAACCCGCTCGCCTGGGCCCTGCTCTGGGCGCTGCTGCCCTTCGTCATCGCCTTGGAGAGCATGAACGCGGTCGAGGTCTTCCTCGTCCGCGACAGCCTCGGGGGCAGCGCGGCGGACTTCGGCTACTGGCAGGCCACCACCGGCGCCGGCGCCCTCGTCGGCGCGCTCGCTGCCGGTGTGCTCGCCAGCGACCGGCAGCGGGTGCACGCCATCCTCATCGCCCTGACGACGATCGCCGCGGCGCTCCTCGGCATCGGGCTGGCGCCGTCGCTGGCCTGGGTCTTCGCCCTCGGCGCCGTCCTGGGCGTGGCGAATGCGGTCAGCAATGCCGGCCTGTTCGCGGTGTTCGTGCGCGGGATCCTCGCCGACGTGCGCGGCCGGGCGCTGGCGCTGCTCAACGGCCTCGCCCGGGCCACCTCGCTCCTCGCGCTCGCCCTCGGCGGTCTCGCCGGCGCCACCCTCGGTCCGCGGCTCAGTTTCGTCGTGGCCGGGACCTGCGGACTGGTGGTGGCCGCGCGGGCGTGGCACGGCATACGGCGGACTCTCAACCAAGACGGGCGAAACGACCACGCCCGCGCAGCGCGCAGGACCCAGACCCGCTCTCTTTGACCTCTCCCGCGCAGAGCGCGGGACCCAGACCCGCTCTATTTGACCTCTCGACCCGCTTTATTTGACCTCTCGACGGGGGGAGCGGCGGCGGCGGCAGCAGCTGTGGCAGCGACGGTCTCGCGGCGGTGCCGGACGTACTCGATGACCATCGGGATCAGCGACACGGCGACGATGAGCAGGATGGCCGTCTCCAGATGGTCGCGCAGGGCGGGGAAGGCCTGGCCGAGGAAATAGCCGGCGAGCGTCACCCCGGTCGCCCAGAGCACGGCCCCGACGCCGCTCCATACGAAGAAGTGCCGCCGGCTCATCCGGCCGACCCCGGCGACGACGGTGATGAAGGTGCGCACGATCGGGACGAAGCGCCCGAGGACGAGGGCCTTGGCGCCATACCGCTCGAAGAACGCGTGGGTCTTGTCGAAGTTGGCAGCGTTGATGAAGCGCCCCTGCCGCCGATACAGGGGCGTCCCGACCGCCCGGCCGATCTCGTAGCCGACGACATTCCCCGCGAACGCCGCGACGGACAGGATCACGCAGGCGGTGAGGAGGTTGAACTTCAGGCTCCCGTTGGCGACGAACAGGCCGACGGCGAAGAGCAGGGAGTCCCCGGGGAGGATCGGGAAGAGCAGGCCGCACTCGATGAAGACGATGAGTGTGCTCACCCAGAAGAACTGGCTGCCGAATCGCTCGAGCAGCCAGGCCGGGTCCATCCAGTTCGTCGCAAGGGAATGCAGCACGGGTCCAGGGTAGGTGGTGAGGCTTGTGAAGACGCTGTGGACGCCCCCGTGGTGGCCTGTCGGTGCTGTGTGGGAGTCTCCTGTTGCCGGGTCCCGTCCGAGCGGGTTGGGTGGGCCCTGTGGCGTATGCCGTGTGCCACCGTCCGGTGCGCACGCTCGGCGACGCCGAGTTCGACCGACAACGACAAGACAGGGGAAGAGATGTCAACCAGACAACGCCGTCGTTTGACGGCGGCCTTCGTGGGGCTCGCCGCGACGCTCACGATGACACCGGTCGCGGGGGCGGCCGTCGCCGACCGGGCCGGGAGCGCGGCACCCGCCGCGTCCACCGGCGCGTCCGACCAGGTGAACGCCCCGGTGCCGGCTCTGCACTGGACGCGGTGCTATGCCGGGCTCCCCTATCTCTGCGCGACCCCCAAGGCGCCACTCGACTACGACGACCCCACGGGCCCGACCGTGGTTCTCGACCTCGTCAAGGTTCCGGCCACGGATCCCAAACACCGGCTGGGGACGATCTTCGTCAACCCGGGCGGCCCCGGCGGATCGGCGTCCGGCTTCGCGCCCGACGCCGCCACGTACCTCGGCAAGGCAGTCACGGCGCGCTATGACGTGATCGGCATCGATCCGCGGGGAGTCGGGGTGCACACGCCGATGGTCTGCCGGACCGATCAGCCGGCGCCGACCCCGTTCACTCACCCCTTCCCGGTCACGGTGAAGGAGTCCGGCACCGCGTGGCGGACCGCCCAGTGGTTCCGCGCGGCCTGCTCCAACGACCCGGGGCGGATCGTCGCCCACATGTCGACCGCTGACACGGCCCGTGACATGGACCTCATCCGGCAGGCGGTCGGCGACCGGCAGCTCAACTACTACGGCATCTCCTATGGCACCTTCCTCGGGACCAGCTATGCCGCGATGTTCCCGTCCCGGGTCGGGCGACTCGTCGTCGACTCCGTCCTCGATCCGGTCCAGTGGTCGACCGGGACGGACCGGCCGCCCTTCCTGCCGTTCTCGACCCGGATCAAGAGTGCCCGGGGCGCCGACGAGTCCCTGACCTCGGCCTTCGTCGAGTGCGATCGCGTCGGGCGTGGCCAGTGCCCGTTCGCCGGCAATGCGCCCGCCAAGTGGGCGAAGCTCGCGGCCAAGGCCAAGTCGACCGGACTCGACATCGGGATGGACACCCCGATGACGTATGCCGACCTCATCGGCGGCGTCGTCGGCAACCTCTATGGCCACAACTACCACTCGCTCGCGGCGGCGCTCCAGGCCATCTATGACGCCAACGTCGGTGGTCGCGTCGCCAAGGCCGACCTCCGGGCCGCCGGCGCCGACCTGGTCAAGGCCCACGACTCGATCGCCGTCGCGCCCTACACCTCCCCGCTCGCTGACGGGCAGCGCAAGGTCGGTGACGCCTTCTCGGGCGTCGCCTGCAGCGACACGCGCAACCCCCGCACCCAGGATGCCTGGTGGAACGCCGGGCGGATGCAGGACAAGGACTACCCCGGCTTCGGCAGCCTGTGGACCTGGGCGAGTGCGACGTGCGGGGGCTGGCCCGGCACGACGATGGACGACTCCTTCCTCGGGCCTTATGACGTCAAGACCGCCAATCCGGTCCTCGTCATCAACAACCGCTATGACCCGGCCACCCCGATCCAGGGTGCTCAGCGGGTCAATCGGTTGCTCGCCGGATCCCGGCTGCTGACGACCCGCGAACACGGCCACGGGGCCCTCGACAACACGTGCGTCGGCAAGCAGTTCACCGCCTACTTCCTCTCCGGGAAGCTGCCGGCCGTCGGCATGGTCTGCCCGGCCGATGCGGGGCTGTTCGCCACGTCCTGACCGAGCCGATCCGTCTGGTGCGGCGCGGGATATGCTCGCGCCGCACCATACGGACCACTCGTGAGGAGTCCTCCGATGACCCGATCCTCGATTCGCCCGAGCGCGTATGCCGTGGCGCTCGCAGCGCTTTCATCCGTCCTGGTGGCCTGTGGCCAGGCCCAAGGCCCCGCCGGGGGATCCGGGTCCAGCGGCACGTCGGCTCCGAGCACACCGAGCAACTCGACCTTGACGAGCGCGCCGTCGAGCTCGGGCAGCGGCAGTGCGAGTGACGGTGCGATGCCGATCCCGGCGAGCTGCCTCAAGGACACCTTGCCGACTCACACGGCCGGCAAACTCACCGTCGGGACGGACAACCCGGCATACGAACCCTGGTTCTCCGGCAACGACCCGAGCAACGGCAAGGGATACGAGTCGGCGGTCGCCTATGCAATCGCGGAGAAGCTCGGATATGCCGCGGGTGACGTGACCTGGGTCAAGGTGCCCTTCACCAAGGCCGTCCTGCCCGGAGCCAAGGACTTCGACTTCGACGTCAACCAGGTCTCCATCACCGACGCGCGCAAGAAGGCCATCGACTTCTCCAGCGGCTATTACGACGTCGTCCAGGCGGTCGTCACCTACAAGGGCAGTCCGATCGACGGCAAGACCACGGTCGCGGACCTGAAGTCGGCGACGCTGGGGGCGCAGGTCGGGACGACGTCGCTCCTCGCGATCGCCGACCAGATCGGTGCCAAGCAGATGGTCTATGACACCAACGACGCCGCGGTGCAGGCCCTGAAGGCCAAGCAGATCGACGGCATCGTCGTCGACTTGCCGACCGCCTTCTACATGACGGCTGCCCAGATGGACGACGGGGTCATCGTCGGTCAGTTGCCCCTCACCGGAACGACGCCCGAGCAGTTCGGCGCGGTCCTCGACAAGGGTTCCGCCCTGACGCCCTGTGTCAGCGCGGCAGTCGACTACCTCCGCGCCGATGGAACCCTGGCCAAGCTCGTCGGCGACTGGCTCTCCTCCGCCGGCGCTCCGGAACTGACCTAGTCCGCCCACCGGAGGAGGTCGACCATGACCCTCGCCCCGGACCCGGGCGACGACTGGTCACCCTCGGCGACGGCGCGTGCCCGCACCGACCACCGCCGCCGGCAGACGCGGCGCTCGATCGTCATCGCGACGGTCGCCTCGCTCGCCCTGTTCGTGGCGGTCGCGCTCGTGGTGACGTCATCGCCCGGGTGGCCGGCCATGCGGCATACCTTCTTCAATTGGGACAAGGCGCGGGCCTCGTTGCCGGCGGTGCTCCAGGGGCTGTGGCTCAACATCCGGGTCATGATGGTGTGTGCCATGTGCATCGGCGCGCTCGGGATGCTCGTCGCGATCCTGCGCACCCTTCGCGGTGCCGTGTGGTTCCCGGTGCGGGCGCTGGCGACCGCCTATGTCGATCTCTTCCGCGGACTGCCGCTGCTGCTCGTGCTATTTCTCCTCGGTTTCGGTATGCCGGCCCTTCGGTTCTCGGGGCTGCCCAACAGCGCGCTGTTCTGGGGCGGCACGGCGATCGTCCTGTCCTACTCCGCCTATGTCGCCGAGGTCTTCCGCGCGGGCATCGAGTCGATCCACCCGTCGCAGTGGGCCGCCGCCCGGTCGCTGGGACTGACCTATCGGCAGACCCTGCGGCACGTCGTGCTCCCGCAGGCGGTGCGGCGTGTCGTGCCCGCGCTGATGAACGATCTCGTCTCGCTGCAGAAGGACTCCGGGCTCATCGCCGTCCTCGGCGTCGTCGACGCGATTCGCGCGGCGCAGATCGAGACCTCGCTCGACTACAACTTCACGCCGTATGTCGTGGCCGGTGCCCTCTTCGTCTGCCTCACGGTGCCGATGGCGCGGGTGACCGACTGGCTCGCTCGGCGCCAGGGCGTCTCCGCGGGGGGAATCCGGTGACCGGGGAGACGATGCCCACGGGGCGCGACGACGTCGCCCCCGTCCTGACCCTCGAGCACGTGCGGAAATCGTTCGGCGACAACGTCGTGCTGCGCGATGTGTCGCTGTCGGTGCGCGAGGGGCAGTGTGTCGTCCTCATCGGTGCCTCCGGCTCCGGCAAGTCGACCCTGTTGCGCTGCGTCAACCTTCTCGAGCAGGTCGACGACGGGGTGATCCGGCTTGACGGGGCGGACATCACCGATCCGCGGGTCGAGGCCGACACGGTCCGCGCCCGAATCGGCATGGTCTTCCAGTCCTACAATCTCTTCCCCCACCTCAGCGTCCTCGACAATGTCATCCTCGCGCCGACCCGGGTCCATCGGATGCCCGCCGAACTCGCCCGTGACAAGGCCCGGGTCATGCTCGACCGCGTGGGGCTGGCCGACAAGGCGTCGGCGCGACCGGACTCGCTCTCGGGCGGGCAGCAGCAACGCGTCGCCATCGCGCGTGCCCTCGTCAACAATCCGACGCTCATGTTGCTCGACGAGGTCACCTCGGCACTCGACCCGGAGCTCGTCGGCGAGGTTCTCGACCTGTTATGCGAACTCAAGGGTGAGGGGATGACGATGATCCTCAACACCCACGAGATGGGCTTCGCCCGCCGGGTCGCCGACACCGTGTGCTTCCTCGACGGGGGCTGCGTGGCCGAGTCGGGGCCACCCGATCTGGTGCTCGAGGCGCCCGGAAACCCCCGCCTGCAGCGGTTCCTCGCCCGACTCCACGGGTGATCGGCCTATAACTTCACCCACTGTAATCCCTAACTATCTGTTATGTTTCATACGGTCCGGGAGCGACGCGCTCCGGGATCTCGTCGATCAGCACAGAGGAAGGGAGCCACCATGACTGTCACCGCAGTGCCCACGTCCGCCCCGAGCGCACGCGATATGGATCTGCGTCAGCGCCTGACCGAGGCTCTCCTGTGTGACGTGGTCGAGCGGATCGCGCGACGCCCCGACCTGTGGGACCCGCTCGTCGCCCGTGACGCGGCCCGCACGACGTGGGCCCGGCTGCGTGTGCGCGAGGACGTCGAGGTCTTCGTCGTGACCTGGCCGACCTTCGCCGAGACGACCCTGCACAGCCACGGCGATGCGACCGCCGCCTTCCGGGCCATCGAAGGCGTCGTCACCGAGATTCGTCCCGATGACCACGGGCGACTCCTGCCGCGGAAGTTCGAGCCCGGCCTCACCGGCCTGATCCGCCCAGATGAGATCCACGACATCCGCAACGAACACGCCGGGATCGCCGTGACGATTCACGCCTATTCGCCCGGGCTGTCCGCGCTCACCTACTATTCCTGGTCCCGCGGGCGCCTGCGCGCGGAGCGGACGATTCACCCCGGCACGGCTGACGGCGACCCGGGCTGGCCTCGGGACAACAGGCCGTGACTCATCGCCGCGAGGACGAGCAGGGTCAGCTCGCCCTCGTCGGCGCATGATCCCAGGGGGATCAGCCCCTCCCCGAGCAGCATCGCGAGACCGTGCACGCCGGACCAGCACAGCAAGGACCAGGCCGTGGGATCTCCCGCGAGGATGAAGCCGTCGTCCTGGCACGCGCGGATACCCGACTCGAGGACGCCGAACGACCGGGCCGCTGCGGCGGCGAGGCGGCGGCCCGACTCCGAGGGCTGACGCTGGTCGGGGCGGACATCGGGCTGGTTGAGGAGACGGAAGGCATGCGGCCGCGCTCGGGCGAATTGGACATAGGCGAGGCCGACCGCCGTGAGGGCGTCGAGGCTCGTCGTATGCCGGACACCCCCCTGCCCGTCCCACGCCGACTGAAGCTCGGTCGTGAAGGCGTCGTAGGCCTCCGTCGCGAGGGCGTCGACGAGTTCCCCCTTCGTGGCGAAATGATGTTGCGGCGCAGCGTGACTGACACCCGCGCGGCGCGCGACCGCCCGCAGGGTGACCGCGTCGGCGCCGCCCTCCTCGAGCAACTCCCAGGCGGCACTCAGGAGGGCCTCGCGAAGGTGCCCGTGGTGATAGGGCTTCGCGGTCGGCATACGGGACACCCTAGACCGGAATCTTGACGGCGTCAGGATCGCGAGCTTATCTTGACGGCGACAAGATCATGGGCGAGGTGGGGAGTTCGGGCATGGACTACGACGTGATCGTCATCGGGTCGGGCTTCGGCGGGCTGACCGCCGCATCCCTGCTCACGCAACTCGCCGGGAAGCGGGTTCTGGTCCTGGAGCGGCACTTCCGGCTCGGCGGCTTCAACCATGCGTTCCAGCGCAAGGGATATCACTGGGACGTCGGACTCCACTACGTCGGCGAGATGCATCGCGGCGGACAGATGCGCCAGGTCATGGACCTCGTCACGGGCGGCGGGGTCGAGTGGGCGCCGATGCCGCACGAGTTCGAGGTCTTCCACTATCCGGAGGTCACGGTCCGGGTGCCAGCCGACCGGGTCGCTTATGTCGACACGCTCATCGAGCATTTCCCGAACCAGGAGACGGCGATCCGGCGCTACTTCACGGACGTGCACGCGGTCTCGGCGTGGTGCGGCCGCGAGGTCGTCTCGTGGAATCTCCCGCGCCCGCTCGGCGCCGCGATGTCCGCGGCCGGACGCCGGACCCGGGCAATGGCACTGAGGACGACCGCCGACTATCTCGCGGCGCATGTCGATGACCCGGTGCTGCGGGCCGTGCTCGCGTCGCAGTGGGGCGACTACGCGCTCGAGCCGGCCCGGAGCGCGTTCGCCATCCACGCGATGATCGTCCAGCACTACCTGCGCGGAGGGTGGTATCCGGTCGGCGGCTCCGACGCCATGACCGAGGCGATCGTCCGCGTCATCACCGCGGGTGGGGGAGAGGCCCGGGTCTACAGCACGGTCGAGGAGATCCTCGTCGAGAACGGCCGTGCCGTGGGCGTGCGGGTCGCCCGCAAGCGTGGACGCGACAGCGCCGTCGAGGAGGTCCGGGCGCCGCTCGTCATCAGTGACGCGGGAGCGCGCGCGACGTTCAACCACCTGCTCCGTATGCCGATGCCCCAGTCCGCCGCGCTGCGCCGGGTCCCCTCGGGAAATGCCTGCGTGACGGCCTATCTCGGGTTGCGGGAGGACCCGCGCCGGCTCGGGTTCCAGGGGGAGAACCACTGGATCTTCGGCGACCTCGCGCACGATCCGGTGGCGGACGGTGCCGCGGCCCTGGCCGGACGGGCTCGTTCGGGATATCTCTCGTTCCCGTCGCTGAAGGACCCGGCGGCCACGCGGCATACGGCCGAGGTGATCACGTCGGTGCCGGTGCGCGCGTTCGACGACTGGCGGGGCACGGACTGGCAGAAGCGCGGAGGCGACTATGTCGCGGTCAAGGAGCGGGTCGGGCGTGGCCTGGTCGACCTCGTCGACCGGCAGTGGCCGGGGTTCGCGGCGACCGTCGACCACGTCGAGGTGTCGACACCCCTGACGGTCGACAGCTTCGCCGGGTATCCGTCCGGGGGTTTCGCCGACCTTGCCACGACCCCCGAACGCCTGCGCCGCAGGATGTTTCCCGCGGCCGTGATGCCGGGCCTGAAGCTCACCGGCGCCGATGCGATGGCGCTCGGGATCGTCGGCGCGATGATGGGCGGCGTCGTCGCCGCGGGCTCCGCGATGGGACCCCTCGGCATACCGCGCGTGATGGCCCGCGCCACCCGCTGACCGTCGAAAGACCGGTTCAGCCCCGTCGAGAGGCCGATCCGAGGTCGTCGAAAGGCCGGTTCACCCCGTATTGCGGAGGCCGGCGGCGACCCCATTCACCGAGAGCAGCAGCGCCCGCTGCAACTGGGGATCGGTGTCGCCGGCGCGGATACGGGCGAGCATCGAGACCTGGAGATAGCTGATCGGGTCGAGATAGCGGTCGCGCACCTCCAACGTGCGCTTCAGCGTCGGATTCGCCTGGAGGAGTTCACCTTCGCCGGTGACCTCGAGCACCGCGGCGACCGTGCGGGCATACTCCGCCTTGATCCGCTCGAAGATCGGGCGCAGGCCCGGGTCGACAAGGGAATTGACATAGTGCTCGGCGATGTCCAGCCGCGTCTTCTTGCACATCATCTCGACGTTGGAGATGAAGGTGCCGAAAAAGTGCCAGCCGGCATACATCGCCCGAAGCTCGCCACCCTTGCCGGCGTCGAGCGCGCTGCGCAGGCCGGTGCCGACGCCGAACCATCCGGGGATGATCTGGCGCGACTGGGTCCACCCGAAGACCCACGGGATGGCGCGCAGGCCGGCCAGCCCGAGCCCGGTGTCGGGGCGCTTCGACGGGCGCGAGCCGATCTTCAGGGCGCCGAGCTGCTCGAACGGGGTCGACTGGGCGAAGTAGGCAGGCAGCTGCGGATCGTCGACGAGTTCCCGGTAGGCCGCGAACGCCGCGTCACTGATCCCGGTCATCGTCGCGTCCCACGTCGCCAGGTCGTCGGCCGCGATCCGTGAGGTCGTATGCAGCGCGCTCGCCTCGAGGACGGCGGCGATGGTGAGTTCGAGGTTCTCCCGGGCGAGGGCAGGCAGGAGGTACTTGTCGGAGATGACCTCACCCTGCTCGGTCACCTTGATCTCGCCCGAGAGGGTGCCCCACGGCTGGGCGAGGATCGCCTCGTGGGTGGGTCCACCTCCGCGGCCGACACTGCCGCCACGACCGTGGAAGAGCCGCAACTGGACGTTGTGGCGGGCCGCGGTGTCCCGCAGGACACGCTGGGCCCGGTGGATCTCCCACTGGCTCGTCGTGATGCCGGCGTCCTTGTTGGAATCGGAGTAGCCGAGCATGACCTCTTGGACATTGCCACGTGCCGCGACGATCTCACGGTATGCCGGGACGCTCAGCAGCTGGTCGAGAATCGTTCCGGCGAAACGGAGTTCCTCGACGGTCTCCAGAAGGGGGACGAATCCCAGGTCGGCCCGCGGCGCGCGGCCCGGGCCGGTGGCGAGGTCGACGAGGCCGGCTTCGCGCGCGAGTACGGCGGCGGCGAGCAGGTCGTCGGCGCCCTGAGTCATCGAGACGATATAGCTCTCGATGATCTCCTGGCCGAACCACCGCTTGGCGGCCCGGATGGCGGTGAACGTCTCGAAGGTGCGCACGCCCTCTGCGTCGAGTGGCGGCGGCACCGGCGAGAGGGGACGGCGGCCGGCGAGTTCGCTGGCGAGCCAGGCGAGGCGCTCGGGGCGGGAGCGCGCGGCATACTCACCGGGTATGCCGCTGACTCGGTCGGCGAGTTGGGCGAGGGCTTGGTGGTGGGCGCCGCTGTGTTCGCGGACGTCCATTGTCGCGACCTGGAGACCGAATGCGCCGGCGGTGCGGATGAGCCGGTCGAGGGCGCCGCCGGCGACGAGTTCGCCGCGGTTGGCCAGAAGGGAGTCGCGGATGAGGAGGAGGTCGGCGAGCAGTTCAGCGCGGCCGGTGTAGTCGTGACCCGGCCGCGCGGGCGCACGCGCGGCGATGCGCTCGCGCGTGTTGGCGAGGCGTTGGCGGATGCAACTGAGCTTGAGGCGATACGGCTCCTCGATGTTGAGCCGGCGGATGCGGGGCTCGATGTCGAGGGTGGTGAGGTCGCGCTCGAGGCTGGCGGCGAGTTCGGGGGTGACGCCGACGAGCCGGGTCGTCATCGAGATCTCGTCGACGCAGTCGGAGACCATCGCGCTGAGGATACGAATGCCGACCGCGTGCTGCATGACGAGGACATCGAGCGTGGTCTCAGGAGAGACATTGGGGTTGCCGTCGCGGTCGCCGCCGATCCAGTTGCCGAAGTTCAGCGGCCTCGCGGTGACGGGGAGGAACGCGCCGCGCCGCTGCGCTTCATCGGCCATGTCGGAAAGGAGTTGGGGGACAGTCTCATCCAGCAGTCCCTCGACGAAGAACAGCATATTGCGGGCCTCGTCGGTGACCTGGGGTTGGTCGACGCGCAGTTCGTCGCTCTGCCACATCGACTCGATGATCTCGGCGAGGCGGCGATCCCGGTGGCGCTCGGCGCGGGGGGTGGGGTTGGCGCGATAGGCGATGAGGGCGTCGGCGATCTCGCGCAGCTTGAGCAGGGCGGTGCGGCGGCTGGCCTCGGTCGGGTGGGCGGTATAGACGGGGCGGACCGAGAGGCGGGACAGTGCGGTCGTCAGGGCCGGGGCACCGCGTTCGGCGACGATCTTGTCCATCGCCGCGTTGAGCCAGTCGGCGTCCTCGGGACGCTTGGCGAGGTGGGCGGCGCGGTCGACCTGCTCGACGATATTGGCGAGATGGAAATAGGTCGCGAAGGCGCGGACCAGCGACGTCGCATTGGTCAGGTCGGTGACGGCGAGCGCAGAGGCGAGTTCCTTCGCGGCGTCCTCGTCGCCGCGCTGGGCGCGTTTGGTGAGGACGCGGACCTCTTCCACGGCGTCGAGGAGATCCTGGCCCTCCTGGCGGACGAGGGTCTGGCCGAGGAGTTCCCCGAGGCGTCGGATGTCACGGCGCAGGAGGGTGTCGTCCGGCTGGCCGAGCCCAGCGGGTCGCGTCGACGGGCGGTCCATGAAGGTCAGCCTAAGTAAGCGGTTTCGTGACGGGCAACCACGCGATCCGGTGGTGAGACGCCGCCGGTGGGCGGAGCGGCATACGACTCAGCACAAAGTGGTCGACCTCGCGGGGGTATGCCGGGTGGGTGCCGTGGAGGAAGTCCTGCCTGCAGCGCTTCCTCGAGGGGGCCCGGGACGGGAGGATGGCCGCGTGACCGACCTTCTCGCCACCTTCCACGCCCAGATCCGGTTGCGCGACCGGGATGCCACGCCCGGGAATGTCATCGAGTCGGTGGGGCTGGTGCGGCGCAACTACCCCAGCGACCCGAGCCAGGCCGGCGCCATGATCGAGTCGCCTGAGGGGTTGGGCGACGATCCGGATGCGGCGATCGCGCAGCAGCGCGACTTCTTCCTCGGCCGGGGGCAGCGGGTGGAGTGGAAGACCTATTCCTATGACCCGCCGGCCGACCTCGGCGCCCGGCTCAGCAGGGCGGGCTTCCGGAAGGAGGACGACGAGGCGCTTCTTCTCGGTGAGCTCACCGTGCTCGCTGAAGCCGTTGTGCCGCAAGGCTTCCTGGTTCGGGAGGCCGCGGGTCGGACCGATCACGACCGGATCGCCGCGCTGCACGAGTTGATCTGGCCGGGGTCCGCCGGCACCACCGGGAGCTTCGTCGGGGAGCAGGCGGATTCGCCTGGGGACAGTGCCGCCGTCCTCGCCCTCGCCGAGGACGACCCCGACGGGGCGGCCCTCTGCGCGGCGTGGGTCCGGCGCAGCCCGGGGACCGACTTCGCCGGCATGTGGGGCGGGGCGACGCACCCGGACTTCCGCGGCCGGGGACTGTATGGCGCGGTCCTCGCCGCCCGCGCCCGATGGGCCCTCGACCGCGGCCACACCCTCGCCCGCGTGGACGCCTCCCCGATGTCCGAACCGATCCTCCGGCGCCTCGGCCTGCTGCGCGTGGCGACGACGGTGCCCTACATTCTCGACCCCGCCGAGGCGTTGTCGTTCGGGTGAGGTCGGAGGTTGGCGGTGAGGTCGTCAATGCGCCCCGACGACCTCACCGCCAACCTCCGACCTCAGCGCGGGCGTCGGCCGTCGGGCTGAACCGGCCACTCCCGCGCAGAACGCAGGACCCAGACGGGGGTGGTGGCCTAGGTTCGGGGGGTGCCGACGGCCCCGATACCGGAGTCCTTCCGCGCGACGATCGCCGGTCGCGCGCCCGAGCCGACCATCTCCGGCGACGGCTGGCTTCGCCGCCTTCCGGCCCTCATCGACGACGCGCTGGCCCGCTGGGACCTCGTCCTGGACGGTCCGCCGCGGCACGGCGAGTGCGCGCTCGTCCTCCCGGTCCGTATGCCGCGCACCACCGTTCGCGATCACCTCACCGACGACCGGGCCGTCCTCAAGCTCACCTGGCCGCACGCGGAGGCGCGCCTCGAGCACCTCGCCCTGCGCGACTGGGGCGGGGCTGGGGCGGTGCGGCTGCTCGCGGCCGACCCCTCGGCATACGTCCTGGTCCTGGAACGGCTCGACGACCGTGACCTCACCACGGAACCGATCCTCTTCGCCTGCGAGGAGATCGGCACCCTGTTCACGCGGCTCGACCGCCCGGCGGGTCCGCAGTACGACCGCCTGTCCGACAAGGCGCTGCGCTGGAGCGCGCAACTGCGCACCGGTCACCCGGCCGTCCCCCGGCGGCTCACCGACCAGGCCGCCGCAACGGTGATCCACCTCCGTCAGGACGGCGTCGACGGCCGGCTCGTCCACGAGGACCTCCACGACGCCAACGTTCTGGCCCCGCTCGACCCGGCCCGCGGCGCGTGGCTCGCCATCGACCCCAAGCCCGTCTCCGGCGAGTGGGCGTATGCCGTGGCCCCCATCGTCTGGAACCGCGCCGACGCCGCGTCCGCCGCGACCAACCTCCGCTCTCACGTGCGGATGCGCGCCGACATCGTCGCCGAGACGGCGGGGCTCGACCCCGCCCGAGTCAACGCGTGGACGTTCGTCCGGCTGGTCGTCAACGCGGTGTGGGCGGCGTTCGGCTCTTCCTCCGATGCCGTCCGCACGCGGATGATCACGCTCGCCAAAGCCTTCGCCGACTGAGGCATTCAGACCAACGGTGCAACGGGCATTAACGGGGGTGTTCCTCCAGGGTCGCCGCTGACATCCGGTCTGTGACACGCGACAGCCAAGGCGTCCGCCGACTGACCCGCGCCGCCGGTCGACGCGGTCCCCACCGTGTGGCAGGTTGGGGACCATGACGCGCGACGTGCTCATCTACACCTTCGAGACGATGGCCGACTGGGAATACGCGCACATCTCGACGGTCCTCCAGTTCCAGGCGCGCGGCGGCGACGACCGCTTCCGCGTCCGATTCGTCGGCGCCGCCCCCGAGCCGGTGCGGACACTCGGCGGGCTGCAGGTCATCCCCGACGCGACCCTCGCCGACATCGCCCGGGACGAGATCGCCATGCTCGTCCTGCCCGGCGGCAACACCTGGGCCGACGGACACGACGCCGTCCTCGGCCTCGCCCGGACGCTCATCGCCGACGGCGTCCCGGTGGCCGGGATCTGCGGGGCGACCAAGGCGATGGCCCGGGCCGGGCTGCTCGCCCACCACGCCCACGTCGTCGATACCGACCCGGGCGAGGAGTTCCCCGACTATCCCGGGAGCGCGGCGCGCGCCCACGGGAGCGTCGCCGCCGACGACCCGATCGTCACGGCGATCGGCGCGGCGCCACTGGAGTTCAGCCGGGAGGTCTTCCTCGCCCTCGGGCTCGACGACCAGGCGGGCGTCGACGCGTGGTATGCCGCGTTCAAGGACGTCCCCGACGCCCGCTGATCCCACGATCCGGGCCGGCTGTCTCAGCGGTTGGCCAGTGGGGCGGCATACGGCCGTGCTGGGTGAGACGGCGCGGGGCCGCCGCGCGCGTGCGTGCGAGGATCGAGACCGGACAAAGCCAACGCCAGGCACATCGGACCCAGGCACAACTGACAAGGAGCAACCCCCGTGCCCATTGCAACTCCCGAGGTCTATGCCGAGATGCTCGACCGGGCCAAGAAGGGCTCGTTCGCCTACCCGGCCATCAACATCACCTCCAGCCAGACGATCAACGCCGCGATCCGCGGCTTCGCCGAGGCCGGCTCCGACGGCATCATTCAAGTCTCGACGGGCGGCGCGGAATACGCCTCCGGCCCGACGATCAAGAACATGGTCACCGGCTCGCTCGCGCTCGCCGCGTTCGCCGAAGAGGTCGCCAAGAACTACTCCGTCAACATCGCGCTCCACACCGACCACTGCCCGAAGCCCAAGCTCGACGGCTTCGTCCGCCCGCTCATCGCCGCCTCCGCCGAGCGCGTCAAGGCCGGCGGGCTGCCGATCTTCCAGTCGCACATGTGGGACGGCTCGGCCGTGCCGCTGGGCGAGAACCTCCAGATCGCCGAGGAACTCCTCGCGCTGACCAAGGCCGCCAACATCATCCTCGAGGTCGAGATCGGCGTCGTCGGTGGCGAGGAGGACGGGGTCGCCAACGAGATCAACGAGCAGCTCTACACCACCCCCGCGGACGCGCTCGCGACCGTCGAGGCCCTGGGTCTCGGCGAGAACGGGCCCTACATGGCGGCCCTGACCTTCGGTAACGTCCACGGCGTCTACAAGCCGGGCAATGTCAAGCTCCGCCCCGAGATCCTGCGCGAGTGCCAGGACGCGATCGTCGCCGCCAAGGGCCTCGAGGCCGGTTCCAAGCCGCTCGCCCTCGTCTTCCACGGCGGCTCCGGCTCGCTGCCCGAGGAGATCTCGGCCGCGGTCGACTACGGCGTCGTCAAGATGAACGTCGACACCGACACGCAATACGCCTTCACCCGCCCGGTCGCCGGCTGGATGATGCAGCACTACGACGGCGTCCTCAAGGTGGACGGCGAGGTCGGCAACAAGAAGCAGTACGACCCGCGCGCCTGGGGCAAGGAAGCCGAGACGGCCATGGCCGCCCGCGTCGTGGAGGCCTGCCAGAACCTCCGCTCCGCCGGCACCCACGTCTGAGTCACACCCGTCACTGCTTTTCCGCCCCTGGGCGGAAAACCCGCACTGCGCAACGGAAATCCTCCGTTGCGCAGTGCGGGTTTCCGGCCCGTCGGTCCGTCACCACGGCAAGGAGGCCGTATGCCCGATCTGCTCGGAATCCCCGAAACCCGCCTTCCCGTCGACCCGGCCGATGCGGCGCTGAAGTACCGCGTCACGCCCCTCGACGCCGCCCGCACCTGCCCGGCCTCCTCACTCGCCTGGGCGATGCTCGCGGAAGAGGCGCTGGCGCGGGGGGAGAATGTCACGGCATACGCCTATGCCCGGACCGGATATCACCGCGGACTCGACGCGCTGCGCCGGGCGGGCTGGCGCGGCCAGGGGCCGATCCCGTGGTCGCACGAGCCCAACCGCGGCTTCCTCCGGGCGCTCGCCGCACTCGCCCGCGCGGCCGACGCGATCGGCGAGGAGGACGAGAAGGTCCGGTGCACCGAGTTCCTGCGCGCCTCCTCCCTCGACGCCGCCCGCGAGCTCGGCCTCTGAGGGCGCCCACGCCGCACGCCACCGGGCCGGTCACCCCGCGGGGGTGACCGGCCCGATCGCTTTGCCGGAGTGGGGGATTCGCTCAGGTGATGGAGGCGTCGTAGATCGCCTGGATGCTCGCATCGAGGGTCGCGTCGAACTCCGCCTCGGTCATCTGCGCGGTCAGCCCCTCGGTGAGCGCGCGGGAGAAGCTCGCGATGACGCCGGGGTTGCGCGCGAGCTTGGCGTCGGCCTCCTCGCGGCTGTAGCCGCCGGAGAGGGCGACGACGCGCATGACCTTGGGGTGGCTGACGAGGTCGGCATAGAAGCCGTCGACCTCGGGCAGAGTCAGCTTGAACATGACCTTCTGGTCGTCGGGAACTGCGTCGAGCCCCGTCAGCAGCTCCGCCTTCAGGAGCGTCTCGCACTCGGCCTTGTCGGGCGCCTTGATATCGACCTCGGGCTCGATGATCGGCACGAGCCCGTGGCCGAGGATCTGGGCGCCGACCTCGAACTGCTGCGCGGCGACGGCCGCGATGCCCGCGGCGTCGGCCTCGGCGATGACCGAGCGCATCTTGGTCCCGAAGATCCCCTTCTCGACCGCGCGGGCGAGCAGCGCGTCGAGGTCGCCCATCGGCTTCATCAGCTGGACCCCGTCGGCCTTGTCGGCGAGCCCCTTGTCGACCTTGAGGATCGGGACGACGTGCTTGGTCTCCCAGAGATAGGCCGCCGTGTCCTGGCCCTCGACCTGCCGGTCCATCGTCATCTCGAAGAGGATCGCCGCGATGACCCGCTCACCGGTGAAGGCCGGGCTGGTCATGATCCGCGTCCGCATCGCGTGGACGAGGTCGAACATCTCCTCGTCGGTGTTCCAATCGCTCGGGTCGAGGCCATAGAGCTTGAGGGCCTTGGGCGTGCTGCCGCCGCTCTGGTCCAGGGCCGCGATGAAGCCCTTCCCCATCGTCATCTGGGCGGCTTGGTCGGCATTCATGCTGCTCCTCGTCTCGTCGTTCGGCCTGGTCGGGCCACTGATTCGATGCTATGCCCGAGCCGCTGGGGCGGCTCCTCGATGAGAGCAGGATGACGTGCGCGGGTGAACAGCAGGTGACGCCCCGCGGCCGCCTCGACGTCAGGGGGCGACGACGCCGTTGAGCGCGGTCAGCACCCCCGCGGACACCGTCGCCGAACCGCCGAGGACGACGATGTGCCGCGGCTGCAGCCGGACGAGCTCGTCCCGGATGGGGTCGGGCAGTCGCGTGGTGTCGGTGAGGAGGATCGGGTCGCCGCGCCGGCCCGCGACCGGAGTCCCGGACAGTGCGTCGGTGTAGACCCGGCCGGAGGCGACGTATGCCACCTCCACCCCCGGCGCGTAGCTCGCCGCCGAGATCGCCGCCGATGTCGCGAAGCGGTCGGGACCGGACCAGCGGACGACGGACTCGGCATACGACCCGAGTCGGGACTCGACCCCCGAACTGATCGTCGCGGTGCCGCCCAGAATGACGATCCGCCTGGGGCGCAGGCGAGTCAGTTCCGTCGCGATGGGGGCGGGCAGGGCATCGGTGTCGACGAGCAGGACCGGACCACCGGCCTTCCCGGCGACCGGGGCACCGGAGAGCGCGTCGGTGAACACCCGCCCCGAGGCGACGTATGCCACCTCCACCCCAGGTGCATAGGTCGCCGCCGAGATCGCCGCCGACGTCGCGAACCGGTCGGCACCCGACCACCGGTCGACCGGCACGCCGAGCGTGCTCGCGACCGAGCTCTGGACGCCGTCAGTGACGGTGGCAGGGCCGCCGAGGATGATCACGCGATGCGGCCGGAGCCGGCGCAGTTCGTCGAGGATGACCCCGGGCACGGCGTCGGGCGCGGTGAGCAGGACCGGCCCGCCGGTCCGGGCGGCGGCCGGGGCGCCGGACAGGGCGTCGGTATAGACCTCGCCCGACGCGAGATACGCGGTGTCGACACCGGAGGTGAAGCTGCTCGCCGAGATGGCCGCCGATGTCGCATAACGGTCGGGCCCGCTCATCCGAGTGACCCGCCCGGAGCACGCGGTGAGTCCGCGTGCGGTCTTGAGGGTGAGGACGCGCAGCACGGACGCCTCGACCTTGTCGGCGAAGCTCGTGCTCGACGACGACTCGGCGAGAATCGCGCCGATCATCGGCGCGACGGTCGCCGGGGCGGCCGTGAGGAGGACGTCGCCGCCGGCATCGAGGAACTCCGTCGCGCGGTCGGCGACCGGTGTCGACTGGACCGCGACGGCAGTGCCGATGTCGTCGGAGGCGACCACCCCGGCATACGCCATGGTGTCGCGCAGGAGCCCGCCGATCACCTTGGGAGAGAACACCGCCTGACGGGCGGGGTCGATGAGGGGATACCAGGCCGACCCCACCATGACGACGTCGGCGCCGGCGGAGATCCCCGCCTGGAACGGATGGAGATAGGAGGAGGTCGCCGAAGTCTGGGTGTCGGTGATGCCGGTGCCGCTCGTGTCGGTGTTGTTGGTGATCCGCCCCAAGCCGGGGAAGTGCTTGACCGTCGTCGCGACCCCGCCGGCGTGGAGTCCGGCGACCACGGTGACGACGTCGGCGGCGACCCGGTCGGACGTCGTGTCGTAGTTGCGGTAGTAATGCCCGATCGGGCCGTTCTGGGACATGAACGACGCGGCGACGGTGTCGGCGACCGGCGCGAGGTCGATGTCCACGCCCGCCTGGCGGATCTCGGCGCCCCAGCGAGTCGTCTGGGCGAGCAGGGTCGAGTGGCTCCAGGAGGTGCCCTGGTAGTAGGCGGTCGGCATCGTCGAGAACCCGGAGCCCTGGAGTTGCTGGACATAGCCGCCCTCCTGGTCGGCCGAGACCATGAGCCCGATGTCGGGGCCGGCGAGCGCATGGAGGTGGGCGGTGACCGCCTGAACCGACGCCATCCCGTCGTGATAGCCGCCGAGGAGGACGACACCGCCGAGGCCATAGGCGCGCACGAGCGAGTCGACCCCGGACGGGGCGGCGGAAGCGTCGAGCCCGACCCAGACGAGCTGGCCGGCGCGCTGGGTGGGGGAGAGCGCGGCATACAGCCCCTCGATGCACGACCGCCCGGCACTCGGTGCGGCGTCCGTCGGCCCGGGGGAGGCGCTCGCGGCACCTCCCGCGGCGAGCAGGAGGGACAGTGCCGCGGTCGCGGCGCGCGCCGGCATGCGGCGGTGAGCGGTCCGGCCGGAGGCGATCGACGTCATACGGTCCAGGAAATCACCGATCACCCGGAGCGCGGCCACTCGGCGCGCTGTCGGCGTTCCGGAACGCCGGTCACCACATCGCCGCGGTGACGTCGGTGTGGGTGACATCGTCGCCGACGAACAGGAGGGGCTCGCCGGTGCCGAGAGCGAGTGCGTAGGCCACACGATCACCGAAGTTCAGGTGGGCCGCATGGCCTGAGCCCATCTGCCAACGCGCCGACGACGCGGTGGGCAGACGGGCGGGAGGGGCGGCATACGACTAGCCTGTCTCTTCGGTCCGACGACGAAGGAGAGGCCGAATGCCGGCGATCGTGCTGGTCGGCGCCCAGTGGGGCGACGAAGGCAAGGGCAAGGCGACCGACCTGATGGGGTCGGGCGTCGATTACGTCGTGAAGTTCAACGGTGGCAACAACGCCGGGCACACGATCGTCATCGACGGCGAGAAGTACGCGCTCCACCTGC
This sequence comes from Dermatophilaceae bacterium, assembly GCA_046330995.1. Taxonomy (GTDB): domain Bacteria; phylum Actinomycetota; class Actinomycetes; order Actinomycetales; family Dermatophilaceae; genus Nostocoides_A. The sequence goes on from JAXLRS010000007.1 coordinate 107,472, forward strand.
TCCCCTCGGGCATCCTCACCCCCACGTGCACCCCGGTCATCGGCAACGGCGTCGTCATCGACCTCGATGTCCTCTTCCGCGAGATCGACGGGCTCGAGGCCCGCGGGGTGTCGACGAGCAAGCTCGTGGTCAGCGCCAACGCGCACGTCATCGCGCCCTACAACCGCACCCTCGACAAGGTGACCGAGCGGTTCCTCGGCGCACGCAAGATCGGGACGACCGGCCGTGGCATCGGGCCCACCTATGCGGACAAGATGTCCCGCAACGGGATTCGCGTGCAGGACCTGTTCGACCGGCACATCCTCGAGCAGAAGGTCGAGGCGGCGCTGACGTTCAAGAACCAGGTGCTGACCAAGATCTACAACCGGCGCGCGATCGCCGCTCGCGAGGTCATGGACGAACTGCTGCGGTATGCCGACCGGCTGGCTCCCATGGTCGCCGACACCTCGCTGCTGCTCGAGCAGGCGTTGAACGGCGGGTCGAATGTCCTGCTGGAGGCCGGCCAGGCGACCCTCCTCGACGTCGACCACGGGACCTATCCCTATGTGACATCGTCGAGCGCGACGGCAGGCGGGGCGTGCACCGGCTCCGGCATCCCGCCGACGCGGGTCTCGCGGGTCATCGCGATCCTCAAGGCCTACACCACGCGGGTGGGGGAGGGGCCGTTCCCGACCGAGTTGTTCGACAACTTCGGGGAGTTCCTCCGCAAGACGGGCTGGGAATACGGCACGACCACGGGCCGGCCGCGGCGGTGTGGGTGGATGGACACGGTGATCGGGCGCTATGCGACCCGGATCAACGGGGTGACCGACTTCGTCGTGACGAAGCTCGACGTGCTGACCGGCCTCGACAAGGTGCCGATCTGCGTCGCCTACGACGTGGATGGTGTCCGCCACGACGAGATGCCGGTGAACCAGAGCGACTTCCACCACGCGAAGCCGATCTATGAGGAGATGGACGGCTGGTGGGAGGACCTCACCGGCTGCCGGGCGTTCGAGGATCTCCCGGCGAACGCGCAGGCCTACATCCTGCGGGTCGAGGAGTTGATCGGCGCCCGGATCTCCGCCATCGGCGTCGGACCCGAGCGCGACGCGATCATCTCTCGGTTCCCGCTGCTGGATTAGTCCTCCGCCCGGGGCCGCGACGTCCCCGGCGCACGGGAAATCGTCCGTGTGCCGGGGGCGTCCGGTGCGCGAGGTCAGCCGAGGGGCTGCTGGAGTTCGACGACCCAGGCCGAGCCACCGTCGAACGGTGTCCGCAGATAGACCTCCCGGCAGGGTCCGACACCGGTGAGCTCACGGGCCTCGACTTCGCGGACGAGGGCCTGCCACCCCTGCTGTATGCCGCTGATCTCCCCTCCGGTCCACGTCGTCACCAAGGCACGGGGCACCGCGGGAAGGGCGACGGCCGTCAGGCCGTCGGGGACGCTGTCGGGGGCGACCTGGGCGGCGGCGGCCGCCGTGAGGGTCTCGCCGTCGCCGCTGTAGTAGCCGATGTCCGGGCCTCGCCGTTGCGTGCCGGTGGTGGCGAGGGTCTGGACGAGCCGGTCGAAGAGCGGGCCGACGACGTCGCCGACATTGTCGCTCTCGCCGACCTGGGCGACGACCGCCGCCAGCTCCAAGGCCGGCAGGGCCTTGGTGTGGAAGTCACTGTGGGACATCGAATTCTCCTCTCTCAGGGCGGAGAGCCGCGCCTCGACCGCCTGCAGCCGGGATGTGTCGGCGACGATCGCCGCGCGCAACTCGTCGGCCCGGGCCTCCAGCAGCGACCGCCACTGGCGAGCGTCCAGCTGGTCGTCGAGGATCCGGCCGACCTGTTCGAGGGTGAACCCGAGATCCTTCAACGCGACGAGCCGGTCGGCCCGCTCCAACTGGTCCGCGGCATAGCGGCGGTAGCCGGTGAACGCATCCACCCGCGCCGGCGTGAGCAACCCGAGCCGGTCGTAGTGCCGCAGCATGCGCACCGACACCCCGGCCAGTCTCGCGAACTCTCCGATACTCAACATGGTGCGGCCCACGAAACCCCCTGACACGGTGTGAGAGTCAAGCTATCTGCGGGGGGTTCGCACGCGGCATACGGACTGACGTCGTGATCCGACATCCGGGATCACCCGAGCGCCGTGGCGCTTCTCCCTCCCCCGCACCTCTGCCCCACCCCGTCGCCCCACCCCGTCGAGAGGTCAAATAAGAGCCATCGAGAGGTCAAATAGGAGCCATCGAGAGATCAATGTGCTCAGTCTGGGTTCGCGAACCGGCCTGTCGACGACCCTGAACCGGCCTCTCGACGGGCCTGAACCGGCCTTTCGACGGGCACCGGCACCGGCGCCGTGTCCCGGCGCCGTGTCCCTGCGACCTGTCCGTATGCCGTTCAGCGCCACGCCCGTGCAACCGCCTCATGCGCATCGTCCTGGGCGAATCCGAGCGTGCGCACCTGTGCGACGAAGGTCGCCGCGGCCGCGTCGAGACGCGTGCGCGCCAGACGGCTGGGGGAGAGGGAGACGGGCGCGACCGTGGTGCCGCCCCCGCGGCGGGTGGTGACCAGGCCGGCCTGCTCGAGTTCCTGATAGGCGCGGGCGACGGTCCCGGGGGCGATGCCGAGGTCGCGGGCGAGCTGGCGCACGGGCGGAAGCCGCTCTCCCATGGCCAACTGGCCGGTCTCGATGAGCGAGGCGACCTGGCGGCGCAGCTGCTCATAGGGCGGCGTCGGGTCGGTGAGATCGAGGGCGATCGCGCTACTCACCACGCGCTCCTCGCCGGTCCGCCGGCCGCCTCGGCAACGACCCGCAACGCGCGGGTGCGGGGCAGCAGCAGGTGGCCGAGCATGGCCACCGTGGCGACCGCGCAGGTCAGGGCGATGACGAGGAGGATGCCGCTGAACGTGTCGCCGCCGTGGACGCAGTCGTTGGAGTGGAGCACGGTGGCCATGACGAGAGCGACGGGGGCCGCCGTCCCGAACGCGACCACGCCCGTGGCGCTGACGAGATTGGCCATCGCTTCGCGCCGCAGCAGCCGGTCGACCACCTCGGTCGAGGCGCTCGGGTTGGCGCGTCGGTGCACGGCGACCCCACCACCGATGGCCAGGGCGAGGCAGGCGCAGACCGCGATCGCCGCGGGGAGGGCATAGAAGCTGCCGGGCCAGGGACTGCCGGTCGACGTCTGCACGGTCGCGCCGATCCCGGGAATGTCGACCGTGCACGTCGCGGTGAGGGCGCGTCCGGGCCGTCCGGCGTCGTCCGGGCTTGCGGTGAGGGTCCCGACGAGGAGGAGTGACATGAGTATGCCGAGTCCGCCCCCCACGATGATCGTCCGGTTGCGCGGGAGCAGGCTCCGCCACGAACGCGTGCCGAGCGTCGCGGTGCGTGTGGCGGTGCGGGCGGGGCGGGCGGTCGCCTCGCCGATGGCGACGCCGGCGAGGATGCAGCCGGCGGCGAGCGCCGGGCTCGCCATCGCAAGCCGTCCGAGGGCGACGGGGCGCTGCGCGGAGAGGAACGCCATACCCCCGAGCAGGAGACCCAGCGCAACACCGGCCCAGCGCCAGCCCGCGGTCCACCGAGCGATGTGCGCGAGATCCGGTGTCGCCGTGTCGGCTTCGCGCCGCGAGCGGCGAGCCAAGATGATCGCCGCAGCGAGCGCAACACCGAGAAGGGCGGCAGTTGCAACGGCGGCCAGGAGAAGGAGGGCCATGGCATTCACTTTCTTGTATCGTGGGGTTGATACAAGACACCATGCATCGGCGCGCCCGATTGTGTCAAGCGATTGATACAAGTCGAGCGGTCCGGGGCGCGGATCAGGGCCGCAGGACCGTCATCCGATGGGCGGCGCGGGTGAGGGCGACATAGAGGACGCGGATGCCTCCGGGGGATTCGGCGGCGATGGTGTCGGGGTCAACAACGACGGTGGCGTCGTATTCCAGACCCTTTACGGACATCGGATCGATGACCTGGACCCGGCCGCCGTGAGCGCCGTGGAGTGGCGCCAGGCGATCGGCATGTCGCAGCGGCGTGATGACGGCGATGGAGCCATCGACCTCCGTCGCGAGCGCGTCCAGTGCCTTCGCCACCGCCGAGACTGGATCGCTGCCCAGCGCGGCTTCCACCGGAGCGACACCGGTCTCCCGCACGGCGTCGGGAATGTCGGCGTGCGGCATGACCGGGAGGATGACATCGCGGGCGTAGTCGAAGATCTCGCGGGCGTTGCGATAGTTGGTGCCCATGTGGAATCGGCGCCGAGGCGCGGTGCCGAAGGCGCTGTCCCGGGCCCGGCCGGCCTCCTCCGCGTCGGACCAGGACGCCTGCGCGGCGTCGCCGACGACGGTCCACGAGGCCCACTCCCCGAGGCGTGCGAGCACCCGCCACTGCATCGGTGAGAGGTCCTGCGCCTCGTCGACCAGGATGTGCGCATACTCCGCCGGTGGGCCGATGTGCCCGCGCAACAACAGGTCCCGCGGGTCACCCGATCGCGCCTCGGCGGCCACGCGCAGGGACGCCGAGGTCGCTCCGAGCTCGCGAAATTCCCCGGCCGAGACCGTGTCGAGGGCGTCGATCTCATAGAAGCCGCGGTCCTCGTCCACGCTCTCCTGGACCGGACCGAGACGCGCCGCCAGGTCGTCGATGAGCGCGACATCGGCGACCGTCCAGGTGCCGAGCTCGAGGGCCTCCCGCATCGACAACGCGATGGCCGCGCATTCGTCGTCGGTGAGGCCGCCGCGGCCGAGGCGGTAGGCGAGGTCGGTGTCGGCGAGCCAGAGCAGCACCTCGCGTGGGTCGAGTTGAGGCCACCACGCGGCCATGAAATCGTCGACGGCGATCGAGTTGTCGAAGGCATCCAGGAAGTCCGCCTTCTGGCCCATCCGGACACTGGACCACGCGGCCTGGCCGAGGAGGCTGCGTGCGGCGTCGGTGGCCGCATTGCGGGCGTGCCCGCGCAGCGCCCGTGCGCGAACGTCACCCAGGGCCTGGCGGTCCAGCGTGACGGCATGCCCGCCGACGAAGCCCCGGAAGTGGTCGGGCGCGCCCGGCACCGCGGCCGTGGCCGCCCGCCCAAGAAGCCTGCGGATGCGCAGCGACCCTTTGACCGCCGCCACCTCCGGACGGTCGAGCCGCGTGGCGCTGACCGCCTCGACGAGATCGCCGACGGCCCGCAGCGTCACCGAATCCTCACCGAGAGAAGGCAACACGCGCTCGATATAGGCGGTGTAGGCGGTCGACGGACCCACGACGAGAATGCCGCCGCCCTCGAATCGGCGGCGCTCGGCATACAGCAGATAGGCGGCGCGGTGGAGCGCGACGACGGTCTTGCCGGTGCCCGGACCGCCGGTGATCTCCGTGACGCCACGGCTGGGGGCGCGGATCGCCTCGTCCTGGTGCTGCTGGATGGTCGCGACGATGTCGCGCATCCGGGCGCCGCGGCTGCGGGTCAGAGCGGCCAGCAGCGCGCCGTCACCGACGACGACCATGTCGTCGGGTGCCTCGGTGACCATGAGGTCGTCCTCGACGCCGAGCACGGTCGTGCCCTGGCTGCGCAGAACCCGGCGCCGGATGACGTCCTGAGGCGAGACGGGAGTCGCGCGATAGAACGCCGCCGCGGCCGGTGCTCGCCAATCGATGACGAGCGGATCGTAGTCCTCGTCGCGCACGCCCAGCCGCCCGACATAGCGGATCTCCCGCTCTCGGCCCGACCACCAGGGGGCCTCGTCGCCATCACCCGAGACGGCACCCGGTGTCGCGTGGGCGAGGTCGAGCCGGCCGAAGACGAGCCCCTCGTATTGCGTGTCGAGGGACGCCTGGCGCCGAGCGGCGTTGAACACGAGGGCATCCCGCTCGAACAGCCCGGACATCTCCTCGTCCCGGATATCGCCGGTGCGGTCGGTCCGGCCCCGGGCCATCCCGTCGGCAGCGACGAGCGCGGCGCGTTGACTGGCCTTGTCGAGTTCGGCATACACCCGGTCGACGTGTGCCTGCTCGACCGCGATCTCGCGGGTGACGGCGGCCTCGCTCGTCGGGTCCGAGGAACGTGGACTCAAGGCAGGCCTTCGGGGTCGGTCGATCTGGGAACGATCCAGCCTAGCGGCCCGCGAGGAGCGCGAGAACCCGGACGCCGCGTCACACCAATCCCTGCCGCGCCGCCTGCACGCCCGCCTGGAATCGCGTCTCTGCGCCAAGGCCATCCATGATGTGCCGTATGCGGCGTTCCACCGTCCGCTGTGAGATCCGCAGTCGCCGGGTGATCGTCGAATCGCTCGCTCCGGCGGCCAGCAGGCTGAGGATGAGGGCGTCGCGGTCGGCGTTGTTGTCGGAGCCGGGCGCCTCCTCGCCCATCGGGAGGGCGACGCCCGAGGTGAACAGCGAATCCCCCCAGCGTTGCAGTGCGGCGACGAACGGCTGGCTGCGCAGGAGCATCGAGCCGCCGCCGGACGACTCGATATGGCTGAACTCGACGACCGCGGCCGCGTCATCGACGATGATCGCTGAGAAGTGGATGGTCCCGGAGAGGCGGATCTCCTCGCCGCCCGTCATCCGCTCGCGCAGCGCCTCGAGGGCGCCGGGGATATCGAGGACGGCCTGGTCATAGACCGCGCGCAGCTGGACCAGCTCCCCGGCGGCGTTGCGGAAGAACTCGCGGTGCGAGTTGAACGGGTCGAGGAGGAGTTGGTGGGTGCGCCGCGAGTCGGCACGCACCGAGAGGATCTCACTCCGAGCGGCAGCCGTGATCGTCGCGGTCGCCGACGCGATGTCGGCGAGCGAGGCGAGCTCGCGATTTCCGGAGTCGACGACTTCGTGATTGCGGACGGCCATGAACAGTTGGTGCAGCTGGCCGGCGCGCGCCCGCCACTCGCGGGTCCGACGCTCGGCATCGGCGGCCCACGCGGTGATCGCGATATCGGGGGCCGGGATCTCCCAGGCGGTGGGATCGCTCGCGTCCAGCAGGCCTCTGGCCTGGAGCATCAGTGTCGCGCGGTCCACAAGGTCCGGTGCCAGGCCGGCGTCGAGCAGGCCCTCCCGGGTCGGTGCCGGCAAGCGAATCAGTGCGCCATAGACCCTGCTGATGTCCTCTTCGCTCAACAACTGCGGGTCGGTCGCCGTCATCTCCCCTGCTGACATACCCCCAAGGGTTCCAGATTTGGCGGGTTTCCGCCAATGGCGGAGGGCCGACAGGTTTGGGCTTTACTCACGGGTAGAAGTTTGTAAAGATTTCATCCGGTTGATCCCGCGTCAACCCGCGTGAAGAGCGCCGGTTCCCCCACCGAGCGCCCACGCCCCGGCGCGGCGTTCCCGGGGGAACATCCCCCCTGCTCCCCGGGAACGCCGCGCCGCCTCATGCCTTCTTGCGTGTTCTCCTCGTGCCCTCGTCGGGTGCGCTCCTTCGTCGCGTCCCCGGCTCGGGCGTCGTCGAACCCGCGTCGTAGGTGGTCGGTTTACGCTGTCGGGTCCGTCGGGTCGCCCTCCTCGTGCCTTCTTGCGTGTTCTCCTCGTGCCCTCGTCGGGTGCGCTCCTTCGTCGCGTCCCCGGCTCGGGCGTCGTCGAACCCGCGTCGTAGGTGGTGGGGTTGCGCTGTCGGGTCCGTCGGGTCCGTCGGGTCCGTCGGGTCCGTCGGGTCCGTCGGGTCGCCCTCCTCGTGCCTTCTTGCGTGTTCTCCTCGTGCCCTCGTCGGGTGCGCTCCTTCGTCGCGTCCCCGGCTCGGGCGTCGTCGAACCCGCGTCGTAGGTGGTCGGTTTACGCTGTCGGGTCCGTCGGGTCGCCCTCCTCGGCTGGGGATGCCGGATTCGCACCGTCACCCCAGCGCACTAGGGTTTCGAGCATGAAGGTTCTCGTCGTGGGGTCGGGGGCGCGGGAGCACGCGCTGGTGCGGGCGATCGCGCGCGACCCGATGGTGGACGCGGTCATCGCCGCACCGGGCAACCCCGGCATCGCCGGGATCGCGCTCTGCGAGCCGGTCGGCGGGGGAGGGATCACCGACGGGGACGCGGTCGTGGAAGTGGCGCGGCGGCATACGGTCGACCTCGTCGTCATCGGGCCCGAGGCGCCCCTCGTCGAGGGCGTCGCGGACGACCTCCGGGAGGCGGGGTTCCCGACGTTCGGGCCCTCGGCCCGCGCGGCGCAACTCGAGGGGAGCAAAGCCTTCGCCAAGCGGATCATGGCCGAGGCCGGCGTCCCGACGTCGTTCGCCCACGTCTGCACGAGCCGCGCGGAGGTCGAGGACGCGCTCGACGCGTTCGGCGCCCCCTATGTCGTCAAGGACGACGGCCTCGCCGCCGGCAAGGGCGTCGTCGTCACCGAGGACCGGGATGCCGCGCTCGCCCATGCCGACGCCTGCCTCGCCCGCCCCGACGGCCGGCTCGTCATCGAGGAGTATCTCGATGGCCCCGAGGTCTCGCTCTTCTGCCTCAGCGACGGCACCACCGTCGTCCCGCTCGCCCCCGCGCAGGACTTCAAGCGCCTCCGCGACGGCGACGCCGGCCCCAACACCGGTGGCATGGGCGCGTATTCGCCGCTCGACTGGGTCCCCGAGGAGTTCGTCGACGACATCGTCACCCGGATCGCCCAGCCGACGATCGACACCATGCGTCATCTCGGTATGCCGTTCGTCGGCGTCCTCTATGTCGGCCTCGCCTTGACGACGCGCGGGCCGCGGGTCGTCGAGTTCAACGTCCGCTTCGGCGACCCCGAGACCCAGGTCGTCCTCGACCGCCTCGTCACCTCGCTCGCCGAGGTCCTCCTCGCCGCCGCCACCGGCGAACTCGACCTCGCCGAGCCCCTGCGCTGGCGGCCCGCGTCGTCCGTGACGGTCGTCCTCGCGGCCCCCGGCTATCCCGAGGCCGCGCAGACCGGTGGCGTCATCACCGGCGCCGACGCGGAACCCACGGAGGGGGAGGGATCGGCATACGTCCTCCACGCGGGGACGACGATCGGCGACGACGGACTGCTCCGCGCCGCCGGCGGGCGCGTCCTGTCGATCGTCGGGTCCGGCGCGGACCTCGCGGAGGCGAGGGCGGCGGCATACGCCCTCCTCGACGAGATCGACCTCCCCGGGGGGCAGCACCGCACGGACATCGGCGCGAAGGCCGAACACGGCGCCGTCGTCGTCCCGACGCTGGGAGCCTGAGCGTGGACCTCCCCGGCTACGCCCACCTCTATTCGGGCAAGGTCCGCGACCTCTATGCGCCGCTGACCGCGACGGGCGAACCCGACCCCCGCCGGCTCCTCCTGGTCGCCTCCGACCGGATCTCGGCCTACGACTACATCCTCGACACCCCCATCCCCGACAAGGGCGCCGTGCTGACGCAGCTGTCGCTCTGGTGGTTCGAGCGGCTCGCCGACCTCGTCCCCAACCACATCGTCTCGACCGAGGTCCCCGACGCGGTCGCCGGCCGCGCGGTGCTCGTGCGGCGATTGGAGATGCTCCCGGTCGAGTGCGTCGCCCGCGCCTATCTCACCGGCGGCGGCCTGCAGGAGTATGCCGCGACCGGCACCATCAGCGGCGTCGCCCTCCCGCCCGGGCTGGTCGACGGCGCCCGGCTCCCCGAGCCGATCTTCACCCCCTCGACCAAGGCGCCCCAGGGCGAGCACGACGAGCCGATTCCGTATGCCGTGGTCGAAGCCCTCGTGGGCCCCTCCCGGGCCGCTGCGGCGCGCGAGTTGACCGTCGCCATCCTCCGGCGCGGCAACGAGATCGCCGCGGAGCGCGGAATCCTGTTGGCGGACACCAAGGTCGAGTTCGGCGTCGGCGCCGACGGCGCGCTCGTCCTCGCCGACGAGGTCCTCACCCCGGACTCCTCCCGGTTCTGGCCGGCCGACCAGTGGGTGCCGGGACAGGCGCAGCCGTCGTTCGACAAGCAGTACGTCCGCGACTGGCTCACACAGGAGAGCGGCTGGTCCAAGGCGTCGGGGGAAGCGCCGCCGCCGCTGCCCGAGCGCGTCGTCGAACAGACCCGGGCGCGCTACGTCGAGGCGTTCGAGCGGCTGACCGGGCGGGCGTTCACGCCGGCTGGCTGAGCCCTGATCCAGCGATGAGGGTGGCTGGTGGATCCGTGCTGAGGTGGCCACCCGGTGAGGTCACGACACGTGAACGAACGGGGCCAATCGGGTCGGGCCAGGTTCAGCAGTGCGATTCGGCAGCCCCAGACGCGGTCGGCGCCCGTGCGGGAGACGCCGACCCAGTCGCGGACTGAGTGGTCGTCAGCACCGGGCGCCATTGTCCATTTGCGTACTCGAAACCGATGTCGAACGATGTCGTGCCTGAGGGGCAGGACACTCGAAATTGGACAACGGCTTTCCCCGGCTGGTCGGCTGAGTCGAAGCCGGAGGGTTGACTTGGATGGCCTCCGTAGCGGGCGAGGATGTCCGATAGGCGAGGATTTGTGGGCTGAACGGATCCCTGTTTGGCCAGTGCTGCCACATCCCGCGTGCTCAGGTTGCTGCTGAACTCACTCGCCGCCAGACGCAGCGGAGGGTCGACGGCGTTTGGAGCGCCCTGTGAGCAGCCAGCGAGGGCGATGACGACCATCACGCACAACCTGGGCCGGAACCTTCTGGCCGCGTGATCACCCACCAAGGTCTGCCACCTGTTCGGAGAGATTAAAGGGGTCAGAAGTTGATATGGCGAATGTAGATAACTGCGTTACCACCGAACTGGGCCCGAATCCGGCTTTGCTGAGCAGAAAGCGTGGTGTTGTCATAGTTAGTATCACTCTGTGAGACCCACAACTCTCCCGTTGAGGGCTGCACGATCGTAATCACTGAGGTGTGATTGATCGAGCTGAACCCTGGGTATTTGTAGTACAAGATGTCGCCAGGAACGGCTTGGTAGGTATAGGACACCCAGTTTCCGCCGTTGTAGCCCAGGAAATTGGCTTGGTTCTGCGCGCCTGCGTACGAATACGTCTGTGTCGTGATCCCAAGGACAGTCTGGCGCCACCAGAAGTGGTCGTCTTGATAGAACCCAGGAGCGACATAGGACAAGCCGCCCCCTCGTGGAGGGCTCGTGACGCCCAACCGGTGCAGTCCGGGTTGTACTGCCACGCATCGTTGTAGTGGGCGTGAGCCCACGAAACCATTGCCGACCTGTTGATCGCGGCGGAAGCCGCCACAGGCGGTGCCGTGCTGATGAGGGAGGCCGGGCTGTTGGCAAGGCCGCGGACGACTGCGGGCTGAGCTGTACTGCCCCCGACGCGATCGCGCTGGCTGTCGATGGTTGGGTGGGACAAATAGTAGTCCGTCATGACCGGTCGTGCGCCCACGTCGGCGAAGCGGAAGACGTAGTCCCGTACGGACGTTGTTGCGACACCGCTCGACCCGTGCTCCTGCTCACGGATTCTCACAGACACGGTGGCGCCGCCCTGCGGAAGAGCGTTTGCGTTCGGCTCTTCCAAAGAAAAGGTCATAGGGTGCGCGGGCTTGGAGGCTCCAAGCGCTTGTGCCCTACTGACGAGTCCCGGAGTCTGCTTCGCCAAGATCGCCTTCACCCCCGGGCTGGTTCCGGTTGCGGCGACCGGCTTACCAGTTGCGCTGCTCCACAGGACTTGCGCTCTCGCTCGCCAGAGCTCAGCAATCTGAGGCAGATAGGTGCGTGCATCGACCGGAGAATTCCTGCCGCTTGCCGGACTCGAGATTGGGTGCAGCCCATCAGCTACCCCCTCGGAAGTTGCAGTGGGTGAGCAGACCGGGACAGTGATCGCGCATTGCCGCTCGCGCAGAGAGTACTTACGCCCTTCCTGCAGACTTGTGCTCGGGATCGGGATGTCGACGGGGCCGCCAACATCCTCGACCGTGACCGACCACGGCGAACCCGCGACTGCCGATCCATCCGTGTTCAGTGCCTCGAGGTCAACCCGGGCACCCAAGCCGTTGGCGACCAGGGCGAGACTGGAGACCGCATACCCACTAGCCGACCCGCGCAGATGCAAATCCGTCGGCGGAGCTAACTGTGTGGACTCTCCCGGCCACGGCGTACGTGCTCCTCCTACCGGTTGAGCGGAAGCTACCGGTTGAGCGGAAACGGCTGGCACCGTGCAGCCGAGGCCGATCGCAAGACCTCCCGCGACGATCGCGAACTTCGTGAAGATACGACTCCGTGCAGACATTTCGGACTCCTCGCGCAGCACGGGGTTGAGAAATTACGGAGACTAACTGAACTCACGTCGTGCCGCAACTAGATGAGTAAGTCCAAGGGTGTGGCCAGTGTGTCGCGTGTGAAAGGAGAGCAAGAGTGTCCAGAGTCGGCGTTGCTTAACCAACGCGAACCTGGAGGTCCTTGTGGACGCCGATCTGGACACTCTTGCCACTGCACTGTATTCGACGACGGATGATCTGCTCGTCCGGCACCCCGAGCGGGTTCCGGCCCGGCCGCCGGTGGGGATTGAGCCGCGGATCAGTGATGCCGAGGTCCTGACGCTGGCAGTCATGCAGGCTCTGCTCGGGTTCACCAGCGAGGCCCGGTGGGTCCGTGGACCTCCCCCCGAAGCGTGTAGGTATCAGCTATAAGGAGTTGCTGTGCCTGAGATACGTAAGAAGTACGACCGTGAGTTCCGTGAGGGGGCTGTGCGGATCGTCGAGGAGACCAAGAAGCCGATCGCTGCCGTCGCGCGCGATCTCGGCGTGAACGAGGGAACGCTGGGTAACTGGGTTGCCCGCGCCCGCGAGGAGCGCGAGGGCCGCGGCGAACTGTCGCCCGGCGATGTGGAGGAGTTGAAGCGGCTGCGCGCGGAGAACGCCGAGTTGCGGATGGAGCGTGATGTCCTCAAGCGATCCGTGGTCCTGTGGGTGAAGGAGGCGACGAAGTGAGCGTGGCACGCTTCGTGGTCGACCAGAGGACCAAGTACCAGGTGCCCGTCGCGTTCACCTGCCTCGTGCTGGGGCTGTCGATCTCGTGGTTCTACAAGTGGTGGCATCGAGCCGCTATCGCTAACGGCCTGTACACCAAGCGGGACCTGCGCCGGGACACCATCGACCGGGCGGTGAAGGTCATGTTCGACAAACACCGCGGGTTGCACGGCTCCCCGAGGCTGGTGCTCGACTTGCGCGATGACGGGTGGACCGTCAGCGAGAAGACGGTCGCGAACTCGATGCGCCGGCAAGGGTTGATCGCCCGGAAGATCAAGCGCCGTAATGGATTAACGCAGCAGGACAAGTCGAAGGCACCGTTCCCGGACCTGATCCGGCGCGACTTCACCGCGGACGCCCCGAACCGGCGCTGGGTCGGGGATATCACCTGGGGGCACCTCCCGCTTGCGGGGGCGATCCCGACCGCGGCCGGGAAGCTGTACCTGGCCACCGTGATCGACCTGTTTCCCGCCGGCTGCTCGGGGCCGCGACCAGCCTGCACCCGGACGCGGAACTGGCCAAGGCCGCGATCACCATGGCCGTGACCGTCCGCGGCGGGAGGGACGCGATCTGGCGGGAGGAGGAATCCGAGCGGGTCATCTTCCACAGCGACCGCGGCAGCACCTATACGGCGGATCTGTTCACCCGCGCCTGCCGCACGCTCGGGATCCGCCAGTCCATGGGCCGGGTCGGGTCGTGTTTCGATAATGCTGCCGCGGAGGCATTTTTCTCCAGCCTGGAGTGGGAAGTTCTCTCCCGCAATGAGTTCCAAAGTACCACCGAAGCCGCTACAGTGGTTTCGGACTGGTGCTGGAACTTCTACAACACCGACCGCCGCCACAGCGCCGCATCGATGATGTCACCTGTCGACTACGAAAACGCTGCCCTCACCCCGAGAGCAGCCGCCTAAGGTCAGGTCCGCCTCGGCGACGGGCAGGTCACTGTTGGTCAGGAAAGGGTGGTGGCGCCACGCCGTGAACAGTTCATCGAGTTTGGCCTGGTCGCGGACTCGGCGCATGACCAGTCGCGCAGTCACCACGGACCAGGACGGTCCAGGTGGCGCCGGGCGCGCGGGCGGTCCTGATCCCGCCCCGGACCATCGAGGCGGCGGCCCGTCCGGCGGCGGCCTCCCCGGCCCGCAGCCGGATCCGGGCCGAGCCGAATTTCGCGGATCTCTGGCGGGACGGCAGGGTCGAGCCCTACCCTTCGGTAACCACGCAACGAGGCGTGTCCGTGAAGGGAGAGCCCCCGCATGCTCCAGCCCCGCTCCACGACAGCCCGCTCCACGACAGCACAGGCCGCGACACCACGCTCCACGACAGCACGGGCCGCGACACCACGGGTCCGGACCACAGCGCTCGCCGGCCTCGGTGCCGGCCTGCTCGCCGCCGCCACCTCGCTCCCGGCGAGCGCCGCGGGTTCTGCCTATGTCGCGCTCGGCGACAGCTACTCCTCCGGGGTCGGCACCAGGAGCTATCTCAACGACGGGACCTCCTGCCAGCGGTCCGTCTATGCCTACCCGAGCCTGATCGCGAGCGCGAAGGGCTACGCCCTGAACTTCCGTGCCTGCTCGGGCGCGACCGTGGCCGATGTCACGAACACCCAGCTGTCCGCGCTGTCGGCGAGCACGGCATACGTCACGATGTCGGTCGGCGGCAACGACGCCGGGTTCGCCAGCGTCCTGACGACGTGCGCGCAGCCGTCGTGGATGAGTGACTGCATGGGCGCCATCGACAGGGCGCAGAGCTATATCACCACGACGCTGCCGGGGACGTTGTCGACGCTCTATGCGTCGATCCGCTCCCGCGCGCCCTATGCCAAGGTCACCATCGTCGGCTACCCGCGGATCTTCAACGGCGACGACTGCAACCTCTTCACGTGGTTCTCGCCGACCGAGGAGTCGCGCCTCAACCAGACCGCCGACCTGCTCAACGGCAAGCTCGCCGCCCTCGCCGCGAGCAAGGGCTTCGCCTTCGCCAATCCGACGACCGCCTTCGTCGGGCACGCCGTCTGCGACCGGGCGGAGTGGATCAACGGCCTGTCCAACCCGATCAGCGAGTCCTATCACCCCAAGGTCGTCGGACACTCCTCCGGCTATCTGCCGGTGGTCAGCCCGTTCGTCACCGGGTCGAGCGTGCGGATGACCGCGGCGATCCGCACCGCGGCGACAGCGTCCGCGGGTCGGCTGGCGGCGCAGCAGCGGACGTATGCCGCGGCCGACCGCAGCATCCGCCCGGAGGTGTTCCGTGCGCCCGATCTGACGACGCCGGCCGCCCGGGCCGCCGCCGCTCGCGCCGGAGTGGACCTGTCCTCGCGCGCGAGCATCGATGCCGCCGACGCGCGGTATGCCGCGATCCAGGCGGCGCCCTACGGCGGCTGACCCGATCCGACCCCGACTGGCTGACCCGGACTGGCTGACGCGGGCTGGTTGGCCCGGGCTGGTTGGCCCGGACTCTCGGGGCAGCGTCAGCGTCCGCGCGGGAACAGGGCGCGGGCGGGGCAGAGCTTGATCGCCAGGTCGGCCGCACGCGGGTCGACCTGGCGGTCGGCGACGATCGGGTAGCCCCACTCGTCGAGCGTGACGACCTCGGGCAGCGTCTGGGCGCAGATGCCATGGCCGCTGCAGGCGACCCGGTCGACGGCGATGCGGGGGTGGTCAGGCGACATGACTGCTCCTGCGGGTGGCGGAGACGCCCGTGGTCGGGCAGTGCCCCGCGGCGTGGGCTTCGAGGTGGCCGGCGAGCTGGCGCCGGGCGGAGGCGGCGAAGCGCGCGACCCCGTCGGGGAAGCGGCAGGCACCGCGGCCGGGCAGCAGCGCGAGCCGGTGGGCGAGCCGCGCCTCGACGCGCGCGCGATCCCGCGGCCCGAGCGCGGCGAGTTCGTGCCAGTCGGCGGCGACCGCCGGGAGGCCGAACATGCACGGCCCGCACTGACCCGCGGACTCGCCCGCGGCATACGTCAGCATCCGGTCGACGTGGTCGACGGGACAGACCCGCGGGTCGAGGACGTCGACGACGCCCGGTCCGAGGCTGCCGCCGTATGCCGCGAGGTCCGCGCCGCTCCACCGAAGCCGCGCGGCGTCGCCGGCGGGGACGAGGACGCCCCCGAGGCCGCCGACCCACAGGAACTCGGCGCCCACGGGCAGACCGCCGGCCGCGTCGAGGAGGGTGGGGATCGGCATACCGGCTGCGGCTTCGACGACGACGGTGCGGGGAACGGCACCGCAGACGGTGACCAGTCGTGGTCCGGGCTCGGCTTCGGTCCCCTGGCCACGGAACCAGTCCGGGCCGTATGCCGCGATCTGAGCCACCCGCCAGACGGTCTCGGCGTTGAGGACCACGGTCGGCGGGATCTTCCGCCCGCGACTGTCGCGCCCGCCTTGGACGAACGGCGCGCGCTTGGTCATCGGCCGGGCGAGACCGCGGTTGGCCAGGGAGATCAGCGCGCTCTCCTCGGACGAGACATAGCGGGACGGGACGTCGAGAACGTCGAGCCCGGCCGCGGTGAGGCGCGTCTCGGTGTCGGAGCCGCGGTGGGCGGCATACCGGACCCGGCCGGAGCCGCCGGTGAGGAGGCGGGCGCCCTCGACGAGTTCGGGGAGGTGGTCCGCGACGACATAGGCATCCTTGGCCGCGCCGAGTTCGCCGTCGCAGGCGTTGACGAGGAGGGCGGCCCTGTTGTCGTATGCCGCGGCCACTTTGACGGCGGTGCTGAACGCGGCGCCACCGCGGCCGGTGAGGCCGGCGGAGCGGAGATCGTCGATCAGGGTCATGACCAGCCTCCCGCGAGGACGTCGCGACGACGGTCGCGATCGGCATACGACGTGGTGAGACGCCAGGCGAGGGCACCCGCGCCGACGGCACCACAGCAGATCGTCGCGGCCCGAAGTAGGGGCTGGTTCGCGGTGCCGAGGGCGATGCCGTGGATGATGGCGAGCGGCCACATGAGATAGCTCAGCCAATGGACCGCCTTCCACGCGCGTTCGGTCATCCGGTGGCGCCAGTAGGAGGTGGCGAGTACGGCGACGAGCAGGTCGAAGGCGAGGGTGCCGAGACCGACCCAGAGCGGTGCGTAGGCCGAGGTGAACGGGACGACGAGGGAGATCCAGTCGATCGACACGTAGGTCTCGACGATCGCCGTGACGATGTGGGTGGCGAGGAAGGCGACCATGCCGAGCGAAAGCCAGCGGTGCAGGCCCATGACGATGGTCGCGCGTTCGCCGAACGGGCGACGGCGGCCGGAGGTGACGATCCCGAGGACGACGACGAGCGTGAGCAGGACGACGCTCGCGAGGCCGGTCGCCCGGGAGAGATACCAGAGGGTTTCGTTGCTCATGACTGCTCCTGAGGCCATCCGGGGGTCGTGGTGACGGCTCCGTCGAGTCCGTCGAGTCGGGCGGGTATGCCGTGGCTCGCCAGCCACGCGGGCGCGTCGGCGCCCAGAATGATCGCCGCGGTCGAGGCGGCATTGGCTTCGAGGGCGGTCGCGGCAGCGCAGGTCACCTGGGCCCATGGGGTGATGGCGGTGGTCCCGGTGCGTGGGTCGACGATGTGGTGTCGGGTGGGGGTCGCGGCCTCGCTGGTCGCCCACGTCCGTTTCTGGGTCGAGGAGGTGGCGAACGCCTGTCCGATGCCGGTGACGACCTGGAGAATGGTGCCGTCGGCGGCCTCGACCCCGATCCGCCAGCCGCCGTCCGGGAGGGCGCCGCTGGTGGCGACGTCGCCGCCGAGGTTGACGAGGAAGCCACCGGGCAGGCGCCGGGCGAGCAGGGCGGCGATCCGGTCGGCCGCGGCGGCCTTGGCGGTCGCGCCCAGGTCGATGAGCGTGCCCGCCGGGACCTCGGTGCGGCCGGTGTCGCTGACCTGGACCTGCCGCCAGCCGGGGATGATGGCGGCCGAGGCCGGTCGCGGGGTGGTGGGAGTGGGCCGGCTGCGGACGGCGTCCATGTCGGCGTCGTAGCCGCTGGCGACCATCGCGGCGCCGATCGTCGGGTCGACGAGGCCGTCGGTCAGGCGGGCGGCTCGCAGGCCGTCGCGCAGATAGTCGGTGAATGTCGGGGAGCCGAAACACCAGGCTGGGCCGAACGCCGCCCGGGCCGCGAGGGCACTGACCTCGGAGTCGTCGCGGAAGCGGGAGACGGCCGCATCGAGGGCGGCGAGGTGCTCCTTCGCCACGGCGGTCGCCTCGATGAGAGCTGCCGGATCGGTGACGAGGATGCGGTTGGTCGTGCCGATCGCGTCGAAGCGCGTGGCGGTCGGTGCGGGTGCCGATGTTGTCAGCGGTCCCGGCGTTGAAACCGGTGCCGGTGCGGTCGGGGTCGACGGGGTCTGCGGGGCCATTCGGGCGTCCTCGGGGGGTGGATCGGTCGGTGGACTGGGGCGCTGTATCGAGCGCCGATCAGGAGCCGGATGTGGTGGTCTGGGCGTTCCCGCTGCTGCCGGACACCGCCGAGACGGTCCCGAACGAGTTGTCGCTGCTCGTGGCCGCCGAGCTGGTGTCGCCGGAACTCGTGTCGCTGGAACTCGTGTCGCTGGAACTCGTGTCGCTGGAACTCGTGTCGCTGGAGGCCGTCGATGAGCTGGTCGTGCCGGCGTTGGTCGCGGTCGTGGTTGTCGCGGCGACCGTGGTCGTCGAGGCCGTGGCGTCGGCCAGGTGAACGGCGACGGCGCCGGTGAGGAGCGTGGCGGCGGCAACGGTCGCGGCGGCGATCTGTCGGGTCTTGGTCAGGGCGTTCATCGTGGGAGAGTCCTCGGTTCGTGGTCCGGTTGTTGGGCTCCGGGCCGGTCGACTACGACGCTCCCGCCCCTGCCTATGTGGTTCCTGTGGGCCGCCATCGGTCTCCCCGTGATCTTCCTGGGCATTTCCTGTGCGCCGGCGCCGGCGAGTCGGCGGCTAGCCTGCGGGTGGCGCTGCTCGCTCGTCTCCGGAGGTCCCATCCCGTATGCCGCCTCGCCGCCGAATCCCTGTCGCCGCCGGTCGCGCGGCCCTCGCCGTCTGGCTCGCGTCCCCGGACGACACGCCTCGCGAGGTGGTCGCGGCCGCCGTGCGCTTCACCCTCGAGGAACTCTCGGTCCGCCACCCCGGGCGGAGTGTCGAAGTGCGGGTGCCGCCGTTCGGGGCGGTGCAGTGCCTGGACGGACCGGTCCACCGGCGAGGGACGCCGCCCAACACGGTGGAGACGGACGCGGCGACGTGGCTGGCGCTCGCCGTCGGTGACCTGGCGTGGGCCTCTGCGGTCGACTCCGGATCGGTGCGCTCGAGCGGGATCCGTGCCGACCTCGCCGCCGTTCTGCCGCTCGCCCATCTTGCTGAGTAGGTTGAGCGCACGCCCCCAAGGAGGAACGATGCCCAGCCAGGAATTCGAGGACGCCCTCGCCGCCGTCAAGACGCTGAGCAAGGACCCCGGCAACGAGGTCAAGCTCAAGCTCTATGCGCTCTACAAGCAGGCGACGTCAGGTGACGCCCACGGGAAGCGTCCCGGGATGTTCGACCTGGTCGGTCGGGCGAAATACGACGCCTGGCACGAGTTGGCGGGGATGGCGCCCGAGGAGGCCGAGGACGCCTACATCGCCCAGGTTGACGACCTCCTCGAATGATCCGGTTGGAATGATCCGGTCCGGAGCACCTCCGCGTCTGGTGACTCAGGCCTCGCCGGGATAGACCTCCCCGATCTGAGCCCGGATCGCATCGAGGAACTCCATGATCCGGACCGTCTCCTCGGAACTCATGACGGGCGAACTGGTCTCACCGGCGGCCAGCCGACGGGCGACCTCGGCGGCTTCGAATCGGAGACCCCGGTGAGCGTCGTCGGCCGGACCCCACTCGCCGACGACCCGGCCGTCCGAAGCGACCACGCGTCCTGACCCGGGGACATAGAAGTCGCCATCGAGTTCGATGCGTCCCTCGGTGCCGCTGACGACCGCGACCGTCGGGGTGCGGGCCGTCATCGTCGCGTTGAGGACGGCGTGCGCACCCCCCGGAGTGCGGGCGAGCACGCTGACCTGCGCGTCCACGCCGAGGCCGGTCAGGGTGCCCACCGCGGTCGGCCGCCCGAGGTCGCCGAGGACCATCGATGCGAACGAGACCGGATAGATGCCCAGGTCGAGCAGGGCGCCCCCGGCGAGCCCGGGATCGGCGAGTCGCCGCGGGCCGTCGGGATAAAGCCGCTGGCCATGGTCTGCACTGACCGTCTGGATCTCCCCGAGGGCCCCCTCCTGGACGAGTTGCCGGACGATGTCGTAGTGCGGCAAGAAGCGCGACCACATCGCCTCCATGCAGAAGAGCCCACGCTCCCGCGCCGCGGTGACGACCTCGCGGGCCTCCGCGGCGTTGCGGGTGAACGCCTTCTCCACGAGCACCGGCTTCCCCGCGTCCAACGCGAGCAGCGCATGGTCGCGGTGCTCGGAGTGGGGACTCGCGACATAGACGACGTCGACATCGGCGGTGACCAGATCGGCATACGTCCCGGAACGTGGGATGTCGTGCGCCGCGGCGAAGGCGGCGGCCCGCTCGGCGTCACGACTCCCGACGGCGGCGATCACCTGACGGGTGCCGGTGCGCAGCGCGTCGACGAACGCGTGGGCGATCCAGCCGGTCCCGAGGATCCCCCACCGCGCGGGCGGGGCGACCATGGGGTCGGGAACGCGGCTGGTGAGCAGGCGGCTCACTGGACTCTCCTTCGACGGATCGGACCCCTCTGCGTCGTGCCGTGACCCTGGAGCGGCTGCGGACGAGCGCAGGCAGGTCAGCGCGCGTGGTCGCGCGCGGCATACATGCGCGTGTTGGCGAGAATGCGCCCGAGTGCCGCGGACGATGAGCGCGTCGACGAGGTCAGGCCGGTGAGGCCGTTCTCGGCGGTCTGGGCCGGCTTGCGGCGGTCGACGAGCCAGTGCTGGAAGAACCCGCCGAGGTTCTGTCCCGAGATCTTCGTGGCCAGGGCCTCGAACTCTTCGACCGTGCCATTGCCGCCCTTCTTCTGAGCGGTCCAGGTCTTGAGGATCCTGGTCAGCGCGGGCGCCCCGATGCGGTGGCGCAGCGCCGCGAGCGCCATGGCGCCGCGCTCATAGACGGCCCCGTTGAACTCGTTGTGTTTGCCGGGATCAGTCAGACGCACGCCCCAGAAGTACGTGTCGCCCGCGGCGTACTCGTCATACATCTGCTTGAGGAGCTGGTTGGTCGTGCCCTGGCCGGTGTGCTCGGCATAGAGCATCTCGGCATAGGTCGCGAACCCCTCGTTGAGCCAGATGTCCTTCCAGTTGTGCACGCTGACCGAGTCACCGAACCACTGGTGGGCGTTCTCGTGGACGACGACGAACATATTGGAACCGCCGCCCCAGAACCCCTGGGTGTAGACCGGGCCGGTCTGCGTTTCCAGGGCATAGCCGAAGTCCATGGACGGCACGACCCCACCCACGCGGTCGAAGGCATAGGGGCCGAACTGCGTGGCCTCCCAGTTGATGACCTGGGGGGTCTTCATGATGTCTCGCCTGGCATAGCCGGCCGCAGTCTGGTCGCCGCGCTGATTGATTGCGACGACATAGGGCCGGCCAGCGCTGGTGCCCCGGGAGACGGAATACTGTCCGATCGCCATGAAGGCGAGATAGGTCGCCATGGGCTGGCGGACCGACCATCTCCAGACGTCCGTGGAGCCGACGGTGGCCTTGCTGACCAGCAGCCCGTTGCCGATGGCCTCGAGGCCCTTGGGAACCCGGAACGTCATGTCGAAGGTCGCCTTGTCGCGCGGGTGGTCGTTGCTCGGATACCACCACGCGGCGATCTCCGGCTCCCCGAGGGCGAGCGCCTCGGTGTTGCCGCCGATCCAGGGTGAGGACACTTCGCCATAGGAGATGCCCTGGGGCCGGCCGGAGTAGGCGACCTCGACGGTCATCGCCGTGCCTTTGCGCAGGACCGACGCCGGTGTGACGACGAGTTCGTGCCGGTCGCCCTTGGTGAAGGTCGCCGCCTTGCCGTTGACCGTGACCCTGGACGCGGTCAGGAGCAGGTCGAGGTTGAAGCTGGTGAGGTCCTGGGTCGCCGTCGCCGTGATCGTCGCCCGACCCTGGACCGTGGTCGTGGCGGGGACATAGGTGACGTCGAGGGCGTAATGGGAGACGTCGTATCCGCCGTTGCCATAGGTGGGGTAATAGGGGTCGCCGATGCCGGCGGCGCCGGGGCCCGCGGCATACGCGACGGTGGCGGTGGTGAGGCTCAGGGCGGCGCTGGCGGCGACGAGCCGGGCGGTGCGGCGGCGAATGGACACGGTGGGTCCCCTTGATTGACGGTCTCGATGTGGTCCTGTGGTGCTGACATGACACCCTAGACGCGACCTCTGACAGCCCGGAAGGATCTCGATGACCCGCACACCCGAAGCCCAGCGCCGTCGCCCGCGCCCGCGCCCGCGGTTCGGCCGGTTCATCGGCACCGGGGCGATCCTGGGCATCCTCCTCGGGGTCGTCGTCGCGTCGTTGACGGCCGACCCCGACGGCTACAGCGCCCGGACGACCTATGGCTATATGGCGGTCTTCTGCGGTCTGGTGGGAGCCCTGCTCGCCGCGGTCGTCGCCGCCGTCGTCGCCGGTCGCGATTGACGTCGATCGCGCCCGGGCGGGCGGGTTCTTCCCGTATGCCGCGTGCCCCGGCCCGGCCTCCTCCGCCGCGCGCGGAAGTTGCCAGCGCCACTGCCATGCCTCCCGGCCTTTGTCGGTCGTGACCCGTATCTTGGCCCTGAGGACGCGCGGTGCGTCCACTGGTGGGTGCCCGGACGGGAGTTGAGGGATGAGCAACGGCGGTGAGCCCGGCGGTAGCCCGAGCCGCTGGCAGTCGGCGGACGCAGGCGGCGACGCGCACGGCTCCGATGAGGTCGTGACGCGCTGGGTGGAGGAGACGAGACGCTACCGCCGGCCCATCGGGGGCTGGTGGTGGCTGGCGCTGTTCCTGGTTCCGGCGATCCTCGCGTTGATGGGGAGCGCGTTCGGCGGCGATGACGGGGGCAAGAAGGCGTCGACGTCATCGTCGTCGACGAAGTCCGGTGCGACGACGCCGAGAACTGGAGGCACCAGCGGAGGCACGACGGCCACGTCGAAATCGACGTCGAGCGTCAAGCTCGCCAGCGCCCCGTTCGCGGTGAGCCGGACCGGCGGTGCCGTCAGCCTGTCGGCCGACGTGCCCGACGACGCGGCGAAGACCGCCCTGGTCGGCGCCGTCAAGGCCGCCCTTCCTGACGCGACCGTCAACGGCGATAAGGTGACCGTCTCGCCGGGCGCGGCCGGACCCGATGCGAGCGCCCTCGCCGGGTCCGCGAAGGCGCTCTCGGCCATCGGTGACTTCGCTCTGGGCTATGATCTGAAGTCCCTGATCGTGGTCGGGAAGGCCAAGGACGACAACGTCAAGTCGGCCGCGGCCGACGCCATCACCAAGGCCTGGCCGACCGGCGCGAACCCGGTGATCGACCTGGTGGTCGGCAGCGACGCGACGGCCACGTGCGGCGTGCTCGGTGGCGAGATCAGGGTGGCCCTCGCCAGCGCCAAAACGGTGAAGTTCGACAAGGGCAGCGCCGATGTTCCGGAAGCCCTGACCCAGGCGCTGGATCAGGTGGTCAGCTTGGTGAAGCCATGCCCCGACGCCAGCCTCGCTGTGACTGGCTATACCGACTCGAGTGGCATCCGTCAAGAGAATCTGGCCCTGAGTAAGCAGCGCGCGCAGAAGGTCAAGGACTATCTCACTGCCCATGGGGTGACCAACCCGATGAAGGTGACGGGTCTCGGTCCGGCCAATCCCCTCAATGGCAATGATAAGGATCTCGCCAATCGTCGCGTCGAGATCACCGTGGTGAAGTGAGGAAACGATGACCGGATTCATCATCGCGTGGCTGTGGTACATCGTCGCGTTCGCGCTGGGCGGGGTCGCCGCCTGGCTCGCCGCCCGTGCGGCCATCTCCGCAACCAATGACAACGAGGCGTTCGCGGACGTCCCCGAGACCCGAGCGATCGGAGACCGCTGATGAAGTGGTGGCTGTTCCTGCTGGCGTTCCTTCTGGGGGCGCTGCTGACCTGGATCTATATTGTCCGGAGGGCGACCCGCGAGGTCCGCATCGTCGAGCGCGCCCCGTCCGACGAGCTCGAGGGTGCGGACGAGTACGACGACGAGTACGACGAGGTCTATGACGACGAGTCGGCGCCGGCCGCTGCGCCCTCGAGCCTGCCGGCCGCGGGTGTCGCGGCCGCTGCCGGGCTCACCGGCGCGGCCGTTGCCGCGACCGCTGCGGAGGTCCGGTCCCCCGAGGTCGACATCACCGCGCCCCGCACCCCCGACCCCGAGCTCGATGTCGCGCCGGTGACCCTTCCCCGGGTGGCGGAGCCCGCGGTCGCGGCGCCGGTAATGGCTGGCCTGCCCTCGGCCACGACGGACGACGATCTGCTCGATCTGGACGGCGACATCGACGACCTCGATCTGCCCGAGACGGTGCCGGCCGGGCTCGACCTGGACGGCGGCGTGGATCTCGACGCTCCGGCAGCGGTCGAGACGGTTCTGCCGTCCGCCCCCGCCGTCGACCTGGACGCGGGCGGCGTCGACCTCGATGCCCAAGCTGGCGTGGACCTGGATGCTCCCGGGGTCGCCCTGGAGACGCCGGACGCCGGGCTCGACCTGGACGCCCCGGCCGTGGACCTGGACGCTCCGGCGGTTGACCTCGACGCCGAGACGCTGCCGCGCTCCGACGTCGGGCTCGGTGCAGTCGACCTGCCCGAGCCTGAAGGCCTCGACGTCGACGACGTCGCCGCTGCGGCCCCCGTCACTGCGGCGGTCGCCGCGCCGGCAGCCGTGATGGACCTCGACGCCCCGGGTGCGGAGATCGACCTCGACGCGCTCGCCGACGATCTCGGCCTGGCCACCACCCCGGTGGCGCCGCCCGTCGCCGCGCCGGGCACGACGGATGACGACCTTCTCGACCTCGATGCGGTCGCCGACGAGCCGGACCTGCCCGCGGTCGACCTGCCCGAAGCGCCGTCAGCGGGCGCCCCCGTCAGCGACGCCACGGCCGCAACGTCGGCCGTCGCGCCCGCCGTGGCCACGGTGGCCGCAGTGTCGGCGACGTCCGCAACGGCGGGCCTGCTCGACCTCGACGACCCGAACGCCGTCCTCGACCTGGACGCCGTCGACACGACGGCTGTGGACACGCCCGAGGTCGCCGTCGACGAGCCCGAGGTCGCGCCCGCGGAGGCTGCAGAGGTGGCGTCGGTCGATGTGGCCGAGGTCGCCGACGCGGAGACCGTTGTCGAGCCCGAAGTTGTCGCCGACGAGTCGGAGGCGGCGTCGGCTGGTGTGGCTGAGGTCGCCGACGCGGAGACCGTTGTCGAGCCGGAGGTCGTCGCCGACGAGCCGGAGGCGGCGTCCGCCGACGCGACCGTCGTCGCCGTCGCCGAGCCTGACGACGGGCCGGCGTCCGAGGCCGTCGCTGAACCTGACGACGGGCCGGCGTCCGAGGCCGTCGCTGAACCTCTCGCCTCGGAGTCGTCCGCCGCTCTCCCCGTCGCTGAACCTGACGACGGGCCGGCGTCCGAGGCCGTCGCTGAACCTCTCGCCTCGGAGTCGTCCGCCGCCCTCCCCGTCGCGGCGGTCGCGGCGCCGGTCGGCCTCGCGGTCACCGGAGGTGTGCTTGACCTTGACGACCCGTCATCCACCTTGGACGCGGTGGCGCCCGCCGACGCGGCTACGGACTCGGCCGAAACGGCAGCCGACGCGGAGCCACCTGGCGAGCCCGCCGTGGCGCAGACGGAGGCCGAGGTGGCCGCGGAGCCGGTTGCCGAGCCCGAGGTGGCACCCGCAGAGGCCGAGGTGGCCGCGGAGTCGCTGACCGCGGCCGGTGCCGTCGGCGAGGCCGGTCAAGCAGTCGCGGATATCCAGAACCTCGACGATGCCGTCGCCGACGGGCCCGCACTCGACACGGCCGAGGAACTCGCCCGAGAGGTCGCCGAGACCGACGCCGCGCCCGGAGGCGACGTCGTGGGCGCGGCCCTGGCCGCACCCCTTGCAGGCGACGAGGTCACCGCCGAGCCGTCGGCCGCTCCGACCGAGGAGGCATCGGCGACCACCGGTTCCGCCGCCGTCGCCGACGACGGGGCCTCCCACACGGAGGAGATGCTCGACTTCGATCTCGACGAAGCCGGTGGCGCCCCCGCAGCCGCCGAGGCCGCCCCCGACGCGACCGCGGTCGCCGCGGGTGCCGCAGGCCCCGTGGCCACCGGTGTCGCCGACGCCCCCGCAACCGCCGCGGACTCAGCCGGCTCAGGCGCGACCGAGACCGCCGTCACCGTCGGCGCCGCGGGCCTCGTGACCGCCGGTGCCGCCGTGGCGGCAATTCGGCCCGGACGCTACGCCGGATCCGCCGAGCCCGAGGCCGACGGGTCGGGTCCGGAGGGCTGGGAGGTCAAGGGCAACGAGGACTCGATGCTCTTCCACACCCCGGCGAGTCCGTCCTACAAGCGGACCAAGGCGGAGGTCTGGTTCGAGACCGAGGCCGCCGCCGAGGCTGCCGGATTCGCCCGTTGGGACTCGCGCGCCAAGGCCGCCGCACCCGCGGCCCTCGCCGCCACGGCACCGCCACCCGGCAAGTACGGTCCCGGATCCGCCGACCCCGGCCCACGCGGCAAGGGTCCGGAGGGCTGGGAGGTCAAGGGCAACGAGGACTCGATGCTCTTCCACACCCCCGAGAGCCCCTGGTACAAGCGCACCCGGGCCGAGGTCTGGTTCGTCGACGTCGAGACGGCCCGGGCCGCCGGGTTCGAGCACTGGGATCCCGACCAGCGCTGACCACCACGGCACCGGCGTCATGATCGTGGAGTGATATCGCGGCTATAGCCGCACTATCACTCCACGATCTGCGTTCGGGGCGGCGTCGCCACCCGGCGGGCCCGGTAGGCGGCGACGGCGTTTCGGTTGCCACACGCGGTGGAGCAGTAGCGGCGGGACCGATTGCGGGACAGATCCAGCACAACCCCCTCGCAGGTGTCGTCCGCACAGACCGACAGCCGGGACAGTTCCCCCGCGCGGATGACGTCGACCATCGCCATCGCCGTCTCGACCAACATCCGGTGGGCGAGTGGGGCGTCGTCGTCTGTGGCGTGGAAGTGCCAGGAAATCGGCTCGTGGCGCACGACGCGGGGGATCGCGGCATACGTCCGCAGGAGGGTGTTGACCTGGGCGACCGCCTCCTCCGCGTCGCTGAGCAGCAGAGTCCGCAACTGTGTCCGTATGCCGCGCACCTCGGCGAGCTCGGTCGCGTCACCCTCGTGGCGTCCGGTGTAGCCGTAGCGGTCGAAGAACTCCGTCAGGGCATCGACCGTCGTCAGGGTGTCAGGTTCCTCGGCGGAGTTGGCCAATTCGACCGCCGCGGCGAGCGCGGCATCCGTGTCATTGGCAAAGACCATGTTGACATATTACCGAACCTGCCCCTACGGTCATGGGTCATGGCGGCGATGACCCATGACTCGGTGATGTCGTCACCCGCGGCGCCGGAGGCAGGGGGTCCGGCCCGTGGGGCCGGGATCGGTCTTCTCCTTGCCGTGGCCTCCGCGCTCGGATTCGCTCTGTCAGGCCCGCTCGCGCGGGGATTGCTCGACTCGGGCTGGAATCCCGCCGGAGTCGTCACGGTCCGGATGACCGTGGCCGCGATCGTGTTGCTGCCATTCGGAATTCGCGCTCTTGGCGGGGACTGGTCGGTCCTGCGCCAGGCCTGGCGCACCCTGCTGCTGTATGGCGTGTTGGCCGTCGCCGGCGCGCAGTTCTGCTACTTCTCCGCAGTCGCGCACATGGCGGTCGGGCCGGCGCTGCTCATCGAATACACCGCTCCAGCCGCCGTCGTCCTCTGGCTGTGGATGCTCCACGGCCAGCGTCCCGGCCGGGTGACCCTCGTGGGCGCAGCGGTGGCCGGCCTCGGCCTCGTGCTGGTTCTCGACCTCTTCTCCGGCGACGCGACGGTCAGCCTGGCTGGCGCGCTCTGGGGCGTCGGGGCGATGATCGGAGCCGCGTCGTACTTCATCATCTCCGCCGACACCGACAACGGCCTCCCGCCGATCACGCTCGCCGCCGGCGGCCTGCTCGTGGGCGCGACCATCCTCGGCACGCTGGTGGGCACAGGCGTGCTCCCGGGCGCAGCGGCGACGGCGGACACGGCATACGCCGGACACCGGTTGCCGTGGTGGGCGCCACTGCTCGCACTCGGCCTCGTCACCGCCGCGATGGCCTATGTTCTCGGCATCGCCGCGACCCGCATCCTCGGCTCTCGGCTCGCGTCCTTCGTCGCGCTGATCGAGGTCGTCGCGGCCGTGGTCTTCGCGTGGCTGCTCCTCGGCGAGTTGCCCCGCCCGGTTCAACTTCTCGGCGGGGTACTCGTCCTCCTCGGTGTCGTCGGCGTCAAAATCGGTGAGCCGACGGCCAAGGTCGGTCCGGAACTCGAGCTCGACGTCGCGTGACGTGCCGACCCCGGCTCGACACTCAGGGCAGGGCGTCGGTCACCGCAGCGGCGGCCTGCTCGTGCTCGGAGCGCATCCGGCGAAGGAAGGTCCGGGTCCGCTCGTGCTGCGGGTCGTTGATCACCTGCTTGGGATCACCCTGCTCGACGACGACGCCGCCGTCCATGAAGACGACCCGGTCGGCGACGTCCCGGGCGAAGCCCATCTCGTGCGTGACGACGATCATGGTCATCCCCTCCCGGGCGAGTTCGCGCATGACGGTGAGCACCTCGCCGACGAGTTCGGGGTCGAGCGCGGACGTCGGCTCGTCGAAGAGCATGAGCTTCGGCTTCATCGCCAACGCGCGCGCGATCGCCACCCGCTGCTGCTGTCCGCCGGACAACTGCGCGGGGTATGCCGCGGGCTTGTCCGCGAGACCGACTCGCGCGAGCAGGTCCATCGCCGTCTTGGTCGCCGTCGCCTTCGCCTCGCCCTTGACCTGGATCGGCGCCTCGATGATGTTCTCCAGAGCCGTCTTGTGCGGGAAGAGGTTGAAGCGCTGGAAGACCATCCCGATCTCCCGGCGCTGCCGGGCGATCTCCTTGTCGTGGAGGCGATGCAGGCGACCGTTGCGATCGGCATACCCCATCAGTTCACCATCGACCCAGATCCGGCCGCCGTCGATCGTCTCGAGCTGATTGATGCAGCGCAGGAAGGTCGTCTTGCCGGACCCAGACGGGCCGAGGAAGCACACGACCTCGCCACGACGCACGTCCATGTCGATGCCCTTGAGGACCTGGTTGCCGTGGAAGGCCTTGGTGACGTTGACGGCGTGGACGAGCGGCGCAGCTGTGTCGGTCATCAGTGGTCACCCGTTCTCGAGAGCAAATCCTTGACCTTGCGCTCGCGCTTGGCGTTCGTGCCGAATCCGCGCCCGTAGTAGCGCTCGAGATAGGACTGGCCGATCCCCAGCACCGTGCAGACGATGAGGTACCACGCGACCGCAGCCAGATAGGCCGGCATGATCTTGTAGGTGTTCGAGGCGACGGTCTGTGCCTGAAAGAAGAGCTCGTTGCTCACGCCCATCCCGGTCAGCAGCGAGGTGTCCTTGACCATGGCGATCGTCTCGTTGCCAGTCGGCGGGACGATGACCCGCATCGCCTGCGGCAGGACCACGCGGCGCATCGTGTGACCGGGGGACATGCCGAGGGCCTGAGCGGCCTCGGCCTGTCCGCGGTCGACCGAGAGGATGCCGGCCCGGGCGATCTCGGCCATGTAGGCGGCCTCCGACAGGCCGAGACCGACGACGCCCATGGCTAGCGTGGTGCTCCACTGCCGCAGGCTGAGCGTCAGGAAGGTCCCATCCCAGCCCAACCCGAGAGCGTGGGAGATCTGCTGCCCGAACGGAATGCCGATCTCGAACTTGGGGTAGAGGGTGATGAGGCCGACGCCGAGGATGATCAGGAGGACATAGCGGGGGATCGCCCGGAAGAACCAGGTGTAGGCGAACGACGTCGCACGCAGGATCGGGTTGTCCGAGAGGCGCATGACTGCCAGCAGGATGCCAAGGGCGACCCCGAGGATCATCGAGAAGATCGTTCCCAGGATCGTGCCGAACAGCAGGCCTTTGAGGACCGGCCTGAAGTTCATCACCTTGAGCATGAACGGGAAGTTCCACTCGGGGTTGGTGACGAACGAACTGATCATCATCGCGACGAGGATCGCGATGACGGCGAGCGCGACCCACCGGCCGGGATGCGGCACCGGCCGGGCGTTGATCGCGCCCGGCCGGTCGGTGTCTGCGGGAGACGGCATCGCCGACCTAGCCGGCGCTGGGGTTCACGGCGAAGTCGGTGATGGCGCCGCCGCCATTCGCCCACTTGTCGAGGACCGCCTTGTAGCTGCCGTCGGCCGCCATCGCCTTGAGAGCGTCGGCGATCGCCTGGGCGAACTCGGTCTCGTCCTTGGGGACGACGAAGCCATAGGGGGCGGCGTCATAGACGTCGCCGAGCAACTCGACCTTGCCCGCGGTCTGACCGACGGCATACGCGGTGATCGGGCTGTCCGCGAGCATCGCGACGGTCTTGCCAGCGACGACGCCGGCGGTCACATTGCTCTGGAGGTCGTCCTGGACGATCTTGATAGCGTCCTTGCCGGCGTCGGTGCACTTCTTGCTCCGCGCGTTGAGGTCGTCGACCTGGACGGTGCCCTTCTGGACGCCGATGGTCAGCCCGCAGGCGTTCTCGGGGTCGACCTTGTCGGGGTTGCCCTTGGCGACCGCCCACTGCGTTCCCGCGTTGAAGTAGCTGATCATGTTGACCTGCTTCATGCGGTCGGCGTTGATGGTGAAACTCGAGACGCCCGCATCGAACTTCCCGGCGTTGACGCCGAGGATGATCGTGTCGAACTTGGCGTTCTGGTATTCCGCCTTCAACCCGAACTTGGCCGCGACGGCGCTGAACAGGTCCATGTCCATGCCCTCGGGGGTCTTGCCGTCCGAGCCGAGATATTCGTTGGGGGCGTAGCTCGCGTCCGTGCCGACGACGATCTTTCCGGCGGACTTGATCGCTGCGGGCACCTTGGCGGCCAGTGCGGCGTCGACGCCTCCGGCAGCGCTCGTCGAGGAACTCGACGACCCCGAGTCGGACGACGCGTTCGTCGAGCTGGAGGTGGGAGACGAGGCGGTGCTCGACGAGGAGTTACCGGAGTCGAGAGTGTTGGACCCACAGGCGGACACTGCGAGCGCGACGGTGGTCAGACCCACGATCGACAGGGCGGAAGAACGGCGGAACACGAGGAAGCCTCCATACGACGACAGACAGGAGCGGCCCGGGTATGCCGTGGCCATGGCGCGAGCGTAACCCCGCCAGCGTGTGGCGTATAGGAACGTCCGAGTTACGAATCTGTTGCTCAGGCGCCCGGTGGCGAGTGGTTGTCGGGGCAAGCTGCCACTATGGGCGCATGAAGAACATGCTCATCAAGGTCGGGGTCAATGCCGTCGCGCTGTGGGTCGCGGCCCTCGTCGTCCAGGGGGTGCGCCTGGGCGAGACCGCCGACAAGCTCTCGACCCGGCTGGTGACGATCGTTCTCGTCGCGATCGTCTTCGGCATCGTCAACGCGCTCGTCAAGCCGATCGCGACGTTCTTCGCCTTCCCCGCGATCGTCCTGACCCTCGGGCTGTTCACGTTCATCGTCAACGCGTTCATGCTCCAGATCACCGAGTGGCTCAGCCACGGTCTGGGGCTCGACTTCACCATCGACCACTTCTTCTGGAGTGCCGTCATGGCGGCCCTGGTCATCACCCTGGTCTCGATGGTGCTGAGCCTGGTCCTCCCCGACGGCGACGACCGGTGATCTCGGCGCGATGACCGACTCGCCCCGCCCCCGCACCGTCCTCGACTCCGTCCCGCGCTATCGCCCCGGGAAGCCGGCGGCGGCGCGGGGGGAGCGCACGGCATACAAGATCTCCTCCAACGAGAATCCGTTCCCGCCGCTGCCGAGTGTCCTCGCCGTGCTCGGCGACGCCGAGGGCGCGATCAATCGCTATCCGGACATGGCCAATGTCGAGCTCCGGGAGGCCATCGGGCGCCGCCTCGGGGTCGATCCCGACTGGATCGCGCCGGGGACCGGCAGCGTCGGCGTGCTCGGGCAGATCATCCAGGCGATGTGCGACGCGGGGGACGAAGTCGTGTTCGCGTGGCGCAGCTTCGAGGCCTATCCGATCGTCACGGCGATCGCCGGCGCGAGCGCGGTCCCCGTCCCGCTGACGCCGGACGCCCGGCACGACCTCCCGGCGATGGCTGCCGCGGTCACCGAGCGGACCCGGGTCGTCCTCGTCTGCACGCCCAACAACCCGACCGGGACGTGCGTGCACGCCGAGGAGCTGCGCGACTTCCTCGCGGCCGTGCCGCCGACCGTGCTCGTCGTCATCGACGAGGCGTATGTCGAGTTCGTCACCGATCCCGACGCCCCCGATGCCCTCGCGATTCTCCGCGACCACCCCAATGTCGTGGTCCTAAGGACCTTCTCCAAGGCCTACGGCCTGGCCGGCCTGCGGGTCGGCTACGCCGTGGCGCACCCCCCGATCGCCGACGCCCTCCGCGTGACCGCGGTCCCGTTCGGCGTCAACAGCCTCGCGCAGGCGGCCGCGGTGGCGTCGCTCGCGGCATACGACGAGTTGGAGGTGCGGGTCAAGGACCTTGTGGCCGAACGCGAGCGGGTGGAGGAGGCGCTCGCCGAGCAGGGCTGGGACCTCCCGCCGAGCCAGGCCAACTTCGTCTGGTTCCCCCTCGGCGACGATACCCCCGCCTTCGCCCAGGCGTGCGAGGAGGACGCGTTGACCGTCCGGCCGTATGCCGTGGACGGCGTCCGCGCGACCATCGGCGAGCACGAGGCCTCCGACCGGCTGCTGGAGATCGCCGCCGCCTGGCGCGCCGCCCACCCGAGGTAGCGTGTCCACCCGCTGCCGACAGGACGGTTCGCCCGTCGCCGCAAACAGCGGGGGCGATGGACGGTGGGTGAAGATGGGCGCGTGAACGACCCATACGACCTCCTGATCGGGCACGCCGCGGCGTGGGCCGCGAAGACCAAGCGGCCCCTCGACGCCGACCTGCTCGGAACGGCACTCTCCATTCGTGACACCCAGGACCGCATCCCGGGCACCGCGTGGCCGGCCGGATCGGCCGACTACCTGATGACCACGCGCTGGCCCGGACACGGCCCCCTCGGGGTGCCGGACATCGAGTCGCTCGTCGCCACGCTGGACACGTTCTGGCGGTTCCTGCGCGCGACCGGGCGGATGGCGTCCGGGTCGGCCGATCCCAAGGACCTGACGCGGGAGGCTCGGCGCGCCATACCGACGATGCGGGAGCGGTGCGGTGATCCCGGCGCCTTCGGGGCGGCGAAGTCCATGCAGGCGTATGCCGAGGAGATCGGCATCTCGCTCGATGGCGCCGACTCCATCGAGGAGTTGAACGCCCGGC
Organism: Dermatophilaceae bacterium; assembly: GCA_046330995.1. GTDB lineage: Bacteria > Actinomycetota > Actinomycetes > Actinomycetales > Dermatophilaceae > Nostocoides_A. The sequence goes on from JAXLRS010000007.1 coordinate 140,717, forward strand.
TGCAGCAGGTCCAGGATTCCTGGAACGCGCTGTCGATTCAGGAACGGCGAGAGCGCGCGCCCGGTCCGCCCGGCGCTGGAAGCGTCGCGTCGCGGGAGTTGTCCGAGTTCGCGAACGCGCTGCTCTCCGGTGCCGACCTCGGGGCGTATGCCGGGCCCATGGCCGGTCGGCGCGTCGTCGATGAGGAGGACGACGACGAGGCGCTGCCGATGCAGGACCACGCGGTGGTGGCCGCGCAGTTGCGGGCCAGTGGCTTCGTCCGGTTGGTTCTGCGGCTGGTCGAGTGGGTCGGGCCGCAGGGCCGGGCGGCGACCAAGACCGGCGTCCTGCGGCCCGCCTATGCCCGCGAGGCGATCGCCGCGCTCGACCTGGACGAGTGGACACGCTCGGTTCTGGGCCAGGAGCCGGGCGGATGGCGTTCGGCAGGCGAGCACAGCGGCCTCGACCGGCTGTTCCTGGCTGCCGTGTCAGCCGACCTGCTCGAGGTTCGCGGCACCAAGGTCGTGGTCGGCCGGCCCTGGCCGGAGGATCCGCGGGATCAGGTGATGGCCGGGATGCTGCTCCTGGCCGGGGTGCGCCGTCGTGCCGAGTGGGACGGCACACTCAAGCCCTTGCTCGGGCTGATGCTGGGCATGATCTTCGGCGAGTTCACGACGGTGTCCTCCGCGAGGCAGTGGTGGCGCCGGGCCCCGGCCAACGTCTGGAAGGCCGACCCAGGCTCGCCGGACGAAGACAGCCCCGAGCTTGCGGACCTGTTCCGACGCCAAAGCGACGAGGGTTTCGACAAGACGGTGGCGTTCTGGTCCGACACCGGCCTCTGGCGCGCGCAGCGGGGCAAGATCCGGGCGACCGAACTGGGCATCGACTTCACCCGCGTCCTGGTTCGGCTGGAGGAGTTGGACGAGGACGACGACGAATGAGTGCATGTGAAGCCTGCTGAGGTGGCTGAGACATGCCCGCGCTGTGGAGAAGGTGGTGAGTTCGTCATGGCCAACCCCTACGAGTGGTGTCCGCCGCGCGACGACATCGGCAATGTCGCCGGGGGGACGGAGTTCGCCGAGCCGTATGGCCGGCGTCGCTCCGCCGTCCTCGACATCTGGCCGGGCGATGTGTGGTACTACTTGACGCCACGGGATTGACCCGGTGGGATCCGTCAGTCGACGGGAGCCGTGATATGGACATCCTGGCCCCACCGGCTGAACAGCATCTCGAACGTCATGCCCCCACTGGCGGCCATCCTGGTCAGGAGTCCCCGGTTATTGAGTTCGAATGTGAGGGTGGTGTCACTCAAGTTCGAACTAGCGTCGGGATGGACGGTGTAGGTCTGTCCGGCAGCCGAAGACGCGTGTTCGATGGTGGCCATCTCACCGACATCGCCGAGCCACGTACCCGGCGACAGGTCCATCTCTCCATCCGGAATCGAATCGAAGCGCTCCCATGACGACCAGGGTCCGTTCGAGCCGTCGGACGTGCGGATAAAGAACGCACCATCCACGGCTACTTGTTCGAGTCCGTCCCCGGTCGTTCGCATGTTGATCTGGCCGTCAATGAATTCCCAATCCGAGTCACCGATTGCGACCCCACCCGCCGTGGCGGATGCGTGACACGTCTTCTCGCGGATCATGCCCTCGCTGATCAGCCGGTCCAATGCGGCCGCATCCCTCGCCATCGGCGTCATGGGGGACGACCCGGCGTCGGCTGGGCTGGGGGACGGCGAGGACGAGGCCGCCGCCGACGGGACTGGTTTCGTGGTGGTCGCCGCTGAGCCGGGCGGGCTCGCGCCGGCTTTCCCGGTCGTCGCGGCCGCTGCCGATGATGAGGCAGCACCGGACGTGCTTGTGGTGGCCGTCTTAGGCTGGCACGCCGCCAGTGAAAAGGTAAGGGCGACAAGCGTGATGAGGTGGCGAGGCGTCATCGGTTCTCCTTCCGGCTCGAGCGTAGGTAGGCCGAGTCCGCGTATTCACGTCCCCCAATTGGAGGACGGGGCCGTCACCGTTGGCACACGACCGGGCGAGCGAGCGGATCGGTCGGAAGTGGCGGCATACGGATCGCGGTAGGTTGTGAGCAGACGCACAGCACAGCGGTCACGAGGACGTGGCCGAAGCCACCGTCGCTGGGGCGGGCGCGGCATACCGGTCATCCCCGGTCAGCGCCCGGCACGGCGACCGAGTCACCCGAGGGCGGCCATCCCGCGACGGGTGGGAACGGAGCAACGATGGGTGACAAGGGCCGCAAGCACCGGATCGAGCCGCGGGACGGCGGGCCGGACATGGTCCAGCTCGTCACGCCCGAGGGCGAGCGCGTGTCCGATGAGCGCTACGACGCGATCGCCGACGCGCTGACGACGCAGGACCTCCAGGGGTTCTATCGCGACATGGTCCTCGTCCGGCGCATCGACAACGAGGCCACCGCGCTCCAGCGTCAGGGCGAGCTCGGGTTGTGGGCGCCCTGCCTGGGGCAGGAGGCCGCGCAGGTCGGCTCCGGCCGGGCCCTGCGCCCGCAGGACTTCGCCTTCCCGACCTATCGCGAGCACGGCGTCGCCTGGTGCCGGGGCGTCGACCCGCTCAACCTGCTCGGGATGTTCCGGGGGGTGCACAACGGGGGGTGGGATCCGTTCGAGAAGAACTTCCACCTCTACACAATCATCATCGGCGCCCAGACCCTGCACGCCACTGGTTATGCGATGGGGGTCCAGCGCGACGGAGCGGTCGGGACCGGCGACCCCGACCGAGACACGGCGGTCATCGCCTACTTCGGCGACGGGGCGAGCGCCCAGGGGGACGTCGGGGAGGCCTTCGTCTTCTCCGGGGTCATGAACTCGCCGGTCGTCTTCTTCTGCCAGAACAACCAGTGGGCGATCTCCGAGCCCAACGAACGCCAGATGCGGGTCCCGATCTATCTGCGGCCCAAGGGCTATGGCTTCCCCGGCACCCGCGTCGACGGCAACGACGTCCTCGCGACATATGCCGTGACCAAGGCCGCCCTCGACGACGCCCGGGACGGCCAGGGGCCGGCCCTGGTCGAGGCGTTCACCTACCGCATGGGCGCGCACACGACGTCCGACGACCCGACCAAATACCGCGTCTCCGCAGAAGTCGAGGTGTGGAAGCTACGCGACCCGATCGCGCGGCTGGGGACGTTGCTGGGGCGCGCACACGGCATACGGAAGGAGTTCTTCACCGCGTGTGAGGAGGAGGCGGACGCCGTCGGCGCCGACCTGCGGGCGCGCTGTCTCGCGCTGCCGGACCCGGCGGCGGACTCGATGTTCGCCCATGTTTATGCCGCGCCCCACCCCGTCATGGACGCCGAGCGGGCGGCGCTGACGGACTACCTCGCGAGCTTCGAGGGGGCGCACTGAGATGTCGACGATGACGATGGCGAAGGCGCTCAACGCGAGCCTCCGTGCCGCGATGGAGAAAGATCCCAAGGTCGTCCTCATGGGGGAGGACATCGGCAAACTCGGCGGCGTCTTCCGGATCACCGAGGGACTGCAGAAGGACTTCGGGGAGGACCGGGTCATCGACACCCCGCTCGCCGAGGCCGGGATCGTCGCGACGGCGATCGGGATGGCGCTGCGGGGTTATCGGCCGGTCGTCGAGATCCAGTTCGACGGATTCGTCTATCCAGCGTTCGACCACATCGTCTCGCAGGTCGCGAAGCTGCACGCGCGCTCGCTCGGGCACGTCGGGCTGCCGATGGTCATCCGCATCCCCGTCGGCGGCGGCATCGGCGCGGTCGAGCACCACAGCGAGTCCAACGAGGCGTATTTCGCCCACACCGCGGGGCTGCGCGTCGTCGCCTGCAGCAACCCGGACGATGCCTACTGGATGCTCCAGGGGGCGATCGAGCACCCCGACCCGATCATGTTCTATGAGCCGAAGCGGCGCTATTGGGACAAGGGCGAGGTCGGCTCGGCGCCGCAGCGGGAGTTGTTCCGCGCCAACGTGATCCGGCCGGGGACGGACGTCACCGTGCTCGCCTATGGTCCGATGGTGCGCTCCTGCCTCCAGGCGGCGCAGGCCGCCGAGGAGGACGGGACATCGCTCGAAGTCGTCGACCTGCGGTCGCTGACGCCGCTCGACACCGAGACCATCTTCGGGTCGGTGCGCAAGACGGGCCGGTGCGTCGTCGTCCACGAGGCGCCGACCTTCCTCGGGCTCGGGGCCGAACTGGCCGCGCAGATCCAGCAAGAGTGCTTCTATTCGCTGGAGGCGCCGGTGCTGCGGGTCGGCGGATACAACGTGCCCTATCCGCCGAGCCGGATCGAAGAGGAGTTCCTGCCCGATCTGGACCGGGTGCTCGATGCCGTCGACCGCTCGCTGGCGCACTGAAGGAGGACGGTTCCGTTGCGTGAGTTCAAGCTGCCCGACCCGGGCGAGGGCCTGACCGAGGCCGACATCGTCACCTGGCGGGTCGCCGTCGGGGACGTCGTCAAGGTCAACGACATCGTCGTCGAGATCGAGACGGCGAAGTCGTTGGTGGAGTTGCCGATTCCGTATGCCGGGACCGTCGCCGCGCTGCTGGTGGCCGAGGGGGCGACGGTCGAGGTGGGGACGCCGATCATCGTCATCGACGACGGGTCCGGCGAAGAGGTCGGGTCGGGCGCGACGGCAGGTGCGACTGCTGGCGCGACGCCAGGCGAGACGGCGGGGGGCGGGGCGCGGCCGGGGGGCGCGGCGCGGCCGGGAGGCGGCGGGCCGGGAAGCGGCGGGCCGGGAGGCGGCGGCTTCGGGTCGGGCGGCCATTCGGGTGGGTCCGGGGGATTCGACCCGGGAGGTGGCAGCGCGAGCGACTTCCTGACGGCCGAGGTGGCCCTGCCGGCGCCCCAGACGGCTCAGGCACCCGCGAAGCCGGAGCGGACGCCGGTGCTGGTCGGCTACGGCGTCAAGCAGACCGAGGCCAAGCGGCGGCCGCGGCGCAAGCCTCAGCTCATCCAGACGATCGCGCACTATCCCGACGAGGAGCCGGCGGTCAAGGAGGCCGTCCATGCCGACGCGAGCAGCGGTGTGGGCGAACTCGTCGCCGCGCACTCGACCCACGTGTTGCGCGACCGGCGGCCGCTGACCGAGCTGACCGAGCATTCGCCCGAGGTGCTCGGCCGGGTGCGGGCGCTCACCAAGCCCCCGGTGCGCAAGCTCGCCCGGGATCTCGGGGTCGACCTCGCGCACGTCGCTGGCAGCGGCGACGGCGGCATCATCACCCGCGACGACGTCCTCGCCGCCGCAGGCGCCGGTGCGGTCAGCGGCGGTGCGGCTGGCGTCGTTGCGGTCAGCGGCGGTGCGGGTGGTGGCGGTGCGGCGACCGGGGGTGCGGGTGGTGGCGGTGCGGCGACCGGGGGTGCGGGTGGTGGCGGTGCGGCGGCCGCGGGCGATGCAGGTGCGGCGACCGGGGGAGGTGGCACCGGCGGTGCGCCGAGCGGCACGGGAGGTGGCCACGGGGGGGCTGGATCGGCATACGGCAGCCGGGGGGAGGAGCGGATCCCGATCAAGGGCGTCCGCAAGGTCAGCGCGGCGGCGATGGTCGGGTCGGCGTTCACCGCGCCGCATGTGACCGAGTGGGTCGACGTCGACGTCACCGCGACCATGGACCTCATCGAGCGGCTGAAGAAGGATCGGGAGTTCCGCGACGTCAAGGTCACCCCGCTGCTCGTCCTCGCGAAGGCGACGTGCCTCGGCATACGGCGCAATCCCGACATCAACGCGACCTGGGACGAGGCGGCGCAGGAGATCGTCAAGAAGGGCTATGTCAACCTCGGGATCGCGGCCGCGACGCCGCGCGGTTTGCTCGTGCCCAATATCAAGGACGCCGACCTGCTGACCATGCGGGAGTTGGCGGAGGCGATCACCGCGCTGACGACGACCGCGCGCGAGGGGCGGACGCAACCGGCCGACATGGCGGGCGGGACGATCACGATCACCAATATCGGAGTGTTCGGGATCGACTCCGGGACGCCGATTCTCAACCCGGGGGAGTCGGCGATCCTCGCGTTCGGCTCGATCACCCGCAGACCGTGGGTGGTCGGATCCGGTGCCGAGGAGCGGATCGAGCCCCGGTGGGTGACGACGCTGGCGCTGTCCTTCGACCACCGGCTGGTGGACGGGGAACTCGGGTCGCGGTATCTCGCCGATGTCGCGGCGATCCTCGCCGACCCCACGCGCGGACTTGTCTGGGGCTGACCGCCGCGGATAGGAAGGCCGATGGGATCCTTCGTCCCGCGCAGGCGGATCGCAGACACGTCATGCAGGGCTGCGCGACCTGATCGACCGGCGTCCGATGGGCGGTCGGCGTTGTCGGTGCGAGGCCGAGCCGGGTGGTCGGGGAGTGGCTGGCGGATTCGGGGCCATGAGCAGACCACCAGGCCCTGATCAGCACCTCGTCGTCCGCCCGGGGCCCCCGGCCGCCGAAACTCAAGTCCGCGGCATAGGGGATGAGGCGCCCCGCAGACACCGGCCCCCGCGAGGGCCGGCCCCCGCAAGGACCGGCCCGCGCAAGGACCGGCCCCCGCAAGGACCGGCCCCCGCAAGGACCGGCCCGCGCAAGGACCGGCCCCAAAGAATGGCAGCGTTGTGCCACGCTTGCAGGCTTTGTCGCTCCTTGCATGGATATATCCATGCAAGGAGCGACAAAGCCTGCAACGGAAGCACAACGCTGCCATTCTCGGCGACGCCGGCGGTCCGAACCTCCGATCTCTGCACGACCTGCGGACCCTGCGCATGTCCCCCGGTGCGCTGGCCGACCTCCTGGGCCGACCTCCTGGGCCGACCTCCTGGGCCGACCTCCTGGGCCGACCTACTCGGCGACGACCGGCGCCTCGCCGGGGGCCGGGCGCTGGAGGCTGATCTGCGGGATCGCCCAGGCGACGATCGCCCCGAGCACCATGACGATGGCCGCGAAGAGGAACACCCGGTCCATCGAGTCGGCGAAGCCCTGGAGGAACGGCTTGGCCAGGCGCGGGTCGAGCGAGGTGAGGAAGGAGGAGTCCTTCATCACCGACGTCGAGCCCGAGCCGGATTTCAACTGCTGGACGAAACTCGCGTTGGCCGGGTCGGCGAGGGCCGCGCGGAAGTCGGCCGTCCCCTGGGCCTGACCCATCCGCGTCGCGATCTTGTCGGGCAGGAGCGAGAACAGGATGGAGAGGAAGACCGCAGTCCCGAGCGTGCCGCCGATCTGGCGCGTGAAGGTCGCGGAGGCGGTCGCGATGCCCATGTCCCGGCGATCGGCGGCGGCCTGGATCGCCAGCATGAGCGGCTGCATCATGAAGCCCATCCCCATGCCGAAGAGCACCATGACGACCATGAGCTTCCACATCGCCGTGTCATAGCGGGTCCAGTGCAGCAGGAAGAGAGCCACGGCGATCATGGGGCCGCCGGCCCGCAGGAACGGGCGGTAGCGGCCGGTGCGGCTGATCGTCTGACCCGAGATGACCGAGCCGGCCATGATCCCGAGGGTCAAGGGGAGCAACTGAAGACCGGCCTCCGTCGGCGTCGCGCCCTTGACGATCTGGAGATAGAGCGGGAGACACGCGATGCCGCCGAAGAGCGCCATACCGAGAACCGTCGAGGCGATGGAGCCGATGCCGATGGTCTTGTTTGCGAACAGCCGGATCGGCAGCAGCGCCTCCTCACCCATGCGCCACTCGATGTATTGAAAGGCGAGCACGCCGACGCCGCCGATGACGTAGCAGAGGATCGCGTCGGTCGAGGTCCAGCCCCACTCGCGACCCTGCTCGGCAACCATGAGCAGCGGCACCAGCCCGACTGACAGCGCCGCGGCCCCCCACCAGTCGATCCGGTGATCGAGGCGCGTATGCCGCAGCTTCAGCGTCCGCATGACGACGAAGAGCGCGACGATCCCGATCGGGACGTTGACGAGGAACACCCAGCGCCATCCGGAGATGCCGAGGAAGGAAGTGAGGCCGGCGAAGAAGCCGCCGATGACCGGCCCGAGCACGCTGGAGGTGCCGAAGACGGCGAGGAAGTAGCCCTGATACTTCGCCCGCTCCATCGGCGGGACGATGTCGCCGATGATGGCGAGGGCGAGGCTGAACAGGCCGCCCGCGCCGATGCCCTGGACCGCGCGGAACGCAGCTAGCTGGATCATCGAGTCGGCGAATGTGCACATGACCGACCCGATGACGAACACCGTGATGGCCGTGAGGAAGAACGGTTTGCGGCCGTAGATGTCGGACAGCTTGCCATAGAGCGGGGTGACGATCGTCGAGGTGATGAGATAGGCCGTCGTCACCCAGGCCTGGCGGTCGAGCCCCTGGAGGTCGTCGGCGATGGTGCGGATCGCCGTGGCGACGATGGTCTGGTCGAGCGCGGCGAGGAACATGCCGAGCATGAGTCCGGTCAGGATCGTGACGATCTGCCGGTGGGTGAGGGTGTTCGGGGCGGGCGCGCTGATCAGCGCCTCGTCCGCCGCCGTGGCGTCGGTGGTCATCGGGTGATCTCCAATGAAGAGTCGGTATGCCGTTCCGCCCCCGGCCGCGTCCCTCGGGTCTCGAGGGCGTCGCCGAGGCGGGTCAGGAGGGTCAGCAGGGAGTCGATCTGGGCGGGTTCCCAGTCGGCGAGGAGGTCCTCGAAGAGCCGTTGGCGATTCGCCCGCAGGTCTTCGAGCACCCGGTGACCCTCGGCGCTGAGGGTGACGAGTTGGGCCCGGCCGTCGTCGGGGTCGGGGATGCGAGCGACGATGCCGTCCCGCTCGAGCGCCGCCACCTTGCGCGAGGTCGTCGAGACCTCGGTGTGGGCGCGCTCCGCAAGGGTGGTGATCCGGATTGGGTCACCGCACAGGCTGAACATCAGGGGGTATGCCGTGGCGTCCAGCGAGCCTGGCGCGTCGGCCATGTGGGGCCGCAGGTTGCGTAGTTGCTTGGCCACCCGGATCAGCTGGAAGCCGATGGCATCCGGGGTCGACGGCGCGGTATCGGCCGTCATCGGGCACGGGCCTCCCGTGACCGTCGGGGATATTTGCACGCGCAAGTTTATATCAGACACTTGCTTGCGCATGCAAGTTAAATTCTTGCCGGGGCCTCGGGGTGGTGGTGGCGCCGCGGGGATCGAGTCGTCGGCGTCGACTTGGTGAGGTCGTAGGGTGGCGGTGAGGTCGTGGATGCGCACCTACGACCTCACCGCCAACCGACTACCTCACCGGAAGCCGCCCGCGCGGTCAGCCCGGCCTGGTGCGGAGACTCCATTCGTCAGCGTCGACGTACGTCAACGGCGACGTACGTCGAATCTGACGTACATCACCAGGAGCTAGTCCCGGCCCCCGGCGTGCCAGCGGCGAATCAGCGCGATCCGGTGCTCCACCTGCTCCGTGGTCGCCTTGGGCAGCGGCGGCCCGCCGGCCTGGCGGCGCAACTCCGCGTGGATGTGCGAGTGCGGCACCCCGCGCGTATGCGCGAACGCGCTGACCAACGAGTTCAGGAGTTTCCGCTGTGACTCCAGGGCCCGGTGCAGCGAGACCTCGGGCGTCACCTTCTCCCGCCGCTCCGCCCGGGCCGCCCGCGCCTGATGCCGGCGCTGGCGCTCGTGCAGCACCTCTCGCACCTGATCCGGCTCCAGCAGCCCCGGCAGTCCCAGATAGTCCATCTCCTCCTGCGTCCCGGCCGCCGCCTGGAGGCCGAACTGGTGCGCGTCGAAGAGGACGTGATCGAAGTGCGCCTCCGACTCCAGCGCCGCCCACGTCCCGAGTAGGTCGTCCGACGCCGAGTCCGACCTGTTGGCCCGGGTGAGTTCGTCGTCCTCCGACCAGTCCTCCCGTCCGGAGGGTGCCCCGAGGATATGGTCGCGTTGCCGTTCGAGCGCCGAGGCATGGGCGAGCAGCGGCGCCACCGTGGGGACGAACACCGTCGCCACCTCACCCCGCCGCCGCGCCCGGACGAACCGCCCGACCGCCTGCGCGAAGAACAACGGCGTCGACGTCGCCGTCGCATAGACCCCCACCGCGAGCCGCGGGACGTCGACCCCCTCCGAGACCATCCGCACGGCGACCAGCCACCGGTCCTCCGACGCCGCGAACTCCTCGATCCTCCGTGACGACCCGGCGTCGTCCGAGAGCACGAGCGTCGGTTTCGTCCCGCTCACCGACTCCAACACTTTGGCGTATGCCCGTGCGCTCGCCTGATCGGTCGCGATCACCAGCCCGCCCGCGTCCGGGACATGCCGACGGGTCTCGGTCAGCCGCACATCGGCCGCGCGCAGGACCGCTTGGATCCACTCTCCCTTGGGGTCCAACGCCGTTCGCCACGCGTGCGCGGTCAGATCCTTGGTCATCGGCTCGGCGAGCTGCGCCTCCAACTCCTCCCCGGCCTTGGTCCGCCAGCGCATGGGACCGCCATACGCCATGAACAGCACCGGCCGGACGACATGATCGCGAAGGGCCTCGGCATACCCATAGGTGTAGTCCGCGGTCGACCGCCGCGACCCGTCGGGCAACTCCTCGTAGCGCACGAACGGGATCGGGTTGTCGTCGGACCGGAACGGCGTCCCGGTCAGTGCGAGCCGCCGCCGCGCCGGCGCGAAACACTCGGCGACCGCCTCGCCCCACGTGCGCGCGTCGCCGGCGTGGTGGATCTCGTCGAGGATGACGAGCATGTTGGAGTTCTCGGTGACCGCGCGGTAGTGGAAGTGCCGGGCGGCCACGCCGGCATACGTCACGGCGGTCCCGGTGAACTCCCGCGACCGCCCGCGGCGCGACCCGCCGAGACCGGGGTCGAGGGCGATGCCCGCCCGGTGTGCGGCATCAGCCCATTGGACCTTGAGGTGCTCGGTGGGCGTGACGACGGTGATCCGGTTGACGATCCGCGTGTCGAGCAGCTCGCGGGCGACCCGCAGCGCGAAGGTCGTCTTGCCGGCGCCGGGGGTCGCGACGGCGAGGAAGTCGCGGGGTGCGTCGGTGAGGTACTGCTCGAGCGCCGTCGCCTGCCATGCCCGCAGCGACGACGCCGTCCCCCACGGCGCGCGGCCGGGGAAGGCGGGGGAGAGGTTGGGGAAGTCTCTGCTCATCACATGTCTCCGGCCGTATGCCGTGTGCTTCCCCTCCGCGCCACCCCCGCCACCCGCTCGGGTCCGGTGGGCGCGCCCGAGGCGGCGGTCACGGGACGAAGGCCAGCGCCTCCAGTGCCCGCGTGCCGAGCCCGGCGTCTCCGTCGATGGTCACCGACGCGTCGGCCAGGACCCCCGCGGTCGGCACGCGGCCGGCGGCGCGACGGGTGAGCGGCTGGGTGGTCCCGGTGATCATGGTCAGGGTGCCCGGCCACTGACCTGGGTCGTCGAACAGGGCTTGGGCGGTTCCGTCGCCCTCGGGCAGGCCGAGCAGCCCGACCCCCGCCACGCCGCTCGTCGGCCCCTCGACGCGCAGCAGCAGCCCCTGATCGGCGGCCAGCAGCGGCGCCCACAGGCGCGGCACCCGGTCCAGCATGGCCTGGACGAACACCGACGCCCCGCCGGACTCCAGGCCACCCGGGCGTCCGAGCGCCTCGCGGACGTCCTGTTCGTGCACCCAGACGTCCATGATCCGCAGGGTCACGAGGTCGCCGAGGGTCATCTCACCCAGGGGCGTCGCGAGGGTGGAGTCGACGGTGAGGGCGGGATCGGCATACGCCGCCTGGCGCTCGGTGAGCGCGGCCGCCAACTCATCGACGACGGCGGACCCGGGCCACGACCGGCGCGCCTGGACCGGACCCTCCATGAAGCGGCCCATGTCGTGCCGGATCCACGGATAGTCCGGGACCGCGACGTCCGACGGCGCCGCCCCGCCGAACATCGCCTCGACCCCCGCGACGTGCGCCAACTGATCCTGGACCGTCCACCCGGGGCAGCAGGTCGGCCGGGCGAAGTCGGCCTCCGTGCACTCCCGGCCGAGCGCGATCAGTCCGGCGACGCTCGTGGACCAGGCCGTGACGAGTCCCACCAGGTCGGTGGGGGGAGTGGGGTGGACGGGCATCGGCCCACCCTACTTAGTCTTGGTGTCGTGACAACGCAGCGCACCCCAGTGGAGCGTGTTCCCGGACTGGTCCTCGCCATCCCCGCCCTCGTGGCCCTCGTCATCGCCGCGGGTCTGGGGGGCGCGGTCTCGGCTTATGCCGTGGCCGATCCCGGGGCGGTGATCCGCTGGTTGGTCCCCCTGTCGACGGCCGTCACGATGCTCGGCGCCTGCGCGACCATCGGCTTCGCCCTCGTCGGCGCCTTCCTCGCTCCCGAGACCACCCGGACGCACCGGCGCGCCGCTAGTGGGCACGGGGCGGCGCTCGGGGCGGGTGTCTGGGCAGCCGGCCTCGTCATCGGGCTGGTCGCCACCTTCGCCGACGTCTCCGGCCTGCGGCCCACGCAGCCGGAGTACTGGAGCCAGTTCTTCGGTCTCGCCTGGGAGCTCGCGCCGACCCGGATGGCGATCATCAGCCTCCTCCTCGTCGCGGCGATCTTCCTGACCCTGCTCCAGACGCACGGCAAGACGACGCAGGCCTGGTGCTTCTTCGGTGGCCTGCTTGCGCTCATGCCGACCGCGCTCGCCGGCCACTCCGCGGTCAGCCGCGACCACATGAGCGGGATCAACGCGCTCGCCGTCCACCTCGTCGCGGTGACCACCTGGGTCGGCGGGCTGCTCGCGCTGGTGGTGCTGCGGCATACGCTCATCCCGCACCTCGGGGTGACCGTGCGCCGCTTCTCGACCGTCGCCCTGTGGTCGTATGCCGCGCTCGGCCTCAGCGGCCTCCTCGCCGCGTGGTTCAACCTCGGATCCGTCGCCGACCTGGGTTCGGCGTATGGCGCGATGCTCCTGGTCAAGGCCGGCGCCTTCGTCGCGCTCGGGGTCGCCGGGTGGATGCACCGTCGCTCGACCCTCGCCGCCCTCGACAAGGCGCCCGGGGACGGCGCGGCGTTCGCGCGCCTCGCCATCGGCGAACTCCTCCTCATGGGCATCGCGATCGGGACCGCGGTCGCCCTCTCGCGCACCCCCCCGCCCGGCATCGAGACGCTCGCGCCGGACCCGACGACGGTCTATACGCTGACCGGCTACAGCGACCCGGGCGCCCCGCCGTCCGACGCCTGGCTGGTCACCTGGCACCCCGACTGGCTGTGGATCGCGGTCGCCGCCGTCGCCATCGGGGTCTATGGGCGCTGGGTCCACCGCCTCCACCAGCGCGGCGACAAGTGGCCGGTGTGGCAGTTCCTCTGCTGGACGATCGGGTGGCTGCTCTTCGTCTATGCGATGTGCGGGGCGCCGGGGGTCTATGGACGGATCCTCTTCTCCTGGCACATGATCATGCACATGACGGTCGCGATGATCGTCCCCCTGCTGCTGGTCCCGGCGGCGCCGATCACCCTCGCCCTGCGCGCGCTGCCGGCGCGCCGGGACGCGACCCGGGGTCCGCGGGAACTCATCCTGGCCGTCGTCCACTCGCACTATCTGCGGATCTTCGCCAACCCGATCGTCGCCGCCGTCATGTTCTTCTTCAGCCTCGCGACCTTCTATTTCACGCCGCTCTTCTCCTACGCCCTGACGACGCACACCGGGCACATCCTCATGACCGTCCACTTCCTCCTCTCGGGCTATCTGTTCGCCTGGGTGCTCGTCGGCACCGACCCCGGCCCGGTCAAGTGGTCGCCGCTGATCCTCCTCGTCGTCCTGTTCGCGACGATCTCCTTCCACGCCTTCCTCGGGGTTGTCATCACCGGCAGCAACAACCTCATGGCGCCGGACTTCTTCGGCCGGCTCGGGCTGCCGTGGATGACCGACCCGCTCGCCGACCAACACACGGCCGGGGCGATCGCGTGGGGCATCGGTGAGGCACCGACCCTGGTCCTCGCCCTCATGGTGGCCCTCCAGTGGCTGCGTCAGGACCGGCGCGAGACGGAACGCACGGACCGCCAGGCCGATCGCGACCACGATGCCGACCTCACGGCATACAACGCCTATCTCTCCGGGATCGCGGCGCAGGACCGGCGCCGGGGTGAGCACCGGTGAAGGTCGCCGTCGTGCAGATCGCGTATGCCGATGGCGAACCCCTCGCCGACCGGCGCGAGCGGGCGGCGGGTCTGGTCCGTGCGCAGGCGGGGGCCGATCTCGTCCTGCTGCCGGAGCTGTGGGCGCCGACGGGGTTCGGCTATCGCGGGTGGGCGGCGGCGGCCGAGCCCCTGGACGGGCCGACGGTCGCGGCGATCGCGAAGGCGGCCCGATCGATCGGCTCGGTCGTCCACGCCGGGTCGATCATCGAGGCGTTGCCCGAGCCCGGGCCGGAGGGGAAGGTGCTCGCCAACACCTCCGTCCTGCTCGGGCCCGACGGGTCGAGGCTTGCGGTGTATCGGAAGATCCACCGGTTCGGGTTCGCCGAGGGAGAGCCGTCGTTGTTGGAGGCCGGGCGGGAGATCGTCGTCGTCGACCTGCCCGGCGGGGGTCCCCGGGTGGGTCTCTCGACCTGCTACGACCTGCGCTTTCCCGAGTTGTATCGCGCTCAGGTCGACCGCGGGGCACAGGTCTTCCTCGTGCCGGCCGCCTGGCCGCGGCCGCGAGTCGCCCACTGGTCGCTCCTCGGCCGCGCGCGGGCGGTCGAGAACCAGTGCGTGCTGGTGGCCGCCAACACCGGCGGCACGCACGCGGGATACGTCATGGGCGGCGCGTCCCAGGTCGTCTCCCCACGCGGCGACGTGCTCGCGGAGGCGGGCGGCGGTGCGGAGATCCTCACGGTGGAGGTGGACCTGGGGGAGGTCACGGCATACCGCAGGGAGTTCCCGGTGCTCGCCGACCGGAGGCTCTGACGGCGGGGAAATCGGGCGGGCCCTCAGAACGTTCTCGGCCACCGGCGCGGGTTAACGTGCCGGGACGGCTCCGGCAGCGGGCCGCCTGATCCGACACCCACTCGAGAGAGCCTCACATGTATATCGGCCTCGGCATCTTCCTTCTCGTCGTCGGCGCGATCATGTCGTTTGCCGTCAAGGACTCGATCAGTGGCGTCGACCTCGTCATGGTCGGCTACATCTGCATGGGCGCCGGTGCGCTGGCGATCGTGCTGTCGTTCCTCGCCCAGGCGGGCTCCCGGCGCTCTGCTGCGGGCTTTGACAGCACGCGCGTCACCCAGACCGACCCCCGCACCGGGACGACCATTGACGAGACCCACGTCGACCCGCGCTGACGGAGGCACGGGTCGACGCGTCGCGAGAAGCTGACGTCACAATGCCTTGACGTGGCGTCACGATGACGTCACCATGGTGTCATGGACATCACGCCCTATGTCGAGCGTCTACGCGCCGAACTCGCCGAGGCCACCACCGGGGGAACTCCGGACGTCGAGGAAGCCGTCATCCGGCTCGCTCGCGTCCTCGACCCCGCGCTGCGGCTGACTCTCTTCGAGGTCCTCGCCGATGCGGCGGCCGAGATCACCAGCGCGCTGCCGTCCGGGAGCGTCACTGCCCGGCTCGCCGGACGCTCCGTCGACTTCGTCGTCGACGGAGCGGGGGCTCACCCGGGCGAGAGCGGTCTGCCGCTTCCGCCCGCCGCCCCACCCGCACCGGGGGCCCCCATGGTTCCCGTTCCCATGCCGCCGGAGCCGCCGGAGGCGGGCGACGAGGGTGACATCGCCCGGATCACCGTCCGCCTGCCCGAGGGCATCAAGGAGAAGGCCGAGCGTCAGGCCGGAGGGTCGAGTCAGTCCCTCAACAGCTGGATCGTCAACGCCCTCCGTGAGGCGACGAAGCCGGGGGGTATGGACATCGATCTCGACCTCTCCCACGTCCCATTCATGGGGCGCGAGGTCCCACCCGGGTTCCCGTTCGCCGCGAATTTCCCGTTCGGCGGCAAGAGTTCCGGGGGCAGCATGAAGGGGTGGGTGTGAGCGGCGTGGACCGCGACTTCGCCACCACCGGCCCGGTGGACCTGGTCGTCGAACTCCACGACGGACACCTTGCCGTGGACTCTGCTGACGGCAACGGGTGCACGGTGCGGATCGACGGTCCACGCGCCGAGGAGTTCACGGTCGAGCAACGGGGGCGGGAGATCGTCATACGACCCCCGCGCGATCGCGCGTGGTTCTCCGGCAACCGGCATGACGTGCGGGTGCGCGTGCCGAGTGGCAGCGGCCTGACCACTCGGACGGGGTCGGCCTCGGTGCAGGCGCGGGGGTCCTACGGCGCCGTCTCGGCCAAGTGCGGATCCGGCGACTTCCTCCTCGACGACGCCGGGGATTTCGCCCTGTCGGCCGGCTCGGGACTGGTGCGGTGTGGGGAGCTGAGTGGCGGCATACGGATCAAGAGTGGCTCGGGCGACGTGGCGGTGGTCGCGACAGTCGGGGACGGGACGATCTCGACCGGGTCCGGCTCGGTGCGGATCGGCACCGTCGCGCGGACCCAGGCCGTCAAGACCGGCTCGGGTGACATCGAAGTCGGCGTATCCCACGGCGACCTGCGCGTCTCGACCGCGTCCGGATCCGTGAGCGTGGATCGTATGGCGCGTGGCGCCGTCGGCGTGCGCACCGCCTCCGGGGACATCCGGGTCGGCGTGATGTCAGGTATGCCGGTGTGGACCGACATCGTCACGGCCACCGGATCGGTGGAGAGCCGGCTGCCGCCCAGGGGTGAGCCGGCACCGGGGCAGGAGTTCCTGACGGTGCGTGTGCAGAGCGCATCCGGGAATGTTCTGCTGGTGCCGGTGGACGCGCCTGCGACGTATGGCAGTGGCGAGGGTCCGCAGGATGCATCGCCTCAGGACGCGCCCACCGGCTGAACCCGAGTCAACCTCGAAAGACCGGACCAGCCCCGAACCGGCCTTTCGGCGGGGCTGAACCGGCCTTTCGGCGGGGTCGAACCGGCCTTTCGATGGGGCCGAACCGGCCTTTCGACGGGGCTGAACCGGTCAGCGGGTCAGAAGGCGGACTCGGGGACGTCCATGAGGGCGTTGTCGATGGACTCGGCGATGGCCCGCTCCGCGGCGAGCTTGGGCAGGACGGTGCGGGCATAGAACTGCGCCGCGGCGACCTTGCCGGTGTAGAAGTCCTTGTCGGCACCGGTCGCGCCGGCATCGAGGGCGTCCTGGGCGACGGCCGCCTGGCGCAGCAGGAGCCAGCCGACGACGAGATCTCCGGCGGAGAGCAGGAGCCGGGAGGTGTTCTGACCGACCTTGTAGAGGTTGGTCGGGTCGCCGCCCATCCGCGGGTCGGAGGCCATCAGCGGGCCGACCATCGCACCGAGGATGCCCTGGACGTCCTCGACGGCCTTGCCGAGCAGCTCGCGGTCGCGGTCGAGGACGCCCTGCTGCTGGCCGGTGTCCTTGGCGAACTCGGTGATCTGCATCGACAGCGCGGTGAGCGCCTGCGCCTTGTCGCGGATGATCTTGCGGAAGAAGAAGTCGAGGCCCTGGATCGCCGTGGTCCCCTCATAGAGGGTGTCGATCTTGGCATCGCGGACATACTGCTCGATCGGGTAGTCCTGCAGATAGCCGGATCCGCCGAGGGTCTGCAGCGATTCGGTCCCGAGGATGACCCAGGCCCGTTCGGAGCCGAGGCCCTTGACGATCGGCAGCAGCAGGTCGTTGGTCCGGGCCGCCAGGTCGGCCGCACTGCCCTTGACGACGTCCTCGTTGCCGGTCTCGAGGAGGTGTTGGTCGGCGACATCCTGCTGCGTCGCGGTGAACAGGACGAGCGCGCGCAGGCCCTCGGCATACGCCTTCTGGAGCATGAGCGAGCGACGGACGTCGGGGTGATGGGTGATCGTCACGCGAGGCGCGGTCTTGTCCATCGAGCGGGTGAGGTCGGCGCCCTGGACGCGGTGCTTGGCGTAGTCGAGCGCGCTGAGATAGCCCGCCGACAGCGTCGCGATCGCCTTGGTGCCGACGAGCATCCGGGCGTTCTCGATGACGTGGAACATCTGGGCGATGCCGTCGTGGATATCGCCGAGGAGGGTGCCGGTCGCCGGCTGGCCGTCGCCGAAGGTCAATTCGCAGGTCGTCGAGACCTTGAGGCCCATCTTCTTCTCGACATTGGTGACGAAGACACCGTTGCGGGCGCCGAGCGCACCGGTGTCGAGGTCGACGTCGAACTTGTTGAGGATGAACAGCGACAAGCCTTTGGTCCCCTCGGAGGCGCCCTCGGGGCGGGCGAGGACGAAGTGGACGACGTTGTCGGTCATGTCGGATTCGGCGCTGGTGATGAAGCGTTTGACGCCGGTGATATTCCAGGTGCCGTCGTCGTTCTGGACGGCCTTGGTGCGGCCGGCGCCGACGTCCGAGCCGGCCTCGGGCTCGGTCAGCACCATCGTGCAGTGCCAGCCCTTCTCGACGATCCACTTCGCCAGCTTCTTCTGGTCGGGAGTGCCGAGGGTATAGAGGAGTTCGGCGAAGCCATAAGAGGCGCCGAACATCGCGATCGCCGGGTTGGCGCCGAGGATCATCTCGTTGATCGCCCACCGCAGGGACGGCGGACAGGGGGTGCCGCCGAGCTCGTGCTGGAGGGTGACATTCCAGAAGCCCGAGTCCTGGAAGGCCTTGTAGGACTTCTTGAACGACTCCGGCATCGCGATGAGCTGGGTCTTGGGGTCATACTTCGGCGGATTGCGGTCGCTGTCGACGAAGGACTCGGCGAGTTCGCCTTCGGCGAGCTCACGGACGTGCTGGAGGAGTTCGCGGGCGGTGTCCTCGTCGAAGTCTTCGTATGGCGCGTGGCCGAGCAGGGCTTGCCGGCCGAACACCTCGAACAGGTTGAACTCGATGTCGCGCAGATTGGCTCGGTAGTGCCCCATGGTGAT
This sequence comes from Dermatophilaceae bacterium, assembly GCA_046330995.1. Classification (GTDB taxonomy): domain Bacteria; phylum Actinomycetota; class Actinomycetes; order Actinomycetales; family Dermatophilaceae; genus Nostocoides_A. The sequence continues at coordinate 159,451 of JAXLRS010000007.1, forward strand.
GTCCCCTTCGACTCGGGCGTTGCCTCGGCAGCGGTGAATAAGCGCTTGCTTAGCGTGCGATCGAGCTTAGTGTGCAGGTCGGGGGCCAGGGCCGCAAGGGGCGGGTGATCTTGCGCGCAGTGGGGAGCGTCACGCGTAGCGGAGGGCCGCGGAGCGGGCAGTCGCGGCATACCCACCGCCGAAGAGGACCGCGTGGAGCAGCAGCGGGTGGAGTTGGTGGAGGGCGACGCGGTCGCGCCAGCCGTCGGTGAGGGGGTGGGCCTCGGCATACGCCGCGAGGATGCGCGGGAGGTGGGGGGCCCCGAACAGCGCGAGCATGGCGAGATCGCTCTCGCGGTGTCCGCCGTATGCCGCGGGGTCGATCATCCGCGGCCCCTCGGCAGTGAACACGAGGTTGCCCGACCACAGGTCGCCGTGGAGGCGAGCGGGGCTGTCGCCGTCATCGAAGTCTCCCTTGCGGGCGCGGTCGGCGACGGCGCGGAACGGGGCGAGGTCGCCCTCGCGCCAGGTCCGGCGACGCCGGCCGAGGTCGAGCACTGCGTCGATGCGCAGGTCGGCCCAGAAAACACCCCAGGTCAGGTCGGGTCGAGTCGTGTTGAGCGGCAGGGGAAGGGGTTCGTCGGCGGGGCCGAGCCAGCCGTCGCCGGACCAACCGTCGGGGGGCGCGCCGTATGCGGCGGCGCCTGCATCGTGGACCGCCGCGAGGATCCGGCCGAACTCCTCCGCGGCGGCCGGGGTCGCCGGCGCGGGCGTCAGCCGAGCCATCGTCAGGTGACGGTCACCGACCTCGGTGACCGCGGGCACGCACCCGGCGTATGCCGCCCCGAGCCACCGCAACCCCGTCGCCTCCCAGCGCGCATAGCCGACCGGCGCGTGCGGAAGGTCCTTGCGGAAGGTCGGCATCGGCATACGAACAAGGGAAGCAGACGCACCCCTCCTCCCCCCGTCGAGAGGTCACATAAACCCGGTCGAGAGGTCACATAAACCCGGTCGAGAGGTCACATAAACCCGGTCGAGAGGTCACGGAAACCCGGTCGAGAGGTCACGACCGCAACTGACCTCGGCCGCGCAGAACGCGGGAACCAGTCGCGCCTCACATGACCTCTCGACGCGCCTTATTTGACCTCTCGACGCGCCTTATTTGACCTCTCGACGCTGCTTACTTGATCTCTCGACGCGCCTTATTTGACCTCTCGACGCGCCTTATTTGACCTCTCGACGCGCGGGACGCGAGACGCGGGCGCGGGATGTGGGCGGGGGAGGGCGGCATACGATCCACGGGTGAGTGCCGAGCCGGAGCCGACTGCGCCGCGGCTGGACCCCCACGATCGTGAGACCGCCCTCCGCGTGCTCGGCCAGTTGCCCGACCTCGCCCCGGACGACCCGGACATCCAGACCGTCAAGCGAGCCGCGGCGGTGATGACGAGCCGGATCCGCAAGGCGCGGCGCCGGGAAGCGCGGGCAGCCATCCGGGGGCCGGACATCGCGCACGACGCGGCGATCCTCGCGGCCACCGCCACCGGCTCGCCGCTGCGGATCGATGACGAGACAGGCGGCATACCGCTTGCCGCGCATGGGGATTCACCGTATGCCGGCGAGCTGCGGATCCCGCGCGGGTGCTATATGTGCCACGAGAAGTACACCCTGGTGGACGCCTTCTATCACTGGCTCTGCCCGGTCTGCGCAGCCTTCTCCCGCGGCAAGCGCGACCAGTCCACCGACTTGCGCGGGCGGCGCGCACTGCTGACCGGCGGGCGGGCGAAGATCGGGATGTACATCGCGTTGCGCCTCCTGCGCGACGGCGCCGACCTGACGATCACGACGCGCTTTCCGCGCGATGCGGCGCGGCGGTTCGCGGAGTTGGCCGATTCGCCGGGGTGGCTCGACCGGCTGACGATCGTGGGGATCGACCTGCGGGATGCGACCCAGGTGGTAGCGCTGGCGGACGAGATCGCGGCCGGCGGACCCCTGGACATCCTCATCAACAACGCCTGCCAGACCGTGCGCCGCTCGCCGGGTGCCTATGCGCACCTGGTCGCGGGCGAGTCCGAACCGCTCGTGGCCGGTATGCCGCTCCCGCGCCTCCTGACCTTCGACCGGGTCAGTGAGGCGCACCCGGCGGCGCTGGTGGGAGTCTTGGTGAGCGCGCAGCATACGCACGCCGACGGACGGGGTGAAGGCGCCGACGGCAGGGTGGCCACGTCGGCCGCGGCGCTGACTTCGCTTGCGCTGCAGGCGGGTTCGGCGAGTCTGGAGGCGCACGTCGCCGGGACGGCGATCGATGCCGGTGGGTTGTTGCCGGACGAAGTGACGGTGAACTCGTGGACGCAGAAGGTCGAGGACGTCGACCCGCTGGAACTGTTGGAGGTGCAGTTGTGCAACTCCGTGGCGCCGTTCCTGCTCGTGTCCCGGCTGCGACCCGCGATGCGGGCGGCAGTCGCGCGGGGTGCACACAGGGCATATGTCGTCAACGTGTCGGCGATGGAGGGGCAGTTCTCGCGGCGCTACAAGGGCCCGGGGCATCCGCATACGAACATGGCGAAGGCCGCACTGAACATGCTTACGCGGACGAGCGCGCTCGAGATGTTCGAGACCGACCGGATCCTGATGACTGCCGTCGACACCGGGTGGATCACCGACGAACGCCCGCACGCCGAGAAGCTGCGGATCGCCGCCGAGGGCTGGCATGCGCCGCTCGATCTCGTGGACGGGGCGGCGCGTGTCTATGACCCGATCGTGCGGGGCGAGGCGGGTGAGGATCTGTATGGCTGCTTCCTCAAGGACTATGCGCCCCATCCTTGGTGACGAGGGTAGGAACCGTCCCGTCGCACCGCCAGGGGTCCGGCCTCGCGGCGCAGTCGCGCAGCCGTCGTCCGGGCTCTTCGCGTCCCGATCCTCGAGAATGGCAGCGTTTCGCGCCGCTTGCAGGGTTTGCCGACGCTTGCATGGCTATAGCCATGCAAGCGTCGGCAAACCCTGCAAGCCTGGCCGAACGCTGCCATTCTCGAGGGAGGGGGCGGCGCGTCCGGCGTCGAGCTTGAGTTCGGGGGTCGAGGGAGGGGGCGGCGCGTCCGGCGTCGAGCTTGAGTTCGGGGGTCGAGGGAGGGGGCGGCGCGTCCGGGGTCGAGGTTGAGTTCGGGGGTCGAGGGTCGGGGGCGGCGCGTCCGGGGTCGGGGGTTGAGCTCGGGGTCGAGGGTCGGGGACGAACCCGTTCAGGACGTGTGATGCACCTCCTGGAGGCGATAGACCGGGGTGTCCAGCCCCTCATACCGCGCCTTGAGTTGGAGCGTGAGATAGAGGGAGTAGTGGCGCGACTGGTGGAGGTTGCCGCCGTGCATCCACAGGTTGGTGACATTGGTCGGCTTCCACATGTTCCGCTGCTCGCCCTCCCACGGGCCGGGGTCGAGCGGGGTGTCGGAGCCGAGCCCCCAGCACTTGCCCAGCTGGTCGGCCGTCTCCTGGTCGATCAGATCGGCGACCCAGCCGTTCATCGAGTTGTAGCCGGTGGCGAAGACGACGAGATCGGCCGGCAGTGAGGTCCCGTCGGTGAAGACGACGCTGTCCTCGGTGAGGTGATCGACCTGGCCGTGGGCGAGCTTGACGTCCCCGTTGGCGACGAGATCGGCCGCGCCGACATCGATGTAGTAGCCAGACCCACGCCGCAGGTACTTCATGAACAGACCCGACCCGTCGGCGCCCCAGTCGAGCCAGAAGCCGGCCTTCTCCAGCCGGTCATAGAAGTCAGCGTCGACCTCGGCCATCTTCTGATAGGCCGGGATCTGGAACTCGTGCATGATCCGGTAGGGCAGCGAGGCGAAGATCAGGTCCGCCTTCTCGGTCGTCACCCCATTGGCGAGCGCCCGCTCCGAATAGAGGTCGCCGAGCCCATACTCCATGAGGCTCTCGCTCTTGACGATGTGCGTGGAGGAGCGCTGGACCATCGTGACATCGGCGCCGTGCTCCCACAGGGCCCCGCAGATGTCGAAGGCGCTGTTGTTGGAGCCGATGACGACGGCCTTCTTGCCGGCATACGCATCGGGGCCGGGGTGGCGCGAGGAGTGGTGGACATCGCCGGTGAAGATGTCGATGCCCGGGACGTCGGGGACGCGTGGCTTGCCCGACATGCCGGTCGCGAAGACGAGGTGCGTCGGGCGCAGGACGAGCGGCATACCCTCGCGTTCGACCTCGACGCGCCACTCGCCGGCCTCATCGGACCAGGTCGCGGACCTCGCCTCGGTGCTCGACCAGTAGGGCACCTCCATGACCTTGACATAGGACTCGAGCCAGTCGGCGATCTTGTCCTTGGGAGCGAAGACCGGCCAGTTGTCGGGGAACTTCAGATAGGGCAGGTGGTCATACCAGACCGGGTCGTGCAGGCAGAGTGACTTGTAGCGTCCGCGCCACTGATCGCCCGGCCGGGCGTGCTTGTCGATGACGAGCGCCGGCACCCCGAGCTGCCGCAGGCGCGCACCGACCGCGATGCCGCCCTGCCCGCCGCCCACCACGAGGACGTATGGCTGCGTGCTCACCCCGAGGCTCTCGGCCTCCGCCTCGCGCCGCTCCTTCCACGTCTGGCGCGCCTTGTCGATGCCGTGTTCGGCGCCCTTGGGCCGGCGGCTGCCGCGGGGCTCCTCGTGGCCCTTGAGTTCCTGGAGCGCGGTCAGCAGCGTCCAGGCCTTGTCGGTGCCGTCCTCGTCCGTGAGGCGGAGCAGGCCGGTGCCGCGGCCGGTGGCGGTCTCGAACGCGATCCATGCGGTGACGACGCCGCCGTCCTCGGTGGCCGGCTCGGTGGTGGCGAAGGCTGAGGGCCGGGTGGTGTCGAGGGTCGCGGTGAGCAGGTCGCGGACCCCGTCGGGATTCTCGACGGTCGTGAGATTCCAGGTGAAGGCGACCAGATCGCGCCAGAAGCTCTCGCGCGCGAACATCGCTGCGGCGCTGTCGACCTCGCCCGCGGTCAGGGCGTCTTCGAAGGCGCCGAGCCAGGCTTCGGCGCGTTCCTGCGGGCTGCTCGTCGGGGAGTCGGTCGCCGGAGGCGACTCGAGGACGTCGGTCATGTCGGTGCCCCTTTGCCGGTGGCAAGTCCACGTCGACCCGCCTGAGGACGTCAGTACAGCGGCCGGCGCGGTGGTTGCGGAAGCGTTGCATCGTGTTGCATCGAGCCGAATCTCTTCGTGACGGGGGTCACAAGCGGGGCTAGCCTGGCGGCATACCGTTGCGTTCGCCGCGGAACCGACAGGAGTCGCCGTGGATTCGTATGCCGCGGGCGCCGTCGCGCTCGGCACCGACCTCGGGCAGCACGCCCGGGCATTGCGACGCGTCCACAGTGCGGTCATGGAGGGTGCCGCGCCACCGGCCCGGCCGCGCCCCGTGGTCTCGCGGTCGTGGTCTCGGGTGCTCGGACTCGGCCTCGATCCCACCGCCCGGAACGCCCGGGAACCGCTGCCCTGGACGGAGGTCGAGCGACGCCGCCAAGCGGGCGCGCTGGCGGCCGTCGTCGGGGAGATCCGCGCCGTGTTGACGTCTGTCGCCCAGGCGTCGAGTTTCATCGTCGTCGTCACGGACGCGGACGGCGTCATCCTCTGGCGGGAGGGATCGGCCGGAGTGCTCCGGCGCGCGGACGGGCTCGGATTCGTCGAAGGTGCCCGGTGGACCGAGGACGTCGTCGGGACCAACGCGATCGGCACTGCTCTCGCGGAATCGGCTCCGGTGCAACTGTTCTCGGCCGAGCACTTCGAGGAAGGACAGCACCCGTGGTACTGCACCGCCGAGCCGATCCACGATCCGGTGACAGGTGTCCTGCTTGGGATCGTCGACGTGAGCGGCCCGGCGTTGACGCTCCATCCCGCTCTCGTCGCGCTGGTCTCGACGGCGGCGCGGCTGGCGCAGGAGCGGCTCTGGCGAACTCATCAGGAGTCACTCGGGCGGCTGCGGCGGTCGGCCGAACATGTGTTGGCGACGACAAGCGGGCCCCTGTTGCTCGTGGACGACTTCGGGTGGGTGGCGCACTACAGCGGGGTGCTGGTCCGCGACCGGATCGCCGCCCCCCGCGAGAACCTCCCGGTCAGCGTGCCGGGACTGGGGCTGTGCGTGCCCGAGCGGCTCGGCGAAGGCTGGTTGGTCCGGCCCGGCGAGCGGGCGGCGACCCTCACCGCGCGGCTGCGGACGGTCGGCGGGGACAACGTCCTGGAGGTGTCGGCGGGAGCCGACGGCAGCGGGGAGTGGCGTGCGGGGGTGAGCCCCCGGCATACGGCCATATTGCGGGCGCTCTCGGCGGCCGGACCCGCAGGGTTGAGCGCGGCCGGCCTGAGCCGGGCGTTGTATGGCGACGACGCCCACCAGGTGACGGTCCGGGCCGAGGTGAGCCGGCTGAGGCGCGTGGTCGGGGCGTTGGTCGCGACCTCGCCCTATGCGATCGCGCAGGGCGTCCGGCTGGTCTGCGAGGGCTGAGGCCCGCACAACGGCAGGGTCAGTCGGCCGGCACCAGGGGTCGAGCGGGCCGTGACCATCCCCAGGCCGTATGCCGTGTCTCAGCTCCGCTGCAGGCTCCCGTCGTCCACCGCACCTGGACCTGCACGGTGTTGGTGTCGATGTCGATTCCGACCGAGATGGGCCGGGTGAGCACCGGGCCGCGGGCGTTCGGCGCTATCGACGTCGTGATCTCGTCCTGGATCGCGCCGTCGGCCGGGTTGATCGACTGGTCGAGCCAGAGTCCGGGCGTAGCCGTGGAGTTTCTCCGCCCCGGCGATGGTCGCGTCCATGGCCCCCGGGGTCGCCTTGGCTGCCCCAGCGGGTTTGACCGCCTGCCCGCTCGCCGGGGCCGTGGTCCAGGCCCGGTCGGTGATCTCCGGGCCTCGGCATTGGGGTGGATATAGGCGGCGACCATGCCGAGGCAGAGCTGGGGTGTGTGGGTTCCGACCTGGAGACGGTGACCTCGGCAACGAGTTCCGGCCGGCCGTCGAGGAGACGCGGACCGGCCCGGGCCGCGCTCGGCAGACTCGTGGCGGTCGCCTTGGCCGTGAGGCCCGATGCGTTCGGGTGACCGGTCGCCGCGGCGCTTCCGCCGGACGCAGACGTCCCCGCCACCTGCGTGCCACAGCCGGCCACAACCATCCCGAGGACCAGGGCCGGGAGAAGGTGGTCAGTCCTGCCGAACCGTCGCGCGCGCCGGTGAGGGCGCAGCGCGAGGGGAGGGCATTCGGGGTGCGGAGCGGCATACGGTTGGGACGCGGGCGACGGCGAGCGGCTCCGCGACCCGGCTCAATTCGAGTTTGTTGCGGCCGTCGACGGTCCGCTCACGTCAGAAGGCCGCACCGGGGTTGAGGATGCCCTGGGGGTCGAGGGCGGTCTTGATCCGGAGCGTCAGATCCATGACGTCGGGGCCCAACTGGGCGGGCAGGGCGGCCCGCTTGAGGCGGCCGACGCCGTGTTCGCCGGTGATGGTCCCGCCCCGGCGGATGGCGGCGGCCATGATCGCGGCGAAGGCCTCCTCGGCGCGGGCCGCGGCGTCGAGGTCGCCGGGTGGGACGACGATGATCGGGTGGGTGTTGCCGTCACCGGCGTGGGCGACCGTATAGACGTCGACACCGAACTCGACACCGATCGTCGAGACGTCCGCGAGCAGACCGGGTAGTTCCGTCAGGGGTGCGCCGACGTCCTCGAGCAGGAGCGAGCCGCGCGCCTCCGTGGCGGGGAAGGCGAGCCGGCGCGCCTGGACGAACATCTCGCCCTCGGCGGGGTCCTCGGTGGTGAAGACGTCGATGGCACCTGAGGCGCGGCATACGGACGACATGGCGTCGACCTCGGCACCGCGCGCGCTGACGTGGGCGTCGGACTGCATGAGCAGCAGCGCGCCGGCGGCCCGGTCGAGTCCCATCGGCTGGTAGTCCTCGACGGCGTTGATCGTCGCGCGGTCCATCAACTCGACCATCGAGGGGCGGGTGGAACGGCATACGGCGAGAACGGCGTCCGCGGCGGCGGCGACCGACGGGAAGGTCGCGACGAGGGTCGCGGGCGTCTCGGGGACGGGGACGAGGCGCAGGATCGCGCGGGTGACGATGCCGAGGGTGCCCTCGGAGCCGACGAAGAGTTTGGTGAGGGGGAGTCCGGCGACGTCTTTGATACGGCGTCCGCCGAGCGTGATCAGACGCCCGTCCGCCAGCACGACATCGAGACCCATGACGTAGTCCACCGTCACGCCGTACTTGACGCAGCAGAGCCCGCCCGCGTTGGTCGCGACATTGCCGCCGATGGAGCAGATCTCGTAGGAACTCGGGTCGGGCGGATACCACAGGCCGTGCGCGCGGGCGGCGGCCTTGACCTCCGCGTTGAACGCACCGGGTTCGACGATGGCGACCCGGTTGCCGGTGTCGATCTCGATGTGCCGCATGCGTTCCAGGGTGACGACGATGCCGTCGTCGCGCGCGCTCGCGCCGCCCGAGAGGCCCGAACCCGCGCCCCGGGGCACGACCGGGATGCCGTATGCCGCGGCCCACCGCACCGCGGTCTGCAACTGGTCCGCCGTGGTCGCCCGGACGACCGCGCGTGGGAGGCCCGCGCTGGGGTCCTTGGCCCAGTCGTGGCGGTACTTCTCGGTCATCGCCGGCTCGGTGACGACGACCCCGTCGGGGAGCGTGGCGACAAGTTCGGCGATCGGATCCATGGAGGTCACTGTCCCACGCGGGCCGGGGGGGGGGGGGGGGCGGGCGGGGGGCGGGGGGGCAGGCCACTGCTTGCGGGCCGGCCCGGCGTCGAGAATGGCAGTGTTCGGCGCCGATTGCGGGGTTCGCCGACTCTTGCAGGGATATATCCCTGCAAGAGTCGGCGAACCCCGCACGGGCAGCCGAACACTGCCATTCTCGACGCTGCCACCCGACCTCCCCTTCGATCGGTGACGTGGCGACCCCAGACCGAGACCAGCAGAGTTCGGCCTCATCCGGGCGCGCGTAGCGCTGCTGCGGTGGCGGTCACGGTCGAGCCACTGACCGAAGCCGCTTCGACGACTTCGCCGACGTCGTCAATGCCGACCGCCGGGCCACGCACTGCTGGTGCGTGACTCACCGGCTCGGCGCTCCCGACGTCGACGAACTCGGCACCGAGGTCCGCGAGCAGGCCATGCGCGCCTTGACCCACCGGCCGATCAAGCCCGGTGTCGTCGCGTATGCCGCCGGCCTCCCCGACGGCCGGTGATGCGGCATACGCTCGGGTGAGGGAGGGAGGAGGCCGTATGCCGATCACGCTCGCCGCGCTCGCCGTGGACTCACCCGATCCGCGACGCGTCGCCCGGTTCTGGGCGGAACTGCTGGGACGCGAGGTCGTGACCCGGGCCGAGGGAGTCGAGTTGCCAGGGAGCGTCACCCAGCCGACGCTGCGCTTCATACCCGGAGACGCCGCCGCGGGCCCGGATCGGATGCATCTCCACCTGACGAGTGAGACACCTGAGCACCAGCAGGCCCAGGTGTGGCGGGCTCTGGATCTCGGCGGTCGGCACCTCGACGTCGGCCAGCTGCCCGAGGAGGGGCACATCGTGCTCGCCGACCCGGATGGCAACGCGTTCTGCGTCATCGAGGCGGGGAATCGCTACCTAGCCGGGTGCGGTCCGCTCGGGGAGTTCGCGTGCGATGGGCGCCGGGTCACCGGCGAGTTCTGGAGCGTCGTGCTCGGGTGGCCGCTGGTCTGGGACGACGGGGAGGAGACGGCGATTCAACATCCCGACGGCGGGACCAAGATCGCCTGGGGCGGACCGCCGCTCGGTCCGAAGCCGCCGCGCAACCGGCACCGGCTCGTGCTGGCGAGCGACGACCCGGTCCGCGACTTCGAGCGGCTCAGCGCGCTCGGCGCGCGCCTGCTCGACGCGGGGGCTGGCTTGGGGGCACTGTTGGCCGACCCGGACGAGAACGAGTTCCATCTGGTGGCGGCGGACTGATCTGGCCGGCGGTTGTGTCGGCAACGCGGATGGCGGCGACGACCTGCGCGACCGCGTCCTCGAGGGGGGTGTGTTCCCAGATGCGCAGCGGCGTCCACCCCGCGGCAGCGAGAGCCGCGTTGGTGTCGGCGTCGCGCGCGCGATTGTCGGCCACCTTGGCGGCCCAGAACGTCGCGTTCGCCTTGGCCTTCGTATGGTGTTCCGGGCACCCGTGCCAGAAGCAACCGTCGACGAACACCGCGACCCGCGCGGTCGGAAAGACGATGTCCGCCGTGCGGCGCAGGCCGGGAAGGGGTGGGCGATTGACGAAGTAGCGCAGGCCCCGCGCGTGCAGCGCGCGGCGTAGGGCGAGTTCCGGCAAGGTGTCGCGGCCACGATTGGCTCGCATCGTCGCCCGCGCGTTGTCCGAGGACGCCCACGACACCGTGTCCACCGGCCCACGGTAGCGCGGGGAGGAGTGTCGGACCCTCGAACTACTGTCTCGACTCATCCGGAAGGCGGGTGTCGGCGACGACTCCTCGCCCGATTCCGGTTACCGTCTGTTGCAGCCACCAGGAGGACTCCGTCATGCCAACGCCACTGAAGATGGCCGGTCTGTTCGCCGGCATCGGGGGCATCGAGTTGGGCTTCCAGCGGGCTCTGGGTGACGGCGTCGAGACGACGCTCCTGTGCGAATGGTGGGAGCCGGCCAAAACCGTTCTCGCGACACATTTCCCCGAGGTCGAACTCCATCCCGATGTTCGACTGCTCGATTCGCTGCCGGCCGGCCTGGACGTCCTCGCCGCGGGCTTTCCGTGCACGGATCTGTCGCAGGCTGGAAGGACCGCCGGCATCGCCGGGGCGCAGTCGGGCCTGGTCGCCCACGTCTTCCACGTCCTGCGGGTCGCGGCCTCCGCGGACCGCCGCCTGCCCTGGCTGCTCATCGAGAACGTGCCCAATATGTTGGCGCTCGATCGGGGCCGGGCCATGGCCTATCTGATCGAGGAGTTGGAGAGCCTTGGCTATCGGTGGGCCTATCGCGTGGTCGATTCGCGCTTCACCGGGGTGCCCCAACGGCGCCGACGGGTGTTGCTCCTCGCCTCTCCGACCGAGGATCACCGCCCGGTCCTCTTCGCGGAGGATGCCGGGGGACTCGACGAGGAGCACCTGGACGACACGATCTTCGGCTTCTATTGGACCGAGGGTCGTGGCGGTCTCGGTTGGGCACAGGACGCGGTGCCGACGCTCAAAGGGGGCTCGACGATCGGCATACCGTCGCCGCCCGCGATCTGGGTGTCGGACAATCCGCTCGACCGCACCTTCATCACGCCTGCGGTGGCCGACGCCGAGCAGTTGCAAGGATTCCCGCGAGGCTGGACCGATGTCGTGGACCGTATGCCGCGTGGCCACGGCCACCGCTGGAAGCTCGTCGGCAATGCGGTCACCACGCGCGTCGCCGAGTGGGTGGCCGGTCAACTTCGCGACCCGGGCGAGGCTGTGCTCGATGACCAGTTGTGGACCGGCTCGGGCACGTGGCCCACGGCGGCCTGGGGCGAGAACGGCAAGATCTGGCGGGTCGCGGCGTCCGAGTTCCCGCGCCGCGCACCGCACGTGGGTCTCCGGTCGGTAGTCGATGTGGCGACGGCGCCGCCACTGATCGACCGCGCGATCAACGGATTCCGCAGCCGCCTCGAGCAGGGCAACCTCGGTCGTCACCCCGGCTTCCGGGACGCGGTCTCGGCGTATGCCGACTCCGCTCGCCTGCCCGGTCTCGACACTCTCGGGCGGCGGCGGCCCGACGGTCGGCGGGCGGTCCAGTAGCCTCGCACCCGTGCACGGGCCCGGCATTCTGGCGAGGCTCGGGCCCCCTGACACCTATGGGAACCGGTGGCAATACCACTCCCGCTCCGACCGCCATTCCAAGATCGGCTCATGGGGCGTGGCGTTCGACCTTCTCGGATCGTCGTCGCTGATGCGTCGTCATGCGCAGGAGGGGCGCATCATCATCGGCGTCAACCACACGATGACCGACTTCGCGACGGGGCGGAAGAAGGATCTCGATCTGGTCATCGCCCGCCCGAGCGGGTCCATCCCGACGAGTGGACCGACCTTCGCCGATCTCGCCGGCCGCTACGGCATCGATCTCACCGACGCCGAAGCCGGGGCCCTGGCTGCGCTGCCGGTGCTGCGGGAGGGGCCGGTCGGCGCAGTGCTTGTCGCCCTCGAAGCCAAGGCTTGCATGACGGCCCACGTGAAGTCGCTGCCGCGCCTCTATGACGAACTCAACTCCCTCGCATCTCTGCGTGCACGGCGCGTCCCGCCAGGCGATCGCGATTGCCTACGTCCAGGTCAACGTCGCTGACGAGTTCGCCTCCCCGGTCCGGAACAACCGGCCGCTCGAGGGGAGGCCGCCTCTGCTGACCCGTCATCGGCAGCCACGGGACGCCGAGCGCGTCGTCGAGAAGGTGGCGGAGATTCCGCGTCGATCGGCGATGACGGAGAACGGCTTCGACGCGGTCGGGGTGACGGTGCTCGACCTGCGCAACGACGGATCCGGGGTGACGCTGGTGGATCAACCGCCGGCCCGGATCTCGCCGAGTGTGGGGTTTTCGTACGAAACTGACCGGTTGACACCCCACACTCGTACGAAAACCCCACACTCGGCGGATGACACGCCGTTCCGAAGCCCGCCACCGTTGACCGGTGCGCGCCCAGACCCAGGTCTGAGCTCGGGCGATGGGGATGCTGTCGTGGCAACCGACGCCACCGAGAGGCCCGAGCCATGTCTGATGTCGCCGTCACCACCAACGAGGATGCCCATCGCTACGAAGCGCGGGTGGACGGCGCCCTGGCCGGGTTCGCCGAGTATCAACTGACCCGCGAGCTCATCGTCTTCACCCACACCGAGGTCGACCCGGCCTTCGAGGGCCGGGGCGTGGGCGGCGCGCTCGCGCGGTTCGCCCTCGATGACGTGCGCGACCGCGGTGAGCGCAAGGTGCTGCCGCTCTGCCCGTTCATCAAAGCGTGGATCGGCAAGCACCCTGACTACATCCCGCTCGTCTATGGCGCCCCCGCCACCACGGCGACGGACTGAGCCGGTGGTGGGCGCGTGAGGGAGCACACGGCATACGACATCGTCGTTGTCGGCGCCGGACCGGTCGGCGAGACATCGCCGACTATGCCACCGCCGGAACCGATCTCACCGGCGTTCTGATCGAGCGCGAACTCGTCGGCGGGGAGTGTTCCTACTACGCCTGTATGCCGAGTACGGCCCTCCTCCGCGCAGTCGAGGTCGTCGACACCGCCGCTCACCTCGGCGGAGTCGTCGGCGCGCGGCTCGACGTGCCGGCCGTCCTGCGTCGCCGGGACGAGTGGGTGTCGCGGTATGACGATTCCGGCCAGGTCGCGTGGGCCGAGGGCGTCGGCCTGAGCGTCCTGCGCGGCGAGGCTCGCCTCGTCGGCGCGCGCCGGGTCTCGGTCGCGACCGCCGACGGAGAGGTTCTCCTCGAGGCGCGGCGGACCGTGGTCCTCGCAACCGGCAGCGAGCCGGTCACCCTCGAGCCGTATGCCGCATGCGAACCCTGGGGATCGCGCGACGCCACCGCGGTGGTCGAGATCCCCGACCGCCTCGTCATCGTCGGTGGTGGTGTCGTGGCCTGCGAGGCGGCGACCTGGCTCACCGCGCTCGGGTCCCGGGTCACGATGCTCGTCCGCGAAGACCGCCTCCTCGCCCGGGTCGAACCCTTCGCCGCCGACCTGGTGGCAGACGCGCTGCGCGGCGCCGGCGTCGACCTGCGACTGCACGCGAACGTCGAGTCGTGTCGCCGGGAGTCGCCCCGCGCCACCGGATTCGGCCGGATTCACGGCGGGGTGGTGACCCTCCGGGTCGACACCGAGGACCTCGAGGCGGACGAGATCCTCGTCGCCGCGGGCCGACGCCCCCGGCTGACGGACCTCGGCCTCGACCGCGCCGGCCTCGACCAGGCCGCGGTCGCCGCCGGTGAGGTGCCGGACTGGCTCGTCGTCGTCGGCGACGCCTCCGGAGAGGCTGCGCTGACCCATTGGGGGAAGTACCGCGCGCGCGTCCTCGGCGCGCGCATCGCCGCCGGGGCCACCGGCCGGGACCCAGATCCCATGCCCGCGAATGTGCCTGTCCCGCAAGTGATCTTCACCGATCCACAGGTCGCCTCCGTCGGCCGGACCGAGGCGGAGGCGCGCGACGCCGGCCTGGATGTGGTCGTGACGAATGTCCCGTGGTCGGCGGCGGCCGGTGCCGGGCTCCTGCGTGATGACGCGACGGGCGCCGCGCAGCTCGTCGTCGACGCGCGCACGCACCGTCTTGTCGGCGCGACCTTTGTCGGCACCGGCGCCGGTGAACTCCTCCACGCGGCGACGATCGCGATCGTCGGCGCCGTGCCCACCGAGGTGCTTCGGCACGCCGTGCCTTGCTATCCGACCGCCAGCGAACTGTGGCTGCGTCTGCTCGAGCTGCTACCCGAGGAGTTTCGTCGCCCAGCCGCCGCCCCGTCCGACGCCACGGGGCCGCACGCCGAGGCGTGATGGCTGCGTCCGGCGGCGCGTCGCGATCGCCTCGGGTTCGAGGCGTCGCAACTCGTGCGCGGGAAACCGGTCGAGCAGCGCCACCGGAGGCCGAGAGCCTCGTCGATCGTGCGTCGGGAGCCTGGCCAATCGGGGTGGGTTGTGCGGCCATCGTCGAGGGCCTTTCCGGCTCGAAAGGGCACGTAAGGGCACGAAGTGGGCCTCTCACGCGCCGCAGGCGAACCGTCAGATCCCTCAGTGTAGGCCTCTGACCTGCGGAAATAGTCTGCGAGCCGATGACGGGAATCGAACCCGCGTGTCCAGCTTGGGAAGCTGGCGCTCTACCATTGAGCTACATCGGCGCGACCGGACGGAGGCGAGCCCCCGCGGCGCGGAGGCAGTCTAACCCAGGTCGCGCGCGGCATACGCACCGGTCGGGGGCGCGGGGAGCGGCTCACGTGAGGGCCGCGGACAGGCGGCCGGTCCATGCGCGCAGGGACGCGATCAACTCCGGACTCCCCGACTCGATCGTCACGGGCGCATCGAGTTTCCCGAGCGCGACGATGACCCACGCGGGGTCACGGACGTCCATGTCGACGACGCAGGTCTCCCGGCTCACCGGCGCGACGGCGACCCAGCGGCCGATCAGCGCCTCGACCTCCTCCGCCGGGCGACCAACGTGCGCGGTGACGTGGAATTCGCCTCGCCCGGCCTCCCGCAACCCCGCCCGGACGTATGCCGCCGCGTCCCCTCCCGGGATCTCGCGCGCCCGGAACCGGGCCCGGGTTCCGAACGGCTCGGCCAGGCGGTCGAGGCGGAAGGAGCGCCAGTCGCCGCGGTCGAGGTCGTAGGCGAGGAGATACCAGCGGCGCCCGACGGTGACGAGCTTGACCGGCTCGACGTGACGGCGGACCGCGTCCCCGGGGTTCTCGCCGCCACGGGCGGTGTAGGAGAAGCGGATTCGTTCGGTGTCGCGGATCGCCTGGGCCACCGTCGCAAGGACGGAGGCCTCGACCTCGGGGGCCTGGCCGAGCGGAGAGTCGACCGTGGCCGCGCGCAGCGACTCGGCCCGGCGCCGCAGTCGTGGCGGGAGGACCTGGACGACCTTGGACAGGGCCGACAGCGACGCCTCGGCGAGCGCGCCGGCCGTGACATTGGCGGCGGCGCCGAGGGCCACGACCATGGCGATCGCCTCGTCCTCGTCGACGACGAGCGGCGGCAGCGAGCCGCCCGCGCCGAGCTGATAGCCCCCGATCGCGCCCCGGGTGGAGGAGACGGGGTAGCCGAGTTCGCGCAGCCGGTCCACATCGCGCCGGAGCGTTCGTTCCGACACCTCGAGCCGTCCGGCCAACTCGGGACCCGGCCAGAACCGGTGGGTCTGGAGCAGCGTGAGGAGACGCAGCGTGCGGGAGCTGGTGTTCGCCATACGGAAAAGTCTGGATCAGAAAGAGGTCAGAAAGTGGCCGGAAGGGTGAATAGCGTCGAGAGCGCACCTGATCGACACACGACTTGAACGGAGCGTCACATGACCGCCACTCTGGCCCCCGTCGGCGAACGCATCGACGTCGCCGCACCGACCGCGATTGCCGCGCTCGCCGGCCGCGCACGCACGCTGGCCCTCGTCAGCCTCCTTCTCGCGTCGATGATGGAACTCATCGACATCACCATCGTCAACGTCGCGCTCCCGAGCATCGAACGCGCCCTCGGCGCCAGCGCGGCGAGCCTGCAATGGGTGGTCGCGGCCTACCCGCTGGCGTTCGGCGTCGCGCTCATCACCGGAGCGCGTCTGGGAGACCGGTTCGGCCGCCGGCGCCTCTTCCTCGCGGGGCTCGTCGGCTTCACGGCCGTGTCCGTGCTCTGCGGGATCGCCCCGACGGTCGGGGCGCTCATCGCCTTCCGCGCGCTTCAGGGCCTGGCCGCCGCGGCGATGGTGCCGCAGGTGCTCACGAGCATCCAGGTGCTGTATGCCCCGCACGAGCGCGGCACCGCGATGGGAGTCTTTTCCGGGCTCGCCGGTCTCGCGAGCGTGCTCGGGCCGATCCTCGGCGCCGTCCTCACCGACGGAATCGGTTGGCGCGCAGTCTTCCTCGTCAACGTCCCGGTGGGTCTGGTGGCCATCGCGGCAGCGCTGCGGTTCGTGCCGGAGTCCCGCTCGGAACGCGTATCCCGGCTCGACCTCCGCGGCGTGGCCGTCCTGTCGGTCGGCCTGCTGGCCGTCCTCTATCCGCTGACGATGGGCCACGAACTCGGCTGGCCGCTGTGGACGTATGCCGTGATGCTCGCCGGCGCTGCCGTCCTCGCCGGGTTCGTCGTCACCGAGCGCCGGCACGAGCGGGCCGGCGACGAGCCGCTGGTGGCGACCTCCCTCTATACGTCGCGGGCCTTCACCGGCGGCTCGCTCGTCGGCGGCCTGATGTTCGTCGCCAATGCGGGCTACTTCCTCGCCTCCACGCTGTATTTCCAGATCGGTCTTGGCTGGTCGGTTCTCCAGACCGGGCTCGTCAACATTCCGTTCGCGCTCGCCGCCACGGTGACGGCGGGGACCGGGGCGGCCCTGCTGATGCCGCGAATCGGGCGGCAGGTGCTGCTGCTCGGCTCGGTCATCATGATCGCCGGTTTCGGCGTGCTGGCACTGACCGTAGCGGGGGCTGGGGCGTCGACGAGCTACTGGGCCTTCGTTCCGGCGCAGCTGGTCATCGGCACGGGCTTCGGCTTCCTCGTGTCGTCGATCGCACCGCTCGCCCTCAGCGAGGTCGAGTTGCGGCACGCCGGCGCGGCGTCCGGTCAGTTCAACACCTCGGGACAGGTCGCCAACGCGGTGGGAGCCGCGGCACTCGGGACGGTCTATTTCGAGGTGATCGGGCGGCATGCCGCCGGGGCGGCGGTGGACGCGTTCCGTCTCGGCTTCCTCGCCGTCCTCGCTGTCGCGGCCGGGCTCATCGCCCTCGTCGGCCTCGCCACCCGCGTCCTCCCCCGTCGAGAGATCACATAGCAGCCGTCGAGAGGTCACATAACGGGCATCGAGAGGTCATCCGAGTTGTCGGATGACCTCTCGACGAGGTGGCGCCGGGCGCGGAAGCCGGGACTCACGTGACGGTCCGAAGGACCGAGACCACCCGGACGAAGCCCGCGCCATACGTCTTGTCCATCGTCTTCTGGAGGGAGCCGTCGTCGTGATAGACCTCCAGTTCGATCGTGCTGTTCTGCCCGTCCAGGTTCGCGCCGACCATTCCCGGAGTGCCGGAGAGCGCGGCCTGCGTGTCGAGGAGGTCCTTCTCGGTTCGACCGCCCTCGGTCACGCACAGCATCCCGCCCCAGACCTGCCGGATCGCGGCCTCCGCCGCGGCTCGCCCCTGGGTGACCCTGACGTTGAGGATGAGCTTCTTCGGATTGTTCGCTCCGTCCCCTTCGGCGTTGGGGTTGACGGCCGCCGGATTGCGCGACTGGTCGACCCAGACGGCCCCGAACCCCGGCAGCCCCTGCGCGACCCCGATCGCCTGGTCCTGCGTCACCGTCGTCGTCGTCTTCGGAGTCACCACGACCCACCCGCCGGCCGGCTCCGGACACGGCGTCGTCCACGGATCGGCGGGCGTCGGCCGGGGGTGGCTCTTCTCGTATTCCGCCCGCCCCACCGCCGGCTTCGTCATCGTCAGCGCGGTGCCGTCCCACGTGCCGGTCACGGCGTAGTCTCCCCAGCGCACCTGTCCGCTCGACTCGGCCCCGGTGACCTTGGCCCAGTCCCACCCGTGGATCGCCGGCCCCGAGCACTGGGGCGGCAGGGACGAGGCGACGGAGAAGCACAGCATCGCGCCCTCGTCGCCCTTCTCGAGGACGGTCCCGACACCCACGACCTCACCCGTCGCGCTGGCCGGTGACCCGCCCGCACTCGCCGAGGTCGCCGCCGCCGACATCGCGCTCGCTCCCGACGAGTTGTCGGGACTCGCGCTCCCACACCCCGTCGCGACGAGGGCGAGCGCGACGGCGAGGGCGGCGGGGAGGCGCGTGGTCGGCATACCTCATTGACGTATGCCGCCCGCTCGCCGTTCCACCGTCCCTCGCAGGCAGACTGGGAACGTCCATCGATCTCGCGCGAAGGAGGCGGCGACGATTCTCCCTGAATGGCTGCCCGGACCGGTCGTGCTCGCCCCGATGGCCGGCGGGCCGTCCACCCCCGAACTGGTCGCGGCCGCCGCCTCGGCCGGCGCAGCCGGGTTCCTCGCCTCCGGCAACACGACACCGGACGGACTTCACGCCCAGATCGGCCGGGTTCGGGCTCTGGGCGTGACCCACTTCGGGGTGAACGTCTTCGCGCTCGACCGGGATCCGGTCGATGGCGACGCCATGCGCACGTATGCCGACCGGCTGGCCCCCGAGGCCGCGCGCATCGGCGTCACGCTCGGCACGATCGATCCCGATGACGACGACCATCGCGCCGCCAAGGTCGACCTCCTGGTGAGCGCGGCGGTCCCGCTCGTCTCGTTCACCTTCGGTCTGCCGCACCCGGAGGAGGTGCGGCGTCTGCACGCGGCGGGAAGCGTCGTCCTGGCGACGGTCTGCTCGGTCGCCGAGGCTCGGGCGGCCACGGCGGCCGGGGTCGATGCGCTGATCGTCCAGGGACCCGAAGCGGGTGGACATCGGGGGATGCACGACGCGGACGCCCAGGCGGACGCTTACTCGCTCGATGAGCTGCTGGCCGCGGTCGGTGCGGTGAGTGACCGGCCGTTGATCGCCGCCGGCGGCCTCATGACCCGGGAGGACGTCCGACGGGTGCTCGCCCGAGGCGCGGTCGCGGCGCAGTGCGGGACGGCCTTCCTGCGCTGTCCGGAGGCCGGCACCAACTCGACCCACCGGGCCGCCCTGACCGATCCGCGGTTCGCCGAGACCGTCGCCACGCGGGCGTTCACCGGTCGGGTGGCCCGCGGACTGCGCAACACCTTCGTGGATCGGTTCGACGCCGACGCCCCGAGTGGCTATCCCGCCGTGCACCAGATGACCCGGCCCCTGCGGGCGGCGGCCTCGGCCGCCGGCGACGCCGAGTGGACCCACCTGTGGGCCGGAACCGGCTGGCAACGAGCGTATGCCGCTCCGGCGGCCGACGTCGTGCGCGCGCTCGTGCCCTGACGACCTCAGCGGGGACGGCTGGGTGGTCCTCGGTGCCGCCAGCACATACCGCCGGAATACCAAGGGAGGCGGGTCCAGCCGATGGTGAGCGTGGATGCCGGGGCGCGCCGCGGCATACGTATTCCGGCGGCACGGGCCGGTGCCCTCGCACTCGGGATTGGTCAGCGCCAGCCGTCGACGAGGGCGCGCAGCCCACGTCTGAACTCCTCGTCGGGAGCGAACACGTAGCCGCCGGCCAGGACCGCGACGAGGTTCGGATGGGTGGCCGGGCTGAGGCCGGCCAGGGCATCGGCGACGGCGCTGGTGGCGCCACCCAGCGCCTCACCGGTCTCGGCGAGCACCTTGCCGACCGTGAACCCGGACAGGCAGTCGATCAGCTCCATCGCGTCCACGCCCTCGAGGCCGGCCAGGGCCAGACGCCCGAGGATCGTGTCGATCAGTGCCAGCATGGACGGCGTGGTGGCCGGGCGCGTCCCGAGGACCACCGCGGCCCTCGGGTGCCCAAGCAGCCGGGCCCGGACGTCGGTGAAGATGTCGACGAGCAGGTCGCGCCAGGTCTCGCCGGGTGCCGGCGGCGGGATCCGCACCGATCCCCAGATCAGTTCGACGACATCGTCGAGCACCGCCGCCTTGCTCGGCACGTGGTAGTAGACGGCCATCGGGTCGACCCCGAGGTGCCGGCCCAGCCGGCGCATCGACAGCTGGTCGACCCCGTCGGAATCGATCAACTCCAGCGCGGCGGCGACGATCCGCTCCCGCGACAGGGGCTCGCGCTCGGCGGAGTTCGGGGTCATAGGGCCAACTGTTTCAGCCCGCGACGGGTGCCTCGGCCGTTCGCCTCGGCCGAGCGAAGAAGAGCCCGCGCTCGCGCTGGACGACGACCGCCGCGACGACAAGCAGCAGCGCGGTCTGGATGATCTTGGTGTCGGGCTCGGTCCGGAAGATCTCGTTGACGTAGTTGGCGCTGAGGTGGAAGAGGATCGCCACCGTGATGCATCGGCCGGTGCGGTAGTAGAGCCAGTTCATCAGCAGGACGAAGGCGATCATGCTCAGCGGGAAGTTGAGCGCGTCGAGCCAGCCCTGCTCGACCAACTGCGCCTGGTAGTAGCCCTTGACCAGGGCCAGCGGCACGTGCCAGACGGTCCAGAAGACGGTGAAGACCAACGACGCGGTGAGCAGGCGCATCCGGGTGATGAGGGTGTCGGTGCCGTAGCTGTGCCACGCGAGTTCCTCGATGACCGGCGCGAGGCCGAGGATCACCCAGACGGGCAGCAGCCCGGAGCTGAAACTCCAGTGGTCGCGCAACTGGAACTGATCCGCACTCCCGCCGAACAGGAGCGAGATCGCCTGGGCCGCCATGAGGCTCGCCGGCAGGAGCAGGACGCTCAGGGCGAGGTGGCGAGCCGAGCTCCCCCGGCGCCACAGCAGCCGGCTCCGGACGTCGGCCCACAGCTGCGGCCGGCCCCGCATGAGCCACGCGGCGACGCCGACCGGGGCGGCGAGCCCAGCGAGGCCGAGGACCACCGTCGCCCAGCGCACGGCGTCCCCCTGCCCGGTGCGGTGGCTCAGCCAGCCGGCAGCCACCCAGCAGAGCCAGGTGACCAGGCCCGCAAGGGAGTAGAAGGCGACCGGCCGGTCATACCGGTAGGCGATCGGCTCGATGACGGGGTCCGCGGCGATCGGTGTGGCCGGGGCCTGGGCTTCGGTGTGCTGCCTCGTGGTCATGAGATCACTCTACGGTGTAGAAATGCCGTCGAACCCGGGCCGGGGGACGTGATCCGGGACGCCTCCGGGACGACCCTGGCTGGCCCTGCCCGACTGACCGAATCGACCGCCTCACTCGCGATCGGTCCGGTCCGCGCGCTGAACGCCCAGCGGGTACCGTCGGGCGCAACTGCACCAGGCGGGCGCCCGGCGTGGGTCACCTCGCCAGGTCGGACCGAAGGAGACGGATGCCAACCGGACGGACCGAGCCCTCAGCGCCGGCGTCTTCGCCAGCATCATCACGATCATGGTGCTGGAGCTCACAGCGCCGCAGGGCGCGGGCTGGCGCGACCTGATCGCACTGTGGCCCAAGGTGCTGATCTACCTCGCGAGTTTCGTCTACATCGGCCTGCACTGGATCAACCATCACCATCTGTTCAACGCGGTCGAGCGCGTCTCCGGAGCCGCCCTGTGGGCCAACCTCGGCCTGCTCTTCCTGCTCAGCCTCTTCCCGCTCGCGACGGCGTGGGTGGGCGAGCACCGCTTCGCGCCAGCCCCGATCAGCTTCTATGCCGCGATCACCCTCGCCAGTGCGCTCGCGTCGGCCGGGCTGGTGCGCACCCTGCGCCGCGCCGCGGCCCTCTGGGTGCTTCCCCGACCCGGTGGCGCCACTCCCGGCGCGGCCATCGCGATCGCCCCGACGGACCCGTCAACCGGACCCTGACCCGCTCGCCTCTGCCCCCGGAGGTAGTCCGCCGCGGCCGAGGGCTCACGGCGCACATAACGGCGATCGAAGCGCCCGGCATACCACCCGCGGCCAGCCGCCAGAGAGTCGCGGTCGTGTTCGGTTGGGGCCCTCCACATAATGCTGACGGAGGCCGCCGACCCACCACGCGAAGGGAACGACATGTCCGACGTCAAGGTCAGTGACCACGCGTCCGAGCACCGTTACGAGGCGCGCATCGACGGCGGACTCGCGGGGTGCGCCGAATGCCAGCTCACCGACCAGCTCATCGTCTCCACCCACACCGAGGTGGAGCCCGCCTTCGAGGGCCAGGGGTCGGCAGCGCGATCGCCCGATTCGCCCTCGACGACGTCCAGGCCCAGGGCACCCGCAAGGTGTTGCCGCTCTGCCCGTTCATCAAGGCCTGGATCGGGCGGCATCGCGACTACATCCCGCTGGTGTACGGCGCGCCCACGTCGACGGCGACCGACTGACCCCCGCGATGCCCGTCAAGGCGGCCGACGGCGCTGGCCTGCGGGTCGCGCTGGTCGAGCACCGACCTGGCGCCACGATGAGACGCCGGACGCAGACGCGTCCTGAACCGTCACCGCGAACGCACCGAACCCCGCGCTAGGTTGGCCCCGTGCTGCTCTCCGACCGCGACATCCGCGCCGAGATCGACCGCGGCCGGGTCGCCCTCGATCCCTGGAACCCGGCCATGGTCCAGCCGAGCAGTGTCGATGTGCGCCTGGACAAGTACTTCCGGCTCTTCGACAACCACAAGTACCCCGTCATCGACCCCTCCGCCGACCAACCCGACCTCACCCGACTCGTCGAGGTCGAACCCGAGGAGGGCTTCGTTCTCCACCCCGGCGAGTTCGTTCTCGGCAGCACCCTCGAGACGGTCACTCTCCCCGACGATCTCGCCGCGCGCGTGGAGGGCAAGTCGAGCCTCGGGCGCCTCGGCCTGCTCACGCACGCGACGGCCGGCTTCGTCGACCCCGGTTTCTCCGGACACGTCACTCTCGAGTTCTCCAATGTCGCGACCCTGCCGATCATGCTCTGGCCGGGCATGAAGATCGGTCAACTCGCCTTCTTCCGCCTCTCCAGCGCCGCCGAGAACCCCTATGGCTCGCAGACCTATGGCTCGCACTACCAGGGTCAGCGCGGCCCCACCGCCAGCCGGTCATTCCAGAACTTCCATCGAACGCCCCTCTGAGCCGTATGCCGTGCCTTGCCCCGCGCGCCGCTCCCCACCTGACCTGGGATGCGGCACCCGAGGCACCCGCCGCCGTAGTCCTGCTCCTTCCCGGGGGCATGGTGGCAAGCACAGCGCCCATGGGTCGGTTCAATCTCGCCGCCGCCCGGATGATCCCGTTCGCCTGGCGCATCGCCCGCGCCGGCCGCGGCCGCCTCGCCGTCGCCCGGCTCCGCTATCGCGTCCGAGGATGGAACGGGGACGACGCGGACCCCCTCGTCGACGCCCGCCGCGCGCTGGAGGAGATCCGGGGGCGGTGGCACGGCATACCGATCATCCTCGTCGGCCACTCGATGGGCGGTCGTATCGCGCTGCGCCTCGCCGACGCGCCCGGGATCACGGCGGCCGTCGCCCTCGCCCCCTGGATCGATCGGAGTGACGAGCCCCGAGGCGGTTCCGGCAGGTCCGTGCTGCTCATGCACGGGACCGCGGACGTCATCACCTCGCCCGACGCCACCGCGGCGTATGCCGTGCTTCTCCGGAATCGCGGAGTCGACGTCACGCTCGACCTCGTCAGATGGTCACTGCATGTGATGGCGCCCCGGGCCGGCCACTGGTATCGCCGCGTCGTCCGCTTCGTCATCGAGGTCGCCGGCGCCTGATCGCGTTCTCGCAGCTCAGGCGGGTTGTCGGTGGGCTCGGTTACGGTGGTCGCACCCGGAGAGAGGCAGCCATGATCCGTTTCGAACGAATCACCAAGGCGTATGCCGACGGCCCGCCCGCCGTCGACGACCTCACTCTCGAGGCGCCCACCGGGGCGATAACGGTCCTGGTCGGTCCATCCGGCTGCGGCAAGACGACGACGTTGCGGATGGTCAACCGGATGATCGAGCCGACCTCCGGACGGATCCTCATCGACGGGGTCGACACGGCGTCGATGAACCCGGCCGAGCTGAGACGCGGCATCGGCTACGTCATCCAGCATGGTGGGTTGTTTCCCCATCAGACGGTCGAGCGCAATATCGCGACCGTGCCGCTGCTGCTGGGGTGGGATCGGAAGCTGGCGTATGCGCGGGCCCGCGAACTCCTCGAGACGGTGGGCCTCGACGCGGCGTTGGGCGCTCGCTATCCCGCAGCGTTGAGTGGGGGACAACAGCAACGGGTCGGGGTGGCGCGGGCGCTCGCGGCCGACCCGCCGGTCATGTTGATGGACGAGCCGTTCTCGGCAGTCGACCCGGTCGTTCGCGATCAACTGCAGGAGGAGTTCCGGCGACTGCAGGAGCACCTCGGCAAGACCATTCTCTTCGTCACCCACGACATCGACGAGGCGATCAAGCTCGGCGACCAGGTCGCGGTGCTGCGCGTGGGCGGGGTGCTCGCGCAGGTGGCGGCCCCGGCCGACTTGCTGGCCCATCCGGCGGATGACTTCGTCGCAGGGTTCGTCGGACGGGACCGCGGATACCGCGCGCTCGGATTCGTGTCCGCGCAGCTTCGGGTGCGACCGGAGCGGACGGTGTCCGTGGGCGAGGAGATCGGTGGCTCCGACGGGTGGGTGCTCGCGGTCGAGGACGGCCGCCCACTCGGCTGGGTCGACGGGTCGGTGCATGCCGGACCGGTCGCGGCGTCGGCGCTCGCCCTCGGCGGGACACTGGCACCGTCCGGGGGGACGCTGCGCGCCGCGCTCGACGCCGCGCTCTCGAGCCCGAGCGGCCGGGGCGTCGTCATCGACGAGGACGGTCGTGTGATGGGGACGGTGACGGCGGGCGGGGTGCTCGCGGCCATCGAGGCGAGCCGCGGCGACGTCGACGCGGGCGTGGCGGCTCGGGCGGCGGGCGGGATCGTCGGTGACGCGGGCGTGGCGGCTCCCACGGCGGGCGGGATCGTCGGTGACGCGGGCGTGGCGGCTCCCACGGCGGGCGGGATCGTTCGTGACGCGGATCGGGGCGGGCCGTGACCTGGGCCCTCGATCACCTGGGCGTCATCGCCGACCTGACCTGGCGGCATACGCTCCTGGCCGGAATCCCGCTGATCCTCGGGCTGCTCGTCGCGATTCCCCTGGGCTGGATCGCGCACCGGGTGCCCGGGCTCGCGACGGTGACGATCGTCGGTACGGGCCTGCTCTACACCATCCCCTCGCTCGCCCTGTTCATCCTCATGCCGCTGATCCTCCGGACGCGCATCCTCGATCCCGTCAACGTCATCGTCGCGATGACCGTCTATACGGTGGCGCTGCTCGTGCGCACGGTCGTCGACGGGCTGCGGTCGGTGCCGCCCGACGTCGACGCCGCGGCGACGGCGATGGGCTTCGGCGGCCTGCGGCGACTCTGGCAGGTCCAACTGCCGCTCGCGGTGCCGGTGATCGCGGCCGGCCTGCGGGTGGCCGCGGTGAGCAATGTCAGCATCGTCAGCATCGCCTCGCTCATCGGCGTGGCTCAGTTGGGCAACCTGCTGACCGACGGCTACAACCGCGACATCCTCGGTGAACTGCTCACCGGCATAATCGCCGCCCTGCTGCTCGCGCTGCTCTTCGATCTGGTCGTCGTCGGTGTCGCCCGCCTGCTCACCCCTTGGCGGTCTCCATGATCGCCTCGGTGTGGACGTGGCTCACCGAGCCGGCCAATTGGAGCGGTGCCGGGGGGATCGGCATACGCCTCATCGAGCACCTGCGCTACAGCGCCGTGGTCCTCGTCATCGCGGCGGGGATCGCCATCCCGCTCGGTCTGTGGGCTGGACACTCGGGCCGCGGGCGGTGGCTCATCACCTCGGCCAACGCCGCCCGCGCCGTGCCGACGATCGGTCTTCTCTTCGCGGTGTCGTTGTGGCTCGGGCCGCACATCCACGGTGATCTCGCCTTCACGATCCCAAGCGTGCTCGTCCTCGTCCTCCTCGCGATTCCGCCGATTCTCGCCGGTGCCTATGCCGGCGTCGAGGCGGTCGATCCCGCCGTCCGTGACGCGGCCCGGGGCATGGGCCTGACCGGGCCCGAGGTGCTGCGCCGGGTCGAGGTTCCCATCGCGCTTCCCCTGATGCTCTCCGGCGTGCGATCCGCCGTCCTCCAGGTGGTCGCGACGGCGACCGTGGCGGCCTACGTCGGGTTGGGTGGACTCGGTCGTTTCCTCATCGACGGCCTCGCGTCCGCGCGCTATGACGTCATGGCCGGCGGGGCGATCCTGGTCGCCGCGCTCGCCCTCGCCGCCGACCTCGTCATGGCGGGCATCCAGCGGGTCGTCGTCAGCCCGGGACTACGCGCAACCGCGCGCGGCGGGAAGCAACGGCGCTCTCGTCGCGTTGACCGCAGCGGGCTTGAACCACACAGGCTTGACCGAACCATGCTCGACGGAACGCCGCCCGACGTTCCTCGACCGACTGCATCAGTCGACCGCTGAGCGGTCCCGACCAAGGAGTTCTCATGCCTCATCGCTTTACCCGCGTCGCCGTTGCCGTCGCGACCCTCGGCCTTCTCGCGGCCTGTGGCTCGAGTGGCAGCGACCCGCTCGGAAGCGGGTCCACATCCTCTTCCGGCTCCACGGGCAGCGCGAGCGCCGGTGGTGGGTCGATCGTCGTCGGCTCTGCCGACTTCTCCGAGAGCCAGTTGCTCGCGGAGATCTATGCCGGTGCCCTGACCGCCAAGGGCGTCAACGCCACGACGAAGCTCAACATCGGAGCCCGTGAGATCTATCTCAAGGCCCTGCAGGATGGCTCCATCGATGTCGTCCCCGAATACACCGGTGCGCTCGCCTACTTCTATGACAACAGCTTCAGCGAGACCGACCCCGACAAGGTCTACTCAGCGCTCGAGGGGCTGATCCCGGCGCAGTTCCAGCTGCTCGCCAAGTCCGCCGCCGAGGACAACGACTCGATCAATGTCACCAAGGAGACGGCGGACAAATACAAGCTCAGCAGCATCGCCGACCTGGCCTCGGTCGCCGGCGACCTCACTCTCGGCGCCCCGCCCGAGTTCCAGACCCGGCCGCAGGGGATCCCCGGTCTGGCCAAGGACTACGGCGTGACATTCAAGAGCTTCCGTCCCCTCAAGGGCCAGCAACTGGTCCAGGCCTTGAAGAACGGCCAGGTCGACGCGGCCAATATCTTCAGCACCGACCCAGCGATCGCCGAGAACGGGTTCGTCACCCTCACCGACGACAAGCGGTTGTTCGGCTCCCAGAATGTCGTCCCGCTGATCGTCAAGGTCAAGGACACCCCTGAGGTCACGGCGGCCCTCGATGGCGTCTCCAAGGTGCTGACCACCGCCACCCTCTCCGACCTGCTCAAGAAGGTCGACGTCGACAAGGCCGACCCGGCCACCGTCGCCAAGGAGTTCCTCACCCAGGCCGGCCTCGCCTGACGGCTCTCGGTCGACCCGCGTGATCGTGGAGCGAAACCACCGCTATCACCGTGGTTTCGCTCCACGATCCGCGATCACGCGGACGTGCGGACCCCGCAGCCGGGCCGGCGACACCGCCTGACGGGCCACCGGCAACCCTGAGACCTGGCGACCTCGGCGACCTCGACCGCGATCGCGCACGGATCGGTCACGACCTCCGACCAGCCGTACCTCAGCTGCGCGCGCCGATCCACCGCGCTGGCGTTCGACTTCGCGCGATCCAGCCGTGCCTGCCCGCGGGAGTGGAACAGGTACCCGTCCAACTCGATGCGCAGCCGGGCCTCGGCGTAGTCGAGGTCATAACGTCGGCCCACGCCGGCGATGACCCGGCGTGACTGACGGGTGGGCGGCGGCAGGTGGTGCGGCCGCTCAACATCTTTGACCCAGCGCAGTTCGAGGGCGCTCTCCGCGCCGTCGACGTCACTAGTGAGCAGGTCGCGAAGCTCGGCGCGGCGCGGGTGTCGCCCCCACCGCGCCAGTTCACCGGCCAGGGCCGCCATCGAGGTCCCACCGCTCTGCAGGCCGCGCCCGATCAGCGCCAACCCCTCGTCCAGGGGTCCCTCGCCGAACAGCCACATCAGCGTCGACTCGATCGTCGTCCGCGGAGGCCAGGCACCCGAGCGAATCGCCATCGTGTCCGATCGGAGCACGACGCACCCGCGGGGCGTGTGAATGCGTCGCCTCCGGGGAACGACCAGCGTGATCGTCGAGGGGGCGATCTCGATGAGCCCGTCAACGTAGGCCGCGGTCCACCCGCCCAGGCCCACCACGGGCTCGTCCCCAGAGAGCCAACCACCGACCGGCACCTCGAAGTCGGGCGTCCATCGCCTCGGCGGGTCGGCGCGGCGTGGGTGCGCTCGGCGACCACGTGCCTCCGGCGACCTGGTGCCGACCCCGCTGCCGACCCCGGTGTTGGGCTCGATCACCCTCGCGACAGAATCCTCGCGGGCCAGCGAAGACGGACGGGTGGCTGCCAAGAGGGCTGCGACGGCCCGGGTGTTCCAGTCCGCGGCGCCGGAGTGGGTGAGATAGACGCCCGGATGGAGCCGCCGCCACGCACCAGTCGCAACCCTCCACTCCGCCGCGCGCGGACCGAGCACCCGGGCCGCCTCCGCGGATGTCATGAGGGGAAGCTCGTGCAGAAGCGGAAACTGCGTCCATCGCGGGGCGCGCGGCATACCGACCATGTATCGATCCTCGGCCCGGCGACCTCACGTGGCCACCCGACGCCCGGTCGCCTGTGGATAACCTCGCATGGATGCCCGAGGCCATGGCGGATGGTGGAGCGAAA
>JAXLRS010000008.1:0-2567 GCA_046330995.1 Dermatophilaceae bacterium
GCCCGATCTTGGTCATCGAGCCGATGACCGCGGAGAGCACGAAGCCGAGGTAGATCGCGTTGGAGATCCAGAAGTAGTCCTTCTCGGTGAGTGCGAGCAGCAGCCCGCCGATCGCTCCGATGACCACGAGCGACGACCCGGTGAAGTCGCCGATCTGCGCGATCTCCTTGTCGCGCACGTCGAACTTGCGCTCGACCGGCCGCGCGGTCGAGAGCACGATCTCGACGACGATGTTCACGACGATCGCCGCGCCGATCGAGACGAGCAGCGGCTTCTGGTACGCCGTGGCCGTGATCGGGTCGGCCGCGTGGGCGAGGATCCACCACAGGTAGCCGGCGTACGCCAGGACCGAGGTGACGATGTAGGTCCACGAGCGCCGCTCCTGCAACGTCATGGCGTCCTCCCGATCCGTTGGTGCTGAACCGATCCCTGGACCACCGCCCCCGTCGACCGGGAGACGATGTCAAGAATCTTTGACACAGGAACCATGTCAAAGATTCTTGACATCTGTCAACCCGCACAGCGCCTCCACCCGCCTTGGAGGTCTGAGCGGTACCTATCGCTACCGCTGAGACCTCCACAGCGATGGGGCGTCGCGCCGGGCGACACCTGGTCTGGACGGCCCCGCATCCCTACGCTCGTCGGCGTACCGGGTAAACCGGATCGGCGCCCGGATCGAGTAGGGGGCGTGACGAGCTCACCGAGGAAGCCCGACGACGCGGTCCTGACGACCGTGCGCCGCGACGACCCGGTGCCCACCATCGATCTCCCGACCGTGGAGAGCTTCGACGGGTTCTACCTCCGCGAGTTCCCGCGCCTGGTGGCGCTCGCCCATGCTCTGACCGGGTCGCGCACGCACGCCGAGGACATCGCCCAGGAGTCGATGCTCGCCTGCTACCGCCGCTGGGACGAGGTCCGCCAGCTCGACCTCCCCGCGGCGTGGGTTCGACGCGTGTGCTCGAACCTCGCCACCTCGCACGTCCGTCGTCGGATCGTCGAGGCTCGTGCCGTGCTGCGCCTGGGTTCTCGCCCGGTCGTGGTCGCCGAGCTCGACGTCGACGACGGCGAGTTCTGGGCCGCAGTACGCCGGCTGCCCCGACGTCAGGCGCAGTGCATCGCGCTGTCCTACGTCTACGGCGCCAGCGTCGCGGAGGCCGCAGCCGTGCTCGGCTGCGCGGAGGGGACGGTCAAGGCCCACCTCCATCGCGGACGCTCTCGGCTCGCCGAGATGCTCGGCGACCTGGTGGGTCCGGAAGCGGAGCTGCGGCGGGCGGACGGGATGGGAGGTGCCCCGGCATGAGTCTCGACACCCGCGCTCGGCGTGCTGCGGACGGAGTGCACGCCTCGGTCACCGGAGTGAACCCCATGACCATGCTCGACGACCTCAAGCAGACCGACCAGACCCGCCGCCGCGCCGGCACCGCCGCCGCCGTCGTGGTCCTCCTCCTCGTGGTGGCCGGGGGCGCCTGGTACGCCGCCGGAGCCCGGACCCTCACGACGCCACCCCCGACCCCAGCCGCGTCCGGCAGCCCTGCGCCGAGCCTCGACCAGCGCCAGACGGTCGGCTCCCTCCTCGTGCCGCCCGTGTCCGCGCGGGTACCGGCCCAGTGGTCGGTCGACAACGACACCGACTCGCTGTGGCTGTCGGGCCCGAAGGGCATGTCCATCGAGGTGAGCAAGCCCATCACGGCCGCGCTCGATCCCGTGAAGCACAAGGTGATCGCGGCGCCGAAGGACTACCACGCCTGGCTCCTCCAGCACCCCTGGGTCACCGTGGTCAGCGACGAGCAGGTGCGCGTGGACGGCGTCCCGACCTACGTCACGACCTACACCCTCGACCCGACGCTCGACCCCGCGTCGACGGGCCTCATCGACCTCGTGAGCGACGTGCCCGACTTCCACGGCATGACACCCGGCAGGACGGTCATCGACGTCGCGATCCCGGTGCGGCACGGCACGAGCGGCGACCCGTGGGCCGGCGGGTACCGCCTGCTGCGCCACACGGTGAAGGCGGGCGGCGACGGCATCATCGGCGGGCAGGAGATCGACGCCGGCATCCAGGACTTCCTCGCCTCGCTCCGGCTCCCGCAGTAGCCGCGTCGACGCGCGCCGAGCGAGCGCAGCGCCGCCCCCCGTTGCCAGGGGCGGCGCTGCGGCGTCGGCAGGCGTTCTCGACCTAGGGCTATCAACGGGTCAGGAGTCGGGCCGGAGCGGCGCGTACCGGTCGCGCCAGCGGCCGACGAGCACGCCGAACTCGCGTGCCGACCGGCCGTCGGTGCCGCCGAGCCGGCGGATCTCGTGGACCGTCCCGTCGACGAGGTGCAGCCGTACGTCGTAGCGGCGAGAGCGTCCGTGGCCGCGCACGCGGTGCCGCGCGTAGTCGACCTTGTCCCACGGGATCGGTTCGGGTCCGACGTCGCGGACCTCCAGCCCGGCGGGGGTGAAGGCCGCGGCGAGCTCGCCGCCCGTCCGCAGCACCCAGGCCAGCCAGGTGACGCTCGCGAGGAACGCCAGGCCGGCGCTGACGGCGAGCAAGCCGCCTCTGCCCCCGTCGTCGTGGGTCCATT
>JAXLRS010000009.1:0-1649 GCA_046330995.1 Dermatophilaceae bacterium
ACCGACGCCGCCGAGGCGGATCCTTCGGCCGAAGACGAACTCTTGGACTCGGCGGAGAACGACACCACGGCGCGGTTGAAGGAGAAGGCCGCCGCGGCGAAGGCCGCCGCCACCGAGACCGAGGCCCGCAGGGTGGTGGGAATCGAGAACGTGGTCCTCGATGTGTTCAGCCCTCGATGGCGGGCTGATCTGAGGGAGTGTCGCGCGGCTCGGTGAGCTCGGCCATCGAGGTGTCGGAGAGGTAGCGGCGGGCTGTGGCCCACTCGTCGTGCTGGTCGGCGAGCACGGCGCCGATGAGGCGGATCGCGGCGGCGTCGTTGGGAAAGATCCCCACGACGTTCGAGCGGCGCTTCACCTCCTTGTTCAACCGTTCGAGCGGGTTGTTCGACCAGACCTTGCGCCAGTGCGCCCGGGGGAAGACGGCGAACGCGAGCACGTCGGTCTTCGCGTCGCGCATCAGGTGGGCGGCCTTGGGGAACCGCTCGGCGAGGGTGGTCTCGACCTCGTCCCAACGGGCCGAGACCTCGGCGGCGGTGCCGAGGGCGAAGATCGACCGGAACGCGGCAGCCACGAACTCGGCGTGGGCTCGAGGCACGGTGGCGAGGAGGTTGCGGGCGAAGTGCACCCGGCAGCGCTGCCACGACGACCCGGCGAAGCACTTGCGGATCGACGCCTTCAACCCGGCGTGAGCGTCGGAGATCACCAGCCGCACCCCGCCGAGGCCCCGGTCGCGCAGCGAGCGCAGGAACCGGGTCCAGAACGTCTCGTCCTCCGAGTCGCCGATATCGACGCCCAGCACCTCCCGGTCACCGTTGGCGGTGATGCCCGTGGCGATCACAACGGCACGCGAGACGACCTGGCCGAGGGCGTCGTCGCGGACGTTGACGTACGTCGCGTCCAAGTACACGTACGGGAACGCGATGTGGCCGAGGGTCCGGTGGCGGAACGCTTCGACGCGTTCGTCGAGCCGGGCGCAGATCCGAGACACCTCCGACTTCGAGATCCCCGTGTCCACTCCCATCGCGGCGACCAGGTCGTCGACCGACCGGGTCGACACGCCGTTCACGTACGCCTCCATCACCACCGCGTAGAGGGCTTGGTCGATGCGCCGGCGAGGCTCGAGCAGCTCCGGGAAGAACGACCCCTTGCGCAGCTTCGGGATCGCCAACGCCAGGTCCCCGGCCTTCGTCGACAGCACCTTCGGCCGCGTCCCGTTCCGATAGGTTACCCGGGTGTCGGTGCGCTCCCACGGATCAGCGCCGATCTTCTCGGCGGCCTCCGCATCGATGAGCTGCTGCAACGCCCACTGGGCGAGCTCTCGGACAAGGTCGGTGCCCTCCCCGACGCGGAGCGCGTCGAGCAGAGCGGAAACGGCAGACTCATCGAGAGCCATCGGCGTGATCTCCTTCGGTGTGCACTTGGTCGTACACATCGAGCTTCACGCCGGTGGCTCACCTCACGGTGGACCCGATTCCCACCACGCCAGGGGACTCATACGCCGGATGGTTCTTCGACTCGTGCAGCACGTCCACCCGATCGTGCCCCGCGAGCCGCCGCGGTGGAGTCGTCTACTGCGACTTCTGCATCCCCGGTCCCTGACGTTTCCCAGACCGTGGCATGCCCCGGAGGCCACTGGTGGAAGACTCGGC